>NZ_AYMJ01000001.1 GCF_000633255.1 Pseudomonas sp. H1h
CCGATGCAGTATCCGTAGTCTCGCAATGACCTCAATTTCATCGGTAAACTGCATACTGCCCGTCAGTTGACCAGGCTGAAGCGCATTTCTTGTCAACTTCAGATCCTGTGACGAACTAGCCTGGCCCATCAATTCAATGTGACGATCTCGCGTGCGGCCGGCGTCGGACCGACAGGTGTGCATTTATATCATTTGGAGTTGAATAGATCCGTCACCTTTATTTTTTGAATCACGTTGGTATATGCCGAATTTTTTCCCAGTGAGTAGCCGAGAATAAAGTTTATTAGTTAGTTGGGTTCGCGTTCAAGCCTGATGCCGGTGGCGAGGTGTTGCCGCGGCTTTATTCGTTTTTGAAAGGTAAATCTGCGCTATTTTTTATTGAGTAAGACTCACCATTACAAACCATGTTTTGCAAGGCTTGTAATGGAAGGTTTTAGATTGGGTGTTTTATAGCATCTCGGTTTAAAAATAGGAGTGCCACCTTTCTGTATCCGTGCCGCCACCTCCTGGGCCTTGGCTGCATGTTTGGGGTTGTCGATATAAGAGGGCTCACTTGATAGATCTAATTTTTATCATCGTTGGATTTATATGGCGTTGATGATGTTTCGAGATAACCTGTTTTGTTTAAGTAGTCTTGTGATGATCTAGAATTCTCAAGGGCTTCCTTTTCGACGGCTTCCTGTGCTTCCCTGTTTGCCGTGGCGATCGCAAGTTCTTTAGTATACTCCGTGGGGTTTAAAGGTCCTGCGAAGTAACCGCCGTTGCCGTAGCAGCCGCAAAAAACATAGTTAGGATCTTTATTGCATTGGCAATTTTTAGGGTGCCAAATCGATTCACTTTTCCAAGTGTATGAGCCAGGCATCTCGTTATTCCTTCTGATAATCGTGAAAGGGGACGGATTTTCTTATTGGAAATGTCCCGTTGTTTGGGTTTTCGTGATTGATATTGGGCTAGAGATGTTGGCTCGTCACCTGTAAAAGTTGACAGGTGTTGATGCCGTGTTGCGATATTGAAAGATCATAAAAGGAATAAGGGGCAGTTAAAAAATGGCGGCTGATCGAGTCGAAAATGGAACAAAGACGGGGGTATTGATCTATCGCTTTTTTTATTAAGTTTCACTTCGCAGGTCTATCTCTTGCCCCGATTCAATATCTTCAATCCGGTATCTCCTGGGTTTCACCTGAAGGGCTAATTGAACAACAAGGTCAACAAGCCTGAGCGTAAAGCTGCGTTGATGAAAAAAACGCCGAGAGACGGGTTTTTTATTCGGCGCAACGATCATTTTCAGAACACTTCTGAACCCCTGTAGGAGTGAGCCTGCTCGCGATGGCGGAGTGTCAGGCGTCCATGGTGCTGGATGTCAGAGCGCAATCGCGAGCAGGCTCACTCCTACAATCAGATCGTATACAGCTGCATGTCATCGGGTGGCGGTGAGGACGCCTTCGCTGGCAGGCCAGCTCCCACAGGGTTCTGCCTATGTCACTTGTCGTGATCAATATCCAGCTTGCTGAACGTCACCTGCCCACCTTCGCTGGTGTACCCGGTGTTGTCCTGCACATACACGCCTGCCTTGAAATACAGCGGCTTGTTGCGCCAGGTGGCGCTGATTTGTGAATCCCACTGATAACCCGCCGCGCTCACGCCCAGCGCGCCGCCGGGGCTTAAGTGGATGAGGTAGTTGAATTCGTTGTCCAGTCTGATTCCGGTGGCGAGGGTGATGACGCGGCTTTCCTTGTCGTCGGGGTGCATGCGGACTTTGATCACCAGGTTGCCGTTCCGGGTTTTTTCCTTGTACTGGTATTCAAGCTTGACCAACGGGCGCTGGCTTTCATAGGCGTGGATCTGGCCGATGACGATCTTGCCGGAGCTGGGCACCTTGTTCACTGCGAGGGTCGCACGCAGCAGGTTGTCGGCATCCGGGTAGTACCAGTTACGCAACGTACCGTTGCTGTAGGTTTCGCGCAGTTCGGTGCGCGGGTAGATGGCGTTTTCGGTTTTTGATCCGGTAACCGGCGACCAGAAAAACAAGGTGCCGGTGTCGGAATGGAAGTACTGATCCTTGAAGCCATCCACCAGTTTGGAGGTTTCGACGGTGTACGGCGGACTGCCGACGGGAACGCTGAGGTTCCAGGTTGCGAGATCGATCATGTCGGTTCTTCCACTCAATTCATCCTGAACGCGAGTGCCAGAAGCTCTAGCCCGCGCCTTTTCGGGCGGCCTTTATAAGCGTAGAGGACTTTTTTGTTAACGCCCGTTTGGCAGATGATTGGCGTCAACATCCTGTCGAAATGCCATCTGTCCCGGTTTTCGCGGGCTACAGGGGTTACCGTTAGTCGGTAAATCGCGGCTTTGGCCAAATGATGGCGGCGTGACAGCTTCTGCTTTTACAGATCCGGTACTAGAGTGATGACTCAGTAACTGTACGGTTTTCACGAGAAACCGGCCGATATCCCGAAAAGAGATGTCCCGACAAGAGAAGCAGCATGGAATGCGCGCAACCCCAGCCAGGTGAAGGCAGCTCTGTCCTTTTGATCGTTGATGATTACCCTGAAAACCTGATCAGTATGCGCGCGTTGTTGCAGCGTCAGGATTGGCTCGTCATGACCGCCGCCTCCGGTTTCGAGGCGCTCAATCTTTTGCTCGAACACGATGTCGACCTGGTGCTGCTGGACGTGCAGATGCCGGGCATGGACGGCTTCGAAGTCGCGCGACTGATGCGCGGCAGCCAGCGTACGCGGCTCACTCCAATCATTTTCCTCACCGCCAACGAGCAGTCCCAGGATGCAGTGATCAAGGGCTATGCCAGCGGCGCGGTGGATTATCTGTTCAAGCCGTTCGACCCGCAGATTCTCAAGCCCAAGGTGCAGGCGCTGCTCGAACATCAGCGCAACCGCCGCGCCTTGCAACGCCTGACCCATGACCTGGAAGTCGCTCGCGCCTTCAACGCCTCGGTGCTGGATAACGCGGCGGAGGGGATTCTGGTGCTCGGCGAGGACGGTTTGATCCGATTCGCCAATCCGGCGATTTCGCGCTTGCTCAATGCCCCGGTGAAGGAGCTTGAGGGCAAGGAGTTTCTCGATTTCCTGCAGAAACCGCACATTCCCCTCTGGGCCGATTCCGAGTTGTTTGCCGGTTATCGGCGCGGCGAAACCCTGCGTCTGCACGACGCGCTGCTGCGTACTGCACCAGGGCAACAGGTGCCGGTGGCGTTGTCATGCGCGCCGCTGCCGACCGAGCAACACGCGATGGTGGTGACGGTGCTGGATATGTCGGTGGTGCGCCACCTGCATCAGCAACTGGAGTTTCAGGCGGTGACCGATCCGCTGACCGGCCTGCTCAATCGGCGTGGTTTCTATCAGACGGTAGAGAATCTGCTGCTGCGCGGTGAACGCAGCGACAGTAGTTGGGTGCTGCTGTATCTCGACCTCGATGGTTTCAAGCGGGTCAACGATTCCCTCGGCCACGATGCCGGTGATCGGGTGCTGCGCTGGGTCTCCGAGCAGTTGAAGGCCTGCTTGCGGCCGTTCGACATTCTGGCGCGCATGGGCGGTGACGAGTTCACCGCGTTGCTCGATCTGGAGTTTCCCGAGCAAGCGGCCAAGATTGCCGAGAAGCTCATCGAGCGGGTGTCGATCTGTCAGCAGATCGAAGGGCTGGACATTGCATTGGGCGCGAGTATCGGCATCGCCACCTACCCGGACTGCGGTTCGAACCTCGACGGATTGCTGCGTGCGTCCGACATCGCCATGTACGAAGCCAAGCGTGCCGGGCGGCAGCAGTATCGTTTTTATGATCACGACATGAACGGTCGGGCACGCTCGCGCCTGATGCTCGAAGAAAGCGTGCGCGCAGCGATTGAAAACCGTGATTTCAATCTGGTGTATCAGCCACAGGTAGCGATCGACAGTGGGCAGATTCGTGGCTTCGAGGCCCTGTTGCGCTGGCAGCATCCGAGTGTCGGCGATGTACCGCCGGGGCTGTTTTTGCCGTTGCTGGAAGAGGCGCGGCTGATCAGCCGACTCGGCAGCTGGATCTATCATCGCGGTGCCGGTCAGCGCAAAGCCTGGGAAACCCTGTTTGCCGAAGATCTGGTACTCGGCGTGAGCCTGAGCAACACCCAGTTCGGCCTGCCGAATCTTGCCACTGAATTGCGTCAGGTGCTGGAGCGGCATGCCTTGCAGCCGCGGCAACTGGAAGTCGAAATTACCGAAGAGGCGCTGATGCACAACCCGGATGAAACCCGTAAGCAGTTGCGTCTGCTGCGCAATCTGGGGGTGCGGGTGGCGCTGGATGATTTCGGTTCGGGGCCATGTTCGCTGGCACATCTGCGTGATCTTGAGCTCGATACGCTCAAGCTTGATCGGCACCTGATCGCCCGACTGCCGGATTCGGCCCGGGACGCCTCGCTGGTGAGCACAGTGATCAGTTTGTGCAAACAATATGGTTTGCTGGTGATCGCCGAAGGTGTGGAAACCATTGAGCAGTACCAATGGCTGCAGGCCCATGGTTGCGAATACGTGCAAGGCTTCCTGGTAGCGCGGCCGATGATGGCCGATGCCGTCGCAAGCTTTGCCGAGCCGTTTGACTGGAGCGCGCTGCCCGGTTGAATTCGCTACACTGGCGCTCTTTTCGAACCGTGTTGCCGTGTCCATGACTGCGTTGAAATACCTCCAGGCCTATCCTGCGCAATTGCAGGATCAGGTGCGCCAACTGATCGCCGAACAGCGTCTGGGTGACTACCTGAGCCAACGCTATCCCGGGCGCCACGATGTGCAGAGCGACAAGGCGTTGTACAGCTACGCGCTGGACCTGAAGCAGGAATACCTGCGCAACGCCCCGGCCATCGACAAAGTGCTGTTCGACAACCGCCTCGACCTGACTCATCGCGCTCTGGGCCTGCACACCACGGTGTCGCGGGTACAGGGCGGCAAGCTCAAGGCCAAGAAGGAGATTCGCATTGCTTCGCTGTTCAAGGAAGCGGCGCCCGAGTTTCTGAAGATGATCGTCGTGCATGAGCTGGCGCACTTCAAAGAGTCGGACCACAACAAGGCTTTTTATAAATTGTGTGAACACATGCTGCCGGGGTATCACCAGGTCGAGTTTGACTTGCGGGTGTACCTGACGTGGCGGGATCTGCAATAGCCGCATCAAGGAGCGGGTGGATGGACGTCAGCAAGACCAAAAGCAGTTTCTACCGTCGCCTGTACGTGGCCTACCTGATCGACAGCGGCCTGGCCGCCAGCGTGCCGGCGCTGACCGAGGTCACCGGCATGCCCCGGCGCACGGCGCAGGACACCATCGCCGCGTTGGTGGATCTGGATATCGTCTGTGAATTCGAGCAGGAAGAGGGCGCACGCAACCATGCCGGGCGCTATCGGATTCGCGAGTGGGGGGCGATTGATCGTGGTTGGATCGAGCGCAATTTGCGGCAGATCAAGGCTGTGCTGGAATATCCCTGAGTCCTGCGTTGTCTGAGTTGACGCCTTCGCGAGCAAGCCCGCTCCCACAGGGCATTGCATTCCAGATGTGGGAGCGAGCCTGCTCGCGAAGGAGCCTTCAGGAACGACGCATCCCTATGTGCGGAATGTCATCCTCGAGGTATTCCTCACCCGCCACGACAAAGCCGTACCGGCCGTAATACCCCTGCAAATGCGCCTGCGCCGACAGATAGATCGGTACCTGCGGCCAATGCTTCTCGGCCTGTTTCAGCGCGTGTTCCATCATCGTGTGCCCCAGGCCTTTGCCCCGGCCTTGGGGTGCGATGATCACGCGGCCGATCACCACGTCACCGCCCTGGGACTCTGGGTCAAGCAGGCGCAGATAGGCGATCAACTGCTCATCTTCCCAGCCCATCAAGTGATGGGTGTCGCCGTCCAGATCCTGACCGTCGAGGTCCGGGTAGGCGCATTTCTGTTCGACCACGAACACCTCCGAGCGCAGCTTCAGCAGTGCGTACAACTGCTCTTTGCCCAGATCGCTGTGATGCTTGCAGATCCACTCTATTGTCATCTTGCGGCTCCTTGAACTCCGTCGCCCGATACTAAGCGCACAGGCTTCAGATGTCTGTATGGCGTAAGAGTCTGTGACAAAGGTCAAAATGCCATCATTCCTTTCTCGCGATGGCGGCTGCTTTGTGTAATCTGCTGGTAAGCGCTGTGCACGGGCTTCAATGAGCTACTGTTAGGGCCTGGGTTTCGCCGGTAAGGGGCCTTGGGGTTTTGACTGGAAAACACGCTGGGCAGCCTGCCCGCTAAGGATTTTCAAGCATGCCGCGACTGCATCGAGCCTTTGCTTTGATCGGATTGCTCTTGCTGGCCCAAACCGCCGCAGCGGACAAGTTGCGACTGGTGTTTGATATCTGGCCGCCTTTTACCGACGACACGCTGGTCAACGGCGGTCTGGCCACTGACATCGTCAGCACCGCATTGGCCCGGGCCGGCTACGCCAGCGACTATGAGCAGGTGCCATGGGCGCGGGCGCTGCTGGGGGTTGGCGAGGGGCGTTACGACGTGCTGGTCAATGCCTGGTACAACGACGAACGCACCAAACTCGGCCAGTTCTCTAGTGAATACCTGCTCAATCGCATCCGCTTTCTCAAGCGCAAGGACACACCACTGGACTACAGCAGTCTGGAGCAACTGCACACCTATCCGATCGCGGTGGTGCGCGGCTATGCCTATTCACAGGCGTTCGACGCCGACACCGCACTGCAGAAAGTCCCGGTGCACAACTTCGCCATGGCAGTGCGCATGCTGGCGGCGGATCGGGTCAAGTTGACACTGGAAGATGAATACGTCGCGCGGTATTACCTGGCGCGCGAATCACCCAAGGTGCGCAACGCCGTGGAGTTCCTGCCCAAGCCGCTGAGCGAGAACAGCCTGCACATTCTGGTGAGTCTGAAGAATCCTGAGCATGAGCAGATCGTGGCGGGGTTTGATAAGGCGATTGCGGCGATGAAGGCGGATGGCAGTTATGACCGGTTGATGCGGCAGCATGGGATGTAGGGGCTGATCCGCAAATTGCTGTGTGGCTGGTGGCCCTTTCGCGAGCAACCCGCTCCCACCTTGGAGTGCGTTCCCCTGTGGGGGGCATGGGATGTTGGGGGGGATCTGAAAATTGTTGTGTGGCTGGTGGCCCTTTCGCGAGCAAGCCCGCTCCCACCTTGGAGTGCGTTCCCCTGTGGGAGCGGGCTTGCTCGCGAAGGCGCCCTTTCAGCCAGCGCCAACCTCGCTGGTGTCCTTGATCAAGTGTGCCGCCAACGTACGCAACGGCCCCAGCTGCCGGCAGATCAGCGCCAGTTGTGTCTGCACCAGACGCTGTCCCTCATCGATCTCGTCGGCCATCTGCTCCAGCTCATTGGCCAGTGTTTCCTCTTCATCGCTCTGAATCGCTATCGGCTGCTTGTTCGCCAGGCCTTGGGCGATTTCGTCGATGCTGGCGGCCAGTTTCACCCCGGCGCCGTCGATCAGCTGTTCACGGACTTCCGCCGGCAGCTGGGTCTCGCGGTGCGCGCCCAGCCCGGACAAGTAACTGAGCAGAGTGTGTGAGAGCACCAGGAAGCGGAAACCGACATCCGCTTCCTTACGGAAATGCCCCGGCTCCATCAGCATGTTCGCCAGCGTCGTCGACAGCGCCGCGTCGGCGTTGTGCGCGTTGCGCCGGGCCAGGCGATAGGCGAGGTCGTCACTCTTGCCGGCGGCGTATTGCTGCATGATCTGGCGCAGGTAGATGCTGTTGCAGGTCAGGGTGTTGGCCAGCACCTTGTTCAGGCGCCGACCCTGCCAGTCGGGCAGGAACAAGATCACCGTAAGGCCGGCGATCAGGCTGCCGAGCAAGGTATCGAACAGGCGCGGCAGGAACAGCCCATAGCCATCGCCGATCTGGTTGAAGCAGAACAGCACCATGATCGTGATGGCTGCCGTCGCCACGGTGTAACGCGTAGTACGGTTGGTAAAGAACACCACCCCGGCGGCGATGGCGAAGCACGACTGCACCAGCGGGCTGGGGAACAGATCGAACAGCGCCCACGCCACGGTCAGGCCGATGGCGGTGCCGAGAATCCGCTGGCCGAGCTTGCGCCGGGTCGCGCCGTAGTTCGGCTGGCAGACGAACAGCGTGGTGAGGATGATCCAGTAACCTTGCGAGGGGTGAATCAAGTGCACCATGCCGTAGCCGATACTCAACGCCAACGGCAGGCGCAGGGCATGGCGGAACAGCAGGGAGGTCGGTGTCAGTTGGGTGCGCAGGCGAATCCACACGTCCTTGAGGTTGCGCGGCGAGCGGTCGAGCAGGCTGCTGTCGGTGGCGTCCGCCAGGGCATCCGGGTTGCTCGCGTCGCTGAGCAAGCGGTCGAGGGTGCCGAGGTTGGCCGCCAGTGCGCGCAGCGAGCGCAGCAGGCCGCGCCACGCCGGGTTGCTCTGGATGCGCAGGTGTTCGAGGGAGGCGTCGAGGTCAGTCAGCGCTTCGGCAAAACTGGCGTCGTAGATGAACGGCTGGCGCATCTGGATCGATTCGGCCAGTGCCCGGCAGGCCTTGCCCTGCTGGCGCAGCAAGCGCTGGCAGCGAAAGAGCACGTCGCTGTGGAAGAACGCATCAGCCAGCGCGTTGTACGGATAGTGTGACGAGCTGGCGCGTTCGTGGATGTCCTGAGCGAGGAAGTACAGCTTCAGATAGCGGCTGACTTTCGAGCCCGGGCGCCCGTTGCCGACCCGGTGCAGAATGATTTCCTTGGCGCTGTTCAGCGCCGCTACTACCCGACCGTTCTGCTGCGCCAGCTCCAGCCGCCGCGCTTCGACATCCAGTTGGCGGATCGGCTCGAACAGCGATGCCTTGAGTTTCAAATAGAAGCCCAGCTCGCGGAACAACCGGGCCAGACTCTGCTGCACCGGCTGGTTGGAAAACATCGCCTGCCACAACACCGAGAGCAAGCCGTACCACGCGGCGCCGGCCACCAGCAGCATCGGTTCGTGCCAGAAATCGGTGACGGCGCCACCGCGCTGATCAACACCGATCATGGTGTACACCGACAGAATCAACGTCGCCGACGCGATCGCGCCATAGCGCTCGCCGAGCGCACCGAGCATGGTCAGGCCGAAGCTGGCCAATGCCAGGGCGATGGCAAACACGATGGGGTAGGGGAAGAGCAGTTCCACCGACAGCGCGGCGATACTGAAACACACCAGTGTTACCGCCAGTGCGTTGAGACGGCCCTGCCAACTGTCGTCGGTCTCGGCCAGGGCGCTGGCGATAATTCCCAGGAACAACGGGATCAACAGGCCCATTTCATCCTGATACCAACACAGTGCCATGCTGCCGGTCAGGGCGATGAACACCCGCACGCTGTAGCTGAATTTATCCAGCGCCCACAGGCGCCGCAAAGACTGACGAAACGAGGTCGAGGACATGAAGTGCGAAGGCCTTCCGAGGCGATGCCGCTAAATTGAGCCAGTAATGACGCCGACGCAATGGCGCCGATCACATCTGACAGCAAAAAGTGTTCCTTACTGCATCACGCATAACCACTGTGTGAGGGGGCTGGCTCCCGAAAGCGGGGCCTCATTCAACATTGATGTCGACTGATCCAGCGCATTCGCGAGCAAGCCGGCTCCCACCGTTTTGATTTGCGTGGTATCAGACGTACTGCGCGGCGGCGTAACCCGAGGCCCAGGCCCACTGGAAGTTGAAACCGCCGAGGTGACCAGTGACGTCGAGCACTTCGCCAACGAAATACAGCCCCGGACTTTTCAGCGACTCCATGGTCTTGGACGACACTTCGCGGGTATCGACGCCACCCAGGGTGACCTCGGCGGTGCGATAGCCTTCGGTGCCGGCCGGGACGACTTTCCAGCTGCCCAGCTTGTCGGCGATCTGCGCCAGTTCGGCGTGGGTGTACTGCTTCATCGGTTTGGAAACGAACCAGCTGTCCGCCAGCAGGTTGGCCATCTTCTTGGTAAAGATTTCGCCGAGCAGGGTTTTCAGCTCGCTGTTCGGGCGTTCGGCCACTTGCTGTTGCAGCCATGTCGCCGTGTCGTGGTCTGGCAGCAGGTTGATCTCCACGGTGTCGCCCGGTTCCCAGAACGACGATATCTGCAAAATCGCCGGGCCGCTGAGGCCACGGTGAGTGAACAGGATGTTTTCGCGGAAGCTCTGCTCGTTGCAGCTGACCAGGCAATCAACCGACGTCCCGGACAGCTCGGTGCACAGTTCCTTGAGTTGATCGGTGATGGTGAACGGCACCAGGCCGGCGCGGGTTGGCAGCAGTTCATGGCCGAACTGCTTGGCCACCTGATAACCGAAACCGGTGGCGCCCAGCGTCGGGATCGACAGCCCGCCGGTGGCGATCACCAGCGACTGGCACTGGAGCTGGCCGAGGGTGGTGTCGAGCAGGTAACCGTTTTCGACCTTCTCGATGGTCTGGATCGAGGTGTCCAGGTGCAGTTCGACGCCGACCTGATCGCACTCCTCGAGCAGCATGCCGAGGATGTCGCTGGATTTGTTATCGCAGAACAGCTGGCCGAGTTTCTTCTCGTGGTACGGCACGCCATGCTTGGCGACCATGCCGATGAAATCCCACTGGGTGTAGCGCGCCAGTGCGGATTTGCAGAAATGCGGGTTATGCGAGAGAAAATTGCCCGGCTCGGTGTACATGTTGGTGAAATTGCAGCGGCCACCGCCGGACATCAGGATTTTCTTGCCGGCCTTGTTCGCATGATCAAGCAGCAACACTTCACGCCCACGCCCGGCGGCGGTCAGTGCACACATCAACCCTGCGGCGCCAGCGCCAATGATCACGACTTCGGTAGAGCGCAAAACGGTGTCCTCTTGGTGGATCGCTACAAAACAAACTGTGGGAGCGGGCTTGCTCGCGAAGACGGTGTGTCAGTTGACACAAAAGTCGCCTGAAACACCGCTTTCGCGAGCAAGCCCGCTCCCACAGGGGATCTCCTTTGAATGGAGGATCAGTTACAAAACACGCACGCGCAACGAACGACCCTTGATCTTGCCGTTGTTCAAACGCTGCAGCGCCTGCATGACCACGGTGCGTTCAACCGCCACATAGGACTGGAAGTCGAAGATCGCGATCTTGCCCACCTGGGCGCCCGGGATGCCGGCGTCGCCAGTCAGTGCGCCGAGGATATCGCCCGGACGCACCTTGTCTTTACGCCCGCCGGCGATGCACAGCGTGCTCATCGGTGGTTGCAGCGGGGCGCCGCCCTGGGACTTGAGGTTGTCCACCTGATCCCAGTTCAGCGGGGCTTTTTGCAGTTGTTCGATGGCTTGCGCGCGATGGGCTTCGGACGGTGCAACGAGGCTGACCGCGATGCCTTTCTCGCCAGCGCGACCGGTACGGCCAACGCGGTGAATGTGAATTTCCGAATCGCGAGCCAGTTCGACGTTGATCACCATGTCCAGCGCATCGATGTCCAGGCCACGGGCGGCGACGTCGGTGGCGACCAGTACCGAAGTACTGCGGTTGGCGAACATCGCCAGCACCTGATCGCGGTCACGCTGTTCCAGATCGCCGTGCAGGCCGACGGCGGAAATGCCTTTGGAGGTCAGGTGATCGACGGTTTCCTGCACTTGCTGCTTGGTGAAGCAGAACGCCACGGTGGAGGCCGGACGGAAGTGGTGCAGGACCTTGGTCACGGCGCTCATGCGCTCTTCCGGGGAGATCTCGTAGAAGCGCTGTTCGATCTGCGTGTCGTCGTGGAACGCTTCGGCTTTCACCGTTTGCGGGTCACGCATGAATTTCGAAGCCAGTTGCTTGATGCCCACCGGGTAAGTGGCAGAGAACAGCAAGGTCTGACGGCGCGCCGGGGTCTGCTCGATGATGTCTTCGATGGCATCGTAGAAACCCATGTCGAGCATGCGGTCGGCTTCGTCGAGGATCAGCGTGTTCAAGCCGTCGAGCACCAGCGAACCCTTGCGCAGGTGTTGCTGGATGCGCCCGGGAGTGCCGACGATGATGTGCGCGCCGTGCTCCAGCGAAGCGATCTGCGGGCCGAACGACACGCCGCCGCACAGGGTCAGGACCTTGATGTTGTCTTCGGCGCGGGCCAGACGACGGACTTCCTTGGCGACCTGGTCGGCCAGCTCACGGGTCGGACAGATCACCAGCGCCTGGCAACCGAAGTAGCGTGGGTTGATCGGGTTCAGCAGGCCGATGCCGAACGCGGCGGTCTTGCCGCTGCCGGTCTTGGCCTGGGCGATCAGGTCCATCCCCTTGAGGATCACCGGCAAGCTCTGCGCCTGGATCGGCGTCATCTGGGCATAACCGAGGGATTCGAGGTTAGCCAGCATGGCGGCGGACAGCGGCAGAGTATTAAAAGCGGTGGCGATGGTGGTCACGGGACTGGCCTGCAAAACAAAATGTCGCGCAGTGTAGCAGCCCCGTGCCACTTTCCTCGAAAGTTCTGGACGAACAGTGATTAATGTTCGATGTGTTCTTCCGGGCGCTTGGCTCGACGGCCGTCCTCTTTCGACAGTTGCGAGAAGATCGTCGCGGCCAGCATCGCCATGATCCCGACGGTGACGAAGGTCAGCTGGAACGCGCCCAGCACGGTTTCCACGCCATCATTGCCGATCTCTGCCGTGAAACCGCCGAGCAAGGCACCGGCGCAGGCCACCCCCAGACTTAACGACAATTGCGCCACCACCGACAGCAGGCTGTTGCCGCTGCTGGCGCTGGCGTCATCGAGGTCGATCAGGGTCACGGTGTTCATCGCGGTGAATTGCAGCGAGTTGATCGCGCCCAGAATCGCCAGCAGGCACAGCAACAGCCAGTACGGGGTCTGCTCGCTGACCAGGCCCATGCTCGCCAGCATGATCCCCAGCGCGAGGGTGTTGCCGGTGAGCACGATGCGATAACCGAGGCGTTCGATGAGCGGACGCGCCATCCACTTGGCAAACATCGCCGCAGCGGCCAGCGGCAGCATGCTCATCCCCGCTTGCGACGGCGAATAACCCAGCGCCACTTGCAGCAACAACGGCACCAGGAACGGCAGAGCGCCGCTGCCCAGACGGGCGAACAGGTTGCCGAGAATGCCGACGGCAAAGGTCCGGGTCTTGAACAGCGACGGGGCGAACAGCGGATTTTCGACGTGCCCGGCGCGCAGCCAGTACGCCGCCAGACAGGCCAGGCCGCCGAACAGCAGCAACATCACCCGCAGGTGCGGCAGGTGCAGTTCGCCAAGGCCTTCCATGGCGATGGTGATCAGGATCATCGCCGCGCCAAACAACAGGAAACCGAGGCTGTCGAAACGCGTGCGTTCAGTGCCGCGCAGGTCGGGGATGAATTTCCACACTGCGTAGCAGCCGAGCACGCCAACCGGCAGGTTGATCAGGAAAATCCAGTGCCACGTCAGGTATTGCACCATCCAGCCGCCCATGGTCGGGCCGATCAACGGACCGAGCAGGCCGGGAATGGTGATGAAACCCATAATCCGCACCAGTTCCGAGCGCGGGTAGGCGCGCAGCACCACCAAGCGTCCGACCGGCAGCATCAGCGCACCGCCCAGGCCCTGAATCACCCGCGCGCCGACCAGCATGGTCAGGCTGCTGGACAAGGCGCAGAGTAGCGAGCCGAAACTGAACAGCAGGATCGCGCCGAAGAAGATCTTCTTGGTGCCGAAGCGGTCGGCGATCCAGCCCGAGGCCGGAATCAGCAGCGCCACGGTGAGCATGTAGGCGATGACTACGCCTTGCATGCGCAACGGGTTTTCGGCCAGATCCCGGGCCATGGCCGGCAGGGCGGTGTTGAGGATGGTCCCGTCGAGGGACTGCATGAAGAAAGCGATGGCGACGACCCACGGCAACCAGCGGGCGGTGATGGCGTCGAGAGGCGGGCGAGTGGGCATGGAACCTCTTGTGTCTGGGGTTAATGCACAGGCTTTTGGTGGGAGCGGGCTTGCTCGCGAATGCGGTGAATCAGTCGATGTTGTTGGTGACTGACACGACGCCTTCGCGAGCAAGCCCGCTCCCACAGTAGACCTCCAGGTTCTGGAGATCCTGGTCTTACAGGGTCAAGGTCAAACGGCTCACCAGCGCCCCCGGCAGCAAGGCCGACGAGGTATTGCGCTGGCTGTACGTGCTCGCCGACAACAGCAACTCGCGTTCGGCGGTCAGTGCTTCCAGCTGCGAACCCAGCAGGCTGTAGGCGCTGTCGTCGAAACGCATGGTGCTGACCGGCGCCTGAATCTCGCCGTTCTCGACCCAGAACGTGGCAAACCGGGTCATGCCGGTCAGGCGTGCTGCCGGCTGATCGGAGAAGTTCAGGTACCACAGGTTGCTGATGTACAGCCCGGTGCCCAGCTGCTTGAGAATATCGGCCTGCGACAGACTCCCGGCCGCCATGCTCAGCGCGCTCGGCGATTCGCCACCGCTGGCGCCGTTGGCGGTCAGGCCGTATTCGGCGGCACTGCGTGAGCCGACCAGTTGATCGCCGGCCTTGCCTTCGATGACCAGGCGCAGATCGCTGCGCGGATACCCTTCGCCGGAAAACGCCGGGCTCAGCGAGCCGCTGACTTGCTCATCCAGCGAAACCAGCGGACTGAACGCCTGATCGCCGACATACAGTTTCTGCAGCGGGCTGCTCTTGCTGGCGATCGACTGCGCGGAGAACCCGCCCCAGCTCAGCATGCCCATGATTTCTTCCAGCGCGGCCGGGGCCAGATACGCCCGGTATTGCCCCGGTGCCAGCGTGCGCAGTGGACGACCGAGAAACGCCAGTTGCTCGCGCGCCTGATGGAAGCGTCGGGCGAAGCCTTCGCTGCTCCATTCGTGGCCGGCATAGCTGGCTTTTACCGCTTCGCCGTTCTCGTGGAACAGGCTGAAGTCGAAGTTGAAGCTGTTGGCCTGATGCCAGCCAAACGCCCCTGAGGAGCTGGCGAAACCACGGCTGATGGGGCCTGCGGCATAGAAACCGACCAAGTCCAGACCTTCAGCCGCAGCGCAGATTTCTTCAACCACCTGTTCGGTGTCCGGCAGCGGATGTTCCTGCACGTTGTTGCTCTGCCAGCCGTTGTGGTTGAGCAGCAGGTACGGATCCTGCGGCAACAGCGGCAAGGTTTCGCGCAGTTGTTGCAGGCCTTCGGCGAGGCGTTGCAGGTCGGCTTCCTGATCACCGGAGAGGGTGATGTGCAGGTCGGCGTGGCGGCCGTCATTGATCAGCTTCAGCCCGACATCGGCCTGTTGCACCTGACCGGCCTGACGCACCTTGGCGTGGTTGAACCGCACGAATGCCGAGGATTCGGCGGCATAGCTGAGGGTGAATTGTTCCGGCTCGCGCACACTGTCGCGCAGCCAATTGACCATGACCTTGAAGGCGTCGGACTGACTCTTCGAAATGCTCATCAGGCGTCTCCCCCAAACACATCAACGTTGCTGAATACGCAGGCCGGCGAAGCGTGGCCGACGCGGATCACCTGGTTCGGCTCGCCCTTGCCGCAGTTTGGCGTGCCCAGCACCATACGGGTGCCGGCATCGCCGACCGCGCGCAGACTCTTCCAGAAGTGCGCGGAAATGCCCCGGTAGTTCGGATTTTTCACCACACCTTTAAGTTCACCGTTCTCGATCAACTGACCCCACTCGCAACCGAACTGGAATTTGTTGCGTGCATCGTCAATCGACCACGAGCGGTTGGTGCTCATCAGAATGCCGTGCTCGATGCCGCTGATCAGTTGCGTCAGCGACTGATCGCCCGGCTCGATGTTGAGGTTGGCCATGCGGTCGATCGGCGGCCGGTTCCAGCCACAGGCGCGACTGTTGGCAACACCGTCGAGACCGGCGCGGAACTGCGACAGCGCGCCGCCCAATGGCCGCAGCAGCAAGCCTTCGCGAATCAGGAACTGCTTGCTGGCTTTTGTACCGTCGTCATCGTGGCCGTAACTCGCCAGCTCTTCGGGAATGTCCGGATCGAAGGTCACGTTGAGCAGCTTCGAGCCGTATTGCAGGCTGCCGAAGTCGCTGGTTTTGACGAAGCTGGTGCCGGCGTAATTACGCTCGTCACCGAGGATGCGGTCGAGTTCCAGCGGGTGCCCGATGGACTCGTGGATCTGCAGCATCATCTGGTCAGGCATCAGCAACAGGTCGCGCGGACCTTGCGGGGTGTTCGGTGCGAGCAGCAGTTGCAGAGCCTGATCGGCCACCTGCGGGCCGGCGCCGACCAGGCCGCAACGGCTGATCACGTCCGCGCCACCCTGCTGGCCGAAGTTCTCGCGGCCGAGGCTGCGGGTCTGGCTGTCGTTGCCGTCGTAGGCAGTGACGTCGAGACCCGGGTAGACGAAGCGCTGGGCCTGGCGCAATTCGGCGCCGGCGCTGCTCAGGTAGATCTGCTCGACGTGAGTGATGCCGATGCTCGCTTCCCAATTTACCAGGCGCTCATCCTTTGGCACCGAGGCGGACTCCGCGCCGAGCAGCTCGAAGCATTCGCTCAGGGACGGGAAGGGTTGCGCAAAATTGGGCGAAAAGTAATCAGCGCGGTCGCTCGACACCGGCTGATCACGCAGGTCGAGCAAGGCGTGTGGCTTGAGTCGCCGGGCCTGCTGTTCGGCGCGTTCAAGGGCGGTTTGCAGGCCTTGCTGCGACAGGTCGTTGGTGGCGGCGTAAGCCTCGACACCGTTGACCCGCACGGTGAGCATCGCGCCTTCGTCACGGCTCAGGCTCGGCGGCTCGGCGACGTTCTTGCGCACCGACAGGTACTGGCCGGACTCGCGTACATACCGCAGGGAAAAAAACTCGGCGCCCGTGCGCAAGGCAGCGAAGCGCTGCTTGAGCTGGGGGTGGAAATCGAACATTCGGGAACCTCCTTGTTATGGAGTTGCGGGGTGAGGCGATTCGGCGGGGAGGGGTGAAACGATTGCGCGAGGACTAGAGTAGGCCTGCGTGGGGGTAGGATCAAGTGAAGAGGGGGTGTAGGAGGATTTACTTGAAGCAGAGGGATTTGTGCTGAATGTGAGGTCCCTTCGCGAGCAGGCTCGCTCCCACAATGGATCTCCAGTGAACACAAAATTTGTGAGCACCCAAAAAACAATGTGGGAGCGAGCCTGCTCGCGAAGGCCGCGCCTCGGTATTACTCAAGGGCCTCATCGCGAGCAGGCTCACTCCTACAAGGATCTCCAGTGAACACAACTTCTGTGAACACTGGAGATTAACTGTAGGAGTGAGCCTGCTCGCGATCAGCCTTGACGCGGTGTTGCTGAATTACTGAGCAACAGGCGTGATATCACGCATTGGCTTGCCCTTCACCGGCGCATTGCCAGCGACGTAGTAGGCAGCGTTGCTACGCGGCAGTGGCTTGCGGCCACGGATCTTGTCGGCGATTTTTTCGGCGATCATGATCGTTGGCGCGTTGAGGTTGCCGGTGGTGATGATCGGCATGATCGAGGCATCGACCACACGCAGGCTTTGCATGCCGTGTACGCGACCTTCGCCATCCACTACCGCCATGTCGTCGGTGCCCATCTTGCACGAGCAGGAAGGGTGGAACGCGGTTTCGGCGTGCTCGCGGATGAACTTGTCCAGCTGTTCATCGGTTTGCACTTCGATGCCCGGGCTGATTTCGCGGCCACGGAAGGCGTCCAGTGCCGGCTGTTGCATGATTTCGCGAGTCAGGCGGATGCCGTCACGGAATTCCTGCCAGTCCTGCTCGGTGGCCATGTAGTTGAACAGGATGCTCGGGTGCTGGCGCGGGTCTTTCGACTTGGCCTGGATGCGACCACGGCTTGGCGAACGCATGGAACCCATGTGCGCCTGGAAACCGTGCTCTTTCACACCGTTGCTGCCGTTGTAGTTAATCGCGACCGGCAGGAAGTGGTACTGGATGTTCGGCCATTCGAACTCTTCACGCGTACGGATGAAACCGCCGGCTTCGAACTGGTTGCTGGCGCCGATGCCGGTGCCGTTGAACAGCCACTCGGCACCGATGGCCGGCTGGTTGTACCAGAGCAGCGACGGGTACAGCGAAACGGGCTGGGTGCACGCGTATTGCAGGTACAGCTCAAGGTGGTCCTGCAGGTTTTCACCAACGCCTGGCAGGTCGTGAACCACCGGGATGTCGAGGCTTTCCAGCAGTTTCGCCGGGCCAACGCCGGAGCGTTGCAGAATTTGCGGCGAAGCGATGGCGCCGGAGCACAGCAGCACTTCTTTGCGCGCTTTGACTTCAACGCGCTCCTCTGCCGAGCCGACCAGGTAACGTACGCCGACGGCACGCTTGCCTTCGAACAAAATCTTGTCGGTCAGGGCGTGAGTGACGATGGTCAGGGTCGAACGCTTCTTGGCGGTGTCGAGGTAGCCACGGGCGGTGGATGCACGACGACCTTTCGGTGTCACGGTGCGGTCCATCGGGCCGAAACCTTCCTGCTGGTAGCCGTTCAAGTCTTCTGTGCGCGGGTAACCGGCCTGCACGCCGGCTTCAACCATGGCGTGGAACAGCGGGTTGTTGCCAGCCTTCGGCGTGGTCACGCTGACCGGACCGTCGCCACCGTGGTAGTCGTTCGGGCCGATGTCGCGGGTTTCCGCTTTGCGGAAGTACGGCAGGCAGTCGAGGTACGACCAGTCTTCCAGACCTGGCAGTTTTGCCCAGCCGTCGTAGTCCATTGCGTTGCCGCGGATGTAGCACATGCCGTTGATCAGCGAGGAACCGCCGAGGCCTTTGCCGCGACCGCATTCCATCCGGCGACCGTCCATGTGCGGCTCCGGATCGGTTTCGTACGCCCAGTTGTAGCGACGACCCTGCAGCGGGAACGCCAATGCGGCCGGCATTTGTGTGCGGAAGTCGAAGCGGTAGTCCGGGCCGCCTGCTTCGAGCAGCAGAACGGTGACGCCTTCGTCTTCAGTCAGACGGGTCGCCAGGGTGTTACCGGCCGAGCCGGCACCGATGATGATGTAATCGAATTCTTGGGACATTGAATGCACCCTCTTTAGATGTGGTCAGGTCAGGCCTGCCGAGTGCTTTGCACTCGATTTGCGAGCAGGCTCGCTCCCACAGGAGACATTATTTCAATGTGGGAGCGGGCTTGCTCGCGAAGGCGGCCTCGCGAGCAATACAAACCCCGGGTCTTAGAACACCGAGACGTAATCGCCCAGCTCGACCTGTACCGATTTGATGCGGGTGAAGTTGTTCAGCGAGCTGATGCCGTTCTCACGGCCCACGCCCGACTGTTTGTAACCGCCCACCGGCATTTTTGCGTCGGACTCGCCCCAGGCGTTGATCCAGCAGATACCGGCTTCCAGTTGATGAATCACGCGGTGCGCGCGGTTCAGGTCTTTGGTGACGATACCGGCGGCCAGGCCGAAGTCGGTGTCGTTGGCACGGCGGATCACTTCTTCTTCGGTCTCGTAGGAGAGGATCGCCATGACCGGGCCAAAGATTTCTTCACGGACGATAGTCATGTCGTCGGTGCAGTCGGTGAACACGGTCGGAGCCACAAATGCGCCTTTGGCGAATTCGCCGTCGGTCAGACGCTCGCCGCCGCACAGCACGCGAGCACCTTCTTCTTTACCCTTGGCGATGTAACCCAGCACGCTTTCCATGTGCGGGAAGCTGACCAGCGGGCCGAAGTTGGTGTTTTCGTCTTCCGGGTTGCCGATGCGGATGCGCGCTACGCGCTCGACGATCTTGGCTTCGAAAGCGGCTTTCAGGTGGCTCGGTACGAACACGCGAGTACCGTTGGTGCAGACCTGACCGGAGCTGTAGAAGTTGGCCATCATCGCGGTGTCGGCGGCGCGATCCAGATCGGCGTCGTCGCAGATGATCAGTGGGGACTTGCCGCCCAGTTCCATGGTCACGTCTTTGAGCGACGAGGCCGAAGCGCTGGCCATGACCTTCTTGCCGGTGTCGGTGCCGCCGGTGAAGGAGATTTTTTCGATGCGCGGGTGCTCGGTCAGCCAGGTGCCGACTTCACGGCCGCTGCCGGTCAGCACGTTGAACACGCCGTTTGGCACGCCGGCTTCGGTGTAGATCTCGGCCAGTTTCAGGGTGGTCAGCGAGGTGACTTCGCTTGGCTTGAAGATCATCGCGTTACCGGCGGCCAGGGCTGGCGCGGATTTCCACAGCGCGATCTGGATCGGGTAGTTCCACGCGCCGATACCGGCAACCACGCCCAGCGGCTCGCGACGGGTGTAGACGAAAGCGGTATCACGCAGCGGGATCTGCTCACCTTCGATCGCTGGCACCAGGCCTGCGTAGTATTCCAGCACGTCGGCGCCGGTAACGATGTCGACGTATTTGGTTTCGGAGAAGGCTTTACCGGTGTCCAGGGTTTCCAGAGCCGCCAGTTCATCGTTGCGCTCGCGCAGGATATCGACGGCGCGACGCAGGATGCGCGAACGCTCCATGGCGGTCATCGCAGCCCAGATTTTCTGGCCTTTTTCAGCGCTGACCACAGCACGCTCGACGTCTTCCTTGGTCGCACGTTGCACTTGGGCGAGGACTTCACCGTTCGCCGGGTTGATGGCTTCGAAGGTGGCATCGCTGCCAGCGTCGGAGTACGCGCCATCGATGTAAAGTTTTTGCAGTTCGAAACGGGCCATAGTGTCCTCGCAAGTGCATTAGTGGTTGGCGTTGACCACCGCGGTGGTGCTGCGGTGGCGGTTCAGGGGCCGAGCGTTTTCTGTGTGCTCTAGCTCACCTGCTTGGCCAATTGGAAATCCATGTATTCGTAAGCGATCTGTTGCGCCTGCGCGGTGTCGAAAGCGTCTCCCGACAGCGCGCCGCGCAACCACAAGCCATCAATCAACGCTGCCAGTCCACGCGCTGCGCTGCGCGCATCTTCGAGCGGCAACACACGGCGGAACTCGCAGCACAGGTTGGAATACAGACGGTGATCGTTGATCCGCTGCAACCTGTGCAAAGACGGCTGGTGCATGCTGGTGGCCCAGAAGGCCAGCCAGGTTTTCATTGCCGGGCCATTGACCTGGCTGGCGTCGAAGTTGCCTTCGATGATCACCTGCAGATGCGCCCGTGGGCTGCTGTCTGCCAGCGCCTGACGGCGTGCGGTGACGTTCTCGCTGAGGACGTTCATCAGATACCGCATCGTGGCGGCAATCAGGCCGTTCTTGTCCTGAAAGTAATGACTGATGATGCCATTCGAGACACCGGCCAAACGGGCGATCAGCGCAATGCTGGCGTCCCCCATACCGACCTGATCGACCGCTTGCAGCGTGGCTTCGATCAATTGTTGGCGGCGGATGGGTTGCATACCGACCTTGGGCATCTTGCACATCTCCTTAGGCCTTCCGGCAGACGAAAAACGGCTGTCGGATTGAGGGCCAGTCTATTTTGTTTTGATTGAACGTTCAATCAACAAAGAATAAGATCTGCGACAAATCGTCGCTGCTTACAGATTTTTCCTACATGTAAATGGCGATAAACCGACATCCGAAAATGCTTGAAACCTGCATGGGGCATGGCGCGGTTCGCGGTTCGATGGACGTGTTGAATGGGCAAGACGCTCAGGGCCAGGTTTCGGATGAACGTCCGGACCTCGGCCACGAATGCGATTCGTAGCGCCATTTCGGCAGGTTCGGGCTTTTTTCGGGGTGTCTTTATATCACCCGCCGGTCGGCTGCCAACTAACCGATTGGTCGGGTTCCGTGTTGCCTTGTGTTCTTCTCTCGCACTGCCTGGAGCATTTGTGCCATGAGTTCTGCCTCGCTTATAAAGACCCCGCCCGAGAAGGTGACGGTCAACGGTTGGGTGTTTTACACCTCTACCGCGCTGATTCTGTTGTTGACCGCCATTCTGATTATCGCCCCGCAAGAGGCCGGCAGACTGTTGGGTATCGCTCAGGCCTGGTTGTCGCGCAGCTTCGGCTGGTACTACATGGTGGTGATCGCCGCCTACCTGGTATTTGTCGTCGGCCTGGCGTTTTCCTCGTACGGCAAACTCAAACTGGGCAGCAAGGATGACACCCCGGATTTCAGTTACGGTGCCTGGGCGGGGATGCTGTTCTCGTCGGGTATCGGTATTTCGCTGCTGTACTTCGGTGCCTCCGAGCCGCTGGACCACTACTTCAATCCGCCGGAAGGCGCATCGGCCACCAACATGGCCGCGCGTCAGGCGGTGCAGCTGACATTCCTGCACTGGGGCCTGCACGGCTGGGCGATCTACGCGCTGGTCGGTTTGGCTGTGGCGTACTTTGCCTATCGTCACAACCAACCGCTGGCACTGCGTTCGGCGCTGTATCCGCTGGTTGGCGAGCGTTGGGTCAAAGGCGCTGCCGGTCACGCAGTGGACGGCTTCGGCATGTTCGTGACCCTGCTGGGTCTGGTGACCAACCTGGGGATCGGCTCGCTGCAAGTGTCCTCGGGCCTGGAAAACCTGTTCGGCATGGAACACAGCAACACCAACCTGCTGATCGTGATCATCGTGATGAGCACCGTGGCGACCATCGCTGCGGTGTCCGGTGTGGAAAACGGCATCCGTCGTCTGTCCAACCTGAACATCGTGCTCTTCAGCGGTCTGTTGATTTTCGTGCTGCTGTTCGGTCCGACCCTGCACCTGCTCAACGGCTTCGTGCAGAACATCGGCGACTACCTCAACGGCGTGGTACTGAAGACATTCGATCTGTACGTCTATGAAGGCGACAGCGCCAAGTCGGATCGCTGGTTGGGCCTGTGGACTCTGTTCTACTGGGCGTGGTGGATTTCCTGGGCACCATTCGTAGGCATGTTCATCGCGCGTATTTCCCGTGGTCGTACCGTGCGTGAACTGGTGGCTGGCGTGCTGCTGATTCCGCTGGGCTTCACGTTGGCCTGGCTGTCGATCTTCGGTAACTCGGCACTGGATCTGGTGATGAACCAGGGGGCGGTGGAGCTTGGCAAGACGGCGCTGGAACAGCCGTCGATGGCGATCTATCAATTGCTTGAACACTACCCGGCGTCGAAAGTCGTCATCGGTGTGTCGATCTTTGTTGGCTTCGTGCTGTTCCTGACCCCGGCCGACTCCGGCGCGGTGATGATGGCGAATCTGTCCTGCAAGGGCGGCAACGTTGACGAAGATGCGCCGCACTGGCTGCGGATCTTCTGGTCGGTGGTGATCACGCTGGTGACCATCGGTCTGCTGTTTGCCGGTAACTTCGAAGCCATGCAAACCATGGTGGTGCTGGCCGGTCTGCCGTTCTCGGTGGTGTTGGTGTTCTTCATGTTCGGCCTGCACAAGGCGATGCGCCAGGACGTGCAGATCGAACAGGAGCAGGCGCAACTGGCTGAACGCGGTCGTCGTGGCTTCAGTGAGCGCCTGACTCAGCTGGATCTGCAACCGAGCCAATCGGTGGTGCAGCGTTTCATGGACAAGCAAGTCAGCCCGGCGCTGGAAGATGCGACGGCGCAGATGCGTGCGCAGGGTCTGGAAGTGCAAACGTTGCTGGGTAAATCCAAACGCTGCATGGGCGTGCGCGTCGAGATGGAAGAGGGCAACCCTTTCGTCTACGAAGTCAGCCTGGACGGCTACCTGGCGACCCCGACCGAATCGGCCCAGTCCGATGAAGCGCGTCAGCGTTACTACCGCGCCGAGGTGTACCTGCACAACGGCAGCCAGGATTACGACCTGATGGGCTTCACGCAGGATCAGATCACTCGCGATGTGCTCGATCAGTTTGAAAGCCATCGGCAGCTCCTTGGCCGGGTTTACAGCTGAGTTGTAGGTGGTGCGGTGTTTCTGTCTGAAGCACCGCGCCGCCTTCTTCGCGAGCAAGCCCGCTCCCACCTTGGAATGCATTTCAACTGTGGGAGCGGGCTTGCTCGCGAAGGGGCCATCAGCTACAAAGTTGATGGCCCCGATATCCCGATAAACAAAAACGCCGCGATCCTCTCGCGGCGTTTTTGTATCTGGGGTTCTTACCCCAGGTTCTTGCCCAGCAACGCGTGATACAGCTCGCTGTCGCCCAAGATCCCCACCACATGATTGTTGTCGTGCAGCACCAGTTTGTTGCCGGTCTGGTAGCGAATCTGCAACGCGTCACGCATGCCGATGTTCGAGTCCACCAGAGTCGGTTTACGCTCCAGCCCTTCCACCGCTTGCCCCGGTGCCCAGTTCTGCAGGTTCAGCACCGAACCGTTCTGCCGTGCACCCTTGATGGTGTTGCCTTCAGCCAAGTCCAGCCACGAGTCGCCACCCGGATCCAGACACACCGAACCGTTGATGCGTTTGCAGTTGTCCAGCGTGCGCATCAGGCTGCGGCCGCAAAGTACGTTGAGCGGATTGGTGTGGGCGACGAAGGTGCGCACATAGTCGTCCGCCGGGTTCAGCACGATCTCTTCCGGCACGCTGTACTGGATGATCCGGCCGTCCTTCATGATCGCGATGCGGCTACCCAATTTGAGCGCCTCGTCGAGGTCGTGACTGACGAACACGATGGTCTTGCTCAGCTTGCGTTGCAGCTCCAGCAGTTCGTCCTGCAGGCCCTGGCGGATCAGCGGGTCGAGGGCCGAGAACGGTTCGTCCATCAACAGAATGTCGGCGTCCATCGCCAGCGCCCGGGCCAGGCCCACACGCTGCTGCATGCCGCCGGAGAGTTCATCGGGCTTCTTGTTGCGCCATTGGGTCAGGCCGACCAGTTCGAGCTTGTCGTCGACCAGCTTGCGGCGTTCTTTCTCAGGGCGGCCCTGCATTTCCAGACCGAAACTGATGTTTTCGCGCACCGTCAGCCACGGCATCAGGGCGAACTTCTGAAACACCATGGCGATGCGTTTGGTGCGCATCATCTTCAGTTCGGCCGGGGTGCAGGAGGCGATGTCGATCTGCTTGCCTTCATGCTCGACGAACAGCTTGCCGCGACTCACGGTGTTGAGGCCGTTGATGCAGCGCAGCAGGCTCGACTTGCCGGAGCCGGACAGGCCCATCAGCACGCAGATCTCGCCTTTGTTGATATCCAGGCTGGCCTTTTCCACGCCGACGATCTGCCCGGTCTTTTTCAGGATCTCGTTGCGGGTCATGCCCTGATCCAGCAGCTTGAGTGCCTCGCGTGGATCCTTGGAGAAGATTACGTCGACGTCTTCGAAGCGAATTATGCTCATGCGTCACCCCCTACTTTGGCGTCGGGTTGTTTGCAGATACGGTCGAGCATGATCGCCAGCAGTACGATCGCCAGGCCCGCTTCGAAGCCCAGGGCGATATCAGCAGTGTTCAGTGCGTTGACCACCGGTTTGCCGAGTCCGTCGGCGCCCACCAGTGCCGCGATCACCACCATCGACAGCGACAGCATGATGCACTGGGTGATGCCGGCAGCGATGCTCGGCATGGCGTGAGGCAGTTCGATCCGTGAGAGCAATTGGCGACGCGAGCAGCCGAAGGCCTTGCCGGCGTCCATCAGTTCTTGCGGGACATCGCGGATGCCCAGGTAGGTCAGGCGGATCGGCGCAGCGATGGCGAACACCACCGTGGAGATCAGGCCCGGCACCACACCCAGCCCGAAGAGGGTCAGGGTAGGAATGAGGTAAACGAAGGTCGGTACGGTCTGCATCAGATCGAGTACCGGACGCATTAAAGTGTAGAACATCGGCTTGTGCGCGGCGACGATGCCCAACGGCACGCCGATGACCACGCAGACCAGCGTCGCGAACATGACCTGGGCGAGGGTTTCCATGGTTTCCTGCCAGTACCCCAGGTTGAGGATCAGCAGAAACGAGGCAATCACAAAAACAGTCAGACCCCATTTGCGCTGGATGAAATGCGCGAGCAGGGCAATGAGGCCGATCAAGACGAAAGGGTTGAACCAGGTGAGCGCAAACGTCACGCCGTGGATCATCGTTTCCAGTGTCACGGCGATTGCGTCGAAGGTGCTGGCGCCGTGTTGCGTCAACCATTCAACGAAGCCCGCGATGTACTGGCCTAAAGGGATTTTCTGATCAATCAGCATGGTAGTGAACGTCCGCATGCAAGGAATAAACAGCCCGGGCGAGCGAACTCGCCCGGCGTAAGGCAATTACTGTGCGAGCTTGGCTTTCACGGCCTCCAGGCCAGGTTTACCGTCAATGGTGGTCACGCCAGCGAGCCAGGTATCCAGCACCTGTGGATTCTTTTTCAGCCAGGCCTTGGCCGCCGCTTCAGGCTTCATCTTGTCGTCCAGAATGTTGCCCATCAGGGTGCTTTCCATGTCGACGGTGAACTCCAGGTTCTTCAGCAACTGACCGACGTTGCTGCATTCGGCGACGTAACCCTTGCGGGTGTTGGTCGCCACGGTCGCAGCACCGAAATCGGGGCCGAAGAAGTCATCGCCGCCGGTCAGGTATTGAATCTTGAAGCGCTTGTTCATCGGGTGCGGCGCCCAGCCGAGGAAGACCACGGCGGTGTCGCGTTTCTGCGCACGGTCGACCTGCGAGAGCATCCCCGCCTCGGACGATTCGACGACTTTGAAGCCGGCGGTTTTCAGACCGAAAGCGTCCTTGTCGATCATGCTCTGGATCAGACGGTTGCCGTCGTTGCCAGGCTCGATGCCGTAGATCTTGCCGTCGAGCTCTTTCTTGAATTTGGCGATGTCGGCGAAGTCATGCAGCCCCTTGTCGTACAGGGCTTGCGGTACGGCGAGGGTGTACTTGGCACCCTTGAGGTTGGTGCGCACCACTTCGACGGTGCCGGCATCGCGGTAAGCCTTGATGTCGTTTTCCATGGTCGGCATCCAGTTACCGAGGAACACGTCCATGTTCTTGCCGTCGGCCAGCGACTTGTAGGTCACGGGCACGGAAATCATGGTGGTCTTGGTCTTGTAGCCGAGGGCGTCGAGTACCACCGAGGTGGTGGCGGTGGTAGCAGTGATGTCGGTCCAGCCGACATCGGAGAAGTTCACGGTACTGCACTGAGCGGGTTCTGCAGCTTGAGCCAGTAACGGCAGACTCAGCATGGCGGCCAACAACAACGACGGGGAACCTTTCATGGATGGACTCCTTGGTGTTTTTTTTGGCAGTGTTCCGACTGGACCACCGCACTTATAGGTTGCGGTTGGATGGCGTTCTGGAGACAGCTCTACCACGGCGCCTTGCAATCGAGTCATAACGATCATGTACCAGTGAAAATCTGACGCCTACAGGGTGCGTCGTATCCAGTACAGGGATGGTCGTATCTAGTGTCAGTGACGTCGTTTACAGCTTTTTTCTGCCCCGATCGGCCATCTGGACTGCATAAAAACGGCGAAAAACCGGGGCGAAAACGGCGCGGCGCTGGTGGGCATGAGTGCGTCGGTGTCAGACGCCGGGCGACCTGACAAAAGCCTGATGATGCGGGCATTCCGGCGGATCGCAGCTTGAGCGTAGCAGCTCCGCCAGCGGGCGCTTAAAGCCCGGGAACGGCATCCTCAGGAGCTCTGCAGCAATGGCTATCAGCGTTTTCGACCTGTTCAAAATCGGCATCGGCCCGTCCAGTTCCCACACCGTCGGCCCGATGCGCGCCGCCGCTCTGTTTGTCGAATCGCTGCGCGACAGGCACCTGCTCGAACAGGTGCGTCGCATAGAAGTGCAATTGTTCGGCTCGCTGTCGGCTACCGGTATCGGTCACGGCAGCGACAATGCGGTGATCATGGGCCTGATGGGCGAGTGGCCGGACGCAATCGACCCGTCGCAGATCGGCCCGCGGATTCAGGCCTTGCGTGAAACCCACACCCTGCTGTTGGACGGCCGCCTGTCTGTGCCGTTTGTCTGGGCGCGCGACATGCGCCTGATCGACGAGAACCTGCCGTTCCACCCCAATGCCATGACCCTGATTGCCGAAGGCGATCACGGGGAAATCCATCGCGACACCTACTATTCGGTCGGTGGCGGTTTTGTGGTGGATCAAGCGCAGGCGTCCAGCGGCGTGGTCGATCTGGATCGCACCGAATTGCCTTATGACTTTTCCAGCGCGGTGGAGCTGCTGGAGCTGTGCAAGAAGAACAACTTGCGCGTCGCCGAACTGATGATGGCCAACGAAAAGGTCTGGCGCAGCGAAGAGGAAATCCGCGCCGGGCTGATGAAGCTGTGGCGGGCGATGCAGGATTGCGTCGAGCAGGGCCTCAAGCACGAAGGCATCCTCCCTGGTGGTCTGAACGTGCGCCGGCGTGCGGCCAAGTTGCATCGCAGCCTGCAGGAGTTGAACAAGCCCAACGTGATCGGCTCGACTCTCAGCGCGATGGAGTGGGTCAACCTGTTTGCCCTCGCGGTTAATGAAGAGAACGCGGCCGGGGGGCGCATGGTCACGGCGCCGACCAACGGTGCGGCGGGAATCATCCCCGCGGTGTTGCACTACTTCATGAAGTTCAGCGAAGCGGTCACCGACGCCAACGTCGTCGACTATTTCCTGGGGGCGGCGGCGGTGGGCATTCTGTGCAAGAAGAACGCCTCGATCTCCGGTGCTGAAGTCGGTTGCCAGGGCGAGGTCGGTTCTGCCTGCGCGATGGCGGCTGCAGGGTTGGCGGAAATCCTCGGCGCGTCGCCGGAGCAACTGTGCAACGCGGCCGAGATCGGCCTGGAACATAACCTCGGCCTGACCTGCGATCCGGTCGGCGGCCTGGTGCAGGTGCCGTGCATCGAGCGCAACGCGATTGCCGCGGTGAAGGCGATCAACGCGGCGCAGATGGCTTTGCGTGGCGATGGTCAGCACTTCATTTCGCTGGATCGGGTGATCCGCACCATGCGCGATACCGGCGCCGATATGCATGACAAATATAAAGAGACATCGCGCGGCGGTTTGGCGGTCAGTGCGGTTGAGTGTTGAGTCAGCAATACCGAGTTGAGTTCTTCGCGAGCAGGCTCGCTCCCACAGGAGCGTGTATTTCAAATGTGGGAGCGAGCCTGCTCGCGAAGGGGCCAGACCAGTCAAAACTGCTCACCAAGTGAACACGGTAATCAAATCACGCCACCTTTTAGCGCGTCGCAATCAGATAAGAGTGTTTCCCACCCGCAGTGCGCCATTTGCACCACCTACCGTCCGTCACCCGTGCCTGCGGTGACACTCTGAAACAACCGTGCGCAAGCCCGTTCCCACAAGTGCTACCGATCTGCTCACAGGCAACGGGGCAGGGCTTTCAGCGCCGCTGATGGCACTTCTGACTACCTTTCGTCGGACGGCTCGTATAGACGCGTCGCGACGTCGTTTTCAGGAGTTATTGAACAGCCATTCAATTTTAGGCATGGCAATTGCTCTGTCATAACAAAGCCCGTCTCCCACGCGAGAACGCGGCAATAACAAGAGCCTCCGCCTGAGGCCATCACCCGCTTTGTGTGAGGAGATACCGCGATGACGTCGTTCAACTCCGGGGCCCAACCCCAGAACCGTGCGCCTCAATCCATCGGCTTTCTGCTGCTGGACAATTTCACGCTTATTTCTCTGGCCTCCGCAGTAGAACCTCTACGCATGGCCAACCAATTGTCCGGTCGTGAGCTGTATCGCTGGAGCACCCTCACCGTCGATGGCGGCCAGGTGTGGGCCAGTGACGGTCTGCAAATCACTCCCGATGCCTCCATGCACAAAGCCCCGCCCCTAGACACCGTGATCGTCTGCGGCGGCATTGGTATTCAACGCACCGTGACCCGTGAGCACGTTTCATGGCTGCAAAGCCAGGCGCGTCAGTCCAAGCGTCTCGGCGCCGTGTGCACCGGCAGTTGGGCACTGGCCTGCGCCGGCCTGCTCGACGGTTTTGATTGCAGCGTGCACTGGGAATGTCTGGCGGCGATGCAGGAAGCTTTCCCGCGTGTGGCGATGAGTACGCGTCTGTTCACCCTCGACCGTAACCGTTTCACCAGCTCCGGCGGCACCGCGCCACTGGACATGATGCTGCACCTGATCAGCCGCGATCATGGCCGCGAACTGTCCGCCGCGATCTCGGAAATGTTTGTCTACGAACGCATCCGCAACGAGCAGGATCACCAGCGCGTGCCGCTCAAGCACATGCTCGGCACCAATCAGCCGAAGCTGCAGGAAATCGTTGCGCTGATGGAAGCCAACCTTGAAGAGCCGATCGACCTCGACGAGCTGGCGGTGTACGTCGCCGTGTCGCGTCGACAGCTGGAGCGGCTGTTCCAGAAATACCTGCACTGCTCGCCGTCGCGCTACTACCTGAAGCTACGCTTGATTCGTGCGCGGCAACTGCTCAAGCAGACGCCGATGTCGATCATCGAAGTCGCATCGGTGTGTGGTTTCGTGTCGACGCCGCACTTCTCCAAGTGCTACCGCGAATACTTCGGCATTCCGCCGCGTGACGAGCGCGTAGGCTCCAACACCACGCAGCAAGTGGCGATGCTGCCGCTGCCGCAGGCGATCGTGATGTCGCCGCTGTCGGGGCCGATGTCGGCGTTGAGTCAGGCGCGTAATGAGTCGACGTTTGCCAGCGTAAGGCTGTAGATCGCGTCATCGTGCTTCGCGAGCAGGCTCGCTCCCACATACGAATGCATTCCAATGTGGGAGAGAGCCTGCTCGCGAATGGATTTTTCAGGCGCTGTGGCTTTGCTGGTAATCCGCCAACGCCGGCAGCAACTGCTTGTCGATCGCCTGACGAACCGCAGGCTGAATACTGGCGCCGCTGGTGTACATGTCCTTGACCATTTTGCGCAGTTCAAACGCACGAACATTATCCAGACCGCGCACCGCACACTCACAGGCCTGCTCGGCGGTTGAACCGCTCGGCACTTGAAAACCCAATGCCTTGAGCTGGCCCAACAGGTCTTCCTGATCTATCAAATCGGCGTACATCATGGCGCGAATCCTTCTTCGGTAACGGAGGTCGTGGCTCGATTCTGGTAGGCATGCGCAGTGACGGCAAGGGCGATTTGTCGCAGTGGCCGCGACGGCTATGAACAGGTCGTTTTCGGCTAACTCGGTGCAAAGGGGAGTGGGCACACTGGACTCAGCTCGCTACACGACGGTTTGGTCACCCTCGACTGGCAGCTCCTCAACAGTACCCTCTGCCCCGATCCTGTCACGGCTTGTATCGGGGCTTTTTTTGCTTGTGAATCCGAAAGAGCCGGGTTGTTGGATCTGGCGCTTTCGCGAGCAAGCCCGCTCCCACAGGTGACCGCGTTCATTCATGTGGGAGCGAGCCTGATCGCGAAGAACGATGACGCGCTCTAGCGTTGCAACACCAGAATCCGCGACAACAACTCATCCCGGTCGATGTAGCAGCCCTGGAAATGCCGCGCGCCGGTGGCCGGGTCAAACGCATTGCGCGCATGCAATGTGCGGCGATTATCGAAGCACCACAGCTCACCCGGATTGAGCCGCTGCATCAGGCGAAAGCGTGGTTCGCGGGTCATCGCGATCAAGCGTCGATAGGCGCGATACAGCAGCGGCATCTGCTCTACGGAGGTATCGAACGCCCCGCGCAGAAAGTTCGCCATGCGAATCTCTGCCACTCGCCCTGACGCATCCAGCGCAATGATCGGCGCCAGGCAGCGATAGTCGCTGTGGCGATCCTTGTTGCGGAATTCCACGGGGATTTCGCACAGCGCCTGAAACAGCTCCGGGTCTTCCTGACGCAACGCATCGGCAATCGCGAAGCCATCGACAAAAATACTCTCGCCACCTTCGGCGTCATTCACCAGGCAATGCAGAAATTGCAGCCCCGGTTGCAACTCGCGGGTCGGCAGATCCGTGTGCAGCGGCAGGTTGAAAGCGGTGTAGGCGTTGCTGTCGGCATCGGCCTTGGACTGCACGTTGAACAGCACGCCGAAGTTGCTCTCGCGGATGAACGAAATGCGCTGGGCGATCAGCTTCAGCGAACCCGGTTCGGCAGGTACGCCGCGCACCTGGGTCAGGCCGATGTCGCGCACCGCGATCAGCCATTGCAACAGGGCGCCGTTGTCATCCATCAGCGCGGCGTAGTCGAACACTGGCAACTGCAAATCGCTGCGCCACAAATACGCCTTGGGCTTGGCGCTCAGGCGCTCGGCCCGGGAGGCGTCGTCATAGGCGTGGGCACGTAACCAGCCGGGGTCGAAGCGGCTGCGGTGGCCGTCCTGCCAGTCGACGCGCAGGCAGCCGTCGCTGTCGATCTGGGCACTGGCGGGGGCGAGATCCGGTACGGCATCGACGATCTCGAACACCTGCTCGCGAGTGACGTTGTAGACGCACTGTTGGCACGGGCAGTTATCCCGCAGCCAGGCGTGGTGGAACGGGCTGGTGCGGCCATCGGCCCAGGCAATCGCAAGGCGATCCGCCAGGTTCTGCACGCCGCTCAGCGCGCTGATCAGAGGATACGTACGGAAATCGGCAACAGCGGCAGCGGTGTTCATGGCGGCTCCTTGCGTGGGAGGGGTTACCGGGCGGGTGGCAGGGCAATGACGCGGCCGAGGTAAGCCGGGGCGGGCAGGTCGTTCTGCTCGGCGACGATGGCTTGCAGGCGGCTCAGGGTGTCCGGGGTGAACGGCGCCGAAAGCGGGCCGGCGAGATCGACGTGCAGCAACATCTGTTCGTTGCCGGCCAGTTCCTTGTCCTCGCCGGTCAGGTGCAGGCTGTGATAAAGGTGCAGGCGTTTACTGTCGTGGCCGATGATCTGCGTGCGCACTTCGACCTCGGCGTCGAGCTTCACTTCGTGCAGGTAATTGAGGTGCAGTTCAAGGGTGAACAGCGAATGGCCGCTGGCTTCGCGATTGTTGCTGTCCATGCCGAGGCGATCCATCAGGGCGTCGGTGGCGTAGCTGAAAATCAGCAGGTAGAAGGCGTCGCGCAGATGGCCGTTGTAGTCGACCCAGTCGGGGATGATGCGGGTCTGGTAGGTGGTGAGGCTGGGCATGGTTTCAGATCCAACATTGATGGTGGCTGGGCTGCCGTCTTCGCGAGCAGGCTCGCTCCCACATTGGAATGCATTTCAACTGTGGGAGCGGGCTTGCTCGCGAAGGGGCCGGAGCTGCTGAGCAAGGATTACTCGCTGAAACTCATCCCGTGCTTTTCCTTGGTGGTTTTCACCGCCTCCAGCACCGCCAGCAGGCAATCATCACGATAGCGCTCCAGCGCCGAAATGCTGTGGCGACCGAGCTGGTCGCTGGTGCCATCGACCACATCGTCAATCAGCTTCTCGGTCAGTTCCGGCGCCGGCAGATACGTCCATGGCAACTGCAACGCCGGGCCGAACTGCGACATGAAGTGACGCATCCCGGCATCGCCGCCGGCCAGCGTATACGTCAGGAAGGTGCCCATGAACGACCAGCGCAGACCGGCGCCAAAACGGATCGCATCATCAATCTCGCCAGTAGTCGCCACGCAGTCGTTGACCAGATGCAGCGCCTCACGCCACAGCGCTTCGAGCAAGCGGTCAGCGATGAACCCCGGCACTTCCTTGCGCACGTGCAGCGGGCGCATGCCGAGGGACTCATAGACTTTCATCGCCGCTTGCACAGCTTCGGGTGCGGTGTTCTTGCCGCCCACCACTTCCACCAGCGGCAACAGGTAAACCGGATTGAACGGGTGGCCGACCACGCACCGCTCGGGATGCGTCGAACTCTCGTAGAACTCGCTCGGCAACAGGCCGGAAGTACTCGAGCCGATCAGCGCATCGGGTTTGGCCGCCGCGCTGATCTTGCTGTGCAGATCGAGTTTCAGCTCAAGGCGTTCCGGGGCGCTTTCCTGGATGAAGTCAGCATCGCGCACGCATTCCTCGATGGTCGCGACAAAGCGCAGACGATCCTGCGAGGCGCCGGGCGCCAGACCGTTTTTCTCCAGCGCGCCCCAGGCATTCGCCACGCGTTTGCGCAGCGCGGCTTCAGCGCCAGGCGCCGGGTCCCAGGCCACCACGTCGAGGCCATGGGCGAGGGCACGCGCGACCCAGCCGCTGCCGATGACACCGCTGCCGAGGGCGGCGAAAGTTTTGATGTCGGTGATAAAGCTCATGGTCATGTCCTGAAAAGTTCGCAGAACCCTGTGGGGGCGGGCTTGCTCGCGAAGAGGCCGGAACATCCGACGCATCTTTATGGGCAGAGCCAGCGCCTTCGCGAGCAAGCCCGCTCCCGCAGGGGCAAATGAGTGATTGTTCAGCCGCGCGGGGTCAGGCCCATCTTCTTGCGGCCCTCGGCCGGGGTCAGCACGCGGGCGCCGAGGCGGCTGAGGATCTCGGTAGCGCGCTCGACCAACTGGCCGTTGGTTGCCAGCACGCCCTTGTCCAGCCACAGGTTGTCTTCCAGCCCGACCCGCACGTTGCCGCCGAGCAGCACCGCTTGCGCGGCCATCGGCATCTGCATGCGGCCGATGCCGAATCCGGCCCACACCGCGTCTTCGGGCAGGTTGTCGACCATGGCTTTCATGGTGGTCGTGTCGGCCGGCGCGCCCCACGGGATGCCCAGGCACAGCTGGAACAGCGGGTTGTCGAGCAAGCCTTCCTTGATCATCTGCTTGGCGAACCACAGATGACCGGTGTCGAAAATTTCCAGCTCGGCCTTCACGCCCAGCTCGGTGATGCGCTTGGCGCCGGCGCGCAGCTGCGCCGGAGTGGAGACGTAAATCGTGTCGCCGTCGCCGAAGTTCAGGGTGCCGCAATCGAGGGTGCAGATTTCCGGCAGCAGTTGTTCTACGTGGGCCAGGCGGGTCAGCGGGCCGACCAGGTCGGTGTTCGGGCCGAATTCCATCGGGTTCTCGCCAGCACCGATTTCCAGGTCGCCGCCCATGCCGGCGGTGAGGTTGACGATGATGTCGACGTCGGCCTCGCGGATGCGCTCCATCACTTCGCGGTACAGCGCCACGTCACGGCTGAACTTGCCGGTCTGCGGGTCGCGTACATGGCAGTGCACGACGGTGGCGCCGGCCTTGGCTGCTTCTACTGCAGCCGCTGCGATCTGTTTCGGGGTGACCGGCACGTGCGGGCTCTTGGCGGTCGTGTCGCCAGCACCGGTGAGTGCGCAGGTGATGATGACGTCGTGGTTCATGGTGCGGTTTCCTTCAGGCGTGATGGGTCTGTTCGCAGCCCTGTTGCGGGCTGCGAAGGGTTGAATCGGGGTGGGTTATTTACTGGTCAGTTGCAGGTTTTCAGCGGCCGGTTTGCCGTCGAAGGTGGTCACACCGTCGAGCCAGCGCTGCTTGTCTTCGGGATGATCCTTGAGCCATTGCCTGGCCGATTCGAAGGCGTCCTTGTGATCGAGCAGCGGTTGCATCATGCGGCTCTCGTCTTCGGCGGTGAACGTCAGGTTGCTCAGCAGGCGGCCGACGTTCGGGCACTGGTCGGCATATTTCGGCGCGGTGACGGTCCATACGGTGGCCATGCCTTCATTCGGGCCGAGGGCGTCGTCGCTGCCGGTCAGATAAGTCATCTTGACGTTGACGTTCATCGGGTGCGGCGCCCAGCCGAAGAACACCACGGCCTCCTTGCGGCGCACCGCGCGGTCTACGGCGGCGAGCATGCCGGCCTCGCTGGACTCGACCAACTGGAACTTGCCGAGGCCGAACTGGTTCTTGGCGATCATCGCCTTGATCTGCGTGTTGGCGCCCGAGCCCGGCTCGATCCCGTAGATCTTGCCGCCCAGTTCCTTGTCGAATTTGGCGATGTCGGCGAAAGTCTTCAGGCCCTTGTCCGCCAGATAAGTCGGCACCGCGAGGGTCGCGCGGGCGTCCTTCAGGCTTGGGGCCGGCAGAACCTTGACCTGATTGGCGTCGACGAACGGGGTGATCGTCTGGGTCATCAGCGGGTTCCAGTAACCGAGGAACAGGTCCAGCCGCTGATCACGGATCCCGGCGAAGATGATTTGCTGGGAGGCGCTGGTTTGTTTGGTGTTGTAGCCGAGGCCGTCGAGCAGGACCTGGGTCATGGCACTGGTGGCGATCACGTCGGTCCAGTTCACGACGCCCATGCGTACGTTCTGGCACGACGCGGGTTCGGCTGCCATGACGCTGGCGCTCAAGAAAGCGGTACCGCTGAGTGCAAGAACACAGCTGCTGATCAGTCGTTTCATGTCGGGTTCCTCGGCAGGTCGTTTATTGTGGTTCCCGGCGTCTGACGCGCCGGTGATGCCAAGTTACGCAGCTGCAGGCCCTTGAAAGCGCACTGCGGCGACCGGCTCTTGCACTGTAGCGACCTGCGCGCTTGAACGCTGACGACAATCGGCGTATCAACGATCCACGCTACACGCCAACCGAGGGCGCACATGTCCCAGGATTTCTACTTTCTGCTGATGCCGGGGTTCTCCGCCATCGGCTTCATCTCCGCGATCGAACCGCTGCGCGTGGCCAACCGCTTTCGCGGCGAGTTGTATCGCTGGCATGTGCTCAGTGCCGATGGTGGGGCGGTACTGGCGAGCAATGGCATGTCGGTCAACGCGGATGCGGCGCTGGAGCCGTTGAAGAAAGGTGCGACGTTGCTGGTGGTCGCCGGATTTGAACCGCTGAAGTTCGCCACACCAACGCTTGAACACTGGTTGCGGCGGCTGGACAACGAAGGCGTCACCCTCGGCGCGATCGACACTGGCAGTTTTGTCCTCGCCGAGGCGGGCCTGCTCGACGGCCATCGGCTGACCCTGCACTGGGAGGCCATCGACGCCTTCAAGGAATCTTATCCACAGCTCAGCGTGACGCAGGAGCTGTTCGAAATCGACCGTCGGCGTATCACATCGGCCGGTGGCACCGCTTCCATCGATCTGATGCTCGACCTGATCGCCCAAGCCCACGGCCCACAACTGGCGATCCAGGTCAGCGAGCAATTCGTCCTCGGGCGTATCCGCCCGCGCAAAGACCACCAGCGCATGGAAGTCGCCACGCGCTACGGCATCAGCAACAAGAAGCTGGTGCAGGTGATTGGCGAGATGGAACAACACAGCGAGCCACCGCTGACCACGTTGCAACTGGCGGAGTCGATCAAGGTGACGCGGCGGCAACTGGAGCGCTTGTTTCGGCTGCACTTGAACGACACGCCGAGCAACTTCTACCTGCGTCTACGGCTGGAAAAGGCCCGGCAGCTACTGCGCCAGACCGACATGAGCGTGCTCGAAGTCAGCATCGCCTGCGGGTTTGAATCGCCGTCGTACTTCACCCGTAGTTATCGAGCGAAGTTCGCCCGCTGCCCCCGCGAAGACCGGCGTACCGCCCAAGCCTGATGGGGGTACGCAAAACCAAATGTGGGAGCGGGCTTGCTCGCGAATGCGGGGTGTCAGTCGAAACATGAGTTGACTGATCCACCGCATTCGCGAGCAAGCCCGCTCCCACATTTTGATCTTCTGTGTCTGGACGATCGGCTTACTTCTTCACCAGCGCCGAACACGCCGCCTTGTACGCCTCATGCTGATATTTGTTCAGCGTCCCCGGCAGCTCGAAATTGTGCTTCTTGGCTTGCGCATTGATCGTCTGCGGCGACAACAGCGTCACCTCACACCCGTCCAGCAACTGAAACACACCTTCGATCTTGAACGTCGTCGGCCCACCGGCAAACTCACCCTTCTTGCTGCGCTTCTTGATCGCAATCCGGTCAATCGAATGCTCGCGCACAAACGAAGCGACCTGCGCCGCAAAGCGTTTGACGTTGGCCGCCTCATCGTCATCGTCGAGGGCGATTTTCTTTGTACTGAGCGCCACATGGCTCAGGGCCGAACCGTCGAGAGCGGCCACGGCGATGATCGCTTCGCTGCCTTTGATTTCGATGCCGCAGATGTTCATGTGTGTCCCTTGATTGGCTATATGAAGTGCAGCTTACAGCGCAGATCCTCACTCCTGCCCAATCGACTCCAAAAACTCCGACCGTTCGTCACTCATCCGTGCAACACAGTCATTCTGCGCAATCTTGAACGCCTTGCTGCCTTCGGTGGCGGGGAACGCTTCCACCGCGCAATCGGCGTCGCGGGTTTTCAGCCATTGTTGCTGGGCGGTTTTGAGTTTGGCGGTGATGTCGGCCAGTTGCGTCGCGTTCTTGCCGTAGGTGGCCTGCATGCGCTCGTTGAGGCTGGCGTAGTTGTCCTTGAGCAGGTCTTCGGCGGTGGTGCGGCTGTAGGTCGAACATTCCAGGGTCTGGACGTCGTTTTCGACTGCGTCGCACGGGTTGTTGTCGGACTCTTCGGCGGCGTGTACGCCGGTCGCAATCAGTGCCAAAGCCAGGAAGATCGATTTCATTGATGTCGCCGCTCTAATCCAGTGGTGTATCCAAGATGCGCAAGATTCTGGCTCAAGCGCGCGGGCTTGAACAGGTAGCTGATCGGAGCGTCTGGCGACCCTTTGTCGCGGATTGACGCTTTCGGCAATTCCCCTGTCGTTTTTGCACCCGGTCGCCCCGGCACCGAGGCATATGCTGGCCCCAAAGCGCCGGCAGACGATTCGGCGCATGAATCGCCAATAAGGGGACGCCTGATGAGCCCAGCCGAATTACACGCCGACAGCATCGTTATCGACGGTCTGATCATTGCCAAATGGAACCGCGAGCTGTTCGAAGACATGCGCAAGGGCGGTCTGACGGCAGCCAACTGCACTGTCTCGGTGTGGGAAGGCTTTCAGGCGACCGTGAACAATATTGCCGCCAGCCAGAAGCTGATCCGCGAAAACAGCGACCTGGTGATGCCCGTGCGCACCACCGCCGACATCCGTCGCGCCAAGGAGCAGGGCAAGACCGGCATCCTCTTCGGCTTCCAGAACGCCCACGCGTTCGAAGACCAGATCGGCTATGTCGAGGTGTTCAAACAGCTCGGCGTCGGCATCGTGCAGATGTGCTACAACACCCAGAACCTCGTCGGCACCGGTTGCTACGAGCGAGACGGCGGGCTGTCGGGCTTCGGTCGCGAAATCGTTGCCGAGATGAACCGCGTCGGCGTCATGTGCGACCTGTCCCACGTCGGCTCCAAGACTTCCGAGGAAGTCATCCTCGAATCGAAAAAACCGGTCTGCTATTCCCACTGCCTGCCGTCGGGCCTGAAAGAACACCCGCGCAACAAGTCCGATGCAGAACTGAAGTTCATTGCCGACCACGGCGGTTTCGTCGGCGTGACCATGTTCGCGCCGTTCCTCGCCAAGGGTATCGATTCGACCATCGACGACTACGCCGAAGCCATCGAATACACCATGAACATTGTCGGCGAAGACGCCATCGGCATCGGCACCGACTTCACCCAAGGGCACGGCCAGGACTTCTTCGAATACCTGACCCACGACAAGGGCTACGCCCGTCGTCTGACCAGCTTCGGCAAGATCATCAACCCGCTGGGCATCCGCACCGTCGGCGAATTCCCGAACCTGACCGAAACCCTGCTCAAGCGCGGCCATTGCGAGCGCGTAGTGCGCAAGATCATGGGCGAAAACTGGGTGAACGTTCTCAAAGACGTCTGGGGCGAGTAACGCTTTCTCAAGACCGCCGCCGATCTGCTCCCTCTCCCTCTGGCAGAGGGCTGGGGTGAGGGCCGCGGCCAACACTGAATCTAAAATTTTCTGGAGTTAAGTTTCCATGGCCAAGATCGCCCCGCAATTGCCAATCGAAGTCGACAGCGAGACCGGTGTCTGGACCTCCGACGCCCTGCCGATGCTGTACGTGCCACGGCATTTCTTCGTCAACAACCACATGGGCATCGAGGAAGTGCTGGGCGCTGAAGCCTACGCCGAGATCCTCTACAAGGCCGGCTACAAGTCCGCCTGGCACTGGTGTGAAAAAGAAGCCGAATGCCACGGCCTGGAAGGCGTTGCGGTGTTCGAGCATTACATGAAGCGCCTGTCGCAACGCGGTTGGGGCCTGTTCAAGATCCAGGACATCGACCTCGACAAAGGCACCGCCAGCGTCAAGCTCGAACACTCGGCGTTCGTCTACGTCTACGGCAAGGTCGGGCGCAAGGTCGACTACATGTTCACCGGCTGGTTTGCCGGTGCGATGGATCAGATTCTTGCCGCTCGCGGCAGTCAGATTCGCACCGTGGCCGAGCAAGTCTACGGTGGCTCCGAAGAGGGTCACGAAGACGGCTTGTTCACCGTCAAGCCGTTGTAAGTCGAGGAACCCGCCATGGCTTTCGAAGCAATGTTCCAGCCGATCCAGATCGGCAAACTGACCATCCGCAACCGCGTGCTCAGCACCGCGCACGCCGAGGTCTACGCGACTGACGGCGGCATGACCACCGACCGCTACGTCAAATATTACGAAGAGAAAGCCAAGGGCGGAATCGGCCTGGCGATTTGCGGCGGTTCTTCCAGCGTGGCCATCGACAGTCCGCAAGGCTGGTGGAAATCGGTGAACCTGGCGGACGACCGGATCATTCCGCACTTCCAGAATCTGGCTGACGCCATGCACAAGCATGGCGCCAAGATCATGATCCAGATTACCCACATGGGCCGCCGCTCGCGCTGGGATGGCGAGCACTGGCCGACCCTGTTGTCGCCTTCGGGCATCCGTGAGCCGGTGCACCGCGCAACCTGCAAAACCATCGAGCCGGAAGAGATCTGGCGGGTGATCGGCAACTACGCCACTGCGGCCGCGCGGGCCAAGGCCGGCGGACTGGACGGTGTCGAACTGTCCGCCGTGCACCAGCACATGATCGACCAGTTCTGGAGCCCTCGGGTCAACAAGCGTACCGACGAGTGGGGTGGCAGCTTCGAGAACCGCATGCGTTTCGGCCTCGAAGTGCTCAAGGCGGTGCGCAAGGAAGTCGGCGACGATTTCTGCGTCGGCATCCGTCTGTGCGGTGACGAATTCCACCCGGACGGCCTGTCCCACGAGGACATGAAGCAGATCGCCAAGTATTACGACGACACCGGCATGCTCGATTTCATCGGCGTGGTCGGTTCGGGTTGCGACACCCACAACACCTTGGCCAACGTTATCCCCAACATGAGTTATCCACCGGAGCCGTTTCTGCACTTGGCGGCCGGTATCAAAGAGGTCGTGAAGGCACCGGTTCTGCACGCACAGAACATCAAGGATCCGAATCAGGCCACGCGCATTCTCGAAGGCGGTTACGTCGACATGGTCGGCATGACCCGCGCGCACATTGCCGACCCGCACTTGATCGCCAAGATCAAGATGGGCCAGGTCGATCAGATCAAGCAGTGCGTCGGCGCCAACTATTGCATCGACCGGCAGTACCAGGGTCTGGATGTGCTGTGCATTCAGAACGCCGCGACCTCCCGTGAATACATGGGCGTACCGCACATCATCGAGAAATCCACCGGGCCGAAACGCAAGGTCGTGGTGGTCGGTGCCGGCCCGGCCGGGATGGAAGCCGCACGCGTGGCAGCCGAACGTGGCCACGACGTGACCCTGTTCGAGAAGAAGGAATTCATCGGCGGGCAGATCACCACGGCGTCGAAAGCGCCGCAGCGTGACCAGATCGCCGGCATCACCCGCTGGTTCCAGCTGGAACTGGCGCGGCTGAAAGTCGACCTGCGTCTGGGGACTGCCGCCGATGCGGCGACCATTCTCGATCTGCGTCCGGACGTGGTCGTGCTGGCGGTGGGCGGTCATCCGTTCCTTGAGCAGAACGAACACTGGGGCGCCGCCGAAGGGCTGGTGGTCAGCAGTTGGGACGTGCTCGACGGCAAGGTCGCGCCGGGCAAGAACGTGCTGGTCTACGACACCATCTGCGAGTTCACCGGGATGTCGGTCGCCGACTTCCTCGCCGATAAGGGCAGCCAGGTCGAGATCGTCACCGACGACATCAAGCCGGGCGTGGCCATTGGCGGCACGTCGTTCCCGACCTACTACCGCAGCATGTACCCGAAAGAAGTGATCATGACCGGCGACATGATGCTGGAGAAGGTCTACCGCGAAGGCGACAAACTGGTGGCGGTGCTGGAGAACGAATACACCGGCGCCAAAGAGGAGCGGGTGGTCGATCAGGTGGTGGTGGAAAACGGCGTGCGTCCGGACGAAGAACTGTATTACGGGCTCAAGGACGGTTCGCGCAACAAGGGCCAGATCGACATCGATGCCTTGTTTGCGATCAAGCCGCAGCCTTCGTTGAGCACCACCGGTGACGGCTACTTGCTGTTCCGCATCGGCGATTGCGTGGCGCAGCGTAATACCCATGCGGCGATCTATGACGCGTTGCGGTTGTGCAAGGACTTCTAAGGACTTGCACATGACCTCTGTGGGAGCGGGCTTGCCCGCGAATGCATTCTGTCAGCTCTGCATGAGCTGACTGATCCAGCGCTTTCGCGAGCAAGCCCGCTCCCACAGTAATGCAGACCGTGTTTCTCCAGGCTGTACTGGTGGGAGCTTCACCATGTTGAACACCCTTCTTCCAATCCTGTTGTTCGCCGCCTTGGCCCTTGCGGTGCTGGGCGCGTTGCGGCGGGTGGCCATGTGGCGTCGGGGCCGGGCCTCGAAGGTCGACCTGATCGGCGGCCTGTTCGCCATGCCCAAGCGTTATATGGTCGATCTGCACCACGTGGTGGCGCGCGACAAATACATCGCCAACACCCACGTCGCCACGGCGGGCGGTGCGGTGGCGTCGATTGTGCTGGCGATTCTGGTGCACGGGTTCGGCCTGCATAACCGCCTTCTCGGTTATGCGCTGCTACTGATGACGGCAGTGATGTTCGTCGGTGCGATCTTCGTGTATCGGCGCCGGCTCAACCCGCCAGCGCGCCTGTCGAAAGGCCCGTGGATGCGCCTGCCGAAAAGCCTGCTGGCGTTCTCTGCCTCGTTTTTCCTGGTGACCCTGCCGGTGGCCGGAATTCTTCCGGAGAACTTCGGCGGCTGGCTGCTCGCGGTCATTCTTGGCATCGGCGTGTTGTGGGGCGTGTCGGAACTGTTCTTCGGCATGACCTGGGGCGGGCCGATGAAGCACGCCTTCGCCGGTGCCTTGCACCTGGCCTGGCACCGTCGCGCCGAGCGCTTTGGCGGCGGCCGTTCGACCGGTTTGAAACCGCTGGATCTGAATGATCCAAGTGCACCGCTGGGCGTTGAGAAACCCAAGGATTTCACCTGGAACCAACTGCTCGGTTTCGACGCCTGCGTGCAGTGCGGTAAATGCGAAGCCGCGTGCCCGGCGTTCGCTGCCGGCCAGCCACTGAACCCGAAAAAGCTGATTCAGGACATGGTTGTCGGCCTCGCTGGCGGCACCGATGCCAAGTTTGCGGGCAGCCCTTATCCGGGCAAACCTGTGGGCGAGCACAGCGGCAACCCGCACCAACCGATCGTTAACGGTCTGGTCGATGCCGAGACCCTGTGGTCGTGCACCACCTGCCGCGCCTGCGTTGAGGAATGCCCGATGATGATCGAGCACGTCGACGCCATCGTCGACATGCGCCGCCATCTGACCCTGGAAAAAGGCGCGACCCCGAACAAGGGCGCCGAGGTTCTGGAAAACCTGATCGCCACTGATAACCCTGGCGGTTTTGCTCCCGGCGGGCGGATGAACTGGGCAGCGGATCTGAACCTCACTCTGCTGAGTGAGAAGAAGTCCACCGACGTGCTGTTCTGGGTCGGCGACGGGGCGTTCGACATGCGCAACCAGCGCACCTTGCGCGCGTTCGTCAAAGTGCTGAAAGCGGCCAAAGTCGACTTCGCCGTACTCGGCCTGGAAGAACGCGACAGCGGTGACGTGGCCCGTCGTCTGGGCGACGAAGCGACCTTCCAGGTACTCGCCAAACGCAATATCCAGACCCTGGCCAAATACAGCTTCAACCGCATCGTCACCTGCGATCCGCACAGCTTCCATGTGCTGAAAAACGAGTACGGCGCCTTCGACGGTAACTACCTGGTGCAGCACCACAGCACCTACATGGCGGAAATCATTCAGGCTGGCGCGCTGAACCTCGGTCAACACAAAGGCAACAGCGTGACCTATCACGACCCGTGCTACCTCGGCCGTTACAACGGCGAGTACGAGGCGCCGCGTGAAGTGCTGCGTGCCCTCGGCATCGAGGTCAAGGAGATGCAGCGTTCCGGCTTCCGTTCGCGCTGCTGCGGCGGTGGTGGCGGCGCGCCGATCACCGACATTCCGGGCAAGCAGCGGATACCCGACATGCGCATGGAGGACATCCGCGAGACCGGCGCCGAACTGGTGGCCGTGGGTTGTCCACAGTGCACGGCGATGCTTGAAGGTGTGGTCGAACCACGCCCGCTGATCAAGGACATCGCCGAACTGGTGGCCGACGCGCTGCTCGAAGACGCCGCGCCGAACAAGCCTGCCGCCCCGGCCAAACGTGAACCTGCGGAGGCCCACTGATGAGCGAAATTATCCGCCGCGATCCACGCGCCGAATGGATTGCCCGTAACCGTCTGCACCCGCTGCACGCGGCCATGCAGCCGGCGCAACACAGCTGGATGGGCCCCAACGGCATCATCCGCAAGAACCTGCACGGCATCGGTTTCATCGGCCCCAACGGCATCAAACGGATCGACCGCAGCGGCGCACAACAGGGCGGGGCGGTCAAACGCTCGGCCACGGTTGAGGTGCAATTGCCGTTGCATCAGGTGCCCGCCCCGGCGTTCTACATCAGCGTGGTGCCGGACATGGTCGGTGGCCGCCTGAGCAGCCATGACCGCGACCTGCTGGGCCTCGCTCATCAACTGGCTGGCCTGGACGGCGCAGTGCTGGCCGTGGTATTCGGCGAGCACAAGGAGACCGCTTTTGCCACGGCTGGCGTTGATCGTTTGCTGGTGCTGGAAGGCGATGAGTTCAGCGGTTATGCACCGGAGCAACGGGTGCAGGGCCTGCGGGCTGTGGATAACCAATTCAATCCGCGCCACTGGTTGCTGCCGGACAGCCGCAGCGGTGGCGGCGAACTGGGTCGACGCTTTGCTGCTGCACTGGGCGAACGCCCGGCGACGCGGGTCTGGCAGGTCAAGGATCAGGAATGCATCGGCCGCGCCGGTGCGGGCCTGCAAGACCTGGCACGCCCGGTCGCGCGCTTGATTCTGGCCTCGGCCGAATGCGCAGAACCGGTCAGCGAAACCCGTCACGAAGTCCTCTCGGTGGAGTTATCCACAACGGTGGCGCGCAGCTTGTCGCGGATCGAGGATCTCGGTGCGGTGGCGGTGGATCCGGCGGCGATTCCGATGGCCGAAGCCGAGTTCATTTTCTCCGGCGGCAACGGGGTCAAGGACTGGCCGTTGTTTCATGAAACGGCTGCGGCGCTTGGCGCCACCGAAGGCGCCTCGCGGGTGGCGGTGGACGATGGCTTCATGGCCCGTGATCGCCAGGTCGGCGCGTCCGGCACCTGGGTTACTGCGAGGGTCTACGTGGCTGTGGGTATCTCCGGGGCGATCCAGCACCTGCAGGGCATCGGTGCCTGCGACAAGGTGGTGGCGATCAACCTCGACCCGGGTTGCGACATGATCAAACGCGCCGACCTGTCGGTGATCGGCGAGAGCGCGGAGATTCTTCAAGCCTTGATCGCGGCGGTGGCGGCTTACCGCAACGACGCCAAGCGCGATGCGGCTTAAGGGAAGGACACAGTTATGAACACCAATGTCATCAGCCTGGTTTCCATCGGCGCGCACCCGACCTCGGGCCGGCCACGCCGCGCCGAACAGGACGCGCGTGCCGTTGAGCTGGGCCTGCAACTGGCGGGGGATAACCTGCAAGTGCTGCATGCCGGCGATGTCGCCGAGCCGGCGCTGCGTGCCTATCTGGGCATGGGCCTGGAACAGATGCATGTGCTGGAGCAACCGGCTGGCGCCGATGCCTTGCCGGCGCTGACTGCCTATCTGCGTGAGGCCGGTGCACAGGTGGTGCTGACCGGCAGTCAGGCGGAAACCGGCGAAGGCTCGGGCATGCTGCCGTTTCTGCTCGCCGAAGGGCTGGGCTGGCCGCTGGTGGTGGGGCTGGCGCAGGTCGAGTCGATCAACGACGGTTCGGCGCTGGTGCTGCAAGCCTTGCCGCGCGGGCAGCGGCGGCGGTTGAAGGTGAAGCTGCCTTTCCTGGCGACTGTGGATAACGCCGCACCCAAGCCCCGGCAGAGTGCCTATGGCCCGGCACGGCGCGGTGTGTTGAACGCCGAAGACGTCGAAGTGCTGGACGATGAACTGCTGGCGGTTGCCACGCTGCAACCGGCCAAGCCACGGCCCAAACGCTTGAAAGTGATCAAGGCCAAGAGCGGTGCGGACCGGATGAAGGCGGCGACGGCCAAGGCCAGTGGTGGCGGTGGGCAAGTGTTGAAAGGTGTCACGGCGCAGGCGGGCGCTGACGCGATCCTCAAACTCCTTATCGAAGAAGGCGTCGTGCGCTAGCCATATTCTTCCAGGCGCTGAACAACCCCTGTGGGAGCGGGCTTGCTCGCGAATGCAATCGATCAGCCGCTTACGGTGACTGACACACCGCTTTCACGAGCAAGCCCGCTCCTACATTGGATAGGGGATTAGCAAGTTTCAATGTGTTTACCCACAATCCCTGTTGGCGGATCTGTGGATAACGTGTTTGCCTATGCCTGCGGACCACGCCAATCAAGCCCTGCAGCCATCCGATCAAAAAACAACCAGCCTAAGTTGCGGTTTTTTCTGGCTTTTTATCCTGAATAACTCAGCAAGTTGCCCCCAATCTCTGTTGGCGCTTCTGTGGATAAGATGTTCGCTATACGCTGCGAGCCTTATAAAACGTGGCTTACAACGACTTGTTTAAAAAACCATCAAATGTCCATCTAAGGCCTGCGAACCTCCCTCCAGCGCCCGGGTTTCCAGAGCCTTTAGCGCTTTTCCACAGAGGAACAAAACTTACCCCCGTTCTCTGTTGGCGCTTCTGTGGATAAGGTGTTTGTCATCCTCTGAAAGCCACGCGGAACGGGTGATACAGGCTGCTGATCAAATAATGATCGATCGTTCGGGCAAAGCTTGATTCTGGATAAGTCACGCTTTTTCTTCACAAATCAGTCCGTTATTTTCTGCTTCATCCACAGTTACCCCCATTTGCTGTGGGTGGCTATGTGGATAACTTGTTCGTCGAACCCCGCAGGCCCCGCCAGTCATAGTCCAAACGGCAATTGATCAGATTTCATACAGTTCTAAACCGTTGCCTTGACTTCGATTCCTGCGCTGTCTTCACTGCAATGGCACAAGGACAGCCGTTACTTATCCACATCAGGTTCTGGGAGAACGCATGATGGATAGCCGCCCACACCGCCATCCCCCCTCGCCACGCAAGCGCACGTTACGTCGTGCCGCCAATCAACACGCTCGTCTGTAGCGACCTCTGCTGCAACCGCTGTGCTGTCGCCGGGCTCGTCCCGGAGGCCAGGTGCCCGTTCGTCCATTGATTGCAGGCAACCGCAGAGTTGCCCCATCTGCCTGAGAGAGGAACACCTTCATGACACGCATCGCAACGCCCATCAGCGAGATCAAGGAACACTACGACGTGATCGTCATCGGCTCCGGTTATGGCGGCGGCATTGCTGCGTCGCGCCTGTCCCGAGCCGGCAAGCAGGTGTGCCTGCTTGAACGCGGGCGGGAAATCCAGCCCGGCGAATACCCCAACACCATGATTGCCGCGACCGAAGAGCTACAGGTTCACGACCCGGACGGCCATATCGGCTCGCGCACCGGGCTGTTCGATCTGCACGTCAACGCCCAGCAGAACGTGGTGGTCGGTTGCGGCCTCGGCGGCACCTCGCTGATCAACGCCAACGTTGCCCTGGAGCCGGAACCCGGGGTGTTCGATGACCCGCGCTGGCCGCAGGCGGTGCGTGAACACCGCGATACGCTGCTCAAGGACGGTTACGCCCGCGCCCGGGAAATGCTCAAGCCCAACCCGTACCCGAACACCGCGCCGAATCTGCCCAAGCTCGACGCCAACAAAAAGTCTGCGGACTACCTCAAGCAGGGCGCGCACTTCTACAAGCCGCCGATCAACGTGACCTTCGACAGACTGCCGAACAACCTCAACCATGTCGGCGTCGAGCAACTGCCGTGCAACCAGTGCGGCGACTGCGTCTCGGGCTGTAACAACAAGGCCAAGAACACCACGTTGATGAACTATCTGCCGGACGCCTGGAACCACGGCGCGGAGATTTTCTGCCAGGCCGAGGTGCGTTACCTGGAGCGTGATGGCGATGGCTGGATCGTGCACTTCCAGTATCTGGACAGTGGGCGTGAGATGTTCTCGGCGCCGACGCTGTTTGTGAAGGCCGACATCGTCGTGGTCTCCGCCGGCACCCTCGGCTCTACCGAAATTCTCCTGCGCTCGCGGGACAAGGGCCTGGTGATGTCCGGCCAGCTAGGCGAGAACATGAGCGGCAACGGGGACATCCTCGGCTTCGGCCACAACTGCGAGCAGACCATCAACGGCATCGGCTTCGGCGCGCATTCGGCGAAGGAGCTGCAACCGGTCGGCCCGTGCATCACCTCGGTCATCGACATGCGCACCGAAGGTGACTGGCGCAGCCGCATGGTCATCGAGGAAGGTTCGATTCCCGGCGCTCTCGGCCGGCCGATGGTGCCGGCCATGGCCGGGTTCGCCGAGATGATCGGCAAGGCCACCGATGACAGTTTCAGCGGCAAGCTCGGCTACAAGGAGCGCGAAGCCGAAAGCTTCCTGCGCGGCCCCTATCACGGCGCGCTGCACAACATGCAGACCTACCTGATCATGAGTCACGACAGCGGCCAGGGCCGGATGATTCTCGACAACAAAGACCAGTTGCGCATCGACTGGCCGGGTGTCGGCGAGCAGGAAAACTTCAAGCTCGGCAACGAACGCCTGTATCAGAGCACCAAGGCATTGGGCGGGGTCTGGGTGGAGAATCCGATCTGGACCCAATTGCTCAAGCACAGCATTGTTTCGGTGCATCCGCTGGGCGGTTGCGTGATGGGCGAAGACGCCGCGCAAGGCGTGGTCAATCACAAGGGCCAGGTGTTCAGCGGCGCTGCCGGCACGGATGTCTACGCCAGCCTGTACGTGACCGACGGCGCGGTGATCCCGACGTCGCTGGCGGTCAATCCGTTGCTGACCATCTCCGCTGTGAGCGAGCGCAACATGGGCCTGCTGGCCGCCGACCGCGGTTGGCACATCGACTACACGCTGCCCTCGGCACCGCGCAAACAAGTGGCGCCGCCGACCCTCGGGGTGCAGTTCACCGAAACCATGAAGGGCTATTTCTCCCGGGCGTTCACTGCCGCGCAAAGCACCGACCTGAAAGTCTACGAAGCGGCAGCTAAACGCGGCGAGGCGGACAATTCGCCGATCGACTTCACCCTGACCATTACCGCCAACGACCTCAACCGGATGATCAAGGAGCCGGAACACGCCGCGACCATCGTCGGCACAGTGATCGCCCCGGCGCTGTCACCACAGCCACTGACGGCCAGCAATGGCGTGTTCAACCTGTTCGAGCAATTCGAGCAGCAGGTCGATACGCGGCACATGAAGTACGACATGAAACTGACCGCCGAGGACGGCAACGACTATTTCTTCAGCGCCTTCAAAACCGTGCCGGAAGACAACGGCGTGCTGAACATCTGGCACGACACCAGCACCCTCTATGTGACGCTGTATCGCGGGCCGGACAAGTCGGGCGAGGTGATCGGCTCCGGGGTGATGCACATTCATCCGACCGATTTCGCCAAGCAGATGACCACCATGAAAGTGCTCAATGCGCGTAACGAGCGTGAGCGCATCGAAGGGCTGGCGCGGTTCGGCAAGTTCTTCGCCGGGATTCTCTGGGAAAGTTACGGCGGGGTCTTCGCGGGCGATATCTACTTCAACCCCGATGCGCCGCCACGGCTGAAGCGGCCGCTGGATGCGCCCACCCCAGTGGTGCATTTCTTCCCCACCGAGGATGGCGTCGAGCTGCGCCTGACCCGTTATCAGGCCGGCAGCAAAGGCCCGGTGATGCTGGTGCATGGCCTCGGTGTGGGTTCGAACATCTTTTCTACCGACACCATCCAGACCAACCTGCTGGAGTACCTGTGCAAGCACGATTACGACGTGTGGTTGCTGGATTTCCGTGTGAGCATTCTGTTGCCAGCGAGCAAGAAGGAATGGAACGGCGACCAGATCGCCCAGTACGACTTCAAGGCTGCCATCGCGCAAATTCAGCAAGCGACTCACGCCAAAGATGTGCAGTGCGTGGTGCACTGCTACGGCGCGACGACGTTCTTCATGTCGATGCTGGCGGGGCTGCAAGGTGTGCGTTCGGTGGTCTGCTCGCAGATTGCCGCTGACACCGTGGTCGCCACTGCGACGGGACTTAAGGCCGGTCTGCACCTGCCGGGGATGCTCGATGCCATCGGTATCAAGTCGATGACCGCCTATGCCGACAGCAAGGAGAACTGGTTCAACCGGCTCTACGACAAAGCCCTCAACGGCTACGCGCGGATCGAGGCGCAGGGCTATTGCACCAACCCGGTGTGCCATCGCATCACCTTCATGTACGCCTCGCTGTATCGCCACGACACCCTCAACGAAACCCTGCACGACAACCTGCATGAGTTGTTCGGCGAGTCGAACATCGAGACCTTCGAGCACCTGGCACTGATCGTGCGCAAAGGGCATCTGGTGGATTTCAAAGGCAACGATGTGTACATGCCGCACTTCGATCGGCTGAGCATGCCGATCTGCTTCATCAGCGGCGCGGAGAACCAGTGTTATCTGCCTGAAAGTACGCTGAAAACCTACCAGCGAGTGTGCGAAGTCCACGGGCCGGAGCGCTACAGCCGGCATGTGGTGCCAGGCTATGGCCACATCGACTGCATGTTCGGCAAGAATGCGGTGGTGGATGTGTATCCGATCATCCTTGAGCACCTGGAGAAAACTGCCCTCGGTTGACGTTGGACCGAGTCGACCGCTTCGCGAGCAAGCTCGCTCCCACAGGGTTTTTGTGTCAGTCGGTGGGAGATCCCCAATCCAGTGTGGGAGCGGGCTTGCTCGCGAAAGCGCTGTGTCTGGCGATGCATCTCTTGGGTCTGCACAAGGAAATGGATGACATGGATACCTGTATTCGCTGGTTTCAACGCTTCATCTGGATCGGCATTGCGATGAACATGGTGTTCGCGATTCCTGCGCTGTTTGCGCCGGGGTTGCTGACATCGGTGGTCGGTCTGCCGCCGCAACTTTCCGACCCATGGCTGGAAAACGCCGGGATGCTGCTGGTGGGCATCAGCGTGTTTTACATGCCGTCGGGCTTCAACGCGCCGCGCTATGTGGTGCATTCCTGGCTGTGCGTACTGACACGGCTGATTGCCGTGGTGTTCTGGATCTACCTGATCAATACCAGCATCCAGGGCTCGGTGTTCGTACCGATGCTGATGGGCGATCTGAGCTTCTTTCTGATCCTCGGCATTTTGCTGTACCTCGGCACCACGCCGCAGAACCGGCCATGGGCGCTGCTGTGCGATGGCTGGCGTGAATGGCGCGCGGCGTGGAAGCGGCAATGGCAGAGCCACGGCTTCAAGGTCGGAACACTGGTGGTGCTGGCAGTGCTCGGTTTCATCGGTTACGAGACCTGGTACCAGATGCTGCGGGTGGTGCCGGAGCAGGAATACGCCTCGGACGAGGATCACTACAAATACGCCGCCATCGGCCTGGGCATCGAAGCGCGAATCCCGTATTACCTGTTTGCCGTGCTGCCGCAGATGTGCCCGGAAAAAATGCCCAAGCCCGGCGGCTGGGAAGTCTTCGGCTTTCTCTATGAGAACGGCAAGGACCTTCCGATCGGCATGGCCAAGCGGCAGATCGGCTACCCGACGGTAGAGCCGAACTGCGCGCTGTGCCACACCGGTTCCTACCGCGCCAGTGCCAGCGACGTCGCGGTCAACGTGCCGAGCGCGCCGGCCAACACCCTGCAACTGCAGGCCTTCCAGTGGTACGCCTACGATTGCGCCAGCGATCCGAAATTCACCACCGACGCGGTGATGGCGGCGATCAACAGCAAATTCCAGCTGGGCTTCTTCGAGAAACTCTACAACCGTTACCTGATCATCCCGATGGCGAAAAGCGCCTTGCTCAAGCAGAAGCAGGCCTACGCCTGGCAGAAGCTGCGGCCGCAACAGGGGCCGGGGCGCACCGACACCTTCAACCCGACGAAAATGGTGGTGTTCGGCTTCCCGGATGACTCGACCATCGGCACTGTCGACCTGCCGCAAGTGTGGAACCAGAAACCGCGGGAATCGATGTACCTGCACTGGGACGGCAATAACAACAAAATCCATGAACGCAACTACGCCGCCGCCATGGCCGTGGGCGCAACACCGGAATCGGTGCTCCCGCCCAGTTTCAACCGCGTGACCAACTGGCTGCTCGGGCACAAGGCACCGGCGTGGCCGTGGGCACTGGATCAGGCCAAAGTCGCCCAGGGCAAACCGATCTGGGAGGCCAATTGCGCCGCTTGTCACGACTTCGGTCGTGCCGATACCGGGCAGGTCACCACCCACATCGATCAACTGGGCACTGATCCACATCGGTTGGACTCGTTCACCACCGGTCTGGTGGCGGCGTTCCATACCTTCAAGAAACCGCCGTTCGACTTCGGTGCGTATCGCAAGACCCAAAGCTACAGCAACACGCCGACTGACGGCGTCTGGTTGCGTGCGCCTTACCTGCACAACGGTTCGGTGCCGACTTTGTGGGACCTGCTGCAACCGCCGGAAAAACGTCCGGTCGTGTTCATTACCGGCTCCGACGTGTACGACCCGGTCAACGTCGGTTTCGTCACCACGGGAGCCCAGGCCAAGGCCTCGGCGGACTTCAACTACGACACCCGGCTGGAGGGCAACCACAACACCGGTCACCTGTATGGCACGCAGTTGTCGGACGACGACAAGCGTGCGCTGATCGAATTCATGAAAACCCTGTGAGCCCTTACGGATAGAGGATTTCGTCATGTCAGCAGTCGCTCATCTCAAGCATGAAATCGACAAGGTCAAAGTACGTCTGCACGGTCTGTTCACGCGGGTGGAAATGGCCTGGATGAAGCTCATCAGCGAACTGGAACCCGAGGAGTTTCAGGCCATCATCAAGTTGCTCCAGCGCGGTCACGATCAGGCGCAGTACGTGCTCAAGTACGGCGAGTTGCCGGACGACGAGCCGGCCGTGCCGTGGGAGTTGTCCCACGGTTTGTCGATCCTGCGGATCGGCAACGCGACACCCTTGCCGCAATCACCCGACCAACTGCAAACCAAAGTGCTCAAGGACGGCACGCTGTTGGGATGTCGCAAGTGGGAACTGCTGGATCTGCTGTGGAGCGAAGCACTGCTCAAGTGGATCGAAAACCTGCGTCATCACGCGACCTTCGGTACTGACCCGGCGCTGGTGCAAATGGATCGCGAGGTGACGCTGGCGATTGCCGGGGACTGGGGCACGGGGCCGTTCAACAGCCATGCGCCGGCGGTGTCGGTGGCCAACCAGATGCAGCTGGCCAACGCCGATTTCACCATTCACCTGGGGGATGTCTATTACGCCGGTACGCATTCTCAGGAAGACACCGACATGGCCGGCTGGCCGATGGGCACCCACGGTTCGTTCACCCTCAATTCCAATCACGAGATGTACAGCGGCGCCCACGGTTATTTCAAGGAGCTGGCCGCGCGTTTTCCGGGGCAGCAGGGCACCAGCTACTTTGCCCTGATCAACGACGACTGGCTGATTGTCGGACTGGACACGGCGTACGCCTCGGATGTCATGAATCTGTACATGGACGGTACGCTGAACAAGCCGCAGATCGAGTGGATGAAAGGCTTGCCGAAACGCAAGAAACTCATGGTGCTGAGCCACCATCAGGGCTTCGATATCACCGGGCAAAACAAGACCGCGCTGTACCAGCCGGTGTGCGATGCATTGGGGCGCGAGCCGGATTACTGGTACTGGGGACATCTGCACAACGGCATCGTCTACGCGACCCAGGGCGGTTTGCACGCGCGCTGCGCCGGGCACGGAGCGATTCCCTATGGCACCACCAGCGAGCTGAACGGGCATTCGCGGATATTGTTTTCGGAGACTCAGGATGCAAAAGACCCAGACTATCCGCTGCGGGTGTTGAACGGGTACGCGAAAATCAGGTTGGTGGGGGAGGAGATTTTTGAGGAGTTTATTGGCGAGGATGGCAGTGTGAGGTGGTCATCCAAATAATTGGGTGAATGTGAGGACGCCATCGCGAGCAGGCTCACTCCTACAGTTGGAATGCGTTCCCCTGTAGGAGTGAGCCTGCTCGCGAAGCTTTTTGCCTTTGCTTTTAGCCCTGGACGGGGACGCCTTTGAGGTACGGCGCAGGCTCGGCCCCAAGGTTGCTCAACAGACGCTCGCTGTACCAGTCGACGAAGTTGACCACGCCAAACTCATAGGTCTTGGAGTACGGCCCCGGCTGGTAAGCCGTCGAGTTGATCCCGCGCTGGTTCTCTTCAGCCAGACGACGGTCCTGATCGTTGGTCGCATCCCACACCTGACGCATGCGCTCGACGTCGTAGTCCACGCCTTCGACCGCGTCCTTGTGCACCAGCCATTTGGTGGTGACCATGGTTTCCTGCGCGCTGATCGGCCACACGGTGAAGACGATGATGTGGTCGCCCATGCAGTGGTTCCACGAGTGCGGCAGGTGCAGGATGCGCATCGAGCCGAGGTCCGGATTCTTGATGCGGCCCATCAGTTTCGCGCAGCCCTGTTTGCCATCGAGGGTCATCGACACGGTGCCCTTGAGCAGCGGCATGCGCACGATGCGGTTACGCAGGCCGAAACTGGCGTGGGCGTAAGGGATCTTCTCGGCTTCCCAGGCGGCAGCAGAGGCGGCGACGTGATCCTTGAATGCCTGATCGGCGCGCGGGTCGGTGACGTCGTCCCACTCCAGCAGGGTTTTCAGCAGTTCCGGGTGCGACGCGTTGCAGTGGTAGCACTCGCGGTTGTTTTCCAGCACCAGTTTCCAGTTGGCCTTTTCCATCAAGGTGGTGGTAATCGCCACCTTGGTGTTCTCCATGTCGTACGGTTCCATGTAGTGGTTCAGCGTCGACAGGAAGTCATCGATGGCCGGCGGATTTTCCGCCAGGCTGATGAAGATGTAGCCGCCGGCGGTCTTCACGTTCACTGGTTTGAGGCCGTACTGCTTCATGTCGAAGTCGGCGCCCATTTCGGTGCCGGCGAACAGCAGGCGACCGTCCAGCTCGTATGTCCACTGGTGGTAGTGGCAGACCAGTTTGGCGACCTTGCCCTTGTCGCTGGTGCACAGGCGCGAACCGCGGTGCCGGCAGACGTTGTGAAACGCATGCACCACGCCTTCGGCACCACGGATGACGATGATCGGGTTTTTGCCGATCTGCAGCGTCAGGTAGTTGCCTTTGGCCGGGATCTCGCAGGTCATGCCGGCGATCAGCCATTCTTTCTGGAAGATCTCCTGCATGTCGATATCGAACAGCCGCTCGTCGCTGTAGAACGGTTGCGGCAGCGAAAAGGTGCGCTCGCGCTCCTGGAGCATTTGTGCGGTGGCCTTGCGTGCGGGTTCCAGCGGATCGCCCAGGCTGATTTTTGCGGTGACGTCCATCGATGTGATCCTCATGGCCATCTGCGTGGCCGGCGAAAGTGGCTAATCAGGTGTGCTGCTAACGGTTGCTACGCAAGGTGTAAAGAATCTGTCTTGGTGTGAGGCGAGTGTGGGGCCGGCGCTGCCCGGAACCTTATCCATGGGCGACATGGTGCAATCTGTTCCCGACGCGCAACCCCCGGTGGTTGGGGGCTGGTCGCGATAAGTATGCCGATGTCGCGGATAGGTAAACGGGCGGTCTGCGCTATACGCAGAATCGCCACATGAAGGCCGACAGTCGGCCGTGGAGAACAGCATGTCCAACAGCTTCCTGAATCCGGTCACCACCCAGACCTGGGCCAATGGCCGACACATCGTCCGTTGCGTCAAAGTCATCCAGGAAACCTGGGACGTGCGCACCTTCTGCTTCATGGCGGATCAGCCGATCCTGTTCTTCTTCAAGCCCGGCCAGTTCGTGACCCTGGAGCTGGAAATCGAAGGCCAGCCGATCATGCGCTCGTACACGATTTCCAGTTCGCCGTCGGTGCCGTACAGCTTTTCGGTGACCATCAAGCGTGTGCCGGGCGGCAAGGTGTCCAACTGGCTGCACGACACCCTTCATGAAGGGCAGGAACTGGCGGTGCACGGGCCGGTAGGACTGTTCAACGCCATCGACTTCCCGAGCCCGAAAGTGCTTTATCTGAGCGGCGGCGTGGGGATCACCCCGTGCATGTCGATGGCGCGCTGGTTCTACGACACCAACGCCAACGTCGACATGACCTTTATCCACAGCGCGCGCTCGCCGAAAGACATCATTTACCACCGCGAGCTGGAACACATGGCGTCGCGGATCGACAACTTCAGCCTGCACCTGATCTGCGAGAAACACGGGCTGGGCGAGCCATGGGCCGGCTACCGTGGCTACCTCAATCACAAGATGCTCGAACTGATGGTGCCCGACTTCCTTGAGCGCGAAGTGTTCTGCTGCGGCCCGACGCCGTACATGAACGCGGTCAAGCGCCTGCTGGAAGTCGCCGGTTACGACATGAGCCGTTACCACGAGGAATCTTTCGGTGCTACGCCACCGGAAGCCCGTGCCGATGCGGTGGAGCAGGCCGAGCAGGCAGCCGATGCCCCGGAAATCGATGCGGCGGATCTGCATCAGGTCGAATTCACCGCGTCCGGCAAGAGCATCCGCGTAGCCCCGGGCGAGACCGTGCATGCGGCGGCTGCCAAGCTCGGCCTGATGATTCCGAAAGCCTGCGGCATGGGGATTTGCGGGACGTGCAAGGTACTGAAGCTGGGCGGCGAAGTGGAGATGGAGCACAACGGCGGGATTACCGAGGACGACGAGGCTGAAGGGTTTATCTTGTCGTGCTGCAGTGTGCCGAAGGGCGACGTCAGAATCGAATTCTAAGGTTTTGCACAAACCCAATGTGGGAGCGGGCTTGCTCGCGAAAGCGGTGTGTCATTCAACGTTGATATTGACTGATCCGACGCCTTCGCGAGCAAGCCCGCTCCCACAGGGGGATGTGTTTTCAATCGATAAACAGGTCGGGCATCAGGGTTGCAGTGCTGCCCGGTTCAAAGCGGTAGTGATCGAATTCAGTCACGCCGTGCTCGCGCAAAATTTCTTCGTCGATAAGCAACCGCCCGGTGATCTGCCGTTGGCGGCTAGTCAAAATCACATGCGCCGCGTCCGCCATGATCGAAGGCGAACGTGCATGCTTGAATGAATCGCGATTGCCCAGCTGAAACTCGATAGCCGCCGTGGCAATCATCGTCTGCGGCCACAGTGAGTTGACGCTGATCCCGTAACTGGCGAATTCCTCGCTCATGCCCACCGTCAGCATGCTCATGCCGTACTTGGTCACCGTATACGGGCTGTACTGCGCGAACCACTTGCTCGCCAGATTCAGCGGCGGCGACAGGTTGAGGATGTGCCCGGCGGATTTCTTCAGGTAGGGCAGGGCGGCCTGGCTGCACAGCAGCACCGCGCGGGTGTTGATCTGGTGCATCAGGTCGAAACGCTTGAGTTCGATGTGTTGCACGCCGGTGAGCTTGATCGCTCCGGCGTTGTTCACCAATGCGTCGATACCGCCGAAATGTTCGTTGGCTTGCGCGAGTGCCTGGCGCACGGCGTCTTCATCACGCACGTCCAGTTGCAATGCCAACGCTTTGCCGCCCGCCGCTTCGACTTCGGCGGCGACGCTGTGGATGGTGCCGGGGAGTTTGGCGTGGGGTTCGGCGCTCTTGGCTGCGATGACGATATTGGCCCCGTCCTTTGCGGCCCGCAGCGCAATCTCACGGCCAATGCCACGGCTGGCGCCGGTGATGAACAGGGTTTTGCCTTGTAACGACATGCCGATGCTCCTGCTTATTGTTATGTGAGCGGAGGGCTCGACAGACAATGTAGACGAAGTCTTCAGGTGCGAACGAGGAGGGGCGATTGGATTGGGCGAGCTTTTGTGGGGGCGAGCCTGCTCGCGAGAGCGGTCTGTCAGCCGAGTTCTATGTCGGATGCGCCGGCCTCTTCGCGAGCAGGCTCGCTCCCGCAGGGGAGGGGAGCTATCAGGCGGACATGACTTCGCGGATGTCGCGGGCCAGTTCGCGCACGCGTTCTTCTTCGGTGTCCCACGAGCACATGAAGCGTGCGCCGCCCTTGCCGATGAAGGTGTAGAAGCGCCACTGCTTCGCGGTCAGGGCGGCGATGGCCGGCTCCGACAGTTGCAGGAACACGCCGTTGGCCTGCACCGGGAACATCAGTTCGACGCCCGGAATGTCGCTGACCAGCTCGGCCAGCAGTTGCGCGCAGTGGTTGGCGTGACGGGCGTATTTGAGCCAGGCGTCGTTTTCGAGAATGCCGACCCATGGCGCCGACAGGAAGCGCATTTTCGACGCCAGTTGCCCGGCCTGCTTGCAGCGGTAGTCGAAGTCTTCAGCCAGTTTGTGGTTGAAGAACAGAATGGCCTCACCCACCGCCATGCCGTTTTTCGTGCCGCCGAAGCACAGCACATCGACGCCGGCCTTCCAGGTCAGGTCGGCCGGCGAGCAGCCGAGGAAGGCGCAGGCGTTGGAGAAACGCGCGCCGTCCATGTGCAGGTGCAGGCCCAGTTCCTTGCAGGTGGCGCTGATGGCGCGGACTTCTTCCGGGGTGTAGACGCTGCCGACTTCAGTGGCCTGGGTCAGCGTTACAACGCGTGGTTTGGGATAGTGGATGTCCTGGCGCTTGAGCGCGACTTCGCGGATCGACTGCGGGGTGATCTTGCCGTTTTCGGTGCCGGCGATCAGCAGTTTCGAGCCGTTGGAGAAGAATTCCGGCGCGCCGCATTCGTCGGTTTCGACGTGGGCGGTTTCCGAGCAGATCACGCTGTGGTAACTCTGGCACAGGGACGACAGCGCCAGCGAGTTGGCGGCGGTGCCGTTGAAGGCGAAGAACACCTCGCAGTCGGTTTCGAACAGTTTGCGGAAATGATCGGACGCGCGTGCGGTCCACTCATCGTCACCATAGGCGCGCTGGTGGCCGTGGTTGGCCTGTTCCATGGCAGCCCAGGCTTCAGGGCAGATACCGGAGTAGTTGTCGCTGGCGAATTGTTGGCTCTTGTCGGTCATGGCCGGCTTCCGTGGTCGAGACTCTTGTGAAGGCTCGTGGTCAATGATGGTGCGCACTTTACCGAAGATCTTCCGGGGAGCACACGGGATGTCGCTGTCAGAAAATTACCAGTTGGCGACCCGATTATGCACGTGACTAAACGCGACGGCGCGCTGGATTTGCTCAAGTGGCTGGCGTTGTTGAGCATGCTGCTCGATCATCTGCGATATGTCGGGATCAGCGCCGATTGGCTGTATGTTCCGGGGCGGATGGCCTTCCCGTGGTTCTGTTTGGCGATGGCGGTGAATCTCTCGCGTGTCGGCGTGCAGAAAACGCAATGGCGCTATCTGGGCTGGCTGCTGCTGTTCAGTGCAGTCAGCGAGATTCCTTACCGCTGGTACATTCCTGATCCAGACACCTTGAACGTGATGCCCACGCTGGCGCTGGGGTTGCTGGTGGCGCGGGGCTGGCAGGATCGCACGCTGCTGTCGCGACTGTTGGGCGTCGGTGCCTTGGTGCTGGCGGCGCTGTTTTCGCAGTGGCTGATGTTCGGCGTGTCGGGTGTGCTGTTGCCGCTGGCGTTGCTGCTGGTGATTGGTCGGCGCTGGTATTTCAGTCTGCTGCCGGGGCTCGTGTGTCTGGCGGGCAATCAGTGGCAGGTGCTGTATGAGGCGGCGCAGTTCGGCAACTACGTGGCGGTGTTCGGCATCGCGGCATGTCTGATTGCGCCAATGCTCGGGCTGTTCTTGTTGCGACACGCCAGGTCTCTCCATCCGCCGCCCATGCGCCGTTGGGCCTACGCACTCTATCCCGTGCATTTCCTCTTGCTGCTCGCCCTCCGCCAGCTCTTCACATAACCCCTGTGGGAGCGGGCTTGCTCGCGAAAGCGGTGGTTCAGTCAACGGAGAGGGTGAATGACAAATCCGCCTTCGCGAGCAAGCCCGCTCCCACAGGTGATCTGCGCCGATTCGATGAATGTGTCCGGCAAGCCATTTCGAACCATGTCGTAAACGCACCTTTGCGTGGCGTCCGTAGGCATTTGAGCTGTCTGCGCCGGTCATACCATCGCATCAAAGGGCACTGCCGCCAGCGGCGTGCCTGACCAAGACAAAATGGCGCACCGACGCCGCCGGGAGAGACGCGATGTTCAGCAAGCAAGACCAGATCCAGGGTTACGACGATGCACTGCTGGCGGCGATGAATGCCGAGGAGCAACGTCAGGAAGATCACATCGAGCTGATTGCGTCGGAAAACTACACCAGCAAACGCGTCATGGAAGCGCAAGGCAGCGGCCTGACCAACAAATACGCCGAAGGTTATCCGGGCAAGCGCTACTACGGCGGCTGCGAGCATGTGGATAAAGTCGAAGCGCTGGCCATCGAACGCGCCAAGCAGCTGTTCGGCGCCGATTACGCCAACGTCCAGCCGCACTCCGGTTCGTCGGCCAACAGTGCCGTGTACCTGGCGCTGATCCAGCCGGGCGACACCATCCTCGGCATGAGCCTGGCCCACGGCGGTCACCTGACCCACGGCGCCAAAGTGTCGTCCTCGGGCAAGCTGTACAACGCGGTGCAGTACGGCATCAACACCGACACCGGTTTGATCGATTACGACGAAGTCGAGCGTCTGGCCGTCGAGTGCAAGCCGAAGATGATCGTCGCCGGTTTCTCCGCCTACTCCAAGACCCTGGACTTCCCGCGCTTCCGGCAGATCGCCGACAAGGTTGGCGCATTGCTGTTCGTCGACATGGCCCACGTGGCCGGTCTGGTGGCCGCCGGTCTGTACCCGAACCCGCTGCCGTACGCCGACGTGGTCACCACCACGACTCACAAGACCCTGCGCGGTCCGCGTGGCGGGCTGATCCTGGCCAAGTCCAACGAAGAGATCGAGAAAAAGCTCAACGCGGCGGTATTCCCCGGCGCTCAGGGCGGCCCGCTGATGCACGTCATCGCCGGTAAAGCGGTGTGCTTCAAGGAAGCGCTGGAGCCAGGCTTCAAGGCTTATCAGCAACAAGTGATCGACAACGCCAAGGCCATGGCCAGCGTGTTTATCAAACGTGGCTACGATGTAGTGTCCGGCGGTACCGACAACCACCTGTTCCTGGTCAGCCTGATCCGTCAGGGCCTGACCGGTAAAGATGCAGACGCCGCCCTTGGCCGTGCGCACATCACCGTCAACAAGAACGCTGTGCCGAACGACCCGCAGTCGCCGTTCGTGACCTCGGGCCTGCGCATCGGCACCCCGGCGGTCACCACGCGTGGCTTCAAGGTTGCCCAGTGCGAAGTGCTGGCCGGCTGGATCTGCGACATCCTCGACAACCTCGGTGACGCCGATGTTGAAGCGAATGTGGCCAAGAACGTCGCGGCACTGTGCGCCGACTACCCGGTTTATCGCTGAGCGGTTTGGAGTAAATGACTATGCAACGCTATTCGGGCTTCGGCCTCTTCAAACACTCCCTCAGCCACCACGAAAACTGGCAGCGCATGTGGCGCACGCCCACGCCGAAGAAGGTCTACGACGTGGTCATCGTCGGCGGTGGCGGGCACGGTCTGGCGACCGCCTACTACCTGGCCAAAGAGCACGGCATCACTAACGTGGCCGTGGTCGAGAAAGGCTGGCTGGGCGGCGGTAACACCGCGCGCAACACCACCATCGTGCGTTCCAACTACCTGTGGGACGAGTCGGCGCACCTCTACGAACACGCGATGAAACTCTGGGAAGGCCTGTCCCAGGATCTGAACTACAACGTGATGTTCTCCCAGCGCGGCGTCTACAACCTGTGCCACACCCTGCAGGACATCCGTGATTCCGAGCGTCGGGTCAGCGCCAACCGCCTCAACGGCGTCGACGGCGAGCTGCTCAATGCCAAGCAAGTGGCGGACGAAATTCCGTACCTCGACTGCTCGAAAAACACCCGTTACCCGGTGATGGGCGCGACCGTCCAGCGTCGTGGTGGTGTGGCCCGTCACGATGCCGTGGCCTGGGGCTTTGCCCGCGCCGCCGACGCCTTGGGCGTGGACTTGATCCAGCAGACCGAAGTGATCGGTTTCCGTAAGGAAAACGGTGTGTGCATCGGTGTTGAGACCAACAAGGGTTTCATCGGCGCCAAGCGCGTCGGCGTGGTCACCGCCGGTAACTCCGGGCACATGGCCAAGCTCGCCGGTTTCCGCCTGCCGATCGAATCCCACCCGCTGCAAGCGCTGGTGTCCGAGCCGATCAAACCGATTATCGACAGCGTGATCATGTCCAACGCCGTGCACGGTTACATCAGCCAGTCCGACAAGGGCGACCTGGTGATCGGTGCCGGTATCGACGGCTACAACGGCTACGGCCAGCGCGGTTCGTACCCGGTGATCGAACACACCATTCAGGCCATCGTCGAGATGTTCCCGGTGCTGTCGCGCGTACGCATGAACCGCCAGTGGGGCGGCATCGTCGACACCACCCCGGATGCCTGCCCGATCATTTCGAAAACCCCGGTACCGAACATGTTCTTCAACTGCGGTTGGGGCACCGGTGGCTTCAAGGCCACACCTGGCTCGGGCAACGTGTTTGCCGCAAGCCTGGCCAAGGGTGAAATGCACCCATTGGCCGCACCGTTTTCCATCGACCGTTTCCACAACGGCGCACTCATCGACGAACACGGCGCTGCTGCCGTCGCCCACTAACAGGAGAAATCCCCATGTTGCATATCTTCTGTCCTCACTGCGGCGAACTGCGCTCCGAAGAGGAATTCCACGCATCCGGTCAGGCGCACATTCCGCGCCCGCTCGACCCTGGCGCCTGCACTGATGAAGAGTGGGGCGACTACATGTTTTTCCGCGACAACCCGCGCGGTCTGCACCACGAGCTGTGGGATCACGTCGCCGGTTGCCGCCAGTACTTCAACGTCACCCGCGACACCGTGACCTACGAGATTCTCGAAACCTACAAGATCGGCACCAAGCCGCAATTCACCGACAAGGCTGATACGGCGAAAACAGCCACGACGGCGCTGGGAGAGAAGGTATGAGCCAGACCAATCGCCTGTCCAACGGTGGACGGATCGACCGCAACAAAGTGCTGAGCTTCACCTTCAACGGTCAGAACTACAAAGGCTTCGAGGGCGACTCGCTGGCCTCGGCGCTGATCGCCAACGGCGTCGACATCATCGGCCGCAGCTTCAAGTATTCGCGTCCTCGCGGGATCTTCGCCGCCGGTGCCGAAGAGCCGAACGCGGTGCTGCAGATCGGTGCGACCGAAGCCACGCAGATTCCCAACGTGCGCGCCACGCAACAGGCGCTGTATCAAGGTTTGGTCGCCACCAGCACCAACGGCTGGCCGAGCGTCAACAACGACATGATGGGCATTCTCGGCAAGGTCGGCGGCAAGCTGATGCCACCGGGTTTCTACTACAAAACCTTCATGTACCCGCAATCGTTCTGGATGACTTACGAGAAGTACATTCGCAAGGCTGCCGGCCTGGGCCGCTCGCCGACCGAAGTCGATCCGGACACCTACGACTACATGAACCAGCACTGCGACGTGCTGATCGTCGGCGCCGGCCCTGCCGGTCTGGCGGCTGCCTTGGCCGCTGCGCGCAGCGGTGCCCGGGTGATTCTTGCCGATGAGCAAGAGGAGTTCGGCGGCAGCCTGCTTGATTCCCGCGAAAGCCTCGACGGCAAACCGGCGGTGGAGTGGGTTGCCAGCGTCATTGCTGAATTGAAGAACACCCCGGACGTGCTGCTGTTGCCGCGCGCCACGGTCAACGGCTACCACGACCATAACTTCCTGACCATTCACGAACGCCTCACCGATCACCTCGGTGACCGCGCGCCAATCGGCCAGGTGCGTCAGCGCATCCACCGCGTTCGCGCCAAGCGTGTGGTGTTGGCGACCGGTACGCACGAACGTCCGCTGGTCTACGGCAACAACGACGTGCCGGGCAACATGCTCGCCGGTGCGGTCTCGACTTACGTACGCCGTTACGGCGTGGCGCCGGGCAAAAAACTGGTGCTGACCACCAACAACGATCACGCCTACCGCGTGGCACTCGATTGGCTCGACGCCAGTCTGCAAGTGGTGGCCATCGCTGATGCGCGCAGCAACCCGCGTGGTGCGCTGGTGGAAGAAGCCCGCGCCAAAGGTATCCGCATCCTCACCGGCAGCGCCGTGATCGAAGCCCGTGGCAGCAAACGCGTTACCGCTGCCCGCGTCGCCGCAATTGATGTCAAAGCACATGCCGTGACCAGTCCGGGCGAGTGGCTCGACTGCGACGTGATCGCCAGTTCCGGTGGTTACAGCCCGGTCGTTCACTTGGCTTCGCACCTCGGCGGCAAGCCGACCTGGCGTGAAGACATCCTCGGTTTCGTACCGGGCGAAGCACCGCAGAAGCGCGTGTGTGTCGGCGGCATCAATGGCGTTTACGGCCTCGGTGATTCGCTGGCCGATGGTTTCGAAGGTGGCGCACGCGCTGCCAGTGAAGCCGGTTTCGGTGTGGTTGAAGGTACGCTGCCCAAAGCGCTGAGCCGTCTCGAAGAAGCGACCCTGGCGCTGTTCCAGGTACCGCATGAGAAGGGCACCTCGCGTGCGCCGAAACAATTCGTCGACCTGCAGAACGACGTCACCGCCGCCGCCATCGAACTGGCGACCCGCGAAGGTTTCGAGTCGGTCGAACACGTCAAACGTTACACCGCGCTGGGCTTCGGCACCGATCAGGGCAAGCTCGGCAACGTCAACGGCCTGGCGATTGCCGCCCGTTCGCTGAACGTGACCATCCCGCAGATGGGCACCACGATGTTCCGCCCGAACTACACGCCGGTGACCTTCGGCGCTGTGGCCGGGCGTCATTGCGGGCACATCTTCGAACCGGTGCGTCACACCGCACTGCATGCCTGGCATGTGAAGAACGGCGCCGAATTCGAAGACGTCGGTCAGTGGAAGCGTCCTTGGTACTTCCCGAAAAACGGCGAAGACCTGCATGCAGCGGTCAAGCGCGAATGCAAGGCTGTGCGCGACAGCGTCGGCCTGCTCGACGCCTCGACCCTGGGCAAGATCGACATTCAAGGCCCGGATGCCCGCGAGTTCCTTAACCGCGTGTACACCAATGCCTGGACCAAGCTCGACGTGGGCAAGGCCCGCTATGGCCTGATGTGCAAAGAAGACGGCATGGTCTTCGATGACGGTGTGACGGCGTGTCTGGCCGACAACCATTTCGTCATGACCACCACCACCGGCGGCGCGGCCCGCGTGCTGCAATGGCTGGAGCTGTACCACCAGACCGAATGGCCGGACATGAAGGTCTACTTCACTTCTGTCACCGACCACTGGGCAACCATGACCCTGTCCGGCCCGAACAGCCGCAAGCTGCTCAGCGCTGTGACGGATATCGACCTGAGCAACGAAGCCTTCCCGTTCATGACCTGGAAAGAAGGTCTGGTCGGCGGTGTGCCGGCGCGGGTGTTCCGCATCTCGTTCACCGGTGAGCTGTCGTACGAAGTCAACGTGCAGGCCGACTACGCGATGGGTGTGTTGGAGAAGATTGTTGAGGCAGGGAAGGCCTTCAACCTGACGCCATATGGCACCGAAACCATGCACGTGCTGCGCGCCGAGAAGGGTTTCATCATCGTCGGTCAGGACACTGACGGCTCGATGACCCCGGACGATCTGAACATGGGCTGGTGTGTGGGGCGCACCAAACCGTTCTCGTGGATCGGCCAGCGCGGCATGAACCGTGAAGACTGTGTGCGTGATCAGCGTAAACAACTGGTGGGCCTGAAGCCGATCGATCCGAACGTGTGGCTGCCGGAAGGTGCGCAACTGGTGTTCAACACCAAGCAGGCGATCCCGATGACCATGGTCGGCCATGTCACCTCCAGTTACGCGCACAACTCCCTCGGTTATTCGTTTGCAATGGGGGTGGTCAAGGGCGGTCTGAAGCGCATGGGCGAGCGGGTGTTTGCACCGCTGGCCGATGGCAGCGTGATCGAGGCGGAGATTGTTTCTTCGGTGTTCTTCGATCCGAAGGGTGATCGGCAGAACATTTGATGGCCTCAAGAACTGTGGGCGGGCGGCTATTCGCGAGCAGGCTCGCTCCCACATTCGACCGCGTTCCCCTGTGGAAGCGAGCCTGCTCGCGAAAGCGGTAGAGCAGTCACCGCAGGAACCAACAGAATTCAGCAAAGGTGCTTTATGACCACAGCCAACGTGTACCAACAACGCCCGACCACCGGTGCCCGTGCCGAATCGTCGCTGCACCATGCCGACCTCGCCAGCCTGGTCGGCAAGGGCCGCAAGAACGCCGGCGTGATCGTGCGTGAAAAGAAACTCCTCGGTCACCTGACCATTCGTGGCGATGGCCACGATGCCGCCTTCGCCGCTGGCGTGCACAAGGCCCTGGGCATTGAATTACCCGGCGCCCTGAGCGTGATCGTCAAAGGCGAAACCAGCCTGCAATGGATGGGCCCGGACGAGTGGCTGCTGATCGTGCCGAGCGGTGAAGAGTTCGCCGCCGAGCAGAAACTGCGTGAAGCGCTGGGCGATCTGCACATCGCGATCGTCAACGTCAGCGGCGGCCAGCAAGTGCTCGAACTGAGCGGGCCGAACGTGCGTCAGGTGCTGATGAAATCCACCAGCTACGACGTGCACCCGAACAGCTTTCCGGTCGGCAAAGCCGTCGGCACGGTGTTCGCCAAGTCGCAGCTGATGATTCGCCATACGGCGGAAGACACCTGGGAATTGCTGATTCGTCGCAGCTTCTCGGATTACTGGTGGTTGTGGCTGCAGGATGCGTCCGCCGAATACGGGCTTAGCGTCCAGGCTTGAGGTGAATTGCGTCGAGTTTGCTTGCGTGTAGGGCCTGAGAATTTTGCCCCCTCACCCCAACCCTCTCCCCCAAGGGGGCTAGGGTGAGGGGAAAAAATCCCCCTGACACCCCGAACACAGAACAGGAGTCACCGCACCATGAGCCGAGCCCCAGACACATGGATTCTGACCGCCGACTGCCCCAGCGTCCTCGGCACCGTGGACGCGGTGACGCGTTTTCTGTTCGAGCAGGGTTGCTACGTCACCGAGCACCACTCGTTCGATGACCGGCTCTCGGGCCGCTTCTTCATTCGCGTGGAGTTCCGTCAGCCTGACGGCTTCGACGAACAATCCTTCCGTGCAGGCTTGGCCGAACGCGGACAGGCGTTCGGCATGATCTTCGAACTGACCGCGCCAAACTACCGGCCGAAAGTGGTGATCATGGTCTCCAAGGCCGATCACTGCCTCAACGACTTGCTCTATCGCCAGCGCATTGGCCAGTTGTCGATGGACGTGGCGGCGGTGGTGTCCAATCACCCGGATCTCAAGCCGCTGGCCGACTGGCACCAGATTCCCTACTACCACTTCCCCCTCGACCCCAACGACAAGCCGTCGCAGGAGCGTCAGGTGTGGCAGGTGATCGAAGATTCCGGCGCCGAACTGGTGATCCTTGCCCGCTACATGCAGGTGCTGTCGCCGGAGTTGTGCCGCAAGCTCGACGGCAAGGCGATCAACATTCACCACTCGCTGCTGCCGGGCTTCAAGGGTGCCAAGCCGTATCACCAGGCCTACAACAAAGGCGTGAAACTGGTGGGCGCCACGGCGCATTACATCAACAACGATCTCGATGAAGGGCCGATTATTGCCCAAGGCGTCGAGGCGGTGGATCACAGTCATTACCCTGAGGATCTGATTGCCAAAGGGCGCGATATTGAAGGCCTGACCCTGGCCCGGGCCGTTGGTTATCACATTGAGCGGAGGGTGTTTCTCAACGCCAATCGTACGGTCGTTCTTTAGATCGCTTTCGCGAGCAAACCCGCTCCCACAGTTTGATCTCAGGTGTGACAGAGATCTTTGTTTCAACACAAATCCCCTGTGGGAGCGGGCTTGCTCGCGAAGGGGCCATAACTGACAACGCAAAACCAACAAGCAAAACCCGAGCACTTAACGCGCTGCCTGCCTGGGCAACGCGGTTCCATAAAAACAACAGCGAGGTGAAAGCATGTCTGGCAATCGTGGTGTGGTGTATCTCGGCGCTGGCAAGGTCGAAGTACAGAAAATCGACTATCCGAAAATGCAGGACCCGCGCGGCAGGAAGATCGAGCACGGTGTCATCCTGCGTGTGGTGTCCACCAACATTTGTGGCTCCGACCAGCACATGGTGCGTGGCCGTACCACGGCGCAGACCGGTCTGGTGCTGGGCCATGAAATCACCGGCGAAGTGATCGAAAAGGGTTCCGACGTCGAGAACCTGAAAATCGGCGACCTGGTCTCCGTACCGTTCAACGTGGCTTGCGGGCGCTGCCGTTCCTGCAAAGAGCAACACACTGGTGTCTGCCTGACCGTCAACCCGGCCCGTGCCGGCGGTGCCTACGGTTACGTCGACATGGGCGACTGGACCGGCGGCCAGGCCGAATACGTGCTGGTGCCGTACGCTGACTTCAACCTGCTGAAACTGCCGGATCGTGACAAGGCCATGGAGAAAATCCGTGACCTTACCTGCCTCTCCGACATCCTGCCGACCGGTTATCACGGTGCGGTCACTGCGGGCGTTGGCCCGGGCAGCACCGTTTACATTGCGGGCGCCGGCCCGGTCGGTCTGGCCGCTGCTGCTTCGGCGCGTCTGCTGGGCGCTGCGGTGGTGATCATCGGTGACGTCAACACCATCCGCCTGGCGCACGCCAAGGCTCAGGGTTTTGAAGTGGTCGACCTGTCCAAGGACACGCCGTTGCATGAACAGATCGCCGCTCTGCTGGGTGAGCCGGAAGTTGATTGCGCGGTGGATTGCGTGGGCTTCGAAGCCCGTGGCCATGGTCATGACGGAGTGAAATCAGAAGCCCCGGCCACCGTGCTCAACTCGCTGATGGGCGTGGTGCGTGTGGCGGGCAAGATCGGTATTCCGGGGCTGTACGTGACCGAGGACCCGGGTGCCGTGGACGCCGCCGCAAAAATGGGCAGCCTGAGCATTCGCTTCGGCCTCGGTTGGGCCAAATCCCACAGCTTCCACACCGGCCAGACCCCGGTGATGAAGTACAACCGCCAGCTGATGCAGGCCATCATGTGGGACCGCATCAACATTGCCGAAGTGGTGGGCGTGCAGGTCATCAGCCTTGATCAGGCGCCGGAAGGGTACGGCGAGTTCGATGCTGGCGTGCCGAAGAAGTTTGTGATTGATCCGCATCGGTTGTTCAGTGCGGCGTAAGTAAAAAAGGGCGACCCACGGGTCGCCCTTTTACATGGGTGAATACAGAAATTGTGGCGAGGGGGCTTGCCCCCTCGCCACAAGATCGCTCGGCACTGAGCCGGGTCAGAGCGCCGCCAAGGCCCCCTGATACAACACCGGGCCCGTCGGCTGTCCGGTCGGCGAACCACCCTTCGGCTCCAGACTGACCGCCAGCGCAATCGGCTTGCCGATCAACACTTTCTGCGCTTCGCTCAGCTCAACCTTGCCTTTGCCGCCTGCCGGGATCACACCGAGCGAGATCGGTTTGCCATTGGCCGGGATTGCCCACAGTTCCAGGCTGCGATCAGGTCCAACCGCCGCCAATGTCAGCGGCTCCACTTGCAGATAGTCCGCATGCGCCTCGACCTTCAGCGCCGGTTGCGCGTCGGCCGTCAGCAGGGTGGCGCGGTAGCGGGCGTCGTCGCGGTTGTACAGCGAGCCGAGGAACACCAGCACGACGATCGAACAGGCCGCGACGCTGACCCGCAGCCAGTTCCAGAACGGGCGTTTTTGCGGGACGTGCAGCACTTGCGGCTCGATCCGCGCGGTAATGCGTTGCCACACGCGATCGGGTACCGGCTGTTCCGGCACCACGTCGGTCAGGCTGGCGAGGCTTTCCTGCCATTGCGCCAGCTCGGTTCGCAGGGCCGCGTCGTCCAGCAGCAATTGTTCGAAGCGCCGCCGCGCCGCCGAAGACATCAGGCCGATGGCGTAATCGGCAGCGAGGGCGCGGCGCAGGGTCGGGGTCTGGTAGTTCATGATTCAAGGCACCTGCGCAGACGCTCCATGCCCCGGCGAATCCATGACTTCACCGAACCCAGTGGTGCGGCCAGGTGTTCGGCCAGTTCCGAGCAGGACAGGCCCTGAAAGTAGGCGACGGTGATCGACTGGCGCTGCTGGCCCTCGAGGGTGTCCAGGCAGCGGTGCAGGGCGCTGGCTTCACGGCTGCTGTTCAACAGTTCATGCGCCGAAGGGCTTTCGTCCGCGAGGGCGTCCTGTTCGACATCGGTCAGCGGCCGCTCGCGAAGTTTGCGCAATTGATCGATGGCTTGATGGCGGGTGATGTTGATCATCCAGGTCAGCGGCGCCGACAAATGGGCTTCGTAGCGCGAAGCGTTGTTCCAGATGCGCACGAAGCTTTCCTGCAAGACCTCTTCGGCCAGATCCGCACGGCCCATGAAGCGTAAGGCTACGCCGTGCAGGCGCGGGCCGACGCTGCGGTACAGCGTTTCGAAGGCGCGACGATCACCCAGTGAGCACTGGGCCAACAGCTGTCGCAACTGATCGGTGTCGGCGATGGAAATGACGTCTCTCCAGGCAAAGGGCGGGCGACGAGGACTGATCTCGGGCTGTTCACAGGCTAGTTCAGCAAAAGCGCTTGTGCCATTCATCGCGGCCATTCCAGGGTTTCACGATTTATATACGTGGCTATGCTGAAAATGGATGCGCGGGCGAGGAACATGCCGCCGCATAACCGGTCAAACCGGCAGTTTCGCCGCCCATTGAAGGGTGGTTTCACAGCGCAAGAGGATGTCTGAATGAAGATTTCACGCGGTATTGCAATGGCTTCGCTGATGACCCTTGCGGCCAGCCCGGTGTTCGCCGGTTTCAGCCTGGACGATGTGACCAAGGCTGCTGCAAGCATGCAGGGCGGCAACGCCGCCACTGCCGCCGCGCCGACCTCGGAAACCGCCGGTCTGCTGCAAGCTGTCACCGGTCTGGGGGTTACGCCTCAGCAAGCCGTCGGGGGCACCAGCGCCATGCTTGGCCTGGCCAAGAACCAATTGAGCAGCACCGATTATTCGCAGTTGGCCAAAGAAGTGCCGGGCATCGACAAACTGTCGGGCGGTAGCGGCAACATGGCGGCATTGAGCGGCTTGCTGGGCTCGTCGGGCAAGTCAGCCGGTCTGGAAAACGCACTGGGCAACGTCAAGAACACCAGTGACCTGAACAATGCCTTTGGCGCATTGGGCATGGACAGCGGCATGGTTGGCCAGTTTGCTCCGGTGCTCCTCAAGTATCTGGGTGATCAAGGCGTCGGCGGCCCGCTGCTGCAAAGCCTGGGCAGCATCTGGGGCGCCGGCACCGGTAGCTGATTCAGGTGCGCTCGCCGCGTAATTCGGCGATGCGCTGATCCTTCTCGGTCCAGAGTTGGTTGACCCAGCTCTGGACCTTCTCGCGAAACACCGGATCATTCTCGTAGTCGCCCTGCGCCAGCGCCGGGTCGAGTTCGCGGGTCTTGATGTCGATGATCACCCGCGGCACGTTGCCGCTGATCAAATCCCAGAATCCTGGAATCTTCTGCTGTGGATAAACCACGGTGACATCGAGAATTGCATCCAGTTGTTCACCCATCGCCGCGAGGACAAACGCCACGCCGCCCGCCTTGGGCTTGAGCAGGTGCTTGAACGGCGACTGCTGCTGCGCGCTTTTCGCTGCGGTGTAGCGGGTGCCTTCCAGATAATTGACCACGGTCACCGGCTGGCGCTTGAACAACTCGCAGGCCTGTCTGGTGATTTCCAGATCCTTGCCCGCCAGCTCCGGGTGCTTGGCCAGGAACGCCTTGGTGTAGCGCTTCATGAACGGGTAATCCAGCGCCCACCACGCCAGCCCCAGGAATGGCACCCAGATCAGCTCTTTCTTGAGGAAGAACTTGAAGAACGGCGTGCGCCGGTTGAGGGCCTGGATCAGCGCCGGAATGTCGACCCACGACTGGTGGTTGCTGACCACCAGATACGAGGTGTCACCGCGCAGGTCTTCGCCGCCGCGAATGTCCCATTGAGTGGGGATGCACAGGCGAAAGATCAGCTTGTCGATCTCGGCCCAGGTCTCGGCGATCCACATCACCGCCCACGACGCATAATCACGCCAGCGCCCGGGCGCGACCAGCTTGAGCAGAGCAAAGACCATCAACGGCCCGATCAGGATCAGGGTGTTGAGCAACAGCAGCAGGGTGACGAAACAGCCGGTGAGCAGGCGGCGCATAAGCAACTCTATGAAGGCGGATGGGCGCGCCATGATAAGTGGCTTCGGGCGACAGGCCAAATCGGGGGTGACGAATGTTTCACTTTCGGGCCGGTATGCTTTGCTCAAAAGTTGTGTTGAATGTACTGGCCTCTACGCGAGCAAGCCCGCTCCCACATTGGATCTACTGTGTACATGCTGTCTTCAGCACACCACCAATCCCCTGTGGAAGCGGGCTTGCTCGCGAAGGCGGACTTGAGGCGAACCAATTGCCCGCCTGCTGTCTAAAATCTCGCGTCTGACGCCCTCATTTTTCAAGGAAGCCCTCTACGTGAAATCCCTCCTTGCACTGTTTGCCCTCGTTGCCCTGCCGGTCATGGCCGCCGAGCCGACCCTGTACGGGCGTTATGAATACATCGCGCTGCCGGAAATCGGCGGCGAGGTGCTCAAGGCCAAGATGGACACCGGCGCGCTGACCGCCTCGCTGTCGGCCAAGGACATCGAGACCTTCACCCGCGACGGCGAGAACTGGGTGCGCTTTCGCCTCGGCACCAAGGACGCCAGCAACAAGGTCTATGAACACAAGGTCGCGCGGATCAGCAAGATCAAGAGCCGCGCAGATGAGGAGGACGACAGCGACGCCACTGAAGTCGCCAAGCGCCCGGTGGTCGATCTGGAACTGTGCCTGGGCAACGTCAAGCGTACCGTCGAGGTCAACCTGACCGACCGTAGCAACTTCAACTACCCGTTGCTGATCGGCGCCAAGGCCCTGCGCGAGTTCGGCGCGGCCGTGAACCCGGCGCGGCGCTTTACCGCCGACAAGCCGGACTGCTAAGTGGTCTCATTGACGTAACGTCGGGCTTGGGGCACCGTTCCCGCACTTTACCCATGGGCTCGGATGCCATGCCTCATATCCTGATTGTCGAAGACGAAGCGGCGATTGCCGACACGCTGATTTTTGCCCTGCAGGGCGAGGGGTTCACCACCACGTGGCTGAGCCTCGGCGCGGCGGCGCTGGAGCATCAACGGCAGACGCCGGCCGATCTGATCATTCTCGATATCGGTCTGCCGGACATCAGCGGTTTCGAAACCTGCAAACAGCTGCGGCGCTTCAGCGAAGTGCCGGTGCTGTTCCTCAGTGCCCGGGACGCCGAGATCGACCGCGTGGTGGGGCTGGAGATCGGTGCCGACGATTACGTGGTCAAGCCGTTCAGCCCACGGGAAGTCGCGGCGCGGGTCCGGGCGATTCTCAAGCGCATGGCGCCGCGTCCTGCGGTGGAGGCCACTTCGGCGGTGTTTCGCATCGATCCCGAGCGTGTGCTGATCAGCTATCGGGGGCAGCCACTGAGCCTGACCCGCCACGAATTCCGTCTGTTGCAGTGCCTGCTCGAACAACCGCAGCGAGTGTTCAGCCGCGAGCAGTTGCTCGATGCGCTGGGCGTGGCGGCGGACGCCGGTTACGAGCGCAGCATCGACAGCCATATCAAAAGCGTGCGCGCCAAACTGCGTCTGGTGCGTGCCGACGCCGAGCCGATCCAGACCCATCGCGGCCTCGGTTACAGCTACAGCCCGGGGCACAGCTGATGTCGCTGGGGCTGCGGATTTTTCTGGTGTATGTGCTGTTTGTCGGCCTGACTGGTTACTTCGTGCTCAATACGGTGATGGAGGAAATCCGCCCCGGTGTGCGCCAGTCCACCGAAGAAACCCTGGTCGACACGGCCAATCTGATGGCGGAAATCCTGCGTGATGATTTCAAGGCCGGGACGCTCAGCGAGAACCGCTGGCCCGAATTGCTGCGTGCCTATGGCGAGCGTCAGCCGCAGGCGACGATCTGGGGCTTGCCGAAAAACCAGGTCAACCACCGCATCTACGTCACCGATGCCAACGGTATTGTGGTGCTGGATTCCAGCGGGGTGGCGGTCGGTCAGGATTATTCGCGCTGGAACGACGTCTACCTGACCTTGCGTGGCGAGTACGGTGCGCGGTCGAGCCGCAGCGATCCCAACGATGCGAACTCTTCGGTAATGCACGTCGGCGCGCCGATTCGCGATAACGGCAAAATCATCGGCGTGGTCACCGTGGCCAAGCCCAACAGCTCATTGCAGCCTTATGTCGATCGTACCGAGCGGCGCTTGCTGTTCTATGGCGCCGGGCTGATCGGCCTGGGTTTGCTGTTCGGCGCCTTGTTGTCATGGTGGCTGAGTCGCGCGCTGCACCGCTTGACCGGGTACGCCCAGGCCGTGAGTGAGGGGCGTCGGGTCGAGGTGCCGCATTACCGTGGCGGTGAGCTGGAACAACTGGCCACGGCGGTGGAGCAGATGCGCACCCAGCTGGAGGGCAAGGCTTACGTGGAACGCTACGTGCACACCCTGACCCATGAATTGAAAAGTCCGCTGGCGGCGATTCGCGGTGCGGCAGAGTTGCTGCAGGGTGACATGCCCCCCATCCAGCGCCTGCGCTTTGTCGGCAACATCGACAGTGAAAGCGCGCGGATGCAGCAGTTGATCGAGCGGCTGCTGAACCTGGCGCAGGTGGAGCAGCGTCAGGGGCTGGAGGAGCGGGTAGCGGTGCCGCTGGCAGCGTTGCTCGACGAATTGGTGCGGGCGCAGGCAGCGCGAATCGAAGGTCGACGGCTCAAGATCGAGCAGACAATTGCACCGGATCTGTTGCTGATCGGCGAGCCGTTTCTGCTGCGTCAGGCGCTGGGCAATCTGCTGGAGAATGCGCTCGATTTCACCCCGATTTCAGGGAGGCTGCGCTTGAGTGCCGAACGTGTCGGGGAGCAGGTCGAGTTCCACCTGTTCAATGAGGCTGCGCCGATTCCCGAGTACGCTTTACCGCGTTTGTGTGAGCGCTTCTACTCGTTGCCGCGCCCGGACAGCGGCCGCAAAAGCACCGGGCTGGGGCTGAACTTTGTCGCAGAAGTCGCCCAATTACATGGCGGTCAGCTGTCGATCAGCAACGTTTCGGGCGGAGTACTGGTGGTGCTGAGCCTGCCCTGATGCGTCGCGGGCAGGCTCAAGCACAAGCTCAGGGTTGAGACGATACCGACTCAGTACGCGGGCGCTTCGCCCGATGGGCAAAACGCAATGCCGGTTGCTCGACCAGGCGCCAGGAGACGATAGCCAGAGCGATCACGATCAGCGCAGATACGAGCATGGACGGTACGAAGGTCAGGGATGTCTTGTTGATGACCAGTTGCTGTACCGGGAATGCATAAAGATAAATCCCGTAAGAAATATCAAAGCGACCCCGGATACTTTTGTCGACGTAAAGCAGGCCCAGGCTCAGGGTGGCGAGGCAACATCCCAACGTGGCAAGCACTGCGGCCAATGGGGTGCCGACGCTGAGGTAAATCAATCCGAGGCTCACCGCCAGCGTGATCGCCAGGATGCGGCGATCGCTGAAATGCTGTTTGTGAAAGGCAATCACCGAGCCGGCAAAAAAGGCGATGCCGGCACTGCTGTATGTCGCCAGTTTTTGTGCCTGCGCGCCGGATACTTCATTGCCCAGGATATAGGTTGCCAAGGCAAACACCGCCAGCAGAATCCACGGCACCAGCGCTTTTCGATACAGGCCGAGAGCGGCCGCCAGCAGCAGGTAAAAGCCGAATTCGATCTTCAATGTCCAGAGACTGCCGTTGAAGGACTCGCTGAAAATAAAGCCATTGGTAATGGGTTCGATATTGGCTCGACCGAAAACCGAGATACGCAGAAAGTCGATCGCGGCATCTGAGCCGGTGACATAACCCTCGGCAAACAGGGCGCCGGCGATGTAAGTCATCGCGAACGCGCAGAGGATCAATGCCGGAAATATGCGGGCCACGCGTTTGGTCAGATAGTCGGTAAAGCTTGCGCAGTTGACGAAGCTGCGGGTAATCAGCAGGCCGGAGATCGCAAAGAACGCAGTCACGGCGATTCCCCCCAGTGAGCTGAAGCCGGCAATGCCTGGCTCCGGCAGTCCCCAGAGCGCAAAGTGATGACTTACCAGCACCATGAGTGCTGCAAAGTGCCTGATCAAATCAAAAGAGTTGTTACGCAACGTACTGTCCTTATCTTCAACATTGCCGGATTTGTGAGGAAGCGTTGTACAGGTATTTCCACACAAAACCCACACGACCTCCATATCAGGAACACACAACGCTCTCAGACTCGCTCCATTCCAACAAGGGAGCGTTCTCATGAATCGAAGTCTGACCATAAAACTGGGGGCCATTGCCCTGCTGATCCTGCTGTTGCTGATACCACTGCTGATGATCGACGGCATCATCGACGACCGCCAGCAATTGCGCGACGGCGTGCTGGAAGACATCGCCCGCAGTTCCAGCTACAGCCAGCAACTGAGCGGGCCGGTCATGGTGGTGCCGTATCGCAAGGTAGTGCGCACCTGGAAGACCAACGAGAAAAACAATCAGCGCTATCAAGAACTCGGCGAAGAGCGTGGGCGGTTGTACTTCTTGCCGGAGCGCTTCGAGCTCGACGGCCAGGTGCAGACCGAGCTGCGCAATCGCGGTATTTACGAGGCGCGGTTGTTCCATGCCGACAATCGCATCACCGGGCATTTCTCGTTGCCGGCGCAGTTGGGCATCAAGGAAGACTTTGCCGATTACCAGTTTGATGCGCCGTTTCTGGCGGTGGGCATCAGCGACATTCGCGGCATCGAAAATGCGCTGAAACTGGAGCTCGACGGCCAGCGCCTGGACTTTGTGCCCGGCACCCAGGTGGGATGGCTCGGCGAAGGTGTGCGAGTCACGCTGCCGATACTGGATACCAGCAAAACCACGGAGTTGGGCTTCGGTTTCGATTTGCGTCTGCAAGGCACCGGTACGTTGCAAGTATTGCCGGTGGGCAAGACCAGCCACGTCAGTCTTGCCGCCAACTGGCCGCACCCCAGTTTCATCGGCAACTTCCTGCCAGCCAAGCGCGAGATCAGTGATCAGGGTTTCAGCGCCGATTGGCAGACCTCGTTTTTCTCCACCAACCTGCAGGAAGCCATGAACCGTTGCGTGATGGGCAAGGACTGTGAGGCGTTCAGCGGGCGTAGCTTTGGTGTGAGCTTCATCGACCCGGTGGATCAGTATCTGAAGAGTGATCGGGCGATCAAATATGCGCTGCTGTTCATCGTCCTGACGTTCGCCGGTTTCTTCCTGTTCGAAGTGCTCAAGAGCCTTGCGGTGCACCCGGTGCAATACGCGCTGGTCGGGGTCGCGCTGGCGTTCTTCTATCTGTTGCTGCTGTCATTGTCGGAACACATCGGCTTTGCCCTGGCGTATCTGCTGTCAGCCAGTGGCTGTGTGTTGCTGATCGGGTTTTACGTGTGCCACGTGCTGCACAGCGTGCGCCACGGTTTGAGTTTTTCTGCCGGATTGGCGGCGTTGTATGGCCTGCTGTATGGGCTACTGAGCGCTGAGGATTACGCGCTGCTGATGGGTTCGTTGCTGCTGTTCGGTTTGCTCGGGGTGTTCATGGTGCTGACGCGCAAACTCGACTGGTACGGGATCGGACAGAAATCGGCCAAACCACTGGAGTTTGATGTGGGGGCGATGCAATGAGCGGGTCGTTGGGTCTGCGCGAGGATCAGCGCTGGAAGGATGAGTTGGTGACGCGGATTATCGGGTTTCTGCCTGTAGAAGCGAGTGAGTGCATTCGCGAGCAAGCCCGCTCCCACAGGAATTGTGCCGGGTCAGATTTCTCTGTCATACATAAAAATGTGGGAACGGGATTGCTCGTGAAGGGGCCAGAACTGGCGCCGCCGATTTAAGGCTTGGGCATTGTGGCGACCATGGACGGCCGCTGGCTCACTTCGAAATACCAGTTGGCCAATTGCGGATTGGCGGTGCGCCAGTCCAGGTCCGGATGCCGCAGATCGATGTATCCCAACGCGCAGGCCACGCTGATCGCCGCCACATCGAAATGGCTGGTCAGCTCGGCGATGGCGTCGCTTTCCAGAAAGGCCAGGGCGCGACGGATCTTGTCGCGCTGGGCATCGAGCCATTCGTCCCAGTGTTTTTCCGGGGCGCGCAGCACCAGTTCGTAGCGCACCGCTACCGAGGCGTCCATGATCCCGTCGGCCATCGAGGCCAGGGTCAGGCGCCGCCAGCGGGCCGAGCCTTCGCGGGGGATCAGCGGATTGCCGACGTGCTGCTGGTCGAGGTATTCGAGGATCACGCGGCTGTCATGGATGACGCTGCCATCGGCCAGGCGCAAGGCCGGGATCTTGCCCAGCGGGTTGTCGGCGTTGAGCGCCGGATCCGGACTGACCGGGCTGAGCACACAATCTTGCAGGGCGACGCGATCCTGCTGGCCGGTCTCGTGTAACAGCACCATCACTTTGCGCACGAACGGGGAGAGCGTGTTGTGAAACAGGGTCATGCTGGGGGCGGACATTGGCAAACCTCGGTGGTCATCGAAGAGCAGGAGGTTAGCCTAGTCAGATACAGGGCGGCTGGCGAGGGATTTGGTGGTGTTCATCAGGCCGCCTTCGCGAGCAGGCTCGCTCCCACAGGGATTTGTGAACGGACCCAATCCAATGTGGGTGCGAGCCTGTCAGGCAAAACAGAAATCACCCGCGCCGCAACAAGCCTCTTATGGCCAGAAATGCCGGGACACCCAACCCGATCCAGCTCAACGCGTCCCAGATTCCGTCCCCCAGCAGCGCCGAAAACAAACCCGCTGCACTCAACAGCGCAATCACCAGCGGTGTACTGAAGACCTTCCAGAAATTCGACTGACGCGGCTTCATGCAGCAGCCTCCACCGGCAGCGGTTTTGCCGCTTTGCGCCGTACGACCCAGAGGTACACGCCACTGCCGAGCACGATGATGGTCAGCACATCGAGGGCCGCCCAGAGGATTTTCATCGGCATGCCACCGTAGTCACCGAAGTGTAACGGCTGCGACATGCCCATGGCGTCCATGTACCACGGCCGCTCGGCCACAGCGGTGACGTGCAGAGTGCTGGCGTCAATCAATACCGGCGTCAGCAGGTGCGAGGTCAGGTGCGTGCCGCCTTTCATGAACACGGCGTAATGGTGCTCGCTGGAGAACCGTGTGCCGGGAAACGCGATGAAGTCCGGGTTCATCCCCGGTGCCACGTCCCGGGCGATGTCCAGCAGGCGGGTGGCCGGGGCCAGTTGGGTGAGCGCTGGCGCGTCGCGGTAGGGCGCGACCATGGCGGTCAGCGAATCATTGCGCCACGAGGCGATGATCAGATCGGCGCAGGCGCTGATCACCCCGGTCACACCGACCACCAACGCCCAGGTCAGCGTGACAACGCCAATCAGGTTATGCAGGTCGAGCCAGCGCAGGCGGGTGGACTTGTCCTGGCGCACGGTGCCGAACGGCAAGCGGCGCATGAACGGCAGGTACAACACCGTCCCCGAAATAATCGCGACTACAAACAGCAAGCCCATGAAGGCCAGCAGCAATTTGCCCGGCAGCCCGGCAAACATGTCCACGTGCAGGCGCAGGATGAACAGCATCAGGCCGCCGTTGGCCGCAGGCGTTTCCAGTGCTTCACCGGTACGCGCGTCGAGCATGAAGGTGTGTGAGGAGTTCGGCTCGGTGCCGGCGGTCTTCGCCATGATCGTCAGTACGGCGTCGGGTTCGTCGTCTTCGAAACCGAAGTACTGCACCACTTCGCCGGGACGATGTTTTTCTGCCGCCTCCACCAGTTGCGCCAGGTTCAGGTGCGGCGTGTCAGCTGGCATCTCGCGCAGTACCGGCGCATCGCCGAGCAGGTGCTCGATCTCGTGATGGAAGATCAGCGGCAGGCCGGTCAATGCCAACAGCAGCAAAAACACGGTGCAGATCAGGCTGGTCCAGGTGTGGATGAACGACCAGCGGCGAATTGTTTTACTTTTCATTTCATGACCTTCAAAAACACCGAAGCCGTCCACGGAGGACGGCTTGGTGACAGGACCGGTTTCAGCTCACGCCCTTACCACTTGTAAGTCGCGCTGGCGACGACGCTGCGCTGGTCGCCGTAGTAGCAGTAGTAGCCGTCGCAGGTGGAGATGTAATCCTTGTCGAACAGGTTGGTGGCGTTGATCGCGACCGAGGCACCTTTCATGCTGTTGTCGAGGCGGCCGAGGTCGTAGTGCACGGAGGCGTCGAACACGGTGTAGGCATCGGCCTTGCCCAGCCAGGTGTTGGCCTTGTCGCCATAAGTGTTGCCGGTGTAACGCACGCCACCACCAACACCGAAACCGTCGAGCATGCCGCTGTGCCAGGTGTAGTCGGTCCACAGCGAAGCTTGCTGGTTGGGCATCAGTTGCAGGCGATTGCCCTTGTCCACGCCATTTTGTATTTCGGACTTGGCCAGGGTGTAAGCGGCGATGACTTTCAGGTTATCGGTAACGTCGGAGACCGCTTCCAGTTCCAGGCCTTTGACTTTCACTTCGCCGGCCTGGGTGGTGATGGTCACGTTGTTGACGATGTTGTTGACCGAGACGTTCTTCTGAGTCAGGTCATACACCGCTGCGCTGAGCAGGGTCTTGCTGCCCGGTGGCTGGTACTTGATGCCCAGTTCCCATTGTTTGCCTTCGGTCGGTTTGAGCGAACCGGTGGAGGTGGAATCGGCACCGCTGGTTGGCTGGAAGGATTCGGCGTACGACAGGTACGGAACGAAGCCCGAGTCGAACACATAGCTGAGTGCCGCGTTGCCGCTGAAGGCTTTGTCGCGCTGGGTGTTGGTGGCATCGCCCTTGTTGATGAACTTGGTGCTGGTGTGTACCCAGTCTTCACGACCGCCCAATGTCAGGCGCCATTGATCGAGGGCCATTTGGTCCTGCACGTACAGACCGGTCTGGTAGGTCTTCTGGTCGTAATCGTAAAACGCGCTGGAGCGTGGCGGCCGGGTGATCGGCTGGCCGTAGATCGGGTTGTTGACGTTGATGTCCGGCGCAGTACCGAAGATCGACGTGTATTGGGTGTTGCTGCGCTGATGATCCAGGCCGAGCAACAGCGTATGGCGGATGTCGCCGGTGGCGAAGTCGGCCTGGAAGTTGTTGTCCACGGCGAACTGGCTGATGTCCTCATCGACGTTGGTGGTGCCGCGACCGACGTTGCCCTGATCGTCAACCGTGTAACCTGCGTAATGCGGGTTGTAGCTGTTCACGGTCACGGTCTGGAACGACAGGTCCGACTTGGTGTAACGCAGGTTCTGCTTGAACTGCCAGACGTCGTTGAGGCGATGCTCAAAGGCATAGCCGAGCGCGTAGTAGGTGCGGTCGTAGTAGTCGTAGTCAGGATCACCCAGGTTCTTGTGATGGGAAATCTTGCCGAACGGCATGTCGATCTTGGTGCCCTGGATCGGGTAGAACTGGCTGGTAACGCCGGTATCGTCGCGGGTGAACTGACTCAGCAGGGTGAGCCTGGTGTCGTCGTCGATGTTCCAGGTCAGGCTCGGCGCGATGTTGTAGCGCTTGTTCTCGATGTGATCGATCTGTGTGTCGCTGTCACGCACCACACCGCTGAGGCCGTAGAGAAACTGGCCGGCGTCGTCGAGCTTGCCGGTGCTGGCGAAGTTGATCTGGCGATGGTTGTCGCTGCCGTACTGCAACTGGATTTCACTGCTGGCGTCGCTGCTCGGACGCCGGCTGACCATGTCCAGCAGGCCGCCCGGTGGGGTCTGGCCGTACACCGACGAGGCCGGACCGCGCAGCAGGGCGAGGCGGTCGAGGTTCCAGGTTTCCTGTTTCGGGTTGGCGTACACGCCTTTTGGCAGCGGCAGGCCATCGAGGAACTGAGTTGGCTCGAAGCCACGCACGCGCAGCCAGTCGGCGCGGGTGTCGCTGCCGTAGCTGCTGGCGGTGATGCCCGGCATGTAGCGCACGGCGTCATCGAGGCTGTGCACGCTGCGGTCGTCCATTTGCTGGCGGGTCGCGACGGAGATCGAGCGCGGTGCTTCGACCAGCGCGGTGTCGGTCTTGGTGCCGGCGGCGGTGCGGGTGGCGGTGTAGCCTTCGACCGGGCCCCAGGCGCTTTCAAGATTTTCCACGCCGATCACCGCAGTTTCCGGCAGCGCCAGTGTCCCTTCCGGCACGGCGACCAGGGTGTAGGTGCCGGTGCTGCTTTGTTCCAGTTGCAGGCCGGTGCCTTGCAGCGCCGCGCGCAGAGCTCCGGCGGCGTCGTACTGGCCTTTGACCGGCGCCGAGGTCTTGCCGGCTGCCAGCGACGGGCTCAGCGACAGCGCGAGGCCGCCCTGGCTGGCGATCTGGTTCAGCGTGGTCGACAGTGGCGCTGCCGGCAAGTTGTAGGCGCGCACGCTGGAAGCCTGCTCAGCGGCGAGCAACGGGCTGCTGATCAGCGGTGCGCCGAAAGCGATGGCCGCAGCCAGCAGACTGGGGCGCAACAAGGTGTCTAGCGAACGGGACATGCGAAGGCTCCTGAATGGAAATATTTCTCAATTGCCTGTGTGCCGGACGAGAATTGAAAAGTGATAGGGCTGGATGAAAATAATTTCGATTAACGGGGGAGTGGGACTGCGCAAGTATTCGGCAAACCCTTTTCCAAGGTGATGCCAATGGCCCATTCGCGAGCAAGCCCGCTCCCACAGTGGAGTGCATTCCAATGTGGGAGTGAGCCTGCTCGCGATAGCTGTTTCCCGGACAACGAATTTTTAAGGCTTGGTATCAGCCTTCGCCACCGTGACCCAATACGGCGTGTGCTGCTCGATCTGCACCGGCAAGGTTGGCAGCAGGGCGCTCAAGGCCTTGTCGGTGTCGTGCAGCGGGAAGCTGCCGGTGATGCGCAAGTCAGCCACTTCCGGCGTTACGCCCAGATACCCGCGGCGATAACGTCCGAGTTCATGCAGCAGGTCTTCCAGTCGCGCGTTATCCACCACCAGCATGCCGCGGGTCCAGGCATCGGCGCCGGGGGTGAGAGTGGCGACTGCATCGAGACCGTCGTCGCGAATCAACACTTGCTGGCCTTCGCGCAGGATCTGCTCTTCGGGGTGGCTTTGTGGATGCGCCGCCACGGCCGACTGCAACACGCTCAGGCGCGTACCTTGCTCCTCGCGTTTGACCAGAAACCGCGTGCCCAGCGCACGCATGCTGCCTTCGCGCGTTTGGACGATGAAGGGCCGCGCATCGCCATGGCCGGTCTCCACCAGAATCTCGCCTTCCTGCAGGATGATCAGCCGTTGCCTGGCATCGAAGCGCACATCCACCGCACTGTGGGTGTTGAGGTTGAGCAGGGTGCCGTCGGCCAGACGCACCGTGCGCTGCTCGCCGGTTGCCGTGCGTTGATCGGCGAGCCAGTAATCCAGCGGCAGGTAACGATCACCGACCAGCAGTGCCAGACCGACCACCGCGACAATGCTCGCCAGACCACTGCCCAGCTTGCGCACCCGGCGGCGAATGCCTTCGCGTGATTGCAACAACGCGCTGCGAGCCGGACCGTTGGCCACGCTGAAACGCTGATCGAGCATGCCCAACTGGCGCCAGGCCCGAGCGTGCTCTTCATGGGCTGCATGCCACTTGGCGAACTCTTCACGCTCCAGGGGACTGCTGGAGTCCAGCGATAACTGCCAGGCGATCGCCGCATCCAGCACCTGGGCCGAGACCGGTTTGGAGCTGGCCGGGCTCATGTCGGCTCCCCGTACAGGGCGATGTAGCACTGACGAATCCCCTGAGCGAGGTATTGCCGCACACGCGGCACCGAGACGCCGAGCTTCTCGGCGATCTCGGCATGGCCGAGGCCGTCGAGGCGGTTATAAAGGAAAGCGGCGCGGGCCTTGGTCGAGAGTTTGCCGAGCAGACGGTCGATAGCCTTGAGGTCTTCGAGGATCAGTTGCTGTTCTTCCACCGAAGGTTGTTCGCCTTCGGGGATCAGCGTCAATTCGGCGAGGTAGGCCTGCTCCAGCGCAGCGCGGCGGAAGTAGTCGAATAACAGACCTTTGGCGATCGCCACCAGAAACGCCCGGGGTTCGCGTGGCGTCAGCAGTTCATCGCGGCCGAGCAGACGCACGAAGGTGTCCTGGCTGAGGTCTTCGGCTCGCTGCGGGCAAGCCACGTTGCGCCGCAACCAGCTCAGCAGCCAACCGCGATGGTCGCGATACAACGCACCGACGAGTTCACTGTGAGGGCTTGGGACTGACGACACCAGACGCACCGATTGGGAAATGTTAACCAACGAGAATTGTTCGCGATTCTCGCAGAGGTGGGAATGGTTAGCAATTGGCCACTGGTCGGGTGGTATCAGTAAAACCGCATCATCGTTCTTCGCGAGCAAGCCCGCTCCCACAGAGGGAATGCATTCCAGTGTGGGAGCGGGCTTGCTCGCGAAGAGGCCAGTACAGGCATTGATGAACTAGAAGGACGGCGCCTGCTGTCGACGTTTCCACTGACTCAAACGCTGCTGCAGATTCAACGGGCTATGGATCTGCTGCTGCCGCGCCCGGCTGAACAGAATCAACGCCAGCTCTGCGGTGGCCAACGCGTCGGCACTCGCGTTGTGGCGCTCGAACACTTCAAGCTTGAACCAGTCGATCCACTCATCCAGCCCGGCCTCGCGGATATTCGCCTGCGGGCACAGCAGCGGCGCCATGTCCGCGACATCCAGAAACACATTTTGCAGCTTGTAGCCCAAGTGCTCCTTCAGCGCGCGCCCGAGCATGTGCTGATCGAAGGGGGCATGAAACGCCAGCACCGGGCTGTCGCCGATGAATTCCAGGAGCTCCAGCAACGCCTCGGCCGGGTCGCTGCCGGCGGCAATCGCATTCGGCCCCAGGCCATGAATCAACACGCTCGGGCCGAGCTTCAGCTCCCGACATTGCAGAGTGCGTTCGAACTGCTGGCTGAAGTCGATCGCGCCGTCTTCGATGACCACGGCGCCGATCGACAGCACGCGATCCTTGTTCAGGTTCAGACCGGTGGTTTCCAGATCGAGCACCACCCAACGCTGTTGGCGCAGGCTGCATTCGCGTAGTTCGCTGATCGCTGGCAGCTGTGCCAGACGCTGTTGCAGGTCTGCCGACAGCAGAGGACTGGCCGGTCGCAGCCACGAGAACAGGCTCATAGCTGATACCGCAAGGCCAGGCTGCTTTGCAGACGCTGGGCCTGGCGCAGGGATTCACGCAGGATGCGTCGGTCCAGATGATTGAGGCTGTCCGGATCGACCCGGTTCGACCAGGGCAGGTTCTCACGGGTCTGGATCTGGTGTTGCTGCATCCGCGTCTGCTGGATGAAGTGGTAAGCCTCTTCGTACGCCGCGCCGTCGAGCCGTTCGATGACGTCTTTTTCTACCAGCTGACGCAAACGCTCCAGAGTGTTGTTGGTTTCGATGCCATGCGCCAGGGCCAACAGGCGTGCGCCGTCAACGAAGGGCGTCAGGCCTTGAACCTTGAGGTCGAGGGTGGCTTTCTCGCCGTTCTTGCGCGCCAGCACAAATTCGCGAAAGCGCCCCACGGGCGGCCGATTGCGCAGGGCGTTCTCGGCCATCATGCGCTGGAACAAACGGTTGTCGCCGACCTGATCGAGAATCCCCCGGCGCAGTTGCGCACAACCTTTCTCGTCGCCCCAGACCACCCGCAGGTCGAAGTAGATGCTCGAGCCGAGCAGGTTCTCCGGTGTGGCCTCGCGGATGAACGCCGCAAAGCGCCGCGCCCATTCCGCCCGAGACAGACACAGCTCGGGGTTGCCGGCCATGATGTTGCCTTTGCACAGGCTGAAACCACACTGCGCCAGACTGTGGTTGATCTGCTGGGCGATCGGCAACAGCTTGCCGCGAATCTCCGCTGCATGCGCCGCGTCCCGCGCTTCGAACAAAATGCCGTTGTCCTGATCGGTATGCAGGGTCTGCTCGCGCCGGCCCTCGCTGCCGAAGCACAACCAACTGAACGGCACGCCGGGGTCGCCTTTTTCGGCGAGGGTCAGTTCGATCACCCGACACACCGTGTGGTCGTTGAGCAGGGTGATGATGTGCGTGATCTGCGTCGAAGACGCACCGTGAGCCAGCATGCGCTCGACCAGTTGGCCGATCTCGCCGCGCAGGCTCACCAGTTGCTCCACGCGCTGGGCACTGCGGATGGTGCGGGCCAGATGCACCAGGTCGACCCGTTGCAGGGAAAACAGATCGCGCTCGGACACCACCCCACACAGGCGTTGTTCTTTCACCAGGCAGACGTGGGCAATGTGCCGTTCAGTCATGGCAATCGCGGCATCGAAAGCGCTGTGATCCGGCGAGAGGAAAAACGGTGCGCGGGTCATGTGCCGGTCGATGGCTTCGCTGAAATCACCGTTGCCATTGGCAACCACTTCGCGCAGGTCGCGCAGGGTGAAAATCCCCAACGGCGCCTTGTGATCATCCACCGCGACAATGCTGCCGACCTGTTGCTCGTGCATCAGCTTCACCGCTTCACGCAGTGGCGTTTCGGGGCTGCAGGTCACCGGATGACGCATCGCCAATTCGCCAAGGCGAGTGTTGAGCGAATACTGGGTGCCGAGGGTTTCCACGGCTTTTTGCTGGACTTGCTGGTTGACCCGATCGAGCAGACTGCTGACCCCGCGCAAGGCGAAATCGCGAAAGCTGTTGGACAGGGCGAACAGTTTGATGAACGCCGGTTTGTTCAGTTGCAGGCAGAAGGTGTCTTCGCTCGCCAGATGCTCGGTACGGGTCGCCCGTTCGCCAATCAGCGCGGCGAGGGGGAAACACTCGCCGGTGGTGATTTCAAAAGTGGTTTCGGTGCCTGGCTTGGTGATGTGCTGACGTTCGCCAACCACGCGGCCCTGTTTGACGATATAGAAGTGTTCGACCGGCCCGTCGGCGGGCTTGATGATGCTTTCGCCCTGGCCGTAGAAGCGCAGCTGACATTGTTCCACCAGATAAGCCAGGTGGGCGTGTTCCATCTGATTGAAGGGCGGGAAGCGCTGGAGGAATTGCAGGGTGCCCTGAATGTTCTGCAACACCGCGGTTTTCCCTGCCTGGGTGAAGGCGTCCGCTTTACTCATAACCATTACCGCAGTCTTTTTTGAATTGTTGTTGTCGGATCGTTGCAGCCATGGTCGGCCCCTGCGTGCGGGGTGCCCATTGGACGTAAGTCTAGGTTTGCGCTGCCGTTCGGCACATTTGGGAAGAGCCCTACAAAAACAGTCGGAAATTCTGCCGTCAGCCTCTTGGAAAAAAATCCGACGAAGTGCACATTGAAGCTCTGCTTAGCGATGTCTGACGACTGTGCCAGGTGATTGATTTGAAAACGTAGAGAACGCCATGTCCGACCACGATATTTTGAGCGACGCCGAGCGTGAAGCGCTTAGCGCTGTCATGCTCGAACCCGATCTGCCGCCGCAGCGTGTATTGATCGTCGATGACGACAAGGACGCCCGGGAGCTTTTGTCGGAGATTCTCGCGTTGGATGGCATTCGTTGCATGACCGCGGCCAGCGGCGAAACTGCGCTGAAAATGCTCGACGACAAACCTTCGATCGGACTGGTCATCACTGACCTGCGCATGGGCGAGGGCAAGGTCGATGGCCTCGACCTGATCCGCCAGGTACGTGAATCGGTGCGGGCGGCGATGCCGATCATCATTGTCTCGGGTGACGCGGATGTGAAAGACGCCATTGCGGCGATGCACCTGAGCGTGGTGGATTTTCTGCTTAAGCCAATTGATACGGCGAAGTTGCTTGGTCTGGTCAAACACGAACTGGGCATCGAACCCTGACGCTCAAGCAACACCGACCCGCTCCCACAATGGTTCTCCAGTGGTAGCAAGATTTTAATCGGCCAACAAAAAGCCCTGATCGAAAGATCAGGGCTTTTTCATGTCCGGCTATCAGCGCAGGTTACAGGCCGTTGGCCTTCTTGAACTCGCGACGACGACGGTGCAGCACTGGCTCGGTGTAGCCGTTTGGCTGTTTGGTGCCTTCGATCACCAGTTCGACCGCCGCCTGGAAGGCGATGTTGCTGTCGAAGTTCGGTGCCAGTGGACGGTACAGCGGGTCGTTGGCGTTCTGACGGTCAACCACCGGCGCCATGCGCTTGAGGCTTTCCATCACTTGCGCTTCAGTCACGATACCGTGGCGCAGCCAGTTGGCGATGTGTTGGCTGGAGATACGCAGCGTTGCACGGTCTTCCATCAGGCCGACGTCGTTGATGTCCGGCACCTTCGAGCAACCCACGCCCTGGTCGATCCAGCGCACCACGTAACCGAGAATGCCCTGGGCGTTGTTGTCCAGTTCGTTCTTGATCTGCTCAGGTGTCCAGCTTGGGTTGACCGCCAGCGGGATGGTCAGGATGTCGTCCACCGAAGCGCGGGCACGTTTGGCCAGCTCGGCCTGACGGGCGAACACGTCGACCTTGTGGTAGTGCAGCGCGTGCAGCGCAGCGGCGGTTGGCGACGGAACCCAGGCGGTGTTGGCGCCGGCCAGTGGGTGAGCGATTTTCTGCTCAAGCATTGCCGCCATCAGGTCCGGCATCGCCCACATGCCTTTACCGATTTGCGCACGACCTTGCAGGCCGGTGCTCAGACCGATATCGACGTTCCAGTTTTCGTAGGCGCCGATCCACTTCTCGGCCTTCATGTCGGCCTTGCGCACCATCGGGCCGGCTTCCATGGAGGTGTGGATTTCGTCGCCGGTGCGGTCGAGGAAACCGGTGTTGATGAACACCACGCGCTCACTGGCAGCCTTGATGCACGCCTTGAGGTTGACCGTGGTGCGGCGCTCCTCGTCCATGATCCCGACTTTCAGCGTGTTGCGCTTCAAGCCCAGCACGTCCTCGATGCGACCGAACAGCTCGTTGGTGAACGCGGCTTCTTCCGGGCCGTGCATCTTCGGTTTGACGATGTAGACCGAGCCGGTGCGAGTGTTGCGACGCGAGGTGTTGCCGTTGAGGTTGTGCATCGCCGCGAGGCAAGTCACTAGACCGTCGAGGATGCCTTCCGGCACTTCGTTACCGTCTTTGTCGAGGATCGCGTCGATGGTCATCAGGTGACCGACGTTACGCACGAACAACAGCGAACGGCCGTGCAGGGTCACTTCGCCGCCGTTCGGCGCGGTGTAGGTGCGATCCGGGTTCATGGTGCGGGTGAAGGTCTGGCCGCCCTTGGACACGGATTCCGCCAGGTCGCCCTTCATCAGGCCGAGCCAGTTGCGATAGATCACCACTTTGTCGTCGGCATCGACGGCGGCCACGGAGTCTTCGCAGTCCATGATGGTGGTCAGCGCCGCTTCCATCAGGATGTCTTTGACGCCGGCAGCGTCAGTCTGGCCAACCGGGGTGCTGGCGTCGACCTGGATTTCGAAGTGCAGACCGTTGTGTTTCAACAGGATCGCGATTGGCGCATTGGCGTCGCCCTGGAAGCCGATCAGTTGCGCGTCGTTGCGCAGGCCACTGTTGCTGCCGCCCTTGAGGGAGACCAGCAGTTTGCCGTCAACGATCTTGTAAGCGGTGGAATCGACATGCGAGCCGGCAGCCAAGGGCGCGGCCTCGTCGAGGAACGCACGGGCGAAGGCGATAACCTTGTCGCCACGCACCTTGTTGTAGCCTTTGCCTTTTTCCGCGCCACCGTCTTCGCTGATCGCGTCGGTGCCGTAGAGGGCGTCGTACAGCGAACCCCAGCGGGCGTTCGAGGCATTGAGGGCGAAGCGGGCGTTCATCACCGGCACCACGAGTTGCGGGCCGGCGGTACGGGCGATTTCGTCATCGACGTTTTGCGTCGTTGCCTGGAAATCAGCCGCTTCTGGCAGCAGATAACCGATTTCCTGCAGGAAAGCTTTGTAGGCCACAGCGTCGTGCGCCTGGCCGGCGTGCTCCTGATGCCAGGCGTCAAGGCGAGCCTGGAAGTCATCGCGTTTGGCGAGTAGGGCTTTGTTCTTCGGCGCCAGGTCATGAATGACCTTGTCGGCACCTTCCCAGAATTTTTCGGCGGTGAGGCCGGTACCGGGAATGGCTTCGTTGTTCACGAAGTCGAACAGGACTTTGGCGACCTGCAGGCCACCGACTTGAACGTGTTCAGTCATTGCTTGCCTCACTCTGCTCAGCTATTTCGCTTTTCAGCTCTTCAATTTAACAATGAAGCCTCTGGCCATTTAAACCACAAACCTTCCGACCAGTACATGCCATTGCTGGCGGCTGGGCTGGGACCAATCAACGGCTTGGGGGCCTTGCTGACGGGGCTTTCAAGGTTGCGAACGTGCCTTGGGCAGACATCGATCCAGCGTTATGTAGTGCGCGCTGCGGCATACTACATGATGAGTTGCGCTTGTGAAAATCAGACTAATTACGTCGTTCTGCGACCTCATGACGCATTGCGGTCACGTCGCGGAACGGGATGTTCTCAAAAAACCAACGGATTGTTCCAGCTAAATATAAAAAGTTGTACACGATTTGTGTTTTCGAGCGTCTGAGGCACCCGCTCATCCCTTGCCTATACTTGCCTTTCTATAACAAAAGTCATGACAAGAGGGCTGCGCCATGGACCATCTCGTACTCACTGTCTTTGCGCCGGACAAGCCCGGGCAGGTCGAGCGCATCGCCCAATGCATCGCCGAGCACGGCGGCAACTGGCTGGAAAGTCGCATGTCACGGATGGCCGGGCAGTTCGCGGGGATTCTGCGGGTGGGCGTACCGGCGGAGGCTTACGACGAATTAGTCGATTCCCTACAAGCACTGTCGGCGCAGGGCATTCGCGTACTGATTGCCGAGAGTGGCATCGAGCAATCCTGCACCTGGAAACCGATCGCCATGGAGCTGGTCGGTAATGATCGACCGGGAATCGTGCGCGACATCACTCGCTTGCTCAGCGAGCAAGGCGTAAACCTTGAACGGCTGGTGACTGAAGTGCGTCCGGCGCCGATGAGCAGCGAGCCTTTATTCCACGCCGAAGCGATTCTGGCGGTGCCACTGACCTTGTCGCTGGACGTGCTGCAATCGCGCCTGGAAACCCTGGCTGATGATCTGATGGTCGAACTGGTGTTGCGCACAGATGTTTAAGCGCCGCCCGGGTTATCCAGTTTTAACGTGCACCTGCCTGTGGATAACCTGTAGAGACCGGGCGCAACGCCAGGCTGGCCGTGGCTTGCCGGGAACTGATCAAAAAACCGCCAGCATTCAGTGACTTGCGCACAAACGGCGGGGATCACGCTGTGGATAACCTTGGGAAGGAACGTTGCAGGCCACGAGAACCGTGGCCTGCGAAGCTTTGTGCGTTTTTTGATCAGCTGCGCCGACGCAAACTGATCACCGCATCGACGCTATAAACGGCCAGACCGGCCCAAATGAAGATGAATGCGATCAGGGTACTGGACGACATGTGCTCGCCGAACAGCAGTACTGCTTGCAATAAGACCAAGGTCGGAGCGAAGTACTGCAAGAAGCCGATCGTGGTGTAGGGCAAGTGTCGGGTGGCAGCGTTGAAGCACACCAGCGGCACCAGCGTCACCGGGCCGGCCGCCACCAGCCACCAGGCTTGGGAGGTGCTCCAGAACGCCGGTTGTGCACTGGTCGCAGTCGGGTTGAACAACAGCCAGGCCAGAGCAATCGGCACCAGCATCCAGGTTTCCACCACCAGTCCGGGCAAGGCTTTGACCGGCGCCTGTTTACGGATCAGCCCGTAAAAACCAAAGGTCAGCGCCAGCACCAGCGACACCCACGGCAGACTGCCGACCTGCCATACCTGCTGCGCCACGCCGACGGCTGCCAGCCCCACCGCGACCCACTGCATGCGTCGCAAACGCTCGCCGAGAATCAACATCCCCAACAGCACGTTGACCAGCGGGTTGATGTAGTAACCGAGGCTCGCTTCGAGCATGCGCCCGTTGTTTACCGACCACACGTAGGTCAGCCAGTTGGCCGCGATCAGGGTGCCGCTCAGGGCCAGGATCGCTAGGCGCTTGGGGTTGTCGAGCAACTCGCGCAACCAGCCGGGGTGCTTCCACACCATCAACAGCAAGGCGCCGAACAGCGCCGACCACAGCACCCGGTGAATGATGATCTCGACAGCCGGGACTTCGGCAATGGCTTTGAAGTAGATCGGGAACAGACCCCAGATGATGTAGGCACTCAGGCCCAGAATGTACCCGCGGCGCGGGTTGGCGGCTTGCATGCAGAATCCTTGCTCAGACAGCTGACAAAGCAGGGATTGTAAGGAGATTTGTTGGCAAATGAGTTTTGAATTTGTGAACACAGGACAAAATTGTGGGAGGGGGCTTGCTCCCGAAGGCGGTATGTCAGCCAACATTTATGTTGAATGTCAGTCCGTCTTCGGGAGCAAGCCCCCTCCCACATGGATTTGTGGGTCATCAGAAGAGTTTCAGGGGTTCTTCGTTGAGCGCCGACAGCTGTTCGCGCAACGCCAGTACCTGATCGCCCCAATAACGTTCCGTACCAAACCACGGAAAGCTGTGCGGGAACGCCGGGTCGTCCCAGCGCCGGGCCAGCCAGGCGCTGTAATGCATCAGGCGCAGGGCGCGCAGTGGCTCGATCAGCGCCAGTTCGCGTGGATCGAAGTCGTGGAATTCGTTGTAGCCGTCCATCAGTTCGGACAGCTGCCCCAGGCATTCCTGACGGTCGCCGGCCAGCATCATCCAGATGTCCTGCACCGCCGGGCCCATGCGGCAGTCGTCGAGGTCGACGATGTGAAACATCTCGTCGCGGCACATCATGTTGCCGGGGTGGCAGTCGCCGTGCATGCGGATGTTCTGATGCGGGGTGTTGGCGTAGGCATCTTCCACGCGTTTAAGCAGATCGCGGGCGACGGACTCATAGGCCGGCAGCAGGCTTTTGGGAATGAAGTTGCCTTCGAGCAAGGTGTTCAGCGAGGCATGGCCGAAGTTCTGCACGGCGAGGGCTTCGCGGTGTTCGAACGGTTTGGTCGCGCCGACCGCGTGAATGCGCCCCAGCAACTGGCCGAGTCGATACAGCTGATCGAGATTGCCCGGCTCCGGGGCACGGCCGCCGCGACGAGGAAACAGGGTGAAACGGAAACCGGCGTGTTCGTGCAGGGTCTGGCCGTTGTGGATCAGCGGCGCCACCACGGGAATCTCGACGTCGGCCAGTTCGAAAGTGAATTGGTGCTCTTCGAGGATCGCCTCGTTGGTCCAGCGCTGCGGGCGGTAGAACTTGGCGATCAGCGGTTCAGAGTCTTCAATGCCGACCTGATAGACGCGGTTTTCGTAGCTGTTGAGCGCGAGGATGCGCGCATCACTCAGGAAGCCGATGCTTTCGACGGCATCGAGCACGAGATCGGGTGTGAGGGTTTCAAACGGGTGGGCCATGCTGACTCCTGCGCGCGGCAGGCTGCCGCGTCCGGCCCAGCATGGTAGCGCAGACTGTAGGGGTTGAGGGTTTTGCCTTGGGCAGTGGATGGTCGGTAAGGGCCCCTTCGGGAGCAACCCCCTCCCACAGTAGATCTCTGGTGTGTGGAAGACTGTATCCACGCAGGAGTTTCACTGTGGGAGGGGCGGTGCGACGATTCGACGTGATCGCGAAGTCGATGGATCAGGCGCCGACTATTCCACCGTCCTCGCGGGTAATCGCCATCACCGAAGACCGCGGTTTGCCATTCGGCAGATGCTCAGGGAAGGTCGAACCACCGTTCTCCCCCGGATGCTGAATCCCGACAAACAGGGTTTTCTGGTCCGGCGAGAAGCTGATCCCGGTAACTTCACAGCCAATCGGCCCGACCATGAATCGGCGAATTTCACCGCTCTTGGGGTCAGCGCAGAGCATCTGGTTGTTGCCCATCCCGGCAAAGTCCCCGGCGTTGCTTGAATCACCATCGGTAAGAATCCACAGGCGTCCGGCCTTGTCGAAGCCTAAACCATCCGGGCTGTTGAACATGTTTTGCGCGGTGATGTTCGACGAGCCACCCTTCGGCGTGCCGGCATGCACCCCCGGATTGCCGGCCACCACGAACAGGTCCCAGGCGAAGGTTTTTGCGGCGTGATCGTCGCGGTCGGTGCGCCAGCGCAGGATCTGCCCGTAGACGTTCTTCGCGCGCGGATTCGGCCCGCCCACCGGTTGCCCGTCTTCGCCGCGTTTGGCGTTGTTGGTCAGGGTGCAATAAACCTGGCCGTCTTTCGGACTGACCACGATCCACTCCGGGCGATCCATGCGCGTGGCGCCGACCACACTGGCGGCGAGGCGCGCGTGGATCAGCACTTCGGCCTGATCGGCGAAACCGCTGCTGGCGTCGATGCCGTTCTTGCCGTGGGTTAGCTCGATCCACTGGCCCTGGCCTTTCGGGTGATCGGGGTTGCTGTCGCCGTTATCAAACTTCGCCACGTACAGGGTGCCGTGGTCGAGAATGTCGCGGTTGGCTTTCGGGTTGCGATGGTTGATGCGATCGCGGCTGACGAATTTGTAGATGAACTCGCCACGCTCGTCGTCGCCCATGTACACCACGGCGCGCCCGTCGTCGGTCTCGGCCAGCGCGGCGTTTTCGTGTTTGAAGCGGCCGAGCGCGGTGCGTTTGACCGGGGTCGATTGCGGGTCGAACGGGTCGATCTCGACCACCCAGCCGTGACGGTTGAGTTCGTTGGGGTTCTTCGCCATGTCGAAACGCGGGTCGAACGGGTGCCAGTTGATCTCGCGGCTGGCAGCCGACACGCCGTAGCGCTTCTGCGCCGGATCGAACTGCTGCTGGGCGTTGCTGCTGCCGAAGCAGTCGGTGAAGTTCTCTTCGCAGGTCAGATAAGTGCCCCACGGCGTCTTGCCGTTGGCGCAGTTCTGGAAGGTACCGAGGACTTTCTTGCCGTGTTTGTCGGCGGCAGTTTTCATCAGGTCGTGGCCGGCGGCCGGGCCGCTGATGCGCAGCGGCGAGTTGCCGTGAATCCGCCGGTTGTAACGCGAGCCCTGGACGAACTGCCACTGGCCGTTCTTGCGCTGCACTTCGATCACCGACACGCCTTCGCAGGCCAGCGCCTTGCGCACGTCTTCGGCCGATTGCGGCATGCCGCCGTGCGGATAGAGGTAGCGGTAGTTGGTGTATTCGTTGTTGATCGCCATCAACGCGCGGTTTCTGTCGTCGGGGAAGGCGAACAGGCTCATGCCGTCGTTGTTGTCTCCGAACTGCACTTCCTGGGCAGCGGCGGTGCCATTGCCGCTCGGGTCGAAGGCCGGGCCGTTCTTGTGCAGCGGCTGCCCCCAACTGATCAACACCGAGGACCGGTAGCCCTTCGGCAGGCTGATGACGTCGGTGGTCGCGGCTGGAATGCTCTCGAAACCCAGCAGACGGCTGTTGCCGGCGCTGACGCTTGAGGCCAGTGCGCTGCGGCTGAGCAGGTTGCCGCCGAGGAACATGGCCGCGCCGCACAGCGCGCCGGCGCTGATGAAACCGCGACGGCTGAGGCCGACCATCTTTTCCAGATCAGTGGATTGGTTTTCTTCTAATAGGCTCACATCAGGCTCCCTGCTTGGTTTTGGCAGCAACCTTAATGGGGGGCGATGAAGCTTTTGTTGCAGAAAGTCCGTTACAGCGGCGCGCCGATCAGCACATTGGATGGCGAGAACTGTACCTGCACCGGTTGCTCGACACTCAGCCCGCGAGTGCGAAGCTGCAGCGGCTCTGCCAGAGCGCAGAGTGTCTGGCCGTTGGGCAGGGCGATGCGCACTTCGCTGGGGCCATCCTCGGCATCGAGAATAGCCTCGATGGTGCCGTTCAGAAGATTGTGTCCGGATGTTGCGGCTTGATCTGCAGCCAGTAATTCAAGCCAGCCGGCCTTGATCAGTGCCACTACTTCGGTGCCCGGTTGCAGCTCCAGGTGCACGGTGCTGTCGTGGGTGATCTGCGCATCGATGCACAGGCCTTCGGCCAGTTCGAGGCGGATCAAGTCATTGCGTCCCGCGCCTTCGATGGCCACGACTTTGCCGTGCAACTGGTTGCGGGCGCTGGTGCGCAGCATCAGCCGACCGAGCAGATCAAGATCGCTGGCGTCTTCGGCGGCCTCCAGGACCTGCGCCTGCAAGGCTTGCAGCTTTTGATACAGACGCAGCACCCGTTCGCCTTCGCTGGACAACCTGGCGCCACCACCGCCCTTGCCACCGACGGCGCGCTCCACCAGCGGTTTCTGCGCCAGGTTGTTCAGCTCATCGATCGCATCCCAGGCCGCCTTGTAACTCAGCCCGGCGCTTTTCGCGGCGCGGGTGATCGAGCCCTGCTCGGCAATATGCTGCAGCAACGCAATGCGCTGCGGACGACGGACGATGTGCTGGGACAACAGGGAGGGCAGGGACATGAATGGGCGCTTTTTCGCGGTGGCGGTGGAATAGGAAGTTGGCGGTTTGAACCCTAAGAGTCAAGCCACACGCTGTCTCCCCTGTGGGAGCGGGCTTGCTCGTGAAGGCGGGGTGTCAGTCACCATAGGTCCTGGCTGTGCGGGCCTCTTCGCGAGCAAGCCCGTTCCCATAGGGGGAATTGAGATGGTTTCAGATTATTGGGTATCTCCCGGTTTTGGCGTGCGGGCCAGGCAGTAAACGTCGACTCTCGCCGCCCCTGCGTCCCTCAACAGTCGCGCCAATGCCTGAGCCGTGGCACCGGTGGTCAGCACATCATCGATCAACGCGACATGCCGACCGTTGACATCAACGTCGGGCGCCAGGGCGAAGGCGTTACGTAAATTGCGTTTGCGCGCCTTGGCGTCGAGGTCCTGCTGGGCATCGGTGTCGTGTGTCCGCCGCAGGGCATGTTCATCAAAAGGCAGCTCGAGCTGTTGGCTCAACCATCGCGCCAACATCGCCGCCTGATTGAACCCGCGCTGACGCAGGCGTTTGTTTGCCAGCGGCACCGGCAACAACACGTCGGGACGCGGCAATCCTTCTTCGAAGCGATGTTGCAGGTATTGTCCGGCAACGTCGGCGAGCAGGTGACCAAACGGCCATTTCGCGTTGTGTTTAAAACGCGTAATCAGGCTGTCCACCGGGAAGTCATAACGCCACGGCGCAATGACCTGTTCGAACGCTGGCGGCTCTAGCAGGCACTCGCCGCAGGTCAGGCCAGTGCCGGGTAATGGCAGGGCGCAGGTCTGGCAGTGGTCGCCGAGCCAGGGCAATTCGGTTTCGCAGGCGACGCAGATTGGCATTTCTGCTTCTGCGGGCTCATCGCACAGCAAGCAGGATTGTGCGTTTTTTAAACAGATGTAAACCTCTTGTTCGCATCGTGGTTGACAGCGCATGGCTCTTCCTTAAATATGCCGAACATCCGTGTCGCGCCTGTGGGTATTCCATTCCCGCAGCCGCCAGCCAAGCATAACCAAGGAACTGCCCATGAGCGCCAGCACCTCTGCCACCCTGCGTCACGACTGGTCTTTAGCCGAAGTCAAAGCCCTCTTCGTACAGCCATTCAACGACTTGCTGTTCCAGGCACAGACGGTGCACCGCGCGCATTTCAACGCCAACCGTGTGCAGGTTTCGACCCTCCTGTCGATCAAGACCGGTGCTTGCCCGGAAGATTGCAAATACTGTCCGCAGTCCGGTCACTACAACACCGGCCTGGAAAAAGAAAAGCTGATGGAAGTGCAGAAGGTCCTCGAAGAGGCTGCCCGCGCCAAAGCCATCGGCTCGACGCGTTTCTGCATGGGCGCAGCGTGGAAACACCCGTCGGCCAAAGACATGCCGTACGTGCTGAAGATGGTTGAAGGCGTGAAGGCCATGGGCCTGGAAACCTGCATGACCCTTGGCCGTCTCGACCAGGAGCAGACGGCGGCGCTGGCCAAGGCCGGTCTGGATTACTACAACCACAACCTCGACACCTCGCCCGAGTTCTACGGCAGCATCATCACCACCCGCACCTACAGCGAGCGCCTGCAAACCCTGGCCTACGTACGTGAGTCGGGGATGAAAATCTGCTCCGGTGGCATCCTCGGCATGGGCGAATCGCTGGATGACCGCGCCAATCTGCTGATTCAACTGGCCAACCTGCCGGAGCATCCGGAATCGGTGCCGATCAACATGCTGGTGAAAGTCGCTGGCACGCCGCTGGAAAACGCTGATGACGTCGACCCGTTCGACTTCATCCGCATGCTGGCGGTGGCGCGCATCCTCATGCCGCAATCCCACGTGCGTCTGTCCGCTGGCCGCGAGGCGATGAATGAGCAGATGCAGGCGCTGGCGTTCTTTGCCGGTGCCAACTCGATTTTCTACGGCGACAAACTGCTCACCACCGCCAACCCGCAGGCCGACAAGGACATGCAACTGTTCGCCCGCCTGGGCATTCAACCGGAAGCGCGTGAAGAGCATTCCGATGAAGTGCATCAGGCCGCGATCGAGCAGGCGCTGGTGGAGCACAAGAGCAGCGAGCAGTTCTATAACGCTGCGGTCTGAAGCGCGCCCCGAGTTTTACTGAAGGAACACAACACCCTGTGGGAGCGGGCTTGCTCGCGAATGCGCTGGATCAGTCAGCCTTTTTGTTGAATGTCAGTACGTATTCGCGAGCATGCCCGCTCCCACATTAACTGTGCACCTTCTGCCCCATGTGATCTGACTTTCGAGGCCTGCATGTCTTTCGATCTCGCCGCACGCCTTGCTGCCCGCCGTGCCGAAAACCTCTATCGCCAGCGCCCGCTGCTCGAATCCCCGCAGGGGCCTGAAGTGGTGGTCGACGGCCAGCCGCTGCTGGCGTTCTGCAACAACGACTATCTGGGCCTGGCCAATCACCCGCAGGTAATCGAAGCCTGGCGCGTCGGTGCCAGTCGCTGGGGCGTCGGTGGCGGGGCGTCGCATCTGGTGATCGGCCACAGCGGTCCGCACCATGCACTCGAAGAAGCACTGGCCGATCTCACGGGCCGACCGCGTGCGCTGTTGTTCACCACCGGTTACATGGCCAATCTCGGCGCGGTCACGGCGCTGGTCGGGCAGGGCGATACCGTGCTCGAAGACCGGCTCAACCACGCCTCGCTGCTCGATGCGGGCCTGTTGTCCGGCGCGCGTTTCAATCGGTATCTGCACAATGACGCCGACAGCCTGGCCAAGCGCCTGGAGAAAGCCACCGGCAACACGCTGGTGGTCACCGACGGGGTGTTCAGCATGGACGGCGACATTGCCGACCTACCGGCACTGGCTCGGGAAGCGAAAGCCAAGGGCGCGTGGTTGATGGTCGACGATGCTCATGGCTTCGGCCCGTTGGGCGCCAATGGCGGCGGAATCGTCGAGCATTTCGGCTTGAGCCAGGACGATGTGCCGGTGCTGGTCGGCACCCTCGGCAAGGCGTTCGGCACCGCGGGCGCATTTGTTGCCGGCAGTGAGGACCTGATCGAAAGCCTGATCCAGTTCGCCCGACCGTACATCTACACCACCAGCCAGCCACCGGCGCTGGCCTGTGCGACGCTGAAAAGTCTGGAGTTGCTGCGCACGGAACATTGGCGCCGAGAACATTTGCAGACGCTGATCCGTCAGTTCCGCCATGGCGCTGAGCAAATCGGTCTGCAGTTGATGGACAGCTTCACCCCGATCCAGCCCATCCTGATTGGCGATGCCGGTCGCGCCGTGCGCCTGTCGCAGATGCTGCGCGAACGCGGTTTGATGGTCACCGCAATCCGCCCGCCCACCGTGCCCGCCGGCAGCGCGCGTCTTCGCGTGACCCTGACCGCCGCCCACAGCGAAGCGCAGGTGCAGCTATTGTTAGAGGGACTGGACGATTGCTTTGCCCAACTCTCCTCGGAGCCAAGCCATGCGTAATCGCCTGATTCTGCTGCCCGGCTGGGGGCTCGGTGTTTCGCCGCTGGAGCCTTTGGCGGCGGCGTTGCAGGGGCTCGACGAGCATCTGCATGTCGAGGTCGAGCCGTTGCCGGAACTGGACTCCCGCGATCTGCAGGAATGGCTCGACGAACTCGATGAGCGTATTCCTCAGGATGCCTGGCTGGGTGGCTGGTCGCTGGGCGGCATGCTCGCTTGTGAATTGGCAGCGCGGCGTGGCGAGCGTTGTTGCGGTGTGCTGACGCTGGCGAGCAATCCATCCTTCGTTGCCCACGGGCAGTGGCCGAGTGCGATGCCGGGCGAGACGTTCGATGCGTTTCTCGCCGGCTGCATGGCCGATCCGAAAACTACCCTCAAGCGTTTCTCGCTGCTGTGTGCCCAGGGTGCGCAAGACCCGCGCGGTTTGTCGCGCCTGATGCTCGGCGGTGCGCCGAACACGGCGCCAGCGGTATTGATGGCCGGGCTCCAGTTGCTCGCGCAAATGGACACGCGGGATGCGTTGCAGGCTTTTCGCGGCCCGCAGTTGCACCTGTTCGCCGGGCAGGACGGATTGGTGCCTGCGGAGGCAGCGGGTGAATTGTTCGCGCTGCTGCCGGACATCGAAATCGGCCTGATCGAACAGGCCAGTCATGCGTTTCTTCTGGAAGACCCCCACGGCGTGGCGGGTGCGATCCAGGCTTTTCTACATGAGTGCGGTGATGACTGATTTGTCTGTTGTTGCGCTGCCCGGCGGCTTGCCCGACAAGCGCCAGGTCGCGGCCTCTTTTTCCCGTGCAGCGGCCAGTTACGACAGCGTCGCCGAGTTGCAGCGTGATGTCGGTTCGCAGTTGCTGCAACGCTTGCCGACGGGTTGGGTGCCATCACGTTGGCTGGATCTGGGCTGCGGCACCGGGTATTTCACTCGTGCATTGGCTGAGTATTTTATCGCGGGGCAGGGGCTGGCGCTGGACATCGCCGAGGGCATGCTCGAACACGCGCGGCCGTTGGGTGGCGCCGAGCATTTCATCGCCGGTGATGCCGAGCGTCTGCCGCTGCGGGAGGCGACGTGTGATCTGATTTTCTCCAGCCTCGCGGTGCAGTGGTGTGCGGACTTCGAGTCGGTGCTCAGTGAGGCTTTTCGCGTGCTGAAACCCGGCGGGATTTTTGCGTTTGCTAGTCTTTGTGTAGGGACGTTGTACGAACTGCGTGATAGCTGGCGTCAGGTCGATGGCATGGTGCACGTCAACCGCTTCCGCGAATTCGCCCGTTATCAACAGTTGTGCTCGGACAGTGGCCTGCGCACGGTGAGTCTGCAGAATCAGGCGCATGTGCTGCATTACCCGGATGTGCGCAGCCTGACCCACGAACTCAAGGCACTGGGCGCGCACAATCTGAACCCCGGTCGGCCGGGTGGTTTGACCGGGCGGGCGCGGATTCTCGGTCTGGTCGAGGCTTATGAGCAGTACCGTCAGGCACAGGGATTGCCGGCGACCTATCAGGTGGTTTACGCCGTGTTGGAGAAGCCCTTATGAGCGCAGCCTATTTCATCACCGGGACTGACACTGATGTCGGCAAGACGACTGTGGCTGCCGGGTTGCTGCATGCAGCACGGACGGCAGGACTGAGTACGGCGGCGGGTAAACCGGTGGCCTCTGGCTGCGAAGTGACGCCCAAGGGGCTGCGCAATGCCGATGCGCTGGCGCTGTTGGCCGAATGTTCGGTGCCGCTGACTTATCAACAGGTCAATCCGGTGGCATTCGAGCCGGCTATCGCTCCGCATCTGGCAGCGCGCGAGGCGGGCGTGGCGCTGACGGTGCAATCGTTGCTGGCACCGATGCGCGAGATTCTCGCCATGAATGCCGACTTCACCCTTATTGAAGGCGCGGGTGGCTGGCGGGTACCGTTGGCGGATCAGGCCAATCTCTCGGACCTGGCGATTGCATTGAAGCTGCCAGTGATTCTGGTGGTGGGTGTGCGGTTGGGCTGCATCAGTCATGCCTTGCTGACGGCTGAGGCGATCGCTCGCGATGGGCTGCAACTGGCCGGATGGGTGGCCAATATCATTGACCCGAAGACTTCGCGGCTGGAAGAGAATCTGGCGACGCTGGCCGAACGGCTACCGGCACCGTGCCTGGGGCGCGTGCCGAAATTGAAATCACCCAGCGCCGAGGCAGTGGCTGATCATTTGCAGCTGGATTTGCTCGATTAATGTTTTTGGCTATGACAAGGCACTGTGCCATCAGTATTTTTGACGAGTGTTTTTCTGGCGCGTCTGCTTCAATGGCAACCATTGATCCTTCCCAAGGATGAGAACTCCCATGGAAATCTCCGGTAACACAGCTTTTTATGCGGGTTTGAGCACCATTCAGACCGGGCAGAACCGCGTCGATCAGGCCGCCAGCCAGATTGCCAACAACACCATCGAGCGTTCGGTCACCAGCCAGTCTTCCGAGGCGCAAGTGGATCGTCTGCGCGGTATCGACCGCAGCCAGCAGATGGATCCGGGCAGCGCCATGGCCGAGATGGCCCAAGGCAAGTTCCAAGTGGAGCTGGGCACCAAAGTCGCCAAGGCTTCCGATGAAATGCTCGGGACGATCATCGATACGTTTGCCTGATTTTTCTCGCCTCTTGTTTGCTGAACGCCGCGCCTTGTCGCGGCGTTTTTCGTTGTAAGTCCTTCTCCCTCAACTAATCTTTTTTTATCGCCCATGACGCATTGCCGTGCATGGCGGTTTGGTGTGTCCGGCGGTTTGAAAGCAGTGATGACGAACGGCAAAAGATCGATGCTTGACAAGATTTCGGCGTAAACGTATGTTTCAAACAACTGTTTGACCGTCACAACAAATCAACACGGTCGTTCATTCCCGGTTACATCAGCAGAGGTTTATCGCTATGCCTGACTACAAGGCCCCCTTGCGTGATATTCGCTTCGTTCGTGACGAACTGCTCGGCTACGAAGCGCACTATCAGAGCCTTCCGGCTTGCGCCGACGCAACGCCGGACATGGTTGACGCCATTCTCGAAGAAGGCGCCAAGTTTTGTGAGCAGGTACTGGCACCGCTGAACCGCGTGGGCGACCTCGAAGGCTGCACCTGGAGCGAGTCCGGCGTGAAAACCCCGACTGGCTTCAAAGAGGCGTACAAGCAATTTGTCGAAGGCGGCTGGCCAAGCCTGGCGCATGACGTAGAGCACGGTGGCCAAGGCCTGCCGGAGTCGCTGGGTCTGGCAGTCAGCGAAATGGTTGGCGAGGCCAACTGGTCGTGGGGCATGTACCCAGGCCTGTCGCACGGCGCGATGAACACCATCTCCGAGCACGGTACCCCAGAGCAGCAGGACGCTTACCTGACCAAGCTGGTTTCCGGCGAGTGGACCGGCACCATGTGCCTGACCGAGCCGCACTGCGGCACCGACCTGGGCATGCTGCGCACCAAAGCCGAACCTCAGGCTGATGGTTCGTACAAAGTCTCCGGCACCAAGATTTTCATCTCGGCCGGCGAACACGATATGGCCGACAACATCGTCCACATCGTACTGGCCCGCCTGCCGGATGCTCCGGCTGGCACCAAAGGCATTTCCCTGTTCATCGTTCCAAAGTTCCTGCCCAATGCTGATGGCACCCTCGGTGCACGCAACGCAGTGAGCTGCGGTTCGCTGGAACACAAGATGGGTATCCACGGCAACGCCACCTGCGTGATGAACTTCGACGGCGCCACCGGTTTCCTGATCGGCCCGGCGAACAAAGGCCTGAACTGCATGTTCACCTTTATGAACACCGCTCGTCTGGGTACCGCACTGCAAGGTCTGGCCCACGCCGAAATCGGTTTCCAGGGCGGCCTGAAATACGCTCGCGATCGTCTGCAAATGCGCTCCCTGACTGGCCCGAAAGCGCCGGACAAGGCCGCTGACCCGATCATCGTGCACCCTGACGTGCGCCGCATGCTGTTGACCATGAAGGCATTCGCCGAAGGCAACCGCGCGATGGTGTACTTCACCGCCAAGCAGGTCGACATCGTCAAATACGGCGTCGACGAAGAAGAGAAGAAGAAGGCCGACGCGCTGCTGGCGTTCATGACGCCAATCGCCAAGGCATTCATGACCGAAGTCGGTTTCGAATCCGCCAACCACGGCGTGCAGATCTACGGCGGCCACGGCTTCATCGCCGAGTGGGGCATGGAGCAGAACGTTCGCGACAGCCGCATTTCGATGCTGTACGAAGGCACCACTGGCATTCAGGCACTCGACCTGTTGGGCCGTAAAGTGCTGATGACTCAAGGCGAGGCTCTCAAAGGCTTCACCAAGATCGTCCACAAGTTCTGCCAGAACAACGAAGGCAACGAAGCCGTCAAAGAGTTCGTCGCACCGCTGGCGGCCTTGAACAAAGAGTGGGGCGAGCTGACCATGAAGGTCGGTATGGCTGCCATGAAAGATCGCGAAGAAGTCGGCGCGGCTTCCGTGGACTACCTGATGTACTCCGGTTACGCCTGCCTGGCCTACTTCTGGGCCGACATGGCGCGTCTGGCAGCCGAGAAGCTGGCAGAAGGCACCGGCGACGCAGCGTTCTACACTGCCAAGCTGCAAACCGCGCGCTTCTACTTCCAGCGCATCCTGCCACGTACCCGCACTCACGTGGCCACCATGCTGTCGGGCGCCAACAACCTGATGGACATGAAGGAAGAAGACTTCGCGCTGGGCTACTAAGCCTTAACGCGGTCTGACGAAAACCGCTGCTCCCTTGGGGGCAGCGGTTTTTTTGTTTCAAAATCGCTCAGAAACCCGGGTTTTCTGCCGTTAAAGAGACTGCGTGTGATCTGGATCACATTGTGTGTGCTTAACTGGCCACATTGCAGGCACAATGCCATCTCTTTGATATGACGGGTCGGAGCTTTACCCTTGCCGCGTTCTTCCGCTGTACGTTTCAGTCATTTTCTACCTTCACTGCTGTTGTTACTCGCGGGGTTGGCGGCTGCGTACGTCAAAGACCTCAATGTGTTCTTCACTTCGCTGTTCAACGTGCTGCCGACTCTGGTGTTGCTGTTGGGCGGTGCTTACTGTGCGGTTTACCGACGTCAACGTGAACTGTTTCTGATGCTCACGGTGTACATCGCCTACTTTTTGCTCGACACCCAGACCGACTATTACCGCGACAACGGCAAAGTGCGCGAAGACGCCGCCGTGGTGTTCCATCTGGTCTGCCTGCTGCTGCCGTTGCTGTTCGGGCTGTTTGCCGCGTGGCAGGAGCGTACCCATCTGTTTCAGGACATGGTCGCGCGCTTCGCCGTGCTGCTGGCCTTTGGCAGTGTTGCCCTAGGACTTGAGCAGAGTTATCCGCAGGCGCTGCTGATGTGGCTCTCGGAGATCCGCTGGCCGGCGCTGCACGGCGCCTGGATGAGCCTGATCCAGATGTCCTATCCGGTGTTCCTCTCGGCGTTCCTGCTGCTGGCCTGGCAATACTGGCGCAATCCGCGCCCGCTGCATGCGGCGCAACTGGTCGGGTTGCTCGGCGTGTTCTGGATGCTGCCGAAAACCTTCATCCTGCCGTTTACCCTGAACATCATGTGCAGCCAGGTGATGCTCATGATTGCCGCTGCCGTGGCGCACGAGGCTTATCAAATGGCCTTCCGCGACGAGCTCACCGGGTTGCCGGGACGTCGCGCGCTGAATGAGCGCATGCAGCGTCTGGGGCGCAACTATGTACTGGCGATGAGCGATGTCGATCATTTCAAGAAATTCAACGATACCCACGGTCACGATGTGGGTGACCAGGTGCTGCGGCTGGTCGCCAGCAAGCTGTCGAAAATCAGCGGTGGCGGTAGGGCGTATCGCTATGGCGGTGAGGAGTTTGCCCTGGTGTTTGCAGGCAAAACCCTTGAGGAGTGCATGCCGCACCTGGAAGTGATTCGCGAGTCGATTGCCTCCTACAACATTCAGCTGCGTAATCAGGAAAACCGTCCACAGGATGATCAGCAAGGACGGCAGCGGCGATCAGGTTCCGGCGCGTCCAGCGTGTCGGTCACGGTCAGTATCGGCGTCGCTGAACGCCTTGAGCAGCGCACCCCCGAAGAAGTGCTCAAATCCGCCGACCAGGCCCTCTACAGCGCCAAGGGTGCGGGCCGAAACTGCGTGATGGCATTCGGTCAGAACCGTCGCGGTGCGGTACGCATGGACGCTGCGGCAGGCTGAACTGTGCTCTGCTCAATGGCCACTCTTCACTAATAAGCCCGCTGATTGCGGGCTTTGTTTTTAGTTGAACTGTTGGTGACCAAAAATAACAAAACAGTCACTGCCTGACCCTATGTGTCACAAAAGTTGTTGAGGTACACTCGGCCTCAACGAAAACACTCTTCCACGAATCACCTGTTTAGATCTTGCGAGGTTTGCCATGGCTGACTACAAAGCGCCGCTGCGCGATATGCGCTTCGTCCTCAATGAAGTATTCGAAGTCGCCAAACTCTGGGCCGAACTGCCGGCATTGGCCGAGACCGTCGATGCCCAAACCGTAGAGGCCATTCTCGAAGAGGCCGGCAAGGTCACCAGCAAAAGCATCGCGCCGCTGAGCCGTGCAGCTGACGAAGAAGGTTGCCACTGGAAGGACGGCGCCGTCACCACGCCGGCCGGTTTCCCACAGGCTTATCAGACTTACGCCGAAGGCGGCTGGGTTGGCGTCGGTGGCGATCCGGCCTACGGCGGCATGGGCATGCCCAAAGCCGTTTCGGCGCAAGTCGAAGAGATGGTCAACTCTGCCAGCCTGTCCTTCGGTCTGTACCCGATGCTGACCGCCGGTGCCTGCCTGTCGATCAACGCCCACGCCAGCGAAGAGCTGAAAGCGGCGTACCTGCCGAACATGTACGCCGGGATCTGGGCCGGCTCCATGTGCCTGACCGAGCCGCATGCCGGCACCGACCTGGGCATCATCCGCACCAAGGCCGAACCTCAGGCCGACGGTTCCTACAAGGTCAGCGGCACCAAGATCTTCATCACCGGCGGTGAACACGATCTGACCGAAAACATCATTCACCTGGTGCTGGCGAAACTGCCGGACGCACCGGCCGGCCCGAAAGGCATTTCGCTGTTTTTGGTGCCCAAGTTCATGGTCAATGCCGATGGCAGCCTGGGCGCGCGCAACCCGGCGACCTGCGGTTCGATCGAACACAAGATGGGCATCCAGGCGTCCGCGACCTGCGTGATGAACTTCGACGAAGCCGTGGGTTATCTGGTCGGCGAGCCGAACAAGGGCCTGGCGGCGATGTTCACCATGATGAACTACGAGCGTCTGGGCGTCGGCATTCAAGGCCTGGCGAGCGGCGAGCGTTCCTATCAGAACGCCGTTGAATACGCCCGCGATCGTCTGCAGAGCCGTTCGCCGACCGGCGCGCAGAACAAGGACAAGGTCGCTGACCCGATCATCGTCCACCCGGACGTGCGTCGCATGCTGCTGACCATGAAAGCGTCGAACGAAGGTGGCCGTGCATTCTCCACCTACGTGGCGATGCAGCTCGATACCGCCAAGTTCAGTGAAGACGCCACGACCCGCAAACGTGCGGAAGATCTGGTGGCCTTACTGACTCCGGTGGCTAAGGCGTTCCTCACCGACCTGGGCCTGGAAACCACCGTTCACGGCCAGCAGATTTTCGGCGGTCATGGTTACATCCGCGAGTGGGGCCAGGAGCAACTGGTGCGTGACGTGCGCATCACCCAGATCTACGAAGGCACCAACGGCATTCAGGCGCTGGACCTGGTCGGGCGCAAGATCGTGGGCAGTGGCGGCGCGTTCTACAAGCTGTTCGCTGACGAGATTCGCCACTTCACCGCGACGGCCAGCGCTGACCTGGGCGAATTCACCAAGCCGTTGAACGATGCCGTCGGCACGCTTGACGAGCTGACTGCGTGGCTGCTGGATCGGGCGAAGACCAATCCGAACGAAATCGGCGCGGCCTCGGTCGAATATCTGCAAGCGTTTGGCTACGTTTCCTACGCCTACATGTGGGCACTGATGGCCAAAGCTTCGCTGGGCAAGGAAGCGCAGGACGATTTTTACGCCAGCAAGCTGGGCACCGCACGGTTCTATTTCGCCCGTCTGTTGCCGCGTATTCACTCGTTGAGCGCGTCGGTGAAGGCTGGCAGCGAATCGCTGTTCCTGCTGAGCGCTGAGCAGTTCTGATGATGTAACGTCATGTAAGCATTTTCTTACATGACGTGCTGCTGTTCTCCCATAGGCGTAGATTGGATCCACAGCTAATCTACAACTCATGGACGTCGCGCAGGAAGCGCAAAGCAACAACACGGACACGTAGGATTCTGCCAGGGTGGCGGAGTGAAATGGATGTCAGGGAAACAGTCTGCAAAGCCCCGCTTCGGCGGGGTTTTCTTTTGCCTGAAGAAAAGTGTTCAGGCCAGGGGATCCAGCGCCGGTTTCACTTCACGTTCCATCACCTCCTCCAGCAATGTCCGTAGCAGCGCCAAAGAGGCCTGCTGGCGTTGCACGTCGCGACACACCAGGCCAACCTTCAGCGGCACCCGTGGCTCACTCAGTGGCTTCCACAGAAGATCCTGATCGTCGTATTCTTTTTGCGAGCGCCCCGGCAGCACCGTCGCCAGCTTGGTGTGCGGCAAACTGTCGAGAATCCCCACCATATTGTTCAGCTCGGCCTGCACCTGCGGACGACGGCCGAGGCTGCTCAGTTGCGCCTGCCAGATCTGCCGGATCTGGAACTCTTCACCCAGCAATAACATCGGCAACTCGGCGGCCTGACGCATCGAGACCTTCTTGAACTCACGCAATGGATGATCTGCCGGGATCACCAGCGTCAGCTCATCTTCGTACAGCATCACGCCATGCAGCCCGGGCTGTCGCGGTGGCAGATAGCTGATGCCGATGTCCAGCGAACCATTGAGCAATCGTCGTTCGATCTCAAGTCCGGTCAATTCATAAATCTGCACCACCAGATGTGGCTGCGCCTTGCGCACCCGCTCGAGCATTTGTGGCACGAGGCTGGTGTGTACGGTTTGCAGCACACCAATCGCCAAGGTGCGCACCGCCTGGCCCTTGAAGTTGCCCAGCGCCTCACGCGCCCGTTGCAGTCCATCGAGCAGCGGCAGGGCGTGGTTGTACAACGTGTGTGCAGCCAGGGTCGGCAGCAGGCGTTTGCTGCTGCGTTCGAACAGGGTGACATCGAGGTTCTGTTCGAGCTGGCGGATCTGCTGTGACAGCGCCGGTTGCGAGATCGACAGACGCTCGGCAGCCCGGCCGACATGACCTTCTTCGTAGACCGCGACGAAATAACGCAGTTGTTTGAAATCCATAAGTAATGCTTATCGAAAATGCTGGTAAATCGAAATGGCCCGAAGCCTTCTGTAAGCCTAGTCTAACCGCAATCACAAGGCTTACAGGGCCAGAGAGCGCGATGAATAGCGTTTGCTTCGAGAGTGTTTACATAGGCAGTTCAAAAAACCTCGAACGAGGTTTTTTTCAATGAATCTGTTCAGTTTGCGGCGCCAGACGCCAAGTCTTGATGACCTTGCGTTCGAGGCCAACCCACCCGATGCAGGCGAGAGCCTGAATGCCGAACGCCTGATGCCCAGCGTCGAACGCCCGCAGCAGGTGTTCGTGCGCGGCCAGGGCTCGTGGCTGTGGGACAGCAATGACCGCGCCTATCTGGACTTCGCCCAGGCCGGCGGCGCCAACAGTCTGGGGCACAGCCCTTCGGCATTGGTCAAAGCCATTGCCAGCCAGGCTCAGGCGCTGATCAATCCCGGTTTCAATCTGCACAATCGCGGCATGCTCAGCCTCTCCGAGCGCTTGTGTGCCAGCACCTCAAGCGATCAGGCCTATTTGCTCAACAGCGGCAGCGAGGCCTGCGAGGCGGCGATCAAACTGGCACGCAAATGGGGCCAGCTGCATCGTGGCGGCGCGTCGCGGATCATCGTGGCGAAGCAAGGCTGTCACGGGCGCAGTCTGGCAACGATTTCGGCGTCGGACAGTTGCAACCTGCACAACCGCTTTGCTCCGCTGTTGCCGGGTTTCGATCGGGTGCCATTCAACGACCTGCCGGCGCTGCATGCGGCTGTCGATGCGCAAACCGTGGCTATCATGCTCGAACCGATCCAGAGCGATGCCGGGGTGATTGCGGCCACCGAGCATTACCTCAAAGGCGTTGAGCGGCTGTGCCACGAATTGGGCATTCTGCTGATTCTCGACGAAGTACAGACCGGTATCGGTCGCTGTGGCACCTTGCTCGCCGAACAGTCCTACGGCGTCCGCGCGGACATCGTCGTGCTCGGCAAGGGTCTCGGTGGTGGCGTGCCGCTGGCGGCGCTGCTGGCGCGGGGCAAGGCTTGCTGTTTCGAGGCAGGCGAACTGGGCGGCACCCATCACGGCAACGCCCTGATGACTGCGGCCGGTCTGGTGGTGCTCGACAGCGTGCAGGACCGGGCGTTTCTGCAGCAAGTCAACGACCATGGCCAGTACCTGCGCGAAGGCCTCGCGAGGTTGGCACACCGTTACGGCCATGGCGAATTGCGTGGGCAAGGGTTGTTCTGGGGCTTGAGCCTGTCCGAAGATTCTGCCGATGCCGTGGTCCATGCAGCCTTGCATGAAGGCCTGCTGCTCAACGCGCCACAAGCCAATTGCCTGCGCTTCACGCCGGCGCTCACCGTCAGCAAGGCCAATATCGACGAGATGCTCCTGCGCCTGACCCGCGCCTTCTCGCGGGTGCGCACCGCGCAATTGCAGTGTCGCAAAGGGATTGCCGTCTGATCCGAAGTTTCCCACCTGATTTCAAGAACCGTCTCGCGGTATAACGCACGCCTCACGCCTGATTCTTTTGACGTGGGGCGTTTTTTTGTCCTGGGTAGTGGCGATCAAATAGCAACGGCACTGAACCCTGACGAACGGCACGGGTCGATTAGCTTGTATGGCTCAAGTGAGCCAACCCCCAATCAGGAGCTGACCCATGGACTTCATTCGTATCATCATCGCCATTCTGTTGCCGCCACTGGGTGTGTTTCTGCAGGTAGGGTTTGGCGGGGCGTTCTGGTTGAACATTCTGCTGACGCTGTGTGGCTACATTCCCGGGATCGTGCATGCGGTGTACATCATCGCCAAGCGTTGATTTAGCGTCGCCCGGCAGACAGCTTTCGCGAGCAGGCTCGCTCCCACAAGGGATTTGTGAACACCATCGATCCGAGGTGGGAGCGAGCCTGCTCGCGAATGAGGCGACGCTACTTTGAGAGCGGCGCGGATCAGTCCGCCAACCCCATTACCCGCCGATAAAACGTCCACTCCTGCTCCAGCGCATGCGCCTGATTCACTGCACGGCGAAAGCCGTGGCGCTCATCAGCGTAATAATGCGCCTCGACCGCAATGCCGTTGCGCTCCAGTGCCGTGACCATCTCGCGGGTCTGCTGTGGCACGACGACGGCGTCCAGTTCGCCCTGAAAGAAAATCACCGGCACACCAATCTTGCTCGCGTGCAGCAATGGCGTGCGGGCGGCGTAGCGCTCGGCGTCCTGCTCGGTATCGCCGATCAGCCAGTCGAGGTAATCGCCTTCGAACTTGTGTGTCGCGCGGGCCAGTGCCACCGGGTCGCTGACGCCATACAAGCTGGCACCCGCGCGGAACACCTGCTGGAACGCCAGCGCACACAACGTGGTGTAACCCCCGGCGCTGCCGCCGCGGATGAAGGCGCGCTCGCCATCGATCAAACCTTGTTCCGCCAGATACGCCACCACCGCGCAGGCGTCCTCGACATCCACGTCGCCCCAGCTCAGGTGCAGGGCCTGGCGATATTCGCGGCCATAACCGCTGCTGCCACGGTAGTTGAGGTCGGCGACGGCGAAACCGCGTTGCGTCCAGTATTGAATGCGCGGGTCGAGCATCGGATAGCAAGCCGAAGTCGGGCCGCCGTGGATGAACACCACCAGCGGTGGCCTGGTTTCGTCGTTCATCGCCGGATAGAAGAAGCTGTGGGCCTCGCCCGAGCCGCTCGGATAGCGCAGGGTTTGCGGACGGCTGATGCGTTCGGCGGGCAGTGGCGCCACGCCGCCGGCCAGCACGTTGACTTCGCGAGTAGCGCGATCAATCGCGATGACCGCTGAAGGGCTGATCGGCGAGGCGGCAATGCAGTAGATGAATTGCTGATCCAGCGCCAGATGGCGGAAGCGGCTGTAATCGCCGGTGAAGTCTTCGTTGCCGAGCAGCAGACGGCCAAAACCGCCTTCGCTCCAGCTAGCCAAAAACAAATCCTCGACAGGCAGCCAGGTGCAGCCGCCCATTTGCCACGGCGCGGGCGCATGATCGGCCTGCGCGGCTGGCAATGGTCTCAAACCGTCGGAGGTTTCAACCCATGGCTGCCAGAATCCACCGCGATCGGTCAGGCAATACAGGCGATTTTCGCCATCGAATCGCGGTTGCTGAATGGACTCTTCAATCTCGGCACCCGCCACGCATCGCGGGGAACTGAATGTACCGTCAGTCATGCGCTCAGCCACCATCAGCCGCGTTGAGGTCCACGGCTGATGCGGCCGGCTCCACTCGATCCAGGCCAGTCGCGAACCGTCGGCGCTGATGATCGGCGCAGCGTAAAAATCCGCGCCTTCTGCCAGCAAACACCGGGTTCCCTCAGCCAGATCAATCGCTACGAGCCGGTGTTGGTCGCGCAGTTCCTCGACCGCCAGCACCTGCCCGTCGGCAACGTGCAGATCGCCATAACGGCACTCGCCGGATGTCAGCGCTTGAGGCGCGCCTTCCAGTGTTTGCCGATACAGCTGCTGGTCTGCCTCATTGACGAAAACCACCCCGTTCGGCGTCAGACCAAACGCGCCACCGCCATATTCGTACACCCGGCTACGCACGCTGAAACCCGCAGGCGTCAGACATTTCGCCACGCCGTCGCGCCACTGCCAGATCCTGCACGCGGCATCTTCCGGGCGATATTCATTCCAGAACAAACCGTTGGCACCGAGTTGCAGTTCGGCGAAATCCATGCCGGCAGCGACGGCTTGCGAGGCGCTGAAAGGCTCAGCCCTTGGCGATGAGGCGTGAGTTTCGTTCATTACGGAAGGCCAGTTGTTCGATGGTCTGGGTGGCGTGCTCGGCTTCTTCGCGGGCCTTGAGGATCACGTCGTGATGTTCGGATTTGCTGCACACCGGGTCGGCATTGCTTGCGTCCCCCGTGAGCATGAACGCCTGGCAGCGGCAGCCGCCGAAGTCCTGCTCCTTTTCGTCGCAGGAGCGGCACGGCTCGGGCATCCAGTCGTAACCGCGAAAGTGGTTGAAGCCGAACGAGTCGTACCAGATGTGCTGCATGCTGTGATCGCGCACATTGGGAAATTGTACTGGCAACTGTCGGGCGCCATGGCAGGGCAGGGCAGTGCCGTCCGGCGTGACCGTCAGAAAGATGCTGCCCCAGCCGTTCATGCAGGCTTTCGGGCGTTCTTCGTAGTAGTCCGGGGTGACGAAAATCAGCTTGCACGGATGCCCTTCGGCTTCCAGTTTGGCGCGGTATTCGTTGGTGATGCGCTCGGCGCGCACCAGCTGTTCCTTGGTCGGCAACAGGCCGACACGATTGAGCTGCGCCCAACCATAGAACTGGCAGGTGGCGAGTTCGACAAAGTCGGCCTCAAGCGCGATGCACAGCTCGATGATGCGGTCGATCTTGTCGATGTTGTGCCGGTGGGTGACGAAGTTCAGCACCATCGGATAGCCGTGGGCCTTCACCGCCCGGGCCATTTCCAGCTTCTGCGCGAAGGCTTTTTTTGAGCCGGCGAGCAAATTGTTCACTTGCTCGTCACTGGCCTGGAAGCTGATCTGGATGTGATCGAGGCCCGCCTTCTTGAAGTCGCTGATTTTCTGCTCGGTCAGGCCGATGCCGGAGGTGATCAGGTTGGTGTAGAAACCCAACTGCCGCGCTTCACGGATCAGCTCGGCAAGGTCCTGGCGCACCAGTGGTTCGCCACCGGAAAAGCCCAGTTGCGCCGCGCCCATCTCCCGCGCTTCGCGGAACACCTTGATCCACTGCTCGGTGCTCAGCTCTTTACCCTGCTCGGCGAAATCCAGCGGATTGGAGCAATACGGGCACTGCAGCGGGCAGCGGTAGGTCAGTTCGGCGAGCAGCCACAGCGGCAAGCCGACCTCAGGCTTGGGCGGCAGATCAGTCAAGGGTGATCCAGTGCTGTGCACGGGCAACCTCCATGAATTGCTCGATGTCGTCACCGAGCTCGGGCACGCCGGGGAACTGCTCATCGAGTTTGGCGATGATCGCTGCGACATCGCGTTCACCGTCGATCAATCCACCGATCAGCGCAGCACTGTCGTTGAGCTTGATCATGCCCTCGGGGTAGAGCAGCACGTGACCTTTTTGCGCCGGTTCGTACTGGAAGCGGTAGCCGGGACGCCAGGTCGGTGTCTTGCTGCGATCGAAACTCATAGGGTGATTCCTTTGTGCCAGACCCGTTGTGCGGTGACGCTGTGATACGGCGGGCGGTTCAGTTCGTAGGCCATGCTCATGGCATCGAGCATGCTCCAAAGAATGTCCAGTTTGAACTGGAGAATTTCCAGCATGCGCTCCTGGCCTTCGCGGGTCTTGTAGTGCTCGAGCGTGATCGCCAGCCCATGCTCGACATCACGCCGTGCCTGACCGAGGCGGGTGCGGAAGTACTCGTAGCCGGCCGGGTCGATCCACGGGTAATGCTGCGGCCAGCTGTCGAGACGCGACTGGTGGATCTGCGGCGCGAACAACTCGGTCAGCGAGCTGCTGGCGGCTTCCTGCCAGCTGGCCCGGCGGGCGAAGTTGACGTAAGCATCGACGGCAAAACGCACGCCGGGCAATACCAGCTCCTGAGAGCGCAGTTGATCCGGGTCGAGGCCGACCGCTTGACCGAGGCGCAGCCAGGCTTCGATACCACCGTCTTCACCGGGGGCGCCGTCGTGATCGAGCAGGCGTTGAATCCACTCGCGACGGATCTCGCGATCCGGGCAATTGGCGAGGATCGCCGCGTCTTTCAGGGGGATGTTCACCTGATAGTAGAAGCGGTTGGCGACCCAGCCCTGAATCTGTTCGCGGGTGGCCCGGCCTTCATACATCGCCACATGATAGGGGTGGTAGATGTGGTAATAGGCGCCTTTGGCACGCAGGGCTGCTTCGAATTCGGTGGGGGACATTGGCGTGTCAGTCATGTCTGTTCTCCGGGAACAACCGTTGGAATCTTGGGTGTCAGGTCTGACGCCTTCGCGAGCAAGTCGAATCGTCGCTCCCACAGGGGTTGTGTATACACCACAGATCCAAGGTGGGAGCGAGCTTGCTCGCGAAGAGGCCGGTCGCTACAACACAATACTCATGCCATCGAACGCCACTTCAACATTACGCCGCGCCAGCTCCGCACGCTCCGCCGAATCTTCATCGAGAATCGGGTTGGTGTTGTTGATGTGGATAAGCACTTTGCGCTGCTTGGGTAATTGCTCCAGCACTTCGAGCATGCCGCCGGGGCCGTTCTGCGCCAGGTGGCCCATCTCGCGACCGGTGCGGGTGCCGACGCCACGACGCTGCATTTCATCGTCGTCCCAGAGCGTGCCATCCACCAGCAGGCAATCGCTGCCAGCCATGATCTCCAGCAGCGGCGCATCAACCTTGCCCAGACCCGGCGCATAGAACAGCTTGCCGCCCGTCTTCAGGTCTTCGACGATCAGGCCGATGTTGTCGCCCGGGTGCGGATCGAAGCGGTGCGGCGAGTAGGGCGGCGCCGCGCTGCGCAGTGGCAGCGGAGTGAAGCGCAGATTCGGGCAGGCGGCGACGGTGAAGCTCCGGTCGAGTTCGATACGGTTCCAGTTCAACCCGCCGTTCCAGTGGGTGAGCATCTTGAACAGCGGGAAACCGGTGCTCAGGTCTTCGTGAACCATGTCCGTGCACCAGACCTGATGCGGGCAGCCTTCGCGCAGGCTGAGCAGGCCAGTGGTGTGGTCGATCTGGCTGTCCATCAGAATGATCGCGCTGATGCCGGTGTCACGCAGGGCGCGGCCCGGTTGCATCGGGGCGAAGCTCTGCAGTTGCGCGCGGATGTCCGGTGAGGCGTTGCACAGCACCCAGTTCACGCCGTCGTCGGAAATCGCGATGGACGACTGGGTGCGGGCCTTGGCATTCAGGCTGCCGTCGCGAAAGCCTGCGCAATTGACGCAGTTGCAGTTCCACTGCGGAAAACCGCCACCGGCGGCCGAACCCAGAATCTGGACGAACATGAACGCTCCCATCTTTCAACGCTGAAAATAAAACGCCCCGGCGAGCCGAGGCGTTGCACTGCAAGTCTGCGTAGGCAGAACTCAGCGGCTGGCGAAGTACATGGTGACTTCGAAGCCGATACGCAGGTCGGTGTAAGCCGGTTTGGTCCAAGCCATGAGGTGACTCCTTCAAGTGGGTGATGCGGTGGATGGGATAGCGCTGTCCATAGTTATAGTCCACGGCAGCGCAGGGATGTTCCAAATAGTTAGGCTGCTATGTTACTCAAAATTTCCAGATGATTGCCCGTGAATCTTTGAGAAAGCTCCTTGCAGCCTGAGTAATGATCATTTTGCCGCTTGCCACGGTGCGCCCGGTGACGCGCTGCTGGCCAGACAGTGCCAGCCGCCCTCGGCGCCGTTCAAGCGTTGTACTGCCGCCAGCAGTGCCGGGCGCTCCAATTGCCCGATGGCTGCGATCAGTTGCGCCAGATAATCCGACGAGTGGCCAGCGAGTCTGGCCTGCCATAGCAAATCGGCGGCGTCCCTGGCGGACAGATTGTTTTCGTTGAATTGTTCTGCGAGTGACTGGCGCAGTTGCTTGAAACTGTGGTCATCCAGACGTTCGATCAGCCCCGCAATGCTGGCGAGAAACTGCTGGATAGCGTCGAGCAACACCACTGGCGCGGCATCGGGCGATTGCACACCAAACAGCAATCCAGTCTGGCCGTGTATCTGCCGCAAGGCGCTGAACACCGCATAACCCAACTGCAACTCGACCCGCAGGCGCTGATAGAACGGGGTCTGGCACAGCTGCGAGAGCAATCGCCAGGCGGCCTCGTCGGCGATCTCGCGGCTCGCGGTCGGGCAGAACAGCAGCAACGCATGTTCGCTGGAGGCTGTGTCGATGTGGCTCCATACGTGTCGAGCATTGCTGGCGGGCGATACCGGGATTTGCTTGTCCGGGATGCCGGGAATGCGGCTCAGGGCCAGGCCCATGGCGGACTGCGTCTGTGCGCTAAGGCCCAGAGCCAGTCCGTCCCAGCGAGAAGTTGTCCACAGCTGTTGGGCGTCGTCCGATTGCGCCGCCGCTGGCAGGCAATGTTCCGGCAAGGCCTTGAGCAACTGGCGGATCGGTATCAACGCTGCTTCTGGCTCAGCGCTCGGAGAATCGGCGTCGACTTGCGCCAGACATTTCAGCGCATGTTCCAGGACGCTTGGCATCGGTTCTTGCAGCCCAGTCAGTTTCAGCAGCCATTGCGTGCCGCTGGCACTGAGCGACAACTCGATCCCGGCTTGGCGTGCGTCCTCCCGGATTTCCCGCAGACTGCGTTGCAGCTTGCCGTGCAGGTCGGTTGTTGCCGCCGCTTCCAACTGCCAGCGCAGGTAAATCGCCCCTTCATCACCGTTGTCCGCCAAGGCCTGGCTGAACTGCATCGGCGAGCGTTCGCGGCGGCTGCGTGAGCGATCCTGGGCAAATGTGCGCAGGCCTCGATGGGCGCTGGTTTGACCGCGAATCAGCCCGGCATTGGCCAGTGGTTCGCTCGATCCGAGGAAGGGATTGGCGGCAGGCAGATGCCAGTGCGCGCTGAAGTTATCCACAACACCCATGTCGCGCAGGATCTGCTTGAGGGCGACGACGCCGTTTTCCGACAAGCCGTGTTCGAGCTGTTCGCTGTCGAGGCGTGCCAATTGCAACGCGCCGCTGACGTGCTGCTGACGCTCCAGCAGGTTGGCGTACTCCTCGCGCAGCGCTGCCCAGTCCTGCTGTGCGGCGAAGAAGCTCAGCCAATCCAGCACCTGTTGGCCAATAGCCTTCAGCGATTCGGCGGGGGCAGCGAATTGCAGATGCAGCAAGGCTTGCCCGGCAAACTGGTACAGCGGTGTAGCTTTCAGGCTGTCCGCGAGATGTTGTTGGCGCAGATAGGCGAGCAGGCCGCCGGGTTTGGCGCTGTTCAGCCAATGACAGAGAAACGCCAGCGCTTCGACGCAGGTGTCGGGCAGCGCTTCGAAGGCAAACAGCAGATTGCAGTGCTGCCCACCGATCTGTTGATAACTTGTTACTTGCAGTGGCTGGGTTGCGGCTTGCACAACGTTATCCCCAACCGGCAGCGCCGCAGCGAACTGCTGCGCCAGTGTGCGCAGCGCTTCAAGGCTTTGCGGCCCGACCACACTCAAGGTCATTTGCCCGCTGCGATAGAAGCGCTGATGGAAATCCTTCAACGCCTGCTGAAACCCCGTTTGCTCAACCTTCAGGCTGTCGCGATTGCCCGCATGAAAGCCACGCAACGGGTGCGTCGCCGGCAAAACCTCGTACAAGGAAAGTGCCTGCTGCGCGGTGGGATCCTGCGACCACGCGACAAATTCTGCGTCCAGTACTTCGCGTTCACGCAACTGATCGTCCGGATTCATACGCGGCTGGGCGAGCATGTCTGACAGACGCTCAAGCCCGGCGCCGAAAGCCGAGGTCGGCAGTTCAAAGAAGAAATCGGTCGTGCGCTCGCGGGTGCTGGCATTCACCTGGCCGCCATGACTTTGCACGTAGGCCATCAGTGCCTGATCGGCAGGAAACCGCTCGGTACCGAGAAACAGTAAATGCTCGAGGAAATGCGCCAGTCCCGGCCACTCCAGCGGCACGTCATGACTACCGGCGGCCACCCGCAACGCGGCGGCACTGCGCTTCAAACCAGGCACATGACGCAGGGTCACGCGCAAGCCGTTGGCCAGGGTTTCAGTGTGAGGGCGGGGGTGAGTCGGCGCAGGCATGGGCACTTCCAGAACAGTGAAGTGCCAATGCTAGCGGATTGCGTGGGGTCAGCGCTTGTTCAGTGCGTTGTAAAGCTCCGGGCGGCGGTCACTGAGGTAGCGATTGGCGGCGCGAGAATCGACCATCAACTGACGATCCAGCTCGCCGACGATCAGCGCTTCATCAAGGCCGGCCTGGGCGATACGACTGCCGTCCGGCGCGGCGATGCTGCTTTGCCCGCAATAGTGGATCTCGCCTTCATGCCCGCAATAGTTGGCATAGGCCACGTAGCACTGGTTTTCGAAGGCACGCGAACGCACGGTGACGTCGGCGACAAAATCGAACGGAATCATGTTCGCCGTCGGCACCAGAATCAGCTCGGCGCCGGCCAGCGCCAGACGTCGCGCGTTCTCCGGAAACTCCAGGTCGTAGCAGATCAGGAAACCGAGCTTCCAGCCGTTGAGCTCGACCAGCGGAAAATCGTCTTCGCCCGGGCTGAACATTGAGTGATCCAGATCGCCGAACAGATGCGTCTTGCGGTAATTGCACAGGCGCTCGCCGTGCGCATCGATTAACTGCACGGCGTTGTAGATCTGCCCGTCGGCGGTGCGCTCCGGATAACCGTAGGCAATCGCCAGTCCGGCGGATTTGGCAATTCGACCGATCTGTTGCGCCCATTCGCCGTTGTAGACCTCGGCCAATGTGCTAACTGCCTCGGCGCCGATGTTGTAGCCGGTCAGAAACATCTCCGGCAGCACCAGCAGGTCGGCGCCCTTGGCCTCCATCGCCACTTGGTGCAGGCGTTGCAGGTTGGCGGCGGGGTCCAGAGGCAGCGGTGGACATTGGTAAAGGACTACACGCATCGGGGATTCCTCTTACTCGGGCAGGGCGATAGGGCCGATGTCTTTGAACACATCACCCGGGCCCGGGTTCGCTTTATGTGTCGACCCGCCGAAGTGCTTCATGATGCCCCACACCGCGTTGAGCGAGGTCTGCACCGCGCCTTCGACCCACGCCGGCGTCCACGACACGTCGTCACCGGCGATGAAAATCCCGCGCTGCTCGGCTGGCATGTCGTCCTGCATGAAGTGCGCGTACATGCGCTGGTTGTAGCGATAGTGACCGGGCAGGGCACCCTTGAACGCCCCGAGGAAGTACGGGTCGGCTTCCCACGACACGGTGATCGGATCGCCAATGATCCGTGCGGCGATGTCGACTTTCGGGTAGATTTTCTTCAGCGCATTCAACGCCAGCTCTACGCGTTTTTCCACCGGGTGCGGCAGCATCTTCAGCGCGTCGCTCATCCACGAGTACGACAGGCAGATCACGCCCGGCTTGTCGTCGCCGTTATCGAACAGATAGGTGCCACGGGTCAGGCGATCGGTGAGGGTCATGCTCATCAGGTCGCGGCCGGTTTCCGGGTCCTTGTCCTTCCAGAACGGTCGGTCGACCATCACGAAGGTTTTCGACGACTGCATGTAGCGGGTGCGGTCCAGCGCCATCCACATCTTCTGCGAGAACAGGGTTTCATCGCATTCGATCTGGGTGGTCAGCAGCCAGCTCTGGCAGGTAGTCAGCACAGCGGCGTATTCGCGAGTGTCGCCGTTGTTGTCGGTGACGGCGAAACGGCCGTCCGGCGCGTGGGCGATTTTCTTCACGCCGGAACGCGGTGCGCCCCGGTGCAGGGATTTCAGGCTGGTGCCTTCAGGCCAGTGCACGCAGCGCTCCGGCACATGCCGCCAGATGCCTTGCGGCACTTGTTCCACACCGCCGACTACCAAGTGCTGGTGATCGTCGCAGTTGGTCATCACCACGCGGAAGATTTCCAGCATCGAGTTGGGGAAGTCCGAGTCCCAGCCGCCGGTGCCGAAACCGACCTGACCAAACACTTCGCGGTGATGGAACGACAGCTTGGCAAAGGCCTCGGACGTGGCAACGAAGTCGTAGAACGTGCGGTCATCCCACAGCGGCACGAGCTTGTTCCATAGTGCCTTGAGGCGTGGCACATCGCGGTCGCGGATTGCTTGCTGGATATCGGCGAACTGCGAGCCGGCCTCCAGCGCATCCGCCCAGGCGTCAGCCACTTCCTGGAACAGTGCAGGAAGATCCTTCAGGCTTTGTGCGTAATGGGTTTTGCCTTCCAGGTCGATCACGGTGCTGCCGGAGGCCGGCGTCAGCGGGTTCGGGAAGGGTTTGGTCTCGAGGCCGAGCTTGTCGACGTAGTGGTAGAACGCGGTGGAGGACACCGGGAAACGCATGCCGCCCAGTTCCGCGACGATCCCGTCAGTGCCGTTGAATGCTTGCGAACGCAGACGCCCGCCGAGCTTCGACGCCTCGTAAACCACCGGTTTCAGGCCGAGCTTCATCAGTTCGTACGCGGCCACCAAGCCAGCGATACCGGCGCCGACAATCGCCACTTCAGCGCCGTGATGGTGTTCAGGGATGCTGCCGAGACCGGCCGGGTGTTCGATCCAGTCGTCGAAAGCGAAAGGAAAGTCCGGACCGAAAATGGTGACTGGTTTCTTACCGTCTGCAGGATGGCGATTGTTCTTGTTCATGGCTGACCTTGCTGGCGACCCGACGCCGAATGCGCGTCTGAGTATAGGAAAAGATGCCAGCCATTCTAGGGAGCGTAGAACACGTTAATAAGACGCAAAGTGTCGTCGTTTTGCCAATTAACTGATCAATATGACGATTGATGACTGCACACCGACCAAAATGTAGGCGCGAGCCTGCTCCCACAGTGGATTTGTAGCTGGCGCAGATTCTGTGCGTGATCCGGTCAAAAGTGGGAGCGGGCTTGCTCGCGAAAGCGTCTCGTCAGTCGCCATCAACAGTGACTGATCCACCGCCTTCGCGAGCAAGCCCGCTCCCACAATGGATTTGTAGCTGGCGAAGATTCTGTGCACGACCTGGTCAAAAGTGGGAGCGGGCTTGCTCGCGAAGAGGCCCTATCCGCCAACCGAAATGCCACGACTAACATTCAAACCGGCTGCCCGCGATCAATCTTGCTACTCAAAATAATCGAAGTAGTGGTCTTCTCCACCCCATCCACCCCGCCAATCTGATCCAGCAACTGATCCAGCTGTTCCGGCGAGTCGGTGCGCAACCACGCCACGTAATCAAATTCGCCACTCACCGCACACAACTGCTGGACCTGCGCCATCGCACTCAAACGGCGCAGCACTTCCTTGCCGGAGCGCGGCTGCACCTTGATCCCGACATACGCCTGCAACCCGCCATCGACCACCCGCTGCCCCAGCCGCACGCCATAGCCGGTGATCACCTTGGCCTTTTCCAGTCGCGCCAGCCGCGACGTGACAGTGGTGCGCGCAATGCCCAACTGCCGGGCGAGCATTGCCACGCTCTCGCGGGCGTTGATTTGCAGGGCGGCGATCAACTGGCGGTCGATTTCATCGAGCACGGGCGGGCGGATGTCTGGCAAGGGCGGGGCTCCATGGGGCGCGGGTCTTTGGGCGAGCATGTTACAGCGTCAGCCGGCTGGATATGGAAGCCCCTTATCGTAGTCGGGATGAAACGCAGAAACGAAAAAGCCGCGCATTTGCGCGGCTTTCGAATTTGGTGGGCCCACACGGACTTGAACCGTGGACCAAAGGATTATGAGCCCGAGTTAGATTACCCATTCTATTGGGTGGAACCAGCAGTTTCAATGGTTCCAGGATGTGTCTGTGTATATGTGCTGAATACAAAACTGCGTGAATTGGACGGGCGTTGGACGGACAGACGCTGTCCCATTTAGCAAGTAGAACGCTGCCGCAGCCACACTGATCAAACTCAGCAGTGTTGTGCCTGAGAGCATCATCACCCTTAAAGGGTTTGACGTTGCGTAGCTGACGTCAGCGTGTATTTTCAGGTCTTTTACAAGGTTCTCTGCCTTCGACTCGTTGTCTACGATGAGCTGCGTGCAGCTTCCCACCAGCAGGCTGCTCCAGAGGAGAGGACGCGTCGTGTGATGTTTAGAAAGCATCTGGAACGACGTTCGGAAAGCTCTTATACGGTCATAGATGAACGCTACGTCGCCAGCTAGAGCGACCCCCAACAAACCGATTTTTTCGGCATTTGCCTCGAAAATTGGGCTGGACTGATCGGGCATTTCAGCCAATTGCATTGGCTGCCCCTCATCCAGGGATGCTTTCATTCCGTTCAGTCCGGATCGCAGAATCAGTAGCGACGATATTATTGAACCGAGTTCACCAGCCAATGCCGCTGCTATAGCCTTGCTGTCTCTGAATCTACGGTAATCCTCAACGGTGAAATGCCCAAAAAATCCCACCAGAACAGCCGAAGTGAACGCAATCAGTGCCGGCGCAATGTTATCCATAGACCCAGATCCTTTTTATTCAGTTTTGTGAAATTCAAAGAATTGAGTGCAGCCCTTGTCGTTCGTGGCTTTGAGGACGTTCAATCCGGATCCGCAATCGCCCAACTTTGTCTTCACGCAATCTCATCGTTTTTGAAAAAACCCTGAAAATTATGGTTTTCAAGGTTTTTGCTCAATGAAACCAGCACCGCGCATAGCGCGCGTCTGCTGATCATTTTGCACCCCGTCGAGTCATGGCGCTGCATTTTCCTACAAATCGTTGCACAGGATGAAAAGGCGGTGAGCCTACCAAAGCGTATACCCGGCTTATGCTGCAAGCCCGTTTGCATCACCTTCGGTATTGCACAAAAAAAGGACACAAGGCCCGTCGGCGGGAGGGGGATAAGTGCTTTTCCGTGAGGTTTTTTCTTGCCAACGGATTTTTCCAATCGCTCGCCTGCCTGCCATCAGTCGGCCTTCTGGTGCGGGTCAGAAACCTAACCGATACACTGTTCATGCATACAGTAAATTTGATTATGCAGGTGTGACGCAATGAACAGCGATTACGGTGAAATGGAAGCGACGAAGTTTTCGGCGTTGGCAAGTTGGCAAACAATGCTTCGCGATGAAGTTGCACTGCTGGCTATGCCTGGAGCGCACCACAAGGCGCTGCTCAGGCAAGCCAGAGCCTTGCACCAGGACCAGTTGATCGATGCAGATGTTCTCAGCGACTTACTGGAGTTCGCGGACGCGGCACTGGCTTACGCTGTGGAATCACTTCTCGACATCAAAACCGACGAATAAGGGGCAATTCATGCGTGTACTTGTCACACCTATGCGGTTGCGCGGTGTTGCGCTCGATGCCAAAGAGCGGCGTCGTTACCCGGCGATTCGAGGCAATGTAATGGTGAACTCAACAGTCTGTGCACAACTGGGCCGGGCCACCAACATGGCCCGCGTTGACGTGGGAATGCCGCTCGATCCTGACCCTTTGCCACCTTTGCTCGATGCCACCCTTGCAGGGATGGCAGTGACTGGGTTTGTTCTGAGCGGCATCGAGTACATCGATGGCTGCGCCTATGCACAATCTTGGTGGTGTCGTGAGGGGTAACGAGATGTTTCAACTTTGATACAGCAATTCGTTTCGGGGAGAATGCTTGCCGCAAAATGCCACAAGGCCAAGGATCTCAAATGGAAGTCACCCAAATCGCAGCGCTGATCGTCAACCGACTTGACGAGCTCAGCGCCGATATTCAACAGCAATGGAATAACCCCGAGGGCACCCACACGCGCCACTTCGTCGTAGACAGCCTACTCACAGCCGAGATGGCGCAGAACATCTACGATGCGTTTCCACGCAATGCAGACGGGTTTTTCGACCGCCAATCGTTCCGTGAAAAGAAAAAAACACTCACGGATCTGGCGGACTATCCACAGATCCTCAGCGCCATCACTTACGCGATGCAGCACGAGTCGGTCGTAGCCAAAGTAGCGCACCTGGTTGGAATGGAAGACATCGTGCCAGACCCGAGCCTTTACGCTGGTGGCCTGTCGATGATGTTTAAAGACGACTTCCTAAACCCGCATATCGACAATAGCCACGACGGCGCACGCAATCTGTATCGCCGCCTGAACCTGCTCTACTACGTGTCGCCGAATTGGGCACTTGAAAACGGCGGTAATTTTGAGCTGTGGGATTCGAAGGTCAAGAAACAGAAAACCATCGTTTCCCAGTTCAACCGGCTGGTGGTGATGGATACGAATAAATACTCATGGCATTCCGTGAGCGGGGTTCGCGCTGAAACGCCGCGCTGCTGCGTATCCAACTACTACTTTTCGGGAACCTCCCCAGACGACCATGAGTACTTTCATGTGACGTCATTCAGCGGGCGCCCCGAAGAACCAGGCCGGCGTTTGCTGGGCATTGTGGACAATCAGCTGCGCAATACAGTGTCGAAAGTTTTGCGCGTTGGCCGGGGTAAAAAACTGGTCAACAAAGCCCAGGAGTAACCCGGGCAGTTCACCCACACGCAAAAAGCCCGCCTATTCGCGGGCTTTTCACTTCCTGAGTCAAAGCGTGATCGGTTTCAGTTTCAATGCTTGCTGTTTGGCGCTGGTGGAACCTGCTGTAAATGCTGCAGCGTTGTTCGGCGGTGGGCTCGACGCGTGGACGTGACTGGCGATCTGAGTGTTCATCTGATCCACCAGATCGATCAGATCGCATAGCACCTGGAGCACGTTCACCGATTGCGACCCCAACCAGGTCTTAGGTGCCTGCATATGCTGGCTGATCCCAGCCACGCTTTTGCGCAATCCTTGGATCCTCTCCTGCATGTCGCCACCCACCGTGGCGTTGTGCTTCTGCGCCACCACCAGGTTGAGGTCACGACCGGTGGCCAGGTGCAAATCGTCCACGGCCGCCAGGCTTGCGGATCCGCCCGACAGCAGCTTGAGCGCACCCAAAGCTTCGATCTTTTTCACACCGCCTACCGTCTCGGTCGAATGGTCGTCTACCGTACTGGTGTGAATCTGGAAGCGCTCGGTGTTGTCCATGGCCTCCACTTCGCGCTCGATCGCCAGGTCCTGAATCTTGCCGTCAGTCTTCCGCAACCAGTTACCACCTGCGTCGACGCGTTGTTGCACAGCGTCACTGTGCTGCCAAACCTGGTCGCCCTTGGGTACTTTTGGCAAAGTCAGGCCGTGCGGCAGGATGGTTTGAATGTAGGGTTTGTGTGGCAGGCCATAGGCGAAGCACACAACCACGCTGGTGCCTTCCTCCGGAAAGGCGAAAAAACCCATCTCGTCACCACCCACTGGCATGGGTAGCGGAACGCCGGACAACACCGGGAGTGTCGTATCGATTTCGCCGTCCGGCCCCATCACCTGCAGGTCAACTGAGAAACGCGGTCGGAAGTCATCACACAGCCCAGCATTGGCCGGTGCGTCGGCCACAGCCACGACCTTGGCGAATCGCGGCAAGTGATAGCCGCCGGTGAGTTCAGGAAATTGGCGTTCTACGCTGCGCTTTATTGCGTCGTCCATTTGATGGCCATCTGTGTGCCGGCCAACGTCACGTTCGTGATCCGTTCGCCCTCGTTGATTGATACGCCTGGTCGCAGGCCTGGCAACGCGGCGATCATTGCGCTCTGGCTGCCTTGGTAACCATCGAAAAGGTTAACTGGCAGTTGTAGCGGCGATCGAGCGCCGAAGAAGCTGTCAGCCCAGGCGCCCACGTAGATCTCGCCGTCACCCTGTTGCTGCCAGATAAAATCTTTGACCCCGAACACCCGTGCCATGCTGTCCATCGCCTGGTAACCAGCGGCCAGGTTGTAGAAAAACGGTGTTTTGACCCGGGTATAGGCCTGATCCGGAACCCGAAAGCGCAGGCCGGTCTTGCTGCCGATGTCGGCCAGCACCGCACGCAGATCTACATGACGCAGGTTCATAGGCAACGGGTTGGCCAGAACCGCGGCTAATTCGCGACACAGCAAAACTTGCTCGATGCCGTTCGTGGCAGTGCAACGCTCGACGTAGCCAATGAAATGACGCTGCAGCACCGCTTCGTTGTAGCCGATATCGAACGTGACCAAACCTTTAACGGGAACGCCCGCCTTGATCGTGAACGTGGCGCGGCCCGGACTCTTGAGATCCAGACGGACATCGTCGTTGACCAGCGGTAAGTCAACGCCGCCGATTGTCAGCACCTTATGCAGTTTCATGCTCATGCCGCACCGCCCAGATAGGTGTCCACCTTCTTGAGCACCGCTTCAAAGCCGGTCAACTCTTCGGGTGCACCCGACGCCCCCGATCCGCTACCAGCCACGCCATCGCCAGGCGCTGACTGAGTCGTCACCCCGTTGCCGGCGCGACGGTTCTCGACCTTCTCTGGATTGGACAGCTTTTCGCTCAGGGTGAACTGGACGATCCACTGGGCCAGGGTGTCGTCTTCCCGGGCGCTGACCCCATCGGAGAACGTCACCTGCCGGATGCCAAAGGCCTTGGCCGTATCGTTGACGATCCGGTAGGTCTGGAGTTGGCCACCGCCTGCAGTCGCCTCGGCCAGTCGCATGATCGTGCGCAGGTTGTCGAGCGACTTGTATGGGATCGTCAGCGCTACGGTCAGTGTCTTGGGCTTAAATCCCTTGTGCGACTTGTCGGTGCCCGACGTCTGGCCACCCAGATCGTCGGCCTCGATCTTGAGATTGGCCGTCAGCTTCATGCGATGACCGATAATCTGCTCGCCATTGAGTAGCAATGTCATAGGCCCACCAGCTCCCGGACAAAGGTCAGGCTTTCCGCCGATCCGACCAGAAGTGCACCGGCGCACAGCGGCCACTCATGCCCCGGCGCTTCGCCTTCAAGTAGCTCGCGGCGTAGCTGACCAGCGTCACCTGGTCCCAACATCCGGGACTGTATCGATACGTCGTCTGCGCTGTTGGTGAACTGGGCCTTGAGATCGGCCAACTGTTGATCGCGCTCCTGGGCCTGCGCTTTTTTCCGAATCTGCAGGTTGGCAAGGTCGACCATCGGTGAGCTGTCGGCGGCATACCCTTCGAGCATCGCCAGCTGGCCCGCCATGGATTGGCTGGCCAGCTTGGTGATCGGGCAGCGTTGCAACGGCAGCTGACTCCAGAGCGGCATCTGTCCCGCGATCGGCATGACCCACTTTTCCACCTCAAGCCTGGCCAGGTGTTCAGCACGACGTTCGGCGCGCACGAGGTCTGGCATAGGCAGCACAACGTTGAACCGTCCCAACGTCGCCGCAAGCTGATCCAGACGCGTGGCGAGGAAGATCAGTACCAAGGCGCTTTGCTGACCTTCAGGGCGGACAGCGTCGGTGGTGTCGGTCAGCTTGTCTGCCAGCAACTGCAGCAGGTTCGGCGCGGACAGAAAACGCTGGTGACCACCGCTGCCCTGGCCAACCCCGTGCTGGAACGGCGTCACGACGATGCAGGCCGGCACATTCTCGAACTGGTCGGCCAATGCTGTGCGACCGGCGCTGATCGCCGCTTGTGCTGCGCCGCCGATCGGCCCCGGGCTGGTGGTCGCGATGTTGGCCAGTTTCGCGACTCGCTCTCCCGTACTAAGCATTTCGCTCTGAATTAGATTACGGGCGCCGTCCATCTGGTCCATCCATTGCGTGGCTTGCGCTGGCCAGCGCAGTTTGATTGGTGCCCAGTCATTCATCAGAAAGCACCGCGCCAATCCAGACCGGCATGTCAGGCCGGGTCGACTCCATTGGATAGCCATCGACTTGCGGCCACTCACGCACGGCTCGGCGCCACTGCAGCAGCTCTGCGAACCGCTCCGACGTGATCGGAAGGGCTTGGCCAAGGTCGCGGGCATCCCGGTATTCAGAAACGACGTTCTCGGATGCCTTGAGCTTCGTATCGATCCACAGCCTGGCCAAAACAGCCGGATCCGACTCGACAACGATGTCCTCGGCGTAGTCCACAAAGTCCCCTCCGTTGCCTAGGTACTCGCCGACCGCCTCGAAAAGCGGCGCGTTGTAATCGTGAGTAACGTGGCAACGATTGCCTGCTACGGTCACAACATAGGAACCGTCTTTCTTGACGGCCACTTCGCTGAACAGTGCAACCACTGCAGACGGATCTTCAATCACTGATTCGTTTTCGTGCGCAGGAATGGCTGCTGGTGGGTTTTCCAATTGTTCGTTCAAGGTGCGTATCTCCACGCAAAACCGTAAATAGTTGCGCCGCCAGTGAAAGAAATCACGGTGCCTCCTGCAGCCTGTCCGCTCTTACCCACAACACCTTGGCCGGCTGAGTAGTAGTGCATCAGCGAGTAGCACCAGGTGCCGCCAGGCGGAAGCTGCACAGAGGTGCCAGTCAACTGCACAGCCAGAAAATTGTTGGAGTCGGGGCGATAGAAATTGCTTTCGTTCCAAAGAATTCCCATGTCGGTGGAATCGACCTGAGCACGAATCCCTGCGCTGTCGGTAGACCAGCCCAGCCGAATGGTGCTGGAACCTTGTCTGTAACCACTGCCCTGCTGCACGGGCGTGAAGCCCAGTCGCCGCTGCAGGTAGTGAATCGCGCCGTCAGTCCGGCGTCGGAAATAGGGGTACTCTGGGTTGTCACTGGCAAACCCGGCATAGGTCAGCGAATCGCCTACTACGCGAGCGTCAAGATACGAGTTCACTTGTCCGGCGGTGTAACAATCGGTGATGCCATAACCGCCAAGCGTGGTGGCCTTGTTGGCCTTGCTGTTCGGATCAAAGTTATTCTGACCCCAGATCACCCCAAGGTCATTGCCATCAACTGCCATGCGTATAGCAGTACCCGACCAACCAATATTCAGTCGATTGCCTAGTTGATTAGGCCCGCCGCCTTGTTTGATAAACGAGCTGTTGGCTTCGGTTTTTGTGAAGGCGTCAGTGATTCCATAACCGGCAAGGGTGTTTGCCCAATTCGCTTTGCTGCTCGGGTTAAAGTTCGATTCACACCAGACCAGACCAAGATCCGTTGCGTCGACAGTTGCAACAAGGCCTCGACTCGACCAGCCGATATAAACGCTGTTGGTGAGTTGATTGAGTCCACCTCCCTGTTTGACGAAAGCAGCGTTGGCGGCAGATTTGGTGAACGCATCGTTGATGCCGTAACCCACAAGTGTCGTCGGGTTATCGCCCCACAGGACAAGGCCTTTTTGGTTGATGCCGACTCTCGTGTAGGTGCCGGCAGCGGCGCCACTGTCTGCCAGGGTCAGGGTGATATCCGCGTCGGCAGAACCGTCAAAGGTGGCGCTACCGGAGGCCGCTCCTTTAAAGCGAAAGGTGCGTGCAGTGGCCAACTGTGCTGCTTTGCCGGCAATCGACGTTCCCTTGATGATTGCGTCGATGGAGAGCCACAACCAAGCACGGACGGTGGTGACCATTTTGGTAGTGGCCAACACCGAACTGCTGTTGCTCGCCTCATCGTCTGAAATCGCGTTGGGGATTTTGTCTAGTCCGACATCCGCTTTCGTCGTGGCCCGCGCACGCAGGTTCGGATAGTCACCGGTTCGAGCAGCCAGGTGCTTGATCAGCTCGCCGGCGATCGGCTCCACCGGACGCAGATCCGTGATCGAAGTCGAAGTCGGCAGGTCTGCCAGCGGCACCAGATAGTGGCGACCGCCGGCACTGTCGGTGTAATCCGTTTTACCGGGGCCGAACACAACCTGGAAAGTGCCGACCACGTCGCTCAGTTCACGCTGAAGGACGACATCGAGCCAGGCATTGTTTGGAACGGACGGCACCGCCACCGGATGCGCGGCAGAACGCTCCAGGCGTATGCCTTCCACATAGGCCAGCCCGGGTTTGAGCTGGTACGCGCTGCCGACCTTTTCCAGTGCCAAGCCATTGCCGAAAAAACAGGCGCGCCCAAACACGTCGCGGTTGCTGCGGCGCTGACGCTCATCGATGCCTTTGAGGCGTGCGGTGAAGTCGTGCTGCCAGGTGCTGGCATCAATCTTGATGCCCGTCAGTTGCTGCGCTCCGTCGAACACCACCAGAAAGTTGCGCGTGACGTTGTTGCCGATCTGCTCGGGCAGAATGTTTTTGCGCTTTTGTTGGACTGGCACGTAGGCGACCGACAGCAAAACACCCTCGCTGCTCTCAAGGCCGATCCAGTTCCAATCGAAGTCGCCGACGTCCGTGCCCATCATCAGGCTGTAAACGACCTGGTTGGGGTTGACGTACCCGTCTTGGGTGACCGGCCAGGTGTAAACGATCTGGCCGGCAGGTGGTTTGCCGGCTGCGCGATTGACTGGCCCGTTGGGATTCAACCCGGGCACGTTGGCCAGCACAAAGTTGGTGATCTTGAGTGGTTGGCTGGCCGCCTGTTTTTGGGCAATAAGGCTTTCGCCGGCCAGTGTGATACTTGCAGCCATGAATGCTCCTACAGGCTGGCAACCAGCGTTTGCTGGTCGTCGTTGAACTCGACCAGGGCAATACGCAACTGCACTGGGGTGATGGTGACGAAGTCATAGCGCCTGCAGGTGCGGCCGTACTGACGGATCAGCACGCGCAACAGGTCAGGGTTTTCGGATAGCTGCGAGTCGCTAAGGGTCAACAGAACGACGTCCCAGTCACGATCGGGCATGCGCTCGCTGATCTCGATGTAGCCAACGCCCAGGCGCACCAGGATGCGTTTCAGGCCGGCAGTGCTGCCGGCGTCCACCGAGTTGATAAAGGCATGCTTCACGCGCAGGCGGAACAGGCTCTCGGGCTCGCCGTTGAAGCGCGTCACGTCCCGTTGCCAGGCCCACAGTTCAAGAATGGAGAGGTGGCAGGTGTCAGCGTCGAACTGCAGGTAGGGCCAGCGCAGCCACTCGGCAGCCTGTTCCCACCAGAGCTGGGCGGTGGCCACCAGCTTGGTCAGTTCCAGCCCTTCGAGCCAGAACGGCAATTTGAGCTTGATCATTGCAGTACCACCGACAGGGTGCTGATCCGAGGGATGTCCAAGGCCGACACGATGTCGCTATTGGTGAATCGTAACGAACTGATATTTGGAAACTGGGCGTGCAGTTCTTCGGTCAGCCGGCTGAAGCTGAAGCGAGACTGCGGAAAAGTGCGCGTCGGTGCGTAGTCACTCTGTGTGCTTTCGCGGAATGCAGCGCGGATGAACAGCCCGATCTCAGCCTGCAGCGTCTGCAGCTGTAGCGCGGTCAGATTGGGCACATGCCAGACCGTGAGGCCAATCGCGTGCAGCGTCTCCGGCATGGCCTTCGCCAGCAGATCATCGCCGTGGCCGTGGTTGCCGCCGTCACGGATGTGCGTGTTGATCTGCTCCAAGAACGTATCGGCTGGCACGCCGGCGTCGAACAGCACGAAGGCATTGGCACTGCCTGGCCCACGCGGTGCGCCGTGTTCAAAGTAGACACCGTCCGCCGCAACCCCAGGAAACCCGGTGATGATTGCCCGGTACACCGCATCGGTATGCCACTGGTTAACGGCTGAGAACTGGTTGCGCACGCGCAGGCGCAACTGGTCGTCATGCTCGGAATCCGCACCGGGCGTCTTCAGCCAGTCGGTGTTGTTCACCACCTGGACGATGCCGGGAACTGATTGGGGCAGCACGGCGTAATAACCCGGCGCCAGGTTATAGCCGCTTCCGGCGCCAACAGCCTTGACCGGCACCACCAGTTGGCTCTGGCCCTCTTCAAAGCTGCGCGGCTCGCTTGTGACCAACTGATAGATATGACCGTTGAGGGTCGGTGATTGGACGACAGTGCCGATCGGCACTTCCAGTTCGCCGCCGGTATTGGCGCGGAAAAACAGCAGTTCTCCGATCGCCACTGTGGCGGCCTTGCGCTCGATGTTCACCGCCCAGGCCAGCATGTCCAGCCACTGCTTGCCGGCAGTCTTAACGAAGAAGTTCGGCAGCACCGTGCCACTGACGAATTCCAGCAGCCACAACACCGGCTTGGTGACCAGAGCCGTGATGATCCGCCAGAACGGGCTGTAAGCGCTGGTGTTGCTCAACGTGCTGCCTTGCTCGACGGCCAGTTTTTCCCAGGCCTGCTTGAGCTGCGCCTCAGTAGTTGGCACGCCGGAATCACTTAGTGCCTTTTGGAAGTCGACGGTCACAGGGTGATCTCCAGTAGGCCGAATTTCACGGTCGTGGCGGTGACCAGGTACACACCTGGCTTGCTCTGAACGATCTGCGCAGTGCCAGGCACCAGGCGTTCGTCCGCTTCCACCAGCAGCTCCATTTGCTGAATGCAGTCGCGTTGACGTAGCCGGTCACGCTCGGCCACCAACGTGATCAGCAAACCGCTTTCCCGGATCAGATGCGCGATGTCCTGTGCGATCGAGGCGCGATCAGTCACCAACAGTGGCTGGCGGGCTGGGTCGAGTACCAGGTCGTTGTTCATAATCAAAAGATCCACGTACTCACTCATCAGCCGCCCACCGCCATGGCCATCATGTTTTCCAGCTCCAGCGGGGTCATAGGCTTGGAGGTATTGATATTCAATGTCTCGACATGGGTGCCGGGGCGCTGGTTGGGGTTCATGGCGTTGCTCTGGTTCTGGAAGCTTTGCATCAGTCCTCCTTTCGGGACGGCCTCGGGTTTGGTGGGGCTGATCGACGTATTGGCGTTGATCGCCTTGCGAGCTTCGATGCCTTTGTCCGTCTTGGCGGGCAGTTCGATGACCTTCTCGACGCGCGCCGGCAGTACGCTTTTGGGCTGCATTGAAAACGCCAGATCAGCGGATGCCGGCGGCAGCATGATCGGCTCGGCCTGGTTGATCTGAGGGGCAGGCATCTGCAACGGTTTAAAGGGCAACACGTTGGGTTGGGGCAGCTGCGCCTGGGGCGCCATTGCGTTCAGCATCGGCGTGACCGGTGCCGATGCCTTCGGTGCTGCAGCCATCACCAGCGGCGGCGCCTGGATCGGCGCCTGGGGCGGACTCATCAATTGCGGCAGCAGCGGCGCGTCGACCAGCGGAGCCGTGATAGAAGGCAATTCCGGCGCCACCGGCATGTCGCCAAAAGCCGCGTCGATCTGCACACCCGGAATCTTGTTCAGAATTTCAATCAAGCCATTGATGGCCTGTTTAAAGATGTTGACGATGCCGTCCCACGCAGCCTTGGCCATGCCGGACCAGCCGCCCATCGAACCGAACCAGTCAGACAGGGAGGTCAGCTGTTCGCTGATCCACTGAAACGCAGCGGTGTTCATCAGCGCCGCGCAAAGCTCGTCCCAGTACACGACAGCCGCGACCACGGCAGCGACCAACAAAACGATACCGGCCACGATCAGCAGCACCGGGTTGGCCAGCATGGCGGCGTTGACCAGCCAGATCGCGCCCTGCCACAGCAACATGCCAACTCGAACCAGGCCCATCCAGGTGTAAAGCACCACCAGACCTGCAGCGAAGGCCGCGACCAGAACGGTATGGAACAGGAACATGGCAATGGACTTGAAGCCCTGCCAGTTGAGCAGCTTCCAGACCGTAAGCATCCCCAGCCAGACCATCTTGCTGGCCCCGACAACAAGGGTCAGCAACGACATGGCGGCGATGAAGCCAAAGACGATCAGCGTTGTAATGCCGATGATCCGCGTTATGTTCGGGAACAGCTGCGTCCAGCGGGTCAAGGTTCTGGCAATACCCACCAGACGATCCATCAACGGGGTCAAGGTCGGAATCAGCGATTGACCGAACGCGATGCGCAGGGCTTCGACGGCTTTGCCAAACTGCTGCCAAGGGTCGACCATTTCCTTGGCCATCTTTTCGGCGTTCTCCAGACCTCGGATCTGGCCCAGCTCGCTGATGCCGTTGCGCAGCCGGTCGGTGTCCTTGGCCAGTGCGCCGATCACCTGGGCACCTTCACCGCCGAACGCTTCCATTAACTTGGTGCCGGCGGCGGCGCTGGTCAGATCGCCATACTTGGCGGTCAGCTTGTCTAGGATCTGGATCATCGGCAGCGCATTGCCAGCGGCATCGGTGAACGTGAGGCCAGTTTTCTCAGCAGCTGCGCCCATATTTTCAAAGAACGCCTTGTAGCGCCCGCCGGCGTCACCGCCTTCCATGGTGCTGGACAGCGTACCGATCACCGCCATCTGCTCGGCCACACTCACACCGGCCTGAGTGGCAATCGCGCCTACTTCCTTGAACGCGTCCTTGAGCTGGGCGCCGTCTGTTCGGAACAGCTTCACCGCAAGCGCCGTTTGCCCGGTCAACTGCTCGACCCATTCGACTTTGCCCATCTTGTCGGCTTCGGTCTTGAACAAGTTGTACATGGTGCCCAGGTACGCGCCGGTGGTTTCCGCATCGGACTTCGTGACCTTGGCCAGCAGGTTGCTGGAACTGGTGATGGCGGCCAACTGACCGCCGACCAGCCCCTTAATGGCTCCATCGATGACGCGTGATGAGGCGACAAATTCGGCGGCGCTGGCCGCGTAATCGATCGAGAATTCCAGGGCGGTGCGGTTCAGGGACGCCAGCGCGTCCTCGGCAGTCCCGAGGGCGCGCATGTCGCCCAGTGCCCGATTGACCTCCAGCGCCGGTTCCAGGGATTCGGTGATGGCCACGCCTGCGCCCACCATGCCGGCCAAGCCTGCACCCATCTGAATGATGTTCTGCTGACTCTGGGCGGCAAGGTCGCTAAAGCTGGTTTTCACCTTGCCCAGGGGGGCGCTGACCTTGTCGGTCAGATTGAGGATGAAAGCCAGGCGAGCGGAACGGTCAGCCATCGGGGTTATCCGTTAAAGGCAGTGGAAATGCCATTGGCGACGGCAATTTCCATGCGTCTCCAATGTTCGTCTTCCAGCCACTTGGCGCTGCCCATACTCTCGATCGTGGGTTCAGCGCCAGGCAGCCAGCGTTGGGTCAAGGCCAGTAGCTGGCCTAGCCCGTCTTCGGTCAGGCCTTCGGCGTAGGCGAGGGCTTTTTTACGATCACTTGAACGTCTGGCGAGTACTCTTCAAGTAACGCACCAGCCATGGTCATGGTGGTGACCGGGTTTTCCAGCAATTGCTTGAGCGCGGTTTTGTCTTCCTGCTTTACGGTGCCCATCAGCAGGTTATGGGCCGGGGCGACCTTGTTGGCCTGTGTCGTGGCGTTGAAGTACTTGGTGACGTCCTGGGGCGTCAGGGAGAAGGTGAATTCCAAGTTGCCCATTTCCAGGGTGATGCTGCGGTTTACTTCGCTCATGTCGGTGTTTCCGTAAGGTTGAGTTGCAAAAGGTCAGTGTTGTGCCGGCGCTCGCTGGCACACGCCAAGGGCGTATTGCTGCAATCCGAGGATCATTTGCCGGCTTAGGGCGTGCTGATCTCGGAGGGTGAAATAATCCGGTCGAGCGTCTGCTGCGAGTTCGGCGGTTCCTGCATCAGCCACGCGGGTGGTGCTGGAGGTGGCGGGCACAGAGCCGGTAGCGGAACAGGTGGCGCGGATCCGCAACCGCTGAGCACCGTCGTCAACAGCGCGGCGCAGACGCCGGTTTTCATCGCGTACATGGGTCAATTCCTTGGTGTTTCGTTGATCGATCGCGTCCCGCTCGCCGAGCATCTCGCCAGTGATTCGAGCCACTTCTCGCAGGCGGACAACCTCCGATTTCAGGCCTTTAAGGTCTTTCAGCGCTTCGTCGCGTTGATCTACAACGCGGATGAACCAATACAAGGGCACCAGGGCGGTAATCAGCATCACGATCAGAGCGAGCCGGAACGGTGAAAGAGTCATTTCAGGCATAGCTCCATCTCGGCCAACCGGCGGTTGTGCAGACCACGGACAAAGGTCTTGCGACCATCCGCCCCCGTCACATAAGCCCACACCGGCGTCTTGCCGTCGGGTGCCCAGGCCAAAGCCTTGCAGCCCTCAGTAATGTGGCCTGCGTTGATCAGGCCCACGGCACGGCTCGAGCACGTCGTCGGCACTCCGAAGTTGTGGCCATGACTGCTCAAGGCGTCGAACGTGTTCTGCCCGATCGCCTGATTGGTCATGCAGTCGGCCAGGCTCAGTTGGCCCTTGGCGATGACCAGGACTTCAACCTCGGCGCAACGCGCATCGGACCAGTAGTCACCGACCACAACCGGATCCGGGCTGGTATGGCGGGTGATGCCTTTGCAGACAGTCGGCAATCCACCGGCCAGTTTGTCGGCATACACCACGTTCTGGCCGTTGCCTTCCCAGTCGCCCAGGAACGCGGTCAACGTGCCGCTGCAGAGCACCAAAACGCCGGCGACGATCTTGTTGCGCAGGCTCATACTTTGGCCTTCCAATCACGCAGCATCTGGCGGTACTTAGGGACCAGCAGCAGGATCTGCAGCACCATGTAAAAAGCGGTCAGCATGTAGGCCACTGCCGACCAGTCGACAGCACCCGTCGCACCAGTGGCGGCGACGCCGATGGCAGGCGACGCCTTGACCACGGCAATGGCGGTGTCCTGAGCAGCCTGATTCGTGCTCATCAGCGAAATCCTTTTTCGGTCAGGGTTTGGCAAGGGACGCAACGGGTCATGCCGCCCAGTGCCTGGCGCGCTGGCGGGATCTCCTTATCGCAATCCTCGCAATGGGTGAGGCTTGGCCCGCTCGCTCGCGGCTTGGCCAACTGGGCCGCAATGGCTTGGTCGCGTTGTCGCTGCTCCAGAGCCTGCGCACGATCGAACGGGCAGACCATTACGTCAGGCCTTCGATTTCAGCAGCAGCCAGGTACGGCACACCGTTGATCTTGATGAAGTCCGGACTGGTGACGTCGAAAGGCACCTTGTGAGTGTTCTTCGCGCCGCCCTTGGGATCGATACTCAGCAGGCTGGAGACGCGAACCTTGCAACCGAACGCCTCGATGCGCAGTTCCTCTTCGCCGGCTTTGGCGAAAAACACGATGTCGAACGGCTCCAGCTCACGGAAACTGCCGGATGTCTTCGCCTGCTCGATCAGCAGATTGAAGTTGGTGGTGTCCAGCTCCAGTTCGCCCGCTGCAGCGACATCGCCATCAACATGGCCGTTGGGCACGCCCTTGGTCTGGGCCACGGTGCTGTTGTCCGTGATGTCCAGGGTGCCGGCCTCTACGTGAACGAGCAGATCGCCCAGGTTCACGTCGAAGTTCTTACCGCCAATTTTTGCGGCCATGGGGTTACTCCGAATCCGTTACGGAAAGATCGAGCGCGATGTTTGCGGTCAGGTCTTTCGGGCAGTTGAGGGGGCGCAGCTTGAGGTAGGCCACGACAGAGGTTTTGCTTGTCCAGGTCAGCACGATGTCGCCGTCCTTGGGCTGCTCGATCTCGCCCGGGAACACCTGACCGGCGAACTTGGTGGACTTGGCCATCGCACGCAGCGGGGCCATGAGCTTGGAGGTGGTAGTCGCCATGCTGTTGGCCGAACTGTTCAGGCTCCGATCGCCCACATAGCGAATCAGTAGGATCCGCACGCGGCGGGCAGCCTTGTCCACGACACGCAGGTTTTCGATCACTTGGAAGTCACTGCCCGGGGCGTCCAGCAGATTGCCGTCACCCCAGAAGGTGCCGGGATAGTCCGGGTAGGTCTGCGGCACCGACAGGCGCGCTGCGTCCAGTTGGGTCAGTACGGCTGACGTCAGTGCTACGCCGTCCAGATCCTTGGGCTCAGCGCCCAGGCCCACTAATGCTCCAGTCGCTACGCGCATCGGCGTATCGGCCACGCTCACGGAAGCGTTGGCCAGACGACCGGCCAGAACCCCCAGGTTGTTGCCATGCAGTTGTGGTACCGGCAGAACCCGAGGCGCAGCCAGGCCGTCGACAATGGCTTTCTGCTCTACGACGTAGGCGCTCCAGGTCAACTGCGGGGCAATGCCGGCAGTGGCAGCCATTACAAAGATGCGGCGGCCCAGTTTGTTGCTCAACTCCGTGGCCGCAACGTGCATTGCTGACAGCTCGGCCTGGGTGGTCGACGGCTTGACGACTACCACCGCTTCGAAGGAATAGCTGCGGGTCGCACTCTCCAGCGCCTGTTGCCAGGTGATGTCATCCGCGATCGGAGCGGCCACGCAAGCCCAGCGATCGCCGCCGTTCGCACGCGCCGCCAGGATTTGGGTTTTCAGGTCGCTGACCGGAACGCCAAGCTGGATGTCCAGATCGCTCTGGGTATCCAGCGGGAGCAACTTGCCGACGTTCTTGGCGGCGGGACCGATGAACAGGAAATAGCGTTCGATCTCGGTCACGGCACCCTGGCCGAGGTTGAGATTGTTAACGCTGACTTTGCCGAGTGCCATAAAGCGGTGCCTCGTTAGCGGGGGGAATTAAGGATTTGTTGCAGCACCAGATTCACCAGCTGGCTGGTTTCACTGTCGCTGGCACCGAGAAACTGACGTGCAGGTAGCCGGATGTCCCAGCTTCGCGCGCCGGCAGATTCGGCTGGTTGGTCGTCCAGGACGCGGATCAACAATCCCGCCCGGGCGTAGTTCAGGTGTTGCTGAATCCAGGCCACAGATGGGCGTGTCAGCGTCTTTTTGCCGGTCTGGCGGGTTTTAAAGCCCAACCGACGCAGGCTCTTGGCCTGCTTTACAGTGGCTGCGGTGCCGGGAGGGACCTTGTTCCACTCACGCATCTGCGCGGCGGTGCGCCGTTCGGATACGCCGTTGTGTTGCTGCGAGGCAACCCAGCGGGTCAGGGTGTTACGCCAGCCCAGTTCGGCCTCGTTTCCGCTCAGGCGGGTGACATCGAGCAGCTTGCCCAGTCCCACCTCCATCTTTTTCTTGCCCTTGGACGTGTCCTTGCGGGCTTCAAACGGTGTGCCGTCCAGGTTCTGCTGGTTGCGGATGCGCTGGCGGCTCAGGCTGCGCACGCGCTTGGCCACGTTGTTCAGCAGGCGCTTGCGCTTGGGCGTAGGCAACTCCATCAAAGCCAGCAGATCCTGGGCTTCGAGCATGCCGCGAATGTCCAGATCAAAGGCCATGGCCGGTCACCTCGCCGGTTTCCGCAACCCACAGTTCGAATGGCACGAATGACCAGGTCTTTCCGAAGGCCTCGATCTCGCCTTCTAGATCCTCGGCCAGGTACTGGGCTTCGGTGAACTGAAGCTTGATGTCGACGTCGGCCAGATCGTTGTCGAGCATGACCACGTCGAACACGACATTGGGCAGACCGTCACGGTCTTGGTCGTGGGTTTCCAGCCAACTGCCCACCAAGGCAAACAGGCGCGCAGGGTGATCCGCGAAACGCTCGATCGTGATTGTCGCGCCGTAGTTCATGTCACCCATGTGCATGCCCTGGGTGTCGGGCTTCCAGACCAGTTCGACTTGCACCTGGTCGGTCCAGCTGTCGAGCTGTTCCGGAGCCACCAACTGGCGTTCCAGCAGGTACTGGGTCAATGCCCTGAGCTTGATCACAGCAGCACCGCCGTAATGCGGCCACGGCCCTGCAACGCACGCACCGCCTGTTGGCTGAAAGCCAGAAACGTGTCTTCACGCTCGGGCGCTTCCTTGGCGGTGTTCTCGGCGCTCTCGCGGCGGGTCACGGTGGCGAACTGCTGCAAGGCGCTGGCCTTGGCGCGGCAATACACGGCGCGCTTGTACAGCTTGGCTTTGAATGCACGTTCCGGCAGCAGCATCGGATCGGCTGTTTTCACGGTAACGATGCCCGCTGCCAGCCAGCTGGTTTTGAGCTTGGCCAGGTCGATATTGACCTCGGCCATAGCGATAAACAGGGCGTCGGTCAGCAGGTCGCCCAGGAACTCCGCCGGCAGGCGATAGCCCTTCTGGAACTCGGCCACGGAGAGGTTCGGCCAGAAGCCGTCGTTCTCGATCGCCTGTTCCACGATGGTGGTGGGTTTCCCGGAAAAGCTCATTGCTGACCGCTCAAATTAGGGCGGGGAGACTGTTTTTCGTGGGGCTGGCCATGAATGGCAGACACACGTCCACAGTTCCCCGCTGGGGGGGTAGTCGGTTATTGGGCGCCGTTGGTGGCGGGTGTTTGTTTGGCGATCGCCTTGCGGCATTTCGCAATGCGCGTCTCGTTGCCGGCCTTCGCGTACAGCTCGGTTGAACGCTCCAGATGCCAGAGCGCCGTTTCCCACTGCTCGGCCTCCATGGCGCGCATGCCGATCAATTTGTGGTACTTGCTCGGGATCTGTTCGGGCAGATCCCATTCGCCGTCGACACGCGGCAGCAGATTGGTCAGGTACGGCTCTGGGCTGCGCTCCGCGTTGTATTCACGGAAAGCCCAGTCGATCACCGCGTCGGCGACGAAGGTCTGCACGTCACGCTTGAAGCGCTCCGGCATTTCCTGCCCCTGCTCAATAGCAAAGTCCGCCAGTTCCAGACCGTCTTCGAACTGCTCGGTGTCGAATAGCCAGACCATCACCTGCACCAGGACCGGATTCGGCATCACCAGGCCCGAGTCCATATAACGCTGGATAAAGTCCTGGTACTTGGGCAGCAGTTCCTCACGCTTGAGTGCCTGACGGCCGGCCAGCCCCTTGATCGCGCTCAGACGCTCCAGGTCTTGAGCCAGCGCGGCTTCCTGCAGCTGCAGATGCTTTTTGGCATTGGCCGGACTGCTCAAAGCTTCCGCCGGCGAATACGCCAGCGGTGCAGCGGCTGCAGCGATCACTGCAGCGCTCCCCAGGGCCAAGGTGCGGCGCTTATGAGCAAGGGCCAGGCTCACTTCACCAGCTCCACGTTTTCGGTCAGCGCGATCTTTTCCAGCTGCTCGATCACGTAGCCCTCGTTACGGCTGTTGTAATCCTCGACGCGGGAGCGTTTCGGGTTGTCCACGGTTTGCTTGCGCCAGCTCGTGTCCTGGAAGTACAGCGACAGGTTGTCCCAACTGGTGACCAGCACACCGTTGACCGGGAAGAACGGCACGCTAAAGCTCGGCAGACCGCCGTAGGTGGCGATGACCTGGGCGTCCTCGATGCGCTCTTTCTCGGTCGGCGTGTCGCCCTGTTTGGCGTACAGCTTCGCTTTGTCAGCGGCCAGCAGGTCGGTGCCGATGATCGCCACCAGGTCGCCGCCATCGCGCAGGCGTTCGTCCACCATCTGCTTGGTGTCATGCACCAGCGCGTCCAGGTTCTCGTAATCACCATTCGGCCCCATGGTGACCTTGCCCGGGGTCTTGCCTTCCTTGAGTACCTGTTGCGGCGCCTGTTCGCGCAGTTGCTGCAGCCAGCCTTTGTTCACGTCCTGCAGCATCGGATAGGCGCCGATGTCGGTCTGCGCTGCCGCGTGGGTGCCGTGGAAACCGACCATGATGCGATCCAGGGCGATTTGCTTCTGAACGGCATCGGAATAGCGTTTGTGGAAGTCCGGGAACTTGGCCCAGGCATCGATCTTCGCGTAGGGCAGGCCCACGTCCGATTCGGTCGACGACAGTTCGTAGGTGCTGTCATCGAGCGCGGATGCATCTTTCGCTTCGCGGTCGGTGGTCTTGGTGTTGGTGCGACCAGTGACCGGGCCGGACACTCCAAGGAAAACCTTTTGACCCTTGATCTCGCTCACGCCGATGACGTTGATACGCGAGAGGAAGTCCGATTTTGCCGTGATGGCGTCGTTAAGCTCTTGAGCTACCGACGGTTCCACACTGAACTGTTTGCTGGCCAGGTCGACGCCGTAGGTCTCGGCGAGGGCAAGCTGCAGCTCGGCATACATTTTCGCGCCATAGGCGCTCAGGGAGTGAGCAGCCATGGTCAGAGTACCCGTGGTTTGGATTTGTCAGCCGCGCCATGTACACGCGGAAGGTTGCGACGGGTGCCGGTGTTCTGCAGCGCGTCAAACTGCTTTTGCAGCTTGGCAAAACTTTCAGCCAGCGCGTGATTGCCATTCTTCCGGCGGCTCAGTTGCTTCTCTTCTTCGGCGGTAGAGATGATGTCGTCGACGGCAGACTGCACGTCATCGATCGGCTGCTGTTCTGGCTCCGGCGGAGCCTCTGCAAAGCTGTCGACCAGTGCCTGCAGACCAGCGGTCACGATCAACTGCTGCTCAATCAGGGCTTGAATCGCCTTGGCTGTAGCTTCATCCATTGGGGGTTTGCTCTCGGTTGGGGTTTGCGGGGATTCGGGGGCTTCTTCGATGCCGAAGCGCTTGAGCAGCCCTGCGAACAACGCGACGAACTTATTGGCCTCGCCGTCGGGCTTGCTGTCATTGAGGGGGCCAAGCTCAACGGATGCGGCGTAGTACGCGCTTCGGGACGATTTGTTAGAGAAGTAGAGTTCTTGAGTACCAAGGCTGGCCGGCTGGTCAGTTACCCCGAGACCCGTCAGATATGCCTTGCCGGTCTGGGCAAAATTCGGGGTGATTTCGATACTGGTGAACAGCTTTTCGCCCTGGTCGTTGAGCCACAGCAGTTTGTTGTTGGGCTTCAACTGCGCTTCAAGCGCGACTTGACCAGGCGCCAAGTCGTCAGCGTCTTCAATGAGGCGAACCGCAAAGACGGTGCCGTGGGAGCCTGGCCAACGCTCGTGGTCGCACCAAATGACGGCGGTGTAAGTAGCTGGTTTGTACGTTTCAGCGATATCGCGCAGTTCCTGGGGAAGGATCTCGCGACCATCGACGGTCGGGCCGCTGGTGGCGACTCGTTTCCAGAACGAAACAAGGGAACGGGGCATGAGTGTTGACTGCGCTCAATCGTTGAATGAGCCGCCACGATAGGGAGGCGTTTACTACCAAACAAACGGTTCAAATTCGAACTTCTCCTATTTGTCAAAAGTAGGAGGTTTGCGGAATTTTCCATCGCGTTTGTGAGCTTTTCGCCGCATAGACTGCGGCCCATGAACTACCCGACCGAAGTCAAAGAAGCTGCAAAACGCCTTTATCTGCGCCGCTGTTCGGTGAAGGAAATTCAGGCGCACTTGAAGCTGCCAAACATCCGCATCGTCTACTACTGGATCCGCCAGGGATGCTGGGACGAGATGTTGACGGATGAAGAACCGTTGAGCGCCGTCAGCCGGCGAATCACTCTGATCCTGGAGAAGGTCGAGACCCTTTCAAAGGGCGAACTCGACGAGCTGGAGCGCCTGACCACCCTGCGCGAACGCCTGATAAAGCAATCGGCCAAACCGGCGCCGGCGGCGCCGTTAGACAGTCCGGACGAGTCTCGCGAACGTCAGCCTGGTCAACGCCGTGAGCGTGGCGAGGGCGGCGGCAAGAAGCGCGAAAAGAAGGCCAAGAACGACATCAGCGGTCTGACCGAAGTGGACTTCCTGGATAAGTTCATCTCGAAAATGTACGGCTACCAGAAAGAGCTGTTCGAGGCGAAACAGAACCCGCTGACCCGCCGTGTCCGGAACATTCTGAAGAGCCGTCAGGTCGGTCTGACCTACTACTTCGCCGGCGAAGCGTTCATGGACGCCGTGTTGAGCGGTGACAACCAGGTGTTTCTGTCAGCCAGCCGATCGCAGTCGGAGATCTTCCGCAGCTACATCATCCAGTTTGCCCAGCAGTGGTTCGGCATCGAGCTGACCGGCAACCCGATCACCCTGAGCAACGGCGCCGAGCTGCGTTTTCTCAGCACCAACAGCAGCACCGCCCAGGGCTACCACGGGCACGTCTACGTGGACGAATACTTCTGGATCCGCGACTTCGAAAAACTCAGCACCGTGGCGAGCGCCATGGGCACCCACAAAAAATGGCGCAAAACCTACTTTTCGACGCCCAGCGCGGTATCGCATCAGGCGTATCCGTTCTGGTCGGGCGACGAATTCCGCAACAGCAAGCGCGGCAAAAAAGCTGGCGGCGAATGGCCGAGTGAAGCGGCCTACACGCAGGGCGCGCTGTGTCCGGACGGCCAGTGGCGCAAGACGATCACCCTGGACGATGCGATCGCCGGCGGCTGCGATCTGTTCGACCTGGAGCAGTTGCAGCTGGAGTACGACGAAGACAAGTTCCAGCAGCTGTTCTACTGCAAATTCATCGACAGCACCCAAAGCGCGTTCAGCCTCAAGGATCTGGAGCGTTGCTACTCGGATCTGTCGTTGTGGGAGGACTACAACCCGGATCTGGATCGCCCGTTCGGCAACAGCCCGGTCTGGCTGGGCTACGACCCGAGCCGCACCCGCGACGACGCCACCTGCGTGGTCATTGCGCCGCCGCTCGAACCCGGGGCGAAGTTCCGGATACTAGAAAAGCACAGCTGGCGGGGGCACTCGTTCACCTACCAGGCCGCGCAGGTCAAGAAGCTGACCGAGCGCTTCAATGTGCAGCACATCGGTATCGATGTCACCGGCGTGGGTTACGGCGTGTTCGATCTGGTGCGCGACTTCTACGCCAAGGCGACACCGATTCATTACAGCCTGGAAGCGAAAAACGCCTTGGTATTGAAAGCCCAGGACACGATTCAAGGCAGTCGTATCGAGTGGGACGCCGGCTGGACGGACATCGCCCAGGCGTTCTTGACCATCAAGCGCGGCGCCACCAACAGCGGCCAGATCACTTACAGCGCATCTCGCACCGAGGCCACCGGACACGCCGACATTGCCTGGGCGGTGATGCACGCCCTGTCCAACGAACCTTTGAACACCAACAAGCGGCGCCGTAGCCGCTACGTCACGAGTAACCAGAGCAGCCATGGCCAACCGCAAACGCAGAAAGCACCACGTAGCCCAACCACAGCAACAGCCGATGCGCTCGTTTACGTTCGGGGAGCCGGAGCAGGTGTTGTCCGGCAACATCGGCGAGTACGTGGGCGTGTTCCCCAGCGACGACGGCAAGATCTACAAGCCCCCGGTATCACGGGCTGGGCTGGCCAAGCTGCTGCGTGCCAACGCTCACCATGGCGCCATTCCGAAGTTCAAGCGCAACCTGTTGCTGCGTGAGTTCATCGCCTCAGATGGCTGCAGTACGGAAACGATGGGCCGTGCAGGCCTCGACTACATGGTGTTCGGTGAAGCCTACTTCTACAACGACACCAATGCATTCGGCCAGGTGCTGGAGCTGCAGCACCTCCCGGCCATAAACATGCGCGTTAAAGTGGATGGAGGCTATGTGATGCTTCTGCCGGACAACAAGGAAATGGAGTTCGAACAGCACGAGATCTCCCACGTCCTGGACTACGACGTGGAACAGAACATCTATGGGATTCCGGACTACCTGGGCGGTCTACAGGCGTTGCTGCTGAATGAGGCCGCGACCCTCTTCCGCCGTCGCTACTACAGCAACGGCGCGCACGCCGGTTACATCTTCTACACCAACGACCCCGACCTGACCGAAGAGGACGAAGACGAGTTGCGCGCCCAGATCAGCGCCAGCAAGGGCGTGGGCAACTTCCGCTCGATGTTCGTCAACATCCCCAACGGCAAAGAAAACGCTATTCAGATCATCCCGGTCGGCGACTTTCAGGCGAAAGACGAGCTGGAAAAGGTGAAGAACATCACCCGAAACGATGTCATTGCGGCCTGGCGGATGAACCCCGCACTGGCCGGTATCATCCCGGAGAACACCGGCGGTTTTGGCGACATTGAAAAGATCGATCGCGTGTACACCAGCAACGAGATTCGCCCTATCTGCCAGCTGTTCGATCAGTTGAATGATTCACTACGCGCGGATCGGCGATTCGGATGGCGTGATCCAGCAGAACCTGGCACAGCGAACTGAGGTTGCATCACGTAGAATAGTGTATGTACATACACCGTCGGGGAAGGGGCGCAATGCGGATCATTTGTAGAGATTGTGGGGGTAAGGCTCGGATTAGCTCGCGGGAGAACATGAACGTGGAATATGCAAAGCTGTACTGCCAATGTCTCAACGCACGTTGCGGGCATACGTTCGTGATGAGCCTTACCTATTCACACCCTTTACGTCCCTCTGCCCAGTCGGTCGACCAGTTGATTTTCGACCGACTAAGGACAATGCCGATTGCTCAGCAGCAACAGTTATTCGATCAGCTTAATTCATTGCCTGTCTGATTAAATAACTCCGAGAGTTCTTTTGAGCACTCCAATAATCGGCCATGGCTCCAAGTCATGGTCGCTACAACACCACCGCTTTCCTCTTCGTTCAGTGGTCGAGCACCAACTGAGACGCTTAATGACATTATTACTTTTGCGACTTCTTCTAAGATGTCCCGTGTGTTGATGATTATGCGCTCGTCCATTACTTCGGCTCCATGCTGGGCGGATCAATTGCGGCGCACTTTACGAATTTAAAAAATAGATTGTCAAATAGTATTTTGGTGGCTTTTTGAACTATCTGTCCTACCCAAAAGCTAGCGCAATTCCCTCTGGAACCCTCATTGGAGGCCCGGAAGAAGGGGCCTTTTGTGACATTGCAAAAGGCCATTAGTTCAAGTGGGCATGCATGACTTTATAGATTCGTGTATGCGACGCTACATAAGGCTGATGCGTGCTCAGTCGCTTCTCAAGCAGTGTTTGTTAGTTGATATTGGCTGTTGTCGGTTATGTATAGCTAAACTCTTGCGGCGTTTTACTGTAATTTGATTTTTTGTGTCGTGGACTGTGGCTAGGCTGATCTGCATGAAAGTGTGTTTTCATGTATGTCAAGAAACAATATTATCAGTGTTCTAAAGTGACTTTGAACGCAAACAAAAGGGCGCCGTAGCGCCCTTCTGAGTCAGCAGGTCAGTGCGGTTTTTAGCCGCTAAAATTATTACGATTTATTGCAAGGCAAAGGGAGGGTTACAACACCATAGCGGCGAAGTCCTTGCGGATCTTCGAAGGCGGCAACTACAAGTCCCTCTGGCAAGCGGATCTGTGCGATACCGTTCCCTGTGTTGTGGTGGAGTAGGGCGGTAGCTTCCACCATATGAAAGCTGACTGGTAGCTCTGCCTGTTTTCGAGCGTCGTCATACTCTTTCTCGCTAACTGCGACAAACTGGCCGTCGATCAGCATGGCTCGGCCTCCAGCGTGCTGATGCGCTTGAGCAATTGGCTGATCAACTGGCTCTGCTGTTGCGCCAACTGTTCGTAGGCGAGCGATTGCTGCAGGCGAGAAATGATTTCCCCATTCATGCTGCGATTGTTGGTCCTAGCGGTCGCCGCAATTTCAGGACGCAATCCTTCCGGTAGGCGGACCACGAATTTGTCTTGCTCGCGAGAATCACTCATTTGGTAGTTCCTTTCTGTATTTGTGTGGCCGGTTTTGCGAGTAGCTGTGCGATAACGTCTGCGTCACGATCGGACAGGTCGCCAAGGGTGTGTGCCCTTGCCGTAAGGCTTTCAAGCCGTTGTCGGGCGTCAGGGGTTTTGTGAACCACGTACCCGATAAGGGCAGCGCCTATAACCGCCGTAGCCAACAATTGGCGAGGGGGGATAAAGGTACTGCTGCCTCGCTTTGGCTGTGTGATAGCCTTGCTTCCGCTGCTGCTTGGGTGCTGTGCTTGCATGGTGTTGCTCCTTTTGTGGTGGTTGGTGTCGGGGAGGTGCGAACTCCTCGACACCGTCTCTCTCACGCTTGCCGCAATTGGCTTGCTGTGAATACCGGGCGCTGTTCACAGCGCACTTCAAACAATCCCAGGTCATGGCCATCAACGTCGCGCATATGCACGACCGTGACGAACGTCGGCGTGTCTTCCGGGTGATCCCTCCAATGTGCGGCTGCTGCAAGCTCGGCCAAGTCTTCGGGGGAGCGTTGGTCGACATAGCTGGTCGGTAACGGCAGTTCGCCGGGCAGGTGGTTGGCAACGTAGCGAATGATCACGACTGTCCTCTCCTTAAGCCTGGCGTACTAGGTGAACCGCAAAGTCCGATGGGATCCCCGAATGAATACCCTGTGCTTCCAGATCCATCGCAGCTTTGATTTGAAACTGCGTGCAGTCGTCTGCCAGGAAATGCTTGTCGCCTGCCATGGCTTTGGCCGCAATTTGATTGACGAAGTACGGCGTTGTGCATTGTTCGCCCACGATGATTGGCGCCTCGATCCCCTGCTTTTTCAGTTCGGCTTGAATGGCTCGTAACTGGGTAGTTTTGCCGGTGCCTTGGGTGCCGGTGATGACTTGTACTTGCATGGTGTTGCTCCTTGTTTTACTGGTTGAGTCAGGCCGCGCCAGATGAAATGTCGCGTGTGCCCCGTCGTACCTCGGAACATCCGGAACAATTAAAAGTTAATGACCGGGAACCCTCGGTTTACGGGGCTCTCAGCGCGGCTTTGCGGTGGAACGGATAACCGGAACATTGCGGAACGCCAATTTCGAAAAAAACGCTGTAGCCCTTGGTGCAAAAGGCTTTGCGGGTTGTTCCAGCAATCGCCCATGGCGGAACACTTCCGGAACACCGATTGGAAAGTTGTTCCGGTGTGTTCCGGTTTGTTCCGGTCTGTGGTGGTGGGCTGATGCTGTTTATCTATCTGTTTTTTATAGATATTTTTCTTATAGATATTTATGTTCCAGATGTTCCTGCCAGTCAGTGGCCACACACGCATTTGCACAAAACTAGGGGTGTCCCCCCACGCACCTGGTTTAACTCCTACGACGTTTTTCACGATTTGCTCCCCTTCCGGAACAACCAGCAGTTGAGCGAGCGTTTCTCGATGACCGATCGGACTTTGCGGGTTTCGATGAACGTGTGGGTGGAGCTGAGCGGCAAAGCGCGGTGCAATTGGGTCGCGTGAATGACTTCTTGGCCAGCCAAACGGCAAGCGTTGTGGAAGTGTTCGATGTTGATCGCGATCAGATCTTTGTCTGCACTGTGATTGAGCGTTTCCTGCGTGACATCGCGATCCCCATCCTTGTCGCTGATGAACATCGTCCGCTCGTTCAGGTAGTGATAGATCTGCCAGAAGCGCCCGGCTGTTGGGTTCTCAGTGCTGACGCGCTGCTGGCGGTCAATCGCGCGCCGTTCGATGTGTTTGATCAGTTGGTCGAGGGTGTCGTCGCTCCACTCGGGAAACAGCGCCTGAGTGGCTTTGGCTGCTGCCATCATCTGTGCGTGACACAGCACAATCCGCTGATGCTGGATTGCCGTATTGGCTTGTAGGCATTGTTCGTACTCCGCAAAGGCATCGAAGTAGCGCCGAAGCCATTCCGACTCTTGCCCTATGCAATGGCCTAGATACCCCGCCAAGTGCTCCACTGGCAGACTATTCAGGCGTACGGCCAGGACTTTTAACGCTGGGGTGTGGTGTGCCCTAGTTGCGTGGTAGTGGCTGATACGCGTCAGGATCGGCTCCGAGCCTTCCACACTGGCGTTCTGTGCGATGCACAGAGCGGCGAGGAAAACCAGGCTGTCGGTGTCGTTGCTCGAGGACTTCACGCCAACCGTTCGCAACGTAGCGTTGTGGTCGAACAATTGTTTCCAGATTTCCCAGTTGTACTGACTGACGACCGTGCGGCCTTGCGCGTCGACAGACTGGCTGTCCGATTCGATCAGCACTACTGGCAAATTGCTCACTTGCGACAGGGCGCGGGTCAAACCAATCGCACTGGCGCCGGTACTGTTGGGCTTGATGCCCTCATAGTTGGATCGGCCGAACAGGCGCCACAGAAACCTGAGCAAACTAGATTTACCTGCACCGGCGTCACCGGTCAGTTCCAGAAACGGCCACGACTCTTGCTTGCTGCGGATCTGCTGAACAAACAGTGTTGCGGTCCACCACGATAACGCCGCCAGTCCATTCAAATGGTGCACGGCGAAAAAGTCGGAAAACCAGCTTGGGTCGAATGGGTTACCGCGAGCGATCACCAGGCTGTTGAGTGAGGTTTTCAGGCCGGTCTTGCCCACCTCCAGATAACCGTGATCATTGGCGAGATACTCTCGGCCTTTGTGGTAGCCGAACTTCTGATAGCAGTAGGTCTTGCTCGCCGCGTCATACCCAACGAAGGGCAGCGATCGGACGGTAAGCGCATTGTCCAGCCACTTACTGCGCAGCATGGCCAGCACCTTTTCACCGCCTTCGAAGTTGCCGCCCGGTGTGCGCTCCAGCAAAGATTTGGCGAAGCTGCGGGGATCCCCAATGGAGTTAGGCGCTAGCGGCTCCTTGCAGTTCTGTGCGGAGTTAGGAAAGTTGAATTGAAAAAAGAACTGCTGGTCGCCGGTGATGGCGTCTCGCTGGATGTACTCAAAGTGCGGAACGCAGTTGGCCACTTGCTTCATGTCGCAATGCTTTTCGAACTTCGGCCAGTGGCCGTTCACGTTATCGCCGTCCAGATCCTTGTTCAGTTCGTCGGTGTTGATCTTGGCGGAGTAGAGACGATTCTGAAATTCGACCAGGAAGAAGCTGCGCGGCCGTTTGAGGTAAAGAAGAAACGCTTTTTTGGCGGCGCTGACCGCCACGAACAAGCGGCCCTGGTAGCAGGCTTCCCGCATGAAGTCGTCATTCAGTTGGCCATCACGGTAAACATCGTCCCAATCGCGATCTGCGCCGGCGAGCGCTACCCATGCCTTTTCTTCTTTGGCGTGCAACTGACTGCGGTATTTCGGAATGACTGAGTGACCGGCGGCGTCGTCGTCCAGAGCGATGACCCAGCGGACTTTCTTACCCTTGTGTTCCTCGATCAGATTCCAAGGAAAGTTATTGGCTGAGATTGAGGCGACGGCCTTGTAGCCGGCAAGGAACAAGGCGATCGCGTGGAAGATGCCTTCAACGATATAAACGGTATCGTTTGGCTCGATGGTCATTCCTGGCGGGACCCAGCATCCGCCCTTGTAGTCCATCCCCTTTTTGATCCCGGCTTTATCTCCCTCGTTCGCCTTGACCATGGTGACGTCAATGATGCGTTCCCAATGACCATTGCATAGCGGAAACCGGACAGTGTCAGCCCATTGGCCGTCCTTCATCGGACGACGGCCTTGTTCATACCAGCCCGTCATCTTGCTGATATCAAAGCCGCGATTACGCTGTAGGTAAGCGTCGGCCGTCGCGTTTGGATTCAGCTCGGTACGAGGGAATCGCTCACTGAGGTTTTCGAATAGGTGGCTGTAGCGTTCTCGGGTTTTTTCCTCGAATTGGCAATGGTTCAAGCGATTGCACTTGAGCTGATATGGCTGCTTTCGAGCGATGTACAGGGTGCGTTCCCCACACCCAGGACAAACACCTTTTTGAAAGTAGGTTTTGCCGATGTCTTTGAAGTCCAGGTCGTTGTCACGCTCCAGAGCTTCGACCACTTCCAAGCGGTAGATATCTTCGAATTGCATTTCCAGCCCCTCAGCGCTTTGCCGATGCGGACATAACACGCTCTGCCTGCTGAGCCGCTTCGATGGCCAAGGCGAGCATGTTGATCAGCACCGCTTCTTTGGAACCTTCGGCCTTTTCACGAATGAGGATCCGGCCGCGCTCGATGTCGTTCCGGATAGCTCGTTCCGACTGGCCGGAGCGCCGGGCCAGTTCTCTGACAGTGGTGTAGGGCGTGTCGATCGTGATCTGCATTTGATAAGCTCCGTGGGTATATATGCAGCAGATATGTATCTGCATCCACAGAATATGTATGTACATACACAAAATCAAGGGGTCCTCATGGATTTAGGAAGCAAGCTCAAGGAAGTGCGGCTGACAGAGCGACTGACACAAACTGAAATTTGTGAACTCACCGGCGTCAAAATGGATACTTGGAAGGGCTATGAGTACGGCCGGAGCAAGTCCGTTAGCTCGATCGAGCTGCTAAAGGTCACCATGCATCCAAGGTTCAAAAAGTATGCGCTGTGGCTGGTGACTGATGAGGTCGCACCTGAGGCGGGCCAGATAAGCCCTGTGATCGGTCAGTGATGCCGGATTCGACGCCATGCCGATAAAGAAACTCGCTGATGGCCGTTATGAGGTCGACTGCCGTCCAGACGGTAGCTACGGCTACAGGACCCGTCGGATTTTCCCCACCAAAAACGAAGCGACCCACTATCACAGCAAAGTCATGGGGGACGCGGCGTCGGGGAGGGCGGTAAAGCCTTCCAAGCACGACGGCCGATCGATGCTCGATCTGGTTAATCGCTGGTATGTCGTCCATGGGCAAAACCTGAAGACCGGCAAACAACGCCTGGCGTTATTGGTCAGCATGGTCAATCGAATGGGGAACCCGAAGGCGCATAAATTCACGTCAGCCCACTTTGCGCAGTACCGCGCCGAACGTGCTGAGGGGAAGCATTCCAGGACGACGCCAGGCACTGGTTACTCCAAGGGCGGCGCGGATCCGAAGCCCATCAGCGCAAACATGTTGAATCATGAGCTGACGTATTTGCGTGCTGTATTCAACGAGCTGGCCAGGCTGGGGGAGTGGGACGCCGACAACCCGCTTGGCAAAGTGCGCAAACTGAAGTTCGATGAAACGGAGATGGCCTACCTGCTGGCCGAACAAATTCAGCAATTGTTGGGCGACCTGGCTACGCGGGATTCAGACGCCGGGTTGATAGCTGAAGTGTGTCTGGCCACCGGTGCGAGATGGGGCGAGGCGGAGACGTTACAGCCGCGCCAGGTGCGTAATCGGATGGTGCATTACAGCCGGACGAAATCCAGCAAGAACCGATCGGTGCCAATCTCGAAACGGCTTGAGGAACGGTTGAAAGCCGCACTGCCTTTCAGACCTTGCTACATCACCTTTCGGCGAAGCGTCGACGCGATCGGGTTAGAGCTGCCTGATGGTCAGATGACGCACGTCCTTCGGCATACATTCGCATCACACTACATGATGAATGGCGGGGACATCCTGACGCTTCAAAAAGTGCTTGGGCATGCGACGTTAGCTATGACTCAAAAGTATGCTCACTTCAGCCCAGGACACTTGGCCGAGGTCGTCAATCTGAATCCGCTGGCCAGCCTCTTGGAAACGAAACAAGCGGTCGCCGAGGTAGCGTAAACGTCCGTCCAAAACTGGAATTGGACGAATTTTGGACGGAACGCATTTTGTGCAAATCAGCCGGCTGATTTTTTCAGGTGCCAAAAACGACAAAAGCCGCGCAGTGCGCGGCTTTGAAGATGGTGGGCCCACACGGACTTGAACCGTGGACCAAAGGATTATGAGTCCTCTGCTCTAACCAACTGAGCTATAGGCCCTCAGTAGGTCGCGGATTATAGCGACGGTTTCTCGGCTGTGCTATCCGAATAATCCGATACGGTAATACGCAGAAACGTTGCGGCGAATTCTTCTGGCGGCAGCGGCAGGCTGACGATGTAGCCCTGGATCTGTTCGCAGCCCTCGGCGGCGAGGAATTGCTGTTGGGCCTGGGTTTCCACACCTTCGGCAATCACGGTGAATTGCATGCTCCGGCCAAGGGCGATGATGGCCCGCACAATCGCTGCGTCGTGGGGGTCATCGGGCAGGCCGCGGACGAATGACTGGTCGATCTTGAGGATGTCCAGCGGCAGGCGTTTGAGGTAACTGAGCGAGGAATAGCCGGTACCGAAGTCGTCGATCGCCAGTTGTACACCCAGGTGTTTGAGCTGGTGTAGCACCGCCAGTGCTTCTTCGGCCTGGCTCATGATGAAGTTTTCGGTAATTTCCAGTTGCAGTAAATCTGGCTGCAAACGGTTTTCCCGGAGCAATTGTTCGATGCGCCCGAGCAGGTTCGGCTGGCGCAGCTGCGCGCCGGCGAGGTTGACTGACAACGGGCCGAGGCTTTCGTAGATCTGGTTCCATTCGAACATCTGCCGGCAGGCGGTTTCGAGCACCCAGTCGCCGATCTGCAGGATCATGCCGTTCTCTTCGGCCAGCGGGATGAAGTGCTCCGGCGGTACTTCGCCGAAGGTCGGGTGACGCCAGCGAATCAGCGCTTCGGCGCCCACCAGACGATGGTCGTCGAGGCTGATCTTCGGTTGGTAGTAGAGGAACAGTTCGTCGCGTTCGATGGCGCGGCGCAGTTCGTGTTCCAGCGCCACACGCTCGCTGGCCTGTGCGGTGAGGTCGCGGGTGTAGCTTTCGACGCGGTTGCGGCCCTTGGCCTTGGAGCGGTACATCGCCGCGTCGGCGTTTTTCACCAGCGTGGCGACGTCGCAGCCGTCCCGTGGATACAGGCTGGTGCCGATGCTGGCGCTGATGAAGAACTCGTGTTCGCCGGCCTGAAACGGTGCGCCGAAGCAATTGAGCAGTTTGGTGGCGATGTGGTCGGCGTCGCTGGCCTGTTGCAGGCCCGGCAGCAGGATAATGAATTCATCGCCGCCCAGGCGTGCGACGGTATCGATGTCGCGCAATTGTTCTTTCAAGCGCACGGCAATGCCCTTGAGTAGCAGGTCGCCGACCGGGTGGCCGAGGCTGTCGTTGATGTGCTTGAAGCGGTCCAGATCAAGGAACAGCACAGCGCCCTGACTGCCATTTTCCTGCTGGCTGTTCAGCGCGGTGAGCAGACGACTTTCAAACAGGGTGCGATTCGGCAGGCCGGTGAGCGGGTCATGATGTGCCTGGTAATCGAGCTTGGCCTGCGCGTGTTTGAGGCTGGAGATATCGGCAAACACCGCGACGAAGTGGGTGATGAACTTGTCGCGGTTGCGCACGGCGCTGATGGTCAGCCAGCTCGGGTACAACTCGCCGTTCTTGCGCCGGTTGGAAATCTCGCCCTGCCAGTGACCCTCGTCGGTCAACTGGTGCCACATCGCCGCATAAAACGCGCTGTCGTGCAGGCCCGAGGCGAGCAGGCGCGGGGTGTGGCCGAGGGCTTCGCTTTCGCTGTAGCCGGTGATTTCGGTGAAGGCGCGGTTGACCGCGCTGATGTGCTGCTGGGTGTCGGTGATCAGCACGCCCTCGGCGGTGCTCTCGAACACGGTGGCCGCCTGCTGCAGTTTTTCTTGCATCAGATGCCGCTCGGTGATGTCCCGGGCGATGGTCAGCATGCAGTCTTCTTCGCCGATCGGCAGCGGTCGGCTGGACACTTCACACAGGCGGATCTGCCCGTCGCTGCGGCGGATGTGGCAGGTGAAATCGCGCACGAAACCGTCGCGGTGCAGCAGGTCGAGCATCTGCTTGCGTTCATTGAGGTTGACCCAGATCCCCAGGTCCAGTGCCGAGCGGTCCACCGACATCGCGCTGTTGAAACCGGTGATGCGGCTGAAACCCTCATTGACCTCCAACAGCAGGCCGTCGCTCTGGCGCGACAGCAGCAGGCCGTCCGGCGAGGCGTGGAAGGCCTTGGCGAACTTCTCTTCGGAGGTTTGCAGCTGCTGCTGGGTTTCCTTCAGCTGGGTGATGTCGCGCACCACCACCACCAGCGCCGGGGTGGTGTCGAGGTCGAACGGTTCGGCGGAGATCAGGCCAGTGAACACCTGGCCGTTGTTGCGGCGAAAGGGCATCTCCAGATTGCGGATGCTGCCTGCCTGCAAGCGCTGCAGCAGCCCCGGCCCGACCCCGGGAATTCCCCAGATGTTGAGTTCGGTGGCGGTTTGACCGACGACCTCTTCGGCTTTCAGGCCGATTTGTTCTTCAAAGGCTTCGTTGACTTCCAGCAGGCAGCCGTCGGACAGTCGCGCGATCACCAGAATGTCCGGGCATTGCTGGAATACCGAGGCGAATTTCTGCTCCGACAGCCGCAGCGCCTCCTCGGTACGCTTGGTCTCGCTGATGTCGATCATCAGTCCGCGCATCACCGGCTCATGCCCGTGTTCAATCAGGCTGACGATGTCACGCACCCACAGGCAGCGCCCGTCAGCGGTGATCACCCGATAGTCGAGGGTGTGATCACGCCCTTCGCGCACCGCGTCATCGCAGATGGCCTGCGCGCGGGTGAGGTCGGCGGGGTGGATGATGTTGCGCCAGAAACCCGGGATCAACCAATGCGCCTGTGGATAACCGAGCAAATCCTCGGCATGGGGCGAAACATAGCTGTAGGTGAAGTCGCTCATGCGCGCTTCCCAGGCGATGGCAGACAGGCTCTCCACCAGGCCGCGGTAGTGGTATTCGCTGCTGCGCAATTCCTGTTCGAGGTCGACGCGTCGAGCGATTTCCGAGCTGAGGCGGCGGTTGATACGAATGACCACCACCAGGATGATCACCAGCAACAAAAGACCTGGCAGGCCGTAAATCAGCAGGTCCGACCAGAATGTCCGATGGTCCAGGACATTGCCGACCCAATGTTCCTGAATGCTGCTGATTTCCTCCGGGCTCATGTCCGCCAGGACTTTGTCCAGAATGCCCACCAGCATTTTGTTGTCACGGGGCACGCCCATGGCCAACTGGTAGCGATACGGGGTTTCGCCGCTCACGTATAAACCGTCGAGTTTGAGCTGGCGCAGGCTCCAGACGCTGGACGCGAGGTCGCCGACCACAGCGTCTACCTCATCGGTGGCCAGCGCCTGGAGTGCCGAGCTGACATTGGGCATGGCCACCAGATTCAGGTCGGGATGGTGGGTGCGCAGGAGTTCGTGGGGGGCGTAGTTCTCCACTACGGCGATCTTCAGGCCGTACAGGTCTTCGATTTTGCGGGGTTGTGCGCCGCCGATGTGGGCGAGGATCACAATCGGGAAGTCGAGATAGGGGCGAGTGAACGACAGATAGTTCTGGCGCTCGGGCGTGGACATGATCCCCGGCAGCAGATCAATCTTGCCGGCTTTCACTTGCGCCAGCACTTCGGTCCAGCTCGACGGTTCGATCGGGGTGAGTTTGACTGCCAGACGCTGGCGGATCACGTCGATGTAATCAGCGGCCAGGCCTTGATAGCGGTTCTGTTCATCGCGGAACTCGAACGGCGGCCACGAGGCATCGACACCCAGGCGCAAGTCCGGGTGAGCCGCGAGCCAGCTACGTTCTTCATCGGTCAGAGTCAGCGCGTTAGCCGTTGCGGTCCAGATCATCAGTGACAGCAAGAAAAGCACGGGCGCCAGTCTGGGCATAACCGTCTCGTTAGGGCACGGGATTCATAGTTTCGAGTGTAGACGGGGTATGCGGAGGAGGGGCGGTGCGGGGGATTTAATCTGCCCTGTAAACAAAACCCCCGGCCTGGGCCGGGGGTTCTGGTATCACTCGTCGAGGAAGGAGCGCAGATGCTCGCTTCGCGTCGGGTGGCGCAGCTTGCGCAGCGCCTTGGCTTCGATCTGACGGATCCGCTCACGCGTTACGTCAAACTGTTTGCCCACTTCTTCGAGTGTGTGGTCGGTGTTCATGTCGATACCGAAACGCATGCGCAGTACCTTGGCTTCACGGGCAGTGAGGCCGGACAGCACTTCGCGAGTCGCTTCTTTAAGGCTCTCAACGGTCGCAACATCGATTGGCGACTGCATGGTCGAGTCTTCGATGAAGTCGCCCAGATGGGAGTCTTCATCATCACCGATCGGGGTTTCCATGGAGATCGGCTCTTTAGCGATCTTCAACACCTTGCGGATCTTGTCCTCAGGCATTTCCATGCGTTCGCCCAGCTCTTCCGGGGTCGGTTCGCGACCCATTTCCTGCAGCATCTGGCGGGAAATGCGGTTGAGCTTGTTGATCGTCTCGATCATGTGCACCGGAATACGGATGGTGCGGGCCTGGTCGGCGATCGAGCGAGTGATCGCCTGACGGATCCACCAGGTGGCATAAGTCGAGAACTTGTAACCACGACGGTATTCGAACTTGTCCACCGCTTTCATCAGACCGATGTTGCCTTCCTGGATCAGATCGAGGAATTGCAGGCCGCGGTTGGTGTACTTCTTGGCGATCGAGATCACCAGACGCAAGTTGGCTTCAACCATCTCTTTCTTCGCGCGGCGGGCCTTGGCCTCACCGATCGACATGCGACGGTTGATGTCCTTGATTTCTGCGATGGTCAGACCGGTTTCGGTTTCCAGCGCGATCAGTTTCTGCTGGCAACGGATGATGTCCGGCTGCACGCGACCAATGGCTTCGGCGTATTTGCTCTTGCCTTTGGCCAGGGCGTCGGACCAGCTTTCGTCGACTTCGTTGCCCGGGAACTGACGCAGGAAATCGGCGCGTGGCATACGTGCATCACGTACGCACAGTTGCATGATCGCGCGCTCTTGCTGACGCAGACGATCCAGGGCGCTGCGAACACGCTCGACCAGGGCTTCGAATTGCTTCGGCACCAGTTTGATCGGCATGAACAGCTCGGCCAGGGCCAGCAACTCGGCAACCGTTGCCTTGTTGTGACGACCGTGCTTTTTCAGGGCCTTGCGGGTGATTTCCATCTGATCGGCCACAGCGCCAAAACGCTGGGCTGCGATGACCGGATCCGGACCGCTTTCGGCTTCTTCTTCGTCATCCGAAGATTCGGCGTCATCGTCTTCGGTCTCGTCGTCAGCCTTGGCGGCTTTCGCGTCGATCGGCGGCGGCACCTCGGCAGCCGGCGGCGCAATGCCGTCGTCCGGGTCGATGTAACCGCTCAGAACGTCGGACAGGCGACCACCCTCGGTGGTAACGCGAGTGTACTCGGAGAGAATGTGGTCAACCGTGCCAGGGAAGTGCGCGATAGCGCTCATCACTTCACGGATGCCCTCTTCGATACGCTTGGCGATTTCGATTTCGCCTTCACGAGTCAGAAGCTCAACCGTACCCATTTCACGCATGTACATGCGCACTGGGTCAGTGGTGCGACCGATATCGGTCTCCACCGCTGCCAACGCAGCGGCTGCTTCTTCCGCAGCGGCCTCGTCGGTATCGGCGTCGGCCAACATAAGGGCGTCCGCATCCGGAGCACTCTCGTGTACGGGGATCCCCATGTCGTTAATCATGCGGATGATGTCTTCCACCTGCTCCGGATCTGAAATATCCTCGGGCAGGTGGTCGTTGACCTCGGCGTAAGTCAGATACTTCTGCTCACGACCCAGTTTGATCAACTCAATAATACGAGACTGCTGTTGCGCTTTTCCGGACATAACACCCTATCCACTGAAGGTCTTGGCGGGCAAAAAACAAGCCGAGGATTATACCTGAGCTATGACCTCACGCGCCAGTTGAGGTCGGGTTTGATGCGGAAACATTGCGACTTAGAAGGTCGCGCAGTTGATTTTTCTCTTCGATGCTCAGTTCGCTTTGACGCGCTTTCCTGAGCAACTGTTCCAGATTTCGCTCGCGTTGGCGGGCTGACAAGCTAGTAATGGTGTCGAAAAACTGTTGTTCAAGGTTTTCTCCATCAATCAGCCACTCCTTTTCCGCGAGTGCTTTAAGCAAGCGACCCTGTTCAGTGCCGTGCCATCGCGCGATCAACTGAAATGAGTTTAGCTTGGGATTCTTCTGTACGGCTTCGAGCAGCGCCACAAGCAACTGGGCGTTGGTCTGATTTTCGTCCGCAATGTGCCCGGCGTCCTCGACGCGTTCGGCCAGTTGCGGGTGATGAAGCAGGGTGCGCAGGGCGGTCAGGGTCGGTGATTCGACGCCAATTGGCGTCCGCGGGCGTTGTTGATCGCGATCGCCGCCACGTTTGCCGTTCTTGTCCCACTTCTTGCCGCCGGCGCCGGGTTTCTTCGGCGTCCACTCCTGCTGCGGCACATACATGTCCTGTGCCTGCGGCTGATGGTAGTCGCTGTAGTCCGGCATTGCGTCGTAATCAATGCCCGGATCGTACGCCGGCGGCGCTTCCTGCGGCGCACTTTGCGCGAGCTGACTGACGGTTTCGTTGCTCAGGCCGGTGATTTCGGTCAGGCGCTGACGCATCAGAATGCGCAGGTTGGCCCCGGGCACTTTATCGATCAATGGTGCGGCGAGGGTGGCCATGTGAGCCTTGCCCTCAAGAGAGCGCGGATCGGCTTCTTCGGTCAGTTGCTGAAAGAAATAGTCCGCCAACGGCTGCGCATGCTGGTTGATTCGAGCCTTGAAGGCATCAGTGCCTTCGGCGCGCACCAAGGTGTCCGGGTCTTCGCCTTCGGGCAGAAACAGGAATCGCGCACGACGCCCGTCCTGCAAGCTCGACAGTGTGGCCTCCAGCGCGCGCCAGGCGGCGTTGCGGCCGGCCTGGTCGCCGTCGAAGCAGAACAGCACGTTCGGCACTACGCGAAACAGGCGTTTCAAATGTTCTTCGCTGGTCGCGGTACCCAGCGTTGCGACGGCATTTTTCAAGCCTTGCTGGGCGAGAGCGATGACGTCCATGTAGCCTTCGACGACGATGATTTCATCGAGGTTGCGGTTGTTCTTGCGTGCTTCATAGAGGCCGTAGAGCTCCTGGCCTTTATGGAAGACCGGGGTTTCCGGCGAGTTCAGGTATTTCGGCTTGTCGTCGCCGAGTACCCGGCCACCGAAAGCGATGATCCGGCCGCGCGTGTCACGGATCGGGAACATCACGCGATCGCGGAAGCGGTCATAGCGTTTGCCGGTTTCGGCGTTCTCGATCAACAGGCCTGCGTCGATCATGGCCTTCTGTTGCAGGGTATCGCTGCTCAAGTGTTTGAACAGATTGTCCCAGCCCGGCGGCGCGAAACCTAGGCCGAAGTCCCGGGCGATCTCGCCGGTCAGGCCGCGGCCCTTGAGGTAATCCACGGCGGCCTTGCGCGCAGGATGGCTCTTGAGCGCCTGCCGGTAAAAGTCGGCGGCGGCGGTCAGTAGCGGGTACAGCGGCGAATCGGTCGGTTGCCGCGGTTTGTGCGGGCGGCCGCTTTCTTCGCGGGGGATTTCCATTCCGGCGGCTTTGGCCAGATCTTCGACGGCCTGGGGGAAGTCCAGGTTGTCGTGGTCCATGAGAAAGCCCAAGGCGTTGCCACCGGCACCACAACCGAAGCAGTAATAGAACTGCTTGTCGGGGCTGACGCTGAACGACGGGGTTTTCTCTTTATGGAACGGGCAGCAGGCGGTGTAGTTCTTGCCGGCCTTTTTCAGTTGCACACGCGAGCTGACCACGTCGACGATGTCGGTGCGGTTCAGGAGGTCGTCAATAAAGCTCTGGGGAATCAGCCCGGCCATGGCGTTCTCGTCTGTGCTGTAATGAGTCCGATGCGAAGGGCGGCTGGACGCAGGTCTTGAGTGAGGCGCGCGCAATGGGCGGCTCGACCGGGGTCGGTTGCGTGATCGCTGTCGGGAAGTGTATCTGCCGAAAATCCACTGACGTTAGTGCTCATCAGTTTTCGACTATTTGAAAGTGTTGCGCTGAATCCGCTGACGGCCGGTCAAGGGCCTCGGATAGCTCAATAAAGCGGGCACGCATGCAGGTGCCTTGGGCTGATCGTCGTGAGAGGAATCAGTGGGTGTGCTCGTCAGTAGCCTTGAAAGGCTCGTCAGAAAGACGTGCACCGCTGGCAAAAAAGCCAGGCCTGACGCGGTGAAGCAGTTTTGTCTCGGTCGCATCTGCGGCTTCGACGGTGAAGCATCAAGCGTTTTACGCAAATGCCATTAGCCCGGCTGAGGGCCGGGCTTAGGCAAGAAGCTTGCTACGAACGTCTGCGTATTAGTACAGACGAACGGCGCGGCGCTGTTCGCGCTGAACTTTCTTGGCGTGACGCTTAACAGCGGCTGCTGCTTTGCGCTTACGCTCAGAAGTTGGCTTCTCGTAAAATTCGCGGCTACGAACTTCAGCCAGTACACCGGCTTTTTCGCAGGAGCGCTTGAAACGACGCAGAGCTACGTCGAAGGGTTCGTTCTCTTTAACTTTGACGGCTGGCATCCAGAGCTACCTTCATTCATTACCGGGGTCAACATCCTCGCGGCAAAAGAGCACTTGAAGACGTCGGTTTTTAAGGGTTGCGGATGTTAACCCCTCATCGCTCGGAATGCAAAGCCTCTGATCGAAAACCGCTGGTCGGGGCATCACGCGGCGACTATTATGCGCGCCTTCGAATTCAGCCTAAACAAGGCGCAAACCCATGCTAGTACTGGGATTAGAAACTTCCTGCGACGAAACCGGCGTCGCATTATATGACAGTGAGCGCGGCCTGCTGGCCGACGCGCTATTCAGTCAGATCGACCTGCACCGTGCCTATGGCGGTGTGGTACCGGAGCTGGCCTCGCGTGACCACGTCAAACGCATGCTGCCCTTGATTCGTCAGGTGTTGGCTGAAGCCGACTGCGTGCCGACCGAGATCGATGCTATCGCCTATACCGCAGGTCCTGGACTGGTCGGGGCGCTGCTGGTCGGTGCTTCTTGCGCCCAGGCGCTGGCGTTTGCCTGGGGTATTCCGGCGCTCGGTGTGCACCACATGGAAGGTCATTTACTGGCGCCGATGCTGGAGCCAAAACCGCCAGAATTCCCGTTCGTCGCTTTGTTGGTTTCCGGTGGTCATACCCAGCTGGTTCAGGTCGATGGCATTGGCCAATACAGCCTGCTCGGAGAGACCCTCGACGATGCCGCCGGCGAAGCGTTCGACAAGACTGCAAAAATGATGGGTCTCAATTATCCGGGCGGACCGGAAATCGCCAAGTTGGCGGAGAAGGGCGTTGCAGGACGTTTTACTTTCCCGCGTCCGATGTGTGATCGCCCGGGTCTGGATTTCAGCTTCAGCGGTCTGAAGACCTTCGCTCTTAACACCTGGCAGCAATGCGTCACCGCCGGGGACGACAGCGAGCAAGCCCGTTGCGACATCGCGCTGGCGTTCCAGCAGGCGGTGGTGGAGACTTTGACCATCAAGTGCAAACGCGCCCTGAAACAGGCCGGCATGAAGCGTCTGGTGATCGCTGGCGGCGTCAGCGCCAACAAGGCGTTGCGTGTTTCGCTGGAAAAGATGCTCGGCGATATGAAGGGCGATGTGTTCTACGCCCGTCCCGAGTTCTGCACCGACAATGGCGCGATGATCGCGTTTGCCGGTTGCCAGCGTCTGCAGGCTGGTCAGCAGGAAAGCCTGGCGATCAGCGTGCAGGCGCGCTGGCCGATGGAGCAGCTGTCGGCGTTGTGATGAGCGGCGCTCATGAGCGGTATTTAAAAATGCCGTTCGCGCCCGGCAAACAGGTCGCGTAGATTGCCGCGGTGGCGCCAGACGATCAGTAGCGTCAACGCGCTCATTGGCAGCAGCGCTTCCGGTTCCTGCCAAGCCAGCAATGGCAGGGTCAGGGGCGTGGCGATCAATGCCGCCAGCGAGCTGGTACGGGTCAGGTAGAACGTCAGCAGCCAGGCGCATACCGCCAACAGCGCGGCGGGCGGATACAGGCCCAGCAGCATGCCGGCAGCCGTGGCAACGCCTTTGCCGCCGCGAAAACGGAAATACAGCGGGAACAGGTGACCGATCACGGCGCACACGCCGATCCAGGCCTGATCCTGCAGCGAAAGGCCCATGGCCGCTGCGATCAGCACCGGCAACAGGCCTTTGCACAGATCACCGAGCAGGGTCAGGATCGCAAGTTTGCGGCCGGCCAGGCGCAGCATGTTGGTGGCGCCGGCATTACCCGAGCCACTCATTCGCGGGTCCGGGTTTCCGGTCAGGCGGCTGAGCAAAATGGCGAAGGACAGCGAGCCGAGCAGGTAGGCGAGAGTCGCCAGTAACCAAAACATGCTAACTATTCCGGGCGAGGACGCCCTGATTCTAACGGCGCATTGCGCCCTTGTCGTGCAGCGGAGAAAAGTGCTTGGACAGAGTGTTTATCGAGGGCCTGGAAGTCGACACCGTGATCGGTGCCTACGACTGGGAGCGCGGCATCCGACAGTGTCTGCGTCTTGATCTGAGCTTCGCCTGGGACAATCGCCCGGCCGCGGCTGGTGACGACCTGACGCTGGCGCTCGATTACGCCAGCGTTTCTACGCGCATCCAGGCCTTTGCCGAGCAGGCGCAATTTCAGTTGGTCGAGACCTTCGCCGAGCGATTGGTCGAAGTGCTGATGGCCGAATTCAAGATCACCTGGGTTCGTCTGAAACTGACCAAGCCAGGCGCCGTGCCGGCAGCCAAGGGTGGTGTGGGTGTGGAGATCGAGCGCGGATGTCGCTGACTCAGGTTTACCTTGGGCTCGGTAGCAATATCGAGCGTGATACCCATTTGCGCGCCGGGCTCGACGCTTTGGCGACATTCCTCGTGGATATCCGCTGTTCGGCGGTGTTCGAGAGCCAGCCGGTGGGGATCAAAAGCGGGCCGTTCTTCAACTTCGTGGTCTCGGCGTTTACCGATCTGCCGTTGATGGAGCTGGATCGGCGCCTGAAATACATCGAGGCCGATAACGGTCGCTATGCACCGGACCGCAAGGGTTTGCCGCTGGATATCGACGTGCTGTTGTACGGCGACCTGACGGGTAACTTTGACGGTTTGATCCTGCCGCGTGCCGAAATTCTGAAAAATGCTTTTGTGCTGTGGCCGCTGTCGCTGATTGCGCCGGATCGGGTGCATCCGGGTGTGGGAAAAAGCTTCGCGACGTTGTGGGCCGAGGCGCAGATTGATCAGGTGTTGGCGCCGGTCGGGTTTGAATGGCGCGGGCAGCAACTCACGCCTTCGGATCTTCGTTGAGTTGACTGCCGCCTTCGCCAGCAAGCCCGCTCCCACATTTGGAATGTATTTCCCTTGTGGGAGCAGGCTTGCTCGCGAAGCTTTTCAGGCTGACGCCGTGTCTTTATAGGTCTTCAGCGCTTTCAGTCGCTCGCGCTTCAGCGCTTCGCCCAGTTCCGGCCCTCTGAATCCCTTCTCCAGCAACGGCTGTACCGCGACTTCCCGTGCTACTTTCGCCGCGCCGCGCAAATAATCTGCCTGTGGATAACTGCGCTGTTCCAGTCCCTTGCGGCCGCGAGCATCCATCTCGCACGCGACGATGAACTCCTCAAAGCGCTGCGGACGGCGATAAACGTCGAAGCTCTGCAGTAACTCCAGCAAGGTCGACGCCTTCAGTTCCAGGGCGCGGTGGCCGTGCGTGTGATATTGGCCGACCAGCAGTGCCAGGTCCTGACAATCTTTCGGTGCCTTGAAACGTTCGTTGACCGCTTTGATCAGCTTCAGCCCTTTGTGTTCATGCGCGATGTGCCGTGGCCACTCTTCCTCCGGAGTCAGGCCTTTGCCGAGGTCATGCAGCAGGCAGGCCCAGCGCACGGTCAGCGGCTGTTGGTGCTGCGCCGCTTGTTCGAGCACGCTCAGGGTGTGGATGCCGCTGTCGATTTCCGGGTGATGGGCCTCCGGCTGCGGTACGCCGAACAGTGCGTCTACCTCTGGCATCAAGACCTTCAGTGCGCCGCAGTCGCGCAATGTCTGGATGAATACGTGTGGCTGATCTTCCATCAATGCCCGGGAAATCTCCTTCCAGCTGCGTTCGGCGGTCAGGGCTTCAAGTTCGCCGGATTCGCTGAGCTGACGCATCAGTTCGAGGGTCTCCGGAGCGACGGTAAACCCCAGCGCGGCGTAGCGAGCGGCAAAGCGCGCTACACGCAATACCCTAAGGGGATCTTCGGCAAACGCCGGGGAAACATGGCGCAGAATTCGATTTTCGAGGTCGCGCTGGCCATGATAGGGATCCGTCAGATTCTGCTGGCCGTCCTCGGCCATCGCATTGATCGTCAGGTCGCGGCGAATGAGGTCTTCTTCAAGGGTGACTTCGGGGCTGGCGTGAAAAGTGAAGCCGCCATAACCACGGCCGCTTTTACGCTCGGTGCGGGCGAGGGCGTATTCTTCGCCGGTCCCGGGATGAAGGAATACCGGAAAATCTGCGCCGACCGGGCGAAATCCCTTGGTGAGCATCTCTTCTGTCGTGGCACCGACCACCACCCAATCGATATCGGTAACCGGTAGCCCGAGCAAGCGGTCGCGTACCGCGCCGCCGACCTTGTAAATCTGCATAAAAAACCTCCGTTGGCCCGACAGAATAACCCTTGCGCCGGACTTTCGGAGGCCAAAACCGGATCAAAGATGAATCACGGCCAGATCAAGCCTGCCGTAATCCCCTTCGCTGTGTTCACTGCGTGGCGGTACGTGGTGGGTTTTCATGATCTGGTCGCCTTGCAGGGTTTCCAGGTGAATGTCGAAGCCCCACAACCGGTGCAGATGTTTCAGTACCTCGTCGGTGGAGTCGCCCAGTGGTTTGCGGTCGTGCTGCTGATGGCGCAGGGTCAGGGAACGGTCGCCGCGCCGGTCGATGCTGTAGATCTGCACGTTTGGTTCACGATTGCCGAGGTTGTACTGTGCGGCCAGGGTTTCACGGATGATCCGGTAACCGGTTTCGTCATGGATCGCCGGTACCAGCAAGTCGTCCTTCTGGTCGTCATCGAGGATGCTGAACAACTTCAGATCGCGGATCACTTTCGGTGACAGGTACTGCAGGATGAAGCTCTCATCCTTGAAGCTGCTCATGGCGAACTTGATGGTCGAAAGCCAGTCCGTGCCGGCAATGTCCGGGAACCAGCGGCGGTCTTCCTCGGTAGGTTCTTCGCACATGCGCCGGATATCGCGGTACATCGCAAAGCCCAGTGCGTAAGGGTTGATGCCGCTGTAATAGGGGCTGTCGAAGCCTGGCTGAAACACCACGCTGGTGTGCGAGGTGAGGAATTCCATCATGAAGCCGTCAGTCACCAGGCCTTCGTCGTACAGATCGTTCATCAACGTGTAGTGCCAGAACGTTGCCCAGCCTTCGTTCATCACCTGGGTCTGGCGCTGTGGATAGAAATACTGGGCAATCTTGCGCACGATCCGCACGATTTCCCGCTGCCACGGCTCCAGCAGCGGGGCGTGTTTCTCGATGAAATACAGGATGTTTTCCTGCGGTTCGGCCGGGAAGCGTGCGTTGTCCTTGTCGCTGTATTTGTCCGCACCTTTGGGAATGGTGCGCCACAGATCGTTGATCTGTTTCTGCATGTGCTCTTCGCGGTCCTTTTGCCGCCGGCGTTCTTCCTCGGCGGATATCGGATACGGGCGTTTGTAGCGGTCGACGCCGTAGTTCATCAGGGCGTGGCAGGAGTCGAGCAGGTCCTCTACGGCATCGATGCCGTGGCGTTCCTCGCACTGCATGATGTACTGCTTGGCGAACACCAGGTAATCGATGATCGAACTGGCATCGGTCCAGGTGCGGAACAGATAGTTGCCCTTGAAGAAGCTGTTGTGGCCGTAGCACGCGTGAGCCACCACCAGCGCCTGCATGCAGATGGTGTTTTCTTCCATCAGGTAGGCAATGCACGGGTCCGAATTGATCACGATCTCGTAGGCCAGCCCCATCTGCCCGCGACTGTAGGATTTCTCGGTGCTGAGGAAGTGTTTGCCGTAGGACCAGTGGTGATACCCCAGCGGCATGCCGACCGAAGCATAGGCATCCATCATCTGTTCGGCGGTGATCACTTCGATCTGGTTGGGATAGGTATCCAGGGCGTAGCGATCGGCGAGCCGGCTGATCTCGCGGTCGTAGGCCTGAATCAGCTCGAATGTCCATTCGGAGCCGGTGGAAATGGGTTGGCGTTTCTGCTCTTTGGCGGTCATGTCACTAACCTGCGCTGGAAGAGTTCACGGAAGACCGGATAAATATCCCCGGCCGAGACCAGCTGCTGCTGGGCAAACGTGTCGGAAAAGGCTTCGGCGATGCGTTCGTATTCGTACCAGAGGGCCTGGTGTTCGCGCGGGGTGATCTCCACATAAGTGTAGTACTGCACAAACGGCATGATCTGATTGATCAGTATGTCGCGGCAGATCGGCGAGTCATCGTTCCAGTTGTCGCCGTCGGAAGCCTGAGCGGCGTAGATGTTCCACTCGTTGCTCGGATAGCGCTCGGCCATGATCTCCTGCATCAGTTTCAACGCGCTGGAAACGATGGTGCCGCCGGTTTCCCGCGAATAGAAGAACTCCTCTTCGTCCACTTCCCGGGCGCTGGTGTGGTGACGGATGAAGACTACGTCGATCTTGTCGTAGTTACGCTTCAAGAACAGATACAACAGGATGAAAAAGCGCTTGGCAATGTCCTTGGTGGCCTGGGTCATGGAGCCGGAAACGTCCATCAGGCAGAACATCACTGCCTTGGAGCTGGGGTTGGGTTGCTTGATCAGCAGGTTGTACTTGAGGTCGAACGTGTCGAGGAACGGCACGCGATGGATGCGTGCGCTGAGTTTCTCGATTTCGGCTTCGAGTTCCTGAATATCGCCGAAGTTGTCCGGCTCTTCGCGTTTGAGTCGCGCCAGTTCCTCTTTGGCTTCGCGCAGCTTGGCGCGGCTGCTGCCGGACAGCGCAATGCGCCGGGCATGAGCCGAGCGCAGGGTTCGGATAATGTTGATCCGCGAGGGATTGCCTTCGTTGCTGATCCCGGCGCGCACGGTCTTGAAGGTGTCGGTGCCGCTGAGGTTACGTTTCACCAGATTAGGGAGTTCAAGGTCTTCGAACATGAATTCGAGGAATTCTTCCTGGGTGATCTGGAAGACGAATTCGTCCATGCCCTCGCCGGAGTTGCCAGCCTTGCCCGGCCCGCGTCCGCCACCACCCCCCGGTGGCCTGGCGATGTGCTCGCCGGCGGTGAATTCCTTGTTGCCGGGGTGAACCACGGTCTGCTTGCCGCCGCGCCCGTGGTGAAGCACCGGTTCGTCGATGTCGCGACCGGGAATGCTGATCTGTTCGCCGTGCTCCATGTCAGTGATGGAGCGCCGGCTGACCGCCTCTTCGACGGCCTTCTTGATGTGATCACGGTAACGCCGCAGGAAACGCTGGCGGTTCACCGTGCTCTTGTTCTTGCCATTGAGGCGTCGGTCGATCACATAGCTCATAGGAGGCCCTCCGGGCAGCTTCAAGTTGTGAGCTGCGAGCTGCAAGTAGAAGCACAGCGTTCACGCTTTTCCCTGCAGCTCGTAGCTTGAGGCTTGTAGCTGTTTTACTGCGATTTCCGGACCCGTAGGTACCATTCGGACAGCAGTCGTACCTGTTTGTCGGTGTAGCCGCGCTCGACCATTCGAGTAACGAAGTCGTTGTGTTTCTGTTGATCCTCTTTGCTGGCCTTGGCATTGAAGCTGATGACTGGCAGCAGGTCTTCGGTGTTCGAGAACATTTTCTTCTCGATGACCACCCGCAGTTTTTCGTAGCTGAGCCAGGTCGGGTTCTTGCCGTTGTTGTTGGCCCGGGCGCGCAGCACGAAGTTGACGATTTCGTTGCGGAAATCCTTCGGATTGCTGATGCCGGCCGGTTTCTCGATTTTTTCCAGTTCCTCGTTCAACGCGACGCGGTTGAGGATCTCGCCGGTTTCCGGATCGCGGTATTCCTGATCCTGAATCCAGAAGTCCGCGTACAGCACGTAGCGGTCGAAGATGTTTTGACCGTATTCGCTGTAAGACTCCAGGTATGCGGTCTGGATTTCCTTGCCAATGAATTCGATATAACGCGGTGCCAGGTACTCCTTGAGATAGCGCAGATAACGCTCGCGGGTCTCGGCCTGGAATTGTTCCTGTTCGATCTGCTGTTCCAGCACATAGAGCAGGTGCACCGGGTTGGCGGCGATTTCATGCGGATCGAAGTTGAACACTTTGGACAGGATCTTGAACGCAAAGCGGGTCGACAGGCCGTTCATGCCCTCGTCGACGCCGGCCGAGTCGCGGTATTCCTGAATCGATTTGGCTTTCGGATCGGTGTCCTTGAGGTTTTCCCCGTCGTAGACGCGCATCTTCGAATAGATGTTGGAGTTTTCCGGCTCCTTGAGGCGTGACAGCACAGTGAACTGCGCCAGCATCTTCAGTGTGTCGGGCGCGCAGTGGGCCTTGGCCAGGGAGCTGTTGAACAGCAGCTTGTCGTAAATCTTCACCTCGTCGCTGACCCGCAGGCAGTACGGTACTTTGACGATGTAGATCCGGTCGATGAAGGCTTCGTTGTTCTTGTTGTTGCGGAAGGTGTGCCACTCCGATTCGTTGGAGTGGGCGAGCAGAATCCCGGTGAACGGAATGGCGCCAAGACCTTCGGTACTGTTGTAGTTGCCTTCCTGAGTGGCGGTCAGCAACGGGTGCAGCACCTTGATCGGTGCCTTGAACATTTCGACGAATTCCATCAGGCCCTGGTTGGCCCGGCACAGCGCACCGGAGTAGCTGTAGGCGTCGGCGTCGTTCTGTGGGTATTCCTCGAGTTTGCGGATGTCGACCTTGCCGACCAGAGCGGAAATGTCCTGGTTGTTCTCGTCGCCCGGTTCGGTCTTGGCCACGGCGATCTGGTTGAGGATCGACGGGTACAGCTTGACCACGCGGAACTGGCTGATATCGCCGCCAAATTCGGCCAGGCGCTTGGTTGCCCAAGGCGACATGATGGTGTTCAGGTAGCGCCGTGGGATGCCGAAGTCTTCCTCGAGGATCGCGCCATCTTCGGTGGCGTTGAACAGACCCAGGGGTGATTCGAATACCGGCGAGCCCTTGATCGCGTAGAAGGGCACTTTTTCCATCAACTGTTTCAGCTTCTCGGCCAGCGACGATTTACCGCCACCGACGGGGCCGAGCAGATAGAGGATCTGTTTCTTCTCTTCCAGACCTTGGGCGGCATGGCGGAAATACGAGACGATCTGGTCGATGCATTCTTCCATCCCGTGGAAGTCTTCAAAGGCCGGATAGCGACGAATCACCTTGTTGGAGAAGATCCGCGACAGCCGTGAGTTGGTCGACGTGTCGAGCAGCTCGGGTTCGCCAATTGCCATCAATAGACGCTCGGCGGCGGAAACGTAAGCGCTGCGGTCCTTTTTGCACAGCTCCAGGTACTCCTGCAGCGAGAGTTCTTCCTGGCGTGTGGACTCGAAGCGTTGTTGGAAGTGGCTAAAGATACTCATGACGTCACCTCGCTCGATACGTGGAGCCGACGCCGGATCACTCAGTCGATGCTGGCAAGCAGCCGCGGTGGCCGCTTGTTTACCCCCCAGAACACTTTCGCGGTCGACAACCTTGAAAGTCACTCCCGATGACCCGTGCGCCGGTGTACCGGCTCTCCCCTGTTTTGGATGGCCTGGGCTTAAGGATAGTTGGGAATTCGGGAGGTAAAGGCGAGATACGCAATTAGTTGTCGCAGACCGTTCGTCTGCCGCGCGCAGGCCCACGGCAGCCGGGGCCTGCACGTGACAAAAAAATTATTCGGCGGTGCCTTGCGCGGTTTCCGCAGGATAAGTCGTACGCCACAACTCGAAGCCGCCATCCATGCTGTAGACGTCGGAGAAGCCCTGACTGATCAGGTAGGCGGCCGCGTTCTGACTGGAATTGCCGTGATAGCAGACCACCACCAGTGGTGCGTCGAGATCGGCGTTGCGGATGAATTCCGAGATCGAATGGTTATCCAGATGGGTCGAGCCGGCGATGTGCAGTGCGGCGTAGGTTTGCGGGTCGCGGATATCGACCACCACCGCACCTTGCTCACGCAGGGCCTGGGCCTGTTCCGGGGGGATTCGTTTGAATTCGCTCATGGCGGGTTCCTGTAGCTCGGCAGAATGCGCAGTCTAACGCGGGGCGTTGACTGGCGACGTTTCGGGGATAAGTGGTGCGACGGTTGGCGCAATGTCACCGTGTTCATCGCATTTGCACGACACGCGCTCGCCACTGTCGACGTTCATCAGTGTCAGGCTGCCGCCCCAGACACACCCGGTGTCCAGTGCCGAGATGCCCGGTTCGTGGACATCGCCTTCGAGTGCAGCCCAGTGGCCGAAGATGATCCGTAAACCACGGGTCTTGCGCTCTTTGTGCTGGAACCACGGCTTGTAGCCTGGCGGTGCGGTGTCGAGGCCTTCCTTGCTCTTGAGATCGAGTTTGCCCTCGGCGGTGCAGAAGCGCATGCGGGTGAAATAGTTGGTGATGACGCGCAGGCGGGTGACGCCTTTGAGGTCGTTGTCCCATTTGGCGGGTTCATTGCCGTACATGCCGTCAAGAAACGCCGGGAGCAGATTGTCATCGTGCAAAGCCGTTTCCACTTCGCCAGCGCACTTCAAGGCACGACGAAGCGACCATTGCGGCGGAATGCCGGCGTGAACCATGACGACATCGCGCTGCTCATCGTAGTGCATCAGCTTTTGCTGGCGCAGCCACTCAAGCAGTACAGGGCCGTCGGGTGCTTCGAGGATCTCGCGCAGGGTGTCGGACTTTTTCAAGCGCTCGACGTGCCTGCTGACAGCCAGCAGGTGCAGGTCATGATTGCCGAGCACACAGACCAGCGACTCGCGCATGCCATAGAGAAAACGCAGGGTTTCCAGCGATTGTGGCCCACGGTTGACCAGATCGCCGACCAGCCAGAGTCGATCGCGCGCCGGGTCGAACGCCACTTGCCTGAGCAGGCACTTGAGCGGTTCGAGACAGCCTTGCAGATCACCTACGGCATACGTCGTCATCAGTGCAGGGCTCCTGGGACGGCGAGACGGAAGGGCTTGATGATTGCGTCGAAATGTTTGCCATCGGTGGCGACCATTTCGTAGGTGCCCTGCATGGTGCCGACTTTGGTGGTCATGACCGTGCCGCTGCTGTAAGTGTGGCTTTTGCCAGCGTCGATCAGCGGTTGCTGGCCGACGACGCCTGCGCCGCGAACCTCTTCGACATGTCCGTCGCCATCGGTGATCACCCAGTGTCGCGACATCAGGCGAGCGGGCTTCTCTCCATTGTTCTGCACGGTGATGGTGTAGGCGAAGGCGAAGCGGTCGTGCTCGGGTTGCGATTGGTCTGCCAGATAGTGGGTGACGACACTGACATCGACCTGGTAACGAGGATCGGACATGCAAAAGGGCCTTAAGCAAAGCGGAACGCGAGGCGTAGCTGATGGGGAATCAGTCTAGGCAAGTATCGGGCAGTAAACCAGAGTGGCGTCCTGCCCGATAGCGTTCATCGCCAGTCAGTCGGCGGCGGGAGCGGGGGCTTGCTCGCTGAGCTTGTCGGCCAGGCGCACGAACGCGGCCAGGTCCAGCTGCTCGGGACGCAGGCTGCCATCGACACCGGCGGCTTCGATCTCGGCGGCGGTCATCAATTGCTTGAGGGTGTTGCGCAGGGTCTTGCGACGCTGGTTGAAGGCTTCCCGAACGACGCGCTCGAGCAGGCGATGATCCTTGGCCGGATGCGGCAGTACTGCGTGCGGCACCAGGCGGACAATGGCCGAGTCGACCTTCGGCGGCGGGTTGAACGCACCCGGGCCAACGTTGAACAGGTGCTCTACGCGGCAGTGGTACTGAACCATGATCGACAGGCGACCCCAGTCACCGCCACCCGGGCCGGCCGCCAGACGCTCGACCACTTCCTTCTGCAGCATGAAGTGCATGTCGCGAATGATGCCGGCGTTGTTCAGCAGGTGAAAAATCAGCGGCGTGGAGATGTTGTAAGGCAGGTTGCCGACCACACGCAGGCTGTTCGGTGCCGCGTTGAGCGTGTTGAAGTCGAACTTCAGCGCGTCGCCCTGGTGCAGGTTGAAGTTGCTCTTGCCGGCGAACTGCTGGTTGAGGATCGGGATCAGGTCCTTGTCCAACTCCACCACGTCGAGTTGCGCGCCGGAGCTCAGCAGGCCGGCGGTCAGTGCGCCCTGGCCCGGGCCGATTTCCAGCATACGGTCGTCAGGCTTGGCGCTGATGGAGCGCAGGATGCGGTCGATGACGCCGGCATCGTGCAGGAAGTTCTGGCCAAAGCGTTTGCGCGCCTTGTGTTGGTATTGCTCGGTCATAAACGGGTCTCGGCCATCTGGTAGGCGGTTTCCAGGGCGACCTGCAGGCTGCCGGTGTCGATCTTGCCGCTGCCGGCCAGATCCAGGGCGGTGCCGTGATCGACCGAAGTACGAATGATCGGCAGGCCAAGGGTAATGTTGACCGCAGCGCCGAAGCCTTTGTACTTCAGCACGGGCAGCCCCTGGTCGTGGTACATCGCCAGCACTGCGTCGCAGTGCTCCAGATATTTGGGGGTAAACAGAGTGTCGGCAGGCAGCGGGCCACGAAGGTCCATGCCCTCGCCGCGCAGGCGCTCTAAGGTAGGTTCGATGATGTCGATTTCTTCATGGCCCAGGTGTCCGCCTTCACCGGCGTGCGGGTTGAGTCCGCAGACCAGGATGCGTGGCTGGGCAATGCCGAATTTATCTTGCAGGTCGGCGTGCAGAATCCGCGTGACCCGCTCCAGCCGCTCCGGGGTGATCGCATCGGCAATCTCGCGCAGGGGCAGGTGCGTGGTGACCAGCGCCACGCGCAGGCCGCGAGTGGCGAGCATCATTACCACTTGGGCGGTGTGGGTCAGGTCTGCGAGAAACTCGGTGTGCCCGGAGAACGGGATGCCGGATTCGTTGATCACACCCTTGTGTACCGGGGCGGTGATCATTGCGGCGAAATCGCCGTTCAGGCAGCCATTACCGGCGCGGGTCAGGGTTTCGAGGACGAATGCAGCGTTGGCCTTGTCCAGTTGCCCGGCAACCACGGGGGCGCTGAGCGGGGTGTCCCAGACGTAAAGGCTGCCTGCAGGTGCGGGTGCGTCCGGCCAATTGCCGGGCGCCACCTCCAACAAGTTGACGGCCAGCCCCAACTGCGTGGCCCGCTCAAGGAGCAGGTCGCGGCTGGTGATGGCAATCAAGGGGTGTGGCTGGGCGTGCGAGGCGAGCAGCAGGCACAGGTCGGGACCGATGCCGGCTGGTTCGCCGGGTGTCAGCGCGAAACGCTTGGGTTTCACTGCGCTGCCTGGTCTGCGCCAGGGAGTTTGATTTCTACGTAGGCTTCTTCACGAATCTGACGCAGCCAGTTTTGCAGCTCTTCATCGTATTTTTTGTTACGCAGAACAGTCATCGCCTGTTGCTCGCGAGCCTGCTCGGTGCTGTCGGTGGCGCGACGGCCAAGGACTTCCAGTACATGCCAGCCGTATTGGGTCTGGAATGGCTTGGACAGCTGACCTTGCGGGGTCTTGGCCATCACTTCGCGGAATTCCGGTACCAGCACGCTTGGATCGATCCAGTTCAGGTCGCCGCCGTTGAGCGCCGAGCCCGGGTCTTCGGAGTAGTTCTTCGCCAGTTCAGCGAAGTCTTCACCGGCCAGGATGCGATCGTACAGCGATTGCACCAGGGCTTTGGTTTTGGCTTCGTCACGGATCGGGCTTGGCTTGACCAGGATGTGGCGCACGTGCACCTCATCGCGCATCTGCGCTTCGCCACCGCGTTTGGCCAGCAACTTGAGGATGATGAAACCACCCGGGGTGCGTGCAGGCTGGGTGATGTCGCCAACGGCCATGCTGCTCAGCTCGCGGTCGAACGGCGGTGGCAGTTGCGCGGCTTTGCGCCAGCCCATGTCGCCGCCTTCCAGGGCGTTGTCGCTGCCGGACTTGGCAACGGCCAGTTGACCGAAGTCAGCGCCTTGCTTGAGTTGCTGGTAAACGTCCATGGCCTGACGGTAAGCGCTCTGAATGGCTTCAGAGCTGGCGCTTTCCGGCGTTGGAATCAGGATGTTGGCCAGGTGCAGTTCTTCGGACAGTTGCATCTTGCCCAGGTCCGAGGCGAGGAAGTTCTTCACTTCCTGCTCGGAGACCTGAATGCGTTCTGCCACGCGGCGCTGACGCACACGGCTGATGATCATTTCGCGCTTGATCTGGTCACGGGCGTCGTCATAGTTCAGACCGTCGTGAGCCAGGGCGGCGCGGAATTGATCCACGGTCATGTTGTTGCGCTGGGCGATAGTGCCGACAGCCTGGTTCAGCTCTTCATCGGTAATGCGGATGCCGGAACGCTCGCCGATCTGCAGTTGCAGGTTTTCGACGATCAGGCGCTCGAGCACCTGTTGATCCAGCACGCCCGGAGGCGGCATGCCGCCACCACGCTTGGCGATGGTCTGCTGAACTTCGTGGACACGCTGGTCCAGTTGGCTCTGCATGACTACGTCGTTATCAACGATCGCGACCACTTTATCGATGGATTGTACTGCGGCGTTGGCCGCAGTACCCAGGAACAGCGCGCCCAGCAGCAGCGGGCGCAGACAATCAGAAAGCTTGGTCTTCACGTTCACGATAACCTTGAATGCCTTTGTCGAGGAAGCTCTCTACCTTGGCGCCAGTCAGGCCGCCGAGTCCCTTCAGAACAATTTGGAGGAAGACGCCGTGGTCGCCTTTTTCGTTTTGCGGGGCATCCTGACTGAACTCGTCATAAGACACCCAGTAACGGTTGATCAGGCGCAGTTTCCAGCAGCAGTTGTCGTACTCGAAACCACCGAACGCTTCCAGCGTACGGTTGCGGTTGTAGTCGTACTGCCAGCGGCTGATGGCGTTCCATTGCGGCACGATCGGCCAGATGACCGAGAAGTCGTGCTGCTGGATCTTGTAGTAGTCCTTGATGAAGCCCGGCTTGCCCGCTTCGCCGTAGTCACCGCCGATACTCCACTTGCCGGTGCTCTGGTCGTAACGAACCTGGTCATTGCGATAGCGGTAACCCGCGTTGATGACCTTGTTCGGGTTGTCTTCAGGCTGATAGTGGAACATCGCACTGCCGGAGCGTGGGCTGCGGCTGTCCGGATCCCAGTTGTAGTCGGCAGTGGTGCGCCAGTCGCGGTTCCAGCGATATTCGTATTCCAGCGCGTATGGCGACACATTGGATTGCGCGTCATCGCGGGTCTTTGGATCAATGCCTGGCAGTTGTACTTCACGATTCTTGAAGTAGTAAGCCTGGCCGACGCTGATGCGTTGACGTTCGAAGCCATTGTCTTCGATCCAGCGGCTGGTTACGCCCAGCGACAGTTTGTTCTCGTCGCCGACACGGTCGGAGCCCGAGAAACGGTTGTCACGGAACAGCGAAGCGTAGTTGAAGGTGTATTCACTGGTGTCGAATACCGGAATGTCCTTCTGGTCTTCCTCAGGTACATAGAGGTAGAACAGACGAGGTTCCAGCGTCTGACGGTAGTTCTTGCCGAAGTACGAGGTGTTGCGGTCGAAGTACAGGCCGCTGTCGATGCTGGCGATTGGTACGCCGCGATTCTGCGAGCTGCTGAACGACTCGCCGAGAGCGGAAGAGCCATTGCGGTTTGTTACCAGATCATTTTTGCCCTGGCCATCAAGGTCAAGATCGTACTGAGTGTATTGATACTTGAGCGATGGCTTCAGGAAACCATAGGTCCAGTTCATTGGCAGGCTGACACCTGGCTTCAGGTTCAGGCGGGTGCCATTAGCTCGGGCCAACCCGGACACGTTTTTGTCCAGTCGATCCGACAGGTTGCCGTTTTCATCAGAGAACTGGCCTGTTTTCAGATCACGATCAAACCGCACAACCTCGGTCTCGTAATCGAAATTCAAGCCTTCCGGGTGATACGGCAGCTGACCATTGAAGGTGATCTGCGGCAGACGACCATAAGGCGTGATGTTCGAAACGGTAGCGAGCTGGTACTGCTGAGCATTCAAGGTGGCGGTGTACGAGTCGCCACGGTAGGAAACCAGACCCTGCTGGTTCACGTAGTCGGCGCTCTTCACCCCGATCTGATCGGTGGTCAGGTCCTGGAAGTAGTACGGGTCGCTGATCTTGGTGTAGTCAACCTGGGTGTACACGCGGGAGTCGAGACCACCCTTGTGCTGCCAGTTGTACATGTAGCGATTCTTTTCGTAGTCGGTCTGCTTGCTGCGATCGGTATCTTCGTCGTTCAGATACGCAGCACCGAACTGACCTTCGCTGGACTTGGTCAGGTAACGGAACTCGCCTTCGACCAGCATGCCGCGCTTGCTCATGTAGCGCGGGTACAACGTGGCATCGTAGTTCGGCGCCAGGTTGAAGTAGTACGGGGTGACCAGCGTGAAGCCGGTATCGCTGCCGGTGCCGATGGTCGGCGGCAGGAAACCCGACTGGCGACGGTCGTCGATCGGGAAGTAGATGTACGGCGTGTACAGGATCGGAATGTCCTTGACCCGCAGCGTCACGTTGGTCGCGGTGCCGAAGCCGGTGGCAGGGTTCAGGGTGATGTTGTTGCCCTTGAGCTGCCAGGCGTTGCTGTTTGGTTCGCACGTGGTGTACGTGCCGTCCTTCAAGCGGATGATCGCGTTTTCGGCACGCTTGGCGTACAGCGCGTTACCGCGAATGCGCGATTTGTGCATCACGTATTCGGCGTTGTCGACCTTGGCTTCACCGGTGTCGAGCTGCACATCGGCGTGGTCGCCGACGATCAGCGCGCCGTTGTCGCGGATGCGTACGTCGCCGTTGAGTTCGGCGCGGCTCTCGGCCTGATACAGGCTGGCCTCGTCGGACTCGACCTGCATGCTGCCCTGACGCAGAACCACGTCGCCGGCCAGCGTACCCACCTGATCTTCGGTGTTGTAGCGCGAGGCCTTGGCGCCGATAAAGGTCGGTGCGTCACTTTTATTCGTCTTGTCATTCATGCCAGGACGAATCGGTTCGATATAGGAACCAGAGCAGTAAGGACCGGTCTCGGCCAATTGGGCGGCGGTGAGCTTCTCGCGCGGAACCCAGTCGAGGTGACTGTAGTCTTCGCTACGGGATTTCAGGCCGCGGCCCTTGGCTTCGGTGACCAGCGCAGGTTTGGCGCCGGTGTCGGAAGTGGAACCGTTCTGGGCCGGGGCTTCGCCAGCGGCGCTGACGGCGCTGCCGTCATGTACCGGACGCGGCGGCAATGCAGCGGCCGGCGCCTTTGGCGCACACGCCCAGCCACCCGTTGCCGAGACGGCGCAGTCATACTGCTCGGCGGCAACAACGAATTGGCTGGCCAGAGGTTGCATAGCCAGCAGACTGCCGGTTACCAACAACGGAAATTTTTTACGAAACGCGGGGGATTTCAATGCCATCTTATTAGTCCGGGCTTCCTGCGTGCCATCTGCCCGCGGTGTGGGCCGCACGCCTCTCGATGGTCTGAAAAAGATGCTGGATAATAAAGCATGACCCGCTTGACGGCTAGCGCCGTCGGAGACCCTTGCAATGCCTGACCAAGATGTACGCTTGCAACACCTGAAAGTTTGGCTCGATGAGCAGTTGGCAATCCTGTTTGCAGATCAAGGCTGGGGCACCGTGCCCCCGGCCACGTTGACCGCGGCCAGCAGTGACGCGAGTTTCCGGCGTTATTTTCGCTGGGAAGGCGAGGGCCGCAGCTTCGTCGTGATGGACGCGCCGCCCCCTCAGGAAAACTGCAAACCGTTCGTGGATATCGCGTTTTTGCTGGCGAAATCCGGAATTAACGTGCCGAAAATTTATGCTGAAGACCTCGAACGCGGATTTCTTTTGCTCAATGACCTGGGCAACAAGACCTATCTGGACGTGATCGACAGCGAAAATGCCGACGCTTTGTTCAGCGATGCCCTGCAGGCACTGTTGGCTTTTCAGCAATTGCCGATGGTGGCGCCGCTGCCGAGTTACGACGTCGCACTGCTGCGTCGCGAGCTGGAACTGTTCCCCGAGTGGTACGTGAAGCGCGAACTCGGTATCGAGTTCGACGCGGCACAGCAACAGCAATGGCAAGCCGTCAGCGAACTGCTGATCGACAGCGCCCTGGCCCAGCCGAAAGTGCTGGTACACCGCGACTACATGCCGCGCAACCTGATGCTCAGCGAGCCGAATCCAGGCGTGCTCGATTTCCAGGATGCGGTGTATGGCCCGGTGACCTACGACGTGACCTGTCTGTTCAAGGACGCGTTCCTCAGCTGGCCTGAAGAGCGTGTGCGTGGCTGGCTGGAAACTTATTGGCAGCAAGCCGCCGCGCTGAACATCCCGGTGCAGGCGGATTTCGAAGACTTCCTGCGTGCCAGTGACCTGATGGGCGTGCAGCGCCACTTGAAAGTCATCGGCATCTTTGCCCGCATTTGCCATCGCGATGGCAAACCGCGTTATCTGGCCGACGTGCCGCGTTTCTTTGCTTATATAGAAGCGGTGCTCGTGCGCCGTCCTGAACTGGCGGATCTGCAGGCGCTGCTCGCCAGTCTGCGTGGCGGAGTGACTGCATGAAGGCAATGATTCTGGCGGCAGGCAAGGGCGAGCGCATGCGCCCGCTGACCCTGACCACCCCCAAGCCGCTGGTGCGCGCTGGCGGCGTGCCATTGATCGAGTATCACCTGCGCGCGCTGGCCGCGGCGGGTTTCAGCGAAATCGTGATCAACCATGCCTGGCTCGGCCAGCAGATCGAGGATTACCTGGGCGATGGTTCGCAGTTTGGTGTGAGCATTCAGTACTCGCCGGAAGGCGAGCCGCTGGAAACCGGCGGCGGGATTTTCCGGGCCTTGCCGTTGCTCGGTGACGATGCCTTTCTGGTGGTGAACGGTGACATCTGGACCGATTACGACTTCAGCGTGCTGCATCAACCGATCAACGGTCTGGCCCATCTGGTGCTGGCGGACAATCCGGCCCATCACCCGAGCGGCGATTTCACCTTGGTCAACGGTCAGGTGATCGATGGCCAGCCGGACGCGCCAACCCTGACCTACAGCGGCATCGCGGTCCTGCATCCGCAATTGTTCGATGGCTGCCCGGAAGGCGCGTTCAAGCTTGCGCCACTGCTGCGCAACGCGATGGCAGAAGGACAGGTCACGGGCGAGCGCCTGAAAGGTCACTGGGTCGATGTCGGTACGCATGAGCGTCTGGCCGAAGCTGAAGCATTGATAAAAGCGAGTCGTTGATATGTTGTGGCCAGGGACTCTGATTGGAGCCGGAGCGGGTTTTGCAATTGCCAGCATTCCGGGGGCCATGCTTGGGGCTTTGCTGGGACAGGCGCTGGATCGGCGCCTGCACTTGCAGAGCTGGGGACATCTGCGGGAAAAACTTGGTGGTCGGCCGATGTTGCGCAACGACGAACTGTTGTTCGTGTTGCTCGGGCGTCTGGCCAAGAGTGATGGACGGGTGACGGACGGCCATATCCAGCAGGCGCGCAATGAAATGAACGCGCTGGAGATGAGCGAGCCGGCACGGCGTCGGGCGATTGCCGCGTTCAATCGCGGCAAATCCGGCGGCGACCACCTGCGCGGTTATCTGCGGCGCCTGAGTGCTCAGCCCCATGCGGCCGAAGGCGTGTTGCGTGCCTGCTGGCGCATGGTCTGGGCCGACGGCCGCGCCGGCGTCAGCGAGCGTGAACTGTTGGCGCAGTGGGGCAAGTGGCTGGGTTGGACAACGCATCAGATACAGGCGCTGGCCAGCGACTACGAGCCGAACAAGCGCCCGATTGTCAGTGCGGCGGTGAGCTATCAGGAAGCGATGCGCCTGCTCGGCGTGTCGGCGACCAGCGAGCCGGCGCAGATCAAACGAGCCTACCGGCGCCTGCTCAGTCGGCATCATCCGGACAAGATTGCCGGCAGCGGTGCGACGCCGGAACAGGTGCGCGAGGCGACCGAGAAAACTCGCGAGCTGCACAATGCGTTTACGCTGATTCGGGCGCGGCGGGATTTTCGCTGATCGTTAACGCTGAGTTGTTGATGAGGGCCTCTTCGCGAGCA
>NZ_AYMJ01000002.1 GCF_000633255.1 Pseudomonas sp. H1h
TTTGCCAGAGTTTCAGGGCAGGCCCCGATCTACTGTGGGAGACCGAGGTGAATTGTTCGCGAGCAAGCCCGCTCCCACATGGGATCTGTGTTTTGCCAGAGTTTGAGGACAGGCCCCGATCTACTGTGGGAGCGGGCTTGCTCGCGAAGAGGCCAGTCAAAGCAGCGTGAATTCTGGATCAGAGCTCCGGTGTCCAGGTCACCCCAAACACCCACGCTCGACCTTCCTCGCGATAGCCATATTGGCTGCCGTCATAGCTGTACAACGCGCGGCTGTAACCCTTGTCCAGCAGGTTATCCAGCTTTAGATCCAGTTTGATCTCACGGTTCAGCGCCCAGCTGCTGCGCAACCCGACTGTGCCGTAGCCACCCAGCGACTGCGTGTTGTTCAGGTCGTCGTAACTGCCGCTGACCAGTTGCCAACTGGCGCCCAGTCCCAACCGGTCGAACTGGCGATCCAGATCCCAACTCGCGGTACGCCGTGCACGACGCGCCAGGGTGTGCCCGGTATCGCGATCGCGCGGGTCGATGATCGCCACGCCGAGGTTGCTCTGCCAGCCAAACAGTTCCTGTTTCAGCGCCGCTTCAAAACCATTGATCCGCGCCGAGGCAACGTTCTCCGGGCGTGAGTTGCTGCCGAAGATGATCGCGTCTTGCAGGTCAGTACGGTAAATCGACGCTTCCAGACGGCTGGTGTCGCTCAACTGGCTGCGCCATTGCAGCTCGTAGCTTTTCGAGGTTTCCGGTTTCAGGCCAGGGTTGCTGAAGTCCGGGTAGTACAGGTCGTTGAAGGTCGGTGCACGGAAACCTTCGCTGTAGCTCAGCAACAGGTCGTTGTCCGGGTTCAGCGGCAGGGTAAAGGTGCCGCTCCAGGTGTTCTGGCTGCCGAACTGCTGGTTGTCATCGTGACGCAGGCCCAGTTCAGTCGAGAAGCTGTCGGCCTGATAGCGATGCTGGATGAAGACGGCGCGGTTCCAGCGGCTGTCCTCGTTGAACGCGGTGCTGCTGTTGATCCGGTCTTCGTACCAGTCGCCGCCAAGGATCAGGCTGTTGCGCACATCCAGGGCCAGGTCGTTCTGCCAGGTCAGCGAGTCGCGGTAGGTATTGAACACCGTGCGCTCGTCGCTGAGCTTGTCGAGGGTCTTCTCGCGGTTCTCGGTGTGGCCGAACTCGACGCGGGTTTTCCAGGTTTCGTTGACCCGCGCATCGACGTAGCTGCTGACACTGCTGACGTTGAAGTCGCTGTAGGGCTGCTGCTGCACCGATTCGAAGGTGCTCGTGTCGAAGCGGCCGAACGGATTGTCGAATTCGCTCTTGCCACGGTTATCCAGCAGATTGGCGCCGACTTCAATGTCATCGGTCAGCGCATGGCTGAGGCTCAGGCTGATGGATTTGTTGCGGTAGGCATCATGATCGCTGTCGCTGGGGTAGGACTCGTGAGTACGGTCGAGGCCGGCGGTGTCATCGAGGCTGGCGCCAAGGTTGAAGCGGGTTTTGTCATCGCCCCCTGACAGGCCGAGGCTGCGCTCCCAGGTCTGGTTGCTGCCGAAACCGACGTGCAGGCGCGGCTGCAGGCCTTGGTCGTTGCCGCGCCGGGTGAAGATCTGAATCACCCCGCCAATCGCATCGCTGCCGTAAATCACCGAACGCGAACCGCGCAGCACTTCGACGCGCTCGATCTGATCGATGTTCAGGTGCTGCAGGTTGCTGTCGCCGGAGGTCGAACTGCCAATGCGCAGCCCATCGACCAGCACCAGGCTCTGCGCCGACTGCGTGCCGCGAATGTAGATTCCCGGCAGACTGCCGCGTCCGCCGGTCTGCGCCACTTGCACGCCCGGCACCCGTTGCAGCAGGTCGGTAACGCTGCTCGGCTGCAGGCGATCGATGTCTTCGCGGGTGAACACGGTGTTGGCAGCGCTGCTGTCGTTGCGCGCTTCAACCTGGCGGTTGGCGCTGATCAGCGTGTCCGGCAGCTTCAGGGCTTCGTCGCGTTCGAAGGTGTCGGCGAGGGCGCTGGCGGCTGGCAGCAGCAAGAGGGGCAGGGCGAGGCGCGAGAGGTTCATCGGTGATCCATTGGGTATTTCTGATGTACACAAATCAAATGTGGGAGCGGGCTTGCTCGCGAAGGCGGTGAATCAGTCAACACTGAGTTGATTGACAGTCCGCCTTCGCGAGCAAGCCCGCTCCCACATGGGTATTGCGTGTTACTTGTTGAGCAGTTCCAGGCGCTCGCGAATCGAGGCCTCGATTCCGGCCTCGTCCAACCCGCATTCGGCCAGCATCTGCGCCGGTTTTGCGTGTTCGACGTAAACATCCGGCAAGCCCAGGTGCAGCATCGATTTGAGGATGTTCTCGCGTGCGAGAAATTCGCTGACCGCCCCACCGGCGCCGCCCATGATCGCGTTTTCTTCGATGGTCACCAGCAGCTCGTGGCTAGCGGCAATCTCGCGCACCAGTTGTTCATCCAGCGGTTTGACGAAGCGCATGTCGACCACGGTGGCGTCGAGCTTCTCGGCGACTTTCAGCGCTTCGGTCAGTTGCACGCCGAACACCAGCAAGGCGACGTTGCGGCCCTGACGACGGACGATGCCCTTGCCGATTTCGATCGGCTCCAGATCTTTGTCGATGCTCGCGTTCGGGCCAGTGCCGCGCGGGTAACGCACTGCCGCCGGGCCGTTGTACAGGTGACCGGTGGTGAGCATCTTGCGCAGTTCGTTTTCGTCGCTCGGGGTCATGATGACCATGCCCGGGATGCAGCGCAGGTACGACAGATCGAAGCTGCCGGCGTGGGTCGGGCCGTCTTCGCCCACCAGACCGGCACGGTCGATGGCGAACAGCACGTCGAGGTTCTGCACCGCGACGTCGTGCACCAGTTGGTCGTAGCCGCGTTGCAGGAATGTCGAGTAGATCGCCACCACCGGTTTGGCACCTTCGCAGGCCATACCGGCAGCGAACGTCACAGCGTGCTGTTCGGCAATCGCCACGTCGAAGTAGCGCAGCGGGAAGCGCTCGCTGAACGCCACCAGGTCCGAGCCTTCCTTCATCGCCGGGGTGATCCCGACCAGGCGTGGGTCAGCCGCTGCCATGTCGCACAGCCATTCGCCAAACACTGCCGAATACTTCGGCCCGCCGGCCTTTTTCGGCGCAGCGGCCGGGGCGTCGACCGGTTCGAGCTTGGTGATCGCGTGATAACCGATCGGGTCGACTTCCGCCGGGGCGAAGCCTTTGCCTTTCTTGGTGACGATGTGCAGGAACTGCGGGCCTTTCAGATCGCGCATGTTGCGCAACGTGGCGATCAGGGTCGGCAGGTCGTGGCCGTCGATCGGGCCGATGTAGTTCCAGCCCAGCTCTTCGAACAGGGTGCCGGGCACCAGCATGCCCTTGGCGTATTCTTCAGTGCGACGGGCGATTTCCCAGGCGCCGGGCAGGCGCGACAGGACTTTCTTGCTGCCCTCGCGCATGCTTGCGTAAGTGCGGCTGGAAAGGATCTTCGCCAGATAGTTCGACAGGCCGCCGACGTTGCGCGAGATCGACATGTCGTTGTCGTTGAGGATCACCAGCATGTTGGCGTTGACTTCCGGCGCGTGGTTCAGCGCCTCGAAAGCCATGCCGGCGGTCAGCGCGCCGTCACCGATCACGGCAATCGCCTTGCGATCGCTGTTTTGCAGGCGGGCGGCAATCGCCATGCCCAGCGCTGCACTGATCGAGGTGCTGGAGTGACCGACGCCAAAGGTGTCGTATTCGCTCTCGGCGCGACGCGGGAAGGCGGCAATGCCGTCCTTCTGACGCAGGGTTTCCATGCGCTGGCGGCGACCGGTGAGGATCTTGTGCGGATACGCCTGATGACCGACGTCCCACACCAGCCGGTCATCCGGGGTGTCGAAGACGTAATGCAACGCGATGGTCAGCTCGATGACGCCCAGGCCGGCACCGAAATGCCCGCCGGTCTGACCGACCGTATAGAGCAATTCCAGGCGCAACTCATCGGCCAGGGTTTCCAGCTCGGCTTCGCCTAACCGGCGCAGGCCGTCCGGCGTGTTCGCGCGGTCGAGCAGGGGCGTGGTCGGGCGCTTGCGGGGAATCTCATGAAACGTCGTGGGCATCAGGCGAATCGTTATAGGTATAAAAGATGCGGCAGTTTACCTGATGCATCGCCCCCTGCCCACGCGTTGGTCTTTTTTGGCAGGTTGGCGTTCAGTTACGCCGCTCGACGATATACCGGGCCAGGTCGCGCAAAGGCTCTGCCGCCGCGTCAAACGGTCGCAGTGCGTGCAGCGCCTGATCGCGCAGTTCCAGAGCGTAGGCCTTGGCCGCGTCCAGACCCAGCAGGGCCGGGTAGGTCGGCTTGTCACGGGCGATGTCGGCGCCCTGGCGTTTGCCGAGGGTTTCGGTATCGCTTTCGACGTCGAGAATGTCGTCCTGGACCTGGAAAGCCAAGCCAATGGCCTGTGCATAAGTTTGTAGGGCCTTGAGTTCGTCCTTTTCGGCACGGCCACTGGCCAAGGCGCCAAGCTGGACGCTGACTTCGATCAGCGCGCCGGTCTTGTGCCGGTGCATCAATTCCAGTGCTTGCTGATCGAGCTTCAGGCCGACCGAGCCGAGGTCGATGGCCTGCCCGCCGACCATGCCCGCCGGGCCTGCCGCGTGCGCCAGCGCCGTGACCTGTTGCAGACGGATGTCGGCGTCGAGGGTGCTCAGGCGTGGGTCAAGCAGGGCGCTGAACGCCAGGCTCTGCAAACCGTCACCGGCGAGGATCGCGCAGGCTTCGTCGAATTTTTTATGAGTGGTGGGCTGGCCGCGACGCAGATCGTCGTCGTCCATCGCCGGCAAATCGTCGTGCACCAGCGAATAGGCGTGGATCAACTCCACCGCGCAGGCCGCGCCGTTGGCTTGCTCGGCCTTGCCGCCGAGCGCTTCGCAGGCGGCATAGGCCAGCAGCGGACGCACGCGTTTGCCACCGATCATCACGCTGTAGTGCATCGCCTCATACAGACGCGACAGCTCTGGCAGCGGTGCCTTGAAGAGAATTTCCAGTGCCGCATTGACCCGCGCCTGGCTGGTCGCCGAATACGCTGCAATCATTCTGGCTGTTCCGCGTCGAAGGGTTCCTCGGCGAGTTCGCCATCGCGCTCCAGCAGCACTTGCACCTTCTGCTCGGCCTGGGCCAGCGCTGCCTGGCAGTCACGGGTCAGGCCGATGCCCTGCTCGAAAGCGGTCAGCGAGTCTTCCAGCGACAATTCTCCGTTCTCCAGACGCTCGACCAGTGTTTGCAGGTCGGCGAGGGACTGTTCGAAATCCAGTGCAGCTTTTTTGCGGGCCATGGCGGCGATTTCCGGTTGACGTTAAACCGGCGCGACACTAGCAGATAGGGGGTTTATGGGCAAATGAGCGGCGGTTTCACGGCCATCGCGGGCGGATGGGAAACGGGTTTTGGACGTGGTGAAAGTTATTCGGCTCATTTTGTGAGCCGAATAAGTCCGCTATTCGGCTCACGCCTCGTAAATGTGCGTGATTCCCACCGCATTTCAAGATGTATCCGATTGTTAAAAAACTGCCGAATCGCTAATCTTCGCGCCTTCTACGACCCGGTAGTCACGGGTCTTTCAGACGAAACGCAGTTTTCACCGCTGTGAAGTACCGAGGATCGGGTGCAAGGTTTCGTCCAGGCATGGCAGGAGGCATTACATGCGTTCATTTCTTTTGCTGCTGATCGGCCTGGCTTGCGCGCCTGCGCTCTCGGCGGCGCCGAGCGCTGAACTGTCGGAACCGGCGGGCGGCTGGCGTTACCACGGCCTGCTTGATCGCAGTGAAAACCCGCAGGTCGCTTACCCCACGCCGCCGATCGATCGCGGTATCCAGCGCAATCGCACGATGATCCAGGGCCAGCTCAAGGCCATCGGCAATCAGCGCGGGCCGCACACGCTGGCGGTCAACGGCAATCCATTGAATCTGTACACCGACGATGACGGGCGTTTCGCCCGGCCGTATGCGTTCGGCGCCGGCTCCAACAGTGTCGAGGTGCGCAGCGCCGCGGGCCAGTCGCTCAAGCGCGTGCAGTTTTACGAAGCGAATAACCTGCGCACGCCGGCGAAGATCCGTGTGGTGCTCGGCTGGGACGACCCCAAGGCCGAGCTCGACCTGCACATCATTACCCCCGACGGCCAACACGCGTTCTTCGCCCACACGGCGCTGACCAACGGCGGCGGTCTGGACCCGGATGGCGTCGATGGCCCCGGCCCGGAAATGTTCACCATGACCGCTCCGCTGCATGGCACCTATCTGGTTTACGTCAACTATTGGGGCAACTTCGGTGACGGCGGCTATAACTTCGAGGAGGCCAGCAATCAGAACGAGGTCATCACCTCGCAAATCACGCTGGTGCTCAACGAAAACACGGTCGACGAAAAACGCGAGACCTTCATCGTGCCCCTGCGGGCGATCGGTGATCTGCTGCTGGTCAAGACTTTCAACTATTAAGCATCCCGCACCACGGATGAACTTCGGGTTTTGTGAACATGAGTGATAACGCTGCTTCTCCGGCCGTCCCGACACCTGCCGGCCAACCTTCCCGGCGCTGGCCGGCGCTGCTGATCGGCCTGGTCCTGGTGGCCGGGGTAGCCGGTGGTCTGGGCTGGCTGCTGCACAAACCCAAGCTGCCGGCGGCGGCACTTGCCAGCGACAAGCTCGGCCTGAGCCGTCCGGACGCGCTGCTGGAAACCCGCTCCCTGAGCCAGTTGCCCAAAGACCTGCTGACGGTGCCGTTGCTCAAGGCCACGCTCACCGAAGATTTCGTCTTCTATTACGAAACCCACGCCGACCGCCTGGGGCTGATCGGCAGCCTGCGGCGGATCATCTACGAGCATGACCTGAAGCTGCAGGACAGCCTGATCGAGCAGCTTTTCGATCAGCCGGCCGATGTCGCGCTGTGGCGCGGTGCCGATGGCCGGCTCAAGGATTTCCTGCTGGTGATGGATCGCGGCGGGTTGGCGAAGCTGCTTGAACCACTGGCGAAAGTGGCGCTGGACGATTCGCAGCTCAGCGTCTTCGGCAGCCTCAAGGTCGGCAGTGACGAGGTGCCGCTGTACCAGCTCAGCTACAACGCCAGCAAATCGCTGCTGTTCGCTTCGCGCGGCGACAAACTGGTGGTGCTGTCCAATCCGAACAAGTACTACGACCCGGCCACCGGTGAATCCGAGGAGTCGGGGCACGTCTCGCCACAAGCGCTGGCGGCCCTGCTCAACGGCGACAAACTGTTCCCCGAGGCCTTCGGCTTGCCGGCCAAGGCGCCGGAGATCAAGCAGCGTCTGTCGGTCAATTCCAGCGTCCTCGCCATGGGCTATCAACGCTTCATCCCGAACTTCGCCGGGCTGCGCTTCGACATGGATGACAAGGGCTGGCACAGCTTCCTTGCCATGGACGAGCTGGATAACCAGCCGGACTTCGATTTCAAACCGGTGTGGCAAGCCATGCCGCTGGGTGCCAGTGCCTGCGTGACCTTGCCGGTGGCGGCCGAACCGCAGAAACCGCTGCTGGTGAAACTCGGCGCCGACGAAGCGGTGGCGCAGAAACTCACCGAGCACGTGGCCGGTGCGGCGGGTCTGTGCTGGTACGCCGACTCGCGGTTGTACACACCGTTGCTGGTTGCCAGTCTGAAGGACGAGGACAGCAGCAAACTCGACGGTGACCTGGGCACGTTGTTCGGTTCGATGGTTGGCGCCTACGAGTCGAATGTCGACGAACACGCGTTCCCGGTGGTCGAGAAACAGCAAGGCCAGAGCCACGTCTGGCAGCGTCAGGTCAGCTCCAACTTCGGCCCGTACGCGGCGAAGACGGCCGAGAACCCGGACGCCATCAGCGGCCGCGCTTTCATGAAAGTCAGCCTGGCACGCCACGGTTCGACGCTGCTGTTTTCCCTCGACGACAAACTGGTCGACAAGGCCCTCGGCACGCTCGACAAACGCTTCCCGCCGATGGCTGACGTATTGCCCAAAGACGTGCTGATGCCGATCTACTTTGGCCCGGATTCGATGGCGCAACTGATGCAGCAGGAAACCCTCGACAGCCTGCCGCAGGACATGGAACCGGTGTTCTACAACGCCGCGCAAACCTACCTGATCCCGAAACTGCGCACCCTCGGCGGCATGGGCAAATACGCCCTGACGTTGCCGGAAGGCAGCGAACCCGACGGTCACTGGCAATGGCTGCCGCTGGAGTGGAAAGCGCTGTGACGGCACTGATCCGCAGCCTCGGCTTGCTCGCGCTGTTACTGAGCGCGGGTGCCCGAGCGGTCGAAGCACCTGCGCTCGATCCTGCGCAGTCCCAGGTCTTTCGCGCCTGGTTCGTGCGCATCGCTCAGGAGCAGTTGAGCAAAGGCCCGAGTCCGCGCTGGTATCAGCAGGACTGTGCCGGGCTGGTGCGTTTTGCCGCCAACGAAGCGCTGAAAGTCCACGACGACAAGTGGCTGCGCAGCAATGGTCTGTCCAATCGCTACCTGCCGCCGGAACTGTCGCTGAGCGATGAGCAGCGCAAGCTCGCCCAGCAATGGCAGCAGGGCGGCGGCAAGGTCGGGCCATACGTCAACGCGATCAAACTGATTCAGTTCAACAGCCATCTGGTCAGCCGCGACGTGTCCCAGGCACGCCCCGGCGACCTGATGTTTTTCGATCAGGGCGACGACCAGCACCTGATGATCTGGATGGGCCGCTACATCGCCTATCACACCGGCACGACCACCCCCACTGACAACGGCATGCGTTCGGCAAGCCTGCAGCAACTCATGACATGGAAGGACACCCGATGGATACCCGACGCAGCCAACCCCAACTTCATCGGCGTCTATCGACTGAACTTTCTCTCCCAATGACCGGTGCCCGCATGCTGCGACTCTGCGCTCGAATTCCCCTGCTGCTGGCGCTGTTGCTGCCATTGGCGACCGTCAACGCTGAAGATTCGGTGGAGCCGAGCGGCTACACGCCGGTCGCCGGTGAAAGCTTCTTCCTGCTCGCCGACAGCAGTTTTGCTGCCGACGAACAGGCGATGGTGCGTCTCGAAGCTCCGGGCCGCGACTATCGCCGCTTCCGTATGGAGCCTTACGGCGGCGCCGATATTCGCGTGTACCGCATCGACAAGCCGCTGGATTTCCTCAAGCGCCAGAAGAACCTGCACCGCGTGGTCAGCGACGGCCAGTTCAAGGGTGAAGGGCTGTCCAACACCCTCGCGTACCTGTGGGACAACTGGTACCGCAAATCGCGGCGGGTGATGCAGCGCGCGTTCTCCTATGAGTCGCGCAAGCAGGTCACCGAGGAAGTGCCGGAACTGAAGATGGGCACCGCCATCGCCGCGCCGACCCCGTACGACGCGCAGCCGCAATTCGCGCTGATTCCGGGTCTGCCGGTGGTCAGCCAGTTCCGCTATCCGTTGTGGCAGGCCAAGCCGATCCAGCCGCCGGCCGGGGTCAATCTGGCCGGCTCTTCCAGTGAGTTCGTCAGCGTTGCACCGGGTAACGTGTACATCCCGTTGGGCAACCTGAAACCGGGCCTGTACCTGGTCGAAGCGCTGATCGGCAAGTACCGCGCGACCACCATGGTTTTCGTCTCCAATACCGTGGCGGTGAGCAAGATTGCCGGTGATGAATTGCTGGTGTGGGCGGCGCGCAAACACGAAGGCAGTTCGGTACCGAAGGTCAATATGCTGTGGACCGACGGCCTCGGCGTGATGAGCAGCGGTGCTACCGATGCCGATGGTTTGCTGCGTCTGAAACACGTCAGTCCCGAGCGTTCGTTCGTGATCGGTGAGGACGAAGAGGGCGGGGTATTCGTCTCCGAAAACTTCTATTACGACAGCGAAATCTACGACACCAAGCTCTATGCGTTCACTGATCGACCGCTGTATCGCCCGGGTGATTGGGTGTCGCTGAAAATCGTTGGGCGTGAGTTCAAGAACGCGCGGGATTCGGTATTGCCAGGTGCGGCGGACGTCACCGTCAGTGTACTCGACGCCACCGGCACCGAGCTGCAACACCTCGACCTGAAACTCGATTCGAAGGCCGGTACTCAGGGCCGTTTCCAGTTGCCGGACAACGCCGTGGCCGGTGGTTACGAGATCCGTTTCAACTACAAGGATCAGGCCTACAGCAGTGCCTTCCGCGTGGCCGAGTACATCAAGCCACACTTCGAGATTTCGCTGAATCTGGCCAAGCAGGATTACCGCACCGGTGAACCGGTCAAGGGCAGTCTGGTGCTGCTCTACCCGGACGGTAAACCGGTGGCCAACGCCAAGTTGACCCTGAGCCTGCGCGCCCAGCAACTGTCGATGGTCGATAACGAACTGCAATACCTCGGGCAATTTCCGGTGGAGCTGACCAGCACTGAACTGACCACCGACAGCAAAGGCAACGCGACCCTCGACCTGCCGGCCGCCGACAAGCCGAGCCGCTACATGCTCACCGTGTTCGCCAGCGACGGCGCGGCGTATCGGGTCAAGACCACCAAGGAAATCCTCATCGACCGTGGCGCTGCCAGCTTCCGTTTGAGCGCGCCGCAACGCTTCAGCGCGGTCAACGACAAAGTCGCGTTCAGCTATGCCAACGAGGGTGGCAGCGAGCAGAGCAAAGCGGTCACCCCGAGCAGCTACAGCTGGGTGCGTCTGGAAGACCAGAGCACGGGTGAAGGCAAACTTGCGGCGACGGACAAGGGCTTCAGCATTGCCTTCGAACGTCCCGGTACTTACAACCTGACGCTGAAAGATCAACACGGTCGCGTCCTCGGCGCCACCGGCCATTCGGTCACTGGTGAGGGCGTCAAAGCGGTGCCGGGCACCGTGGAAATCGTCCTCGACAAGCCCGAGTACAAGGCCGGCGATGAAGCGCTGGCGCTGATCACGTTCCCTGAGCCGGTCAGCGATGCACTGCTGTCGCTGGAGCGCGACAAGGTCGAAGCCACCGCGCTGCTGGGCAAGGGCGGCGACTGGCTGAAACTGGAAAAGCTCAGCGACACCCAATACCGCGCGCGCATTCCGGTGAAGGACAACTTCGCGCCGAACCTGACCTTTTCGGTGCTGTACACCAAGGGCGGTCAGTACAGCTTCCAGAACGCCGGGATCAAGGTGGTTGCGCCGCAAATCGACGTGGCGATCAGCACCGACAAAGCGGTGTATCAACCGGGCGATACCGTCACCGTCGACCTGACTACCCAGTTCGCCGGCAAAGCGGTGCCGGCGCACCTGACCGTCAGCGTGGTCGATGAAATGGTCTACGCGCTGCAACCGGAAGTCGCGCCGACCATCGACCAGTTCTTCTACCACCCGCGTCGCAACAACGTGCGCACCAGCGCCAGCCTGTCGTTCATCAGTTACGACGTGGCGTTGCCGGGCAGCCCCGGCGCACCGGGCAAGGCCAACCGCAGCGAGCGTGGGGTGAAAGTGCTGGAGCGTCCGCGTCGCGAAGACGTCGATACCGCGGCATGGCAGCCGGAACTGCTCACAGGTGCCGACGGCAAAACCCGCTTCACCTTCAAGATGCCGGACTCGCTGACCCGCTGGCGCATCACCGCCCGGGCCATCGCCGATGACGGTCAGGTCGGGCAGAAGAAGCAGTTCGTGCGTTCGGAAAAACCGCTGTACCTGAAGTGGAGCGGGCCAAGCAAATTCCGCAAGGGCGATCAGCCGCAACTCGGCGTGTTCGCTTTCAGCCAGGCCGAGAAACCGGTCAAGGCGGAACTGGTTACGCATTACGCGGGCGCCGAACAGCGCCTGCCGGTGACCCTGAACAACGGCATCAATTACGTGCCGCTGCCCGCGTTCGCCCTGGCCTCGGGTGAGTGGACTGCCGAACTGGTGCAGGATGGCAAAACCGCTGACGCCCTAGCCGTACGCCTGAGCGCGACCGGTGACGGCTGGCAAGTGACGCAAACCCAGAGCCTCGATGTGGCTAGCGGCGACACACCGTTGAGCCTGCCGGCGGACGCCACCGACATTCGCCTGCGTCTGGATGACAGTCCGCAAGCGCTGTTCCGTTCGGCCCTCGATGATCTGCTGAGCTACCCGTACGGCGGCGTCGAGCAGACTGCCAGCCGTCTGCTGCCGCTGAGCATCGCTTATCCGTCGCTGGCGTCGAACCCGCAGATCCGCGATCGCCTGCGTCTGATCATGCAGAACAGCCGTTTGCGTCTGGTGCAAATGGCCGGGCCGTCGGCGAGCTTCACCTGGTGGGGCTTCGACGGTGAGCCGGATGCCTTCCTTACCGCTTACGCCTATTACGCCGACTGGAACGCCAGCCAGGTGCTGGAACTGACCCTGCCGCCAGAGCACTGGCAGCGAGTGCTGGAGGTCTACGCCAAGCAAGCGCCGAACACGCCGTTGCTGCAGCGGGCGCTGATCCTGTCGTTCGCCAAGCAGATGCACCTGCCAGTGAACACTTTGCTCAGCGGCTTGATGGACGATCTGGCCAAGGCCGGTGAAGGCAACGCCGAGACGTTGATGGACGACGGCGAAGACAGCCTGGTGATGAGCGACCCGGATTCGGCGCTCGGTCTGGCGGCGGCGCGGGTGTTGACCGCATCGTTGGCCACCCAGTCGAAAGTGGCGTTGCCGGAGGCGTTCAATCGTCAGGTCGGCGCGGCGCAGCAGCGTCTGGCGGTCAGTTCGCAGCCGTTTGCCGAGGCGCTGAACCTGTCGCTGCAAGCGTTCGATCAGGCCCGCGCGAGCGCATTGCTGCAACGTCTGCTGCCACAACAATCGACTCTCGAACGCGCCCTGGCGCTGAGCTGGTTGCAACGCAGCATTGCTCAGGCCTCGCCAACCATCGCGCTGATGCCGGGTGAAGGCTGGAAGAAAAACTACGGCGCGACCGGCGAGATGTTCTGGACGTGGCAGGGCACGACGCCGGTGCCAAGCGTGTTGTCGGTGTCGGGCACTCAGGAGCGTCCGCTGCGTGCGGCGCTGAGCTTCCAGACCCAGCAACCGGCGGTCGATCCGATGGCCGTGACCATCACCCGTCGCCTGTCGCGACTGGTGCCGGGCGATGAAGCGTTCACCTTCAAACTGGAGCCGGTCGGCACCAGGCCGCTGTCCAGCGACAGCCTGTATCTGGACGAAGTGATCCTCACCAGCAAGGCACCGAAACCGCTGCGCTACGGCATGCTCGAAGTGCCGCTGCCACCGGGCGCCGATGTCGAGCGCACCACCTGGGGCATCAAGTTGCAGGGCAAGGACGGCACCGAACCGACCGCGCTGGAGAAGGCGCGCTTCGAGCCGGGGCAACTGGCCTACGCGGTGCCGGTGGATGCACTGAGCGGCGAATTGCGTCTGCGCCATCTGGTGCGTTTCTCGCAGAAGGGGCAGTTCAACCTGCCGCCGGTGCGTTTCACGCAGGTGTACGCGCCGCAGCATCAGGCCCAGGAAGCGAAAGCCGCCCTCGGCCAGGTCACGGTCAACTGACATGAACCGGCCGCTGCTGTGGCTGCTGATGTGTGTGATTCCTGCGCTGGCGACGGCGCAGGATGAGCCGCTGCGGCTGGCGTACAAGGGCGAGTTGCTGTCGTTGAATCACACGCAACTGATCGCTCGCGAGCCCTTGCCGTCGACGCTGGATACGCCGCTGGGCAGCCTGTGGAAATTGTTCGTGTACGCGTGGCTGGTGGATACCGGTGCGCGTGAGCCGGCTTATGAATGTCGCGGGCAGTCCAAGGAAGAGGTTTATTGCTGTTCGGCGGGCGGCAAGATCGAGCGCGATCAGGCGTTGGTGAAATCCTGCGGGTTGTACTTTGATCCGTCACGGTTGGGCATTGCTTCTGCCGATTGGCGCACGTATTGGCAGGCGCGGCAGGCGCCGTCGTGGTTGCTGGATTTGCCAACCGTGCAACCGGCAACAAGGGTTTCGGTGGCTGAGTTATTGGGCGTTTTGGCTTTGCTGCCGGCGCAGGATCAGATGCGCCGCGTGTTGCTCGACGTCGTGCTGAACGCGGCGGACGGCAACGTCGTCGGTGAACTGGGTGGGCGTTTGCGGGTGAAGACCTGGAGCTGGCTCGGTGATCAGGATCCGCAATCGCGCCAGGGTGGTTTTGCCGGCTGGACGGCGGACGGTTCGCCGATCTGGGCCGGTGGGCGTGGCACCAGTCAGATGGTTTTGCGCCATTACGGGCAGGCGTTGGCGACGGTGTTGCCTTCTTCCTGGCCGGCTGACGCAGGGCGTTGTGTCGAGGTCGGACTGTTCTCGCGTTATCCGGTTTCGCGAGTCCTGTCGGGTGAGCGCGTTGCCGGCGCCGGGCCTTTGCAGGGCGACTACCGCGTCGAATTCGCCAACGGTAACGCGCTGGATATCCACAGCGCCGGCGAACTGTTTCTGCTCAACGACAAACTCGTCGCACGGCTTGACCGTGAGGAATACGTCGCCCGCGTCCTTGAGCGCGAAGCCAGACCCGAACCCACCGAAGCCGCCAAGGCACTGGCCGTGGCGATCCGCACCTATCTGCTGCAAAACGCCACGCGCAACGGCGATTGCCTGAGCATCGACGACAGCAGCAACCGTCAGCGCGTCGCCCCACGCCCGGCTTCCGCCGAGTCGCGCAACATCGCGGCGTGGACAGCGGATCTGGTGCTGGCCGGCAGCACCGTCACCTATCATTCCGACCAACCAGGCCCGGACAAACTCGCCTGGCAACAAGCCGTCGAACAGGCCAACGCCGGCCAGCGTTACGACGCGATTCTGCTGCACGCCTATCCGCGCGCCAGCCTCAGCCGTTGGGACAACCCGGTCGCCTCCTGCGAAGCGCTGCCGGCCGCTCAGGACTGGTTGCAAAAGCAGCGTCGCGGCTGGCGTCCGACGCTGGAAAGCGAAACCGGCTACAACGAAGTCAGTACCTTCGCCGTGTGCAAACTGGCTTTCGGCCGCCCGTTTGTCGACCGCGAGCGTCAGCGCATCTACGTGCGCGGCGTGCTGACGCTGCAGGATCGCCTCGACCTGACTCACGAATATCTGCACCTGGCTTTTGAAGCACATCCCAACGGCCAGGATGAAACTTACATCGAAGGGCTTGCCCGTCACCTCTTGCTGGAATAGACCATGACACTCCGTTATCCACAGGTCTTGCTGTTGCTCTGCGTGTTCAATGCGTTGCCGATGGCAATGGCCGCTGACAGCTTCAAACTCGACACCCCGGTCGGCGGCTGGCGCACCGGCGCGCCTGAGGGCGAAGGCGAAAACTTCCGCCAGACCGTCAACTACCCGGCCTCCTCGGTGAACACCCCGGTCGGCCAGGCCAACACCGCGCGCATCAGCGGCGAAATCAAAGCCACCCCCAAAAGCAAAGATCCCGGCCGACTGATCGTCAACGGCGTCAGCATGCCGCTGAAAATCGACGACAGCGGCCGCTTCGACCGTCCGTTCTCCTTCCCCAACGGCAGCAACAGCGTCGAAGTGCGCAGCCCCGACGGCCAGCAACGCCACCGCACCCAGTTCCTCAACGCCAGCGGCGGCGCCACCCCAGCCAAACTGCGTGTGCTGCTGTCGTGGGACAGCGACGGCACCGACCTCGACCTGCACCTGATCACCCCCGACGGCGCGCACATCTGGTACGGCGACCGCGTCGCCCCCAACGGTGCAGCGCTCGACGTCGACGTCACCACCGGCTACGGCCCGGAAATCTTCGCCATGCCGGCGCCGATCAAGGGCCAGTATCTGGTGTATGTGAACTACTTCGGCGGCGGGTATCGCGGGGATGACGAGGGCGGCGAAGAGGCGGTGCAGCCGCTGACCACGGCGCAGGTGACGGTGATTACCGAGGAAGGCACGCCGAGCGAGAAGATGGAGACGTTTGTCGTGCCGATGCGGGCGGTGGGGGAGTTGACGTTGGTGAAGTCGTTTAGTTATCCGTGAGGGGGCTTGGGCAGCAGGTTGTTGCCCAATTACAGAGTCGGTCCTGATGATTAACTGGCTCAGGGTTGGGACGACAGTCGATCCTGTGCAGCGTCATAAGCCGCCTCTCGCTCCCTCTTTCCGATAGAGACTACGAACTCCACAATTTCGTGATCAATCACCTCATAAATCAGGCGATATCCAGCGTTTTTCAGCTTCACCCTGTAACAATCTGGCAGCTCGCGAAGCCTGTTGGCTTCTATGCGCAAGCGCGTTTGGTATCCGGCAAGCGGCAGTTGAGAATTCGGACGGTAGGTTTGGCCTTTAAGCAGGCATTAAAAAGCCGGCTTGTGGCCGGCTTCTCGGGGACTGGCTTGGCCTATTTTTGGTAAGCCTTGCCAGCCTTCAAAACGTACACCCGGATCTGCGTCCGGCTGTGGGACTTGGTCAGACGTTGGTCTGCCGCGTCGGGCGTCATCTGAGCCGCGGGAGCGGGTCGATGCGCAAATGTGGGGCGCAGGATACTGAGTTTTGTTGGGGATTCCCAGTCTCAACTGCGGAATAGAGCCACTGCGGTGATCGAAATTCGTAATTTGTACTGACTTTTGGGGCCTCTTCGCGAGCAAGCCCGCTCCCACAGGGTTTGGTGCAGGGTCGAAGATTCGTATCCGGTCATAGAAACGGCACCACCGGGCGACGTTTGCCCAGGGTCGACCACCAGAAGACCCAGCCCAGAATGTGTATCCGCTGCTCATCGATCTGCGCCGCGCGAAAGATTTCGTCCGGGTGTTCGGCGCTGTTGTGGCTGCGCAGGCGCAGGGCGTTGCCGGGCATGCGGTGCAGGTACTTGATGCGTAGCATGCCGTCGTGTTCGATGGCGTAGATTTCGCCGTCGACCACCTGGGTCAGGCCACGATCGATGCCGACGATGGAGCCGTCTTCTATGCGCTCGCCCATGCTGTTGCCGATCATGTGCGCGCAGATAGCGTCGGTGTGACGGATCTCCAATTGGTCGAGGTGGGCACGGGGCAGGCGGATGGTTTGCTCGGGGTCGAGGATGACGTGGGTCTTGCCGGCGCCGGTGGTGAGTGGCGTTTCCTTGAAAAACGGCAGTTCGATGTCGTTGGGGTCGATGACTGTGTAGACACCGCGGATGGCCTGGGCGTCGAAGGTGTCGCCATTGCTGGCAGGGGTTTGCAGGCGGGGAGACTCCTTGCTGCCTTCGCCGGTTTTCAGCCAGTCGCTGTTGACAGACAGCAGGCGTGAGACTTCCTCCATGCGATACGCCGGGACGCCCCGGGTGTACCAGTTATGAATATTTTGGGCTTCCGTGCCCCAGAACTTTGCGAATCCCGTGGTGGTGATGTTCGCTGCTTCCAGGAGTGCCTTGAATCTTGGACCGCTAGTGTTCTTTCTCATAAACACCGAGTCTACGGCCGTGCCAGAGCGGTTTGAATAAACCGGGCGTTCAAAAAAGGGCTGTATTTTGCGACTGGATGTAAGGCGTGCTTGTGGGAAATCACTCACTTCGAAACTTTTCTGTAGTCCGCCATAAACGCAGCGTTTAAGACAGCTTCTCGCAGGCACAAAAAACCCCGGATCAACCGGGGTTTTCTTCAGACTTCACGCAGCAAGCAAGTGCTTAGCCCTTGTAGGCAGCAACCGACTTGGTGATCGCGTCGCGAGCGGCGTCAGCGCCAGCCCAGCCTTCGATCTTGACCCATTTGCCTTTTTCGAGATCTTTGTAGTTAGCAAAGAAGTGCTCGATCTGCTGGATCAGCAGTGGCGGCAGGTCGGTGTATTCCTTCACATCGACGTACAGCTGGGACAGCTTGTCGTGTGGGACTGCGATGACTTTGGCATCGCCGCCGCCGTCGTCGGTCATGTTCAGGATGCCGACCGGACGCGCGCGGATCACCGAGCCTGGAGCAACCGGGTAAGGGGTCACAACCAGCACGTCGAGGGGATCACCGTCGTCAGCCAGGGTGTTCGGGATGTAACCGTAGTTGGCCGGGTAGAACATTGGGGTGGCCATGAAACGGTCAACGAACAGGCAATCGCTGTCTTTGTCGATTTCGTATTTGATCGGCGCGTGGTTGGCCGGGATCTCGATCGCGACGTAGATGTCGTTCGGCAGGTCTTTGCCAGCCGGAATCTTGCTGTAGCTCATTGGGCGTTGCCCCCGTAGTTGACCAAAAACACTTGGCCGGATTGACCAAAAAGTGGCGGCGATTATAGGCACATTCCTACGCCGACGCCACGTACCAGAAGTCGTGCAGCGCTTACTCGTGCGCCTGATAGACCGGGTCTGTGGCCTGAAGTTGCCGCAGCCTGCCCAACGGATCCTGCCGGTAGAAAAGCTTCAGTTGCAAGTAGACCTGTGAATAAGCCTCGTACAGCAGATCCGGGGCGCTGAAGAAGTATTCGCTGGTGACTGCGAAGAACTCGGCAGGGTTTTCGGCGGCGTATGGGTCGATGGCGGTTTCGGCATCGGGATGGCGGTCGAGCTGGCGGTTGAGGTCATCGTAGGCGTGCTGCATGACCTCGGCCCAGTCGCTGACGCGCATGTCGGCGTGCAGTGGCGGCAGGCCGTTGGCGTCGCCGTTGAGCATGTCGAGTTTGTGCGCCAGTTCGTGGATCACCAGGTTGTAGCCTTCCCAGCCACCGCTGGCCATTACGCCTGGCCAGGCAAGGATGATCGGCCCCTGTTGCCAGGCTTCGCCGCTGTGTTCGCCGTCCCACTCGTGCTCGACCCCGCTGGCATCGCGATGGCGTTGCGGGCTGAGGAAGTCATCGGGGTAGAGGATGATTTCGTGAAAGCCCTGATACCAGTTCAAGTCGCCCAGATTGAGCAGGGGCAACTGGGCCTGTGCGGCGAGCAGCAGGCGTTGCTCCTGATGCAGTTCGACGCCGGGCAGGGCGGTCAGGTGTTTGTCTTCGAGAAACAGCACGCAGGCTTCACGCAGCCACTGGTCCTCGGCGGCGCTGATGCCATCGAGGAAGCTCAGGTGGTGGCGCACCCGTTGCCACAGGTCGTCGGCAATCGGGTGTCTGGCCAGAATGCGCCGGCGACGCCAGGCGCTCAGTGACCACATCGGCTCAGCGGGTTTCGGCTTTGGCGCCGCCGAAACGGCTGCGCACCACACCGATGATCATCGGCACCAGCGACAGCAGGATGATACCGACGACCAGCAGCGACAGGTTCTTCTTGATAAATGGCACGTTGCCGAAGAAGTAACCCAGGGTTACCAGGCCACCGACCCACAGAACGGTGCCGAATACGCTGAAGCCGAAGAAACGCGGGTAGGGCATCCGCGCGACGCCTGCGACGAACGGTGCAAATGTACGGATGATTGGCAGGAAACGCGCGAGGGTCACGGTTTTGCCGCCGTGCTTGTCGTAGAAGTCGTGGGTCTGTTGCAGATAGTCGCGGCGGAAGATTTTCGAGTTCGGGTTGCTGAAGAGTTTTTCGCCCGCCGTTCGTCCGATCACGTAGTTGGTGCTGTCGCCGAGGATGGCCGCGAGCATCAGCAAACCACCCAACAGAACCGGGTCCATGCCACCACCCGCCGCCACGGCACCGGCGATGAACAACAGCGAATCGCCCGGCAGGAACGGCATCACCACCAGACCGGTTTCACAGAAGATGACAGCGAACAGAATCGCGTAGATCCACGGCCCGTAGTTGGTTACCAGCAAATCGAGGTACACGTCGAGATGCAGGATAAGGTCGAGCGGGTTGAAATCCATGGGGGCACCTGTGGTGGCGGCCCGACTCGGCAGGCCTGTGCGGATGATTCGGGTGTAAGCCTACAGCGGGGTGTAGTTTTTCTTACAAGCCGGAAAGCTCGGGATTATACGGTCTGGGAGGTGAAAAACGCGTTGGTTTTGTAGCGAGGAATGTCGGGGTGTGAATATTTGTCAGGCAGGGTTAATGGTGATGAGGGAGCTTGCTCCCTCATCACTGAGGCTTGGGCTATTACAGCTCGTCGCTGATCGGCAGCACGTAGTTCTTGAACTCGGTGTCTTCCTTGAAACCGATCGATTCGTAAGTTTTCTGCGCCACTTCGTTATCGGCACTGGTGGAGACGCGCATGCGCACGGCCTGGGTTTCCTTGGCCATTTTCTTCGCGGTGCGGATCAGGTTGTCGGCCACCAGTTGGCGGCGGGCGTCTTCGGCGACATAGATGTCGTTGAGGATCCACACGCGTTTGAGCGACAGCGAGGAAAAGCTTGGATACAACTGGCAGAAGCCCATCAGCTTCTTGTCGTCATCGTCGGCCAGGGCCAGGTAAATCACCGATTCCTTGCGCCGCAGGCGTTTTTCGAGAAACGCGCGGGAGGAGTCCGGGTAAGGCAGGGAGCCGTAGAACTCGCGATATTTGACGAACAACGGGGTCAGCAAATCCAGGTGTTCGAGGGTCGCTTGAATAATCCGCATGATAGGTCTCATCCTCAAGGGGCTGTCTTCAACTGCTCTGACGGCGATGGGAAACCCTGGCGGCCGTGCATCGATCCTGCCTGAAAGCAGCGCAGAAACGCAATGCGGAAACGGTTCAGGTTGTCGACGGGCCCAGTAGGAAGTTTCCCTTCATATCGGCGCCAGCGTCCGACTCCAGCGTCTGCACCTGTGCTTCGTCCTTCAGATTGACCCCTGACAACTGCCGTCGGCAGGCTTCGCGCATCAGGTACAGCAAGCGATGCGCCGCCATGCCGTAACTCAAGCCCTCAAGCCGCACGTTGGAGATGCAATTGCGGTACGCATCGGTCAGCCCGATCTTTGGATTGTAGGTGAAATATAAACCGAGGCTATCTGGCGAGCTGAGTCCAGGGCGCTCACCGATCAGCATCACGAGCATTTTCGCGCCGAGCAACTGGCCGATTTCGTCACCGACGGCGACCCGACCCTGTTCCACCAGCACGACCGGGGCAATCGACCAGCCGTCGGCGCTCATCTGCTCCTCAAGGCGAGTCAGAAACGGCAAGGTATGCCGATGCACCGCCAGCGCTGACAGACCGTCCGCGACCACAATCGCCAGATCTACCCCGTCCGGATGCGCCGCAGCGTAATCACGCAGGTTCTGCGCCGAGTCTTCGCTGAGCTTGCGCCCCAGATCCGGCCGTTGCAGGTAGCTGTTGCGATCGACCGCCGCGCTGTGCAGCAACAGGCTCTCGCGCCCGCGTTCGCTCAGTTGCGCGCTGAGCCCGGCATGATCGAACGGCAGATGCACCGCATCCCGCGCCTGGGCGTGGGCGAACTGGAAATCCAGCTGAGCGCTGGTCGGCAGGCTGGTGCCGGTGCGGCCGAGGGCAATGCGCGCCGGGGTCAGGTGGCGCAGCGCCAGCCACGGGTTTTGCGGGTCGACAGGCGGTTTTTCCATAACACTCATCCCAGTTGCGCCAGCGCCTGGCGGAAGGCCGGCGGCAGGTTGTTGCCAAAGCGAACCTTGCCGTCCGCCTGGGTGAAGATGCCCATGTTCGCCAGCCATTGCTCGAATTCCGGCGCCGGTTTCAGGCCGAGGGTCTGGCGCGCGTAGAGCGCGTCGTGGAACGAGGTGGTCTGGTAGTTGAGCATGATGTCGTCGGAGCCAGGGATACCCATGATGAAATTGATCCCGGCGACACCCAAGAGAGTCAGCAGGGTGTCCATGTCATCCTGGTCGGCTTCGGCGTGGTTGGTGTAGCAGATGTCGCAGCCCATCGGTACGCCGAGCAACTTGCCGCAAAAATGGTCTTCGAGGCCGGCGCGGATGATCTGTTTGCCGTTGTACAGGTATTCCGGGCCGATGAAGCCGACCACGGTGTTCACCAGAAACGGCTTGAAATGCCGCGCCACGGCATAGGCCCGGGTTTCGCAGGTCTGCTGGTCGACACCGTGATGGGCGTTGGCCGACAGCGCGCTGCCCTGGCCGGTTTCGAAATACATCAGGTTCTGCCCGAGGGTGCCGCGTTTGAGGCTCAGTCCCGCGTCATAACCTTCCTGCAATACGTTGAGGTTGATGCCGAAACTGGCGTTGGCCGCTTCGGTACCGGCAATCGACTGAAACACCAGGTCCATCGGCACACCACGGTTGATCGCTTCGATCGAGGTGGTGACGTGGGTCAGCACGCAGGCCTGGGTCGGGATGTCGTAGCGCTGGATGATCGCGTCGAGCATCTCCAGCATCGCGCAGATCGAGGCGATGCTGTCGGTGGCCGGGTTGATGCCGATCATTGCGTCGCCATTGCCGTACAGCAGGCCGTCGAGAATGCTCGCGGCGATACCGGAGGGTTCGTCGGTCGGATGGTTGGGTTGCAGTCGGGTCGACAGGCGCCCGCGCAGGCCGAGGGTGCCACGGAATTGGGTGACCACGCGGATCTTCTGCGCCACCAGCACCAGATCCTGCACGCGCATGATCTTCGACACGGCAGCGGCCATTTCCGGGGTCAGACCGGGGGCGAGGTTGCGCAGGCTGGTTTCGTCGGCTGCATCGCTGAGCAGCCAGTCGCGCAAACCACCGACGGTGAGGTGGCTGACCACGGCAAAGGCTTGCTTGTCGTGGGTGTCGATGATCAATCGGGTGACTTCATCGGCTTCGTAGGGAATCAGCGCTTCCTGCAAAAAATGCGTGAGCGGAATGTCGGCCAGCGCCATTTGCGCGGCCACGCGTTCGCCGTCATTGAGCGCGGCGACGCCGGCCAGGAAGTCCCCGGAGCGCGCCGGGCTGGCCTTGGCCATGACGTCCTTGAGACTGTCGAAGCGATAGGTCTGGGCGCCGACGGAATGGGCAAATGTGGCCATGGGGCGGTGTCCTCCTGATTCTGTGGATAACTCGATCCCCTGTGGGAGCGGGCTTGCTCGCGAAGGCGTCGTGTCAGACGACATGGTTGCTGGATGACACACCGCATTCGCGAGCAAGCCCGCTCCCACACTGGATCTTCATGCACTTCTATATGGCGGGCACCGGGCGTCGGGCCCGGTGCCGGTGCAACTAGATACCTTCGAGCATAGCGTCTGCCGGGGCTTCGGCGCGTTGCTTGGCGGTCAGCTGGAAGTACAGGTAGCCAGCGGCCATGAAGCCAAGGAACACACAACCGATCAGCGTGTTGAACCACGCCATCGCCACCAGGCACACCACCGCCAGGAACAGCGCAATCGCCGGCACCACCGGGTAGCCCGGGGCGCGGAAGGTGCGCTCCAGGTTCGGTTCGGTTTTACGCAGTTTGAACAGGCTGAGCATGCTGATGATGTACATCACGATCGCGCCGAACACCGACATAGTGATCATCGCAGCGGTCAGGGTCATGCCCTGCAGATTGACCAGGCCATCGCTGTAGATCGCCGCGATGCCGATCACGCCGCCGGCCAGAATCGCCCGGTGCGGGGTCTGGAAACGTGACAGCTTGGCCAGGCTTTTCGGCAGATAACCGGCGCGGGCGAGGGCGAAGAACTGTCGCGAGTAGCCGAGGATGATCCCGTGGAAACTCGCCACCAGGCCAAACAGGCCGATCCACACCAGCATGTGCATCCACGAGGAGTTGTTGCCGACCACCGCTTTCATCGCCTGCGGCAATGGATCGTTGATGTTCGACAGTTGGCGCCAGTCGCCGACGCCACCGGCCATCACCATCACGCCGATGGCGAGGAACACCAGGGTCAGGATGCCGCTGACGTACGCCTTGGGGATCGTGCGTTTCGGGTCCTTGGCTTCTTCGGCCGCCATGGCGGCCCCTTCGATGGCAAGGAAGAACCAGATCGCGAACGGGATCGCCGCGAAGATCCCGGGGATCGAGCCCATGGTGAACTCGTTGGAGCCCGACCAGCCGTTGAGCACGAAGTTGCTGAAGCTGAAGCCCGGTGCGACCACGCCCATGAACACCAGCAATTCAGCGACCGCCAGCACGGTGACCACCAGTTCGAAGGTCGCGGCGATGCTGACGCCGAGGATGTTCAGGGTCATGAACACGAAGTACGCGCCGACCGCCGCGACCTTCGGATCAAGCTCCGGGTACTGCACGTTGAGGTAGGCGCCGATCGCCATGGCGATCGCCGGTGGTGCAAAAACGAACTCGATCAGGGTGGCAATGCCGGCGATCAATCCGCCTTTCTCGCCGAAGGCCCGACGGCTGTAGGCAAACGGCCCACCCGCGTGGGGAATCGCGGTGGTCAGTTCGGTGAAGCTGAAGATGAAGCAGGTGTACATGGTCGCGACCATCAGCGCCGTGACCAGAAACCCGAGGGTGCCCGCAGTGCCCCAGCCGTAACTCCAGCCGAAGTACTCGCCGGATATCACCAGGCCGACGGCAATGCCCCAGAGGTGCAGGGTGCCGAGTGTGGGTTTGAGCTGTGTGGTGGAAGTCATAAGTCCTCTCTGTTTTTTATTGTTCGATCTGTTGGACTTTCGGGTGCAGCGGTTGGGTGGAGGGATGCTGTTCACGCAGCGGCAGTTTTCGGTAAAAACCTGAATGACGGGTACGCAAGGGCCGTGCCAGAGCGGCCAGGCCTTGTGTGATGTGTCATTGAGGACGCCTTCGCGAGCAAGCCCGCTCCCACATTGGATGTCCAACAATGTGGCCCGAAGCAAGTCCCCTGGGGGAGCGGGCTTGCTCGCGAAGGCGATTGAACAGGCAACACAGAGTCATCTGTGTTGCCCAGGTTTTTAGAAGAAGCCCAACGGATTGATGTCGTAGCTCACCAGCAGGTTTTTGGTCTGCTGATAGTGATCGAGCATCATCTTGTGGGTTTCACGGCCGACGCCGGACTTCTTGTACCCGCCGAACGCGGCATGCGCCGGGTACAGGTGGTAGCAGTTGGTCCACACGCGACCGGCCTTGATCGCGCGGCCCATGCGGTAGGCGCGGTTGATGTCACGGGTCCACAGGCCGGCACCAAGGCCGAACTCGGTATCGTTGGCAATCGCCAGGGCTTCGGCTTCGTCCTTGAAGGTGGTGATGCTCACCACCGGGCCAAAGATTTCTTCCTGGAACACGCGCATCTTGTTGGTGCCCTTGAGCAGGGTCGGCTGGATGTAATACCCGGTCGCCAGATTGCCCTCGAGTTTTTCCACCTTGCCGCCGGTCAGCAGCTCGGCGCCTTCGCCCTTGGCAATTTCCAGGTACGACAGGATCTTGTCGAATTGCTGCTCGGACGCCTGCGCGCCGACCATGGTGTCGGTGTCCAGCGGGTCGCCGCGTTTGATCTGCAGGACTTTCTTCATCACCACCTGCATGAATTCGTCGTAGATCGATTCCTGCACCAGTGCGCGGGACGGGCAGGTGCACACTTCGCCCTGGTTGAAGAACGCCAGCACCAGCCCTTCGGCGGCCTTCTCGATGAAGGTCGGTTCGGCCTGCATGATGTCTTCAAAGAAGATGTTCGGCGATTTGCCGCCCAGCTCCACGGTCGATGGAATGATGTTCTCGGCGGCGCATTTCATGATGTGCGAGCCGACCGGGGTCGAGCCGGTGAAAGCGATCTTGGCGATGCGTTTGCTGGTGGCCAGCGCTTCGCCGGCTTCTTTGCCAAAGCCTTGCACCACGTTGAGCACGCCCGGTGGCAGCAGATCACCGATCAGCTCCATCAGCACGCAGATGCCCAGCGGGGTTTGCTCGGCAGGTTTGAGCACCACGCAGTTGCCGGCAGCCAGCGCCGGGGCGAGTTTCCATGCGGCCATCAGCAGCGGGAAGTTCCACGGGATGATCTGGCCGACCACGCCCAGCGGTTCATGGATGTGATAGGCCACGGTGTTGCCGTCGATTTCGGCAGCGCTGCCTTCCTGTGCACGCAGGCAGCCAGCGAAGTAGCGGAAATGGTCGGCGGCCAGCGGGATATCGGCGTTGAGGGTTTCGCGGATGGCTTTGCCGTTGTCCCAGGTTTCGGTGATCGCCAGCAATTCGAGGTTCTGTTCGATGCGGTCGGCGATTTTCAGCAGGATCAATGAGCGCGCCTGCACCGAGGTCGCGCCCCACGCGTCGGCAGCGGCGTGGGCGGCGTCCAGTGCCTTGTCGATGTCTTCGGCAGTGGAACGGGGGAATTCGGCAATCGGCTGGCCATTTACTGGCGAGGTATTGGTGAAGTACTGACCTTTGACAGGCGCGACGAACTCGCCGCCGATGTAGTTACCGTACTTGCTCTTGAACGAGACTTTGGCGCCTTCAGTACCGGGGTGAGCGTAACGCATGATGATGTTCTCCTTGGCTTTGTACTTATTAGAGAAACGCGCAAGTGCGCTTGCTATAAGCTTAGAGCAAAGGTCGGGCCACTGCCGTACAGGGCAGACAGATCAAGGCCTTGCGTGGTTTTTGTCGGACAGGCGGATTCGCGGCGTGACGGTTTCGGTACAGGTCGGGTGACAGTTTGTACCGCTTCTGGCACAGCCTGTGACCGAGCGGTCTCGCCAGCATTGCAATGCCGGGGCGGCTGGAGGATGCTGGGCGTCACCTCAGCATTGGGCCACCGAGCCTCGGGGAGAATAATAAGAAATGCACGACAACCATTTGAGTCGCCATGCCCAACAGGTTCTCACCGTTACTCAGGGCAAACCGCACCTGCACGGGCCCGGTGCCGACCCGTCGATTGCGCGTTCGTGGCTGCGCTGTCTTGAGGACTATCACCTCGACCCGGCCCTGACCATGGCGCCCACGGTGCTTGAACACGGGCGCGTCCTCGAAAGCCGCGAGCGCCTGCAACAAGTGTTGCAGATTGCCGGCAATGAAATGAGCAGCCTGCATCAACAACTGTCCGGCGCCGGCCATGCGGTGTTGCTGACCGACGCGCGCGGGGTGATCCTCAACTGCGTCACCGCGCCGGCCGAACGCAAGATTTTCGAGCGCGCCGGGCTCTGGCTTGGCGCCGACTGGAGCGAAGCCTGCGAAGGTACCAACGGCATCGGCACCTGTCTGGTCGAGCGCCAGGCGCTGACCATTCATCAGGACGAACACTTTCGCGGCCGTCACACCGGGCTGACCTGCTCGGCGAGCCCGGTGTTCGACCCGCACGGCGAATTGCTCGCGGTGCTCGATGTGTCCTCGGCGCGCCACGATGTCTCGCGCCAGAGCCAGTTCCACACCATGGCGCTGGTCAACCTGTCGGCGAAGATGATCGAGAGCTGCTATTTCCTGCGTTGCTTCGATAACCAGTGGCTGCTGCGTTTTCACTTGCAGGCCGAGTCCGTCGGGTTGTTCAGCGAAGGGTTGCTGGCATTTGATGGAGACGGGCGGATCAGTGCGGTCAACCAGAGTGCGCTGAATCTGCTGGGGCATATTCGTGGTGGCTTGCTCGGCAAACCGGTGGAAGCGTTTTTCGATTGCTCGCTGGACGATCTGCTCGGCCGTGCCAGCGCCAATGCCAGCGCCAGTTGGCCGCTGCGCACCCGTAATGGCCGGCATCTGTTTGCCTTGCTGCGCGGCGAATCGCGCAAACCGCTGCCGAGCATGCCGGCCCCGGTGGTGGCCAAGGCTCAGCCTCTGGCGGGCATTTGTCTCGGCGACGCGGCGTTGCAAGCCGATTTTCGCAAGGCGCTGCGCGTGTTCGAGCGCGACGTGCCGCTGCTGGTCAATGGCGAAACCGGCTCCGGCAAGGAGGCCTTCGCCAAGGCTGTGCATCACGCCAGCCAGCGCGCCAACAAAGCCTTTGTCGCCCTTAACTGCGCAGCGATTCCCGAGAGCCTGATCGAGAGCGAACTGTTCGGTTATCGCGGCGGCAGTTTCACTGGCGCGCGCAAGGACGGCATGCGTGGCAAGTTGCAGCAGGCCGATGGCGGCACGCTGTTTCTCGATGAAATCGGTGACATGCCGCTGGCGCTGCAGACCCGTTTGTTGCGGGTGCTGGAGGACCGCCAAGTGGTGCCGATCGGTGGCGAGCCAGAAGCGGTCAACGTGCGGATCATCAGCGCCACGCACCGCAATCTGCTGGAACGGGTCGAGGACGGCAGCTTCCGCGAAGATCTGTATTACCGGCTCAACGGTCTCGAAGTTGCACTACCGGCGTTGCGCGAGCGCAGCGACAAGTCGCAATTGCTGGATTTCCTGCTGGCCGAGGAGGCGGGTGGGGAGGTGATCGTGATCGATGAACCGGCACGCCAGGCGTTGCTGGCCTTCAACTGGCCGGGCAACGTGCGCCAGTTGCGCAATGTCCTGCGTACGCTGGCGGCGTTGTGCGATGACGGACGGATCAGGCTGGAGGATTTGCCGGCGATGATTCGCCAGGTGCGGCCGCCACTGGAGCTGAAAACGCCTGAATCCGAGCATCCGCTGGAGGATGCCGAACGTCTGGCGTTGCTCAATGCGCTGCAGCAGACACACTGGCACATGACTCAGACCGCGCAGCAGCTCGGCGTCAGCCGCAACACCCTCTATAGAAAGCTGCGTAAACACGCGATCACCCGCTGAACCGAGTCGCGCCATTCGCGAGCAGGCTCGCTCCCACAGGGTTGGCGCCGACCTTGTGAGGGCGGGCTTGCTCGCGAAGGCGTCGGCGCAGGCGAAACACAAGGTGCGATTTTCCCCACCCTACGCTAACCTGCGGCCATGTTTTACGAGGTCGACTATGCACATTCATATTCTGGGTATCTGCGGGACTTTCATGGGCTCGATGGCGGTTCTGGCCAAAGAGCTGGGCCATCACGTGACGGGCTCCGACGCCAACGTCTATCCGCCGATGAGCACGCAGCTTGAGGCCCAGGGCATTCAATTGACCCAAGGCTACGACCCGGCTCAGCTCGATCCGGCACCGGATCTGGTGGTGATCGGCAACGCCATGTCCCGCGGCAACCCGGCGGTGGAATATGTGCTGAACAAAGGCCTGCCGTACGTCTCCGGCCCGCAGTGGCTGGCTGATCACGTGCTGCAAGGTCGCTGGGTGCTGGCGGTCGCCGGTACGCACGGCAAGACCACCACCAGCAGCATGCTCGCCTGGGTGCTGGAGCACGCCGGCATGAGCCCGGGGTTCCTGATCGGCGGTGTGCCGCAGAACTTCTCGGTGTCCGCGCGTCTGGGCGGCACGCCGTTCTTCGTGATCGAGGCGGACGAATACGACAGCGCGTTCTTCGACAAACGTTCGAAGTTCGTCCACTACCGCCCGCGCACCTCGATCCTCAACAACCTTGAGTTCGATCACGCTGATATCTTCCCCGATTTGCCGGCGATCGAGCGGCAGTTCCACCATTTGGTGCGGACCATCCCGAGCGAAGGCCTGGTGATTCACCCGACGACCGAGCCTGCCTTGCAGCGCGTGATCGAAATGGGCTGCTGGACCCCGGTGCAAACCACCGGTGCCGGTGGTCAGTGGCAGGTCAAGTTGCTCAAGGATGACGGTTCGGCGTTCGAAGTGATGTTCGAAGGCGTGTCCCAAGGTACCGTCGAATGGGAGCTGACCGGTCAGCACAACGTCGCCAACGCCCTGGCTGCTCTGGCGGCCGCGCGGCATGTCGGTGTGGTGCCATCGATGGGCATCGCCGGATTGAGCGCATTCAAGAACGTCAAGCGCCGGATGGAGAAAGTCGCCGAAGTGCGCGGCATCACCATCTATGACGACTTCGCCCACCACCCGACGGCCATTGCCACCACGCTGGATGGTCTGCGCAAACGCATCGGCGACGCGCCGCTGATCGCGATCATCGAACCACGCTCCAATTCGATGAAGCTCGGCGCGCACCGCGACGGTTTGCCGGAAAGTGTGAATGATGCCGATCAGGTGATCTGGTACGCCCCGGCCAACCTCGGCTGGGATCTGGCCGGCACTGCCGCGCTGTGCACGGTGCCGTCGATCGTCAGCGATTCGCTCGAAGGCATCATCGAGCGCGTGAAGAGCCAGGCCCAGCCCGGCACCCACGTGGTGATCATGAGCAACGGCGGCTTCGGCGGCCTGCACGGCAAACTCGCCGAGGCGCTGCAATGAACACGCATTCCCGGGGCGGTGGCCCGGAACGCATCACGCTGGCCATGACCGGCGCGTCTGGCGCGCAGTACGGTTTGCGCCTGCTCGATTGCCTGGTGCGCGAAGATCGCGAAGTGCACTTCCTGATCTCCAAGGCTGCGCAATTGGTGATGGCCACCGAGACCGACGTCTCGCTGCCGCCCAAACCGCAGATGATGCAGGCCTTCCTTACCGAGTACACCGGAGCGGCTGCCGGGCAGATCCGCGTATACGGCAAGGAAGACTGGATGTCGCCGGTGGCCTCGGGCTCCGGCGCGCCAGCGGCGATGGTCGTGGTGCCGTGCTCCACTGGCACCTTGTCGGCAATTGCCACCGGTGCCTGCAACAACCTGATCGAGCGCGCGGCGGACGTAACACTCAAGGAACGCCGCCAGCTGATTCTGGTACCACGCGAGGCGCCGTATTCGAGCATTCATCTGGAGCACATGCTCAAGCTGTCGAACATGGGCGTGACCATCCTGCCGGCCTCGCCGGGTTTCTATCACCAGCCACAGACCATCGATGACCTGATCGATTTTGTCGTGGCACGGATCCTCAATCTGCTGGGCATTCCTCAGGACATGCTGCCGCGTTGGGGCGAGCATCATCTGAGCAGCGATGAATAAGCTGCTGACGATTGTGCTGGCGTTGCAACTGACTGGCTGCGCCACGGCGCGAACGCTGGATGCAGCCAAACCCGGCGCGCCGGTGGTGTACTCCGGGACGCGGCTGGATTTGTACGCGATGAATGGCGGGTGCTGTGCGATGGACCGGTTCGGGGCTGAGGCGCCGGGCTATCCGGGAGTGGACCTGCCGGCCAGTGCGTTGCTCGATACGCTGTTGCTGCCGTTGTCCTTGCTCACGGTGATTGGCGTGGGGTTTCAGGCGACTGGCGGATTGTAGGGGAGTGCTTTGCTCTCCATTCGCGAGCAGGTTTGCTCCCACAGCGGTACGCGGTGCAAATGTGGGAGCGAGCCTGCTCGCGAAAGCTTTCTTCCAGGCGCTATAGCTTACTTGCCGAGCTTGCGCAGCTCATCCGACTCGACCACCCGCACTCCATCCTGTTCTTCCAGCGCAAGCCGCCACATCGCCCGGGCCAGTTGGCAGGCTTCGATGCCGCGGTACTTGCCGGGAATCAGCTTGGAAAACGGCGCGGCCAGTTGTTCGCCCAGGCGCGGTTCGGTTCGGTCGCCCAGGAGCAGCGACGGCCGGCAGATGGTCAGTTGCGGCCAGTCCTGGGCGCGCAACGCCTCTTCCATTTCGCCTTTGACACGGTTGTAGAACACCGATGATTTCGGATCGGCGCCCAGCGCACTGATCACGATCAGGTGCCGTGCACCCATCTCCCGGGCGCGTTTGGCGAACGCCACCACCATGTCCAGATCGACCGCGCGAAACGCCGCTTCCGAGCCTGCCTGCTTGATGGTGGTGCCGAGGCAGCAGTAGGCGATATCGACGCGACCACTGAGTTGCGGCAGAAACGCCTGTGGGTCGCCAACCGGGTTTTCCAGGTGCGGATGCTCAGCCAGTGGCCGGCGGGAAGGGGCGAGCACGCGGGTGATCGTTGGCTCGTTGAGCAAGCGGTCGAGCAGGTGTTCACCGGTCAAACCGGTGGCTCCGGCAAGCAATACGTGCTGAGGCGTCAAGTACATAGTGTCTCTCCCTTGATACTGTTCAGCTTAGTTGCTGTTTGTCGCTCCGTCGTTCAATGCAGCACTTTGCAAAGCTTTTCTTGCCTGCTGTTTGCGCAGCAGTTGCCAGTGTGCCAGCACGGTTTTCGGTGCCCAGATCTGCGGCTCCGAGGCTTCGAAGTTGTCTGCCAGTTCACGCTCGGCAACCGTGGCCTTGGCCAGTTTGAAGGCTTGTTCGAGGTCGTCGGTCTGGTTCAGCGCCTGGGCGAACAGGGCGTCGCCGAAGTAAGTGAAGTTGGCTTCTTCCGAGCAGCCGAACGACACGCGATCGGCACGCGAGGCGGTCATGATCAGTGTGCGCTCATCTTTCAGCGCGGGGATGAAACCGCCGGAGTAGCACGATGAAATCACGATCACCTTGTCGCGATTCTTCAGCGGCGCGAGCACTGCAGCGAGTTCGTCGGCGGGCAGGTCGGCCAGTTCCATGCGCGGCTGGTCGAGCACCAGCTCGTGTTCGGCGGTGCCGTGGCTGGTCAGGTAGATGAAGATCAGGTCTTCCGGGCCGCTGCGCTCGGCCAGGGTCTGGGCAGCACGGCGCAGGTTTTCGCGGGTGGCCATCGGTCGGTCGACAAGGTGGTCGCGATGGTTGACCAGACGAATCTGGCCATAGGCGCCGAAGCGCGTGGTGAGCATGTTGGCGACGTAATCGGACTCGCGCAGGAACACGCTTTGCTTGCCGTCGCCGCCGAGGGTCAGGGTGTACAGCTCCACCGCCGGCGTCGAGGCGGGCACGGCGGCCAGCGCATTATCAAGCAGGCGGCCCTGGGCCAGCAGACCGAGTTCGAGGGTGTCGGGCAACAGTTTGCCGTCGGCGTCGCGTACCCGTTGGCCGTTGATCCAGGTGCCGCTGAGCACGGTGCCATCGGTCAGCACCAGGGTGCCGTGCCCGGCGTAGCTGTCGCTGTCGAACTCGCCAATGTAGAAACTGCCGTCAGACAGGTTCAAACGGCCTTGACCGCTGAAGCGCCAGTCGTTGAAGTAGCCGATGTAATGGCTGCCGTCGGCGCCGATCAATTCGCCCTTGCCGGTCAGCGCGCCTTCCTTGAACTGGCCGAGCCAGACGTCGCCATCGGCGTTTTCATAGCGGCCCTTGCCGTGCAACTGGCTGTTCTTGAAACCGCCGACATAGATGTCGCCGTCGGCACTGTTGAAGGTGCCATTGCCTTCAAGCTGGCCGTTGACGAAATGGCCGCTGAACGAATTGCCGCTGGCGTCGCCGCGCTGGCCCTCGCCGTTGGGTTTGCCGTGGGTGAACTGGCCCTGATAGGAACTGCCGTCGTCCATCTCCAGACGGCCCAGCCCGGAATACTGGTCGGCCTTGAACTCGCCACGGTAGGTCATGGCGTTTTCCTTGAGGGTGCCTTCGCCGTCGCGCCGCCCCTGTTTGAAGCCGCCGGTGTAACTGCTGGCGTTGGTGGTCAGGCTGCCCTGGCCATCGAACAGGCCCTGCTGGAACTGGCCGCGATAGACCTCGCCATTGCTGCCGTGCCACTCACCCTGGCCATGCCATTGGCCCTTGTCGAATTGCCCGGCGTACCAACTGCCGTTGGGGTAGTCGACGCGACCCTGGCCTTGCAGCAAGCCGTTGACCAGTTCGCCGCGATAGCGTCCGCCGTCCGGCAGACGCGCATCCGGAGGCAGCAGCGATTCGCCGTCGCCGCACGCGGTGAGCATCAGGGTCAGGGCAAGGGGTGCAAGGGAAGCGAGTGGGCGCATAGCGGGATCCGGGCAATTAGGCGACCGAGTATGCCGCAGCTATGTGACCTTATACAGCCGGTAAAAACAGCGCTGATGCGAAACAGCGTGCGCTGTTTCGCATCCAGAGGCTTAAACGAAGCAGAGCGACAACGGCTCGGCGATATAGGCCGGTTTGTCCGAGCCCTCTATCTCCAGCGTGGCAGTGGCCTTGAGCAGCCATTGTCCGGGTTTCTTCTCGCTCACTTCGGCCAGATCGACCTTCAGGCGAACTTTTGAATTGACCTTCACCGGCTGGATGAAGCGCACGCTGTCCAGGCCATAGTTGACCACCATCTTCAGGCCTTGCGGCAGCACGAGGATGTCTTCCATCAGTTTGGGGATCAGCGACAACGACAGGAAACCGTGGGCAATGGTGCTGCCAAATGGCGTTTGCGCGGCTTTGACCGGGTCAACATGGATGAACTGATAATCCCCGGTGGCTTCGGCGAACAGGTTGATACGCTCCTGATCGATGGTGAGCCATTCGGAACGTCCGAGTTCCTTGCCGACATAATCTTTGAGCTCTGCAACTGGAACATAGGGCATTGAGACTCTCCTTGGGTTCATCGGTTTTATAGTTTTTCAGGTGGGGGATTTGACCGCCCTGCGAACCACTGTAGATCAACATGGCGATTTGCTCCGGTCAACCTGCCATGCTTTTGGCGAATGCCGATCCATAGCGCAGGCGTGCTTATAATGCCGGCGACTTGCGGGGGGAGATGTCTGATGTTGTTACGTGGCCTGACCATGCTGGTGCTGTTCCAACTGCTCGGCACGGCGCTCAACCATTTGCTGTTGCCGGTGCTGCCGGGGCCAATCATCGGCCTGCTGCTGTTGCTGGTGTTTCTGATCATTCGCGGTGAAGTCGGCGAGCCACTGAACCTGGCGGCCGGCAGCCTGTTGCGCTATCTGCCATTGCTGTTGGTGCCACCGGCAGTGGGTGTGATGGTGTATGCGAGCGACATTGCCGCCGATTTCTGGGCGATTGTCGGCGCGCTGGTGCTGTCGTTGATCCTGTCGATGGCCTTCGCCGGGGTGCTGATGCAGCGCATGGTCAAGCGTCACGCGCCGCACTCGGAGGACACCTGATGCTCTTTGACTGGCAAGGCGCGTGGGCCTCGGTGATCCATCATCCGTTGTTCGGTATCGGCATCACGCTGGGGGCCTATCAACTGGTGCTGGCGGCGTTCGAGAAAACCCGCTGGATCTTTCTGCAACCGGTGCTGGTCTCCATGCTGTTGGTGATCGGCGTGCTGGTCGGCTGCGGCCTGACCTACGCCGAGTACCGCAAGAGCACCGAGATCCTCAGCATTCTGCTGGGCCCGGCGACCGTGGCGCTGGCGGTGCCGCTGTATCTCAACCTCAAGCGTATCCGCCAATTGTTCTGGCCGATTTTTACTACGCTGGTGATAGGTGGCGTAGTCGCCACCGGCATGGGCGTGTTGCTGGGCTGGTGGTTCGGTGCCGAGCACATGATTCTGATGACCATGGCGCCGAAGTCGGTGACCTCGCCGATTGCCATGCTGGTGGCCGAGCAGATCGGTGGTGTCGCGGCGCTGGCGGCGGTGTTCGTGCTGATCACCGGGGTGATCGGCGCGATCTTCGGGCCGGCGCTGCTGACCCGCCTCGGTGTGCACAGCCCCGAGGCGCGCGGCATGGCGCTGGGCATGACCGCGCACGCAGTCGGCACCTCGGTGGCACTGCAGGAAAGTGATGAGTGCGGCGCCTTCGCGGCGCTGGCGATGAGTTTGATGGGCGTGGCCACGGCGGTGTTCCTGCCGTTGGCGGTGTCGATGGTGGTCTAAGGAAATGTCTATGAGTCTGCCGCTTTTCCCGCTGAACACGGTGCTGTTTCCCGGCTGCAATCTCGACTTGCAGATCTTCGAGGCGCGCTATCTGGACATGATCGGCCGCTGCATGAAACAAGGCGGCGGTTTCGGCGTGGTGTGCATCCTTGAGGGCCACGAGGTGGGCGTTGCGCCAGAGGGTTTTGCCCTGGTCGGCTGCGAAGCGCGGATCACCGATTTCCAGCAGCAGGACAATGGCCTGCTGGGGATTCGCGTACAGGGCGGGCGCCGTTTCAATGTGTTGCGCACCGAAGTGCAGCGCGATCAGTTGATTCTCGCCGATGTCGAGTGGCTGGACGATGAACCGGAGCAGCCGTTGCAGGATGAAGACGCCGATCTGGTGGCGCTGCTCAAGGCTTTGGCCGAGCACCCGATGGTCGAGGCGTTGAACATGGGCAGCGAGGCGTTGGGTCAGCAGTCGCTGGCCAATCAGCTGGCGTACCTGCTGCCGTTCGCCGAGGAGGACAAGATCGACCTGCTGCAACTCGACGATCCGCAGCAGCGGCTGGATGCGATCCAGGCGCTGCTTGATGAGTTGCAGGGCGAGCTGTTTGCCTGAGTGTCAGTAGGCGTAACGCAGCATCGTTTGCGGCAGATGCCGGAAGACGAACAGGCTGAACAGCACCAGCAACGCCGGCAGAATCAGCCACCAGACCTTGAACGGCATTGGCTTGAGCGGCGTCTGGCGCTGACTCAGCCACAAGCCTGCCGCACACACGCATGCTGCGAGCATTGCACCGGCCAGGATGTCCGTCGGCCAGTGCGCGCCCAGATACACCCGCGACAAGGCAATCGACAGCGCCGGAATACAGCCGAGCAGCAGCCAGGTCAGGCGCATGCGCGGTGGCTGGCCGCGGCCGGCGAGAACCGCGAGCACCAGAAACAGCGCGAACGAACCCGAGGCATGGCCGCTGGGCATGCTGTAACTGGTCAACGGATCGGTCAGCACTTCCGGGCGTACCCGGGCGAAAAACTGTTTGGTGACGGTATTGAGCAACGCCGTGCACAGCAAAGTGCCGCCGGCAAAGAGTGCCTGGCGCCATTGCCGGCACAGCAATAACAGGCCGGTTAGCAGGGCGCTGAACATCAGCATGTTGCGGAATTCACCGATCAGGGTGAACGTCACCGCGATTTCATCCAGCAGCGGCTGACGGTGTTCCTGCACCAATGTCATCACGCCCTGATCGAGGGCGCTCAGGTACGGATAGCCCACGAACAGTCCGAGCAGAATCAACAGGCTCATGCTGCTGATCCAGATCGTCGCCCGGCGATGCTGGCGCAAGCTGCTGTTGACGCTCAGGCCGACCATCACCGCGATGCTGGCGGCGACGATGCCGGCCTGCGGCCAGAAACCTTCCGGCAGCGGCAGGCGGATCGCCGCGCCGGTGGCCCAACCCGGCAGCAGGTAGGCGACGCTCCAGCCAGCGGCGGCCAGCAGGCTGACCGCGGCAAAGCGCGGGAAGGGCATGTCGCACATCCCGGCGACCATCGGCAGCATTGGCCGCAACGGGCCGATGAAGCGCCCGACCAGCAGGCTGGCGATACCGTAGCGCTGGAAGTAGGTTTCGGCGCCGGCCATCCATTCCGGATGGTGACGCAGCCCTGGCAAACGGCGGATGTTCTGGTGGAAATGCCGGCCGAGGAAGTACGAAATCACATCGCCCAGAATCCCGCCGAGAAAGCCCAGCAGCAGGGTTTCGCTCAACGACAGCGCGCCGCTGCCAGCCAGTACGGCGACGGCAAACAGCAACACCGTGCCCGGCACGATCAGCCCGGCAATCGCCAGGCACTCCACGCAGGCGACGATAAACACCGCAGCGGCCAGCCACTGCGGATTGGCGGCCAGCCAACCGGTCACGCTATCGAGCCATGGGCCCATAAAACCACTCCATCAAATCTTCAATTGATCCTTGTAGGAGTGAGCCTGCTCGCGATGGCGCCTGGTCAGTCGAGTTCTTCGTTGACTGATACACCGCTATCGCGAGCAGGCTCACTCCTACAGTGAATTCCTTTTACTTCAGACCTGCCTCTAACCCCGGCAGCAGGAAATAATCGCGACCTTCGACCTGACCCCGGCGCAGCGGGTTCCGTGTGCACCATTGCGCGTAGGTGGCGTCGACAAACCGGTACATCAGGTGTTCATCACGCCCATGAGGGATGCCCAGGCGGGTGGTTTGAATAATCTGCGCAGGTGCCGGGCCGGTGTCTTCCACCAGCAGCAGATCATGGTCGAAACGCTTGGCGTCCCACACCGGCACCTTCAATCCCAGCGCCTTGCACAGCAAGGTCTGGCCGGCGCAGAGCTTTTGCGAAGGGCGAGGGCGGCCCTGAGCATCGGGGTTGTTCAGCAGCATCTGCGCCAGACTCGCCGGCCCGCTGAGCTCATCGACCCACGGATAAGCCGATTTGATCAACACGGCGTTGCCCGGCCCTTGAGCGCTGAAGTTCAGCGAATCGCCGCCACGGGCGTAATACATATAGATGTGTCCGCCATCCAGAAACAAAGCCTTACGCTTTTCCGTGTAACCGAGGGACGCATGGCTGCCTTTTTCCGCGCAGTAATAGGCTTCGGTCTCAATGATCCGGGCGCTGAGCCACAGGTCGCCGACCCGATGGCGGATGACTTTACCAAGCAGGTCGCGAGCCAGCACTTGCGCATCACGGTCGAAAAAAGCGTCCGGAAGGCCCAGTGGCAGGCGCTCGGCGGTCGCGCGAACGGTCAGGTTGGACATGGCAAACGGTGTTTATCCAGGCGAAAGAGGTCGTGATGATAACAATCCGAGGCTTAATTACGGCTGAACGTCGGCAAATTGCAGTCCATTTCGACCATCCGCCTGTCACCGCTGTTAGTCCCGGGACGCGACAGCTATAATCTGCCGCTTTCCTCTTTGCCAAGACCCCAGCAGACCATGACTGAGTCCGTTCTTGACTACATGACCCGATTGGGTCGCGCCGCCCGTGAAGCTTCCCGGGTCATCGGCCGTGCCAGCACCGCGCAGAAAAACCGCGCCCTGCAGGCTGCAGCCAATGCCCTGGACGCCGCGCGCGCCGAGTTGGCCGCCGCCAATGAACAGGACTTGGCCGCCGGCCGCGCCAACGGCCTGGAGCCGGCCCTGCTGGAACGTCTGGAACTGACCCCGGCGCGCATCGACGGCATGATCGTCGGTTTGCGCCAGGTTGCTGCACTGCCGGATCCGGTCGGTGCGATCCGTGACATGAGCTTTCGTCCGTCTGGCATTCAGGTCGGCAAGATGCGTGTGCCATTGGGTGTGATCGGGATCATCTACGAATCCCGTCCCAATGTGACCATCGATGCCGCCAGCCTGTGCCTGAAGTCGGGCAACGCGACCATCCTGCGCGGTGGCTCCGAGGCGATTCATTCCAACCGGGCGATTGCCGCGTGCATTCAGCGCGGTCTGGCCGAGGCCGAGTTGCCGGCAGCCGTGGTGCAAGTGGTCGAAACCACCGACCGTGCCGCCGTTGGCGCGATGATCACCATGCCCGAGTACGTGGATGTGATCGTGCCGCGCGGTGGTCGTGGCCTGATCGAGCGCATCAGCCGCGATGCCCGCGTGCCGGTGATCAAGCACCTGGACGGCATTTGCCACGTTTATGTCAGTGCCCACGCTGACCTGGCGAAAGCCCAGCGCATCGCCTTCAATGCCAAGACCTACCGTTATGGCATCTGTGGCGCGATGGAGACCTTGCTCGTCGATCAAAGTGTTGCGAAGGATTTCCTGCCTTCGATGGCTGCCCAGTTCCGCGAAAAAGGCGTCGAGCTGCGTGGCTGCGAGCGCACCCGGGCGATCATTGATGCCGTGGCGGCCAGCGAAGATGACTGGAGCACCGAGTATCTGGCGCCGATTCTGTCGATTCGCGTGGTCGACGGGCTGGACCAGGCCATCGAACACATCAACCATTACGGCTCGCATCACACCGACTCGATCGTCAGCGAAAACCTCGCGGACACCCGTCGTTTCGTGGCGGAAGTCGACTCGGCGTCGGTGATGATCAACACCCCGACCTGCTTCGCCGATGGGTTCGAATACGGATTGGGTGCCGAGATTGGCATTTCTACTGATAAGCTGCACGCCCGTGGCCCGGTGGGCCTCGAAGGACTGACCTGCGAGAAGTACATCGTGGTCGGTGATGGCCAGTTGCGCGGCCAGGCGACGGTCTGACTTGACCGACCTCGACCTGACAGCGTCGCTGCCTGGCAGCGAGCTCCAGCCCCGGCGCATCGGCGTATTGGGCGGCACGTTCGATCCGGTGCACATCGGCCATTTGCGCGGTGCGCTGGAAGTGGCCGAAGCGCTGCTGCTCGACGAGCTGCGCATGATGCCCAGCGCGCGGCCGCCGCATCGCGATACGCCGCAGGTGTCGGCGCAGGACCGGCTGGCGATGGTCGAGTGCGCGGTGGCCGGAGTGCCGCCGCTGGTGGTGGACGCCCGCGAACTGCAGCGGGACAAACCGTCCTACACCATCGATACCCTGGAGTTGATGCGCGCCGAAATGGCCGCAGAAACCCAGGTTTTTCTGCTTTTGGGCTGGGACGCATTTTGCGGCCTGCCCACTTGGCACCGCTGGGAAGAGTTGCTCCAGCATTGCCACATCCTGGTGCTACAGCGCCCGGACGCCGACAGCGAACCGCCGGATGCCTTGCGCAACCTGCTGGCAGCGCGTTCGGTGAGCGACCCGCTGGCTCTGAAAGGGCCGAGCGGACAGATTGCATTCGTCTGGCAGACACCGCTCGCGGTTTCCGCCACCCAGATCCGTCAACTGCTGGCCAGCGGTAAGTCGGTACGTTTCCTGGTGCCCGACGCGGTCCTGGCCTACATCGATGCGCACGGTCTGTATCGTGCGTCGAACTGAACAAGGCGTGCTTCACTGATACGAATCCACGTATCGCCAAGCCGCCGAATATACGAGCAAAACGAGTTTTATATGACTGACAAAGACGTAAGCAAAGTTAAGCGCAAAGGCACGTTCAAGAGCGCTCCGCTGCCGGAAGTCGCCAACACCAACGAGCCGCTCAAGGGCGACGAACTGGTCAAGGTTGCCGTGGCGGCCCTGGAAGACGTCAAGGCACAAGACATCCAGATCATCGATGTTCGCGACAAGCAGAGCATCACTGACTACATGATCATCGCCACCGGTACTTCCAATCGCCAGATCAACGCGATGCTGGACAAGGTCCGCGAAGAAGTCAAAAAGCAGGGCGCCAAGCCACTGGGCGAAGAAGGCAAGGGCGACAGCGACTGGGTACTGCTGGACCTGGACCTGGTGATCGTACACATGATGACCGCCTCGGCACGTCAGTTCTACGACCTGGAGCGCCTGTGGGCCGGTGCCGAGCAAAGCCGTGCGGCAGACGCCAAGCACCACAGCCCGGAAAACACCCACGAGCATTTCACCAAGCTCAACAAAGACCAGCTGTAAGGGATTGCTGTGCGACTGCGACTGATCGCCGTCGGTTCACGCATGCCCAAGTGGGTGGAAGAAGGCTGGCATGAATATGCCAAGCGTCTTCCGTCCGAGCTGGCGCTGGAACTGGTGGAAATTCCGCTCAATACCCGTGGCAAGAACGCCGACGTGGCCCGTTTCATCCGCCAGGAAGGCGAAGCCATGCTGGCCAAGGTCGGGCCGAACGAGCGGATCGTCACGCTGGAAGTCCACGGCAAGCCCTGGAGCACCGAGCAACTGGCGGTCGAGCTTGACCGTTGGCGGCTGGATTCGCGCACGGTCAACTTCATGGTCGGTGGCCCCGAAGGGCTGGCGCCGGAGGTCTGTGCCCGCGCCGATCAGCGCTGGTCGCTGTCGCCGCTGACCTTGCCGCACCCGCTGGTGCGGATCCTGATCGGCGAACAGTTGTACCGTGCCTGGACCGTGCTGTCCGGTCACCCTTACCACAAGTAGTCCTGCCCTCATGTCTCAGCCGATCCGCATCAAGGACCACGAAAAGGACGCCCGCCTGGTGCGTAGCCGCGTCGTGTTCGGGGCCATTGCGGTCATGCTGTTGATCTGCGTACTGATTGCGCGGCTGTACTACTTGCAGGTGATCCAGTACGAGTACCACTCGACGCTCTCGGAAAACAACCGCGTCCATGTGCAGCCGATTCCGCCGACCCGCGGGCTGATCTTCGACCGCAACGGCGTGGTGGTGGCGGACAACCGCCCCAGCTTCAGCCTGAGCATGACCCGCGAGCGCTCCGGCGACTGGCAACAAGTGCTCGACGCGATCGTCGAAGTGCTGCAACTGACGCCCGAGGATCGGGTGATCTTCGAGAAACGCATGCGTCAGGGGCGCCGGCCGTTCGAGCCGGTGCCGATCCTGTTCGAGCTGACCGAAGAGCAGATCGCCCGGATCGCGGTGAATCAGTTCCGCCTGCCCGGGGTGGAAGTGGTCGCGCAATTGGTCCGCCACTACCCGCAGGGCGCGCATTTTGCGCATTCGGTGGGTTACATGGGGCGGATCAACGAGAAAGAGCTCAAGACCCTCGACCCGGTCAACTACAGCGGCACCCATCACATCGGCAAGACCGGCATCGAGCGTTTTTACGAGCCGGAACTGCACGGGCAGGTGGGTTACGAGGAAGTCGAGACCAACGCTCGAGGCCGCGTATTGCGCGTGCTCAAGCGTACCGATCCGATTCCCGGCAAGGACATCGTCCTTAGTCTGGACATCAAATTGCAGGAAGCGGCTGAAGCCGCTTTGGGCGGGCGGCGCGGTGCGGTGGTGGCGCTCGATCCGAAGACTGGCGAAGTGCTGGCGATGGTCAGCCAGCCGAGCTTCGACCCCAACCTGTTCGTCACCGGCATCAGCTTCAAGGCGTACGCCGAGCTGCGCGACTCCATCGATCGGCCGCTGTTCAACCGGGTGCTGCGTGGCCTGTATCCGCCAGGTTCGACAATCAAACCGGCGGTGGCGATTGCCGGTCTCGATTCGGGCGTGGTGACAGCGTCGAGCCGGGTGTTCGACCCCGGTTACTACATGCTGCCCAACTACGATCACAAATACCGCAACTGGAACCGCACCGGTGACGGCTTCGTCGACCTCGACACGGCGATCATGCGTTCCAACGACACCTACTTCTATGACCTGGCGCACAAGCTGGGCATTGATCGGCTGTCGGCCTACATGAACAAGTTCGGCATCGGCCAGAAGGTCTCGCTGGACATGTTCGAAGAATCTCCCGGCCTGATGCCGTCGCGCGAGTGGAAGCGCGCGACTCGCAAGCAGGCGTGGTTCCCGGGCGAAACCCTGATTCTGGGGATCGGCCAGGGCTACATGCAGTCCACGCCGTTGCAATTGGCGCAAGCCACGGCGCTGGTGGCCAACAAAGGCATCTGGAACCGCCCGCACCTGGCCAAGACCATCGAAGGTGCAAAACCGGTGGACGAGAACCCGATACCGGACATCGTCCTGCGCGATCCGTCGGACTGGACCAAGGTCAACCACGGCATGCAGCAGGTGATGCACGGCGCCCGGGGGACCGCGCGCAAGGCGGCGGTCGGTGCGCAATACCGGATCGCCGGCAAGTCGGGTACGGCCCAGGTGGTGGCGATCAAGCAAGGCGAGAAATACGACCGTTCCAAGGTTCAGGAGCGCCACCGCGACCACGCCTTGTTCGTTGGATTTGCCCCGGCCGACAACCCGAAAATCGTCGTCTCGGTGATGGTCGAGAACGGTGAGTCCGGGTCGGGTGTCGCCGCGCCGGTGGTGCGTCAGGTCATGGATGCCTGGCTTCTGGACCAGGATGGTCGGTTGAAGGCCGAATACGCCGGTCCTATCAGTGCGGAGGCTACGGCCCGTGATGAATAATTTTGATCGCATGCTCTCCAGCGAGGATGTGATGCGTCGCCGTGCGACGCTGCTGCAACGTCTGCATATCGATGGTCCTTTGTTGATCCTGCTGCTGATCCTCGCCGCAGGCAGTCTGTTCGTGCTGTATTCGGCCAGCGGCAAGAGCTGGGACCTGCTGGGCAAACAGGCCACTTCGTTCGGCATCGGCCTGGTGTCGATGATCGTCATCGCCCAGTTCGAGCCGCGGTTCATGGCCCGTTGGGTGCCGCTCGGTTACGTGGTCGGCGTGGTGTTGCTGATGGTGGTGGACATCATGGGCCACAACGCCATGGGCGCCACGCGCTGGATCAACATCCCCGGGGTGATCCGCTTCCAGCCCTCGGAATTCATGAAGATCCTGATGCCGGCGACGATCGCCTGGTACCTGTCCAAGCGCACGCTGCCGCCGCAGCTCAAGCACGTGGGCATCAGCCTGCTGCTGATCGGCGTGCCGTTCATTCTCATCGTGCGTCAGCCCGACCTCGGTACGTCGCTGCTGATTCTGGCCGGCGGCGCGTTCGTGCTGTTCATGGGCGGGCTGCGCTGGCGCTGGATCCTCAGCGTGCTGGCGGCCGCCGTACCCGTGGCGATCGCCATGTGGTTCTTCATCATGCACGACTACCAGAAGCAGCGGATCCTGACCTTCCTCGACCCGGAAAGCGATCCGTTGGGCACGGGCTGGAACATCATTCAGTCGAAAGCCGCCATCGGTTCCGGTGGTGTATTTGGCAAGGGCTGGCTGCTGGGCACCCAGTCGCACCTGGACTTTTTGCCGGAAAGCCACACCGACTTCATCATCGCCGTACTGGGCGAAGAGTTCGGCCTGGTGGGCATCTGTGCACTGTTGCTGATCTATTTGCTGTTGATCGGTCGCGGCCTGGTGATTACTGCCCAGGCGCAGACGCTGTTCGGCAAATTGCTCGCCGGTGCGTTGACCATGACGTTTTTTGTTTATGTTTTCGTCAACATCGGTATGGTCAGTGGCCTGTTGCCGGTGGTGGGGGTGCCGTTGCCCTTCATTAGCTACGGAGGAACTTCGCTGGTGACACTGCTGTCAGCGTTTGGGGTTTTGATGTCGATCCATACCCATCGCAAGTGGATCGCACAGGTTTGAATAAGGTGAAGAGTTCAATGCAAGTCATGCGCAGCTGGGCGACTCGTTACGCGCCGTGGGTCGGTCTGGTCGGCATCCTTGGCAGCGCGCAGGAAGCGCTGGCCGGCGATTACGAAGGCTCGCCGCAGGTGGCCGAATTCGTCGGTGAAATGACCCGCGACTACGGTTTTGCCGGCGAGCAACTGATGGCGGTGTTTCGCGAGGCCCAGCGCAAGCAGGCGATTCTTGACGCTATCTCCAAACCGGCCGAGCGGGTCAAGCAGTGGAAAGAATATCGCCCGATGTTCCTTACCGACGCGCGCATTGCCCGGGGTGTGGACTTCTGGCGTCAGCACGAGGCGGTACTGGCCCGTGCCGAGCAAGAATACGGCGTACCGGCACAAGTCATCGTGTCGATCATCGGCGTCGAGACCTTTTTCGGACGTAATACCGGTAATTATCGGGTGATCGATGCCTTGTCCACGCTCGGTTTCGACTATCCTCCCCGTGCCGAATTTTTCCGCAAGGAATTGCGTGAGTTCCTGCTGCTGGCCCGCGAAGAACAGGTCGATCCGTTGACCCTCAAGGGCTCGTACGCCGGGGCAATGGGCTTGCCGCAGTTCATGCCGAGCAGTTTTCGCGCCTATGCGGTGGACTTCGACGGTGATGGCCACATCAACATCTGGACCAATCCGGATGATGCGATCGGCAGCGTTGCCAGCTATTTCAAGCGTCACGGCTGGGTTGCTGGCGAGCCGGTGGTCAGTCGGGCCGATGCCCGTGGCGATCAGGTCGACGAGGGGCTGACCACCGGGATCGAGCCGACAAAGACGGTGGGAGAGTTGCGGGCGCTGGGCTGGTCAAGTCATGATGCGCTGCGCGATGATATGCCGGTTACTGCATTTCGCCTCGAAGGCGACAACGGCCCTGAATACTGGATGGGCCTGAAGAATTTCTACGCGATCACGCGTTATAACCGCAGCGTGATGTACGCCATGGCCGTATATCAACTGTCTGAAGAGCTGGTAAAAGCACGGGGCGTCAAGTAATGCGGGCATTGCCTATCAATAAACCCCTGAAGCTGGTGGCTTTCGCTGCGTTGGCGGTGCTGGTCGCCAGTTGTTCGACCAGTCGCGCGCCAAGTCAGAAAACGTCCTCCACCGCGGTGCGTGCGCAGCCGGGTCTGGACATCAACCGTGCGCATAAAGATGGCGCGCCGTGGTGGGATGTGGATGTTTCGCGGATCCCGGATGCCACGCCGACCCTGCACACCGGCCCGTACAAGGCCAACCCGTACACCGTGCTGGGCAAGACCTATTTCCCGTTGCAGGAATCCAAGACCTACGTCGCTTCGGGCACGGCGTCCTGGTACGGCACCAAGTTTCATGGTCAGAACACCGCCAACGGCGAGGTGTATGACCTGTACGGCATGAGTGCCGCTCACAAGACTTTGCCACTGCCAAGTTACGTTCGGGTGACCAACCTGGACAACAACAAGAGCGTGATCCTGCGGGTCAACGATCGCGGGCCGTTCTACTCGGACCGGATCATCGACTTGTCCTACGCCGCTGCCAAGAAGCTCGGTTATGCCGAAATCGGCACGGCGCGGGTCAAGGTCGAAGGCATTGATCCGCAACAATGGTGGGCCGCGAAGGGCCGTCCGGCGCCCTTGATGCTCAACGAGCCGCAAGTCGCGCAGAATAGCGCCCCGGTGATCACGGCTTCGGCCGGCACTGTCGAGCAATGGACTCCGCCACCGCAGCAGCACGCCTCGGACACGGTTCCCGTACCGATCAGTGCAAAAAAAAACGCTTCTGCACCAGCGTCTGGCCAGTATCTGCAGGTGGGCGCGTTCGCCAACCCGGACGCTGCAGAACTCCTGAGGTCGAAGCTAAGCGGGATGGTGAGCGCTCCGGTGTTCATCAGCTCGATCGTGCGCAATCAGCAGACCCTGCACCGGGTACGCCTGGGGCCGATCGGTTCGCCGGGTGAAATCGCCCAGGTGCAGAACAGCGTGCGCCTGGCCAACCTCGGCTCGCCGAGCGTGGTCACTGAGTAATAAACGTAGTACTTGATTGACGGTTCACTTGCGGTTTTGGGGGGTGGACCAGGTTGTTGGCTCGTCGAAGAACAAAAGCCCGGCAAGGGTGACTGGAGTGAGCAACTGAACACGCGATGGCCCGTTAGAAGGCTGTCTGAATAGTTTTGCCCTCGGGCAAGTTTCCATTAGCGATTTCGAGAGACGGATGAACATCACCACCTTTGCCAAACGCCTGTGTCTGCTAGTCCCGCTGCTCCTCTCGCCAGCCGCCTTCGCGGCCGAGATGATGCCGTCGCCACCTCAACTGGCTGCAAAAGCCTACGTGCTCATGGACGCCAGCAGCGGCAACGTGCTGGTCGAGAACAATGGTGATCAGCGTCTGCCGCCAGCCAGTCTGACCAAACTGATGACCGCGTACATCGCTACGCTGGAAATCCGTCGCGGCCAGATCGGTGAGAACGACCCGGTGACCGTCAGCGAAAACGCCTGGCGTACCGGCGGTTCGCGGATGTTCATCAAGGTCGGCTCGCAAGTGACCGTCAGCGACCTGCTGCACGGCATCATCATTCAGTCCGGCAACGACGCCAGCGTCGCACTGTCCGAGCACATCGCCGGCAGCGAAGACGCTTTCGCCGACCTGATGAACAAGACCGTTACCGATCTGGGCATGACCAATTCCCACTTCATGAACCCGACCGGCCTGCCGAACCCTGAGCACTACTCGTCGGCTCACGACATGGCGATCCTGGCCCGTGCGATCATTCACGAAGACCCGGCTCACTATGCGATCTACTCGCAGAAAGAGTTCTTCTGGAACGGCATCAAGCAGCCTAACCGCAACCTGCTGCTGTGGCGCGACAAGACCGTCGACGGTCTGAAAACCGGTCACACCGACGAAGCCGGCTACTGCATGGTGTCCTCGGCTGTACGTGACGGCCAGCGTCTGATCGCGGTGGTGTTCGGCACCAACAGCGAAGTGGCTCGCGCCGCTGAAACCCAGAAACTGCTGACCTACGGCTTCCGTTTCTTCGAAACCCAGACCTTCTACCAGAAGGGCACCGAACTGGCTCAGGCCCCGGTGTGGAAAGGCACCACCAGTCAAGTCAAGGCCGGCCTGGCTGAAGACCTGACCATGACTCTGCCAAAAGGCCAGCTGAAAAAGCTCGCTGCCAGCATGACCATGAACCCGCAACTGACCGCGCCAATCGCCAAGGGCGACGTGATCGGTAAAGTCGAAGTGAAACTGGACGACAAGGTGGTGCACAGCGCCGACCTGATCGCTCTGGACGCTGTCGAGGAGGGTGGTATCTTCCGTCGCATGTGGGATAGCATCCGTCTATTCTTCTACGGCTTGTTCAACTGATTGAGTGTTGACCTGCATGGCCCCGTTCCCATCCGGATCGGGGCCATGTGCGTTACCACGGCTTACGCTTACGAGGCCGTTACGCCATGACCGATACCGAAGTAAAGGCGCCAAAGATCGAATTTCCCCAGGTTGATTATCCGGTTAAGGTAATCAGCGACACGGGTGTGGGCCACAAGGACAAGATCATCGAGATCGTGAAGAAATTCGCGACCATCAACGATGAGCGTGTTGACGAGCGCCAGAGCACCAACGGCAAGTACACCACCATCCAGTTGCACATCGTCGCAACCGACCAGGATCAGCTGTACAACATCAACAGCGAACTGCGGGCGACCGGTTTCGTACACATGGTGTTGTGATGCCGGGCACGCTGGGCTTTCGCGAACTTGGCCAGATGGCTTACGAGCCGGTCTGGCATGCCATGCAACGCTTCACCAACGAACGCGGCAGCAATGCCGCCGACGAAATCTGGCTGGTCGAGCACCCTCCGGTGTTCACCCAGGGCCAGGCCGGCAAGGCCGAACACCTGCTGCTGCCGGGGGATATCCCGGTGGTACAGGTCGATCGCGGCGGGCAAGTGACCTATCATGGCCCCGGCCAACTGGTGGCCTACCTGTTGCTGGACGTACGCAAGCTGGGTTTCGGCGTACGAGACCTGGTCACGCGCATGGAACAGTGCCTGATCGAACTGCTGGCCAGCTACGGCGTGACCGCCGCCGCCAAGCCAGATGCTCCCGGCGTCTACGTCGACGGAGCGAAAATCGCTTCTCTGGGTTTGCGGATTCGCCACGGTTGTTCCTTTCATGGCCTGGCCCTGAACGTGGATATGAACCTGGAACCGTTTCGACGGATTAATCCCTGCGGCTATGCCGGGCTGGCGATGACCCAGCTGAGCGATCACGCAGGATCGATTGAATTTGCCGAGGTAAGTGCCCGGCTGCGCGCGCAGCTCGTCAAACACCTCGACTATGCTGAGCAGACGACCCTGACGGGCGGAATCGACTGATATGACTACTGATGCAGTGCAAACCATGATCCCGACGCTCGACGTGACCGAGCGCCCGGCCCCGCGTCCCAAGGTTGAAGCCGGCGTAAAGCTGCGCGGCGCCGAGAAGGTTGCACGCATCCCGGTAAAGATCATTCCGACCACCGAACTGCCGAAGAAGCCTGACTGGATTCGCGTACGCATCCCGGTTTCGCCGGAAGTCGACCGGATCAAGAGCCTGCTGCGCAAACACAAGCTGCACAGTGTCTGCGAAGAAGCGTCCTGCCCGAACCTCGGCGAGTGCTTCTCCGGCGGCACCGCGACCTTCATGATCATGGGTGACATCTGCACCCGTCGTTGCCCGTTCTGCGACGTCGGCCACGGTCGTCCGAAACCACTGGACGTCAACGAGCCGGAAAGCCTGGCGATCGCCATCGCTGACCTGAAGCTCAAGTACGTGGTGATCACCTCGGTTGACCGCGATGACCTGCGTGACGGTGGTGCCCAGCACTTTGCCGACTGCATCCGCGAAATCCGCAAACTGTCGCCGAACGTGCAACTCGAGACTCTGGTCCCGGACTACCGTGGCCGCATGGACATCGCTCTGGAAATCACCGCAGCCGAGCCGCCGGATGTGTTCAACCACAACCTGGAAACCGTCCCGCGCCTGTACAAGGCTGCGCGTCCGGGTTCGGACTACCAGTGGTCGCTGACCCTGCTGCAGCGCTTCAAGCAGATGATGCCGCACATCCCGACCAAATCCGGCCTGATGCTGGGCCTGGGCGAGACCGACGAAGAAGTCATCGAAGTCATGAAGCGCATGCGCGAACACGATATCGACATGCTGACTCTCGGCCAGTACCTGCAACCGTCGCGCAGCCACTTGCCGGTGCAGCGTTTCGTGCACCCGGACACCTTCGCCTGGTTCGCCGAGGAAGGTTACAAGATGGGCTTCAAGAACGTCGCTTCCGGCCCGCTGGTACGTTCCTCGTATCACGCCGACGAGCAGGCGAAACTGGTCAAGGCCGAGCTGCTCGGTTCCTGATTCAGCACTGATAGCCTCCGAAAATACCCGCCCTGGCGGGTATTTTTGTTTGCGCCTGCCGAGCACCGAATCTCTTTTGTTTATCGCTGTTCCTGACTACTGTGTCTGCAAGACTTCACACAGGGAGACCCATGGATGACCGTTCGACCGACTCACACCCTTTTTGCACACAAGCCGGTGCCGGCGCTGCCGTCAGAAGGGCGGATCGGCGTGATCGCGCCCGCCGGCCCCGGTGCACTGGACACCGACAAGGCTGTGCAGTGGATGCGCGCCCGTGGTTACGCATTGAAGGTGTTTCCCGGTGTCTACGAGAACGACGGCTACCTGGCCGGCAGCGACGACGTACGCCTCAATGATCTGCATGCCGCGTTCGCCGACCCCGAGGTTGATGCGATCATCTGCCTGCGCGGCGGCTACGGTACGCCGCGTCTGTTGGACCGGATCGACTTCGACCTCCTGAGTCGTCATGCCAAGCCGTTTGTCGGCTACAGCGACATCACCGCCCTGCATCTGGCTATCAGTCGCTACGCAGGTTTTGTGACTTTCCATGGTCCGCTGCTCAATGCTGATCTGCTGGGCGACAAGGAGCCGCCGACCGTCACCTCATTCTTCGCCATGCTGCGTGGTCAATTGAAGGCGGGGAGTGTGCTGAGCCACCCGGTGGCTTATCCGTTGACTACCGTCGAGCCCGGCATTGCCCATGGGCGGCTGCTGGGTGGCAATCTGGCGATGATTGCCTCGACACTGGGGACGCCTTATGAAATCGACGTGGAAGGCGTGATTCTGCTGATCGAGGACGTCAACGAGCCGCTGTATCGCATCGACCGCTTGCTCACCCAGATGCGCTTGGCCGGCAAGCTGGCCAGGTTGCGCGGGGTGCTGGTCGGTGATGTGGCCGGGGTGGAGGTCGAGGCGTTGAACCGCTTGCTCAAACAGACCTTCGAGCCATTGCGGATTCCGGTGCTGTCGGGGTGGCGCAGCGGGCATTGTGATCCGAACCTGACGCTGCCGATGGGCGCCTTGGTCAGGCTGGATGCGGGGAAGCAGGAGTTGATGCTGGAGCAGGATGTAGTGATCAAACTCTAGAGTTTTGTTGCCTGTGTGTCAGTCTTCGGGAGCAAGCCCGCCCCCACATTTGATTTGTGTCGTACACAGAACCAATGTGGGAGCGGGCTTGCTCGCGAAGGCACCATCAGCCATACAACCTGCCAACTATTGAGTGCGCAGGCTCTCAAGCAGCTTATGCGTCGGATACCCGTCCGCTGGCCAGCCAAACGACTGCTGTGCGCTGCGAATCGCTTTACGCGTGTTGGCGCCGATGATCCCGTCCGCCGTGCCTGCATCGTAATTACGCGCACTTAGCAGGGTCTGCAATTCGATACGCTCGGAGCGGCTCAATGGCAGATCATCTTTTGGCCAGCTGCCATTGATCAGCCCACCACCGTTGAAGCGCTCGGACAACAGGCTCACCGCCAGTGCATAGGACGAGGAGTTGTTGTACTTGAGGATCGCCCGGAAGTTGTCGAGGATCAGGAATGCCGGGCCACGGTAACCGGCCGGCAGCAGCAAAGCCGCAGACAGCTGTTCCGAACCGACCGGGGCCTGACCGCCATTGGGCAGGATCACCCCCAGTTGACGCCATTCGGCAACGCTCTTGCGAATTGCGCCGTCGGCCAGGGTGTAATTGAAGCCGCTCGGCAGTTGCACTTCGAAGCCCCACGGCTGACCGCGCTGCCAGCCGGAGCTTTGCAGGTAGTGCGCGGTAGAGGCCAGCGCATCCGCCGGGCTGCCCCAGATGTCGCGGCGACCGTCACCGTCGAAATCCACGGCATGGGTGTTGTAGGTGGTCGGAATGAACTGGGTCTGGCCCATCGCACCGGCCCACGAGCCCAACATCTTCTCCGGAGTGATATCACCCTGTTGCAGGATTTGCAGGGCAGCGATCAGTTGCGCATGAGCGAAGGCCGGGCGGCGGCCTTCATAGGCCAGGGTCGCCAGTGAGTTGATCACCGACTTGGTGCCCTGGAACTGGCCGAAATTGCTTTCCATGCCCCACACCGACACCAGCGCCTGACGATCCACACCATAACGCTGCTCGATGCTTTGCAGGATGTCGGCGTACTGACTGATCAGCGCCTGACCCTTGCGCACCCGCAGCGGCGACAACGCGCCGTCGAGGTATTCCCACACCGGGCGGGAGAATTCCGGCTGGCTGCGGTCGGCGCGGATCACGCTGGCATCGAAGCTGACATTGGCAAAGGCGCGGTCGAATACATCCGCGCGAATACCGGCGGCGAGGGCATCCTTGCGGAAACCTGCCTGCCATTCGGCAAAGGTCTGGGTCGGTTGAATATCGAGATTGTCGCCGGACGGCACTACCGGCGGGATGATCGCTGGGGCCGTGACTGCGGGGACGGTCTGTAACGGTTGCGCATCGGCGGCGGTCGGTTTTTCCGCACAGGCGACAAGCAGAATGAAGCTGGAGGCAGCGATCAGCTGGCGAACGGGCCAACGACGGGAAAGACGAAAGGGCATGCACGGTTCCAGGGAATACTATTCAGGTACAGACCTTAACATGCCGGCCCTGAAAATCGGGATTCGGTACGGGAATTTGATCAGCGACAGGCCCGTATGCGGGTCACCTTATTCCTTTCCTTGCACGCTGTTCAACTGTCATATCTGACAGTTGTCGAGGGATCATTATCGGAGGTTAACTCGCATCTTGTGGCTGATTGCCTCGGCCTGACACCCACCGAGACTATTGAAATGAAAAAGCTACTGTTGCCCATTTTAATAAGCGTGCTGGCTGGCTGTTCGTCGCAATCTACCTCTGTGCAGAATTCATCTGTAGATAACAATATCGCAGCGGCAAGTTCGGTGCAGTCGATGGCTACCAACGCTACCGGCCCTGAGCTGGCAGCTGAGTTGACCCGGCGTTATCGCGATACTCGTGTCAACTGTGGCAAGGACTCCATGCCGGCATTCCTCTGCTCAGGTATTTTGCTTCGAGGCACGGCGCGGGCTGCCGGGTTTGATGTGTGGGACCCCAGCCCCACCGCGATAAGGGTGGGCGGAACATCATTTTCCTATGTTCGCTCCGACTACAAAATGCGGCGTATGGCGTTCACCTATAACAAGGGGCTGATTTTCTATCCGGTTCTGAGCTTGCCGGCGGGAAAGGAAAAAATTGAGATTTTGTGTTTCTTCCCGATCGATGGAAGTTCCGACTTACGTACTTCAAATGGATGCGGTGAAATAGCGGGGAGCCCCGGTACGGTAGCTTGTGCTGCGCAGAATATTCGTACGGGTGAGCAATGGGCGGCGAACTATCTCAAATATGCCCCTACGAGCCACAACTACCGTGGTGTATGCAGTTTTGATGTCAGGGACGCGGCCAATAACCTGGCAGGGCCGAACTTTTATCAGGGGATGATCGGGGGCAGGGCAATATCACCAAGAGCGTTTGAAGTCCCCAATGATGTGAAGCTCAAGACCTGGGCGCCGGGCCTGGCGAAGACGTTACCGATCGAGGCGTTTTTCTACTATGTCAGGGATGGCAAGTCCGGCTTGGCGGACGTCCAGATCGATCAGCGTCGATTCAAGGAGCTGACGGGTATTTCGATTCCGATCATCAAGACCACCTTTCCCACAACACTGGATGAAAGCATGACCTTCGTTTATCAGGCGGGGGATCAGACAAACTAATGACCCGACTTTCAGGCAGCCAGAAAGCAAGAAGCCTCCCAGCTATCAGACTGGAAGGCTTCGCGGCGGTAGCTGCCCTTGCCCTTGGTCGGTCGTTCCTGGCGGCTGCGGAACAGGGGTTGGGCGATGATGGATTTGGCCTTGTTCGGGCCATGTTTCGATGGCTTTTTGCTCATGCTGGATCTCTCGGTGGGTGGGTGTTGCGGGGCGAATAATCTGCCGATATCAGGCGTCTGTCTATAGGACAGATGTAGAGGCGAGGTGTAGGAAAAAAGATCAAAAGATCGCTGCGGCACGCTGCGATCTTTTACTTTTATTCAGCAGGCAAAGACAGACGCTGCCCGGCCATCAACAACGCCAATCGGCTCAGGCTCATCCACGGCGAACCGGCAGCCTGGCCCTTGATCTGCGCATCGATGCGCTGGGCTTCGAGCAACAACTGCGCCCAGCGTGGCGCCGAGTAGCGTTGCAGGGCTTTGCTCATCAGCGGTTTGCGCTTGTCCCAGACCGGTGGTTTCGCCTGGCTGAAGCACTTGTCCAGCGGCGTGCCCTGGCTGTACTGCAGCGAGATATTGGCCAACAGGCGCAACTCCCGCGCCAGCGCCCAGAGAATCACTGGAGGTTCGACGCCTTCACCGCGCAGGCCTTCGAGCATGCGCAGTGCATGGGCCGGTTCGCCGTTGAGCACGGCGTCAGTCAGGCCGAACACGTCGAAACGGGCGCTGTCAGCCACCGCGGCCTGCACGGTTTCGACGGTGATCTGCCCACCTTCGGCCATCAGCTTGAGCTTTTCGATTTCCTGCGCAGCGGCGAGCAGGTTGCCCTCGACGCGTGCGGCAATCAGTTCGACCGCGTCCTGACTGGCCGATAAACCGGCCTGCGACAGACGCTGACGAATCCAGCTCGGTAGCTGATTGGCATCCACCGGCCAGATCTGGATGAACTGGGTCTGCTGACCTTCGACCAGCGCCTTGCCCCACTTGGTCTTCTGCGCACTGCCGTCGAGCTTGGGCAGGCTGATCAGCAGCACCGTGTCTTCAGCGGGGCGCGAGCAGTATTCGATCAGCGCCGCCGCACCCTTGTCACCGGGCTTGCCTGACGGCAAACGCAGTTCCAGCAGGCGTTTTTCGGCGAACAACGACATGCTGGCGCCGGCCTGCAGCAACGTACCCCAATCGAAATTGGCGTCGGCGGCGAACACCTGGCGTTCGTCGAAACCTTGCTGGCGGGCGGCACTGCGGATGGCGTCGGCGGCTTCCTGGCACAACAGCGGGTCATCGCCGCTGATGATATAGACGGGCGCAAGCGCGCCTTGCAGGTGTTTGCCGAGTTGAGCGGGAGCGAGCTTCATAAGAGAGGGCGAACGGGGCGCCTGAGCGCCCCGTGCGTCTTACTGCTGCGGCAGTTCGAGCGGCGACTGACGCGGGGTTTCCGCTTCAGCCTTCTGTGCCGCCTTCAGCGCGTCGGCTTCAGCCCGGGCACGGTCGTTGGCCGCTTGCTGCAATTGCTGCAGTTGGCCCGGAGTCAGCTGTTGCAGGCGCAGAATCATGCGCTGAACCAGCTCGCGACGGGTTTCGTTGCGGGCGTCGTTGGCTTCCTGGTCGGAGCCTACAAGGTTGTTGCCGTCGTGGATGAACACCTTCTGCACTTCAAGCTTGTCGCTCAGCAGGTTCAGATTGTGTTCACCAACGATGTCGTAATTCAGCACGGTGGTCACTTGGTACTCACCCGTACGACCGGCGCCGGCGTAGCTGAGAATGCGCTGGTTTTCCTGCTCGTCAGACAGATACAGCTTGTACGGCGCACCGTTGTAGACCTTGACGCCGCTGGACTCCAGTACCTGACGCAGTTGAGTGACAGTCGGACCATAGGTGTTGCGGGCGCTCAGGTCGAGTTCCTTGATCGCCAGTTCGGTGGTGCCAGTGCCACGCAGCTGGAAACCGCAGGCGCTCAGCAGAACGGCGAGGCCCATCACCAGCAGATTGCGTTTGATCATTGTGTTGCTCCCCTTGAAACCATGTGGGCCGACCCTGCGGCCCGAAAGGTTTTACAGAGCGCCGGGCAGACCCGGCGCCCAATCCAATTTAGCTGGCGACGATATTGACCAGTTTGCCCGGCACGACGATCACTTTGCGAATGGTCAGACCGTCGACGAAACGCAGCACGTTTTCGTTGATGCGGGCCGCCGCTTCGACTTCTTCGCGGGTCGCGCTGGCCGGCATTTCGATCTGGCCACGCAGCTTGCCGTTGACCTGGATAACCAGTGTCAGACTGTCCTGCACCAAGGCACTTTCGTCGACTGCCGGCCAGCCGGCGTCGATGACCGCGTCAGCGTGGCCCAACTGGTTCCACAGCTCGTGGCTGATGTGCGGCGTGATTGGCGCCAGTAGCAAGGTCACGGCTTCGAGGCCTTCGTGAATCAGAGCACGATCCTGTTCGGTGCCTTGTGCGGCTTTCTCCAGCACGTTCATCAGCGTCATCACTTGAGCGATGGCGGTATTGAATTTGTGGTTCTGGCCGACGTCGTGGCTGGCCTGCTTGATGGCCAGGTGGATCGCGCGGCGAACGGCTTTCTGCTCGTCGTTGAGGCTGGCGATGTCCAGTTTGCCCGGCAGGCCCTGGGTGACGTGGGCCTGAGCCAGACGCCAGACGCGCTTGAGGAAGCGGTGCGAGCCTTCGACGCCGGAGTCAGACCATTCGGCGCTCATGTCAGGCGGCGAAGCGAACATCATGAACAGGCGGCAGGTGTCGGCGCCGAACTGATCGATCATCGACTGTGGGTCGACACCGTTGTTCTTCGACTTGGCCATTTTCTCGGTGCCACCGATTTCCACCGGCAAACCGTCGGATTTCAGTTTGGCGCTGATGACCTTGGCTTTGCTGTCACGCTCAAGTTCCACGTCCGCCGGGTTGAACCAGGTGTAGGCACCATTGGCCTCGCGACGATAGTAGGTCTCGGCGATCACCATGCCCTGGGTCAGCAGGTTCTTGAACGGCTCGTTGGAGCTCACCAGGCCTTCGTCGCGCATCAGCTTGTGGAAGAAGCGCGCGTACAGCAGGTGGAGAATGGCGTGTTCGATACCACCGATGTACTGATCCACCGGCAGCCAGTGGTCAGCCGCGGATTTTTCCACCAGGCCACCTTCGAAGTGCGGCGAGGCGTAACGGGCGTAGTACCACGAGGACTCGACGAAGGTGTCCATGGTGTCGGTTTCACGCTTGGCAGGCTGACCGCATTTCGGGCAGCTGCACTCGTAGAATTCCGGCATGCGCGCCAGCGGCGAACCGGCGCCGTCCGGCACCACGTCTTCCGGCAGCACCACCGGCAACTGGTCTTCCGGCACCGGCACGTCACCGCAAGTGTTGCAGTGGATGATCGGGATCGGGCAGCCCCAGTAGCGCTGACGGCTGATGCCCCAGTCGCGCAGGCGGAACTGGGTGCGCGAGGCACCGAGGTTTTTCTTGATCAGGGCGACTTCCATGGCGTCGAACGCACCGGTGAAGTCCAGGCCGTCGAACTCGCCGGAGTTGATCAGCGTGCCGTGCTCGCCGTAGGCGTCTTGCCACGGGGCCGGGTTGCTGTCACCGGAGCTGGTGCGCACCACTGATTTGACCGGCAGGTTGTACTTGTGGGCGAATTCGAAATCGCGCTCGTCGTGCGCCGGAACTGCCATCACGGCGCCGTCGCCGTAATGCATCAGCACGTAGTTGGCGACCCACACCGGCAGTTTCTCACCGGTCAGCGGGTGCTCGACGAACAGGCCGGTCGGCAGGCCTTTTTTCTCTTGCGTGGCGACGTCGGCTTCGGCAACGCTGCCGCCCTTGCATTCAGCGATGAACGCTTGCAGCTCTGGGTTGTTCTTTGCGGCCAGAGCGGCCAGGTGGTGCTCGGCGGCCACGGCGACGTAGGTCGCGCCCATCAGGGTGTCCGGACGGGTGGTGAAGACTTTGAGTGTGCCTTCTTCGCCGATCGATTCGACGTTGTACGGGAACTGCACTTCCATGCCGCGGGATTTGCCGATCCAGTTGCGCTGCATGGTCTTGACCTGTTCAGGCCAGCCAGTGAGTTCGTCGAGGCTCTCGAGCAGCTCATCCGCGTAAGCGGTGATCTTGAAGTAGTACATCGGGATTTCGCGCTTTTCGATCAGCGCGCCGGAACGCCAGCCGCGACCGTCGATCACCTGTTCGTTGGCCAGAACAGTCTGGTCGATAGGGTCCCAGTTCACGGTGCCGTTTTTACGGTAGATCACGCCTTTTTCGAACAGGCGAGTGAACAGCCATTGTTCCCAGCGATAGTAATCGGGCTTGCAGGTGGTCACTTCACGGGACCAGTCCACCGCCAGGCCCAGGCTGCGCAGCTGGGACTTCATGTAGGCGATGTTTTCGTAGGTCCACTTGGCAGGCGCCACGTTGTTCTTCATCGCGGCGTTTTCCGCCGGCATGCCGAAAGCGTCCCAACCCATGGGTTGCAGGACGTTCTTGCCTTGCATGCGCTGGTAGCGGGAGATCACGTCGCCGATGGTGTAGTTGCGCACGTGCCCCATGTGTAGCTTGCCGCTGGGGTAAGGGAACATCGACAGGCAGTAGTAGGTCTCCTTGCCTGGCTGTTCACTGACTTCAAAGGACTTTTGCTCGTCCCAGAACGACTGGGCGGCGGCTTCGATTTCACGGGGCTGATATTGTTCGTGCATGGCTACTTTTGTACTGGATAGGGGTGGCCTAATCCTCTTCAACGAGCGATCCGGAGATGGTCCGGACGAGCTGGAAGTGGAATTACAGGAAGCGCCGTAGCATACATGACCGCGCTTGGCCTAGGGAAACCCTGATTACAGCTGTTTGGCCGGCAAAAAACCTGGCCAGGGCCGTTGGTCGCGGCGTGCAGCCGGTTTGTGCAGCGAAGCTAAGCTCTAATTGGGGAGTGAGTCTTATCTTCAATGAGGTGAGGGATGGTGGAGCAACGGCAAAAAAACGTGACGAAACCCGAGTTGTACGAGCGGTTGATGGATCGTCTGGGCATGGCGCTCGACGCGGCAAAAACCGCTGGCCGGCTGCGCGATGAGCGCCCCCTGGAACTGGAATTGCGTGGCTTGAGCCCCGCCGAGTTCAAACTGGTCAAGGCCTATCTGGATCGCAGTGAACGTGAAACGCATGGATACCTGTCGCAGGCAGTGAAGCAGCTCGATGCAGCACATTCGGCCAAGGTCATCTGGCTCAAGGACAAGGCGCCCGGCAAAGACACCGTCAAGGTTCGCTCTTTGCAGGCCAAGTAAGCGCAAGACGGCAAAAAACGGATCTTTTTCAACGGGATCCCACCCTATCGGTTGTAACGCTTTATTAACACTCTTAGGCTTCGGGCATCTCTGGAGATGCCCCGATGCCATTTCGTTATTTCATCAAACAACTTCTGTTGCCGCCCGGCATTCTTTTACTGCTGTTGCTGGTCGCCTGGTGGCTGCGCCGCTCCCGACCGCGACTGGCCGGTGTGTGTTTTGCCATTGGCCTGGGCGGTTTCTGGCTGATGAGCCTGCCGGTGGTCGTGCAGTGGGGCGCCAAAGCACTTGAGCGTGAACCGCCGCTGCCCCGTGATGCATGGACGGCGCTGGCGCAACGGGCCGATGCCATCGTGGTGCTGGGTTCAGGGCGTGAGCGCGGAGACCTGGCCTGGGGCGAGGATCAGCCGACCGGAGTGGGGCTGGAGCGTCAGCGCTATGCCGCGCGGCTGGCCAAGGCGTCCGGTTTGCCGATCCTGACCAGCGGCGGCTTGCATTACGGCACGCCGCCGACCGAAGCCAAGCTGATGGCTGATTCGCTGCTCGACGATTTCGGCGTGACAACACGCTGGCAGGAAGGTGAAAGCCGCACCACCTGGGAGAACGCCAGACTCAGCGCCGATATCCTGCTGCCCCAGGGCATCAAACGCGTCGTCGTGGTAACGCAGGCCTGGCACATGCCGCGCGCAGTCTGGTGTTTCGAGCAGGCTGGATTTGAAGTGGTACCAGCGCCTGTCGGCTTTTTAGGCACCGATAACGCCCGGCCATTTGGTGGCTGGCTGCCGGAGTTCAAGTCGATCTGGCAGAGCGGGCAATTGCTGAATGAGGCGGTGGGGCAGGTGGGGTATTCGCTGTTTTACCGAGGTGATGCGATACCTGATTGATTGGGTGCTGCTCATGTCCCCTTCGCGAGCAAGCCCGCTCCCACAGTAGATCTGCAGGGCTTGCTCGCGAAGTTTTTAAAGGGTTTTTGACATCCGGCTCGCCATCAGCGCCCAGCCAAACAGCAACACACACACGATGATCAGTGGCCACGAACGCCATTGCAGGTACGGCGTCAGGTTGTGCATCGGCACCACTTCGCCGTACAGGATGCCCTGCTCGAACTGCGGAATCTGCTCGGTGATCTGCCCGAAAGGGTTGATCAGCCCGGTTACGCCGTTGTTGGTGGCGCGGATCATCCAGCGGCCCGCTTCAAGTGCGCGCATTTGCGCCATCTGCAGGTGTTGCAGCGGGCCGATCGAGGTGCCGAACCAGGTGTCGTTGCTGATCGTCAGCAGCAGATCACTGCGTGCCGACAGGCCTGCGGCGAATTCCGGGTACACCACTTCGTAGCAGATGAACGGCGCAATCTGATAACCCTTGGCTTGCAGCAACGGCTGGTCCGCCGGGCCGCGAGCGAAGTCGGACATCGGCAAGTCAAAGAACGCGATCAAGCCGCGCAGCAGTTCCTGCAACGGCACGTATTCACCGAAAGGCACCAGTTTCTGCTTGAGGTAGGTGCCATCGCCTTCACCGACCACGGTGATGCCATTGAAGAAGCGTTTTTCGTGACGGACCATCTCGCGGATCGGCACGCCGGTGATCAGCGCCGATTTACGCTCGGCGGCGAAGGTGCCCATCATGCTCAGGTAGCCTTCGGCAGACTCTTTGAGTACCGGCACAGCGGTTTCCGGCCAGATCAGCAGGTCCACACGCTTCGAGCGAAAACTCAGGTCGCGGTACAGCGCCAGTTGTGCGTTGAGCTCGGCCGGGTCCCATTTCATGCTCTGCGCGACGTTGCCCTGAATCGCGGCAACCGTCAGCGGCGCGCCGGACGGGCTGGTCCAGGCATGGCCCTTGAGGGCAATGCCAGCGACCCACGGCCCGACCAGCAACAGCAGACCGGCGGCGATAAAGCCTTTGCGTCCGCCGCTCAACAGACGTGGTGCGTTGTAGATCAGCGCTGCGGTCAGCGCCAGCACGAACGAAACCAGCCACATGCCGCCGACCGGGGCGAGCCCGGAGAGCGGGCCGTCGAGCTGGCTGTAGCCGGAATAGAGCCACGGGAAGCCAGTGAGGAACCAGCCGCGAAAGGCTTCCTGGCCGACCCACAGCGCAGCAAACGCCAGCGCGTCGGCCAGCGGTGCTTCGTTGCGGCGCAACCAGCGCGCCCAGACCCACGCGGGTAGGGCGAAGAAAAACGCGATCGCTGCGGTGAACAGCAGCATCAGGAACCCGGCCAGCAGCACGGATGCGCCGCCGAAGTGGTGGATGCTGTAGTAGATCCAGCTGGTCCCGGCGCCGAACAGGCCGAAACCGAAGCACCAGCCACGGCCCAGCGCCTGGCGCGGTTTCAGCTCGCGCAGGCCGGCGTAGAACAGACCGACCGCCAGCAGGGCCAGCGGCCAGATGTTGAACGGAGCCAGCGCGAAGGTGGTGATTGCACCGGCCGCCACGGCCAGCAGGTTACCGGGCCAGCCGGGGCGGGTTGTCCAGCGCATTTCTATCCTTAATGATTACCGAGCGATTGGCGTCAGTCGCAGCAAATGAATCCGACGGCTGTCGGCGTTCAGGATGCGGAAACGATAGGCGCCGATTTCAGTGATTTCGTTGCGTTTTGGCAAGTGCCCGAACGCGCTCATCACCAGGCCGCCGACGGTGTCGAATTCGTCGTCGGAGAATTCGCTGTCGAAAAACTCGTTGAAGTTCTCGATCGGCGTCAGGGCCTTGATCAGGAAGTCACCGCTGGGCAGCGGTTTGATGTAGCTGTCTTCTTCGACGTCGTGCTCGTCTTCGATGTCGCCGACGATCTGTTCCAGCACGTCTTCGATCGTCACCAGACCGGCCACGCCGCCGTATTCGTCGATGACGATGGCCATGTGGTTGTGGTTGGCGCGAAACTCACGCAGCAACACGTTCAGACGCTTGGACTCCGGCACGAACGTGGCCGGGCGCAGCAGGTCCTTGATGTTGAAGGTGTCACCGTTCTCCTTGAGGATCAGCGGCAGCAGATCCTTGGCCAGCAGCACGCCCATCACGTCGTCGTGGCTTTCACCAATGACCGGGTAGCGCGAGTGGGCCGAGTCGAGCACGGCGGGCAGGAATTCACGAGGGGTCTGGGTCGCCTTGATGCTGATCATCTGCGAGCGCGGGACCATGATGTCACGCACTTGCAGGTCAGCCACCTGGATGGCACCTTCGACGATGGCCAGCGCTTCGCTGTCCAGCAGTTTGTTCTGATGTGCATCACGCAGCAGCTCAAGCAGCTCCTGACGGTTCTTCGGCTCGTGGGCAAAAGCCTGGGTCAGTTTACCCAGCCATGACTTCTGCCCGTTGCTCGATCGATCTTCGCTCATAGCGATTACTCTGAATCCTTTGTTGTAACGATAGGGGATGTTTCGGTTTCGTCGTCCGCGTACGGATCGGGATAACCCAATTCGGCAAGCAACTCGCGTTCCAGTGCTTCCATTTCTTCGGCTTCGTCGTCATCTATATGGTCGTAACCGAGCAGATGCAAGCAGCCGTGAATGACCAGATGTGCCCAGTGCGCTTTAAGTTCCTTGCCCTGTTCGGCGGCTTCACGCTCGACCACGGCCACGCAGATCACCAGATCGCCGAGCAGCGGGATGTCGAGAAACTCGTCGGGTACTTCGGCAGGAAACGACAGGACGTTGGTCGCGTAATCCTTGTGGCGCCAGGTGTGATTGAGCTCACGACCTTCTTCCTCGTCAACCAGGCGAATGGTCATTTCCGAGTCGGCGGTGCGCTGGCGCAGGGCCAGTTCGCACCATTGGTGGAACTCGGCTTCGCTCGGGGCGTTCGCTTCGGTAGCGATTTGCAGGTCCAGCTCAAGCATCGCGCGAGGTGTCCTTGGGGGCATCGGCGCGGTTTTCGAAGCGCTCGTAGGCTTCGACGATCCGCTGCACCAATGGGTGGCGCACGACGTCTTTGGGCTGGAAGTGCGTGAAGCTGATGCCCGGAACGTCCTTGAGCACTTCGATCACATGATGCAGGCCGGACTTGGTGCCGCGCGGCAGGTCGACCTGGGTGATGTCGCCGGTGATGACCGCGGTGGAGCCGAAGCCGATCCGGGTCAGGAACATCTTCATTTGCTCGACGGTGGTGTTCTGGCTTTCGTCGAGAATGATGAAGCTGTTGTTCAGCGTTCGACCACGCATGTAGGCCAGCGGCGCGACTTCGATCACTTGACGCTCGATCAGCTTGGCCACGTATTCGAAGCCGAGCATCTCGTAGAGTGCGTCGTAGAGCGGGCGCAGGTACGGGTCGATTTTCTGGCTCAGGTCACCGGGCAGGAAGCCGAGTTTCTCCCCGGCTTCGACCGCTGGGCGCACCAGCAGGATGCGGCGGATCTGCTCGCGCTCCAGTGCATCGACGGCACACGCTACGGCCAGATAAGTCTTGCCGGTACCGGCCGGACCGATGCCGAAGTTGATGTCGTTGCCGAGGATTTCCTTCACGTAGCGCAGTTGATTCAAGCCGCGTGGGCGAATCATGCCTTTCTTGGTGCGCAGGGCGACGGACGCTTCGGCGGGGGCGTGATTGTCCAGCTCGACGACGGCCGATTCCTGGAGGAACAGGTGCACCAGGTCTGGCGACAGCTCGGTACCCTTGGTTTCCCGGTACAGGCGGCGCAGCAGGTTTTCCGCAGACGTGGTGTGTTTGGGTTCGCCGATCAGTTCGAACTGATTTCCGCGGTTGCGGATCTCGATGGCCAGGCGTTGTTCGATCAAGCGCAGGTGCTCGTCGAATTGCCCGCACAGATTGGCGAAGCGGCGAGCTTCAAAAGGCTCGAGGATAAAACGATGTGGTTCTATGGGTGCGTTCAAGGTCGTATTTAGCCGCCCTGGGGCAATTAAGATGAAATCAAGGATAACGCCAGTGGCGTGGGTGCGAAAGCTCTTAAATAAATGCAGTTCCTATGGGAGCGAGCCTGCTCGCGATGGGCGTGATGCGGTTCATCTGACAAACCACGTCATCGTTCATCGCGAGCAGGCTCGCTCCCACAGTTGAACATTAGTGTTGCTGGATCAGCGAGCCGCGCAACGAGTGCGGTTGTGCCGCGTCGATGTGCACGTCGGCGAACTGGCCGATCAGGGTCGGATTATCACAGCGGAAGTTGACGATACGATTATTCTCGGTACGCCCTTGCAGCTCGCCCGGGTCTTTTTTCGAGTAGTCGGTGACCAGAATGCGCTGGATCGAACCGACCATTTGTCGGCTGATCTCGAACCCTTGCTGGTTCAGGCGGTGCTGCAAGGCGTTCAGGCGTTCCTTCTTCAGTTCTTCCGGGGTGTCATCGGCCAGATCGGCCGCCGGGGTGCCCGGGCGCTGGCTATAGACGAACGAGTAGGAGAAGTCGAAGCCGACGTCGGCAATCAGCTTCATCGTCTGTTCGAAGTCTTTCTCGGTTTCGCCGGGGAAGCCGACGATGAAGTCCGAGCTGATGCAGATGCCCGGCACGGCGGCGCGCAGTTTGCGCAGCTTGGACTTGTATTCCAGCGCCGTGTGGTTGCGCTTCATTGCCGCCAGAATCCGGTCCGAACCCGACTGCACCGGCAAGTGCAGGTGTTTCACCAGCTCCGGCACGTCGGCATGGGCCTGAATCAGGCTGTCGGAGAACTCCAGCGGGTGCGAGGTGGTGTAGCGGATGCGGTCGATGCCATCAACGGCGGCCACTACGCGGATCAACTCCGCCAGATCGGCCAGGCGACCGTCATGGGTGGTACCGCGATAACCGTTGACGTTCTGCCCCAGCAAAGTCACTTCACGCACGCCGTTTTCGGCGAGGTGGATGATTTCGGCGATCACGTCGTCGAACGGCCGGCTGACTTCTTCGCCTCGGGTGTAGGGCACCACGCAGAACGTGCAGTACTTGCTGCAGCCTTCCATCACCGACACGTACGCGCTCGGGCCATCGATGCGCGGCTCGGGCAGGTGGTCGAATTTTTCGATTTCCGGGAACGAGACGTCGACTTGCGGCAGCTTGCTGCTGCGCGCGGCGTCGATCATTTCCGGCAGGCGGTGCAGGGTCTGCGGGCCGAAGACCACGTCGACGTACGGTGCGCGATCACGGATCGCCGCGCCTTCCTGGCTGGCCACGCAACCGCCGACGGCGATCACCATGTCCGGGTTGGCCAGTTTCAGTTCGCGCCAGCGGCCGAGCTGTGAGTACACCCGATCCTGGGCGCGTTCGCGGATCGAGCAGGTGTTGAGCAGAATCACGTCGGCGTCTTCGGCGCGGGCGGTGACTTCCAGGGCCTGATGTTCGCCCAGCAGATCGACCATGCGCGAGCTGTCGTACTCGTTCATCTGGCAACCGTGGGTTTCGATGTAAAGCTTCTTGGCCATGGAGTAGGGTCGTCACGTGATTCAAAGAACCGCGCATTATAGGGAACAAGCCCTCAGGTTCCTACCGCTGTGCGTCCAGTGGCTATGCTATAGTTTGCGCCCTCATTTTTATCCCCGATGTTATCCCCCCGCCATGACCAAACGCGAAGCTCCAATCTATAAGGTGATTTTCCTCAACCAGGGCCAGGTGTTCGAAATGTACGCCAAGCAGATCTATCAAAGTGATCTGTGGGGTTTCCTGGAAGTGGAAGAGTTCGTCTTTGGCGAGCGCACGCAAGTGGTGGTCGATCCGAGCGAAGAGAAGCTCAAGGCGCAGTTTGAAGGCGTGGTGCGCAGTTTTGTGCCGATGCATTCGATTGTGCGCATCGACGAGGTGGAGCGTCTGGGCACCCCGAAAATCAGCGAAGCCCGTGGCGCAGTCGGCAATGTGATGCCGTTTCCGATGCCGATGCCTGAGAAGTAAGTCGCCAACCCGGGTCGCTGCCATCGCGAGCAGGCTCACACCTGCAGGTGATCTTCAGTGTGCAGGAGATCCCCTGCTTGCGAGGGGCCAGAAAGGTCGGCGCAGAAATTAAGGCAGTGGCGAAAACGGCGTACGCCCATCGGCGCTCTGCAGTTCCATCAGGTATTTACGGAAAATTTGCCCGAGCACCTGAGTCGCGGTTTCGAGGTCTTCGCGGGACATTTTTTCGGAGACTTCGTCGGCGGTGTCCAGTGCATCTTCAGCGCCGTTGACCGCGGCCATCTTCAGCACGATGTAAGCCTGAATGTTGTTGGCCTGCACGCCTTCACCGTGGAAGAACATGGTGCCGAGCTTGAACTGCGCCTGAGCGTGGCCTTGCAACGAGGCTTTTTCGAAGTAGCTCAGGGCTTGATTGAGGTCACGCGGCGCATTCTTTCCGTCGTAGTAGAACTCACCCAACTCGTATTGCGCTTGCGCATCCCCTTCGTCCGCCGCTTTCTGGCAGGCGGCCAGTGCCTGCGTGACGTCTTGCGGCTGAGTGTTGAGGGTGCAACGACCCATCGCCGGGATCAACAACGAGTTGCCGCCTGCTTGTGCATGCGCGAGCAGGGGCTGAAGGAGCAACAGGCAGCCCAAGGCAAGGGTGCGGCCGGTGCGGTTCATGGGAATCGACTTACCTCTGAAGGGCACGCGGACCCATCGAGGGATCCAATAAGCGCGCATTATGAAATAAGCAGGGCCAACCTTACAAAGTCTTTACTCGTTTTTCTGCTGCGCGGGGAATATATCGGCCACTTTCTGGCGGATTTTTAGCAGAGGCGTGGGAAAAACGGCGCAGGTGTAGGTGAAAGCTGACGCTGGCAATGGCCAACGTCAGCGGTGCGGCGATTACTTCAATGCAGCGAAGGCGCGCTCGGCAGCGTCCAGAGTGATTTTCAGCTCGGCTTCGCCGTGGGCGATCGAAGTGAAACCAGCTTCGAATGCGCTTGGTGCCAGGTACACCCCGCCTTCCAGCATCAGGTGGAAGAAGCGACCGAACAGTGCTGCGTCGCTGGCCATCACGTCTTCAAAGGTGACGATATCGTCGGCGCCGCTGAAGTACAGGCCGAACATGCCACCAGCCTGCGTGGTCACGAACGGGATGCCCGCGGCATCGGCGCGCTGTTGCAGGCCGTCGAGCAGGCGCGTGGTGTAGTCGGTCAACTCGGCGTGGAAGCCTGGACGACTGATCAAACGCAACGTGGTCAAACCGGCGGCCATCGCCAGCGGGTTACCCGACAAGGTGCCGGCCTGATACACCGGACCCAGCGGCGCGATGCGCTCCATGATTTCACGCTTGCCGCCGAAGCAGCCGACCGGCATGCCGCCGCCGATGATCTTGCCGAAAGTGGTCAGGTCAGGATTGACGCCGTAGTAGGCCTGGGCACCGCCGAGGGCGACGCGGAAACCGGTCATCACTTCGTCGAAAATCAGCACCACACCATGCTTGTCGCACAGCGCGCGCAGGCCTTCGAGGAAGCCCGGTGCCGGCGGTACGCAGTTCATGTTGCCTGCCACTGGCTCGACGATGATGCACGCCACGTCCTGGCCGACTTCAGCGAGCATCTTTTCAACCGCGTCGATGTCATTGAACGGCAGAGTCAGGGTGTGTTTGGCGAATGCGGCCGGCACACCGGCGGAGCTTGGCACGCCCTGAGTCAGTGCGCCGGAGCCGGCCTTGACCAGCAGGCTGTCGGAGTGACCGTGGTAGCAGCCTTCGAACTTGATGATGCTGTCACGACCGGTGTGACCACGGGCCAGACGGATCGCGCTCATGGTCGCTTCGGTACCGGAGCTGACCATGCGCACCATGTCCATCGATGGCACCAGCGAGCAGACCAGATCGGCCATCTCGGTTTCCATCGCGGTCGGCGCGCCGTACGACAAGCCGTGTTGCAATTGATTGCGTACCGCGTCGAGCACGTCCGGATGGCTGTGGCCGAGGATCATCGGACCCCACGAACCTACGTAATCCACATAGCGCTTGTCATCTTCGTCGGTGACGTAGGCGCCTTCGGCGTGCTTGAAGAACAGCGGTGTGCCGCCCACGCTCTTGAACGCGCGAACCGGCGAATTCACGCCACCGGGAATGTGTTTCTGGGCATTGGCAAACAGGGTTTCGGAACGAGACATGATCGGGCTCTCAAATCAGATTTCTAAGCGACTTAAATAGAAAGCAGTTGGTTGAACGCGCGAGCGCGGCGGGTCACTTCGGCGGTGCTGTCGGCACCGAACAGGCCATGCACCACGGCGAGCAGGTCGACCCCGTGGGCCACCAGCGGTGCGGCGTTGTCGAGGGTGATGCCGCCAATCGCGCAGATCGGCAGATGCAGTGTGCGTTTGGCTTCGTCGAGCAGATCGAGGCCGCAACTTGGCGCGCCGGGCTTGGTGCTGGAGTTGAAGAAGCGGCCGAAGGCGACATAGCTCGCGCCTTCCTTGGCGGCTTGCTCGGCCAGTTCGAGTTGCGCGTGGCAGGTCGAACCGATGATGGCTTTGGAGCCGAGCAGGGCGCGGGTCGGTGACAGCGGGCCGTCGGTCTGGCCCAGGTGCACGCCGACGTTCAGGCGCGCGGCCAGTTCGGCGTCATCGTTGATGATCAACTGCGTCTTGTAGCGCTCGCACAGGTCGCGCAGCGCTTCGGCCTCGCGCAGACGGCGGGCCTCGTCGCTGCTTTTGTCGCGGTATTGCAGCAGGGTGACACCGCCTTCCAGCGCTGCCTCCACGTACGACAGAAACTTGCCCGCCAGCAGTGTGCTGTCGGTGATGGCATACAGGCCACGTAGTTTCATCAGGCAGACCTCACGACGTTACGAGCAAAAATCCAGCGGCAGGCGACGCGGCACGAACTGGCCTTTGCCCAGTTGTTCGGCATCGCGCAGGGTGCGCCAGGTGTAATCCAGCGCGGTGCGTACGGCGCTGGCGAGTTTTTCACCCTGGGCCAGACGACCGGCGAGGGCGCTGGCCAGAGTGCAACCGGAACCGTGATAACTGCCTGGCAAACGCTGGCAATAGAAGGTTTCACGCAGGCCATCACGGCTGTACAGGCGATTGTGGATTTCAGTTTCGTCGCCATGACCGCCAGTGATCAGCAGGTTTTTGACGAACGGCAGGAGTTTTTCAGCGCACTCGTCCGCCGTGCCTTCGGGCAGTTCGGCGAGGATCCGCGCTTCAGGGAGGTTAGGGGTGGCAATGATCGACAGCGGCAGCAGGCGCTCGCGCATTGCATAACCGACTTCGTCCTTGCCCAGGCGTCCGCCGCCGCCGGCACGCAGCACCGGGTCGCAGACCACTGGCAGGTGCGGGTGCGCCGAAAGCAGTTCGACAACGGTGTCGACCATTTCCAGCGAACCGAGCATGCCCAGTTTGACCGCAGCGACTTCGGAGTCGTTGAGCACGGCATTGGCCTGGGCCAGTACCCACTCACGGTCGAGGACGCGGAAGTCAGTGACGTTGACGGTGTCTTGCACGGTCAGGGCGGTGACGGCCGGAGCCGCATGGCAACCCTGCGCGAGCAGGGCTTCGATATCTGCCTGCAAGCCGGCGCCACCACTGGGGTCGTGGCCGGAGAGACAGAGGACAACGGGGCGGGAGCTGTAGATATTCATGGTGCGCGAGCTTACCACCAAACCTGATTTTGGGGTTCAGTCCCGATCAGGCTTGTCGCCACAAAAGGTATTCACATATCGGATGTTGTCGTGAGCTGGCCGACTCAACAGCTCTAGTCCGCTGCTTTGCTCTGAAACGCCCGTTCTAGAGCCTTTGTCGTAAATATTTTAATGGTGCTCAATGGCCATCAACGGCTATGCTAGTCTGGATCCAAACCAATAACAGGTAATACCGGTTTTACGTCTACTCAAAGGGAATGGGGGGGCTTCCTGACACAACCGGACGAGCCACGCTGGGGCTTCAATGCGCTATTTGCTGATGTTGCTGTTCTGCTTGCCCCTCTTCGCAAGCGCCGTCGAGTTCGACGAAAATACCCAGAGCCTTCCCCTGGGTCGCTCCTTGCAGGTGTTCGAAGACCCGAGCGGTCAGGCGAGCATCGCCGACGTCCGCGCCCAAGCGGCGGCGGGCAATTTCAAACCCCACGATAAAGCCACGCTCAATGCCGGTTACTCACGTTCGGCGTTCTGGCTGAAGATCGACCTGCATTACCGTCCGAACAACCCGGCCGCGCAGCGCACCTGGCTGCTGGAGCTGGCGTACCCGCCGCTCGATCATCTTGATTTGTACAGGGCCGACGCCAACGGTGACTATCGCCTGATCCGGCAGACCGGCGACGCCTTGCCATTCGCCAGTCGCGAGATCCGTCAGAACAACTACCTGTTCGACCTCAGCTTCACCCCCGACCAGCAGCAGACCCTGTACCTGCGGCTGGCCAGTGAAGGCTCGATCCAGGCGCCGGTGACGTTGTGGTCGAGCACCGCGTACCTCGAAGACCAGCCGGTGCGCCTGTATGTGCTGGGGATCATTTATGGCGTGCTGCTGGGGATGCTGGTCTACAACCTGTTCATCTACCTGAGCGTGCGCGACACCAGCTACCTCTATTACATTTTCTACATCGCCTCGTTCGGCCTCTATCAACTGTCGGTGAACGGCGCGGCGGTCGAGTATTTCTGGCCGGACAATCCGTGGTGGGCCAACGCCGCCACACCGTTTTTCATCGGTTGTGCCGGCCTGTTCGGCAGCCAGTTCGCCCGCAGTTTCCTGCAGACCAAAACCCACAGCCGTTGGCTCGACCGCTTGCTGATTGCGCTGATTGCGTTCGGCGCGCTGGTGGTCGGCCTGTCGCTGATGACCAGCTACGCGTTGTCGCTGCGTCTGGCGACAATACTGGCGCTGACCTTCACCGTGGTGATCTTCGCTGCCGGGATCCTCGCCTGGTGGCGTGGCCTGCGCGTGGCGCGTTATTTCATCATTGCCTGGTCGGCGTTTTTGCTCGGCGGCATCGTCAACACGCTGATGGTGCTGGGCTTGCTGCCGAACGTGTTCCTGACCATGTACGCCAGCCAGATCGGCTCGGCGATTGAAGTGGCATTGCTGTCGCTGGCGCTGGCCGATCGCATCAACGCGATGCGCGAGCAGCAGGCACAAACGCTGTTCGACGCCGGGCAGAAACTCGAAGTGCTCAACCAGCAACTGGCCCACAGCAACAAGCTCAAGGACGAATTCCTCGCGACCCTGACTCATGAATTGCGCACGCCGATGAACGGCGTGATCGGTTCGCTGGAGTTGATGCAGACCGTCGAGCTGGAACCTGAGCTGGAGCAATATCAGCAAACCGCCGCCGGTTCCGCCCGGGACATGATGCGCATGGTCAACGGCATCCTGACCCTCACCGAACTGCAGGCCGGCAAGCTTAAGGCGACACCGGGCAGCTTCAGCCTGCGTGCGGTGGTCGAGGCCTTGCGTGTGCAGTTCGACGGCAACGCCGCGAGCAAGTCGCTGGATTTCAAGGTCGAGGTGCTGCCGACCTTGCCCGATCGCCTGCATGGCGACAGTGCCAAGCTGGCGCAGTGCCTGGAGTGCCTGTTGGACAATGCGATCAAGTTCACCCGGGTTGGCGGCCTGGCCCTGCGGGTGACCGGCAAACCGGCGGCGGACAACCGCTTGGCGCTGTCGTTTGCGGTGATCGACACCGGCATCGGCTTCACCGATCTGGGCGAGGCGACGATGTATCAGCGTTTCTTCCAGCTCGACGGCTCGATGACTCGCGAATACGGCGGGCTGGGCGTGGGGCTGGCGATCTGTCGGCAACTGGTCGAGCTGCTCGGCGGCAAGCTCACCCATCGCTCCGAGCCCGGGCGCGGCAGCCGCTTTCAGCTGGATGTCGAATTCGAACTGCCGATGGTCGAGGCGGCGCCGAGCCCGCTGCATGACCGCATTCGTGCGCCGCAGGACTGCACGGTGTTGCTGGTGGATGACAACAGCGTCAATCAACTGGTGATGCGCGGCATGCTGCTCAAGCTCGGTTTCCGCGTGCGCACGGCTGACAACGGCGCGGCGGCAGTCGATTGCCTGCAACGGGAAACCTTCGACGCGGTGCTGATCGATTGCCAGCTGCCCAGCCATGAAGGGGCGTCGTTGTGCTGCCAGATTCATGCGTTGCCCGGCTGCGCCAATCTGCCGGTGTTCATGCTGGCGCTGGGCACGGATCGCGAGCAATGCGCGCCCGGTACGCGCATCGATTACCTGAACAAACCGGTGAAATTCGAAGACCTGCAGACCGCACTGGAGCGTCGAGTGCTCAGCGCCTGATAGGGTGAAAGCGCCGACAGTTCGGCGCATATGACACTTTGATCAGCCACGGGGCGGTGCTTAACTGGATTCCTTGGCTGACCAAAGGAGCCCCGTCATGAACCTGCATCAGTTCGCCGAAACACACGAAGTCACCAACCAGCCACCGTCGCTGGACGGTGCCAACCTGTACCGCATCGACCTGCCGCTGCAGGAGTGGTCGCGGCGTTTCGGCGCCGGTTGGGCCGAGTCGCGGATCGATGCCTACGGTGCGCTGGCCGGCGGGCCACTGATGGAAGCCGGGTTCCTCGCCAATCAGAACAAACCGGTGTTCGTCAGCCATGATCGCTACGGTCATCGTATCGATCTGGTGGAGTTTCATCCGGCCTATCACGAGCTGATGCGCACAGCGATCGAACATGGCCTGACCTCATCGCCATGGACCCGGCCGCAGGACGGCGCGCATGTTGCCCGCGCCTCCATGAGCTATCTGCACAGCCAGGCCGAAGCCGGTAGCGGTTGCCCGTTGACCATGACCTTTGCCAGCGTCCCGGCGATGCGCTTGCAGCCGGATCTGGCCGAACAGTGGCTGCCGAAAATCCTCGCCACCGAATATGACCCGCGCAACGTCGGCATGGCGCACAAGGCCGGCGTGACCATCGGCATGGCGATGACCGAGAAGCAGGGCGGCACCGATGTGCGGGCCAACACCACCAGGGCTTATCCGGTCGGTGCCAGTGGGCCGGGCCAGGCCTATGAACTGGTCGGGCACAAGTGGTTCTGCTCGGCGCCGATGTGCGATGCGTTCCTGACGCTGGCGCAGACCGACAAGGGCCTGACCTGCTTCCTGCTGCCACGTCATCGTCCGGACGACACACGCAATCAGTTCTACATCCAGCGTCTGAAAAACAAGCTCGGCAACCAGTCCAACGCCTCCAGCGAAGTGGAATTCCGTGGCGCCCTGGCGTGGATGATCGGTGAAGAGGGGCGTGGCGTGCCGACGATCATCGAGATGGTGGCGATGACCCGTTTCGATTGCATGGTCGGCTCCAGCTCGCTGATGCGTCAGGCGCTGACCCAGGCCAGCCACCACTGCGCGCACCGCAAGGTCGGTGGCAAACTGCTCAGCGAGCAACCGTTGATGCAGAACGTGCTGGCCGATCTGGCGCTGGAAAGCGAAGCCGCGCTGGCCCTGAGCCTGCGCATGGGCCAGGCGCTGGATCATCTGGATGATCGTCACGAAGCGCAATTCGCCCGACTGGTGACGGCGGTGGGCAAATACTGGATCTGCAAGCGTGCGCCGGCAATGATCAACGAGGCTGCCGAATGCATGGGCGGTGCCGGGTATGTCGAGGAGAGCATCCTGCCGCGCCTGTATCGCGAGGCGCCGGTCAATTCGACATGGGAAGGCTCGGGCAACGTGCAGTGCCTGGACGTGTTGCGCGCACTCTCGAGGGAGCCGGGTGTACTCGATGTGTTGTTCAGCGAATTGGGTGACGGTCATGGCGACAAGCGTCTGGCCGCGCATATCCAGCAGTTGCAGGCGCAGTTCAAGGACACCAGCGATATTCAGTACCGCGCGCGGCAGTTGACCGAGGATATTGCGTTGGGGCTGCAGGCCAAACTGCTGCTGGAGGCGGGGAATTCGGCGGTCAGTGATGCATTTATTGCCAGTCGCCTGAGCGGCGGCGGCCGGGTCTATGGCGCATTGCCGCGGGGGCTGGATGTCGAAGCCATCGTCGCGCGCTCGACGCCGCAAGGTTTCTGACCTTCCACAAATCCCCTTGTGGGAGCGGGCTTGCTCGCGAAAGCGGTGTATCAGTCAAATGGTTGGTGGCTGACACTACGCTTTCGCGAGCAGGCTCGCTCCCACAGGGATCTTCTTTATTCTGAAGATTGAGGTACAGCCACAACGCCACTGTTCCCGTGAGACCGCGATGCAGGCAAGATGAAGCTCTGCAAGTCAGAACACAGGAAGCTGATCGTGACCGAAGCGTTTATTGTCGTTCAAACCGCCGAACAAGCCGTGGACCGTCTGGCCGAGCTGCACGAGCGGGCCACCACTGCGCTGAACTCGGCGCTCAAGCGTTACCTCAAGGATCGCGTCGAGCCTGACGCTGCGCAGCGCGCTCTGTTTCGTTATCCCGAACTGCGTCTGACCTACCTGTGCCAAGGCGAAGTCCCGCAGACCACCCGCGCCTACGCCAAGGTGCAACTGCCGGGCACCTACAGCGTCACCGTCACCCACCCCAAGGCGTTCCGCAAATACCTGCTGGAACAACTGGTGCCGTTGATGCACGACTTCACCGTGACCGTGGAAGTCGGCGTCAGCCAGCAGAACATTCCGTACCCGTATGTGGTCGAGCAGGGCGATGAACTGGCCGGCTCCGGCGTCACCGCTGCCGTGCTGGCGCGGGTGTTTCCGAGTACCGACCTGTCTGCTGCCACCGATGGCATCGCTGACGGCCTCTACGACTGGGAAAACACCGATCCGCTGCCGCTGGCGCTGTTCGACGCCGCGCGGGTCGATTTTTCCCTGCGCCGCCTGGTGCACTACACCGGCAGCGACTGGCGCCATGTGCAGCCGTGGATCCTGTTGACCAACTACCACCGCTACGTCGACCAGTTCATCGTCCATGGCCTGGAACAACTGCGCAAAGACCCGCGTTTCGTGCGCATGGTCCTGCCGGGCAACGTGATCATCGAGAAGGGCATGGATCACGGCGAAGCCTCGGCGATTGCCGCCGGCGTGGTCTGGCACCGTTACCAGATGCCGGCCTATCACCTGATCGCCAGCGATGGCCATGGCGTGACCCTGGTCAACATCGGCGTCGGCCCGTCCAACGCCAAGAACATCACTGACCACCTGGCGGTGCTGCGTCCGCATTGCTGGTTGATGATCGGCCACTGCGGGGGCCTGCGTCAGTCGCAGACCATCGGCGACTATGTACTGGCTCACGCCTACATGCGTCGTGACGGGATCCTCGACCGCGTTGTGCCGCCGAACATTCCGATTCCGGCACTGGCCGAAGTGCAGCTGGCGCTGCAACAAGCTGCGGCCAACATCACCGGCGAAAAAGGTGAGGAGCTGAAAAAACGCCTGCGCACCGGCACCGTGCTGACCTACGACGACCGCAACTGGGAGCTGCGCTGGGCTCAGGAGCGTCCGCTGATCAACCTGTCTCGCGCCGTGGCCGTGGACATGGAAAGCGGCACCATCGCCGCCCAGGGTTATCGCCTGCGAGTGCCATACGGCACGTTGCTGTGTGTCTCGGACAAACCGCTGCACAGTGAGATCAAGCTGCCGGGCTCGGCCAACGCGTTCTACGAACGTGCGGTCAGCCAGCACTTGAAGATCGGCATTGAAGCGGTGGATCTGCTGCGCACCGAACTCAACTCGCTGCACTCGCGCAAACTGCGCAGCTTCGACGAGCCGCCGTTCCGTTAACGGTTAGTCGTGGTCATTTGGCGGTCGGGGCACTAGCATTGTCAGCCCCGACCGTTAGATGTTCTTTTCGCCATGTCCCGTCCCCAACGTCCACCTTCCCGCCGCCCCGGCGCGAAGCCGTCCCCTTCAGCCCCGCGTCGTGTCGCCAAGGCGCCGCCGGCCGAGCCGAAGCTGATCCTGTTCAACAAACCGTTCGATGTGCTGACGCAATTCAGCGATGGCGAAGGGCGAGCGACGCTCAAGGATTACATCGACGTTCCGGGCATCTACCCGGCCGGACGGCTGGACCGCGACAGCGAAGGTTTGCTGCTGCTGACCAATGACGGCCAGTTGCAGGCGCGGATTGCCGATCCGAAGCACAAGCTGGCGAAAACCTATTGGGTGCAGGTCGAAGGCGTGCCGACGGCTGAGCAGTTGCAGCGTCTGCGTGACGGTGTCGAACTGAATGACGGCATGACCTTGCCCGCCGAAGCGCGGCAACTGGATGAGCCCGAGCTGTGGCCACGCAATCCGCCGGTACGCTTTCGCGCGACGATTCCGACAACCTGGCTGGAGCTGGTGATTCGCGAAGGGCGTAACCGTCAGGTTCGGCGGATGACCGCAGCGGTCGGGCTGCCGACGTTGCGGTTGGTGCGGGTCAGGATTGGCGACTGGACAATCGAAGGGCTCGATCAGGGCCAATGGAAAGAAGTGCCGGCGCGTCTATAGCGCGCCGGATTCGATCAGGCCGATCACCACGCTCTTGATGATGAACGCGGCCACGCCCAGGCCCAGTACGAAGAACAGAATGAACGAGCCGAAACGCCCGGCCTTGGACTTCTTCGCCAGATCCCAGACGATGAAACCCATGAAAATGATCAGGATGCTGACCAGGCCAGTCATCATCCACTCTTCGAATACTGCAGGATCCATCGGGCATCTCCGGCGCAGGCGCGGCTGAAAGGGCTCGGCGATTATACGCCGAGGGTGGCAATAGCCGCATTGACCTGCGTCGGTGTGCCGCAGTTATGGGGTGCCTGTACCGGCCCCTTCGCGAGCAAGCCCGCTCCCACAGGTGATTCGGTGGTACACGAATTGTGAGCTCGACGAAGATCAATTGTGGGAGCGGGCTTGCTCGCGAAGGCGGTTTCAGCTGCGCAGGTGCGTCAGTGGCAATTCAGTGCTGTTGAGCACCTGATTCAGCACAAAGCTTGAGCGCACGCTGGTCACGCCCTCAATCCGGGTCAGGTGCCCCAGCAGCAGCTTCTGATAGTGATCCATGTCCGGCACCACTACTTTCAACTGATAGTCGGCATCGACGCCCGTCACCAGGCTGCATTCCAGCACCTGCGGCAGCGTGCGGATTGCCGCTTCGAAGTTCTCGAAACGCTCCGGCGTGTGCCGGTCCATGCCGATCAGCACGTAGGCGGTCAGGCTCAGGCCGAGCATCTTGCGATCGAGCAGGGCGACCTGGCGGGAGATGTAGCCGTCGTCCTCCAGTTGTTTGACCCGGCGTGAGCAAGGGGAGGGCGACAGACCGATGCGCTCGGCCAGTTCCTGGTTGGAGATGCGGGCGTCGCGCTGCAATTCCGCCAAAATGCTCAGGTCGTAACGGTCGAGTTTGCTCATGAATCTGTCCTTGGTTGTAACTATTGCGGAGGATTATCTATCCAGGGTTAAAAATTGCGCAAGTGATGTTTATTTGAGCAATCTTCGCAATCCTCTGTCGCGGCTCGCGGCCTATTCTTATCACCAGAATCACTGCTCGGTAACACAGTCCACTGCGGCCCGCCCAATCAGGCCCGCCGCGGCCGCCACCCCCACCGGGGATGTGCCGGCCCCCGAGCTGCACACTGTCCAGAAGACGGCGTGAGGTGAGCCGACGTCAAAAGCGTCGAGCCAGGACGAAGTTCTCTAGAAGGGAGACCGACGGGTCTCCCTTTTTTCTTGCCTGCGATTTTTGTGCCTTGCAGCGCCGCCATCCTCAATAAATAAGTTTCGTGACTGATAACCTGTCGCAGAACCCGGTGTGTGTATTCCCGGTCTTAGTTACAAGCCCCCTTATTACCCGCAGTGAGGAAAAGCATGAAGTCGCGCATCTGGCGTCTGGCCGGTGTTGGTTTGCTGTGTGTGAGTGTCAGTGCGCAAGCGCTTGCCGACGATCCACAGAACCGTGGCCCCGAGAATAACGGGCACGGTGGTGAACATCAGGGCAATCAGGGGCATGGCGGCGAACATCAGCCCCACGGGCAGAACAACCCGCCGCCGCAAAATCAGCCGCGGCCGCAGAACAACGAAATCATTCGAGGCGACAACAGTCGCCAGTTCGAGCACAACGGCCAGCAGCACAATAATAACGGTCAATGGCAGAACCAGAACCGCGCGCCCACCCCGCCTGCTCCGGTTCATCAGGCGCCACCGCCACCGGCGAACAATCTGCCGATCCAGCCACGGCCCGACGCCGTGCGTCAGACCCAGGAACCGCGCCAGGGTTACTACCGCGACGAGCGTCCGCAGAATGGTTACCACAACCAGCAATGGCAAACCGGCAACCGGCCCAATGACAATCGCTGGCCGGGCCGCCCGGACGGGCATGGCAATGGCTGGGGCCCAGGCCCGCAGTACCGCCCGGGGCATGTGATCGATCGTTTCCCGGATCGCGAATACCGTGTGCCGTATCGCGGTCAGGATTACTTCTACTCCGGCGGCTACTGGTATCGCCCGCAAGGCCCGCGCTACATCGTCGTGCAACCGCCTCGAGGGATTCGGACCCAGTATCTGCCGGACTATGCGCGTGAAGTGTGGATCGGCGGTGCGCTGCTGTTCCTCGCTGCCGGCTCCTACTATGCGTATGAGCAATCCACCCAGGATTACGTAGTGGTCGAGCCGCCGGTGCAACAACCGCCGCAGCCGCAGCCGCAATCCCAGGGTTATGACGTCGAGGCTTATCCCGCTAACGGTCAGTCGCCGGAACAGGTCCAGCAGGACGGTTACCAGTGCTACCAATACGCGGTGCAGCAAAGCGGTTTCGATCCGCGTACCGCGACCTATCAACCGGCGCCAGAAGTGGTGCAGGCCTACCGTCAGGCTCAGGGCAATTGCCTGAGCAGTCGCGGTTATCAGGTGTCTTACTGAATCCGGGTTTGCGCCCGTTCGGTCTTGACCACTTCCTGCGGGTCGGCGTGCACCAGCACCTCGGCTCGCGGGTAGGCGGCGTGAATCGCATCCGCCGCCTGATCGCTGATGCCGTGAGCGACTGACAGCGTCAGTTCTCCCGGCAACTCCAGATGCAACTGCACGAACCAGTGATTGCCCGAAATCCGCGTGCGCAGATCATGCGCGCCCAGCACGCCGGGGACGCCGCAGGCCAGTTCGAGCATGTGCTGACTGACGTCCGTCGGCAGCTCTTCATCCATCAGCACCGAAAAACTTTCCCGGGCGATCTGGATCGCACTCCACAAAATGTACCCGGCAATTCCCAAACCGAACCATGCATCGAGCTGATGAAAGCCCATCCCGGCGAGGATCAGCGCGATCAGAATGCTGCCGTTGAGCAGCATGTCCGAGCGGTAGTGCAGCGAGTCGGCGCGCACCGCGTTGGAGCCGGTCTGCTTGATCACGCGATGTTGCAGTGTCAGCAACGCGGCGGTCAGTAGCAGGGAAAACACGATCACGCCGATGCTCAGCCACGGTGCGCCCAGCGGCTCCGGTTGCTGGATGCGTTCGTAAGCCTGAAAGGCAATCAACACCGCACTGCCACCGATGAACAGCGCCTGCGCCATGCCCGCCAGCGACTCGGCCTTGCCGTGGCCGTAACGGTGATCGTCATCGGCCGGGCGCAGCGCGTAATGCACTGCCAGCAGATTGAGCAGCGAGGTGACGCCATCCAGCGCCGAGTCGGTGAGGCCGGCGAGCATGCTCACCGAACCGCTGAGCCACCAGGCGATGGCTTTGGCGATAATCAGCGTGCAGGCCACCGCGACCGAGGCGCGGGTCGCCAGCCTCAGCAGGCGGGCGTGTTCGGGGCTGGTGGTCATGTGAGTGCGATTTCCTTATGCGGCAGGTTGCAGGCCAAACATCGCCAATTGTTGAGTACTGCCCTTGTGCTGGATCAGACGTGGATCGTCCAGTGGCAGGTTGCGGCCCAGTTCAGTTTCGAGAATAGCCTGCAACTTGAGGTTATCGACCTGACCGTCCGGGCCAATGGCTTGTTTCAGTTTGGCCGGATCGACCTGGGCGGTGTGGCCCGGTTCGAAATAGATCGCGCCGGTGGTGAAGTCGACCGCGAATGCGATCAGGCCGGGGATGACGTAGAACAGCAGGCCCACGGCGTCGAGCACGGCAATTGCCGGGTCGATCTTGCCGTCAATCTGACCGCGCCGGTCCGGGTAGAAAATCGAACCGCAGGCGGTGAGTTGAGTGAGCAGGGTGGCGACCAGTACACCGCCGATCAGGCGAGAAGGTAAGCGCATGGAAAATCTCCTGAGTCATTTGAAAACGAAGCGTCGTCATTGGAAATTAAGACCCTGACAAACGCCCGGCAGTTCGCCGTTATACTCGCGGCTGGCAGGGCATGCCCACAGTAAATTGCGGCCTCGTCTCACCCCTACCGAAATATGTTGAGGATTGAAGTTGTTTTCTCCAGATCGACACCGCGTGAAGGCTGATGAATCCTGTCGGGGTTCGGCCCTACGGGCTAAAGCTGTGAGCACGCCATGCTGCGTTGCGGGACTTGGCAAGGAAACGACCCTTACCTGCGTCCCGCGCCTTGCCTGGCACGCTCACAGCTTTAACGCGACTCGCAATTTACGGTGGACACGCCCTGGGGAGCCAGCATGATTTCTTTGCCGATCGATGAAGTTTTACCCGCCCTGCGTGAAGCGTTGGCGACACGCCACGAAGCCGTGCTCGAAGCACCGCCCGGCGCCGGTAAAACCACCCGCGTGCCCTTGGCCTTGCTCGATGAAGCCTGGCTGGCCGGGCAGACCATCCTTATGCTCGAACCGCGCCGTCTGGCGGCGCGTGCGGCGGCTGAACGACTGGCCAGCGAACTGGGCGAGAAGGTCGGTGAAACCGTCGGTTATCGCATCCGCCTCGACAGCAAGGTCGGCCCCAACACCCGTATCGAGGTGGTCACCGAAGGCATTCTCACCCGGCGCCTGCAGGACGATCCGGCGCTGGAAGGCGTGGGCCTGCTGATTTTCGACGAATTCCACGAGCGCAGCCTCGATGCCGATCTGGCATTGGCGCTCAGTTTGAACGGTCGTGAACTGTTCCGAGCTGAACAGCCGCTGAAGATTCTGCTGATGTCGGCCACGCTGGAAGGCGAACGTCTGGCCGGGTTGCTGGATGACGCGCCGATCCTGCGCAGCGAAGGGCGCATGTACCCGGTGGCGATGCGTTGGGGCCGGCCATTCCAGCCCGGCGAATACATCGATCAGCGCGTGACCCAGACCGTCCTCGAAGCCTTGCACGATGAAACCGGCAGCCTGCTGGTGTTCCTTCCGGGGCAGGCGGAAATCCGTCGCGTGCATCAGCAATTGAGCGATGCCATTGGCGAGCGCAGCGATGTGTTGCTCTGCCCGCTGCACGGCGAACTGGATCTGAATGCCCAGCGCGCCGCGATCGATCCGGCTCCCGCCGGCCAGCGCAAAGTGGTGCTGGCGACCAACATCGCCGAGACCAGTTTGACCATTAACGGCGTGCGCGTGGTGATCGACGCCGGGTTGGCGCGGGTGCCGCGTTTTGACCCTGGCAGCGGCATGACCCGACTCGACACCCAGCGTATTTCCAAGGCCAGCGCCACCCAGCGCGCGGGCCGGGCGGGGCGTCTGGAACCGGGTGTGTGTTATCGCTTGTGGTCGCAGGATCAGCACGAACAACTAGCCGCTTACGGCAGTGCGGAAATTCTTTCAGCGGATCTGGCGAGCCTGGCCCTCCAGCTCGGACGCTGGGGCGTGACCCCAGGCGAACTGGTCTGGCTCGATGTGCCACCGGCGGCGGCTTATGCCCAGGCGCAGGATCTGTTGCAGCGCCTCGGCGCGCTCGAAGGCGAAACGCTGACCGCGCATGGTCAGGCCATGGCTGAACTGCCGGCGCATCCGCGCATCGCCCATCTGTTGCTGCGCGGCCAGGCGCTGGGGCTGGCGAACATGGCGTGCGACGTTGCGGCGCTGCTCGGCGAGCGCGATATCCTGCGCGGAGCCGGTGCGGATTTGCACAGCCGATTGGTCCTGCTCTCTGGCGAGGAGCGCGCATCGCGCGGTGCTCAGGGGGGCGTGCAGCGAGCGCGGCAACTGGCGCGACAATATCGGGGTTATCTGCGCGGCAAGGCGAGCGCGCCGGTCAGCGATCCCGATCACCCGCGCTGGCTCGGTGCGCTGCTGGCGCTGGCCTATCCGGATCGCGTCGCTCAGCAGCGCCGCGCCGGTGGTGCGGAATATCGTCTGGCCAATGGTCGCGCAGCACTGTTCGCCGAAGCCGACAGCCTGATGAAGGAGCCGTGGATTGTCATTGCCGACCTCGGCAGCCGTCAGGGTCAGCGCGAGGAACGGATTTATCTGGCGGCGGATTTCGATCCGGCGCTGTTCGATTCAGTGTTGGCCGAGCAGGTCAGTGGCGTCGATCAACTGGATTGGGACGAGCGCGAAGGCGTGCTGCGCGCCGAGCGCCAGCGCAAGGTTGGCGAACTGATCCTCAGCCGCGAACCGTTGACCGGTCTCGACGAAGCGGCGCGCAGTCAGGCGCTGGTCAATCTGGTGCGGCGCAAAGGTCTGGAGTTGCTGCCGTGGACGCCGGAGCTGCGCCAGTGGCAGGCACGGGTCGCGCTGCTGCGGCAACTGGATCTGGCGGCACAGACTGACAGCCAGTGGCCGGATGTCGGCGACGCGACGTTGCTGAACACCCTCGAGCATTGGTTAATGCCTTATTTGGGCAAAGTCTCGCGGCTCAGCCATTTCGCCAATCTGGACCTGTCGAGCATCGTCCGCAATCTGCTGCCGTGGCCGTTGCCGCAACGGCTGGACGAGCTGGCGCCGCATCACATCAGTGTGCCGTCGGGCTCGTCGATTCGTCTGGACTACAGCGAGCAGCCACCGATTCTCGCGGTGCGCCTGCAGGAGTTGTTCGGCCTGGCCGAGACACCACGCATTGCCGGCGGCCGGCAAGTGGTCAAGCTGCACCTGTTGTCCCCGGCGCGGCGGCCGGTGCAGGTGACGCAGGATCTGGCCAACTTCTGGCGCAGCACCTATGCCGAGGTGAAGAAGGATTTGAAGGGACGTTATCCGAAGCACTATTGGCCGGATGATCCGTTGGTGGCCGAGGCCACGGCGCGGGCCAAACCGCGCGGCACGTGAAGGTCAAAACATCACAACCTGCCATCCATTGACGGTGCGACATCGATCTACTGTGGGAGCAAACCCGCTCCCACAATGAGTCTGAGCGTGTTCGCTGCTAAATACGCGCCTTGCCCGTCAGTTGTTCCCGGCAGTAATCGGCGAACAACTGCGCCGGCTTGGTCAGTTGCCCACGCTTGAGCCAAGCCGCCACCAGCCCTGAGCCGGTGACATCTTCGGCAATCTCCACGCACACCACTTTCTTGCCGTCATAGGTGCATTCCGAATGCGGTCGGGTGACCAGCACCGAGAAGCCAAAGCCCTGGCCGACCATGCCGCGGACCATCTCGATCGACGGCGAGCTGAACTCGATGCGCGGAGTCAGGCCCAGTTCTTCGAAGAGGCTGACGAAGTAGGTCCGGCTCGGTTGTACGTCCAGCAGAATCATTGGCTCCAGACACAGGTCACGCAGCGACACTTGCTTGTACTGGGCGAAACGGTGGTCGGCCGGCAGCAACGCGTACGGCCGTTGCGCCGGCATCAGTGGCTCGGTCTGGATGGTGGCGTCGAGTTCGTGTTCATAGAGGATGACCAGGTCGAACGTGCCCGAGGTCAGGCCCAGCACCAGTTCCTGTTGTTCGCCGTCGCGGATGCGGATTTTCACCCCGGGGTAGAGCGCGGAAAACCCGGCGATCAATTGCGGCAAGTACAACGGGGCGACGGTTTCGAAGCAGCCGATGTCGATCTGCCCGGCGACGATGTCATTGTCGGCCAGGGCGTTCTGCTCGAACTCCCGGGCCATGCGCAACAGCTCCTGCGCCTTGCGGAAAAACCGTGCACCGCTGGGCGTCAGGGATACGCCTTGGGCGTGATGGCGGATCAGCAGTTGCACGGCGAAGCTGTCTTCCAGCCCCTTGATTGCCGTGGAGATCGCCGGTTGCGCGATGTACAGCTTGCGTGAAGCTTCGGCAACGCTGCCGCATTCGACGGTGGTGATGAAGTATTTGAGCTGACGCAAATTGTAGGCGGCCACGGCAAACCTCAGGACGAGCGGACTCGACTTCCAAGCAATTTGTGCGCCGCCGCGTCCGCTGCGCGACGTTGTTTTTGTCCTTGAACCTTAGTCATCCGTGCAGGTTTTGGGGAAACCGATTGAGCAGTTTTTTCATTGCCTGCGAAGACATTTTTACTGGTTTTAGCCCGCCGGGGCCTGAGCGACCATCGACTGCACAATAACGTCCAAGGAGCATCCGACGTGTTCGAGCTTGCAGAGTGGCAGCGCCAGGCCGTTGCATTGAAGTTTCCCGATCAAGCCGTGATCAACGGTCAACACTGCGCCGCGCAATCAGGGCAGACCTTCGTTGCGATCAATCCCGCCACCGGCCAGTTACTGGCCAATGTCGCCGCGTGTGGCGAGGAGGATGTGGACGCGGCGGTGTGCAATGCGCGACAAGTGTTCGAGGCCGGTACCTGGGCGCAGCGCCCGCCCGCCGAGCGCAAGCAAGTGCTGCTGCGCCTGGCTGATCTGCTGATGGAGCATCGTGAAGAGCTGGCCTTGCTCGACTCGCTGAATATGGGCAAACCGGTGATGGACGCTTACAACATTGACGTGCCGGGCGCCGCCGGGGTGTTTCGCTGGTATGCCGAAAGCATCGACAAACTCTACGACCAGATCGCCCCCGGCGCGGCCAATGTGCTGGCGACCATCACCCGTGAAGCGCTGGGTGTGGTGGCAGCAGTGGTGCCGTGGAATTTCCCGTTGGACATGGCCGCGTGGAAGCTCGCGCCGGCGCTGGCGGCGGGTAATTCGGTGATCCTCAAACCGGCCGAGCAATCACCGTTTTCCGCGTTGCGTCTGGCCGAGCTGGCGCTGGAAGCCGGCCTGCCGCCGGGCGTGCTCAACGTGCTACCGGGGCTTGGCGAACAGACCGGCAAAGCCTTGGGCCTGCACCCGGATGTCGATTGTCTGGTGTTCACCGGCTCGACGCAGGTTGGCAAATATTTCATGCAGTACTCGGCGCAATCCAATCTCAAACAAGTGTGGCTGGAGTGCGGCGGAAAAAGTGCCAATCTGGTGTTCGCCGATTGCCGCGATCTGGATTTGGCTGCGGAAAAAGCCGCGTTCGGGATCTTCTTCAATCAGGGCGAAGTGTGTTCGGCCAACTCGCGGCTGTTGGTCGAACGCTCGATTCACGACGAGTTTGTCGAGCGTCTGAAATCTCAGGCTGAGCGCTGGCTGCCGGGTGATCCGCTCGACCCGCAAAGCCGTGCCGGTGCCATCGTCGATCACCGGCAGACGGCGAGCATCATGCGCGCCATTCGCGGCGCCGAGCAGTCGGGGGCGGCCCGGGTGTGTGGCGGTCAGCAGCGGCGTTTCAATGGTTCGGACAACTTCATCGAGCCGACGATTTTTACCGGCGTCAGCGCCGACATGCCGTTGTTTCGCGAAGAGGTGTTCGGGCCGGTGCTGGCGGTGGTGCCGTTCGACGATGAAGACGAAGCGGTGCGGCTGGCCAATGACAGTGTGTATGGGCTGGCGGCGTCGCTGTGGACCGATGATCTGCATCGCGCGCACCGCGTGGCCCGACGGCTGCGGGCGGGCACGGTGTCGGTCAATACCGTCGATGCGCTGGACGTGACCGTGCCGTTCGGCGGCAGCAAGCAATCGGGGTTTGGCCGCGACCTGTCGCTGCACTCATTCGACAAATACACTCAGCTGAAAACCACCTGGTTTCAGTTGCGCTGATACCGCGTCGCCCCTTTTCGCGAGCAGGCTCACTCCTACAGTTGACCGCGTTCCACTGTGGAAGCGGGCTTACTCGCGAATGCGGTGGGTCAGTCACAGAAAATCCCTGATCTGCCCCCCCTTTGAGCACCCCCGCAAACCGCGCCCTTTAGCAGTGCACACTACCCAGTTTTTTCATCATTTGCTGCCAACTATTTCCTGATTTTCCTCGGATCGCACATGGGCCACCATCGATCTCGCCAGCCCGATGTTTCACGCCAGAGTCCAGCAGAGACCGCAGCGTGGATTACATCATCGGTGCCGGCCGTACTGCCCATGACAAAACTAAATCAACAGCGTCGGGAGTGCTCCATGATCAAGTCCTTGTGTATCCGTCTCACCCATCCTCTGGCGATCACCGCCCTGGCGGCCACGGTCGCGACCAGCGCCCAGGCCGGCACCCTGTCCATCGGCCATACCACCTGGGTCGGCTATGGCACGCTCTATCTGGCTCAGGACCTTGGCTACTTCAAGGAAAACGGGTTGACCGTCGAACTGCCGGTAGTTGAAGAAGCTTCGATGTACATGGCAGCCCAAGCCTCCGGTCAACTGTCCGGCTCGGCCTCGACCATCGACGAGGTGCTCAAATACCGCCCGCAGTTCTGCTTCAAGGCAGTTGCGGCGCTGGATGACAGCCATGGCGGCGACGGTGTGCTGGTCGGCAAGGACGTGAAGTCGTTGCAGGAACTCAAGGGCCAGGCCGTGGCGGTCAACGAAGGCTCGACGTCGCAGTTCTGGCTGTCGTACCTGCTGAAAAAGAACGGCATGAAAATGAGCGACATCACCGTGCAGAACATGACCGCCGACGATGCCGCCACCGCGTTCATCGCCGGGCGTGTACCCGCTGCCGTGACCTGGGAACCGCACCTGTCGATGGTGCGTGACAAGCAGCAGGGCAAGGTGCTGATCGACAGCAGCAGTACCCCGGGGGTGATCGTTGATGTGGTGGCGCTCAACTGCAGCGTCATCGAAAAACAGCCGCAGGACGTCAAGGCGTTGGTCAGCGGTTTGTACAAGGCGGTCAAGTACACCCAGGAGCATCCGGACGAGGCCTACGCGATCATGGCCAAAGGTGTCGGCGGCTACCTCTCCGATCCGAAGGAACTGGCCGCTGCCGCCAAGGGCGTGCGTTTCTACGATCAGGCCATGAGCGAAAAACTCCTCGGTTCGCCGGGCAAGCCGGGTGACAGCGCAGCGCTGATCAAACTGGCCAACGAAACCGCCAGCGAACTGCAAGGCAAGCCCTACAACGTCAGCCATGACGATCTGGTCGACAACCGTTTCGTCAGCCCGCTTTAGGAGGTCTGCATGTTCAAGCGCAAATCATGGCTGAGCCGCTGCCTCACGCCCAAGACCGGGTTGCCGGTGCAAGTGGTGTGGAGCGCCAGCGGTCTGGCCTGGGTGTTGCTGGTCGGCCTGTGGGCCGGGTTGTCCTACGGCGGCATCGTTCCGGGGATGTTTCTGCCAACCCCCGGCGCGGTGCTCGAGGCGGCCGTGCGCCTGAGCCGCGACGGTACGCTTGGCACCCACGTGTGGGCCAGCGTCGAAGTGGTGATGGTCGGCTTCATTGTCTCGTCGCTGGTGGCGGTGCCGCTGGGCTTGCTGATGGGCAGCTTTCGCATCGTCCAGGCGTTCCTCGAACCGCTGGTCAACTTCATTCGCTACCTGCCGGTGACCTCGTTCGTGCCGCTGTTCATCCTGTGGATTGGTATCGGTCTGGAGCAGCGCGTGTCGGTGATTATCTTCGGTGTGTTCTTCCAGCAACTGGTGATGATCGCGGACGTGTCCAAAGGGATTTCCAAGGATCTGATCAACGCGTCCTACACCTTGGGTTCCAGCCGCCGTGACGCGGTGCTGCATGTGATCGCTCCGGCCTCGGTGCCCGGTGTGCTCGACACCCTGCGCGTGACCATGGGCTGGGCCTGGACGTATCTGGTGGTGGCCGAGCTGGTCGCGGCCTCCAGTGGCCTCGGTTACCTGAGCCTCAAAGCCATGCGCGGCTTTCAGGTCGACGTGATTTTCCTCGCCATCGCGATCATCGGCCTGCTGGGTCTGGTCACCGATCAACTGTTCCGTTTTCTCCGCTTGAGGGTTGCCGCATGGGCTCAGTAACCGCTGCCAATCACCGTTTCCTCGAACCGCGAGCCGCCGCGCCGCAAGCCGCCGCGCGCCTGCAAGTGGACAAGGTCAGCCTGCGCTACAAGAGGCCCGATGGCGGCACATTCACCGCGCTGGAACAGGTGTCGTTCGAGGTGCCGGATCAGCAGTTCGCGGTACTCGTCGGGCCGTCGGGGTGCGGCAAGTCGAGCCTGTTGTACCTGACTGCCGGCCTGGCCGAGCCGACGTCCGGCGAGATCTACGTCGGCGGTCAGCAAGTGCAAGGCCCCGGTGCCGATCGCGGCATGGTGTTCCAGAGCTACACGCTGTTTCCGTGGCTGACGGTGCGCCAGAACGTCGAATTCGGCCTCAAGCGGCGCGGCATGCCGGCGGCGCGGCGCAAGGAAATCGTCGACTATTACGTCAACGAAGTGGGCCTTGCCGGGTTTGCTGACAACTACGCCAAGCAGCTCTCGGGCGGCATGATGCAGCGCGTGGCGATTGCCCGGGCGCTGGCCAATGATCCGCAGATCCTGTTGATGGATGAACCGTTTGGCGCACTGGACAGCCAGACTCGTTTGCAGATGCAGCAGCTGTTGCTGCGGGTCTGGGGCAACAGCAAGAAGACTGTGCTGTTCGTGACTCATGATATTGACGAGGCGATCCTGCTCGGCGACCGGGTCTACGTGATGGGCGCCAAACCGGGGCGGATCAAGCAGATCCTCGACGTGCCGATCGAACGTCCGCGCTCACTGGACATGGTCATGGAGCGCTCGTTCATCGACATGAAACGCGAGATCTTCGGGCTGCTGCATGACGACCTCGAAGAAGTGCACTGACTTGGAGTCATGCATATTTCCCTGTGTGTGGGCTTGCTCGCGAAGGCGTAGTGTCAGCCGCCATCAACTTTGCAGACACACCGCTTTCGCGAGCAAGCCCGCTCCCACAGGAGGTCTTGTGTTTGCTGGCTATGGGGTAGCCGGGAGCAGGAACCGGGCGATGACCGGCAAGTGATCGGAAACGCGCAAGGTATCGTCCTGCCGCACCCTCGCTTCGACCCGTTTGATTTTCGGGCTGTAGAACAGGTAGTCGACCGTGCGATCCGGGCCATTGAGGCCTGGGTCGTTGGGGTAGTGGGTCAGCCAGTGGGCGCGGTCGATGCCGCTGGCTTCGTTGTTGGTCGGGATCATCGGGTATTTGTCCCACAACAGGTGCAGCGCGCTGTCGATCGAGTAGGGCGTGCGCTGCTCGGCGGGCAGGCGCTGATACTGGCCCAGCGGCAACAGGTTGAAGTCGCCGCCGATCAGCCACGGCAGGCCCTGGCTTTCGTATTTGTCGAGCACTTTGGCCACCGCGGTCACTTGCGCCTGCAAGGTGTCATCGGGTTGTCTGGCGCGATCCAGGTGTGTGTTGAACACCGTCAGCTGCCCGCCGTCACTCAGCGGCAGTTTGGTGACAAGCAGGGCGTCCTTCGGTTGGAACTGGCGGCTGATGAGGTTCGCCGGGGGCACCGGCAGTTGCAGGCGTTCGGCGTGTTCGATGCGGTAGCGGCTCAGGGTCGCCAGTTGTCGGCCAACGCTGCCGAAGATATGCGGCTCGGGGACGAAATCGGCCTTCCAGTCGAAAGCGTGGGCGCTGCACGGGTAGAGGTCGGTGACCCGCTCCTGCAGCAGTTTGAGCTGATTCTGGTAATCACTGGCCTTGGCACCGTCATCCAGTTCCTGCAGCAACACCACGTCGGGCTGCTCGTCGCGAATCACCCGCGCCACTTCGTCGAGGCTGAAGGCCATGTCTTCCGGCGTCGGCGCTTCATCGTCGCCTTGGGCCAGGTCGTTCCAGAACACGTAGCGCTTGCCGGCGAGGTATTGCACGTTCCAGGTCATGACTTTCAGCGCCTGCCCGGGCACCAGGTTCGGCGGCGTACCGGTGCAGGTGACTGGCAGGGTTTTGCGGGCATCGGGGCGCCAGGTCAAGCTGTAGATCAGCCCGCCGATCAGGACGATGGCGAGCAAACACGGCAACAGGGTGTAGCGCAGCAGACGGGGCATGGCTCGGCTTATCGCGTTACAAAAGTGACCCCGAGCATACCCGACCGCAGACGCTTGGCCCAAGGGGCACGAGGTCAGGCCACTCCGTTGCGTTTGTCGGGCAATTCACTGATCAGCATGAACAGGCGGAACAGCACCACACTGGTAAACAGTTGCAGGAAGCTGTGTGCACTGTCGATCAGTACCGCGATCAGCGGATTCTGCGGGTCGGGGTACACCGCCAGCGTCGCGCCCTTGAGCAGCCACAACGGCCCCATCACGCACAGAATGCACAGCAGGATGCGCCAGAAATGCCCACGGGTCAGGCGCAGGCTTTCCTTCATCGCCTGCAACGGCCCCATGCCGCGCAGCACCAGCAGGTATTCAGCGAACGCCAACATCACCATCAACATCAGCCCTGGCAGAAAATACAGGGACAACCCGAGCAGAATCAGCAGCGTATTGAGCGCCGTGAGCAGGGCGAAGCGCGGCCACAGACGGGCGGACATCGCCAGCAGGTCGAGGGTGCGCGGGGCTTCGCCGCGGGTGCGGGCGTCGAGGAACAGGATCAGCGCGGCGGTGTACAGCGGGTACACCAGCAGACCGACCACGACGCTGGCGGCGGAGAAGCTGTCCGGGTCGGTGACATGGTCCACCACTTGCTGCAGCGCCGCTTCGAAGATCACCAGTGGCAGGCACAACTGCACGATGCTGGCCAGATGGCGTTTGAAAAAATACAGAGAGTCACGCAGTACATCGAAGGCATTCATCAGTCGGTATCGCAGGTCGAAAACAGTGGCTCACTTTAACCGATGATGCGCGGGCCGACACAAACGTAAACATTCGGTAAAGGTCGTTGAAACATCCTGTCACTGCCTCCATTACAGAGGAGCGCCTTGTCCACAGTGGACACGGGCAACGTTATCCCCGGCAATCTACGAGGTCGCCATGAACAGCGAAGAGCAAACCCTGATCGATGGACTGTTTTCCCGGCTGCAACAGGCCGAAACGGAGGCAGCCCCGCGCGACGCCCAGGCTGAGGCGCGGATCAAGGAACACCTGACCCGCCAGCCGGCGGCAGGTTATTTCATGACCCAGGCGATTCTGGTGCAAGAGGCGGCCATCAAGAGCCTCGACGAACAGAACAAGCAGCTGACCCAGCAAGTCCAGCAATTGCAGGCCGAACTGCAAGCGGCCAAGGCCCAGACTGCGGCCCCGGCGCCAAGCGGCGGCGGTGGTTTCCTGTCCAGCATCTTCGGTGGCAGCTCGCGTCCGGCGCCGACCCAGAGCGCTCCGGCTTCTACTGGCGGCTGGCGTGAACCGGCACCGCAGCAGAACTACGCTGCGCCACCGGCACAACCGAACTATGCCGCGCCACCGCCCAACTACGCGCAACAAGCAGCCCCGGCAGCGGGCAGCAGCTTCCTCGGCGGCGCCCTGAAAACTGCCGCTGGCGTGGCCGGTGGCGTGATGCTGGCACAAGGCATCAGCAGCTTGTTCCATCACAACCAGCAGCCTGAAGAAATCGTTGAAGTGATCAAGGAAGAGCCGGCGCAAGTGGCTGACCAGAGCACCAACGACTGGGGCAACGACCAGCGTATGGCCGGCAACGACAGCTTCGGTAACGATCAGGGTGGTCTCGCCGACACCGATTACAGCGACGACAACTCGTCGTTCTTCGATGACGACGATTCCTTCGTCTGACTGATCAGCCGCCCGTACCAACCTGTGGCGAGGGGATACATCCCCTCGCCACAATCCACCATCCGTCCGGAGTGGTGGGTTGATTATTCGCGCCACCTTCCTGTGGACTGGCATACTGGGCGCCTTTTTCGGGCCTGGCGCCTGATCCCGCTTCGTGCGCTATGCGCTCACAGGAATCCCGGTGAAAAAAATCGCAGTGTTCGCCGACGTGCAGAACCTCTACTACACCGTGCGTCAGGCCTATGGTTGTCACTTCAACTACGCCGCATTGTGGGCAGACATCAGCAAGGACGGGCAGATCGTCGAGGCCTACGCCTATGCGATCGACCGTGGTGACAGCAAACAGCAGCAGTTCCAGCAGATCCTGCGCAACCTTGGCTTCACCGTGAAGCTCAAGCCCTATATCCAGCGCAGCGACGGCTCCGCGAAGGGTGACTGGGACGTGGGCATCACCCTCGACATCATGGACGCGGCCGACCATGTCGACGAAATCGTCCTGGCCTCCGGTGACGGTGACTTCGACATGCTGCTCGAACGCATCATCAGCAAACACGGCGTACAGGCAGTGGCCTACGGCGTACCCGGCCTGACCGCCAATTCGCTGATCCGCGCCGCCAGCCGTTACGTGCCGATCGAAGGCGCGTTGTTGTTGAAGAATTAAGCTGTTACTGAAGAATTGATTTGTACGGAGTTGAACCCGGTTTGGAACGCATTGCAGTCATCGACTTTGAAACCACCGGCCTGTCGCCGAACAGCAGCTGCCGCGCCACGGAAATCGCCGTGGTCATGCTGGAAAACGGGCGCATCGTCGAGCGTTACCAGAGCCTGATGAACGCGGGTGTACGCGTCCCGGCCTTCATCGAACAACTGACCGGTATCAGCAACGCCATGCTGCGCACCGCACCCTCGGCCGAGCGGGTAATGGAGGAGGTCAACGAATTCGTCGGCTGCACGCCGCTGGTCGCGCATAACGCATCGTTCGACCAGAAGTTCTGGGACTTCGAGCTTGGGCGGATCAAACGGACCCGTCTGCAGAATTTTGCCTGCTCGCTGTTGTTGGCGCGCCGCCTGATGCCAGCGGCGCCGAATCACAAGCTCGGTACTCTCACTGCATTCGCCAGCCTGCCGCACACCGGTCAGGCGCACAGGGCGATGGCGGATGCGGAGATGGCGGCCAATCTGATGGCGCATCTGGCGCAAGAGTTGCGGCACAAGCATGGGGTGCGTGAGCTGAACCACGACCTGCTGTGCAAACTGCAAAAAGTCCCGGCAGCCAAAGTCAGCGAGCACCTGCAGCGCTACCGCTGATCCCGAACCCAACACAAAATCCCCTGTGGGAGCGGGCTTGCTCGCGAAAGCGGTGTGTCATTCGGCAAATATGTTGTCTGACACTCCCTCTTCGCGAGCAAGCCCGCTCCCACATTTGGATCGTCTGAGTGCCTGATTACTTGCCGTTGTTCTCGATGAGCCCCAGCGGCACGCGTTTCTCGATCGCGCTCGACAGCACAATCGAAGTCTTGCTGAAGCCGAACTTCGCCACGCGGTTGATCAGCTCTTCCAGCTCCGGCATCGAGCCCACCGCGCCCTTCATCATCACGCACGGATCGCCCGTCACTCGAAAGCACTCGGTCAGTTGCGGAATTTTCACCAGTTCGTCGTAGACCTTCTGACTGCCGTTCTGGTGCAGGCGCAATTCGATCATGCACTGGATCGGCAAGCCGATTTTCGACAGGTCGATGTTCGCCTGATACCCGGTGATCACCCCGCACGCCTCAAGCTTGGCCACGCGCTCGGCCACAGCCGGAGCCGAAAGGTTCACCTTGCGCGCGAGGTCGGCGTAGGACGCGCGACCGTTTTCCAACAGGGCGCTGAGCAGCATGCGGTCGTATTTGTCCAAGACCAGACTCCTGAAATTGCCAGACTTTCGAAATCACGGTTTATCCCGATGATCTCCGTTATTTCAAAAGTGTACCGGCGCTATAAACAGGTTTTGTAACTTATTTTTGCTCGCAGGCCTTTCTAGAATAATCCACACCCTGCCTCTGACCGTCGAGCTGCCCATGCCTGCCTTGCGCCGTTTTTCCTTGCCGTTGATCGCCGCGTTTTTCGCGCTGTACGTGATATGGGGGTCGACCTACCTGGTGATTCGCATTGGCGTCGAATACTGGCCGCCGCTGATGCTCGGCGGGGTACGCTTTGTGATTGCTGGCAGCCTGATGTACGCCTTCCTGCGCTGGCGCGGGGCACCGGCGCCGACGTGGGCGCAGTGGAAAGCGGCGGGGATCATCGGGATTTTGCTGCTCAGCTTCGGTAACGGCGCGGTCAGCGTGGCCGAGCACACGGGCGTGGCTTCCGGCGTGGCGGCACTGGCGGTGGCGACGGTGCCGTTGTTCACCTTGCTGTGCGGGTATTTCTGGGGTGCGCGCAACACTCGACTGGAATGGGCCGGGGTAGCGTTGGGGATTATCGGCATCGCCATGCTCAACATGGGCTCCAACCTGCAATCGAGCCCGATGGGCGCGGCGCTGCTGATTTTTGCGGCGGCGACCTGGGCGTTCGGCTCGGTGTGGAGTAAACACCTGCCGCTGCCGCAAGGGGCGATGGCCAGTGCCGTGGAGATGCTGGTGGGCGGCGTGGTGCTGCTGATCGGCAGCGCGGTGAGCGGAGAACACCTGCAAGCCGTGCCGCCGGTAGAAGGCTGGCTGGCGCTGGCGTACCTGATTTTCTTCGGCTCGATCATCGCCTTCAATTCCTACATGTACCTGCTCAAGCATGTGCGTCCGGCGGCGGCCACCAGTTATGCCTACGTCAACCCGGCGGTGGCCGTGTTGCTGGGGATCGTGTTTGTCGGTGAGACCATCGGCCTGGAAGAAGCGCTGGCGATGCTGGTGATCATCAGTGCCGTGGTGCTGATCGGTCTGCCGCAATGGCGGCGCCCCGCGCAGCCACCCGTCGTGGAGGCGCCGAAGACAGCCATTCCCGCAGAGCAACGTGTGAATTAGGGTAAACTGCGCGCAATTGCACTCTTGTTTTGCGCAACCGCGCTGATTTTTCCTACGGTACTCCCATGACTTTCGCCACCCTTGGCCTGATCGAACCCTTGCTGCGCTCCCTCGAGACGCTCGGCTACCAGACTCCAACGCCGGTCCAGGCGCAAGCCATCCCGGCCGTTCTGGCCGGTCGCGACCTGATGGCTGCGGCCCAGACCGGCACCGGCAAGACCGCCGGTTTCGCCTTGCCGCTGCTGCAGTTGCTGGCCATGGAAGGGCCGAAAGTCACCGCCAACTCGGTGCGCGCACTGATTCTGGTGCCGACCCGCGAGCTGGCCGAACAGGTTCACGAATCCGTGCGCCAGTACGCTGAAAACCTGCCGCTGCGCACCTATGCGGTGTACGGCGGCGTGAGCATCAACCCGCAGATGATGAAGCTGCGCGGCGGCGTCGATCTGCTGGTGGCGACGCCGGGGCGTCTGCTCGACCTGTTCCGCCAGAACGCGCTGAAATTCAATCAGCTGCAAACCCTGGTGCTGGACGAAGCCGACCGCATGCTCGACCTCGGTTTCTCCGAAGAGCTGGCGAACATCTATCGCGCGCTGCCGAAGAAGCGCCAGACCCTGCTGTTTTCCGCGACGTTCTCCGATGACATCCGCCTGCTGGCCGGGCAGATGCTCAACGATCCGCTGAGCGTCGAAGTCAGCCCGCGCAACGTTGCAGCCAACACCGTCAAGCAATGGGTGGTGACGGTGGACAAGAAGCGCAAGCCGGAACTGTTCGTGCACTTGATGCGCAAGAACAAGTGGAAGCAGGTGCTGGTGTTCGCCAAGACCCGCAACGGCGTTGACGCGCTGGTGGAAAAACTCCAGGGCCTGGGCGTGAATGCCGACGGCATCCATGGCGACAAACCGCAGGCGACCCGCCAGCGTGCGCTGGATCGTTTCAAACTCAGTGAAGTGCAGATTCTGGTGGCCACCGATGTGGCTGCCCGGGGTCTGGACATCGAAGACCTGCCGCTGGTGGTCAACTTCGACCTGCCGATCGTGGCGGAGGATTACATTCACCGCATCGGTCGTACCGGGCGCGCTGGCGCTACGGGCGAGGCGATTTCGCTGGTGTGCGCCGATGAAGTGAACATGCTCTCGGCGATCGAGATGCTCACGCGTCAGACCTTGAAGCGCCAGAACGAGCCGGACTTCGAACCTGAGCACCGCGTGCCGGATACCGATGCCAGCGGTCAGGTGATCAAAAAGCCGAAGAAACCGAAAAAGCCGAAGACCTCCGGCGGCGGTGGCGGCAAGCGCAATCTTGGCAAGTGGGTCGACAGTGGCGATACCCAGGCGCCGGAGCCTTCGATCAAGCCTGTGCGTAAAGTGCCGGTGTTCAATACCGGGCCGCGTAAGCGCAAACCTTGATTTGATGCGGCGTCTGTAAGGACGCCTTCGCGAGCAAGCCCGCTCCCACATGGGTCTTCAGTGAAATGGAGATATCCTGTGGGAGCGGGCTTGCTCGCAAAGGGCGCACCGCAGTCTTCAGCCCTTGCGCTGCAACCACTCCAGCAGCCCAAACCCCGCAGTCCGCCCACTGGCAAAGCACCCTGTGAGCAAATAGCCGCCCGTCGGCGCTTCCCAGTCCAGCATCTCCCCCGCGCAGAACACCCCCGGCAACGCCTTGAGCATCAAGCACTCATCCATCGCCTCGAACATCACGCCACCGGCGCTGCTGATCGCTTCGTCCAGCGGACGGGTTTTCACCAGGGTCAACGGCAATGCCTTGATCGCCCAGGCCAACAGCGCCGGGTCGGCAAAGGTTGTCGCGTCAGTCAATTCACGCAGCAGCGCCGCTTTCACCCCGTCGATTCCGACCTGACTGTGCAGATGCTTGGCCATCGAGCGCGAGCCTCGCGGTTTGCTCAACGCGGCCTGCAATTTATCCACAGGCCGGCCCGGCAGCAGATCGATGTGAACCGTGGCTGAGCCATGCGCGTTGATCGCCTCGCGAATCGGCGCCGACAGCGCGTAGATCAGGCTGCCTTCAATGCCCGTTGCGGTGATCACGCATTCGCCCAGGCGCGGCACATCGTCGTTCAAACCGATAGCGACGTTTTTCAGCGGTGCGCCAGCGAATTTGCTGACAAGCAACTCGCTCCAGGCCTGCACCTCGAAGCCGCAATTACTCGGCTGCAACGGCGCCAGTTCTACGCCTTTTTGCTCCAGCGGCAGCATCCACGCGCCGTCCGAGCCGAGTCGCGACCAACTGCCGCCGCCGAGGGCGAGCAGGGTGGCATCGGGTTTGACGGTGATGTCGCCGTCGGGGCCGGCGATGCGCAGTGCGCCGTGTTCATCCCAACCAAGCCAGCGATGGCGGGTGTGGATAACCACGCCGCAGTCGCGCAGGCGCTTGAGCCAGGCACGCAGCAACGGGGCGGCTTTCATGTCGGTGGGGAACACCCGACCGGAGCTGCCAATGAAGGTCTCGATACCGAGGTCGTGAATCCAGCGGCACAACGCATCGGCGTCGAAGGCGCGCAAACAGGGTGCGATTTGCGGTGCGCGTTCGGCATAGCGCGCGAGGAACGCCGGGTAGGCTTCGGAATGGGTGATGTTCATGCCGCCGACTCCGGCCAACAGGAACTTGCGCCCCACCGACGGCATGCCGTCGTACAGATCGACGCGCACGCCGGCCTGGCTCAGCACTTCGGCGGCCATCAGGCCGGCGGGGCCACCGCCGATGATGGCGACGTGAGCGGGGAGGGGGGCGGATGTCTGGGTCATGGCGAGCGCTGTGGTATGGCGGGATAAGGCGCGCATTCTAACAGCGCAGATCGATGTGGGAGATCCCTGTGGGAGCGAGCCTGCTCGCGAAAGCGATGGGTCAGTCACTTTTATGTCGACTGTGCCGACGTCTTCGCGAGCAGGTTCGCTTCCACAGGGAAATCATGGTGGGTTCGGTATCTGGTTAAAAAACAACCATCAAGCTGTACGCCATGTTCGCTGTGGCCTGTAGTCCCTTTCGCTCAGGTTATCCACAGGCCGTTCCACAGCCATTGTGGGTAACGCAGCACACTTTAATGACAGCCCAGTGACTGCCAGACTCGTTGCGCGCTGTGGTGCAGGATGCCGTGGCGGCGGGCGAGGGCGTGGCGATCCTTGCTGTAGCCGCCACCGATGACCCCGACCACCGGGATGTCACGGCCCAGACAATGGCGCATCACGCTTTCATCGCGGGCGGCGACACCGGCGTCGGTCAGTTGCAGATAACCGAGGGCGTCGTCCTTGTGCACATCAACGCCGGCGTCATACAGCACCAGATCCGGTTGATACAGCGGCAGCAGGTAGTTGAGTGTGTCATCCACCACTTTCAGGTAATCGGCATCGCCCATGCCTTTGGGCAGCGGAATGTCCCAGTCGCTTTCGGCCTTGCGTGCAGGAAAATTCTTTTCACAGTGCAGGGAAACGGTGATCGCCTCTGGCGTGTCCTGCAGGATTCGCGCGGTGCCGTCGCCCTGATGCACGTCGCAATCGAAGATCAGCACCCGGCTCACCCGACCGCTTTGCAGCAGGTAATGGCTGATGATTGCCAGGTCGTTGAAAATGCAGAACCCGGCCGGGTAATCGTAATGGGCGTGGTGTGTACCGCCAGCCAGGTGACAGGCCAGGCCGTGCTCCAAGGCTTTTTCGGCCGCCAGAATCGAACCGCCGACAGCCCGCACGGTGCGTCGGGCCAGTGCTTCGTTCCATGGCAGGCCGAGGCGCCGCTGGTCTTCGCGGGACAACTCGCCGCTCATGTAGCGTTCGATATAGCTACGGTCATGGGCGAGGGCGAGGATGTCGTTGGGGCAGATCTCTGGACGCAGCAGATCAGCGTCGCGGGTCAGGCCGCTGTCGACCAAGTGATCGCGTAGCAAACGGAACTTGTCCATCGGAAAGCGGTGATCCGCCGGAAAGTCGGGGCTGTAGTCTTCGTGGTAGATCAGCGGCACTGGCATGGCGATTTCTTATCAGTACTTGGGGTCAGGAACGTAGGAAAGCGTGAAGGATCCTACCAGCGATGTAGACTTGCGGCATGGAAACGGAGGGGCACGATGGAGCCGATACAGGAACTCGAAAGCGCACGCCTGTTGATGCGCCAGTGGCGCGACGAGGATTTGCCGGCATTTGCTGCGATGTGCGCCGATCCTCAGGTGATGCGCTATTTTCCGGCGCCGATGAGCCGCCTGGAAAGCGCGTCGATGATCGGTCGCGTGCGCGGGCATTTTGCCGAGCACGGTTATGGCTTGTGGGCGCTGGAACGCAAGGACAGCGGCGAGTTCATCGGTTTTACCGGCCTCGGCGTGGTCGGCTTCGATGCGCCATTCACCCCAGCCGTGGAAATCGGCTGGCGTCTGGCCAAGGAACATTGGGGCCTGGGTTACGCCAGTGAGGCAGCCTGGACGGCATTGCGCGCAGGCTTTGATCGGCTGGCGCTGAAGGAGATCGTGTCCTTCACCGCACAGAGCAATCTGCCGTCGGAGAAAGTCATGCAGGCGATTGGCATGCATCACGACCCTGCCGATGATTTCGATCACCCCAAACTGGCTGTCGACCACCCGCTGCGTCGACATCTGTTGTACCGCATCACCCGGGAGCAATGGCTGCAGACCTTGCATGGCTAAGCCGACACGGACGTTTACAATGGCGCGACAGTGGCTCGCGCCAGAACCTGAATGGGCCGCCGCAGCCAAGACTGCGTGGCATAGCGTTGTGTGAGGAGAGTCTGAATGAGCCAAGTGTTGGATGATCTGGTCGACCTGCTGACCCTGGAGCCGATCGAGGAAAACCTGTTCCGTGGCCGCAGCCAGGACTTGGGTTTCCGTCAGTTGTTCGGTGGTCAGGTGCTCGGTCAGTCGCTGTCGGCGGCCAGTCAGACGGTTGAAGAGGCGCGTCATGTGCATTCGATGCACGGCTATTTTTTGCGCCCCGGCGACGCCAAGTTGCCGGTGGTGTATTCGGTGGATCGCGTGCGTGATGGCGGCAGTTTCAGCACTCGCCGGGTGACGGCGATCCAGAAAGGGCACCCGATCTTTACCTGCAGCGCGTCGTTTCAGTACGACGAGGAAGGCTTCGAACATCAGAGCCAGATGCCGGTGGTGGTCGGCCCGGAAAACCTGCCGTCGGAGCTGGAACTGACCCAGCAACGCGCGCACCTGATCCCCGAGCACATGCGCGAAAAACTGCTGTGCCCGAAACCGATCGAAGTGCGCCCAGTCACTGAAAAAGACCCGTACAACCCGCAGCCGGCCGATCCGGTGAAGTACGTGTGGTTCCGCGCCGACGGTGCGCTGGCCGACATTCCGGCGTTGCATAAATACCTGCTGGCCTACGCCTCGGACTTCGGTCTGCTGACCACCTCGATGCTGCCCCACGGCAAGTCGGTCTGGCAGAAGGACATGCAGGTCGCCAGCCTCGATCACGCGTTGTGGTTCCACAACGATCTGCGCGCCGATGACTGGTTGCTCTACGCGATGGACAGCCCATGGGCCGGCAACTCCCGTGGCTTCTCCCGTGGCAGCGTGTACAACCGCGCCGGGCAACTGGTGGCGTCGGTGACCCAGGAAGGCTTGATTCGTCACCGCAAGGACTGGGCATGAGCCTGAGCGATGTGAAGCACTGGGTGTTCGACATGGACGGCACCCTGACCGTCGCGGTGCATGACTTTGCGGCGATCCGCGTGGCGCTGGCGATTCCGCCCGAGGATGACATCCTTACCCATCTCGCAGCGCTGCCAGCCGATGAAGCGGCAGCGAAGCATGCGTGGCTGCTGGAGCATGAGCGTGATCTGGCGCTGGGTTCAAAACCGGCGGTGGGTGCGGTGGAGCTGGTGCGTGACCTGCACGGGCGCGGTTATCGCCTTGGCATCCTGACGCGCAATGCACGGGAACTGGCGCATGTGACGCTCGAAGCGATTGGCCTGGCCGACTGCTTCGCGGTGGAAGATGTACTGGGCCGCGATGAAGCTCCGCCCAAGCCGCATCCTGGCGGGTTGCTGAAACTGGCCGAGGCCTGGAACGTGCCGGCCAGCGAGATGGTGATGGTCGGTGATTACCGCTTCGATCTGGATTGCGGGCGAGCGGCCGGGGCGCGGACGGTGCTGGTGAATTTGCCGGATAACCCGTGGCCGGAGTTGACCGACTGGCATGCGCAGGATTGTGTGGTGTTGCGGCAGATGCTTTCGGCCTGAGATCTTCAGCGCCTGCCAGATTGCCTTCGCGAGCAAGCCCGCTCCCACATTCGGAATGTATTCCCCTGTGGGAGCGGGCTTGCTCGCGAAGAGGCCAGAACGGCCACCGCAGGGATTACTGATCGAACAGGGCTTTCTGCCCCTGCGGCGATGTCAGCATCCCATCACCGTTATGCCCCACCCCGGGCACCTCGACCAGTCGCTGATTGACCCCTTCCGGATGGCGGCGCAGCAGGTAGCCGAAAAACAGTTTGCCGCGCTCCAGGCGATAAGCGCCCTGGGCTTCGGCGGCGCAACGCTTGTCCAGCGCCGGATGCTGCGGGTCGATGTCCTGTTGGCCGAGCAGATAAATCACCTCGCGCTTGATGTAACTGCTTTCAAGCTGCAAAGGCGTTTGCCCACCGGCGTACACCGGCATGTCGCTCAGACCGTACTTCCAGCGATTGAAACCCGGGCACTGCGCGTGATCGAACGCCACGGGCCGCTGTTCGTTGAAATAAGCATACGAAGACGGATTGGCCACGACATACCGCAGACGAATGCCGTTGGCCTTCAGTGCCGGCTGATCCTTGGCGAGCAGGGCATAGCGCTGCACCACTTGGCCGCCACCGGAATGGCCGAAAATCACGATCTGCTGCACATCCGGGAACTGCTTGCGATCACTGACCCGCGCGACGATTTCGTCCAGTGCAGCGTAGGAGCTCAGCGGATTCGGCCCTGTGGATAACCCGCCACCCATCCACTCGTTGCCTTTCCAGCGCAACAACGTGTTCGGCAGGGAATACAGGGCGACGTCACTTTCGTTGAGAAACTGCGGGGCGATCACCAGCGTGTGCGCGGTTTGCCCGGCGAGTTCGGCGGCGCTCTCGGCACTTTTGCGATAGGTCTCGGCGTTGCGCAGACGACCGTGAATGACGATCAGCACCCGTTCGATCTTCTCCGGCGCCGGGCCGAGTCCGACAGCCATTTCCCCGGCCTTCAGTTGCAGGCGCCCGGGACTGATCGCGTCGACACCGGCGGCTTGGGCACTGCCGCCGATGATCAGTAAAGCCAAAAGCCATTTACGCATTTAGAGGTTTTTCGCGGCGAAGGTATCGCACTGGCCGACCTGGCCCTGGGCGAATCCGGTTTTGAACCAGCGCACTCGTTGCGCCGACGTGCCATGGGTAAACGAGTCCGGCACCACACGGCCCTGACCCTGTTGTTGCAGTCGATCATCACCGATGGCGTTGGCCGCGTTCAAGGCCTCTTCGACGTCACCGGGTTCCAGCCAGTTCAGGCGCTTTTGCGCATGGTAGGCCCAGACGCCGGCGAGGCAGTCGGCCTGCAATTCCTGACGCACCAGCAAACCGCCATCGCCTTGCATCTGCCGGCCCTGCTGGCGGGCTGCCTGGATTTTTGCCGAGACACCAAGCAGCGTCTGCACATGGTGGCCGACTTCATGCGCGATCACGTAGGCCTGGGCGAAGTCGCCGGCGGCCTTGAAGCGCTGGGCCATTTCCTGGAAGAACGCCATGTCCAGATAGACTTTCTGATCCGCCGGGCAATAGAACGGGCCAGTGGCCGAGGTGGCGAGACCGCAGGCGGAATTCACCCGGTTGCTGAACAGCACCAGGGTCGGATCCTTATATTGGCGCCCGGCCTGCTGGAAAATCGCGCCCCAGGTGTCTTCGGTGTCGCCAAGAATAGAGCGGACGAATTCGGCCTGCTGGTCATTGGCCGGTGGCGCTTGACGGGTTTGCGTTGTAGCGGGTGCCGATTGCTCGGTCATTTGCCCGGTGAGCTGGCCGAGGATCTGCAAAGGATCCTGCCCGGTGATCCAGCCGATGCCGACGATCAGCAGGATCGCCCCGAGGCTCAGGCCCTTGCCGCCACCGAAACGCATGCCACCGCCACCGCTGTCGCCCTCATCACCCCGGGCGTCGACGACGTTGTCACTGCGTCGGCCTTTTTTCCATAGCATGTGGGAATCCTCTATCTGTACCGGGTGAAAGTTGCGTGGTGATGAGTGTTGCTGGTGCGCAGGAGCGGCGCCAGTCCGGTCGTCAGACAGCCGGGCGGCGCGACGGTTCTGTCGCCGCCAGATTAGCGTTTTAGCCGCGTGCCCGGGAAGGTATCGTGTGCAGTGCGGTGGTTTCTACTCTGTGTGGAAACGCGGTGCGGGTGAAGTCGTGCGTTGTTCGCCCAGTATTTGGTTTGTCGTGTGTGAGAGTCTGACGCCTGGCTCTAGATTGTTGCGCAGTATTTACAAGGAGAGCTCATGACCGTCAGCACACCGTTATCCGGCGTCAACCAACCCTTCAAAGGGATCTTGCTGATTGTCCTGGCGACCTTTCTGTTTTCCAGCCATGACGCGCTGTCGAAATACCTCTCGGGTTTCTATCCGATCGTGATGGTGGTGTGGGCTCGGTATCTGGTGCACACCTTGCTGATGGCGGGGATCTTTCTGCCGCAGTCTGGGTTGCGGGTGCTGCGCACCAAGCGACCGTTGTGGCAGTTGGCGCGGGCCTTGTGCCTGTTGGGCACCAGTCTGTTTTTCACCACCGCGCTGCTGTACATCCCGCTGGCCGAAGCCACGGCAGTCAACTTTCTCGCGCCGGTGCTGGTGACCGCGCTATCGGTGCCGTTGCTCAAGGAGCGGGTGACGCGCGGGCAGTGGATCGCGGTGATCTGCGGATTCATCGGCGTGCTGATCATCGTCCACCCGGGAGGTGAATTGTTCACCCCGGCAGTGCTGTTGCCCTTCTGCTCGGCGCTGTTCTTCTGTTTCTATCAACTGCTCACGCGCAAGCTCAGCGAATTCGACAGCCCGACCACCAGCAACTTTTTCGCCGGCCTGTGCAACACGTTGGTGATGAGCGCGCTGGTGCCGTTCTTCTGGCAGGTGCCGAGCTTGGGGCATGGGGTGTTGATGCTGGCGCTGGGCACCTGCGGGATGACTGCGCACCTGTTTCTGACCCAGGCGTTCCGCCACGCCGCGCCGGCCTTGCTGGCGCCGTTTGGCTACTGCCAGATCGTGTTTGCGGGGTTGTTGGGCTGGGTGGTGTTCAAGCACACGCCGAGTCTTTTGACGGTGATCGGGATCGCGGTGATCTGCTGCAGTGGATTGGCGGCAGCGTGGCAGCAAAGCCGTCGCTGAAGAAACGCAAATCCCTGTGGGAGCGGGCTTGCTCGCGAAGGCGGTGTTTCAGTCGGCATCTTCAGTGACTGAGAGGACGCTTTCGCGAGCAAGCCCGCTCCCACAGGGGCGGGGTTACTCGGTGATCGTCGGAATCTTGCGCGGCGCCAGGAAGTACATCCACGCCAGTGCGATGAAGTACATCGCCGGAATCAGCGTGAACAGCACCGTGTAGTTGTTGTGGGTGACGGTCAGGATGTGGCCGACGATCTGGGTCATGAACATCCCGCCGATCGCTGCGCACATGCCGCCGAAACCGAACACCGTGCTCATCATGTGCTTGGGCGTGTAGTCCATCACCAGGCTCCAGATGTTCGCGGTCCAGGCCTGATGCGCGCCGATCGCCAGGGAAATTGCCGCCACCGCGACCCACAGATTGCTTGAACCGGCCGCCATCACCACGCCGATGATGCAGCAGGCAAACAGGAACATCGACAGCAGCCGTGCCTTGATCGGGTTCATCCCGCGGCCAATCATGAAGGACGACAGGATGCCGCCGCCGACACTGCCGAAGTCGGCCGTGACGTAGATGATGATCAGCGGAATGCCCATCTGGGTCACGTTGATGCCCAGGTTGTATTGCTGATTGAGAAACGGCGGCAGCCAGTACAGGTAGAACCAGAACACCGGCGCGGTCATCGAGTAGGCGAGGGCGAAGGCCCAGGTGCCACGCATGCGCAGGATGCGCGAGAACGGTACGCGGGCCTGCTCCGGTTCGACTTCCTGCTGGATGTAGTCGAGTTCGGATTTTTTCACGCTCGGATGGTCTTCCGGGTTGAAGTACTTCAGCCCCCAGAGCAGCAGCCAGATCCCGCCCAGTGCCGACATGCACAGGAACGCCGCCTGCCAGCCCCACACATGGAGGATCAGCGGCAGCAGCATCGGCGTGAACATCGCGCCAACGTTGGTGCCGGCGTTGAAGATGCCGGTGGCGACCGCACGTTCACCGGCCGGGAACCACAGGCGCGTGGTTTTCACGCAGGCCGGGTAGTTGGCCGCCTCGGTCAGGCCGAGGATGAACCGGCAGACCATGAAGCCGACGGCCGAGGTCGCCAGGCCGTGAGCGCCGGTGGCCAGGCTCCAGAGCAGTACCGCGCAGAAGAACACGCGCTTGACCCCGACCCGGTCGATCAGTCGCCCCTGCAGGACGAAGCCGATCGCGTAGCCCACCTGAAACCAGAAGTTGATGTTGGCGTAATCCATCGCCGTCCAGCTCATTTCCTTGGCGAGGATCGGCTGCATGACGCCCAGGGCGGCGCGGTCGATGTAGTTCAGGGTGGTGGCAAAAAACACCAGCGCCAGCATGCCCCAACGGGTCTTGCCGACGGCCATGGCGCCGCGGATCTTGTCGCCGATGCCACCCGTGGCAGTGCTCATGGCCGGAGCCATGTGGGAAGTCTGTGAAGGAATCATTGTTCCACCCGTTTTTGAATTTGTTATGTGGTGTTGTTTGCAAGGCACTGCGACCGAGCGTTCACGTCCGGACTCAATGTGCAGTCGATGTTGGGCAGTGGACGAAAAATCGTCAATTCGTCGAAACGCCTTAGTGTTCGATAATCGCACGCAAAACTAACCGGGTAGTACACTTTAAATTGCTGTGCGCAGTCATGCAGCCAATAATTTGCAGACGATAAAAACATCCCTGAATCAGAGCAGTGCAGACCGGGAGTTCAAGCATGCAGCGTTCCATTGCCACCGTTTCCCTGAGCGGCACCCTGCCGGAAAAGCTCGAAGCCATTGCCGCCGCCGGATTCGACGGCGTCGAGATCTTTGAAAACGATCTGCTGTATTACGACGGCAGCCCTCGGGAAATCAGGCAGATGTGTGCTGACCTGGGCATCGCGATCACTCTGTTCCAGCCGTTTCGTGACTTCGAAGGCTGCCGGCGCGAGCGTCTGGCGCGTAATCTGGAGCGGGCCGAGCGCAAGTTCGACTTGATGCAGGAACTGGGCACCGATCTGATTCTGGTGTGCAGCAACGCCTCTGCGGACTGCGTTGGCGACCGGCAGATCCTCGTAGATGACCTGCGCCTGCTGGCCGAGCATGCGGGCGCCCGCGGGCTGCGCATCGGCTATGAAGCGCTGGCCTGGGGCCGGCACGTCAATACCTATCAACAGGTCTGGGACATCGTGCGCCAGGCCGATCACCCGGCCCTCGGCGTGCTGCTCGACAGCTTTCACACCTTGTCGTTGAAAGGCGATCCGAGCGCGATTGCCGACATCCCCGGCGACAAGATCTTCTTCGTGCAAATGGCCGACGCGCCGATCCTCGCCATGGATGTGCTGGAGTGGAGCCGGCATTTTCGTTGCTTCCCCGGGCAGGGCGAATTCGATCTGCCGGGGTTCCTCGCGCCGATCATTCAGAGTGGTTACACCGGGCCGTTGTCGCTGGAGATCTTCAACGATGGTTTCCGCGCCGCGCCGCCACGGGCCAACGCCGCCGATGGTCTGCGTTCGCTACTGTATCTGGAGGAGAAAACCCGCCAGCGCCTGGAGCAACAGACAGCACCGGCGAGCAACCGCGAAATCCTCTTCCAAACACCGAAGGCCAGTGAGTACAACGGCATCGAGTTTCTCGAGTTCGCCGTCGATGAAAGCCTGGGCGCCAAATTGACGAACTGGCTGGAACGCCTGGGTTTCGTCAAGGCCGGGCAGCACCGCTCCAAGAGCGTGAGCCTGCTGCGTCAGGGCGATATCAACCTGATCCTCAACGCCGAACCGTATTCGTTCGGCCACAGTTTTTTCGAGGCCCATGGCCCGTCACTGTGCGCCACCGCCGTGCGGGTCAAGGACAGCGCCAGCGCGCTGGCCCGCGCGGTCGCTTACAAGGGCCAGCCCTATCGCGGACTGGTCGGCCCCAACGAACTGGAACTGGCCGCCGTACGCGCGCCGGACGGCAGTCTGATTTATCTGGTGGATGAGGCCGCGGACGTCTATGGCACGGACTTCAATCTGTTGCCGAGCGCTCAGGCTCGTGGCGGCCTCAAACGCATCGACCACATGGCCATGGCGTTGCCGGCCGACAGCCTCGACAGTTGGGTGCTGTTCTACAAGAGCCTGCTGGATTTCGAGGCCGACGATGAAGTGGTGCTGCCCGATCCTTACGGTCTGGTGAAGAGCCGTGCGTTGCGCAGCCGCGACAGTTCGATCCGTCTGCCGCTGAACATCTCGGAGAACCGCAATACCGCGATCTCTCATGCACTGTCGAGTTATCGCGGCTCGGGTGTGCATCACATCGCCTTCGATTGTGACGACATCTTCGCCGAAGTCAGTCGCGCCAAAGAAGCTGGTGTGCCGTTGTTGGATATCCCGCTCAACTATTATGACGACCTCGCTGCACGCTTCGATTTCGATGACGAGTTCCTCAGCGAACTGGCCTATTACAACGTGCTCTACGACCGTGATGCACAGGGCGGCGAGCTGTTCCATGTGTACACCGAGCCGTTCGAGGGACGTTTCTTCTTCGAGATCATCCAGCGCAAGAACGGTTACGCCGGTTACGGTGCGGCGAACGTCGCTGTGCGTCTGGCGGCAATGGCCAAATCACGCAGCGGTGCGGTGCGCCAGGCGAAGTTGTAGGAAATTCGTAAACGCGGGATTAAACACGGGCCACGTGGCTTCCTTCACTGTGCGACGCGGCCCATAATCGCCCACCTGTGCAGTGATGGCCGTGAGCCCGCAATGACAATGACATCAGAACTCCCCGCCGCTCCCGTCGTATCAGGCATCGAGCCGCGCAAGAGTCGCAAGAACAACCCGGAAAAGACCCGCGAGAACATCCTCCAGGAGGCGATCGTCGAGTTCGTCCAGCAGGGGTTGTCCGGCGCCCGCGTCGACGCGATCGCCGAGCGCATCCACACCTCCAAACGCATGATCTATTACTACTTCGGCAGTAAGGAGCAGTTGTACGTCGAGGTGCTGGAGAAACTCTACGGCGACATCCGCAGCACCGAAAACCGCCTGCACCTGGCGGAGTTGCCGCCGGTGGTGGCGATCCGGCGACTGGTGGAATTCACCTTCGATCACCACGACCGCAACGTCGATTTCGTGCGCATCGTCTGCATCGAAAATATCCACAACGCCGAGTTCGTGAAGCGTTCCGACGCGATCAAGGCGATGAACAACACCATCCTCGATTCGCTGGGCGAGATTTTGCGCCGTGGTGCCGAGGAGGGCGTCTTCCGTGCTGGCCTCGATGCGCTGGACGTGCACTTGCTGATCAGCTCGTTCTGCTTCTATCGCGTCTCGAACCGCCATACGTTCGGTGAGATCTTTCAAATCGACCTGCCGGACGAAACCATCAAGCAGCGCCATCGCGAGATGATCTGCGAGTCGGTGCTGCGCTACTTGCAGCCGTAACACTATCCAATGCGGGAGCGGGCTTGCGCGCGAAGGCGGCGTGTCCGCCGAAACATCTGGCGCCTGACACACCGCTTTCGCGAGCAAGCCCGCTCCCACAGGTTTTATATTGTTCTTCAGCCATTCATGCTTTGAAAATGCGCGAGCATCCGCTGCGTATCAGGCACCACGCCGCTGAACAGTTCAAACGCCTTCACCGCTTGAAACACCGCCATGTTGCCGCCGTCCAGCGTGCGGCAACCGAGGGCGCGGGCGTTGCGCAGCAGTTCGGTTTCCAGCGGAAAGTAAACAATCTCCGCGACCCACAATTCTTTGCGCAACAGTTCGATAGGCACCGGCATGCCCGGTAGTTTGGCCATGCCCATCGGCGTGGTGTTCACCAGGCCATCAGCCTTGTTCAGCGTGCCCGGCAGGTCTTGCCCGGCGACAGCGCGACCGAAGCCGAAATGCTGGTTGAGGTTGTTCGCCAGACTTTCGGCGCGCTCGCGGTCGACGTCGAAAATGCTCAGTTGCCGCACGCCCTCACTCAGCAGCGCGTGGGCAACTGCCGCACCTGCACCGCCGGCGCCCATCTGGACCACACGCTCTCGGGCAGCATCCTTCAAGCCGCGACGAAAGCCTTCGGCAAAGCCCAGGCAATCGGTGTTGTGGCCGATGCGTTTGCCGTCCTTGAGCACCACGGTATTGACCGCGCCGATGCCCCGGGCTTCCGGCGACAGTTCATCGAGCAGCGCAATGACTGCCTGCTTGCACGGAAAGGTGATGTTCAGGCCCGTGTAGTTCATCCGCTCCGCCGCCAGCAGCAAGTCAGGCAGGGCGTTGCTGTCCAGTTGCAACTGATCGAGGTCGATCAGTCGATACAGGTAGCGCAGGCCTTGGGCGTCACCTTCATGCTCATGCAGTGACGGCGTGCGCGAAGCCTGAATGCCGGCGCCGATCAGTCCGGCCAGTATCACGTGCTTGCGGATCATGCTGCGCGCCCCTTCAGCCGTTGACTGAAATGTTCCAGGGCCAGGCGATATCCATGGCTGCCGAAGCCACACATCACCGCTGTGGCGATGGCCGAAACGAACGAGTGATGCCGGAACGGCTCGCGTGCATGGACGTTGGACAGGTGCACTTCGATCACCGGCAACTCACTGGCAACTAGCGCATCGCGGATCGCCACCGAGGTGTGCGTCCAGGCCGCCGGGTTGATCACGATGCCGGCACAGCGCCCGCGTGCCGCATGAATCCAGTCGAGCAATTCGCCTTCGTGATTGGTCTGGCGAAACTCCACCGCCAGGCCGAACTCCTCGGCGGCGCGACCGCACAGGGCAGAAATATCGGCCAGGGTTTCGTGACCGTAGGTCGCTGGTTCACGGGTGCCGAGCAGGTTCAGGTTCGGGCCGTTGAGCACCAGAACGATAGGGGGCATGGGGGGGAAACTCCACTTATTGTTGTTGGCTTGGGCCGAGGGTTTCGGCCTGTGGAGATAAAATGTACCAGATGGTTACCGTGGTCAAATGAAGTGCTTGAGCCTGGGAGTTTTGTGTTCGGTGATCGCACGCAAGCCATTTTTGTGGGCAGGGTTGTTCTAATTGTAACGACAGCTTTGCTTACGTTTTCCTTCGAATGTTTGCCGACTCCTGACCCTGCCAACGCTAGCCTGAGAGTGGTGAGAAGCAGCGCTTGTGGTGCAGCTCCGATCGTCGGATTTGCAAGGATTATCGAATCCTGAAACTTATTAACCTAACGGATGGGTTAGCATGAAGGTATGCAGCTACAAGGGATTGTCGATACGCATCATGCTGCGAGATGAACATTGCCCACCGCACGCTCATGTGGATGCGGGTGCCTGGAATGCCCGATTGCAGTTCAGCTTCTGGCACAACGACATTGATCTGTGGGATGTCGTGCCGATTTCTCGTCGACCGCCGATGGCCGTGCTGCAAGGCTTGTGTCGATCATTGGGGCAAACTGCTCATTTGCGTCGTGCACGAGGGATCTGGTGGTCAGGCTTGCGGACCGTTTGTCTCGACAATCAGGTGTGGGACTGCGAATCAAACGAAGTGCCCGTGATGAAACCGGTTACCGATACGACCTACAGGATCGGTGCCGCGCGCTATGAGCCAGAAGAAGACAAAGTGCTTCTGACATTGGTCGGCAAACTGGAAGGAGTTGAAATCCATTTATGAAAGTCATCAAGGCCAAGCCGTCTGTACCTCGTCCAATGACGGAAGACATGCTCGATGCAGCCATAATGCGTGGCGAAACACGACAAGCCAGCAGTTTGCAGGCTGTTTCGGTGAGCTTTGAAAAACCATCGCTGGTCATCCGTTTTGAAGACGGTAGCGGTGTGTTACTGCCGGTGAATCAGTATCCGGAGTTCGACGGGTTTGAGGCAGGCGACTATGAGGGACTGACAATCGGTTTCGCAGGGACCGCGCTTTGCCACGAGGGCAAAGACCTCGATGTTTCCATCTCCGGAATGATTTCGGCGAACCCGTCACTCATGAGGATGGCGGCTTCTGTGGTTGCTTCGCGCAACGGTCGTCAAAGCAGTGCGGCAAAATCCGAAGCTGCACGAGCGAATGGCAAAAAGGGCGGGCGCCCCCGCAAAACCGATATCGCACCGTGACACCCACAAAAAAGCCGTCGATCACGACGGCTTTTTTGCATCCGGGAACCGGCAATCAACGCCGGGTCAGCAACACGCCTGACTCCATGTGATGCGTCCACGGGAACTGGTCGAACAGCGCGCAGCGGGTGATGCGGTGCGTGTCGTGCAGTTGGGCGATGTTGGCCGCCAGGGTTTCCGGGTTGCAGGAGATGTACAGGATGTTGTCGAAGCGCCGGGTCAGCTCGCAGGTGTCCGGGTCCATGCCTGCGCGCGGCGGGTCGACGAAGACGCTGCCGAACTCGTAGCTTTTCAGGTCGATGCCTTGCAGGCGACGGAACGGGCGCACTTCGTTCAGGGCTTCGGTCAGCTCTTCGGCGGAAAGGCGTACCAGCGTTACGTTATCCACAGCGTTTTCACTGAGGTTGCTCAGTGCTGCGTTGACCGAGGTCTTGCTGATCTCGGTGGCCAGCACTTTACGCACGCGAGTGGCGAGCGGCAGGGTGAAGTTGCCGTTGCCGCAGTACAACTCCAGCAGATCGTCAGTGCGATCGCCCAATGCTTCGTACGCCCAGTTCAACATCTTCTGGTTCACGGTGCCGTTAGGCTGGGTGAACGCACCTTCAGGCTGACGGTAGCTGAAAGTACGACCGCCGACTTCGAGCTTCTCGACCACGTAATCGAGGCCGAGCACTTCGCGTTTGCCCTTTGAGCGACCAATGACGCTGACATTGAGATCAGCGGCCAACTGGGTAGCGGCGGCATGCCAGTGCTCGTCCAGCGGACGGTGGTAGCACAGGGTGATCATCGCATCGCCGGCCAAAGTGGTCAGGAACTCCACCTGGAACAGCTTGTGGCTGAGCGCCGAACTGGCTTGCCACGCGGCTTTGAGTTGCGGCATCAATTGGTTGATGCGCAGGCTGGCAATCGGGAACTCTTCGATCAGGATCGGCGTGCGTTTGTCGTCCTGGGAGAACATCGCGTAGTGCCGTTCGCCGGCCTCGCGCCACAGGCGGAATTCGGCGCGCAGACGGAAGTTCTGCAGCGGCGAATCGAACACGCTTGGCTCGGGGGCATCGAACGGCGCCAACAGGTCACGCAAACGCGTGACCTTGGCTTCAAGTTGCTCGGCGTAAGCCTGGGAATCGAAAGTCATGCGTTGAACCAACCCAACTTGATCACGAACAGAATCGACAGAATCACCAGCGCCGGGTTCAGCTCACGGGCGCGGCCCGACAGCAGCTTGATCACAGTCCAGGAAATGAAGCCGAACGCGATGCCGTTGGCGATCGAGTAGGTGAACGGCATGGCCAGCGCGGTGACCACGACCGGCGCAGCGACGGTGATGTCTTCCCAGTCTATTTCCGCCAGGCCCGACGTCATCAGCACGGCGACGAACAGCAGGGCCGGTGCGGTGGCGAAGGCCGGAACGCTGGCCGCCAGTGGCGAGAAGAACAGCGCCAACAGGAACAGCAACGCCACGACCACGGCCGTCAGACCGGTACGCCCGCCCGCGCTCACGCCGGCAGCGGATTCGATGTAGCTGGTGGTGGTCGAGGTGCCCAGCAGCGAACCGGCCATGGCCGCGGTGCTGTCAGCGATCAGTGCGCGACCCATTTTCGGCATGTGGCCGTCCTTGCCCATCAGGCCGGCGCGCTTGGCAACGCCGATCAGGGTGCCGGAGTTGTCGAAGAGGTCGACGAACAGAAAAGCGAAGATCACGCTGACCAGACCGATGTCCAGTGCGCCCTTGATGTCCAGTTGCATGAAGGTCGGGGCCAGCGAAGGTGGCATCGAGGTCACGCCGCCGAACGGAGTGAAGCCCATCGCGATGGACACGATGGTTACCGCGAGAATGCCGATCAGCACTGCACCGCGCACTTTCAGGGCTTCGAGGGCAACAATCAGGGCGAAACCGAGGGTGGCGAGGATCGGAGCCGGGGCTTTCAGGTCACCGAGGCCGACCATGGTGGCCGGGTTGCTGACCACGATGCCGGCGTTGTGCAGGGCGATCAGTGCCAGGAACAGACCGATGCCGGCGGCGATCGCCGAGCGCAGCGGCAGCGGGATGCTGTTGATGATCCATTCGCGGATGCGGAAGATCGACAGCAGGAAGAAGCACACTGCCGAGATGAACACCGCACCCAGCGCCACTTGCCAGGTATGGCCCATGTGCAGGACCACGGTATAGGTAAAGAAGGCGTTCAGGCCCATGCCCGGTGCGAGGGCGATCGGGTAGTTGGCGATCAGGCCCATGATGGTCGAGCCGATGGCGGCTGCCAGACAGGTGGCGACGAACACCGCGCCCTTGTCCATGCCGGTCTCGCCGAGAATGCTCGGGTTGACGAACAGAATGTAGGCCATGGCCAGGAAAGTCGTGATACCCGCAAGAATCTCGGTACGCACGTTGGTGTTGTGTGCCTTGAGTTGAAACAGCCTTTCCAGCATGTCTGCTCCCCGTGGCGCGCGTGGCGCCGTGAATGTATCGACCTCAACAGCAAAGCACAGACCGTCGCAAGCGCCTGGAAAATTGTGGTGGGCCGGAAAAAGCCGCGCATCATACCAGTAGCGTGAGGAATATGGCGGTTGTTGGTGCCGAACGTCGTCGAAGTTTTGCCACAGGGGCAACTGCGCCATACTGCGCGCTGATTTTTTCGGGATGGACAACGCATGAGCGAGCGCGCGATGAAGGCTTTGGGTTTGATGGCGGTGCTGATGGCCGGGGCTCCTACGGCGCAGGCCGCCTCGGCTGCGCCGTTGACGCAAGTGAAAGTCATCAAGGTCCAGTCGCCGGCCTGTGGCCTTGAAGACATTGGCGATGGACAGTCGCAGACTCAATGCAATCACGCCGGACCAAGCATCAAGGTGTACGTACTGGAAGTCGGCTATGGCCAGAACCAGCCGCACGCCACGCTGGACGGTTTCGAAGTGAATGGCACCCGGGCCCCGGTGTGTGCCTTCGATAACGGCAATCTGACCGAGTGCACGCCAGGCCGTAGCACCGTCGGTTCGCTGTATACCTTCGATCTGGCGGGCAAGCAGGAAGGCACTTTCACCTTCAGCAACACCTCGCTCAACGCACCGCGCAACACGCTGTCGACCCAGCTGTACATCAAGTAACGGCTGTCACCGAACAGGGCAGGGCAAAGCTGACTACGCTTGAAAGATCACCCAGCGGATGGCGGCCATGACCTTTAGAGCCCTGATTACCCTCGCCGAGGGCATCGATGATCTGCAATGCGTGACCCTGATCGATGTGCTGCGCCGCGCCGGCGTCGAGGTGGTAGCGGCCAGCATCGAAGGCCGGCGCATGTTGACCTGCGCGCGCGGCACGCGCCTGACAGCAGACGGCATGCTGATCGATGTGCTGGCGCAGGCCTTCGACCTGATCGTCCTGCCCGGTGGCGCCATCGGTGCCCAACATCTGGCGGCGCATCAACCGCTGCAACAATTGCTCAAGGACCAGGCCAGCGCCGGACGCCTGTTCGCCGCCATCGCCGAGTCCCCGGCCATCGCCCTGCAAGCCTCAGGTGTATTACGCCAACGGCGCATGACCTGCCTGCCGGGTGCCAGCCATCAACTGTCAGGTTGTACATTTGTTGATCAACCAGTGGTGGTCGACGGCAATTGCATCACCGCCCAGGGTTCGGGCGACGCATTGGGGTTTGCCCTGACGTTGGTTGAGCAGCTTGGCGGCAAGGCGTTGCGGGCCAAGGTGGCGGGGGAGATGTTGGTTTGAAGGGATCAGGCGTGGGCGACAATAGGCGGGTTGTGCATGGGCATGAGCCCGCCTCCTGTCGGTGATCGTCCAGATAATTTGATTTCGCTGATGTGACTCAGACCTTCGCTTCTTCCACCGGCACATGCATCCGGTCGCGTTTGGCCAAGGTGGGGAACAGTTTGATCCACGTCCCGGTGACCACCAGTGTGCCGATCCCGCCCATCACCACCGCTGGCACGGTGCCGAACCAATGTGCGGTGAGGCCGGATTCGAATTCTCCCAACTGGTTCGAGGCGCCGATGAACAGGCCGTTCACCGCGCTGACCCGGCCGCGCATTTCGTCCGGGGTTTCCAGTTGGACGAAGGAGGCGCGGATCACCATGCTGATCATGTCCGCCGCACCCAGCACCACCAGCACCGCCAGCGAGAACCAGAACGAGGTCGAGAGGCCGAAGGCGATGGTTGCAACGCCGAACACGCCGACGGCGGTGAACATCACTCGGCCGACATTGCGCTCTACCGCAAATCGCGCCAGAAACAGCGACATCCCCAGCGCGCCGACCGCCGGTGCCGAACGCAGCAGGCCCAGACCCCATGGGCCGGTGAGCAGGATGTCCTTGGCGAACACCGGCAGCAGCGCGGTGGCACCACCGAGCAGCACGGCGAACAGATCCAGGGAGATCGCCCCGAGGATATCCGGGCGACTGCGGATGAAGCGAATCCCCGCCAACAGCGAGTCCAGCGTGGCTTTGCCTTTGTTCAGCGGGGTTTGCCGGGCGGGCAGGTTGAGCATCAATGTGCAAGCGATGACGTAGAGCAACACGGTCGGGCCATAGACCCAGACACTGCCGAACGCATAGAGCAAACCGCCCATCGCCGGGGCGACGATGGTGGCCGACTGTTGCGCCGATTGCGCGGCGGCGACAGCCCGCGGGAACAACGCCGTTGGCACGATGCTCGGCAACAGTGCCTGAGTGGTGGGCAACTCAAAGGAGCGCGCGCCGCCGAGCAGGAAGGCGAGGATGAAGATCATTTCCCGGGTGATGTGATCGGTGGCGCTGCCAATTGCCAGTGCCAGGGCGATCAACGCCTGCAACGACTGGCAGATGGCCGCGACCCGGCGCCGATCATAGCGGTCGGCGACATGCCCGGTGTGCAGCATGAACAGTACCCGTGGCGCGAACTCGACCAGACCGACCAGCCCCAGGTCGAGTACGTTGCCGGTCAACTGATACAGATTCCAGCCGATCGCCACGGTGAGCATCTGAAAACCGCTGGCAGTAAAGATTCGTGCAAACCAGAACGCGAGAAACGGACGGTGGTGACGTAACAGCAGGGGCTCTTGGCTGGGCATCTGAAGGCAGGTCTGGCTCGAGGGGAATGGCGAGGTTATCACCAGTCTGTAACAGGAAGTTGCTATGACAAAAAATTTAGTTAGCCAAACATCTATCGTGCCCGGCACGCCTCATTTCGCTGTGGCGAGGGGATTTATCCCCGATCGGCTGCGCAGCAGTCGTAAAAAATCGACGAAGCGACCAGAAGACGCAGCCTGGAGGGATGCATCCAAGGACTGCTCCACAGCCCATCGGGGATAAATCCCCTCACCACAAGGGATCGCGCTGTCTCAGGGAATGTATTTCAGATCATTTCCCCAATCCTGAGGCAACTTGTCACGCGGCAAACGACCACGCGGTTCTTCGTCGGAAATGGGACTACTCTTTCAACGTTGCTTGATCCAGATCAAGACCCTCCCGGGCCATGGTCTGGTGGCCCGTTGGCCAGACTCCCTGCGTTGCGATGGCTGTTAAAAAAGAACGAATCAGAATTCGCCGCACTCCATATCCGTGGGGGCAGTAGGTACAGGGGCCACGAGCCCCAACGCCGGTATTACCTGACAGAGGAAGCCATATGTTCGGTTTAGAGGCACTCGATCTCGCCCGAATTCAGTTCGCGTTCACCATCTCGTTCCACATCCTGTTCCCGGCCATCACCATTGGTCTGGCGAGTTACCTGGCGGTGCTCGAAGGCTTGTGGCTGAAAACCCATAACGACACCTACCGAGACCTCTACCACTTCTGGTCGAAGATCTTCGCCGTCAATTTCGGCATGGGTGTGGTGTCAGGGTTGGTCATGGCCTACCAGTTCGGCACCAACTGGAGCCGCTTCTCGGACTTCGCCGGTTCCGTCACCGGGCCGTTGCTGACCTACGAGGTGCTCACGGCCTTCTTCCTCGAGGCCGGTTTCCTCGGAGTGATGCTGTTCGGCTGGAACAAAGTGGGGCGCGGCCTGCACTTCTTCGCCACGGTAATGGTGGCCATTGGCACGCTGATCTCGACGTTCTGGATTCTCGCCTCCAACAGCTGGATGCAGACGCCACAAGGCTTCGAAATCATCAACGGCCAGGTGATCCCGACCGATTGGCTGGCAATCATCTTCAACCCGTCGTTCCCGTATCGACTGATGCACATGGCGACCGCTGCGTTCGTCGCCACGGCCTTCTTCGTCGGCTCGTCGGCGGCCTGGCACCTGCTGCGCGGCAAGGACAACCCGGCGATCCGCACCATGCTGTCGATGGCGATGTGGATGGCGCTGATCGTCGCGCCGATCCAGGCGGTAATCGGTGACTTCCATGGCCTCAACACCCTCAAGCATCAGCCGGCGAAAATCGCTGCGATCGAAGGTCACTGGGAAAACGTCGGCAACGAAGCGACGCCGTTGATCCTGTTCGGCTGGCCGGACATGAAAGAGGAGAAAACCAAGTTCGCCGTGGAGATCCCGTATCTCGGCAGCCTGATCCTGACTCACTCGCTGGACAAGCAGGTGCCGGCGCTCAAAGAGTTCCCGCCTGAGGACCGGCCGAATTCGACCATTGTGTTCTGGTCGTTCCGGGTCATGGTCGGCCTCGGTTTCCTGATGATCTTCACCGGTCTGTGGAGCCTGTGGCTGCGCAAGCGCGATTCGCTCTACACCTCGCGGCCGTTCCTGTATCTGGCGTTGTGGATGGGGCCGTCCGGTCTGATCGCGATCCTCGCCGGCTGGTTCACCACCGAGATCGGTCGCCAGCCGTGGGTGGTCTACGGGCTGATGCGCACGGCGGATGCGTCCTCCAACCACAGCTTCATGCAGATGAGCATCACCCTGATCATGTTCGTCGTGGTGTATTTCGCGCTATTCGGTGCAGGTCTGGGCTACATGATGCGTCTGGTGCGCAAAGGGCCGAAAACCGATGAGGGCAAGGAAACCAACGACGGTGGTCCCGGCCAGAAACGCACGCCGGCCCGGCCGATGTCCGCTGCCGACGACGACGGAGCCGATGCAGACCATCGCCCCAGCCTGACCAAGGAGATTTGAATCATGGGTATTGATCTTCCGCTGATCTGGGCCGTGATCATCATCTTCGGCATCATGATGTACGTGGTCATGGACGGCTTCGACCTGGGGATCGGGATTCTCTTCCCGTTCATCCCGGGCAAGACCGACCGAGACGTGATGATGAACACCGTCGCCCCCGTGTGGGACGGCAATGAAACCTGGCTGGTACTGGGCGGCGCGGCGTTGTTCGGCGCGTTCCCGCTGGCCTATTCGGTGGTGCTCTCGGCGCTGTACCTGCCGCTGATCTTCATGCTGATCGGCCTGATTTTCCGTGGCGTGGCGTTCGAGTTTCGCTTCAAGGCCAAGGACGACAAGCGTCACCTGTGGGACAAGGCGTTCATCGGTGGTTCGGTGGCGGCGACGTTCTTCCAGGGCGTGGCACTGGGGGCGTTCATTGACGGCTTGCCGGTGGTCAATCGGCAATACGCCGGCGGCTCACTGGACTGGCTGACGCCGTTCACGATGTTCTGCGGGGCTGCGTTGGTAGTGGCTTATGCCTTGCTCGGCTGCACCTGGCTGATCATGAAGACCGAAGGCAAGCTGCAAGAGCAGATGCACAATCTGGCGCGACCGCTGGCGTTCGTGCTGTTGGCAGTGATCGGCATCGTCAGTCTGTGGACGCCGCTGGCGCACCCGGAAATCGCCACGCGCTGGTTCAGCACACCGAATCTGTTCTGGTTCATGCCGGTGCCGATTCTGGTGCTGGTCACGATGTATGGCTTGATCCGCGCGGTGGCGCGCAATGCCAACTACATGCCGTTCCTGTTGACCCTGGTGCTGATTTTCCTCGGCTACAGCGGTCTGGGCATCAGCCTGTGGCCGAACATCGTGCCGCCGTCGATCTCGATCTGGGACGCCGCCGCACCCCCGCAGAGCCAGGGCTTCATGCTGGTGGGTACGCTGTTCATCATCCCGTTTATCCTGGGTTACACCTTCTGGAGCTACTACGTGTTCCGCGGCAAGGTCACTCATGAAGACGGTTACCACTGATCTGCGCTCTGCTCACCCAGTGTGAGCGAGCCTGCCCGCGATGGTGTCGTCAGTGACGCCATCGCCTGACGGAGGAACGATGCAATGAGCGGCAAACATTCCCTGCAAGAGATTGAAGAGGCTGAAAAAAAGCCGCTATGGCAGCGGCTCGGCTGGTTGGCCCTGATCTGGATCGGTAGCGTCGGTGCGCTGTTCATTGCAGCGAGCCTGATGCGCATGTTCATGAACGCCGCCGGTCTGACCACGCACTGATACATCCCGTCCCGTTGCCCTTGGGCACGGATTTATGACCCTCTGTACCGCGGAGGGTTTTTTTTGCCTGGCGTTTACTTGCGCGCCTTGAGAATCACGAATTTCGGGGTTGCCGCCACTTGCTCGACGCCACGGAACAGCCGCGCCAGTTTGCTGTGATAACCCAGGTGACGGTTGCCGACAATATAGAGCGCACCGCCCACCACCAGCGCCTCACGCGCCTGCTGGAACATGCGCCAGGCGAGGAAGTCGCCGACCACCTGCTGTTGATGGAACGGCGGGTTGCACAGCACCACGTCCAGCGATTGCGGCTCTTGCCCGGCCAGACCATCACCGGCGCGCACGATCACCTCGCGTTCGCCGAGCGCAGCGTGCCAGTTTTCAGCGGCCGATTGCACGGCCATGAACGATTCGTCGACCAGCGTGTATTGCGCATCAGGGTTCTGCAGGGCACTGGCGATGGCCAACACGCCGTTGCCACAACCGAGGTCGGCGACGCGAGCGCTGCCAAGGTTCTTCGGCAGATGCGGGAGAAAGGCCCGGGTGCCGATATCCAGCCCTTCGCGGCAGAATACGTTGGCGTGGTTGAGCAACTCGATGGCTGGCTCGTCGAGCCGGTAGCGTGAAGGATAGGGCGAGGTCGCCGCGGCTTTGGCCTCGGGCGTGGCGATCAGCAGGCGAGCCTTCTTGACTGCCAGCGAAGCCTGTACCGGGCCAATGTAACGCTCCAGCAGGTCGCCGGCTGCACGTGGCAGATGCTTGACCATGGCTGCCGCCACCACTTCGGCGCCGGGCGCCAGTTGCCCTTGCAGGCGAATCAGTTGTTCTTCCAGCAACGCGAGGGTCTTGGGCACTCGAATAAGCACTCGGTCAAACGGACCGACCAACGGTTCACTGGCTGCAATGCCGCGCACCGCATCGAATGCCAGGCCATTGCGCACCAGATTCTTTTCCAGTGCCTGGAACGCCAGAAACGAATCGCCACTGCTGCTGACCTGAACCTTGCCTGCCAGACTTGCTGCCAACGCCCCAAAGCTGTCGTTGAGTACCAACACCCGGGTGTCTGCCGCCGGTTGCTGCGTGGCCAGGTGATTGAGCAGGTATTCGTCAGCCGCATCGAATGCTTGCAGCGGTTCATTCTGCTGTTCGGGCTGGCGGATCAGGTCGAGTTGGGCGAAGGGCGTGTCGAGCAAAGGCATGATGCGGGAACTCTGGTTAATCAACGGGTGGCCCGCAGCCCGGAGTGTTGCGCAGCGGAACCGTCCGAGTGGAAAACGACGTTTGACGTCATCACTCAGGAAGGTCGCAAATGGTACGTTTTTTTCCGTCGAAATACTTGCAGCTTTTACGGGTTGGGCGCGTCGAGAAGACCGCAGCGGCTGGCGGCAATGACGGCGGAAATCTTGTTGCAGACGTTCAATTTGAGGATCACGTTTTGCACGTGGTAATTCACGGTCCGTTCGCTCAGACAGAGGATCCTGGCAATTTCATAGGCCGTTTTGCCGAGTGCCGAGAGTTTCAGCACTTCCAGTTCGCGCGGTGAGAGGTGCGGGTGTTCGGGCTTTTTTGGCGGTTTGGGCAGGGTTTTGGCGAATAGATCACTCAGATGGCTGGTGGCGTAAAACATGTAGCCAAAATGCTCGTACAACTCGAGCGGAGTCAGTGCGCCATTTTTTCTGGCGAGACTGAGTATGCTGCACAATCCGGTGGCTTCATGGTGGAAAGACTGGGACCAGCCATGTCTCAATCCATGCACCTGTTGAGCGTCCCACAGCAGTGGGGTTGGCGAAAACAGTTCTTCGGTCCAGACAATGGGCAGCATGGAGCGATTGCAATGGGTGACTACCGGATCAACTTTTCTGTAGCTTTCATTTTCGTAGAGTTGGTTCCACTCTTTGGGGTAGTTGTTGATTTGCAAGATTTTAAAGTCGGCGTTCCGATTGTTTGATGTCAATGAGATAGCACAAAAATTGAAACCAATGTTTTGGGCAAATCGCAACAATATCGGATAAGCAGTCTCTATTTCTCTTGCGAAAGTCAGTTGCTTTAATTGCGACTCCTTCCACATTTCCATCACAAACGCTCCATGAGTCGTTACGGGGGTGCAGGTTTGGATCCAAAGGATCCTGCACGGAGCCGAGTGTAGGACATGTCTTACAATGGGCGTTGAATTTTTTTGCTATTTTGAGTGAGATTTGGTTGTAAGAAAGTAATTAGCCCGGAATAGAGCATTGTATTCGAGGTGACATGTAAATCTGGTTGAAAATATGAATGTTTTTTCATTAGTTGTATCTGGTGTTGTTTCTCATTTGTTTCGATAAATGAAAAGACATTAAAAAAGCAGTGGTTTATTAGGGTGTCGGTTTGCGCGAAACTGGCAGGGTCCTTTCAGTGGAGTGGCCCATGACTGTCAGCGCAGAGAAATTTACCGCCCAGACCTTGCTCGACGTGCAGCCCTTGACCTCCAGCCTGTTTACTCTGCGTACCACCCGTGACGCCGGTTTTCGATTCCGCGCGGGTCAGTTCGCCCGCCTGGGTGTTATCAAAACCGATGGAAGCACGGTGTGGCGTGCCTATTCGATGGTCTCGTCACCGTTTGACGAATTTCTGGAATTCTTCTCTATCGTGGTGCCCGGGGGCGAATTCACCAGTGAACTAAGCCGTTTGCAGACGGGCGATACTTTGCTGGTGGATCGCCAGGCCTTTGGCTATCTGACGCTGGATCGTTTTGTCGATGGCCGGGATCTGTGGCTGTTATCCACAGGGACCGGAGTCGCACCGTTTCTGTCGATCCTGCAGGACTTCGAAGTGTGGGAAAAGTTTGAGCGAATCATCCTGGTGTACAGCGTGCGTGAAGCGCGGGAGCTGGCCTATCAATCGCTGATCGCCGAACTGGCCCAGCGTGATTACCTGGCAGAACACGCCCATAAACTGCAATTTATTCCCACGGTTACCCGCGAACATGCTCCTGGCGCGTTGCACGGGCGCATCACCGACCTGATCGAAAGCGGCGAACTGGAACGCGTCGCGGGCGTGGAACTGACCGCAGAGCATTCGCGCGTCATGCTCTGCGGCAATCCACAGATGATCGATGACACCCGGGCATTGTTGAAAAAACGCCACATGAGCCTGAGCCTTACGCGGCGGCCGGGGCAGGTGGCGGTGGAAAACTACTGGTAGAAAAACGGCGCCATCAGGCGCCGTTTTCATTTATGCAGCCGTCAAGGCCGGTTGTTCTGGGCTTTGAGCAGATCGCGGATCTCGCCTAGCAACTCTTCTTCCTTGGTTGGAACCGGTGGCAGGGAAGGGGCCACGGCTTCTTCGCGTTTCAGGCGGTTGATGGCTTTGACACCCATGAAAATCGCGAAAGCGACGATCACGAAGTCCAGAATGCTCTGGATGAATTTGCCGTAAGCCATGACCACTGCGGGGGCGCTGCCCTCGGCGGCTTTTAGCGTGATGGCCAAATCACTGAAGTCCACCCCACCGATCAGCAGGCCGATTGGCGGCATGATCACGTCACCGACAAACGACGAAACGATTTTGCCGAAGGCGGCACCGATGATGATACCGACGGCCATGTCGACCACATTGCCTTTGACCGCGAAGGCCTTGAACTCACTTAGCACGCCCATAGGTTATTTCCTTGTTACAGATGAGGTTGGTGTACGCAGTGTAAATCAGCAAAACGCGTCCTGCGCGAAACACCTTCTTACAATGCCCGTTTTTATCGACACATGAATCGACGATTAGTTTGCAAAGTGCCACTAATCGCGCGCGAAATACGCCGTAACTCGCTGATCGGGAAGCCAAAATTTTCAATCGTCGAGTTACGAACTTTCTATTTATGTTCGCGGACATAGCGCTCTAGCCTCTGTTTGGCGCACCTGGATGCGCCCAAAAGAACCAGAGGAACCTGATATGAATTCCACTCTTGGACTGGGGGCTTTTCCCCATCGCCGCACCTTTGGCGTACTGACCGCCAGCCTGCTGACCTTCTCCGTGCACGCCGCGCCCCTGACCCGGGACAACGGCGCAACGGTCGGCGACAACCAGAACTCGCAAACGGCTGGCGCCAATGGCCCGGTGCTGCTGCAGGACGTGCAACTGATCCAGAAGCTGCAACGTTTCGACCGTGAGCGCATCCCCGAGCGCGTAGTACATGCACGCGGCACTGGTGCCCACGGTACTTTCACGGTGACCAACGACCTCAGAGACCTGAGCAAGGCCAAGGTGTTTGCCGCAGGCCAGGTGACGCCGGTGTTCGTGCGTTTCTCCGCAGTGGTGCACGGCAACCACTCCCCGGAAACCCTGCGTGATCCGCGGGGTTTCGCTACCAAGTTCTACACCTCCGATGGCAACTGGGATCTGGTTGGCAACAACTTCCCGACGTTTTTCATTCGCGATGCGATCAAGTTCCCGGACATGGTGCATGCGTTCAAGCCCGATCCACGGACCAACCTTGATGATGACTCGCGCCGTTTCGACTTTTTCTCCCATGTACCGGAAGCCACTCGAACGCTGACTGAGCTCTACTCGAACTCGGGCACGCCGGCCAGTTATCGGGAGATGGATGGCAATGGTGTACACGCCTACAAGTTGGTCAATGCCAAAGGTGAAGTTCACTACGTGAAGTTTCACTGGAAGAGTTTGCAGGGCATTAAAAACCTTTCGCCAAAACAAGTCGCAACGGTTCAGGGTCAAGACTACAGTCATATGACCAATGACCTGGTAACCAATATTAATAAAGGCAATTTCCCTAAGTGGGACTTGTACATCCAGGTGCTGAATCCGCAAGATCTGTCCAAGTTTGATTTCGATCCATTGGACGCGACCAAGATCTGGCCCAATGTTCCGGAACGGAAAGTTGGACAAATGGTGTTGAACCGTAACCCGGCGAATGTGTTCCAGGAAACTGAACAAGTGGCCATGGCTCCGGCCAATGTTGTACCGGGTATCGAACCTTCCGAAGATCGTCTGTTGCAAGGCCGAGTGTTCTCTTATGCCGATACGCAGATGTATCGTCTGGGCGCCAATGCTCTGCAACTGCCAATCAATGCGCCGAAAGTTGCTGTCAACAATGGCAATCAGGACGGTGCGATGAACGTCGGTGCCACCCAGTCTGGTGTGAACTATCAGCCGAGCCGCCTGCAACCGCGCGAAGAGCCGCAAAGTGCGCGTTACAGCGAGTTGGCGCTATCGGGCAGCACGCAACAGGCGAAGATCCAGCGTGAGCAGAACTTCAAGCAGGCCGGTGATCTGTATCGCTCGTTGAGCAAGCAGGAGCGTCAGGACCTGATCGACAGCTTCGGCGGCTCGCTGGCGACCACCGATGACGAGAGCAAGCACATCATCCTGTCCTTTCTTTATAAGGCCGATCCGGAATACGGGACCGGCGTGACCAACGTGGCCAAGGGCGACCTGAGCCGGGTCAAGGCACTGGCAGCGAAACTGGTCGACTGATCTCGACGCCCTGCAAAGCGGGGCCTGGCTGAGGCCCCGCTTTGCCCAAGGAGAGTACATATGCGTCCTTGTCTTTTACTGTTGCTCGGCTGTCTGTCCCTTACTGCACAGGCCGGGCAAAGCCCTGAGGCGATCAAGGTTCAGTTGCAGGATTACTACTTTGATGCGGCCCGGCGCGGTGACGTGCCAATGCTCGAGACCTTTATCGAATCCGGTTACTCCCTCGATACCCGTGACAGCAAAGGCTACACCGCGCTGATTCTGGCGGCGTATCACGGCCAGGGCGCCGCCGTGGACCACTTGCTGGCGGCGGGTGCTGATGCCTGCGCGCAGGATCAACGTGGCAACACGGCGTTGATGGGGGCGATTTTCAAGGGTGAGGTCCAGATCGCCCGGCGGCTGATGGCTACCGATTGCAGCCCCGATCAGCGCAACGGCGCGGGACAAACTGCCGCGATGTATGCCGGCTTGTTCAAGCGGCTCGAACTGCTCGATGCGCTCAAGGCCAAGGGTGCCGACCTCAATGCCGAAGATCCGCTGGGCAACAGCGCCGTGCGTCTGGCCAACGGCGAAATCCATACCGCCGCGCCGCGCTGAGCGGCGGCTGCGTTATCATCGCGGTTTTTGCCGGGGGATCCAGATGGCCAAGGCCAAGCGCATGTACGGCTGCACCGAGTGCGGCGCAACCTTTCCCAAGTGGGCGGGCCAGTGCGGCGAGTGCGGCGCCTGGAACACCCTGACCGAAACCATGATCGAGAGCGGCGGTGCCACGGCGCCCACCGGTCGTACCGGCTGGGCCGGGCAGCAGGCGCAGATCAAGACGCTGACCGAAGTCAGCATCGAGGAAATTCCGCGCTTCTCGACCGCGTCCGGTGAGCTGGACCGGGTGCTCGGTGGTGGTCTGGTCGATGGTTCGGTGGTGCTGATCGGGGGGGACCCGGGCATCGGCAAATCGACGATTCTGTTGCAGACCCTGTGCAATCTCGCCAAGAGCATGCCGGCGCTGTACGTCACCGGTGAAGAATCCCAGCAGCAAGTGGCCATGCGCGCCCGACGCCTGGGGCTGCCGCAGGACCAACTGCGGGTGATGACCGAAACCTGTATCGAAACGATCATCGCCACTGCCCGTCAGGAAAAACCCAAGGTGATGGTGATCGACTCGATCCAGACCATCTTCACCGAACAATTGCAGTCAGCCCCCGGTGGCGTCTCGCAAGTGCGCGAAAGTGCGGCGCTGCTGGTGCGCTATGCCAAACAGAGCGGTACGGCGATTTTCCTCGTGGGTCACGTCACCAAGGAAGGCGCGCTCGCCGGCCCACGGGTGCTGGAGCACATGGTCGATACCGTGCTGTATTTCGAAGGCGAATCGGACGGGCGTCTGCGTTTGCTGCGTGCGGTGAAGAACCGTTTCGGCGCGGTCAACGAACTCGGTGTGTTCGGCATGACCGACAAGGGTTTGAAAGAAGTCTCCAACCCGTCGGCGATTTTTCTCACCCGTGCGCAGGAAGAAGTTCCGGGCAGCGTAGTCATGGCGACATGGGAAGGCACCCGGCCGATGCTGGTGGAAGTGCAGGCGCTGGTCGATGACAGCCATCTGGCGAACCCGCGTCGGGTGACCCTGGGCCTGGATCAGAACCGCCTGGCGATGCTGCTCGCGGTCCTGCACCGCCACGGCGGCATTCCGACCCACGACCAGGACGTGTTCCTCAACGTGGTGGGCGGGGTGAAGGTGCTGGAAACGGCGTCTGATCTGGCGCTGATGGCGGCGGTGATGTCGAGCCTGCGCAACCGGCCGTTGCCGCATGATCTGCTGGTATTTGGTGAAGTGGGCTTGTCCGGCGAAGTACGTCCGGTGCCGAGTGGCCAGGAGCGCTTGAAGGAAGCGGCCAAGCATGGCTTCAAACGGGCAATCGTGCCCAAGGGCAACGCACCGAAAGAGGCGCCGCCGGGGTTGCAGATCATCGCGGTGACGCGCCTCGAACAGGCCCTCGACGCACTCTTCGAGTAACACAGTGCCCTTGTGAGAGTGAGCCTGCACTTGATCTGGCGGGTTCTAGATTTCGATCAGGGCGCCCAATTCGCGCTCCAGCTCGGCCTCATCTGCCAGATTCAGCTCGATCAAGCGCCGCAGGCACTGGATCGATTCCAGGCTGATATGCCGGCAGACAAACCCCAGTTGCCCGTGATCATTGTGCTTCAACTGCACATCCATCTCGATATCGACGTCTTCGCTCAGATGAATGTCGACATGAAAATCATGCTCCTTATCCCCAAGCCAAGGCTCCGGTCGTTCGATCAACAGCCCCTTGAGTGACAGATCGATCAGCTTCACCGGCCAGATGTATTGCCCCTGACTCAGCTCGGTTCTGGCATCGAACGCAATACGTTTGAAGCGACGACGGTTGGCTGGGTGCTCGCTCATGGCGCAATCCTCCAAAGGTTCGCTGACTATAGACCCGCAATCTTCAACCGTGCCAGTGCATACGGGCGTCTAGACCAATGTCGGGGTATGGTCTTTGCCGCCAGTAGCGCTAAACTCGAGGTGGCTGTCTTTCTTGTCCACCCTGGCTGGAATAATAAAATGAAAAATAATAATAGCCTGCTGCGCCACTTACCCTGGCTAGTGCTGGCAATCGTAGGAGCGTGCGCCCTGGGCGTAGTGGCATTGCGCCGAGGAGAGGCGATCAACGCCTTGTGGATCGTGGTCGCGGCAGTGGCCATTTATCTGGTTGCGTACCGTTACTACAGCCTGTTCATCGCAAACAATGTGATGCAACTCGATCCACGTCGGGCCACCCCCGCCGTGCTCAACAACGACGGTCTGGACTACGTTCCAACCAACAAACACATTCTTTTCGGTCACCACTTTGCGGCGATTGCTGGCGCAGGGCCTCTGGTCGGGCCGGTGCTGGCGGCGCAGATGGGCTATCTGCCCGGCACGCTGTGGCTGATTGCCGGGGTGGTGCTGGCGGGTGCAGTGCAGGACTTCATGGTCCTGTTCATGTCTACCCGTCGCAACGGCCGTTCCCTGGGCGACATGGTGCGTGAAGAAATGGGCCGCGTGCCCGGCACCATCGCGCTGTTCGGCTGCTTCCTGATCATGATCATCATCCTCGCGGTGCTGGCGCTGATCGTGGTCAAGGCGCTGGCGGAGAGCCCGTGGGGCATCTTTACCGTGATGGCGACGATACCGATCGCGATGTTCATGGGCATCTACATGCGCTACATCCGCCCGGGCCGCATCGGTGAAATCTCGGTAATCGGCGTGTTGCTGCTGCTCGGTTCGATCTGGCTGGGCGGGCAGATTGCAGCTGATCCGGTATGGGCCAAGGCGTTCAGCTTCACCGGTATTCAAATCACCTGGATGCTGATCGGCTACGGTTTTGTCGCGGCTGTATTGCCGGTGTGGCTGATCCTCGCGCCACGTGACTACCTCTCCACATTCCTCAAGATAGGCACCATCATCGCGCTGGCGATCGGCATTCTGGTGACCATGCCCGAGCTGAAAATGCCGGCGCTGACCCAGTTCGTCGACGGCACCGGCCCGGTATGGAAAGGCGGTCTGTTCCCGTTCCTGTTCATCACCATCGCTTGCGGTGCGGTGTCCGGCTTCCACGCGTTGATCGCTTCCGGCACCACGCCGAAGTTGCTGGATAACGAAACCAATGCCCGTTACATCGGTTACGGCGGCATGCTGATGGAATCGTTCGTGGCGATCATGGCGATGGTTGCCGCTTCGGTAATCGAGCCAGGCGTGTACTTCGCCATGAACAGCCCGGCCGCCGTGGTCGGTGGTGACGTGGCATCGGTCGCGCAGATGGTCAGCAGCTGGGGTTTTGCGATCACGCCTGAGGCGCTGCAAGCAGTGGCTCACGACATCGGCGAAACCACTATCCTGGCCCGTGCCGGCGGTGCGCCGACGCTGGCGGTCGGGATTGCGCAGATCCTGCACAGTGTCCTGCCGGGTGAAAACACCATGGCGTTCTGGTACCACTTTGCGATCCTGTTCGAAGCGCTGTTCATCCTCACAGCTGTGGACGCCGGCACCCGTGCCGGGCGTTTCATGCTGCAGGACCTGCTCGGCTCCTTCGTTCCAGCGCTGAAACGCACCGAATCGTGGACCGCCAACCTGATCGCCACCGCCGGTTGTGTGGCGATGTGGGGCTGGTTGCTGTACCAGGGCGTGATCGATCCACTGGGCGGCATCAACACTCTGTGGCCGCTGTTCGGTATCTCCAACCAGATGCTGGCCGGTATCGCGCTGATGCTCGGCACCGTTGTGCTGATCAAAATGAAGCGTCAACGCTATATCTGGGTGACCCTGCTGCCAGCGGCCTGGCTGCTGATCTGTACCACCACCGCAGGCTTCATCAAGCTGTTCGACGCCAACCCGGCGATCGGCTTCCTGTCGCTGGCCAAGAAATACAGCGATGCCCTGGCCAATGGTCAGATCCTCGCGCCGGCCAAGAGCATCGACCAGATGCAGCACGTGATCTTCAACGCCTACACAAACGCAACGCTCACCGCGCTGTTCCTGTTCGTGGTCTTCAGCATCCTGTTCTATGCGCTCAAGGTCGGCATCGCCGCCTGGGGCAAAAAAGAGCGTACGGATAAAGAATCGCCATTCCAGGCTCTGCCGGACGCTTAACCAGAGGATTGCACCATGTTCAATGACCTGAGTCGCCTCGGTAAATACCTCGGTCAGGCCGCGCGCCTGATGGTCGGCATGCCCGACTACGACACCTATGTCGAGCATATGCAAACCAAACACCCGGACAAACCGGTGATGAGCTACGAGATGTTTTTTCGCGAACGTCAGGAAGCGCGTTACGGCGGCAAGGGTGGGCCAAAGTGCTGTTGAACTGACAGCGCACGGTTGAAGTAATCCCCTGTGGGAGCGGGCTTGCTCGCGAACGCGGTATGTCATCGAGCAATGATGTCGACTGACACGACCCCTTCGCGAGCAAGCCCGCTCCCACATTTGTTTTGTGTTTCTTTCAGGAGATCGTGTTTTGTCCTCTCCCATACCCGTAACGGTACTCAGCGGTTTCCTCGGTGCCGGCAAAACCACCTTGCTGCGCCATTTGCTCAAGGCCGAGCACGGCCTGAAAATCGCCGTGATCGAAAACGAATTCAGCGACGCGGGCATCGACACCCAGTTGCTGGGTGACGAACCGGTGCAAGTCATGACCCTGGCCAACGGCTGCGTCTGCTGCACTATTCACACCGATCTGACCAAGGCCCTGTACCTGCTGCTCGAACGTCTGGACAGCGGTGAAATCGCTTTCGATCGCCTGGTGATCGAGTGCACCGGGCTGGCCGATCCGGCCCCGGTGGCGCAGACCTTTTTCATCGATGAAGAACTGCGCGAGCGCTATCTGCTCGACGGCATCATCACTCTGGTCGACGCCGCCCACGCCGATCTGCACCTGACCCAGACCATCGCCCAGGCGCAGATCGGTTTCGCCGACCGCTTGCTGGTGAGCAAGACCGATCTGGTGGACGAGGCGACACTCACCGCGCTGAGCGAACGCCTGACGCGAATCAACCGACGCGCGCCGATTCGCGTGGTCGAGCATGGCAACATCGATCTGGCGGAATTGCTCGATGTGCGTGGCTTCAACCTCAATGCTGATCTTGGCGGTGGGGTCAGCCTGCGACCGGTGAGCAAGGCGCCCTCGATCGACCGTATTTCCAGCCTGGTGCTGCGCACTGAACAGCCGCTGGATATCGATCAACTCAGCGAGTTCATGAATGAGCTGCTCGAAGAGCATGGCAAGCAATTGCTGCGTTACAAGGGTGTGCTGAGCATTGCCGGTGAGGATCGGCGGCTGGTGTTTCAGGGTGTGTTGAAACTTTACGGTTTCGACTGGGATACCGAATGGGCCGAGGGTGAAGCGCGGGAAAGTGTGATTGTGTTTATTGCCGATGATCTGCCGGAAGAGAAGATTCGGGCGGGGTTTGCCCGAGTGGCTGCACAGCAAAACTGAATTTGTGGCGGCTGGAAGGGCCTCTTCGCGAGCAAGCCCGCTCCCACAGTGGACCGCATTCTGTCAGGAGGAATGCGGTTCATTGTGCGGGGGGGGCTTGGTGGCTGCACAGCAAAACTGAATTTGTGGCGGCTGGAAGGGCCTCTTCGCGAGCAAGCCCGCTCCCACGGTGGACCGCATTCTGTCAGGAGGAATGCAGTCTACTGTGGGAGCGGGCTTGCTCGCGAAGGCGATCTAACCGACAACACAATATCCAGGCTCTGAACCCAGCAGTGCCTGCTCAAGATGATCCAGATGCCGATTCATCAGCATCCCGGCCCTGGAAGCATCGCCTCGTTCCACCGCCTCTACCAGCGCCAAATGCTCGTGCCATGCGCAACAGCTGTGCGTCTGGCACTCACTTCGCGCAATTGCCAATGATGTCAGCGGTACCAGGCTGCCAAGAAAATGCGCCAACGGAGCATTTCCGGCCATCTTCGCCAACTGCAGATGAAACTCCCCGGACAGGCGAATAGCCGCAGCGCGTCGATCTTTATCCACAGCCTGGCGCTCGCGTTCGATCAATGCGCGCAGGCGTTTCAAGTCATCAGGTTGCGCGTGCTGACACGCCAGTCGCACTAACGTGTTCTCGGTCAAGCGTCGTGCGTGCAGGGTCTGCCGCGTCTGCTCTGTATCGGGCGCAGCCACCCGCGGCCGGTGATTGGAACGCAGCACAATCACTTGCTCATGGGACAACTGCGTCAACACCCGACGCACGTCCGCGCGGCTGACGCCGAACATTTGCTTGAGGCTGTCTTCGGTGAAGCGGCTGGCAGCATCGAGACGTTGTTCGAGAATCGCATCGAACAGCCGGGGATACAGATCATCCACCGGCGCGTGCAGGCGGGAGAAGGGCAGGGCCGTCGACATCTGGCGATTGTGCGACGACGTGGCGAGGCTGTTCATGACCGGTCTCCAGAGTGAGTAAATTCAGTGGCTCAAGTTGTCTTCCGGAATATTCAATTCGATACCCATCCGCTGGCCTTCGCGCAGGATGTGCCGACGCATTTCGGCACTGGCCTGCGCGCTGTTCTTGCTGCGGATTGCGCGCACCACGGCTTCGTTTTCCTCAAGGCGTTCGGCCAGGTGCTCAGGCGAGTTGCGCAGCACTTCGGCGCTTTGCTTGAGGGCATTGCTGGTTTGCTGCACCACGCTCTGGAAGATCGGGTTCGAGGTCAGGGTGAACAGCTCTTCGTGGAAGGCGATGTAGGCGCTGACTCCGGCTTCGCTGTCGCCCGCTTCAAGCGCTTCGCGCATGTCCATCAGGGTCAGGCGCAGTTGCCCGACCTCCTTGCTGCTGATCGACTGCGCAACCAGACCGACGATGAACGGCTCAAGGGTATAGCGCAGTTGCAGCACGTCTTCGAGGCTGGCGCCGGCCACGGCGCTGTCGTGGCTCTGGCTGTCACTGAGCTGGGCGTCGAGCACCACCACGCCCTTGCCCGGCATCGAGCGGACGAGGCCGAGGGTTTCCAGCACGATCACCGCTTCGCGCAGGCTCGGGCGGCTGATGCCCAGTTGCTCGGCCAGTTCGCGCTGGCCCGGCAGCATGTCGCCGGAGCGCCACTGACCACGGGCCAGTGCGGCGCGCAGTTTCTCTACCACTGAGTTGACGACGGTTGATGTAGTAATCACGTATTGGCTCCATGCGCCGTGCCTGCGGTGGTGCAGGCACGGCGGTCATTCAGAATTCTTTGGCCGCCGCGTGGGCGAGCGGTTTTCTCGGCTGAAAGGTATAGCCCTGCTCGCCGTTGAGCACCTTGTTCGCGCGCTGCACATCGATGTCCTTTTCCCAGCGGGCAATGGCGACGGTGGCGACGCAGTTGCCGATCAGGTTGGTCAACGCCCGGCCGATGCCCATGAACCAGTCCACCGCCAGCACCAGCACCAGCCCGACCACCGGGATCGCCGGAATCGCGGTCAGCGTCGCGGCGAGAATCACCAATGCCGAACCGGGAATGCCGTGGGCGCCCTTGGAGGTGATCAGCGACACCAGCAATATCGTCAACAGATCGGTCATCGCCAATGGCGTACCGGTGGCATTGGCGATGAACACAATGGCCAGGGTCAGGTAGATCGAAAAACCGTCGAGGTTGAACGAGTAGCCGGTGGGAATCACCAGCCCGACTGTCGAGCTGCCGATGCCCAGGTGTTCGAGTTTGCGCATGATCTGCGGCAGCACGGCGTCGGAGGAGGCGGTGCCCATGACGATCAGCAGTTCTTCGCGCAGATACTTGAGCAACGGCCACAGGCGCAGGCCGGAGGCACGCATCACCAGACCGAGGATCACACTGACGAAGGCCATGCAGGTCAGGTAGAACAAGCCGACCAGACTGCCCAGGTGTTGCAGCGAGTCGAGGCCGTACTTGCTGGTGGTGAAAGCGATGGCGCCGAACACGCCGATCGGCGCCAGACGCACGATCATGCCCATGATCCGGAAGATCACGTGGCTCAGTTCGTTGATCAGGCGCGAGATCCCGGAAGCCGCTTCACCGACCAGATTCAATGCACTGCCGAACAGCACCGAGAACAGCAGCACTTGCAGGATGTTGTTGTCGGCAAAGGCGCCGATCACCGAGGTCGGGATCAGGTCCATCAGGAATTGCGTGGTGGTGTGCATGTGCTGGCCGCGCTCGGCGATGTCGCCCATGTCTGCGGCGGAAAGCTGCTCCAGATGGATATTCGCGCCGCTGCCGATCCCGGTGCTGAAGGCGAAGACCAGACCGATCACCAGCGCGATGGTGGTCAGCACTTCAAAGTAGATCACCGACTTGAGGCCGATGCGCCCGACCTTCTTCAGGTCGCCGGCACCGCTGATACCGCTGACCACCACGCAGAACACGATCAGGCCGATAAGCATCTTGATCAGTTTGATGAAGCCGTCGCCGAGCGGTTTGAGCTGGGCCGAGTATTCAGGAAGGGTCAGCCCGCAGACGATGCCGAGCACCAGTCCGAGAACCACTTGGAGGAAGATTGAACGCGAGCACCATCTGAGCATGGGAGGAATCCTGGTCGGTGTCCTGGCTGCCGTGTGCGGGGCACATCAGATTCAGGACTTAATTATTGTGGTCTTACCGGTATGTCCAGTGCAGGCGCAGTCTACGCTGGGGTTTTTCTGGAGTACAAGGGGAAAAAACAAAAATGGCATGACCGGTCTGACCAGTGGTGCTCCTCTCAGTGATTGCGGGAAAGACGTTCGAAATGACGGAAGCCCGGCCATGCTCGCCGGGCTGTTTTGGTGCTGAGACTACTGGTTTTGAACCTGCTCAGTAGGGCACGTTGCGTTGCAGGATATTCAGTTTGAAGTCCAGAACACCTGCACTGCGATTGAAATCGGTGCGAACGAAAGTGCCCACTTTGGGATCGTGTTTATTGCGACTTTGCCCTGCGCACAGCAGAGCGCCGCCTCGGGTTTGTATTCTGACGCTGGGGGTATCCGTGTCGATCTGATCGAGGGTGATGATGTTGCCTTTGGCGTTCAGCAAGTTGAACGTGGTTTGATCTCCATCTTCGGTTGAATAAGCATTCAAGAAGTCTTTTTCTTCACGGCTGATGGTTCTGTAGTAATACGCGCCCGGTGTGAAAATGTAGAGGGTGTAATAGTCGTCTAGGCACCTGAAATAAAAGGTCAAGGCGTCGGGCGCTACATCGGGCTTGAGAAACAAATAGTGTGAAACATCTAAATGGTGGGAGAAGGCGAAGGCCTCGTAATCCGGGCGCGGAGTACTGATTGCCCTGCCATAGGTCAACTTCGGAAAGTGAGGGTAACCAAAACGAGTGCTAAGGGTTGCAGTAAAAGAATTTTCCTGGTCGGTGCTCATAAGTGTTTTCTTTTTTAAGGCGAATAGATAAGTCGCTTGGGCGCAAGTGTGCGCAAGTGTGCGCAAGCATTCGAATGCTTGTGTTGTCAGATTTCGTCTGGATCACTGAGGAACGATGCGCTGCGTTCCATGATTCGCAGCGTGAACGGAATTCCGTCGTTATTGGTCCCGGCCAGGTAGCTGTAGGGGGCGCCTCGGCGACGAACGGCGCTGATCTGTTCGCCATTGCGTGCCTTGAGCCGAACCCGCTGGATATCATGGCCCATGTCCTCAAGAGTGATGGTCCGATTGTCCAGACTCAGCAGGCTGAAAGAGCTGGTGTCGGCGCCTGCCGGCAAGAAGGCACCCAGCACACCGGCGGCATCCTTGCTGATGCAATGGCCGGTATGAGTGGCGTGGGATCGGATGTAGAGGTGGTAATAGTCATCGGTGCAGCGGAAGTAAATGGTCATGGGTGGAGCATTTTTTACTTCCCCGTGCGGACGGCGACCCAGCAGATGAGCGTCATTGAATTTGCTGGAAGCTCCGGTATAAAAACCACCCGAAAAGGATGTGTCGGCGCGCAGGATTGATGTTTCATATAACGCCCCGAGGATATCCAGATCATGATGGTCAAGTTCCAGTGTTGCTATAAAGGATTTCTGCCTGTTTGTGGTCATGAGCTCTTCCTTGAGTTCTGAGTGTTATGGTTTTAGTGATTGTTAAGAGACTGGTTTATGAGTTTTCCAGTTGTTACTGGGCTATTCATTTGTCTCGGGCAAACACTAACAACTAAGTTGGTTGATGGTCGTGTTTTTACTTGAGTTTTTGTTTCAAGTTTCAGGGGCAGAAAGTAATGATCCCGGAAGAGAGGGGGTATCGTATTCCAGCAGGCGAAAAAAAACCGGCCATCACTGGCCGGTTTTTCATGCTGCGGTTTTAGCGTCGCAATTAAGCGCCGTAGACCGGCAGTTTCTTGCAGATGGCTTTGACTTTCTCACGAACGGCGTCGATCACCGCTTCGTTGTTCAGGTCAGCCAGGATGTCGCAGATCCAGCCAGCCAGCTCTTTGCACTCTGCTTGCTTGAAGCCGCGAGTGGTTACAGCCGGGGTACCGAAGCGCAGGCCGGAGGTGACGAACGGCGAGCGTGGATCGTTAGGCACGGAGTTCTTGTTCACGGTGATGAACGCTTTGCCCAGCGCGGCGTCGGCGTCTTTACCGGAGATGTCCTGTTTGATCAGCGACAGCAGGAACAGGTGGTTCTTGGTACCACCGGACACCACGTCGAAACCGCGCTCGATGAACACTTCGGCCATGGCCTGGGCATTCTTCACCACTTGTTCCTGGTAGGCCTTGAATTCAGGCTGCAGCGCTTCCTTGAAGCAGATCGCTTTAGCGGCGATCACGTGCTCCAGCGGGCCACCCTGGGCGCCCGGGAATACGGCGGAGTTCAGCTTCTTCTCGATCTCGGCGTTGGCGCGAGCCAGGATCAGACCGCCACGTGGACCGCGCAGGGTTTTGTGAGTGGTGGTGGTGACCACGTCAGCGAAAGGCACCGGGTTCGGGTAGACGCCAGCGGCGACCAGACCGGCCACGTGGGCCATGTCGACGAACAGGTAGGCGCCAACCTTGTCAGCGATTGCGCGAAAGCGCGGGAAGTCGAGGATCTGCGAGTAGGCAGAGAAACCGGCCACGATCATTTTCGGCTTGTGTTCAACCGCCAGACGCTCGACTTCGTCGTAGTCGATCAGGCCGTTGGCGTCGATGCCGTACTGCACGGCGTTGTACAGCTTGCCGGAGGACGAAACGCTGGCGCCGTGGGTCAGGTGACCACCGTGGGCCAGGCTCATGCCCAGAATGGTGTCGCCACCTTGCAGCAGAGCCAGGTAAACCGCGGCGTTGGCTTGCGAACCGGCGTGTGGCTGAACGTTGGCGTAATCGGCGCCGAACAGCTCTTTGGCGCGGTCGATGGCCAGTTGCTCAACAACGTCGACGTACTCGCAACCACCGTAGTAGCGCTTGCCTGGGTAACCTTCGGCGTATTTGTTGGTCAGGACCGAGCCTTGAGCTTCCATCACCGCTGGGCTGGTGTAGTTTTCCGAAGCGATCAGCTCAATGTGTTCTTCCTGGCGCTGAGCTTCTTGCTCCATGGCGGCAAAAAGGTCGGCGTCGTACTTGGCAATAGTCAAATCACGGCTGAACATGGCGGTCCTCAAGGATCGGGGGCAGAAAAGGGGGGCATTCTAACCCAATGGGTTTTGGATGGCATATGAAACGACATCATGTCGCAGACAAGTGGCGTTCATGACAGATGTGCGGTGCTTTTGCCGGCCCAATCGCCAGCAGGCTGGCTCCCACATTAATCGCGACAGCCTGCAAATTCCCTGACCGGCATCAATCCTTGTGGGAGCCAGCCTGCTGGCGATGGCAGCGCCGCAGATTCTTCAGGCGTCGGTGCCGGTCCTTTCGCGAGCAAGCCCGCTCCCACACTCAACCCGGTTTCTTCAGCAGAGATGCGGTCAACTGTGCAAGCAGGCCACTCCCATGATTACCTGGTTTCTTCAGGGCGATGCGGGCAACGGTGGGAGCGGGCTTGCTCGCGAAGGCATCATGGGCAGCACCGCAAAAACTCAGTCGAACATGAACAGCGCATCATTGCTGAACTGCGCCTCGAACCGGCTCGCCGGCATCGGCCGGCCGAACAGATAGCCCTGCACCTCATCGCAACCGTGCTCGCGCAGGAAGTCCAGTTGTTCATGGGTTTCCACGCCCTCGGCGATCACCGCCAGGTTCAGGCTGTGGGCCATGGCGATGATCGCGCGTGCGATCTGCGCGTCCTGCTCGCCGGACGGCAGGCCGTCGACGAAGGTGCGGTCGATTTTCAGCACGTCGATCGGGAACTGCTTGAGGTAGTTCAGCGACGAGTAACCGGTGCCGAAGTCATCAACTGCGATGCTCAGGCCAAGGTTCTTCAGCCCGGCGAGAATCTGCATCGCCTCGCTGACTTCGCGCATCAGGATACTTTCGGTCAGTTCCAGCTCCAGGCATGCCGGCGGCAGGCCGGTTTCCTTGAGGATCGTGGCGATGCGCGTACCGAGCTGACCGTCGGAGAACTGCCGCGCCGAAATGTTCACCGACACCTTGGGAACGCGCACCCGGTTCTGATGCCAGGTCTTGAGCTGGCGGCAGGCTTCACTGATCACCCAGTCGCCGACATCCACCACCAGGCCGAGTTCTTCCAGCACCGGAATGAAATCCCCTGGCGGCACCAAACCGCGACGCGGATGACGCCAGCGCAGCAGCGCTTCGGCGCCGGTCAGGCGTTTGCCGTCACCGCTGAATTGCGGCTGGTAGTACAGGACGAATTCGTTCTGCTCCAGCGCGTGGCGCAAGTCGCTTTCGAGCTCCAGACGCTCCAGCGCACTGGCGTTCATATCGGCCTGATAGAACTGGAAGTTGTTCTTGCCACGCTCCTTGGCGTGGTACATCGCGGTGTCGGCGTTCTTCATCAACTGGCTGAGTTCGTTGCCGTCCTGTGGGCTCAGGGCGATGCCGATACTGGCGGTAACGAAGAACTCGCGGCCTTCGAGCACGAACGGTTTGACCAGGCTGGCGAGAATCTGCTCGGCCACATGAATCGCCCGGTTCAGCGCCAGTTCGCGGCTGGAGCGGTGTTGCAGGAGCAGCGTGAACTCGTCGCCGCCCATGCGCGCCACGGTGTCGTCATCGTCGACACAGGCCAGCAGGCGCGTGGCCATGTCCTTGAGCATGCGGTCGCCGGCGGCGTGGCCGAGGGAGTCGTTGATCGGTTTGAAACGGTCCAGATCGAGGAACATCAGTACCACCCACGACTTCTGCCGCTCGGCCGATTGCAGCGCAGTGTGCAGGCGATCCTGGAACAGCGTGCGGTTCGGCAGGTGGGTCAGGGCGTCGTAGTAGGCGAGGCGGTGGATGCGTTGCTCGCTGGCCTTGCGCTCGCTGATGTCGCTGAAGAAGCACACGTAACTGGCCAGATCGCCTTCATCGTCGAGCACCGCGGTGATGCCGACCCACGCCGGGTAGTGCTCGCCGTTGCGCCGCTTGAGCCAGACTTCGCCTTCCCAGGTGCTGTGCTGATGCAGTTGCTTGAGCACGTAGCGCAAGTGCGCGTCCTGTTGCTCGTCGACGGTGAGCATGTTCGGTAACTGGTCGAGGACTTCGCTCACCGCGTAACCGCTGACCCGACTGAACGCCTCGTTGGCCTGGACGATGTAACCGGCCGGGTCGGTGATCAGAATCGCCGAGGTCGAGTGCTCGAAAACCGTGGCGGCCATGCGCAGGTCTTTCTCGGCACGGCGCTGCTGGCTGATATCGCGACCGACACCGAGCACACCTTCGAACGCACCGTGCTCGTCCCACACCAGCACCAGACGCAGCTCGATCGGGATCTTGCGGCCATCGGCGCGCAGGCAGTCGAACAGGAACAGTTGTGTCTGTACCTGACTGCGCAACAAGGCCAGTTGCTCGGGTTTGTCCAGTGCCTTGCTGACCCGGTCCATCAGGGTGTAGATGCCGGATAGCTGCTGCGGGTTGGCGATGGTCGACTGCCAGCCATTCTGGAAAATCCACTCGGCGTCGTAACCCAGCACCGCTTGCACCGAGGGGCTGACGTAGTTCAGCGACAGTTTGCTGTCGGTGGAGAAAATCACGTCGCTGATGCTTTCGGCGAGCATCCGGTAGCGCTGTTCACTGTCGCGCAGCGATTCGCTGGCTTCGATCTGCTCGGTGATGTCCTTGGCCACGCCGATGATCCGCGTGACCTGATCGTGCTTGTCCCGGGCCAGCGCCTGCTCACGGATGTCGAAGCGCCGCCACTTGCCGTCGCGATGGCGGAAGCGCAACTGGCATTGCAGCAACTGGCTGTAACCGGCGTGACGCTGCATCTGCCGCGAGCGGTGGTAATAGTCGGCGTCTTCCGGGTGCAGGAGGATTTCCCAGAAATACTCGCCCATCTGGTGCAGTTCGGTGCGGTTGTAACCGAGGGTCTGGCCCAAGTGGTGGTTGCTGAAAATCATCCGCTGGCTGATCACGTCCTGCACGTACAGATGATCCGGCACGGTACGCACCACGTCCGACCAGAAGCCTTCGCGCTCCAGCAACGACAGCTCGATCAGCTTGCGGCTGGTGATGTCGTTGATGCTGAGGATCACAGCCTTGTAGTCGTGCTGCTCCTGCGGCAGGCGCAGCACCAGCCACAGGTGCTGGTCGCGACCGTTGATGTCTGGCAGCCTGATTTCCAGTTCCAGCTGCTTTTGCTGCTGCAGAACGGCGTCGAGCACCTGGTTGCCGATAGCGCATTGGTGGTGCGGTTGACCGTCGATCAGCAGTTGCCAGGCGTGCTCGCAGGAATTGACGTTGAGCAGTTGCAGCGCCACCTGGTTGACCTCGGTGACGCGCAGCTCTTGCAGCAGTTGCTGGCGCTGGGCCGGTTGGTCGAGCCAGGCCTTGAGCTGGTCGCTGGTCTGGATCTGCGCCTTGTCGAACACCTGCTTGAGGCCGGACAGGTCGAGCACGCACAACGCCACGCCGGTGCCTTCGAAAATATCCTGATAGCGCCGGCGGCCTTCGTGCAACTGACGCTGACGGCGGCGCATGTTGAGCAGGGCGATCACCGGCAGCAACGAGAACGCCAGGCCCAGCAAACATTTGCCGATGAACGCCGGCAGCAGTTCTTCGAGTACGCGCTGGCGGTCGAACAACCCGCGCAACTGCCAGTCGCTGCTGCTCAGGGGCACGGTCAGCACGGTGTTGGCCATGTCGTCCGGGCTCAGCACGCCAGGCCTGGCCGCAGGCAGTGCTTCGTCGCGACTGATGATCTGATGGTTGAGGCGGTTTTCCACCAGCCACAACGGGCGGATGCCGGTCTCGCCCTGTTTGGTCAGTGAGTCGAAGAAGGTCGGGGTCAGGCGCAACGCCCAGTAGCCGCGCGTGTTGCCACTGGCCTGATGCAATAACAGATGCACCACCGAACCGTCGTCGGCGTTGCTGAAGTAATGCGCCTGGGCGCGGCTGCGGCGAACCAGTTCGCTGAGGTAGTCGGCGTCGTGGCTGTCACCGGCACTGTCGCTGATGATTTTCCCGGAGGGGCTGAGCAGGGCCAGGCTGCGCAGGTCCGGCAGCGATTGTTGGAGCTTGCGCAGCAGTGCCTGCTGTTCGTCGGACGACTGTGGCTGTTCGACGATCGGTAGCAGGTTGAGGGCGATTTGCGCATTCAGCGACATGTTCAGGCTGACCTGCGAGGCGAGGTCGGCGGTGTAGTCGATGGTGTACTGGCGCTGGTTTTTCTGGGTTTCGCGCAGTTGATCGAGCAGTTGCCAGAACAGCAGTGCCAGCAACAACAGCACGAGGGTCGCCAGTGCGCCTTTCAATGTTCCGCGCAGGGGCGAGCCGGGCGCCGGTTGGGTGCTGCTCACAGAGGCTGGCGGAGTGACATTGGACAAGCTGTAATCCTGCGGTTTGGCTGGACTGGCGCGACGTGCACTATAAGCCGGACGCCCGAAGGGCGGCTAGCATGCCTTGAGTTGTGGCGAAGTGCCAGCCCCACTCGGCTGGACTGCCACCGGTCATTCAGGTAGCTTTGCCGGTTACGCGGGAGCGTTCCAGCTCCTAGAATCAGACTTTTTTCAGCGCGCACGCATTGATCACCATTAAGTGAACGACGCGCATGGTCTGGCCGGGCATCGCCTGCGCTCCAATCATTCATCTGTCACTGACCCAAGGTTCTCCATGGCTCAATACGTATTCACCATGCATCGGCTGGGCAAAGTTGTTCCGCCGAAGCGGGAAATCCTGAAAAACATTTCGCTGTCGTTCTTCCCCGGCGCCAAGATCGGCGTACTCGGCCTCAACGGTTCGGGTAAGTCCACGCTGCTGAAAATCATGGCCGGCGTCGACACCGAGTTCGAGGGCGAAGCTCGTCCGATGCCGGACCTGAACATCGGTTATCTGCCGCAAGAGCCACAACTTGATCCGACCAAGACCGTGCGTGAAGTGGTCGAGGAAGCAGTCAGCGTGATCAAGGATGCGCAAGCGCGTCTGGACGAGGTCTACGCCGCTTACGCCGACCCGGATGCCGACTTCGACAAGCTGGCTGCCGAACAGGCCAAGCTCGAAGCGATCCTGCAGGCCAGCGATGGTCACAACCTGGAGCGTCAACTGGAAGTCGCGGCCGACGCCCTGCGTCTGCCGGCCTGGGACGCCAAGGTCGAACACCTGTCCGGTGGTGAGAAACGTCGTGTGGCCCTGTGCCGTCTGCTGCTGTCCGCCCCGGACATGCTGCTGCTCGATGAGCCGACCAACCACCTGGATGCCGACTCCGTTGCATGGCTTGAGCACTTCCTGCATGACTTCCCGGGCACTGTGGTCGCGATCACGCACGACCGTTACTTCCTGGACAACGTTGCAGGCTGGATTCTGGAACTCGACCGCGGCGCGGGCATTCCTTATGAAGGCAACTACTCGGGTTGGCTGGAAGCCAAATCCGACCGTCTGGCTGCTGAATCCAAGCAGCAGTCGGCTCACGAAAAAGCCATGAAGGAAGAACTGGAGTGGGTGCGCAAAGGCGCCAAGGCCCGCCAGTCGAAATCCAAGGCACGTCTGCAACGCTTCGAAGAAATGCAGTCGCAGGAATTCCAGAAGCGAAGCGAAACCAACGAGATCTACATCCCGGCCGGTCCTCGCCTGGGCGACAAGGTCATCGAGTTCAAGAACGTCACCAAGGGCTACGGCGATCGCGTGCTGATCGACAACCTGTCGTTCTCCATGCCTAAAGGCGCCATCGTTGGCGTGATCGGTGGTAACGGTGCCGGTAAGTCGACCCTGTTCCGCATGCTGATGGGCAAGGAAACGCCGGATTCGGGCAGCATCGAAGTCGGCGAAACCGTGCAACTGGCCTGCGTTGACCAGAGCCGCGAAGACCTCGACGGCAGCAAGACGGTGTTCCAGCAGATCTCCGACGGTTCGGACCAGATCCGCATTGGCAACTACGAGATTCCGTCGCGTACCTACGTCGGTCGCTTCAACTTCAAGGGCGGCGATCAGCAGAAGTTCGTCAAGGACCTGTCCGGTGGTGAGCGCGGTCGTCTGCACCTGGCGCTGACCTTGAAGGAGGGCGGTAACGTCCTGCTGCTCGACGAACCGTCCAACGACCTCGACGTTGAAACCCTGCGTTCCCTGGAAGAAGCCCTGCTGGACTTCCCGGGCGCTGCCATTGTGATCTCTCACGATCGCTGGTTCCTGGACCGCGTCGCGACTCACATCCTGGCGTACGAAGACGACTCGCAAGCCGTGTTCTTCGAAGGCAACTACACCGAGTACGAAGCCGACCGCAAAAAACGCCTTGGCGAAGCGGCTGCCCAGCCACACCGGGTACGCCACAAGAAACTGGCCTGATTCGGGTTGGTGGCATGAAAAAACGGAGCCTACGGGTTCCGTTTTTTTTTGCGTTTTTTTCAGGAAGGCCGAGGTGCGGCCTTCGCGAGCAAGCCCGCTCCCACATTTGAAATGCTCCCCTGTGTAGGCGTGAGCCTGCTCGCGATAGTGGTGTAACTGTTGGTGCAAGCCTTGGATCTGCACTCCCTGTTCAGGTGCAAAAAATCCCGAAAAAGGGTCGGGATTTATATCCTGTGCACCATTTAATTTCATAACTGCGACATTTTGCGCTGTTCCTGTGCGCAATTCGTTTGTTACAGTCCGGCTCAATCTCTTCCAACGACAATAAATTTGCCGAGACTTTTCCCATGATCGAATCCGTCGAATCCTTCCTCGCCCGGCTGAAAAAACGCGACCCGGATCAACCCGAATTCCACCAGGCCGTCGAAGAAGTTCTGCGCAGCCTTTGGCCGTTTCTCGAAGCCAATCCGCATTACCTGACTTCAGGGATTCTGGAGCGCATCTGCGAGCCGGAGCGGGCGGTGGTGTTCCGCGTGTCGTGGGTCGACGATCAGGGCAAGGTTCAGGTCAATCGCGGGTTCCGCATCCAGATGAACAGCGCCATCGGTCCGTACAAGGGCGGCTTGCGCTTCCATCCTTCGGTGAACCTGGGCGTGCTGAAGTTTCTGGCTTTCGAACAGACCTTCAAAAACTCCCTGACCTCGCTGCCCATGGGTGGCGGCAAGGGTGGCTCGGACTTCGATCCGAAGGGCAAGAGCGACGCCGAAGTCATGCGTTTCTGCCAGGCCTTCATGAGCGAGCTGTACCGGCACATCGGTGCCGACGTCGACGTGCCGGCCGGTGATATCGGTGTCGGTGCGCGGGAGATCGGTTTCCTGTTCGGCCAGTACAAACGCCTGAGCAACCAGTTCACCAGCGTCCTGACCGGCAAGGGCATGACCTATGGCGGCAGCCTGATTCGTCCGGAAGCTACCGGTTTTGGCTGCGTGTATTTCGCTGAAGAAATGCTCAAGCGCCGCGAACAGACCGTCGAAGGCAAGCGTGTGGCGATTTCCGGGTCCGGTAACGTCGCCCAGTACGCGGCGCGCAAGGTCATGGACCTCGGCGGCAAGGTGATTTCGCTGTCCGACTCCGAAGGCACGCTGTACTGCGAGTCTGGCCTGAGCGAAGAGCAATGGCTGGCGTTGCTGGAGTTGAAGAACGTCAAGCGTGGACGCATCAGCGAGTTGGCCGCGGCGTTCGGTCTGGAGTTCCGCGCCGGGCAGTTGCCGTGGTCGCTGCCGTGCGACATCGCGCTGCCATGCGCCACTCAGAACGAACTCGACGCCGACGCCGCGCGCACCCTGCTGCGCAACGGTTGCGTGTGCGTCGCCGAAGGCGCGAACATGCCAACCACGCTGGAGGCTGTGGATATCTTCATCGACGCTGGCATTCTGTTCGCCCCGGGCAAGGCATCGAATGCCGGCGGGGTGGCGGTGAGCGGTCTGGAGATGTCGCAGAACGCCATGCGCCTGCTGTGGACGGCGGGGGAGGTGGACAGCAAGCTGCACGCGATCATGCAGTCGATCCACCACGCCTGCGTGCATTACGGCGAAGAGAACGGGCGGATCAACTACGTCAAAGGTGCGAACATCGCCGGCTTCGTCAAAGTGGCCGATGCGATGCTCGCTCAGGGTGTGGTCTAGGCCGGTTCGATGCGAATCACTTCTATCACCTGATCGCCGGCGGGGCGTTGCCACAACACTTCGTCATTGAGCCGGGCCCCCAGCAGCGCCCGGCCCAGCGGCGAGCCCCAGTTGATCAGGCCTTGGCTGGCGTCGGCCTGATCTTCGCCGACCAGTTGCACCCGACGCTCGGTGCTGTGTTCGTCGGCGTAGGTCACCCAGCTGCCGATCTGCACCTTGTCGGTGGATGACGCTGGCGCGGCGACCTGTGCGCTACTGAGGCGCTGATTGAAATAGCGCAGATCCCGTTCCAGATCTGCCAGCCGTTGCTTGTCGGCCTGTTCGCCGTTGGCCGACTGTTCGGCGTGCAGGCTTTGCAGTTCGGCGACCTTCGCCTGCAGCTGAGCCAATCCTTGCGGTGTGACGTAATTGGGCTGCGCGCTGACCTGCCGTTCGACGGGCTGATCGGCTTGCGCAGCGGCGTTGTCTTCGTTGACGAAAGCGCGGCTCATGGTGTCCTCCTGTTATAGGAATTGGTCCATGGTCGCCGACGTTTGGTTTCACTGGATGTCTGGAAGCGACCTATTGCGAGCGATAAGCCCGCCCGGCGTCCTGATCTTTCTGCTGCTGCCAGGCGCGCTCGCGTTCGTCCCAGTGTTCGTTGCGATACGCTTCACGATCCTTGTTCTCCAGCATCGCCTGACACTGGCGGAAGCCGTCGGTCCAGCCTTCGGCGTATTGCTTGTCCTTGAGATAGCGCGGCACGTTCTTGCGAAACTCGCCACTGATCGAGCCGGCAGCCTGTCGTCCGCTGATGCAGCCATCGTCAAAACCGTCGGCGAAGGCCGGTGGATAACCTTTGGCGATCAAGTCTTCGTGGGTGGTCTGGCAACCCCCGAGAAACAGCAAAACACCCAACAGCCCCGCACACCGCCACATCGCACTCTCCCGCGCCGACTCTCGGCTGATAGGGAAAGTCTAGAAGCGGATTCGTCGGGCGTTGGTGAAAGACATGTGAGTAATTCGTTGAACACCGAAGACCCCTGTGGGAGCGGGCTTGCTCGCGAAAGCGGTGTGTCAGGCAACATTTGAATCGCCTGACACGACGCCTTCGCGAGCAAGCCCGCTCCCACAAGGGTTACTGATTGGGCTTCAGATCAGTAGTGATACCACTTCACTTCGAGCATTACCTCGGTTTCCGGGGTCGCCACATGACTGAATTCACGCTGCGCACTCAGGCGCAAACCCAGATTGCGCGACAACGCCCATTGCTGGTTCAGGCTCAGGCTGCGGCGCACTTCGCCGTTGGTGAAGTAATCGCCCTTGGCCTCGACGCTGAGATTGCCCAGCGGGTTTTTCCACAGCACGCCGGTGTTGAAACCACCGGCCGGCGCGACGAACCCGGCGAAGTCATTGTTGTGCTCGATGCGCACGGTGCCGAGGGCAAAGCCGAGCGTGTCTTCGCCCAGTTGCCAGGTGCCGCCACCGCCACCGTTGACGTGGCTGACCAGGGTTTCGTCATCGTGCTTGCCCGGCACGCGCTCAAGACCACCGGTGACTTGCCATGACAGTGGCTGCAGCAACTCATTGCGTGGGGTCAGCGAGCGGATGGTCGCCAGGTCCAGTTGCTGGAACTGCCACTGGTTGCCTTCGTACTGACGCAGCTTCATCTGCAGGATTTCAATCTGTGCGCCGAGGGGGAAACTTTCGGCGTTGTCGTTGAGGTCGTGATAGGCCATGCGCAAGCCGTACTCGCCAAAGGCGCGATCGCCCCGGGTGCCGACGCCGGCCTGCCAGGTGCGCGATTCGTGGCCGTCTTCCGGCAGGCCCGGTTGGGGAATCTGCAACTCCGGTGCCGGGTTCTTGTTGATCGCCCGCAGCAGTTCGAAGCTGCGCTGCGCCCGTTGCGCATCACGTTCCTGACCGTTGGCGCGGTAGCGCTCCAGGCGATACGCGGCATCGATGATCAGCGCTTGGCGATCCCGAGGCAGGGCCTTGAAGGTCGGCTCCTGCAGCACCTGCTGATCGGCGCTGACCTTCAGCACCCATTGCTGTTCGTCGCCGCTCAACGGCTCGGCGCGGCTGAGCAGTTCACGCTCGCGGGACGGGCGGTATTCGATACTTTCCACCAGCCCGGCTTCTTTCACCGCTTTGACCGTGTCGGTGGGAATGGCGGTCAGCGGGAATTGCTCGGTCAGGCGCAGGCTCGGGCGCGCCACTTGCAGCAGTTCAAGCAGGCGATACGAACAGTTTTCGTCGAAGAAGAAATAGTCGAACTGGATCTGCTTCAACTCCCATACATGCTCGACCATGCGCGCGGTTTCTGCTTGCGTCAGGTTCAGCCGGTATTCCCACAGGTCGCGGTTCTCCAGGCTGCGGTACTCGGAGAGCTTTTCCTGATACGGCACCAGCGCGAACAGCCCCGGGTAGCCGCCCATCAAGCCTTTCCAGGCGTAAAGGATGCTGTTGTCGGAGCCTTCGATGTAGGCGCCGAAGTTGATCGCGTAGCTGAGCAGCGAGGTCTTGTCGGCCTGCACGTCAGCCTGATCGATACGCAGCAGGGTGTGGCCGAACATCGACGACGGGCTGTTGAGGTAAGCCGCCGGGAAGATCATCACCGCGCTGTGCGGCGAGACGTCCTTGAACCATTTGTTGAATTCGGCGCAATCGGGCGTCGGCAGATCACTGAGGTTGAGCTGAGCTTTCAGCCAGCGCGTGCGCGCCGGATAGACGCATTGTGCGTGTCGTTCGCCGAGGCTGGCCGGGGCGTACAGCGCTTGCACGGTGGCGGCCAGTTCATGGTCGGGGTGTTCATTGCCGTCGGGGGCGAGGAAGAACTTCTTGTCGCTGACATAGCTGCGCCAGCCACCGAGCTTGGCGGTTTCGTAGTGGCCGAGGGAAATCCAGAAGCGATCGTTGGCCAGTTGCTGCAAACGTTGAGGGTCGACGTGAGGCGCGGCGGACAGCGGGGCGCAGACACAGAGCGCCAGCCAGGCAAGGCGTTTGAGCATAGTCGGCAACTTGAACAGGACAGAAATAAAGACCCAGGGAGGGACGGGCCGAAAAAATAAAACCCGCTTCCCGAAAGAAGCGGGCGGGGGTCGAGCTTAAGCCTGAGTCGCGTACTTGGCCAGACGAGGATCTGCTTTCAGTACAGCCAGGGTGTTGGTATGCACGTCTTCGGCGGTCACGTCAGCCTTGCTGAAGATCTGCTGGAAGTGCTCGTGAGTGACGGCAGCGAAATGCGCACGGTCTTCCGGCGCCACGCCCAGTACCACGGCATAAGTCGTCAGCGCTTCGCCGTTGCCTTTTGCCATGTCTTCGGACAGCTCGTTCATCATGCCATTCATGGCGAACCAGGATTTACCGCCGTAAGTCAGCGACGCGTTGGTCGAGCAACCGTTGGTGCCGGAAGTCATACCGAACGTGGCGTTACCGGAAGTGCCGTTGGTGGTGGATGCCAGGAAGTGTGCCGGGGTGCCACGCTGACCTTCGAACAGCATGTTGCCCCAACCGCAATCCGGACCGCCTGGCGCTTGAGCCATGGCATTGAGGGAAACAACGGTGAAGAGAGTACCGAGAAGAATCCGTTTCATAGCTTTGTTCTCTTTGTGTGCATACCAATGGACAGGGTTCTGGCCCCCAAGTGCTGCCTAGACAGACCCTTTCGAAGCCAGTGGGCCGGTTATTAGTTCCAGCCGCGCAGTTTGGAGTTTAGGCACGTTCCCGTGGTTCCGTGATTTTTTGCTGATTATTCGTTGAGACTCCCGGTTTCACGGGGGCGGCCGTGCGACAGGGCGCTTGTCTATGCTTTGTCGCATGGCGCGCCTTGCCAGTGGGGCACGGGCAGCGCCAGAATGCCGCTATCTGCCCCGCCTGATTGTTAAGGAAGCCCGATGCCTGATCCTGTTGCTGCCAGCTTGCGTCTTGCGCCCGAAGCGCTGACCCGTCCGTTTTCCGCTGAACAGTTCAGCTTCACTACCACCAATGATCTGGAGCCCTTTCGCGGTGTGCTTGGCCAGGAACGTGCGGTCGAAGCCTTGCAGTTCGGTGTGGCCATGCCACGCCCCGGTTACAACGTCTTTGTCATGGGCGAACCCGGCACCGGTCGCTTCTCGTTCGTCAAACGCTATCTGAAGGCCGAAGGCAAACGCCTGCAGACCCCGGCGGACTGGGTCTACGTCAACAACTTCGATGAACCGCGCGAACCCCGCGCACTGGAACTGCCTTCGGGCACGGCCGGCGCGTTCATCGGCGACATCAACGGCTTGATCGACAACCTGCTGGCGACTTTCCCGGCGGTGTTCGAGCACCCGTCCTACCAGCAGAAAAAAAGCGCCATCGACCGCGCCTTCAACCAGCGCTACGACAAGGCACTGGACGTCATCGAACGTCTGGCGCTGGAAAAAGACGTCGCCCTGTACCGCGACAGCAGCAACATCGCCTTTACCCCGATGCTCGAAGGCAAGGCGCTGGATGAAGCCGAGTTTTCGCAATTGCCTGAAGCCGAACGCGAGCGTTTTCACGAGGACATTTCCGGTCTCGAAGAACGGCTGAACGAAGAACTCGCCAGCCTGCCGCAGTGGAAGCGCGAGTCGAACAATCAGTTGCGTCAACTCAACGAAGAAACCATCACCCTGGCCTTGCAGCCGCTGCTGTCGCCGCTGTCCGAGAAGTACGCGGAGAACGCCGCCGTCTGCGGTTACCTGCAAGCGATGCAGGTGTACCTGCTGAAAACCGTGGTCGAGCAACTGGTCGACGACAGCAAGACCGACGCCGTAGCGCGCAAGCTGCTGGAAGAGCAATACGCGCCGAGCCTGGTGGTCGGTCATCCGGCCAGCGGTGGCGCGCCGGTGGTGTTCGAGCCGCACCCGACCTACGAAAACCTGTTCGGCCGCATCGAATACACCACCGATCAGGGTGCGCTCTACACGACCTATCGCCAGTTGCGCCCGGGTGCGCTGCATCGCGCCAACGGCGGGTTCCTGATTCTTGAAGCGGAAAAAATGCTCAGCGAACCGTTCGTGTGGGACGCGCTGAAGCGCGCCCTGCAATCGCGCAAGCTGAAAATGGAATCGCCGCTGGGCGAGATGGGCCGTTTCGCCACGGTGACCCTCAACCCGCAGCACATTCCGCTGCAGGTCAAAGTGGTGATCATCGGTGCGCGGCAGTTGTATTACACGCTGCAGGACCTGGATCCGGACTTCCAGGAAATGTTCCGGGTGCTGGTCGACTTCGACGAAGACATTCCGATGGTCGACGAAAGCCTGGAGCAGTTCGCCCAGCTGCTGAAGACTCGCACTTCGGAAGAAGGCATGGCGCCGCTGACCGCCGATGCGGTGGCGCGCCTGGCGACCTACAGCGCACGGCTGGCCGAGCATCAGGGGCGTTTGTCGGCGCGTATCGGTGATTTGTTCCAACTGGTCAGCGAAGCGGATTTCATCCGGCATCTGGCCGGCGATGATATGACCGACGCCGGGCACATCGAACGCGCGCTGAAAGCCAAGGCCACTCGCACTGGCCGTGTATCGGCGCGGATTCTCGACGACATGCTCGCCGGGATCATCCTGATCGACACCGACGGCGCAGCGGTCGGCAAGTGCAACGGCCTGACCGTACTCGAAGTCGGTGATTCGGCGTTCGGTGTACCGGCGCGGATTTCCGCCACGGTGTACCCGGGCGGCAGCGGCATCGTCGACATCGAGCGTGAGGTCAACCTCGGTCAGCCAATCCACTCCAAGGGCGTGATGATCCTCACCGGGTATCTGGGCAGCCGATACGCCCAGGAATTCCCGCTGGCGATTTCCGCGAGCATCGCGCTGGAGCAATCCTACGGTTACGTCGATGGCGACAGTGCTTCGCTGGGCGAGGCCTGCACGCTGATTTCGGCGCTGTCGAAAACTCCGCTCAAGCAGTGCTTCGCGATTACGGGTTCGATCAACCAGTTCGGTGAAGTGCAGGCGGTCGGCGGGGTCAACGAGAAGATCGAAGGCTTCTTCCGCCTCTGTGAAGCACGCGGGCTGACCGGCGAGCAAGGTGCGATCATTCCGCAGGCCAACGTCGCCACGCTGATGCTCGACGAGAAGGTGCTGGCGGCGGTGCGTGCCGGGCAGTTCCACGTGTACGCAGTGCGTCAGGCCGATGAAGCGCTGAGCCTGTTGGTGGGCGAGCCGGCCGGTGAGCCGGACGCCGAAGGCCAGTTCCCGGAGGGCAGCGTAAACGCGCGGGTGGTCGAGCGCCTGCGGGTGATTGCCGAAATGATCAGCGAAGAAGACCTCAAAGAGGCCGAGAAGGAAGCAGCCCAGGAAGCCTTGGCCGAAGCCAAACCGGCCTGAGCTCAAATGCACTAAAAACTGTGGGAGGGGCAAGCCCCCTCCCACAATGTTTGTGAGCCACCATGCCAATTCGCCACAACCTTGGCGCCAATATTCACACAGTGACCATTCGGCGCCTTCTGGTTCTATCCGGCTTGCGCGGCAGACTTTTCTTCTATTCTCAGCTCAAGGACATCGACAGTATCACTGGATCGAAACAGCCTTCGCGTGAAGGCTGAATACAGGCTTTACCGAGGGTCGCCGCCATGTCGCGCAACCTCTGCCTCACCCGTCAATGCCTGGGTCTTGTGACCCGCATCGAATGCGCCATCAAGCCGTTGGCCGGCGATAACGGCATGTGGACCTTGCTCTTCGCCGCCGGCATGGCCGGTGAACAACCTTCCGCCATCAAGGCCCAAGGCCCGTTTCACGGGCCGGTCGCCGCCGAGTCCATTCTGGACACCATTGTTGAAAGCCTGACGATGCACGGCTATGAACTGGCCGACGACCCGCAGATCTGGAGCCTGCACCTGCAGGCACAACTGCGCCAGATCAACGGTGGGCGTGGGCGTACGGTCGGCGTGTTCGACCATTAGGCGTGATCACGGCGCCGTGTCGGTCTGCTGCGCCTTGTCGAGCTTGACCTCAAAGCCGTATTGCACGGTATTGAGGTCGGTTCGCTGATAGGTCTCCACGTGCGTTGGACGGCCATAGAAGTAATGCACGCCGAACAGCGCCGGGCCTTCTGCACTCGCGTCGTGGCTGACCGAGAGAATCTGTTTCAGGTAGTTGCCACTGTCGTCCTTGACGAAGAATCGCCAGGCGTTGGCCGGGAACAGTTTCAGGTCCACAACAAGCGTGTTGTTCTTGATCTCCAGGCCTTTGGGCAGTGACTTGGCGTCGTAGGTTTTCTTGTCCACGGTGGCGAGAAACAACGGCATCGAGCCCACGGCTATCGCCGGGGTTTCCGGGAACAGATTCAAATCGTAAGTGATGGTCGCCTGCAGTGGATCGACCTGATACGCCTCGGGCGGCAGTTCGATCGGCTCATCGAGTTTGCCACTGCGTTTTTCGGTGAAAAACGTCACCGGGCTGTCGCCGGGGCTGAAGTCATCGCCGAGCAATTCATCGTTGAAGGTGCGTCGGTGGGAGAACTCGATACGCGCAGCGCTGGGCTCCTCCACGGATTGATGGATGCGGATGCCGGCCTTCAGCTCTTCTTCAGTGAGGCTCGCACCCTTGAGCCAGTTCGGTGCCAGATCGTCATAGACCACCACCGCCGGGTCCAGCGGCTGGATGGCTCTGTCCGTGGTGTGCTGACTGAAGGTGCGCACTGGCAGATCCAGCGCCTTGCGGGTCACGGTCGCCGAGGAGAAGTCGAGCACGCTGACTTCCAGGGTATCGATAGGGCCGCTGAAATAGACCTTGTTGTACCGGCGCGGATGCTGCTGCTCGAAGGCGTGCTGATCGTCCTCCAGCTGTTTTTCCAGGGTGTCGCTCCAGGTTTTCTGCTGTTGCAGATACGCCAGTTGTTTTTCATAGAAGGTCACTTGTGCCGGGCTCTCGTTGATCGAACCGGCACGCACCAGGTATTGCCCGGTGGTGTCACGGGCCTGAACGATCAGCGGGTTGAGCTGAGCCCCCTCGACCTCGGGGGCCAATGGCTGATTATTGCTGAATTCGACTTCGGCGTAGTTCTTTGCAAGCTTCAGCAGGGTGACGCTGAGGTTGTCATCGGTGCGGGTCTGGCCGACGTCCTTCTGACTCAGGTCGAAGCTGACCAGGCGGCGCGGCGCGATGACTTCAACTTTGCCTTGCAGGCTCAGCGGTTGCGGCTGGCTCTTCCTGTCCACGTCCAGGCCCTCGATGAATGGGTAGGTCACGGTCAGGTCATCGGGGTTGTTGACGTTGGAGCTGGATGGGCTCAACTGGATGCCTGGATCGGTTTCCGACCACTCCGGTTGATAGGCAATCACGCGTTTGTTGCTCAGCGTCACCGACTGCCATTCCACGCCATGGGGAAACAGAAAGCCACCGGGAATATTGAGATTGAAGGGGAACACCGGTTGCAGGTCGGTGAGGTAGTCGGAACTGGCGTCCTTGTGCAGTACGAACAGGCCGTTGATGAAGGTGTCGACCAGCGCCTGTGGGGAAGGGTAGTGCTTGAGGATGCCGAGGGTGTCTTCGCCGTAGATGGTTTTCAGCGGTGTGCTGTCGAGTTTGAGCTGTGCGCGTTCGAGCAGCAGCAGCGAACCGCCGAGCTCTGTCACGGCATCCTTGAGTTTCGGATCGGTGATGGCGTCCAGTGAATGTTCGAACGTCGCTGTCTTGGCTTCGAGGCTGACCGCAGGCTTTTTCTCTTCGCCGGGAGAGCAGCCACCCAGCATCAGAACGAGGCAAATTCCGGCAGTCGTCAACGGCAATCGCACATCCATTTCCAGTCGTCCTGTCCACTTTCGCTAGGCGGTCAATGGTTTGGACAGTAGCAGAAAAAAAATCACATACACACACACACAGGTTGCGGTGATTGGAGGTGCAGGCCGGGCGGTTTCTGGCTGTCACAGGTGACTGTTATACTCGCCCCCGATTACAACCCCCTTGTGTGAGATTCAATGGAACGCTTTTTCGAAAACGCAATGTACGCCTCGCGCTGGCTGTTGGCGCCGATCTACTTCGGCCTGTCCCTCGGGTTGCTGGCGCTGGCACTGAAATTTTTCCAGGAAGTCTTCCACGTCATCCCCAACGTGTTCTCGATGGCCGAATCGGACCTGATTCTGGTGCTGCTGTCGCTGATCGACATGGCGCTGGTCGGTGGCCTGCTGGTGATGGTGATGATTTCCGGCTACGAAAACTTCGTCTCGCAGCTGGACATCGACGACAGCAAGGAAAAGCTCAACTGGCTGGGCACCATGGACTCTTCGTCGCTGAAGATGAAAGTGGCGGCCTCGATCGTGGCAATTTCCTCGATCCACCTGCTGCGGATTTTCATGGACGCCAAAAACGTCGATCCCGAACACCTGATGTGGTACGTGATCATCCACATGACCTTCGTGATCTCGGCGTTCGCCATGGGTTACCTGGACAAGGTCACCAAGCACTGATCAACGATTGATCGCTGCAAAAATACCGCCCGTCTGTTGTGAAACAGACGGGCGGTGTCGTTTGTGGCTTGTGCTTTGGTGCGCGCGGGCATATCCCTGTAAAGGTCTTGGCTCGCCACCGCACGAGGTGCGTTCATGAACCTGCAAGAGTTGAATGCGTTTGCCATCGCCAGAAAGGTCGATGAGCTGAACCTGATCTCCATGGAGGGCGGGATTTATCTGCTCGAGGCGCGAATGCATGGGGCGGCGTATCCGCTGAGTGATCTCAAGGGCGAGATGCTGAAGTTGCGTTCGGTGGAGCATGCGCGGGATGTGCTGCATAACTTTCCGGTGCTGCCGTTCAACCTCGTCCACACCTCGGTACACGATGAAATGTGCGGTCTGGGCGGCAGCGTTGATGAAAGCCTGAAAGTGCCGCTTGCCTGGCGCTCGGCCCTGTAGGCCTTGCGCCCCATCACCGGGCATCTGTGCTAGTCTGCTCGCCCTTTTGGTTCCGGGCGCGCCGGGACGCGCTGTGCACGCACGGCAAGTCCTGTGGCCGTCCGCACAGCGGAGCAGTGTCATGTCCGAAGTAAATCTGTCCACCGACGAAACCCGCGTCAGCTACGGCATCGGCCGTCAGCTGGGTGACCAGTTGCGCGACAACCCGCCACCGGGCGTTAGCCTGGACGCCATCCTGGCCGGCCTGACCGACGCGTTCGCCGGTAAGGAAAGCCGTGTGGGTCAGGAAGAGATGTCCGCCAGCTTCAAAGTGATCCGCGAGATCATGCAAGCCGAAGCCGCTGCCAAAGCTGAAGCCGCTGCAGGCGAAGGCCGTGCTTTCCTGGCTGAAAACGCCAAGAAAGAAGGCATTACCACCCTGGCTTCCGGTCTGCAATTCGAGGTGCTGACCCAAGGCGAAGGCGCCAAGCCATCCCGTGAAGACACCGTGCGTACTCACTACCACGGCATGCTGATCGACGGCACTGTATTCGACAGCTCCTACGATCGTGGCCAGCCAGCAGAATTCCCGGTTGGCGGCGTGATCGCCGGCTGGACCGAGGCCCTGCAACTGATGAATGCCGGCAGCAAATGGCGCCTGTACGTGCCGAGCGAGCTGGCTTACGGCGCTCAAGGCGTTGGCAGCATCCCGCCGCACAGCGTTCTGGTATTCGACGTCGAGCTGCTGGACGTTCTGTAATCCCGGGCCTGCCTTGATGGCGGGCTAATGCAGGCGTGAGCCTGCTCGCGATGGCGTGTTGTCAGTCGACTGCTCAGCTGGCTGACACACTGCTCTCATGAGCAGGCTCACTCCTACAGTTTTTACCGTATTTCATACTTCGATCTTGTGATGCAGCTCACTGGTCGGGCGCAACGCCCGGGCATAGCAGAACAGGAACAGATTGCGCACCAGCTCCTTGAGCACCAGCGGTTCGCTGGAATTCAGGCTGCTGACGTCCAGATCGCCTTGATCCTGCAACTCATGCAGGGCTTCTTCTTCCAGTACCGCACAGACCTCTCCGGTTTCCCGATGCAGGATTCTGAGGTACGGGTGTGGGCGATCCAGCCAGGCGTCGATCAAATAAGTCATGGGTATCTTCTCCTTGAAAGGTTTCAATGAGAATAATTCTTATTCGTAAAATAGCAAGTGCCTATTGGCGGATTGCGATTTTTTACGGGTAAAGATTGCGTAAGGTCAAAACGGCTGGCTTCTGGCTATTACGCGTATATGCGGGGGCAAAGCGAGGAGGGCGAAACACCATCCCGCGCCGGGCACGGGATGGCTGACAGCAGGATCAGACTTTTCTGACGAACTCGGACTTGAGCTTCATCGGGCCGATGCCGTCGATCTTGCAGTCGATGTCGTGGTCGCCATCGCACAGGCGGATGTTCTTGACCTTGGTGCCGACCTTGACCACCAGCGAGGTGCCCTTGACCTTCAGGTCCTTGATCACGGTGATGGTGTCGCCATCCTGCAGGACGTTGCCGACCGAATCTTTCTTCACGGCATCATCTGACGCCACTTCGGCTTCGCCGCTGGCCGACCATTCGTGGGCGCATTCAGGGCAGATCAGTTGGGCGCCGTCTTCGTAGGTGTATTCGGAATTGCATTTCGGGCAGGGTGGCAACGTGCTCACTAAGACTCCTTGAGGGATGTGGTTCGCTAAAAGTCGCACATTGTATAAGGTTTTTGCGGCGGGAGGGCGTATCGCAGAAACAACTGTGGGAGCGGGCTTGCTCGCGAAGGCGGTGTGTCAGTCAACAGTGATGTTGAATGACAGGTTGCTTTCGCGAGCAAGCCTGCTCCCACAGAAGGCGGATCAGTGCGTGCGGGCGACCGCAAACTCGCTCAGTTCCACCAGTGCATCGCGGTATTCGCTGGCCGGCAGCGCGTCGAGGCACTTGATCGCACGGGCCACGTAATCGCGGGCCAGTTGTGCGGTGTACTCCAGCGAACCCGAAGCTTCCACGGCGATGCGGATGCTTTCGAGGTCTTCGATCCCGCCTTTCTGGATCGCCTGGCGCACCAGAGCAGCCTGTTCAGGGGTGCCTTCGCGCATGGTGTAGATCAGCGGCAGGGTCGGCTTGCCTTCGGCCAGATCGTCACCGACGTTCTTGCCCAGGGTTTCGGCGTCGCCCTTGTAGTCGAGCAGGTCGTCGACCAGTTGGAACGCGACGCCCAGGTGGTCACCGAAAGTACGCAGGGCTTCGCTCTGCTCGGCGGTGGCACCGGCCAGCGCCGCAGCGCTGTGGGTCGAGGCTTCGAAGAGCATCGCGGTCTTGCCGCGGATGACCTCCATGTAGGTTTCTTCGGTGGTGCTGGCGTCGCGCACCTTGGACAGTTGCAACACTTCGCCTTCGGCGATGATGCGCGTGGCCTGGGACAGGATCTTCATCACCGGCATCGAACCCAGTTCGACCATCATTTCGAACGAGCGCGAGTACAGGAAGTCGCCGACCAGTACGCTTGGGGCGTTGCCCCACATGGCGTTGGCGGTCGAACGGCCGCGGCGCATGCCGGACATGTCGACCACATCGTCATGCAGCAGGGTCGCGGTGTGCAGGAACTCGATGGTGGCAGCCAGCAGACGCAGGTCGTCGCCTTCGCGGCCCAGCGCCTTGCCACACAGCAGCACCAATAAAGGACGCAGGCGTTTGCCACCGGCCGAGGTGATGTAATCGCCGATTTTCGATACCAGCGGCACTCGGGAAGTCAGCTGCTTCTTGATGATGCCGTCGACGGCGCTAAAATCGTCCGCCACCGCGCGGTAGAAAGCTTGGGGTTGCATCAGCGACAGTTGCTCCAGAAGGGTTGCGCGGCATGCTAGGACCCCCACCCGGGCCTGTCAAGGCGCGATGGACGGCCACTTGCATGGCTGCGGCAGCTTGCGTACAATCGCGCACCCTGAACTTCCTGGGCAGCACCTGCCTTACGCAATTGCACTTGGGCCGTTCCAGCCCCATGCAGCCATGCCAGCCAATACCTCTTCTTATAAAGAGCTGGGTGAGCAGGATTATCGGAGAAATACCATGTACGCAGTAATCGTTACCGGCGGTAAGCAATACAAGGTCGCTGAAGGTGAATACCTGAAGATCGAAAAACTGGAAGTCGCTACTGGCGAATCCGTGACTTTTGACCGCGTTCTGCTGGTCGCCAATGGCGACGACGTGAACATCGGCGCACCTGTTGTTGCTGGCGCAACCGTCAAGGCTGAAGTGATCTTCCAAGGTCGTCACGATAAAGTCCGCATCATCAAGTTCCGTCGCCGTAAGCACCACATGAAGCGTATGGGCCACCGCCAGTGGTTCACCGAGATCAAAATCACCGGTATTCAGGCTTAATTACAGCCTAATTCCTCACTAGGAGAATTGAACTCATGGCACACAAAAAAGCTGGTGGTAGTACCCGTAACGGTCGCGACTCAGAAGCCAAACGCCTTGGCGTGAAGATGTATGGCGGCCAGGTCATCAAGGCCGGCAACATCATCGTGCGTCAGCGCGGCACCCAATTCCACGCTGGCTACGGCGTTGGCATGGGTAAAGATCACACCCTCTTCGCGAAAATCGAAGGCGTGATCAAGTTTGAAGTAAAAGGCGCCTTCGGTCGTCGTTACGTGAGCGTTGTCGCGGCTTAATCGCGAGATCGCTGGAAGAGCCCTGTCTTGCGACGGGGCTTTTTCGTTTGTGGGGTGAGTCTCTTGCAAAACTGTTTGTATGGGCTGTCGGCGTGCGATGCAGGTCGTGTTTGGGGTCGCTGCGCTCATTTTTGCAAGAGTCTTATGTCTTGATTGTTTTTCGGCTCGTCCGTATGGCGAGAGGCGTTGGTTATGAAGTTTGTTGATGAAGTATCGATTCGCGTAAAGGCTGGTGACGGCGGCAATGGCGCCATGAGTTTCCGTCGGGAAAAATTCATCGAGAACGGTGGTCCGAACGGCGGTGATGGCGGTGACGGCGGTTCCATCTACATGATGGCTGACGAAAACCTCAACACCCTGGTCGACTACCGTTACACCCGGCACTTCGATGCCGAGCGTGGCTCCAACGGTGGCAGTACCGACTGCACCGGCAAGAAGGGTGAAGATCTGATTTTGCGTGTGCCGGTCGGTACCACGGTGATCGACTCTGCGACTCAGGAAGTGATCGGCGACCTGACCAAGGCCGGCCAAAAACTGATGGTGGTACAGGGCGGTTGGCACGGTCTGGGCAACACTCGCTTCAAATCCAGTACCAACCGTGCACCGCGTCAGACCACGCCGGGCAAGCCGGGTGAGCAGCGCGACCTGAAACTGGAAATGAAAGTGCTGGCTGACGTCGGTCTGTTGGGTTTGCCGAACGCCGGTAAAAGTACCTTTATTCGTTCGGTGTCGGCGGCCAAGCCGAAAGTTGCCGACTACCCGTTCACCACGCTGGTGCCGAACCTGGGTGTGGTCAGCGTCGATCGCTGGAAAAGCTTCGTCATCGCCGACATTCCGGGTCTGATCGAAGGCGCTTCTGATGGTGCTGGCCTGGGTATTCGCTTCCTCAAGCACTTGGCGCGTACGCGTCTGCTGCTGCACCTTGTCGACATGGCGCCGCTGGATGACAGCAGTGCGCCAGACGCTGCAGAAGTGATCGTCAACGAGCTGATCAAGTTCAGCCCGTCCCTGGCTGAGCGTGATCGCTGGCTGGTGCTGAACAAGTGCGACCAGATCCTTGAGGAAGAGCACGATGCTCGCGTCAAGGAGATCGTTGATCGCCTGGAGTGGACTGGCCCGGTCTACGTGATTTCGGCGATCGCCAAGATCGGTACCGAGCGTCTGTGTCACGACATCATGCGTTACATGGAAGACCGTGCTGATCGTCTGGCGGCAGATCCTGCCTACAAAGAAGAGCTGGCCGATCTCGATCAGCGCATCGAAGACGAAGCCCGTGCGCAGTTGCAGGCGCTGGATGACAAGCGTGCGCTGCGTCGCAGTGGCGTGAAGTCGGTCCATGACATCGGCGATGATGACTGGGACGAAGAAGATGTGGATGATGAAGACGGTCCGGAAATCATTTACGTGCGCGACTGATTCGTTGCAGTAAACTTAAGCGCCGCTCAATCGAGCGGCGTTTTGGTATCTGGAAATCGATCGTTGGTCACCAATAGCCACGATTAACGTCACGGGCAGCGCTGGGTCGCGCTGTCCTCAAGCTAAGGTTGAAGATGATGCGGAGCAAAGTGACAGGTGCGCAGCGTTGGGTCGTGAAGATCGGCAGCGCTTTGCTGACGGCGGACGGCAAGGGGCTGGATCGCAAGGCAATGGGTGTCTGGGTCGAGCAGATGGTGGCCCTGCATGAGGCGGGCGTTGAGCTGGTGCTGGTGTCTTCCGGTGCAGTGGCTGCCGGCATGAGCCGTCTGGGCTGGACCGCACGACCCAGTGCGATGCACGAGCTCCAGGCCGCAGCTGCAATCGGCCAGATGGGGTTGGTGCAGGCTTGGGAATCGAGCTTTGCCGAGCATGGCCGGCACACTGCGCAGATTCTCCTGACCCACGACGACCTGTCCGATCGCAAGCGCTACCTGAATGCTCGCAGTACGCTGCGCGCCCTGGTTGAGCTGAAAGTCATCCCGGTGATCAACGAAAACGACACCGTGGTCACTGATGAAATTCGTTTCGGTGACAACGACACGCTGGCGGCGCTGGTGGCTAACCTGGTCGAGGCGGATCTGTTGGTGATTCTCACGGATCGCGACGGCATGTTCGATGCCGATCCGCGCAATAACCCCGACGCGCAGCTGATTTATGAGGCGCGTGCCGATGATCCGGCTCTGGATGCGGTGGCGGGCGGTACCGGTGGTGCGCTGGGGCGTGGCGGCATGCAGACCAAGTTGCGTGCGGCGCGTCTGGCGGCGCGTTCCGGGGCGCATACGATCATCGTCGGTGGTCGCCTGGAGCGAGTGCTCGATCGCCTGAAGGCTGGCGAGCGCATCGGCACTCTGCTGTCGCCTGAGCGCGGCATGCTGGCGGCGCGCAAGCAATGGCTGGCTGGTCATCTGCAAACCCGCGGCACGCTGGTGCTCGATGAGGGGGCGGTGTCGGCGTTATCGCAGGGCAACAAGAGTCTGCTGCCGGTCGGCGTGAAGCTGGTGCAAGGCAGTTTCCGTCGTGGCGAAATGGTGGTCTGTGTGGCGCCGGATGGTCGTGAGATCGCCCGTGGCCTGGCCAACTACAGTGCCTTGGAGGCGCAAAAAATCATCGGTCAGTCGTCGGATGCGATTGTCGGCGTGCTGGGCTACATGGCTGAGCCGGAACTGGTTCACCGTGACAACCTGATTCTGGTCTAGGGAAAAAACGCGATGCGCATGGCAAAAGGATTGTTGGGTCTGCTGATGGCGTTGCCATTGCTGGCCTCGGCCGAGGAAATCGGTCAGGTGTCGACGGTGTTCAAGTTTGTCGGTCCGAATGACCGGATCGTGGTCGAGGCCTTTGATGATCCAAAGGTTGATGGCGTGACGTGCTATCTGTCGCGCGCCAAGACGGGCGGGGTGAAAGGTGGTCTGGGGTTGGCGGAAGATCGTGCCGAGGCTTCCATTGCTTGTCGTCAGGTTGGTCCGATCAAGTTCAAGGGCGAACTGAAAGACGGTGACGAGGTGTTCAAGGAGCGCACGTCGCTGGTGTTCAAGACCATGCAGGTGGTGCGTTTCCTCGACAAGAAGCGCAATACGCTGGTGTACCTGGTCTATAGTGATCGCGTGATCGAGGGTAGTCCGCAGAATGCGGTGACCGCAATCCCGATTCTGCCGTGGGTGCCGGTCCAGCAATAACACCGAAAAAACCAACTGTAGGAGTGAGTCTGCTCGCGATAGCGGTGTGTCAGTCAGCAAATATTTGTCTGTCTAACCGCTATCGCGAGCAGGCTCACTCCTACATTTTTTTGCGCTGGATTTGTTAAATCACAGGCAATAAAAAACCGACCCTAAGGTCGGTTTTTTAATGACTACGTCGATTAAGCAGCTTCTTTCAGTGCCTTGACGTGGCCATTCAGACGGCTCTTATGACGAGCAGCCTTGTTCTTGTGGATGATGCCTTTATCGGCCATACGGTCGATAACTGGCACAGCCAGAACGTATGCAGCTTGAGCTTTTTCAGCGTCTTTTGCGTCGATGGCTTTAACTACATTCTTGATGTAGGTACGAACCATGGAACGCAGGCTGGCGTTGTGGCTGCGACGCTTCTCAGCCTGTTTTGCACGTTTTTTGGCGGAAGGTGAGTTGGCCACCGTCGAGCTCCTCGAAAGACTTTTTAGGAAATAGCAAACAAAATAGGCCGCGAATCATGCCGATGAAGAGAAGTCTTGTCAAGGGCGCTTGAAACGTTCCGCTAAGTGGTAGGTGTAAAGAGGCGGGATATTTATTTCCGGCGCTTGACCTGTAAACTCGCGAGCTTTGGCTCTGTGCTGTTGCGGCGCAGAGTATCGCACAAGTAGGCGCATTGTTCGCCTGCTGTTTATCGACAGGCACACATTCCCTCAATGAATCTGCTCAAATCGTTGGCCGCCGTCAGCTCTATTACGATGCTTTCCCGGATTCTCGGGTTCGTCCGTGACACGCTCATTGCCCGTACATTCGGCGCCGGAATGGCGACGGACGCCTTCTTTATTGCCTTCAAGCTGCCTAACCTGCTGCGGCGAATCTTCGCCGAAGGGGCGTTCTCGCAGGCATTTGTGCCAATTCTGGCGGAATACAAAAATCAGCAGGGCGAAGAGGCCACTCGTACCTTTATCGCCTACGTTTCCGGTCTGCTGACCCTGGTGCTGGCGCTGGTCACGGCGCTGGGCATGATCGCCGCGCCGTGGGTGATCTGGGCCACGGCCCCCGGTTTTACCGATACGCCGGAAAAATTCCAGCTCACCTCCGATCTGTTGCGGGTGACGTTCCCTTATATATTGCTGATCTCCCTGTCCTCGCTGGCCGGGGCGATTCTCAACACCTGGAACCGCTTTTCGGTGCCGGCCTTTGTGCCGACCCTGCTCAACGTCAGCATGATTGTGTTTTCACTGTTCCTGACGCCGTATTTCGATCCGCCGGTCATGGCTCTGGGCTGGGCGGTACTGGTCGGCGGTCTGGCGCAGTTGCTCTATCAACTGCCGCACCTGAAAAAGATCGGCATGCTGGTGCTGCCACGCCTGAACCTGCGCGATACCGGCGTCTGGCGGGTGATGAAGCAGATGCTGCCGGCGATCATCGGCGTCTCGGTCAGCCAGATTTCGTTGATCATCAACACCATCTTCGCCTCGTTCCTGGTGGCCGGTTCGGTGTCGTGGATGTATTACGCCGACCGTTTGATGGAGCTGCCGTCCGGCGTACTCGGCGTGGCGCTGGGCACGATCCTGCTGCCGACATTGGCAAAGACTTACGCCAGCAAGGATCGCCACGAGTACTCACGGATCCTCGACTGGGGCCTGCGCCTGTGCTTCGTGCTGGTGCTGCCGTGTGCGCTGGCACTGGGGATTCTCGCCGAACCGCTGACTGTGTCGCTGTTCCAGTACGGCCAGTTCAGTGCCTTTGATGCCTCCATGACCCAGCGTGCACTGATTGCCTATTCTGTCGGTCTGCTGGGGATTATCGTGATCAAGGTCCTGGCGCCGGGCTTTTATGCGCAACAGAACATCCGCACACCGGTAAAAATCGCAATTTTCACCCTGATCGTCACCCAGCTGTTCAACCTGGTGTTGATCGGCCCGCTGGCCCACGCCGGTCTGGCGCTGGCGATCAGTGCTGGCGCCTGCCTCAATGCGGGGTTGCTGTTCTATCAACTGCGCAAGCAGCAGATGTATCAGCCGCAACCGGGCTGGTACATGTTCGGATTCAAGTTGGTCGTAGCCGTGGCGGTGATGTCGGCGGTACTGTTGCTCGGCATGCATTTCATGCCGGCCTGGGATCAGGGGCACATGCTTGAGCGCTTCCTGCGTCTGGGTGCGCTGGTGGTTGCCGGCGTCGTGGCTTACTTCGGTATGTTGCTGCTGCTCGGTTTCCGCCTGCGGGACTTCAATCGCAAGGCCTTGAGCTGAGGTTTCACCCTTTATAAACGGGCATGGGCCGGCAGTTTTGTCGGCTCGATCACTTTGCGTTACGGTGTTGCCTGTCGTCGACCGCCGGGTGTGGTTATAATCGACCACTTTATGAGCAAGAAGCGCGTTATGCAGCTGGTTCGAGGCCTCCACAACTTGCGCCCCCAGCATCGGGGCTGCGTCGCCACTATTGGCAACTTTGACGGTGTTCACCGTGGTCACCAGGCTATCCTGGCCCGGCTGCGTGAGCGTGCGCTCGAGTTGGGCGTACCCAGCTGCGTGGTGATTTTCGAGCCGCAGCCACGGGAATTCTTTGCCCCCGAGACTGCGCCGGCACGTCTGGCCCGGTTGCGCGACAAGCTGCAGCTGCTGGCCGCCGAAGGCGTGGACCGGGTCCTGTGCCTGGCGTTCAACCAGCGCTTGAGCAAGCTCAGCGCCAGCGAGTTCGTCGATACCATCCTGGTGGACGGTCTCGGCGTTCAGCATCTGGAAGTCGGCGACGATTTCCGTTTTGGCTGCGACCGCCTCGGTGATTTCGATTTCCTGCTGCAGGCCGGACAAGTCCATGGTTTTACCGTGGAGGCCGCGCAAACCGTCGAGCTGGACGGCATTCGCGTCAGCAGCACCCAGGTGCGCAATGCGTTGGCCGCCGCCGACTTTGCCTTGGCCGAACGCCTGCTTGGCCGCCCGTACCGGATCGCCGGTCGCGTGCTGCATGGCCAGAAACTGGCCCGGCAACTGGGTACGCCCACTGCCAACATTCAACTCAAGCGTCGTCGCGTGCCGTTCACCGGGGTGTATCTGGTGGATGTCGACATCGACGGCAAGACCTGGCCCGGCGTCGCCAATATCGGCGTACGGCCTACGGTACAAGGTGATGGCAAAGCCCACCTTGAGGTCCATCTTTTAGATTTTGCCGGCGATCTGTATGACCGGCGTTTGACGGTGGTTTTCCACCAAAAGCTGCGTGAAGAGCAGCGCTTCGCCTCTCTGGAGGCACTGAAAACGGCGATCAACGCGGATGTCGCCGCCGCCCGTGCACTAGCCGCACCTAGCGCCCATCGCTAATGAAGAGCCTTAAATGACCGACTATAAAGCCACGCTAAACCTTCCGGACACCGCCTTCCCAATGAAGGCCGGCCTGCCACAGCGCGAACCGCAGATCCTGCAGCGCTGGGACAGTATTGGCCTGTACGGAAAGTTGCGCGAGATTGGCAAGGATCGTCCGAAGTTCGTCCTGCACGACGGCCCTCCGTACGCCAACGGCACGATCCACATCGGTCACGCACTGAACAAGATTCTCAAGGACATGATCATCCGCTCGAAGACCCTGTCGGGCTTCGACGCGCCGTACGTTCCGGGTTGGGACTGCCACGGCCTGCCGATCGAGCACAAGGTTGAAGTGACCCACGGCAAGAACCTGGGCGCGGACAAGACCCGCGAGCTGTGCCGTGCCTACGCTACCGAGCAGATCGAAGGGCAGAAGTCCGAATTCATCCGTCTGGGTGTGCTGGGCGACTGGGCCAACCCGTACAAGACCATGGACTTCAAGAACGAAGCCGGTGAAATCCGCGCCTTGGCTGAAATCGTCAAGGGCGGTTTCGTGTTCAAGGGTCTCAAGCCTGTGAACTGGTGCTTCGACTGCGGTTCGGCCCTGGCCGAAGCAGAAGTCGAGTACGAGAACAAGAAGTCCTCGACCATCGACGTTGCCTTTCCGATCGCTGACGAGGCCAAACTGGCTGCCGCGTTCGGTCTGCCGTCGCTGGACAAGCCTGCCTCGATCGTGATCTGGACCACCACCCCGTGGACCATCCCGGCCAACCAGGCGCTGAACGTACACCCGGAATTCAACTACGCGCTGGTCGACATCGGTGACAAGCTGCTGGTGCTGGCTGAAGAGCTGGTTGAAGCCTGCCTGGCGCGCTATGGCGTTGAAGGCTCGGTCATCGCGACCACAACCGGTAAAGAACTGGAACTGATCAACTTCCGTCACCCGTTCTACGACCGCCTGTCGCCGGTGTACCTGGCTGACTACGTCGAACTGGGCGCCGGCACCGGTGTGGTTCACTCCGCCCCGGCCTACGGCGTGGACGACTTCGTGACCTGCAAGAAGTACGGCATGGTCAACGACGATATCCTCAATCCGGTGCAGAGCAACGGCGTGTACGTGCCGTCGCTGGAATTCTTCGGCGGCCAGTTCATCTGGAAGGCCAACCCGGCCATCGTCGACAAGCTGACCGAAGTCGGTGCGTTGATGCACACCACCGTCATCGAACACAGCTACATGCACTGCTGGCGTCACAAGACCCCGCTGATCTACCGCGCCACCGCGCAGTGGTTCATCGGCATGGACAAAGAGCCAACCAGCGGCGACACCCTGCGTGTGCGCTCGCTCAAAGCCATCGAAGACACCAAGTTCGTTCCGGCCTGGGGCCAGGCGCGCCTGCACTCGATGATCGCCAACCGTCCGGACTGGTGCATCTCGCGTCAGCGCAACTGGGGCGTGCCAATCCCGTTCTTCCTCAACAAGGAAAGCGGCGAGCTGCACCCACGCACCGTCGAACTGATGGAAGAAGTTGCCAAGCGCGTTGAAGTCGAAGGCATCGAAGCCTGGTTCAAGATGGACGCTGCCGAGCTGCTCGGCGACGAAGCGCCGCAGTACGACAAGATCAGCGACACCCTCGACGTCTGGTTCGACTCGGGCACCACGCACTGGCACGTGCTGCGCGGTTCGCACCCGATGGGGCACGAGACCGGTCCACGCGCCGATCTGTACCTGGAAGGTTCCGACCAACACCGCGGCTGGTTCCATTCGTCGCTGCTGACCGGTTGCGCCATCGACAACCACGCGCCATACCGCGAACTGCTGACCCACGGTTTCACCGTCGACGAAGCGGGCCGCAAGATGTCCAAATCGCTGGGCAACGTGATCGCACCGCAGAAAGTCAACGACACCCTGGGCGCCGACATCATGCGTCTGTGGGTCGCTTCGACTGACTACTCCGGTGAAATGGCCGTTTCCGACCAGATCCTGCAACGCAGTGCGGACGCCTATCGTCGTATCCGCAACACCGCACGCTTCCTGCTCTCGAACCTGAGCGGGTTCAACCCGGCCACCGACATCCTGCCGGCTGAAGAAATGCTCGCGCTGGATCGCTGGGCGGTAGACCGCACCTTGCTGCTGCAACGTGAGCTGCAAGAGCACTACGGCGAATACCGTTTCTGGAACGTCTACTCCAAGATCCACAACTTCTGCGTGCAGGAGCTGGGTGGTTTCTACCTCGACATCATCAAGGACCGTCAGTACACCACTGGCGCCAACAGCAAGGCTCGCCGTTCGGCCCAAACCGCGCTGTTCCACATCTCCGAAGCGCTGGTGCGCTGGATCGCGCCGATCCTCGCCTTCACCGCCGATGAGCTGTGGGAGTACCTGCCAGGCGAGCGTAACGAATCGGTCATGCTCAACACCTGGTACGAAGGTTTGACTGAACTGCCGGCCGACGTTGAACTGGGCCGCGACTACTGGGAGCGCGTGATGGCGGTCAAAGTAGCGGTCAACAAAGAGATGGAAATCCAGCGTGCGGCCAAAGCCGTCGGTGGCAACCTGCAAGCCGAAGTGACGCTGTACGCCGAAGACGCGCTGAGCGCCGATCTGACCAAGCTGAGCAACGAGCTGCGCTTTGTTCTGATCACGTCGACCGCCAGTGTTGCGCCTTTTGTCAGCGCGCCTGAAGACGCGGTGGCCACTGAGGTCAGCGGCCTGAAGCTGAAGATCGTCAAGTCGGCCTTCCCGAAGTGCGCCCGTTGCTGGCACTGCCGCGAAGACGTCGGCGTGAACCCGGAGCATCCGGAAATCTGCGGTCGTTGCGTCGACAACATCAGCGGCGCTGGCGAGGTTCGTCACTATGCCTAATGCCGTTGGCCGTTTCGGACGGTTGAGCTGGCTGTGGTTGAGCTTGCTGGTTCTGGTCATCGACCAGGCCAGCAAGTTCTACTTCGAAAACAAGCTCGAAATGTTCCAGCAGATCGTGATCATTCCTGATTACTTCAGCTGGACCCTGGCTTACAACACCGGCGCTGCCTTCAGCTTCCTGGCTGACAGCTCCGGCTGGCAGCGCTGGCTGTTCGCCCTGATTGCGATCGTGGTCAGTGCGGTGCTGGTGGTCTGGCTCAAGCGCCTGGGGCGCAACGATACCTGGCTGGCCGTCGCCTTGGCGCTGGTGCTGGGCGGTGCGCTGGGCAATCTGTACGACCGCATTGCCCTGGGCCATGTGATCGACTTCATTCTGGTGCACTGGCAGAACCGCTGGTACTTCCCGGCGTTCAACTTTGCCGACAGCGCCATCAGCGTAGGCGCGGTGATGCTGGCACTGGACATGTTCAAAAGTAAAAAAACCGGAGAAGCCGTTCATGACTGAACAGGTATTGGCTGAGCAACGCATCGGCCAGAACACGGAAGTCACCTTGCACTTTGCATTGCGCCTGGAGAACGGCGACACGGTCGACAGCACCTTCGACAAGGCCCCGGCGACCTTCAAGGTCGGCGACGGTAATCTGCTGCCGGGCTTCGAAGCCGCGCTGTTCGGCTTCAAGGCCGGCGACAAGCGCACGCTGACCGTCGAGCCGGAAAACGCTTTCGGCCAGCCGAACCCGCAGAACGTGCAGATCATTCCGCGTTCGCAGTTCGTCGACATGGAGCTGTCGCCGGGTTTGCTGGTGATCTTCAACGATGCGGCCAATACTGAGCTGCCGGGTGTGGTGAAAGAGTTCGACGACACGCAAGTGACCATCGACTTCAACCACCCGCTGGCCGGCAAGACGCTGACCTTTGACGTCGAGATCATCAACGTCAAAGCGCTGTAACTGACCATACGTGGTCAAAAATGTGGGAGCGGGCTTGCTCGCGAATGCTGACTGACATTCAACATCGATGTTGTCTGACTTATCGCTTTCGCGAGCAAGCCCGCTCCCACAGTCGTTATTCACTGTTTTTTCGCGCGCAAGACACGAGGCACAGCATGCAAATCAAACTCGCCAACCCCCGTGGCTTCTGCGCCGGCGTGGACCGGGCGATCGAAATCGTCAACCGTGCCCTGGAAGTCTTCGGGCCGCCGATCTACGTGCGTCATGAAGTGGTGCACAACAAGTTTGTTGTCGAAGACCTGCGCAGTCGCGGGGCGATCTTTGTCGAAGAACTGGATCAGGTGCCGGACGACGTCATCGTAATCTTCAGTGCGCATGGCGTATCCCAGGCCGTGCGTACCGAGGCTGCAGGCCGTGGCCTGAAAGTCTTCGACGCCACTTGCCCATTGGTCACCAAAGTGCACATCGAAGTCGCGAAATACAGCCGCGACGGCCGCGAATGCATCCTGATCGGCCACGCCGGTCACCCGGAAGTCGAAGGCACCATGGGCCAGTACGACGCCAGCAATGGCGGCGCGATCTACCTCGTCGAAGACGAGAAAGACGTCGCCGAGTTGCAGGTACACAACCCGGAGAAACTGGCGTTTGTTACCCAGACGACCCTGTCGATGGACGACACCAGCCGAGTCATCGATGCCCTGCGTTCGCGCTTCCCGGCCATCGGCGGTCCGCGCAAGGACGACATCTGCTATGCCACGCAAAATCGTCAGGACGCGGTCAAGCAACTGGCCGACGAATGCGATGTAGTGTTGGTGGTGGGCAGCCCGAACAGCTCCAACTCCAATCGCTTGCGAGAGCTGGCCGAGCGCATGGCGACGCCTGCCTACCTGATCGACGGTGCCGAAGACCTGCAGAAGAGTTGGTTCGATGGTGTCGAGCGTATCGGTATCACCGCCGGTGCTTCCGCGCCGGAAGTGCTGGTGCGCGGCGTGATCCAGCAATTGCAGGCGTGGGGCGCGACCGGTGCCGATGAACTGGCCGGACGCGAAGAGAACATCACGTTCTCGATGCCGAAAGAACTGCGCGTTCGCTCGATTTGACGCTTTTCGCTTTCTCGCACAGCGCCTGTCCGGTTTTTTCCCGGGTCAGGCGCACCCGACCGGTCGCCGCCAGCACCACCTGGAGTTGGCTGACCGGCTCGTGTGCCGAGCAGAGATGTAACGTTCCTGCCTGAAATGCCCGCCCGGGCATCAGCGGTTGCCCCAGACCGCTGAACCGCACGTAACGACTCACCGCCCAATTGCCGACAATCGGTATTCGCGCATCACTTGCCTGTTCCTGTAGCAGGGGATTGTCGCGGTCCTGCGGTCCTTTGCCGCTGATGTCCAGAATGATTCGCCAGCCCTGACTCCAGTCGCCGTCGATGCTGTGGATCACCACGTTCTGATTGCGTGTGATGGCTTGCGTGCGGGCATTGCGAATGCCGTCGAGCAACGACTGGGCCGCCTGGTCACGATGAGTCGATTCGGTGAAGGCGGCAAACGCCGGACTGACCAGTGCCAGAACAATCGCGCCAATCGCCAGTCCCATAAGCAATTCAATCAGACTGAAACCCTGTTGCGGCATGAACACTTCCTCCCTGAAGCATGAGGCCAGACGCAATCCTCGCGCCGGGCAGGGCAAATCAACCGGCGCAGGCCGGTTGAATGTTCTAGTTTGTAGAGGCAGGTATAGCCGACGGCAACGGAGGGCATCGATGAATCATCGTACAAAAGGTTTCACGCTGCCCGAACTGCTGGCCGCGGTCGCCGTGTTGGTGATCCTCATCACCCTGGCGGTGCCGGGGTTCACCCGTTCGATCCAGAGCAGCAAGGCCGACACCGAAATGGGCGACCTGCAACGCGCCATCAACTATGCGCGGCTGGAGGCGATCGATCGCGGCGTGGTCACGCGGCTGCGGCCGAGCGCCGGTGGCAGCGTGTGGACCGGCGAGTTGTCGGTCTACGACAGTACTGGCACACCGGCCAATGTATTGCGGGTTGTTCCAGCGATGAGCAGCGGCGCCACTCTGACGCTACCCTCAGGAGTGACCGCGCTGGATTTCAACAATCTGGGCGGTCTGGCGGCACCGTCGACGGCGGTGGTCATCAGTTACGTGCTGGGAACGCAAAGCAGGACGCTGAACGTGTGTCTGAACGGACGAATTCAACTGGGTGGAAGTTGCGGATGAGGGCAGGGAGTACGCAAGCACAGGAGGGCATGTCGCTGATCGAAGTACTGGTCGCGTTGCTGATTCTGACTGTCGGAATATTGGGCGCGGCAGCCGTTCAACTGAATGCGCTGAAGTACACCGACAGCTCGCGGATGACCAGCCAGGCGAGCTTCATCGCCTACGACATGATGGACCGCATCCGCGCCAACGCTGCCGCCGATTACACGGTCACGCCGCCGACTTCGGGCAACCTCAGTGTCGCCCGCGATCAGGACCTTTACGACTTCACCACCAACATCGTCAATTTCGGCGGGCCGACCGCCACCGGCACCATCACCCTCAATCAGCGGGTGTACACCATCACCATCAACTGGAATGACTCACGGGCCGCGAATGCCACGGGCACCACGCGCAGTTTCGTCCTGAGCAGTCGTGCCACGGTCGATCCGGTGGCCACGCCATGAAGCATTCCAACCGTGGTTTCGGCCTGATCGAAATGCTCATCGCCCTGGCGCTCGGGCTGATCGTGGTGCTGGGTGTGGTGCAGACGTTCCTCGCCGCGAAAAACACCTACGTCAGCCAGAACACGGCGGCAGCGATGCAGGAAGACGCACGTTTTGTGCTGAGCAAGATGATTCAGGAACTGCGCATGGTCGGCATGTTCGGCTGCCTTGGCACCATTACCGACGCGAGTTCTGCGGGGGATTTCAATGCGGCGCAGATCACCCCGATCAGTTGGGACAACAGCAACCTCAAGCTGACCCTGGTCACCGCCGATGTTGGCGGCAATGGCGGCACACCAACGTGGACGGTGGTCTCCGATTGCCGTAACAGCGCCACGGCCTATACCGGGCTGCGGGCCGCAGCGAGCGGGCAGGTCGCCTTTCCAATCCGCCGTTTGATCTACAGCTTCAGCAACAACCAGATCCTCATGGGCACCGGCAGCGGCACCCCGGCCCAACAAGTGTTGGTGAACAACGTCAGTACGTTCACCGTCATGTTCGGTCTGGCCACGTCCGCCACCGATGTCGCGGCGTCCTCTTACAGCAGCAACCCCAGCGATCCGGCGCGTATCCGCAGTGTGCGTTTGAGCCTGACCCTCACCGACCCGAACAACCGGGTGGCCAATCAAACCTTCAACGTGGTTGCCGCTTTGCGCAACCGCTTGCAGTGAGGGCCGAGACGATGAGGATTTCTTTGCACCAGAGGCAAGCGCAACGCGGCATGGTGCTGCTGGTCAGTCTGGTGTTCCTGTTATTGCTGACACTGGTCGGGCTGTCTTCGATGCAGAGCGCCAACCTGCAGGAAAAAATGGCCGGCAGTGTCAGTTTGCGCAATCAGTCGTTCCAGACTGCCGAGGCCGCGCTGCGTATCGGGGAAAGTGCGGTGCAGCTCGACAGTTATTCGCTGGCGGTGTGCGCCAACGCCACACAGTGTGCGCCGCCGGCCGAGTCTTCGCTGGTCAGCGCAGCAGGGCTGAACTCGACCTCGGGGGTGACGTGGATCGCCGCCGGCAACGGCTTCTACGGTGTACAGAACATCGGCACTACCCTGACGGCGGTGAACGTGCCGAGCAACACCTCGGCCACGCTGTATCGGGTCACCGCGGTCGGTATCGCCGGCACTTCGCGCAGTGTGGTGGAGAGTGTCTATGCGAAGTATTGAGCGCTGCTGGACTCTGTTGACGGGCCTGCTGCTGGGGTTGTATCTGGCGGCGCCGGCGTATGCGTTCACCCCGTCTGATTCGCCACTCCTGAGTGCGGCGGCGGTTCCGCCCAACGTGATGTTGTTGATTGATGATTCCGGCAGTATGAACAGCATCATTTACGCGACGGGATTCGATCCGAACGTCACTCGCACACCAGCCCGGCAATGTAACGCCTTGCTCGGGCTGTGCCTGAGTTCGACGGCCATCACCGGGGACCCGGTGTTTCTCTCGAATCTGCCGACCGCTGGTTGCTCCGGCGGCGCCTTTGCCTTCTACAACAACAGCCTGGTGCCGCAGTGCCTGAAGCTGCCGGACCCGGTCGGCAGCGGCAACACGCGCTACACCGGGGACTACATCGCCTATCTGGTCGGGTTGGCGAATGGCAGCAACCGCGACTTCACCACGGGCTCGATCCCCAATGACTACCGGATCAACGTCGCGCGCAATGTGTCCAACGCCCTGGTCGCCAGTAACCGTACCTTGCGCATCGGTCTGTCGACCTTCAATCCGGTGACCAGCAACAACCCCGGCAATGGCGGTTATATCGCCCGTGCCATCAGCGACCTGTCGCCGGTCTCCGGCAGCGTGACCCAGGCGCAGGCCGACGCCAACTACAACGCACTGATTTCTTCGATCAACGCGCTGGGTGCCGTGGCCAACACGCCGCTGGCGGAAACCTATTATGAAATCACCCGCTACATGCGCGGCATGGCGCCCTACTACAACAGCACACCAACCACTTACACCAGTCCGATCCAGTACCGCTGCCAGAAAAACTACGGCGTGGTGATCACCGATGGCCTGCCGACCTACGACCGCACCTTTCCGAGTAACGACCCGCTGGGCGGCAGTCGTCTGCCGAACTGGGATGGCATCAACAATGACGGCAACAACCTCAATGGCGACAACGAAGGGGACACGTTGTACCTGGATGACATCGCCAAGTTCGCGTTCGACATCGACATGCGTTCGACAGGCACTGACCTCGCCGGCAAGAGCTGGAGCTCGGCGGATTTTCCCAAACAGAACATGAACACCTACACCGTCGGGTTCACGGCCGACAACGACATGCTCTCGGATGCCGCCAGCTATGGGCAAGGCAAGTATTACCAGGCGACCGACAGCACTGGCCTCAATACCGCACTGTCCTCGGCGCTGAGCGACATCACCTCCAAGGCCGGCTCAGGTGGTAGTGGCGTTACCAGCGGCACCACGCTGGCCAGTGGCACCAGTTATTTCCAGACCAGCTACGACCCCAAGGACTGGCGTGGCACGATCAAATCCTTCGGTTTCACCGCGGCCGGCGTGGTGAATACTTCGGTAGCCTTGTGGACCACCGACACCACCATCGTTCCGGGCGCCACTGCGCCGATCTATCAAGCGTGGAACACCACCACCAACACCGCCATAACCCTGGCCTACGGCAATTTTTCTGCTGCCCAGCAGACCTCGCTCAGTCAGAGCCTGCCCACCGGCATCAGCGGCAGTGATCTGGTGGAGTGGAGCAAGGGCACCAACAAGAGCGGCCTGAGGGTGCGCAGCGTATTGCTCGGAGACATCATCAACTCGCCGCTGGTGCTGGCTTCGCCCAGCGACAAAACCGCTTCCGACCTGTCGGGTGACACCACCTACACCACTTACCTGACCACCAAAGCGGCAAACATGAACCCCAGCCTGGTGGTGAATGCCAATGACGGCTTCGTCAACGTGATCAACTCGGCCAACGGCACCCGGCGCTATGCCTACATGCCTTCCAGTGTGCTGCCGTCGCTGCGGCTGATTGCCGACCCTGCTTACATCAACGGCGTCAGCCACAAGTTTCTGGTGGACGGTCAGGTCGCTGTGTATGACGCGCAACTCAATAACGCTTGGAAAACCCTGGCCATTGGTGGCTCCGGTGCCGGCGGCAAGACCTTCTATGCATTGCAGCTGTTCGACGCCTCGGCCGGCAATGTGCTCAGTGCCCTGTGGGAGGTCAGCGCACCCGCCACCGCCAACATTGCCAATGCCTTTAATGATCTGGGTTACGCCTATGCACGGCCGGAAGTGGCACGCTTGGCCGACGGCCGCTGGGCAGCGTTCATCGCCAATGGTTATGGCAGCAACTCGGGTGTGGCGGCGTTGTATGTGCTGGATGTGCGTGACGGTTCGCTGATCAAGAAAATCGTGATCGACAGCACCGAAACCACCAATGGCCTGTCGTCGGTCAAGCTCAAGGTCAACTCCTCGAACGTGGTGCAGGCTGCCTACGGTGGAGATTTGAAAGGGCGCTTGTGGAAATTCGACCTCAGCGCGACCACGACCGACAGCTGGGGTGTGGCATTTTCCGGCAAGCCGTTGTTCACCACGGCCGGCGGGGCGACTCAGCCGATCACGGCGCAGCCGCTGTTGGCGGACAATGCGCTGGGGGGCAAACAGGTATTCGTCGGCACCGGAAAATTCAACGAAACAGCCGATAAGACCAACAAGGATCTGCAGGCGTTTTATTCGGTGTGGGACGCCGACGGCGGTTCCGGCCAACTGACCGTCAGCAGTCTGCAGGCGCAGGCGGTGACCGGGGTGTTCACCGGTAGTTCAGGACAATATGCCACGACCACTCAGAACGACACGACCTATCCGGCAGAGAAGGGGTGGTATCTGCCGCTCGTGTATAACAACGCGTTGGTCGGTGAGCGGGTGATCAATCAGGCCAGCCTGGTGCTCGGACGCATTTTGTTTACGACTGCGGGAGTTGACACCACCGACCCGTGTGCCAGTTTCGGTACGGGCAAACTGGTCGAACTCGATGCGTTCGGCGGTAAGATGCTCAACTACGCGGTGCTCGATACTAACGGGGATGGTGTGGTCGACAGTAACGACACGATTTCCAGTGGTGTGATATTTACGGGCGGCATTCCAACCCTGAATGCCATCGTCAATGGCGCGACGCGCAAGATAGTCAACGATTCCAGCGGCAACATCACCACTCTGGTGGAAAAGGGTGGCGGTGGCAGCCGTCGTATCATGTGGCGACAAATACAGTAAGTGAGAGTTTGAGGCATGCGCAGATTCAACCGAGGCTTCACCTTGATCGAAATCATGATCGTGATTGCGATCATCGGGATCATCATCACCATCGCTGCACCGAGCTACACCGAGTACCTGAAAAAGGGCCGTCGCGCCGAGGTGGTCTCGCTGCTCTCGGAGCAGGCGCAGATCCTTGAACGCTTCTATACCAAGAGCAACGTCTACACCGGCATTACCGGTTTGAGCACGGGCAATGACTTCTACACCATCACCCCGACGATCGCTGACCAGACCTTCCTGCTGACCGCCACCCGCAAGGCTGGCACGACCATGGCGACCGACAAGTGTGGGGACTTCACCCTGACCAACACCGGCGTCAGAAGCATGAACAACGCTACCACCGGGCTGACCACCAAGGATTGCTGGGGCCGCTGAGGTACTTTCTTTCAGGCGCCTTTTGCGCCCACTGTCTTTTTTACGGTTGGATCAAACATGACCAGGCAACAGCAAGTGGTGATTGTCGGTGGCGGGGTGATTGGCCTGCTGACCGCCTACAACCTCGCCTCCGAAGTGCGCAGCGTGGTGCTGCTGGATCGCTCGAGCGTCGGCCAGGAATCGTCCTGGGCCGGAGGTGGCATCGTTTCCCCGCTGTACCCGTGGCGCTACAGCCCGGCGGTCACCGCGCTGGCGCATTGGTCTCAGGACTTTTATCCACAGCTCGGCGAGCGATTGTTTGCTGATACCGGCGTTGATCCTGAAGTGCACACCACGGGCCTGTACTGGCTGGACCTGGACGATGAAGCCGACGCACTGGCCTGGGCCGAACGGGAGCAGCGTCCGCTGCGGGCTGTGGATATCTCGGCGGCACATGACGCCGTCCCGGTGCTGGGCGGCGGGTTCTCACGGGCGATCTACATGGCTGATGTGGCCAACGTCAGAAACCCACGGCTGGTGAAGTCGCTGAAAGCGGCATTGCAGGCACTGCCTAACGTGACCCTTCACGAGCAATGCGAGGTCAGCGGGTTTGTCCGTGAAGGCGGGCGCGTGGTTGGCGTTGAGACGTCCAAGGGCCTGATCAACGGCGATCAGGTTGTACTGACTGCTGGTGCGTGGAGCGGCGATCTGCTCAAGACGCTCGGCCTGACGCTGCCGGTCGAACCGGTCAAAGGCCAGATGATTCTCTACAAATGTGCGGCGGATTTTCTGCCGAGCATGGTTCTGGCCAAGGGGCGTTATGCAATTCCGCGCCGAGACGGGCACATCCTGATCGGCAGTACGCTGGAGCATGAAGGCTTCGACAAGACGCCGACCGATGTGGCGCTGGAGAGTCTCAAGGCTTCGGCGGTCGAGTTGCTGCCAGCGCTGGCGGATGCCGAGGTGGTGGGGCATTGGGCCGGTTTGCGCCCGGGTTCGCCGGAGGGGATTCCTTACATCGGGCGAGTGCCGGGCTTTGATGGCCTGTGGCTGAACTGCGGGCATTACCGCAACGGGCTGGTGCTGGCGCCGGCGTCGTGCCAGTTGTTCGCCGATGTGATGCTGGGGCGCGCGCCGATTATTGATCCTGCGCCGTATGCGCCAGAGGGCCGCATGTAGTCAGGTATTTCTGTTGAGCCTGGCAGACCGCTTTCGCGAGCAGGCTCGCTCCCACATTGGATTTTGTGAACGACAAAGATCAAATGTGGGAGCGGGCTTGCTCGCGAAGGGGCCCTCAATCCAGACCGAGTTTCTTCAGCCGATAACGCATCGACCGAAATGAAAGACTCAACCGCTGCGCCGCCGCCGTGCGGTTCCAGCGAGTCTCCTCCAGCGCCTGCAGAATCAGCTTGCGCTCGACGTTCTCCAGATAATCCTCAAGGTTGTCGATCTGTGTCAGGTCGGCAATGCCGCCCTCTACCGCGCAACTGCCTTCGCTCAGGCGCAAGTCTTCGGCCTCGATTATTTGGTTTTCGCACAGCGTGTGCGCACGTTCGAGGACGTTCTCCAGTTCCCGCACATTCCCCGGAAAGCGGTAACTCTTTAGCGCTTCAAGTGCTTGTGGGTGCAGGCGTGCTGCCAGTTGGCCGCTACCGCTGGCCAGACGCTGGAGCATATGCGCGGCCAGTACCTCGATGTCGTCGCGCCGTTCGCGCAAGGAAGGCACGCGCAGTTCGATCACGTTCAACCGGTAGTACAGGTCCTGGCGAAAGCGTTCGGCGGCGACTTCCGCGTCCAGATCCTTGTGGGTTGCGCAAAGAATGCGCACATCGACCACTATTTCCTGCTGGCCGCCAACGCTGCGCACGGCTTTTTCCTGAATCGCCCGCAGCAGTTTGACTTGCATCGACAGCGGCAGATCCGCCACTTCGTCGAGAAACAGGGTGCCGCCCTGTGCGGCTTGAAACAGGCCCGGTTTGTCTTCCATGGCGCCGGTGAAGCTGCCTTTGCGATGGCCGAAAAACTCGCTTTCCATCAGCTCCGACGGAATCGCCCCACAGTTGACCGGCACGAACGGCTGATTGTTGCGCGGTCCCTGTTCGTGGATCAGCCGCGCGACCAGCTCTTTGCCGCTGCCGGATTCGCCGCTGATGTACACCGGTGCCTGGCTACGGGCGAGCTTGTCGATCTGTTTACGCAGGTTGCGCATCGGTTGCGAGTCACCCAGCAGCCGTCGGTCGATCGAGGTGACATTGCCGCCGGCGACAGGCATGCGCAGCGCGGTGTTGACCAACTCGCGCAGGCGGGTGAGATCAACCGGTTTGGTGAGGAAGTCGAAGGCTCCGGCCTTCAAGGCGTTGATCGCGGTTTCCAGGCTGCCGTATGCAGTGATCATCGCCACCGGCACTTGCGGATAGCGTTGCTGGATGTGCTGCACCAGTTCCAGCCCCGTGCCGTCCGGCAGGCGCATGTCGGTCAGGCACAGGTCAAACGCATTGCGCTGCAACAGCGCCTGCGCTTCGCCGAGATTGCGTGCACTGAAGGTGTCGAGTTTCATCCGTCCCAGGGTGATTTCCAGGAGTTCGCGGATATCCGGCTCGTCGTCGACGATAAGGATTTTTTGCCGTGGGCTCGTGTTCAACTTTGTTTCCGTCCGTGAGCAAAGGTGATGCGAAAGCAGCCGCCGCCTTGGCGTGGTTTGAAGTCTAGGCGCGCCTGGTTGCTTTCGCACAGCTCACGGGACAGATAAAGCCCAAGGCCGGTGCCTTGGCTGCTGGTGGTGAAGAACGGTTCGAACAGATGCGGTTGCTGATCCAATGGTACGCCGGGGCCATTGTCCTGGACTTCGAGCACTGCCAGCTGGCTGTCAGGATCGATGAACAGCGCCAGCCAGACTTCGGCCGGATCGTGCAGCAGGGCGCTGTGGCGCCAGCCATTGCGTAACAGATTGTCGAGAATTTGCGTGAGCTGGCCAGGGTCCATCAGCGTGACGAAGTCCCCGGAATTGATCCGCAAATGAATCAACTGCCGATCAGTCGCCTGTTCGTGGCTCTCGGCGACGAACTGTTCCAGCCACGGCTTGAGATCCAGCCGTTGCGGGGCACTCTGCTGGCGACGTGACAGTTGCAGAACGTTTTCGATGACTCGGTTCATGCGCTGGGAGTGGTCTTGAATGATCTGCGTCAGACGCCGATCCGCGCTGTCGAGTTCCTCGGACTCAGCCAATAGCTGCGCGGCGTGGCTGATAGCGCCCAGCGGATTGCGGATTTCATGGGAGATGCCGGCGGTCAGGCGCCCGAGGGCGGCGAGCTTGAGCTGCTGGGCTTGCTGCGCGACCTGCGCCAGATCTTCGAGGAACACCAGGGTTTGCTGGTTGGGGCTCTGGTCGAGGGCGATGAAGTTCGGTTGCAGCTCCAGGCCGTTGCCGGGAATTTTCAGGCTCTGTGGGCGCAGGGTCGGATTGTTCATCCACAACTGCAGGCGATCGACCAGCGCGCTGGAGTAGTCGTCGATCAGATGGCCTTCAAGGTGCGACTGGGACAGCAGGCTTTTGGCGCTGTGGTTGGCCAGTTGCACCCGGCGTTGTTCGTCGAGCACCAGAATGCCGGTGCGCATGCGTTGCAGGATCAGGGCGTTGAGGGCTTCGAGGCTGATGACTTCGCTGGCGCGCTGTTCGGCGAGGTGCTCGCTGACTTCCAGACGCCGAACCAGGCCCTGGACCAGCAACGACGCCGCAAAGCACAAGGCACCAAGAGTGCCGGCTTGCAGGTAGTCATTGGCGCTCAGGGGATGGCTGAAACTCAGCAGGAAGCTTGAACCGACAATTCCGAGCGCGCCGATGGCGGCAATCAACAGGCCGATGCGCCGGCGTAGCAGGGTGTTGGCAATCGCTACCGAAACAATCAGCAGGTTGCCGATCGCGCTGGCCACCCCACCCGCCGCGTAGAACAAGCCGCACAGCAGCAGGACATCCACCAGCGCCAGGCTGAACAGTTGCGCCGGACGCCGGGTGTTCTCCAGAAACACTACCAGCAGGATGTTCAACACCAGATACAACCAGCTGCCGCTGCGCAGCAGATCGTCGTCGGCCGACGTCAGCAGGCGGTTGTCCATATTGCTGGAGATCAGCAGCACCAGTGTGATGCCGACGCTTAAACGGTAGAGATGATAAAGGCGCAGCAGGCGCTGGGCCTGTTTGCTGTCGGCGTTGGCGGCCTCAGCGATCACTGGCACCCGGGCCTTGCTCAAGGTGAGCCTGGCTGCAATACCACTGTTGCTGAAGGTTCAGGGCGCGGTCGCGGGGCAGGTGCACGCCGCAATGAGCGCAACGCACCATCGGCGCCGCGTCTTGCTCGCGCGGCGGTTGTGCAGACGAGGCGGGCGCCTTGAATTTGCGCCACAGCCAGACCGCAGCGAAAATCAGGACAATCCAGAACAGTAAACGAAGCATGATGAGCGGCTTTTCGGCTAATGATTCGGCAGTTTAGCCAAGGAGCCGGCAGGCGCACAGACTATTAACGCGCAGCCATAAAAAAGGGAGATCCGCAGATCTCCCTTTTTGTGCTGCCGGTGTGATCAGTCGAACACGCCGAAGGTCATGTAGCTGAACCACGAACGGTCGTCGTTGTTGCCGGCCGCTTGGTGTTCTTCTTCGATCACTTCGCCATTGTCGTCTTTAGGCTTGAGCTCGTTCGGGATCGCGTCTTTGGCGTCCTGGAACTGCTTCTGCACGTCCTGGTTGGCGCGGGTTTCGCCCGGCGGCAGCGGTGGACGCGATTCGATCAGGCCCAGAGTGGCCTTGCTCAGCCACGAGCGGTTGTCGGCTTCGGCAACCGAAGGCACGAACTGACCGTCTTTCAGGCTTGGATGGTTCGGGTAGTTGAGCTTCAGGGTTTCCAGACTGGTGGCAGCCAGTTCGTCCAGGTGCAGACGCTGATAAGCCTCGGTCATTACTGCCAGGCCGTCGCCGACCGATGGCGTTTCCTGGAAGTTTTCTACTACGTAACGGCCACGGTTGGCGGCAGCCACGTACGCCTGACGGGTCAGGTAGTAGTCCGCTACGTGGATTTCGTAGGCCGCCAGCAGGTTGCGCAGGTAAATCATGCGCTGCTTGGCGTCCGGCGCGTAGCGGCTGTTCGGGTAGCGGCTGGTCAGCTGGGCGAACTCGTTGTACGAGTCGCGAGCGGCGCCCGGGTCACGCTTGGTCATGTCCAGCGGCAGGAAGCGCGCCAGCAGGCCGACGTCCTGGTCGAACGAGGTCAGGCCCTTGAGGTAGTAGGCGTAGTCCACGTTCGGGTGCTGTGGGTGCAAACGGATAAAACGCTCGGCGGCGGACTTGGCAGCTTCCGGCTCGGAGTTTTTATAGTTGGCATAAATCAGTTCAAGCTGTGCCTGATCCGCGTAGCGACCGAACGGATAGCGCGACTCCAGAGCCTTCAGCTTGGCTGTGGCGCTGGTATAGCTGTTGTTGTCCAGATCGGTCTGAGCCTGCTGGTACAGCTCGGCTTCGCTCAGGTTTTCGTCTACGACTTCCTTCGATGAGCAAGCAGCGGTCAATGCGAGGATGGCGATCAGCAGCAGGTGTTTCACTTGCATGGCGGCTTGCGTCCCTATGACGGCCGCTGTCTTGGGCGGGGCCGTCCTGTTATGATGAGCGCCCCGTTGAAAAGCCTCGGGGCAAAAGACGCCGTATTTAACCACAAGCGCGCAGCCGAAACCAAAGGCTGTGCCGACGCCCAGTCAGAGCATGTCCGATAAAATTGAACTTCGCGCAGAGGTGCCGTCCGATTTGGGCGGCCAACGCCTCGATCAAGTCGCCGCCCAACTCTTCGCTGAGCACTCACGCTCGCGCCTTTCCGCCTGGATCAAAGAAGGTCGCCTGACTGTGGACGGGGCGGTCATCCGCCCGCGCGACATTGTGCATGGCGGTGCCATCCTTGAGCTGACTGCCGAGCAGGAAGCCCAGGGCGAGTGGATCGCCCAGGACATCGAACTCGACATCGTCTATGAAGACGTCGACATCCTGGTCATCAACAAGCCTGCGGGCCTGGTGGTGCACCCGGCTGCTGGCCACGCTGATGGCACCTTGCTCAACGCCTTGTTGCACCACGTGCCGGACATTATCAATGTCCCGCGCGCCGGTATCGTGCATCGTCTGGACAAGGACACCACCGGTCTGATGGTGGTAGCCAAGACCATTCAGGCGCAGACCAAGCTGGTTACTCAATTGCAGAGTCGCAGCGTGAGCCGGATCTACGAGTGCATCGTGATCGGTGTGGTGACGGCCGGTGGCAAGATCAACGCCCCGATCGGTCGTCACGGCCAGCAGCGCCAGCGCATGGCGGTGATGGAAGGCGGCAAGCCTGCCGTCAGCCACTACCGCGTGCTGGAGCGTTTCCGTTCGCACACCCATGTGCGGGTGAAACTGGAAACCGGTCGCACCCACCAGATCCGTGTGCACATGTCGCACATCAACTTCCCGTTGGTCGGCGATCCGGCGTACGGCGGTCGTTTCCGCATTCCGCCGGCGGCGAACCCGACGATGGTCGAATCGCTCAAGCATTTCCCGCGTCAGGCCCTGCACGCGCGCTTCCTCGAACTGGATCATCCGACGACCGGTGAGCGCATGAGCTGGGAATCGCCGCTGCCGGAAGACTTCGTCTGGCTGCTGACCCTGCTCAAGCAGGATCGCGAGGCATTCATCGGATGAACTGGCTGACGCCGGACTGGCCCGCGCCGGCCAGCGTCAAGGCCTGTGTCACCACCCGCGAGGGCGGTGTCAGCGAGGCGCCGTTCGACAGCCTCAATCTGGGCGATCATGTTGATGATCGTCCAGAGGCTGTGGCCGAGAATCGCCGGCGTCTGACCGATTACTTCTCTATACAGCCTGCCTGGTTGCAGCAAGTGCACGGGATTGCCGTGGCCCATGCTGATCCGGGCGTGGTAGCTACCGCCGACGCCAGTTGGACGGACACCCCGGGCGTTGCCTGCGCAGCGATGACGGCAGATTGCTTGCCGGCATTGTTCTGCGATCGTGCAGGCACTCGCGTGGCGGCGGCTCATGCCGGTTGGCGCGGGTTGGCGGCCGGCGTGCTCGAAGCCACGCTCGACACATTGGATGTTCCCGCTGCAGAAGTACTGGTCTGGCTCGGTCCGGCCATCGGCCCGAAAGCCTTTGAAGTCGGCCCGGAAGTACGGGAAGTCTTCGTCAATCAACTCGCTGAAGCGGCATCCGCCTTCGTCCCAAGCCACAATGCTGGCAAGTTCATGGCCGACATCTACCTGCTGGCGCGCCTGCGTCTGGCTGCACGGGGTGTCACTGCTGTTTATGGCGGTGGTTTCTGCACCGTGACCGATCCACGCTTCTTCTCTTATCGCCGTGCGTCGCGCACCGGCCGTTTCGCCTCCCTGATCTGGCTCACCCTCTAGACTTGCCTGACCTGAATCAACTCTCCGACGCTTGAATCTTCCAGAATCGACCGCATCTATAGCGGTATCTGGCAGGTTTCTTTATTCAGGATGGTTTTTTAGGTCCGGCCTGCTCAAAAGGAAGGTGACCCATGCGTATAGACCGTTTAACCAGTAAATTACAGTTAGCCTTGTCCGACGCCCAATCCTTGGCCGTCGGCCACGATCATCCGGCCATCGAGCCGGCGCATTTGATGCAAGCCATGCTTGAACAGCAGGGTGGTTCGATCAAACCCCTGTTGATGCAGGTGGGCTTCGACGTCAACAGCCTGCGCAAAGAGCTGACCAAAGAGCTCGATCAATTACCGAAAATCCAGAACCCGACCGGCGACGTCAACATGTCGCAGGATCTGGCGCGCCTGCTCAATCAGGCCGACCGACTGGCCCAGCAGAAGGGCGACCAGTTCATTTCCAGTGAGCTGGTGTTGCTCGCGGCGATGGACGAGACCAGCAAACTCGGCAAGTTGCTGCTCGGTCAGGGTGTGAGCAAAAAGGCCCTGGAGAACGCGATCAACAATCTGCGTGGCGGCGAAGCGGTTAATGACGCCAACCACGAAGAGTCGCGTCAGGCGCTGGATAAATACACCGTTGACCTGACCAAGCGCGCCGAAGACGGCAAGCTCGATCCGGTGATCGGCCGTGACGACGAAATTCGCCGCACGATTCAGGTTCTGCAACGCCGCACCAAGAACAACCCGGTACTGATTGGCGAGCCTGGCGTGGGTAAAACCGCGATTGCCGAGGGGCTGGCTCAGCGCATCATCAACGGCGAAGTGCCGGACGGCCTCAAGGGCAAGCGTCTGCTGTCGCTGGACATGGGCGCGTTGATTGCCGGTGCCAAGTATCGCGGTGAGTTCGAAGAACGCCTCAAGGCGCTGCTCAACGAGCTGTCGAAGCAGGAAGGGCAGATCATTCTGTTCATCGACGAACTGCACACCATGGTCGGCGCCGGTAAAGGCGAAGGCTCGATGGATGCCGGCAACATGCTCAAACCGGCACTGGCGCGCGGCGAGCTGCACTGTGTCGGCGCGACCACGCTCAACGAGTACCGCCAATATATAGAGAAGGACGCGGCCCTCGAGCGACGCTTCCAGAAAGTCCTGGTGGACGAGCCGAGCGAAGAAGACACCATCGCCATTCTGCGTGGCCTCAAAGAGCGTTACGAGGTTCACCACAAGGTGGCGATCACTGACGGCGCGATCATCGCAGCGGCCAAGCTCAGCCATCGCTACATCACTGACCGGCAGTTGCCGGACAAGGCCATCGACCTGATCGACGAGGCCGCCAGCCGTATCCGCATGGAGATCGACTCCAAGCCGGAAGTGCTGGATCGTCTGGAGCGCCGCCTGATTCAGTTGAAGGTGGAATCCCAGGCGCTGAAGAAAGAAAGCGATGAAGCGGCAATGAAGCGCCTGGAAAAACTTCAGGAAGAAATTGTCCGCCTCGAGCGTGAATACTCGGATCTGGAAGAAATCTGGAACTCGGAAAAAGCCGAGGTGCAGGGTTCTGCACAGATTCAGCAGAAGATCGAACAGTCGCGTCAGGAATTGGAAGCCGCACGCCGTAAAGGTGACCTCAACCGCATGGCTGAATTGCAGTACGGGGTGATCCCGGACCTGGAGCGCAGCCTGCAAATGGTCGACCAGCACGGCAAGAGCGAAAACCAGTTGTTGCGCAGCAAGGTGACCGAAGAGGAAATCGCCGAAGTCGTTTCGAAGTGGACCGGCATTCCGGTATCGAAAATGCTCGAAGGCGAGCGCGACAAGCTGATGAAGATGGAAAGCCTGTTGCACCAGCGCGTGATCGGCCAGGACGAAGCGGTAGTGGCCGTGGCCAACGCCGTACGGCGTTCCCGTGCCGGGTTGGCGGACCCGAATCGTCCGAGCGGTTCGTTCATGTTCCTCGGCCCGACCGGTGTCGGTAAAACCGAGCTGTGCAAGGCGCTGGCCGAATTCCTCTTTGATACTGAAGAGGCGATGGTGCGGATCGACATGTCCGAGTTCATGGAGAAACATTCCGTGGCGCGGCTGATCGGTGCACCACCAGGCTACGTGGGCTACGAGGAGGGTGGTTATCTGACCGAAGCGGTACGCCGCAAGCCGTACTCGGTGATCCTGCTGGACGAGGTCGAGAAGGCGCACCCGGATGTATTCAACATTCTGCTACAAGTGCTCGAGGATGGTCGTCTGACTGACAGTCACGGACGTACGGTGGACTTTCGCAACACCGTGATCGTCATGACCTCGAACCTCGGATCGTCGCAAATCCAGGAATTGGTCGGTGACCGTGAGGCGCAGCGTGCAGCGGTGATGGATGCGCTGACCAGTCACTTCCGCCCCGAGTTCATCAACCGGGTCGACGAGGTGGTGATCTTCGAGCCTTTGGCGCGGGATCAGATCGCAGGCATTACCGAGATCCAGCTGGGCCGTCTGCGCAGCCGTCTGGCCGAGCGCGAGCTGAAGCTGGAGCTGAGCCCGGAAGCGATGGACAAGTTGATTGCTGTGGGTTACGACCCGGTTTATGGCGCACGTCCACTCAAGCGTGCGATCCAGCGCTGGATCGAAAACCCGTTGGCGCAGTTGATCCTGTCAGGGCACTTCATGCCTGGCGACACGGCAACCGGCAAAGTGGTGAACGACGAAATCGTTTTCGGCTGAGCGGCAAAGCCAATGAAATAAGGAAGGCCTCGCTTTGCGAGGCCTTTTTTTCGTTAGGCTGTTGAACTCTAAGGAAAAGGCTTGTAAAGTGCGCCCCGCAGTCAGTCACCGGCAGCGTTTCAACTCACTGGGTTGAAAACTGAAATAAGTTGCAAATCATTAACTTGAAAGCAATTTAGGGGGTTGACAGAGGTGTTCTAGGTTGTAGAATAGCGCGCCTCAGACACACGAACGCAGCGATGCGAACGAGTGGCTAGATGCAGTAAGTTTCACCGTTGTAAATTGAAATATGTAGTTCCGTGATAGCTCAGTCGGTAGAGCAAATGACTGTTAATCATTGGGTCCCAGGTTCGAGTCCTGGTCACGGAGCCAATTTCAAGCCGGGGTATAGCGCAGTCCGGTAGCGCGCCTGCTTTGGGAGCAGGATGTCAGGAGTTCGAATCCCCTTACCCCGACCATTTTTGGGTCGTTAGCTCAGTTGGTAGAGCAGTTGGCTTTTAACCAATTGGTCGTAGGTTCGAATCCCACACGACCCACCATTTTTGAAACCAGTTAGCGCTGGGATCGAATCTTAAGATCAGAGGCCAAAAGCGCTGATCGAAGAAGGCGATCTTTGAAAGGTCGCCTTTTTTTTACCGGGGTATAGCGCAGTCCGGTAGCGCGCCTGCTTTGGGAGCAGGATGTCAGGAGTTCGAATCCCCTTACCCCGACCATATTAAAAATCCTCGTATCGAAAGATACGGGGATTTTTTTTGCCTGCGAAATATTGAACTGCACCGCAGAAACAAATGTGGGAGCGGGCTTGCTCGCGAAAGCGGTGTATCAGTCATGAATGAATTGACTGACCCACCGCAATCGCGAGCAGGCTCACTCCTACAGGGTTTACGCCAATCAGTGCAGCTTCAGGCGTGGCTCGGTCCCGCGACCGATCTTGCTGCCCAGCATCAGCATCGCCGTGCGGAATGGCCCGTACAGCGCCATCTGGTGCATGCGGTACAGCGACACATAGAACATCCGCGCCAGCCAGCCCTCAAGCATCACGCTGCCGGTCAGGTTGCCCATCAAGTTACCCACAGCCGAAAAACGTGACAGCGAAATCAGCGATCCGTAGTCGGTGTACTTGTACTCCGGCAGGGATTTGCCCTCGATGCGCAGTTTCAGCGATTTGGCGAGCAGAGAAGCCTGCTGGTGCGCGGCTTGCGCACGTGGCGGGACGTTTCGGTCCGAATCCGGTTGCGGGCACGCGGCGCAGTCGCCGAAGGCGAAGATGTTTTCGTCGCGGGTGGTCTGCAGCGTCGGCAGCACCTGTAGCTGATTGATGCGGTTGGTTTCCAGGCCGTCGATGTCCTTGAGGAAACCTGGCGCACGAATACCCGCTGCCCAGACTTTCAGGCTGGCCTTGATCTCGTTGCCATCGGCGGTGATCAGGCTGTCGGCGGTGACTTCGCTGACCGACGCGTTGGTCATCACATTGACCCCGAGTTTCTCCAGCGTCTTGTGCACCGGGCCGCTGATGCGCTCCGGCAGGGCTGGCAGCACCCGTGGACCGGCTTCGATCAGGGTGATGTGCATGTTTTCCGGTTTGATTCGGTCCAGACCGTAGGCCGCCAGCTCGTGCGCGGCGTTGTGCAGTTCTGCCGCCAGTTCGACGCCAGTGGCGCCGGCACCGACGATGGCCACGCTGATCTGCTCGACCACATCGGTCTGCCCGGCGTGGGCGCGCAGGTAGTGGTTGAGCAGTTGCTGGTGGAAACGCTCGGCCTGTTTGCGGGTGTCGAGGAACAGGCAGTGTTGCGCTGCACCCTGGGTGCCAAAGTCGTTGGTGGTGCTGCCGACGCTGATGACCAGCGTGTCGTACGGCACTTCACGGGCCGGGACCAGTTCTATGCCGTTCTCGTCGTAGGTGGCCGCCAACTGGATTTTTTTCTGCGCGCGATCAAGCCCGCTCATGCGCCCCAACTGGAACTCGAAGTGGTTCCATTTCGCTTGGGCAACATAGTTGAGTTCGTCTTCGGAAGAGTTCAGCGATCCGGCGGCCACTTCGTGCAGCAGTGGTTTCCAGATGTGCGTCAGGTTCGCGTCAACCAGCATCACACTGGCGGTGCCGCGTTTGCCCAGGGTCTTACCCAGACGGGTAGCCAACTCCAGACCGCCGGCGCCGCCGCCGACAATAACAATACGATGGGACATGGGGATAACTCGCAAGGTTTTTAAAGGAAATCGGTGCGGTTACCCGAGCGAGCGCAAGGCAGCTCATAGCGTCAGGTAACTGATAAGTCGGCTCAGCAGGCCCAGACCAATGGTCACTGCCAGCACCAGCACCAGGAGCATCCACGGCCGGAAAGGCCGGCGCTCGACACGGTGTTGGGACAACTGCAGGTACTCTTCGACATGTTTCTGGTCTTCGGGGTTCAGGCGGCTGGTCATAAAGGCCTCGTCAGGTAGACGTTGCTGAAGGTTGGGAAGCTACAGCGGTTTTTATCCCGGGTTGAACGCAGCATAGCCACTGGTCGGAACCGGTTCGACAGAAACACCGTCGTCGAGGCGAATGATCCCGCTTTGTAACACTCGCGCGGTAATTCCGCCATGCCCGCGCACCGCTTGAAAGGTGCCGGGGCCGAGGTTGTTTTGCAGGCGCGCGCAGGGCTGACACCAGCCGGTAGTCTCGAAAATCGCCTGGCCAATGCGAAAGCGCCGACCCTTGAGACTAAACAGATTGATACCGCTGATGACGAGATTGCGACGCAGATCTTCAGGCCTCACGGGTTGATCTTCAGACCGGCCCAGCAGCGCATTGATGACCGCCAGGTGTTCGAACTGAATCAGTGTCACTTGCCGCGCGTTACGCACCCCCGGGCGGGCGTGATCGCCAGTCAGTCCGGCTTCGAGCCGCGCCTCGACGGCATCGAGTTCGAGCATCGGGCCACGGGACTCCGGGCGTACGCCGATCCAGCGCACACGGCCGGTCTGCGGTACGTCGGCAATCAACTGCTGCAGCGGCGTCACAGGCTGATCCCGACATCGAAGACGATGCTGCGCCCCAGGTTGCTGCGCAGGAAATCCGGCGCATCAGGATGGGCAAACAGCACCCGGGCGAAGGTCGGGCCGACCAGCGACAGCGAACGCCAGCCCTGGCGCAGATATTCGGTTGGCGGCGGGAAATGGCTGTTGAGGTCCAGCACTTCACGCTTGAGGCTGGCGAAGGCAATGATGTCCAGCTCACCCAGGTCCATGCCACGCTCTTTGTAGTTATGCGCCTTTTTGCGCAAGGTCGGGGCCAGTCGCAACAGAAACTCGTTGGCCGGGATCCGCCGTGGCTTGGCTTCACGACGCACCAACTGGCTGAGAGAAAACGCGCTGCGCCGCCGCTGCAGTTCGTCGCGCCATTCGTCGTTGAGCCGCCGCCCCTCATCGAGGACGAAGAACACCTCGAAGTTGGCGTCGCGAAACAGCACGTCCGGCGGCTCGCCAGCGGGCGCGAACTCATCGACGCGGTAGGGAATGTTCAAGCCTTGCAGCAGGCGTTGGCAGACCCAACGCTCACGCTCCCACTTGCGGGCATTGGACAGGAACGCGTTGGCTTGCTCGGCCGCGATGGTCAGCAGGCGTAAATAATCTGAGTCATCCATAAGCCCAAGCTTAGCGTTCAAATGCGACAAACAGTAAGCGTTGCATCGGCTGATGCTCTCAGGGCGGCGGTGTAGACTGCGACGAAGGATATAAACCCACGGAAAAAATGAGGGAAAGATGATCGGTGCCGAACTGTTGTCATCCACGAGCCTGACGCTCGGTTGGCTGATTTACCTGCCAGTGCTGGTCTGGGCGATCTGGCGCGCGCCGTGGGTCGAGTTGTTCAGTGACAGTCGTCGGCAACATTTGCTGTTTGGCACCGTGTTCACGTTGTTCCTGCTATGGATGGTGCGCAGGGATTTCGACACCGGGGTTTCTTACCACTTCATCGGCATGACTGCGGTGACGCTGCTGCTGGACTGGCCGCTGGCGATTGTCGGTGGCCTGGTGGCGCAGCTCGGGCTGGTATTGCTCGGTCGTCAGGATCTGGTGGCGCTCGGGGTCAACGGTACGCTGCTGATCCTGTTGCCGGTGTTGATCACCGAATGCGTGGCGATCGTAGTCGAACGCGCCCAGCCGCGTAATCCGTTTGTGTATATCTTCTGTTCCGGATTCTTTGCGGCGGCGTTGTCGGCATTGTTGTGTCTGGTGCTGAGCCTCGGCCTGCTCTGGTACGACGGCTTGTTCGCCATGCCGGAATGGCTGGAAGACTTCATTGGCTATCTGTGGCTGCTGATCTTTCCCGAGGCGTTTATCAACGGCATGGTGATCAGCGCGCTGGTGGTGTTCAGCCCCGAGTGGCTAGAAACGTTCAACCGCACCCGCTACCTTTCGGCGCCCTGGAAGGACGACGATCCCAAGTCTTGATCCACATCAAATCCGCCCCCCTCGTGGCATTTCATGCTCGGCCAAATCCCTTCAGGAGCAGTGGCATGAGTGTGTATGAGTGGGCGAGGCAGGAAACGCGGCAGAGTCTGGACATGGCACAGGAGGTGGGCTTCGATCCGGGCCTGAGCCTGCGCGCCTTGCTCAGTGCGGTGGTGCAACAGAGCAAGGCCGTGCGCAACGCCGAAGACCTGGCCGACGAGTTGCGTTTTCTCGCGGAAAACCTCGACGACGATCAGGACTACGGCTTCATGCGGCCCTGATTGTGATCAGTGGCGCGGGTCGAAATCGCCGGAGAACATTTCGTCTTCGGCATCCGGGGCCACCGGAATCTTGTGCTCTTCGGACGCCCAGGCGCCGAGGTCGATCAGTTTGCAGCGGTCGGAGCAGAACGGGCGAAACGTGTTCTCGGGGATAAATTCCACGGGAGCGCCACAGGTTGGGCATTCTACGGTCGGGATCGGGCTCATGACTGGCCTCCGGATAAAGTCAGGTAAAAGTGATGCAGACGTTCGACTTCGCTGTGCAGCCAGGCGAGGTCGCGGTCGTTGACCACCACATCGTCGGCACGGCTCACGCGGTCTTCGCGGCTTGACTGGGCCTTGAGGATCGCCTGGACCTGCTGTTCGCTGGTCTGGTCACGCTGCAAGGTGCGTTCGATCTGCAGTTGTTGCGGGGCGTCGATCACCAGGATGCGTTGGGTCATCGCGTATTGCCCGGATTCGATCAACAGTGGCGAAACCAGAATCGCGTAAGGCGATTTTGCCAGCGCCAGGTGATGGGCGATTTCCTCGGCGATCAACGGATGCAGCAAGGCTTCGAGCCAGCGACGTTGCTCCGGTACCTCAAAGATCAGTTGGCGCAGGGCGGCGCGGTTCAGCGTGCCGTCAGCCTGCAACACGTCCTGGCCGAAGTGCTCGGCAATCTTCGCCAGCGCCGGACGCCCCGGCTCGACCACCCAGCGCGCCGCATGGTCGGCATCGACCACATGGATTCCGAGGTCGATGAAATGCTGGGCCGCAGCGCTTTTGCCGCTGCCGATGCCGCCGGTCAGGCCGAGGATCCAGGGTTTTTCCACAGGGGTATTCATTTCAAACCGACAAACTGCCAATAGAAGTCGGTTATTTGACCACCCCAGAGCAAGGCAATCCAGCCGGCAATTGCCAGATAGGGGCCGAAGGGGATCGGCGTCGAGGTTTTCTGCTCGCGCAGACGTAGCAGAATCACCCCGACAACCGCGCCCACGAGCGATGACAGCAGGATTGTCAGCGGCAGGATCTGCCAGCCGCCCCAGGCTCCAAGCAGCGCCAGCAGCTTGAAATCGCCATGGCCGATGCCGTCCTTGCCGGTCAGCAATTTGAACAGCCAGAACACCGACCACAACGCCATATAACCGGCCACTGCGCCCCACAGTGCTGCGTGCAACGAGACGAACAGTCCGAAACTGTTGACGATCAGACCCAGCCATAGCAACGGCAGCACCAGCACATCGGGCAGCAGTTGATGTTCGATGTCGATCAGGCTCATCGCCAGCAGCCCCCAGGTGAGGACGATCAACAGACCGGCCGGCCAGCCGAAACCCAGATGCCAGGCGACAAATGCCGAGAGCAGGCCGCAGGCCAGTTCGGTCAGGGGATAACGTTTGCTGATGGGAGCGCTGCACGCCGAACAGCGCCCGCGCAGGAGCAGATAGCTGAGCAGCGGAATGTTCTCCCTCGCACGAATCCGGTGGCCGCAGTGTGGGCATTCGGAGTGCGGCAGCATCAGGTTGTAGGTCGGCAGCGGCGTATCGCCTGGTAGGCCGAGGACATCCTGTGCCTGCTGGCGCCAATCGCGTTCGAGCATTTTCGGCAGACGCCAGACCAGCACGTTGAGAAAACTGCCGACCACCAGACCCAGCAACAGTGCGGTGGATACAAAGGCCAGCGGATACAGACTGAAAAGTTCGTCGATAGGCATGTCAGATCGCTGAGCCGAGTTGGAAGATCGGCAGATACATGGCCACGACCAGACCGCCGACGATGACACCGAGCACCACCATGATGAACGGCTCCATCAGGCTGGTGAGGTTGTCGACCATGTTATCCACTTCACCCTCATAAAAACCGGCAACTTTGTCGAGCATGTCATCCAGTGCACCCGACTCCTCGCCGATGGCGGTCATCTGCACGGCCATGTTGGGAAACACCCCGGTGCTGCGCATCGAAAAATTCAGCTGCATGCCGGTGGCGACGTCCTGCCGGATGCGCAGCACCGCGCGCTTGAACACCACGTTGCCGGTGGCCCCGGCCACCGAATCCAGCGCCTCCACCAGTGGCACGCCAGCGGCGAAGGTGGTCGACAGGGTGCGGGCGAATCGCGCCACCGCCGACTTGTACATCAGTGTGCCCACCAGCGGCAGTTTCAGTAGCCAGGTGTCTTTGCGGTCGCGCAATGCCTGGGATTTTTTCAGCGCGTGACGTGTACCGAAAAATACGCCAACCAGTGCGCCAAGCACCGCCCACCACCATTGCTGCATGAATTCGGAGATGCTGATCACCATCAGCGTGAAGGCGGGCAGCTCCGCGCCGAAGCCGGAAAACACCGCCTGAAACTGCGGCACCACTTTCACCAGCAAAATCCCGGTGACCACCATCGCCACCAGCACCACGGCGGTGGGGTAGGTCATGGCTTTCTTGATCTTGGCCTTCAGCGCTTCGCTTTTTTCTTTATAGGTCGCGACCCGCTCCAGCAACGTGTCGAGCGCGCCGGACTGCTCGCCGGCATCCACCAGGTTGCAATACAGCTCATCGAAATACTGCGGTTTCTTGCGCAGGGCGGTAGCGAAGCTGTTGCCGGCGGCGACTTCCTGCTTCACCTCGTCCACCAGTTTGCGCATCGCCGGGTTGTCGAAGCCTTCGCCAATGATGTCGAACGACTGCAGTAGCGGCACACCGGCCTTCATCATGGTCGCCATCTGGCGGGTGAACAGCGCGATGTCCTGGGCCTTGATGCGTTTGCCAAAACTCAGCAAGGAGGCAGATTTTTTGCGCACCTTGCCGGGGTTGATCCCTTGCTTGCGTAGCTGGGCCTTGATCAGCGCGGGGTTCTGCCCGCTCAATTCGCCAGTGACCTTGCTGCCTTTGCGGTCTGTGCCTTCCCAGGCGTAGATGCTGATTTTCGCTGCCTTGACCGCCATGTTCAGTCCTTGGTGACCCGGTTGATTTCTTCCAGGCTGGTGATGCCTTGCATGGCCTTGTGCAGGCCTGAGGTGCGCAGGTCGTCGAAACCGTCGCGACGCATCTGGCTGTCGATTTCCAGCGAGTTGCCTTCGGCCATGATCAGCCGTTGCAGCTCGGGGGTGTTTTTCACCACTTCATAAATTCCCACGCGTCCCTTGTAGCCGCCGTTGCAGAGGTCGCAACCGACCGGCTCATAGATCGTGAAACTGCCGATCTGTTCCTCGGGAAAACCTTCCTTGATCAGTGTTTCGCGGGGGATCTCGATCGGTTTCTTGCAGTGACTGCACAGCTTGCGCGCCAGGCGCTGGGCGATGATCAGACTTACCGAGGTGGCGATGTTGAACCCGGGGATGCCCATGTTGTGCAGGCGGGTCAGGGTTTCGGCGGCGCTGTTGGTGTGCAGCGTGGACAACACGAGGTGGCCGGTCTGCGCGGCCTTGATCGCGATCTCGGCGGTTTCCAGGTCGCGGATTTCGCCGACCATGATCACGTCCGGGTCCTGCCGCAGGAACGAACGCAGGGCCTGGGCGAAATCCAGCCCCTGTCTGGGATTGACGTTGACCTGGTTGATGCCTTCCATGTTGATCTCCACCGGGTCTTCGGCGGTGGAAATGTTGATGTCCACGGTATTGAGAATATTGAGCCCGGTGTACAGCGACACGGTTTTCCCCGACCCGGTCGGGCCGGTCACCAGAATCATCCCCTGCGGCTGCTTGAGCGCGGCCATGTACAGGTCTTTCTGTGCCGGCTCGTAACCCAGGGCATCAATGCCGATCTGTGCGCTGGACGGGTCGAGAATCCGGATTACCACTTTTTCGCCCCACAGGGTGGGCAGGGTGTTGACCCGGAAGTCGATCGACTTGCTCTTCGACAGGCGCATCTTGATTCGCCCGTCCTGAGGTTTGCGTCGTTCCGAGATGTCGAGACTGGCCATGACCTTCAGACGTGCAGCGATACGGCCGGCCAGCTGGATCGGCGGCTTTGCGACTTCGCGCAGGATGCCGTCGGTGCGCACCCGCACCCGGTAGTTTTTTTCGTAGGGTTCGAAGTGCAGGTCGGATGAGCCACTCTTGATCGCGTCCAGCAGCATCTTGTGCACGAAACGCACTACCGGGGCGTCATCGGCATCGAGTCCGCCGATCGCATCCTGTCGGTTGTCGTCCATCGACTCGACATCCACGCCGTCGAGGTCGACGTCGGCCATCTCTTCCAGGCCGCTGGTGTGGGTGTCGAAAAATTTCTCGATGGCGTCGGTGAGCTTGTCGTCTTCTACCAGGATGGCTTCGGTGCTCAACCCGGTGCTGAACTGGATGTCATTGATCGCCTGGTGATTGCTCGGGTCGGAAATGCCCACGAACAGCTTGTTGCCGCGCCGCCACAAGGGCAGGGCGTGGTGCTGACGTACCAGCTTCTCACTGACCAGGCCTTTGGGCTGGGTCTCCTTGTCCAGGCCATTGAGGTCCATGAACGCCATGCCGAAATGCTCGGAGGCAATCTCGGCCACCTGTGAGCTCTTCACCAGTTTGTTCTGTACCAGGTAGCTGACCAGCGACAGGCGATTGCGCTGCGCCTGTTGCCAGGCCTGCTGGGCGCTTTTTTCCGTAAGCAGTTCAGCCTGGACCAGTTGCTTGGCCAGTCCGCTCAGAGCGATGTCATTCATGGGGATTCCGCACGCTTGCTGTTCATGACTTATAGCCTAGTCAAGTGACAGCGCCAAACACGTCGGGTGCAGGTGACAAAAAGTGTCAGATAGTGCGGTTAGCGGTTGTAGGAAGCTGCCTTGCACTGCGTTAGTGCCCAGTCTGTGGGGCTGGCAGCGGGTTGGCATGGGCTGTGCTGAGTCCATTGCAGATCATGAGATTCCGACTCATGCATGGAGCGTGTCTATGAAAAAACAACAGGGCTTTACTCTGATCGAGCTGCTGATCGTCGTGGCGATCATCGGCATTCTGGCGACCATCGCCTTGCCGCAATACTCCAAGTACCAGGCACGTTCGAAAGTAACGGCAGGTCTGGCGGAAATCAGCGCGCTCAAGGTGCCGTTCGAAGACACGATCAATCAGGGCACCGACCCAACGCTGACACTCGTGGCCGGTAGTGCTGCCGCCACTACCTCCAACTGCACACTGGCCGCCTCGGGTACCGCATCCACCGGTGCTGGCACGATTACTTGCACGCTGGTGAACGCACCGGGTCCGGTGCTGGGTAAAACCATCACGCTCACCCGTACAGGGGCTGCGACTGGCAACACCTCCGGCACCTGGAGCTGTGCATCGACCGTCAACCCGGACTATGCGCCTAAAGGTTGCCCGGGCAGCGGTGCCTGATTGAGTCAACAAGCGTCATGAAATGCCCCGCCATGCGGGGCATTTTTTTGTTTTCAGGCTTTGCAAAAAGCTTCAGGAATTTCAGCGTGTTAGGAACTTTCCGAAAAGCCGCAACTTGCATGTCGATAATTCACATGTCATGCAAATTGCATGATTCCGAAAATTTGCATAATTCATAACTTATTGATTTATAACGATTTAATGTCTTTCGAAAAGTTGGCACAGCCTTCGCAATATCTCCGGTAACCCTGCTGACACGACAACCAGCAGACTTTCCAGAAAAACAGGAGTTACTCGTATGAAGAAGTTCGCTATCACTGCCGCTGCTGCTACCGCGCTGACCCTGACCATGGCTTCCGGTGCATTTGCACAATCCACTCAGGCTACCCAGGCTCCAATGACTCTGGCTGCCGGTGAAATGACCAAGGCTAAAGAAGCTACTTCCGATACCTGGATCACTACCAAAGTGAAAAGCGACCTGGTAACCGAGAAGGGCATCCCAGGTACTGACATCAAAGTTGAAACCAACAAAGGCGTTGTGTCCCTGTCCTCCACTGTTGCAGTGACCGAGGCTCAGAAAACCACCGCAGTGGCTATTGCCAAGAAAATCAAAGGCGTCAAAGCAGTCTCCGCTGACGGCCTGAAAGCCGAGTAAGGCATGACTTCTCGCCTGGACCGGGAGAAGGCGCGACAGACGGGCCGAGCAATACGTCTGCCGCAACTTTAGAGTTCATGCGAACGGTCACACGGATGTGACCATTACAGGCCCCGGCACTTTTGTCGGGGCCTGTTCTATTTCAGGGACCACACAAAACATCTGTGGGACAGATGTTGTGCTTCAGTTACCGCGCTTGCTGTTGATCTGCCGCAGGCGATTGCCTTCAAAACGCAGGTACTGGTACATGCCGTTGCTCGGGCCGTAGGTCCATTCCTCGACCTGAAACTCTTCACGGCGGTTGGCACTGCGCTTGTAGCCAAGGACATCGCGGCTGACCGGTTCGCCACACTTTTGCAGCACTTCACTGGAGCGGTCACCGAGACTGACCAGTTGGCTGCCACAGCGCAGCGTATCGGAGGCGAGGGCAGGGCTGGCAGCGAGCATCAGTGTCAGCGCAACCAGCCACTTATTGTTCATTACTCGGCGTCCAGGTGCATTTGCGTCACGACCCGGCCATCGCTCTCGGCCTCGCCAAGGTTGGCGTCGATGAAGTACACCCGGTCATCGGCCAGTTGCCCCTTGTCGACCAGATAGTCCTTGATGCTGCTGGCACGTTCCTGACCCAGTTGCCGCAGCAGCACATCGCTGGAACTCCAGAACTTGATCACGCCGTCACGCATTTTCGCCGTGCGTTCTTCCTTGCCCAGGTCCTTCCATTCGGCCGGTGGCTGGGTTTTCAGACGGGTGCGGTAGATGCCTTCGAGCAGCGGGCCTTTCTCGTTTTCCGGCACTTGCAGCAGGGAAGCCTGAGCCGGCACCTTGTCGCCACGGCGCTGCAGCATCTTGTAGTAGTTGTACTGATATTCGCGCTCCAGACGCTGTTCGGCAATCAGCGGGCCGTCGCTGCTTTGCGCGGCGGTGCCTTCGATTTCCAGGCGCAGGGCCGGACGTTCCTTCAGGGCTTGGGACAGTTTGTCGAGGGCCGACTCGGCATCCTTGCTCAGGTCACTCGAGCCTGCTGCGAAGGACACGGTCCCGAGGTCTTCGGATCCGCCACCGTTGATCAGCCCGCCGATCATCTTGAACGGCGCCGCAGCGGCCTTGACGATCAGGTTGCGCAGGGTCTGCCAGACTATCGGCATCACGCTGAACTGCGGGTTGTTCAGGTCACCGGTGACCGGCAGTTCGATGGAAATCTTGCCGTCGACGTCCTTGAGCAGCGCAATCGCCAGTTTCAGTGGCAGGCTCACGGCGTCCGGGCTGTCGACCTTCTCGCCAAGTTGCAGTTGCTCGACCACCACTTTGTTTTCGGCCTTTAGCTGGCCCTTGGTGATCAGATAATGCAGGTCGAGGTTGAGCCGGCCCTTGCGGATGCGGTAACCGGCGAATTTGCCGGAATACGGCGTCAGGGTGGTCAATTCGACCCGTTTGAAACTGGTGGCGATGTCGAGGCTGGCCATCGGGTCGAACGGGTTGACCGCCCCTTTGATCGTCACCGGTGCATAACGGTCGACCTTGCCCTTGATGTCGACGCTGGCCGGTTTCGCCTGACGGCTGTCGATGGTGCCAATCTGCCCGTTGAGCTGTTGGATCGCGGTGGCGAAGTTCGGGGTCAGGCTGAAGTCGGCGAAGTTGGCCGAGCCATCGTTGATCGCAATCGCGCCGATGTGAATACCCAGCGGCTTGTCCTTGCTGGCGGGTTTGGCCGCTGCGGTTTTTGCACCGCTGTCGGCGGGCTGCGGGATCAGCAGGTCGTCAATGTTGGTGGTGCGGTCATCGTTGATCATGAACCGCGCGTACGGCTGGAACAGGTTGACCTTGTCGATCGACAGGCTGTCACCGTGCTGGTAGTTCAGGCCTTCGACCACCACTTGTTGCCACTTGAGGAAGTCGCGGGTTTTCAGGGTGTCGAGGGTGTGCAGTTGATCGATCTGCGCCCGCCCGGTCACGCTGAGTGCCAGTGGTTCGGTGCTCTTGAGGTTGACCTTCAAGTCACTGCCGAGCATGCCGCTGCGCAGTTCCAGGCGAATGAACGGATTGATGTAGGACTGCGCGACCCGCAGGTCGATGTCCTGGGTTTTCACATTGAGCTGAGCCGTGACCGGGGCGAGGTTGACCACGCCGTCGGCGCTGACCTTGCCTTGTTTGCCCAGGCCGGTGTCGAGCCTGACCTTGAAGGGCGAACCGTTGAGGCTGTCGAAATCCTGCAGATCGATGTTCAGCGGTGTGACATCCAGTGCCACCGCGGGTTTTGCCGAACGGTCGGCCAGATGCACCGTGTAATTGCGCAACTGCACGTCCTTGAGCAGCACTTGCCATGGTTTGCTCGGCGCGGGCGGTGCTTTCGGCGAGTCGGCGGCTGCCGGGGCATTGGCAGGTTCCGCTGCAGCCTTGGCGGCCGGTTTGGACGGCTGGCTGGCGAACAGCTTTTGCCAGTCCAGCTGGCCGTCGGCTTCGAGTGCAGCCCAGGTTTCCAGTTTGTTGCTGCGGATCTTGCCAACCACCACTTGCTGCTTGGCCAGGTCCAGTGAAGTCTCGCTCACGTCCAGGCGTTCGAGCTTTGCCAGAGGGCGTCCGTCCGGAGCCTTGATCGCAAACGGCGCAATGCTCACTGCGATGTTGTTCAGCAGCAGTTCGGTTTCTTTCGACAGATTGAGTTTGTATTCGGTGCTGAGGTTGATCACACCGTCTTCGAGAACCAGTGGCACCGCGTCGCGCACGTAGGGCCAGAAGGCTTTCATCTTGCCATCGGTGATTTTCAGCGTGCCTTCGGAGGTGAACGGGATCAGGCTGAAATTGCCCTTCCAGTCGATCTGGCCACCGGCCGGGCCGATGGCCACCAGCGTCATGTCGGCATTGTCTTCGGGCAGGGTGCTGAGGTTTTTCAGCTCGAAGTCGAGTTTGTCGTAGAGGAACTCGATCGGCTCGCTTGGCCGGGCGTCCTCGAAATGCACATTGCCACCGGCCAGTTGAATGCGGTCGATGCGCAGCGGGAACGGCTTGGCATTCGGGTCGGCCGGGGTCGGCTCGCTCGCGGGGAGTTTGAACAGGCCCAGCAGATTGAGCTGGCCGTCCTTGGCGAAGAGGATTTCAGTCTTCGGCTTGTCCAGTTCGATATCGGCCAGGTGCAGCGCTTTGGTCCACAAGCTGTCGATTTGCAGGTTGGCGTACAGTCGATCGAAACCGACCTGCTCCTTGCCCGGCTCGCCAATCACCAGACCCCACAGGGTGACTTCGAGGCTGAACGGATTGAGTTCGATGCGCTGGATATGCGCAGGCACTGTGGCGTAGTTGGCCAACTGCTGGTTGGCAATGCGCAGGGCGATGCCCGGCAAAATCAGAAACCCCAGCAGGCTGTAAAGGGCCAGAGCAGTCAACAAGGCGCCAATCGCGCGAATCAATCCTTTGGTCATGTGCGGCTTCATCTGTCTGAATCGGAGTGCCTTGGAGTATGGCACGCGATTCTGGTTCCGAAGTACATCGCTTGGTGCAGGATTGTTCAGATTGTTCTGTAGGATCGCAAACCTTGTGGGAGCGGGCTTGCTCGCGAATGCGGTTTGTCAGTCAACCTCTTTGTTAGCTGATGCACCGCATTCGCGAGCAAGCCCGCTCCCACATTGGACAGTTGTCAGCCGCAGAGGAGGGGCTACAGCTGCAGGATCAGGGTTTTCAGTGGCGGCTGTTGGTCCATCGACGGGAAGTCGGCGCCCGGGGTCATCACGCTCCATTCGCGTACGGGGCGCCCGGCCTTCTCGGCGCAGCGCAGTACCTGCTCGCGCCAGTCATCCATGCTGACTTTCGCCAGGTTGTTGCAGCAGATCAGCACGCCATTGTCGGCGGTGGTCAGCAGGGCGGGCTTGAGCAGGCTCTGATAGTCGCGCAGCAGGTCAACGGTGCCAAACGCGCTCTTGGCCCAGGCCGGCGGATCGAGCAGCACCAGATCGTACTGGCGCTGTTCGAGGTGCTGATAACTCGGCAGTTTCTGCCCGCGCCGCTGGCTGATGGGCAGGCCGGCGAGTTGGCGGATGGCCGGGAAATAATCGGACTGGATGAACTGCATCTCGGGCAACTGCGGGTTGAGCAGACCGTTTTCGCGGCCAACCGCCAGGTTGCCTTCGGCGAAGTCCAGATTGCACACCTCACGCGCACCACCGGCGGCGGCACTCAGGCCAACGCCACAGGTGTAGGCGAACAGGTTGAGCACACTTTTGCCCTTGGCGTGCTCCTTGACCCAGCCGCGGGTATTGCGCAGGTCGAGGAACAGCAGCGGATCCTGCCCGGCATGACGCCCACGCACGCGGTAGTTCAGGCCCCATTCGTGGCCGATCAGGTCGGCCAAGGCGGCGTCATCGGCCTTGTAGACGCTGTCTTCGCGATCGATGCGCGAGTTGCCGCGAGAGCGGTCGTTGTAGACCAGCAAGGTTTCCAGGCCCAGCGTTTGATTGACCATGGCGTGCAGTTGCAGCAGGTCTTCACGCTCGAGCGTCTGGTGGAAGCTCTGCACCAGCAACTGCGGACCGTAGCGATCGATGGTCAGGCCACCGGCGCCTTCCTGGCTGCCATGGAACAGCCGGTAGCAATCGGTGCCCTGGCTGTGCAGTGCAGCGAGCAGGTCCTGGCGTTGATCGAGGGCGGCGCGCAGCGCCTGATTCAAGGAAGACATGCGGGCGCCTTGCTGGTGAGAATTGGGGCGCGGGAGTTTAGCAGTTTGGCGGGCAACCGAGTTAAGCCCTTCGCGAGCAAGCCCGCTCCCACAAGGGGTCTGATTTACACCATGGATTCCCTGTGGGCTTGATCGCGAAGCTTTTCAGGTCAGCAGTCCCATCCGGCGTTTGGCGCGCTGCACCGAACCGTTACGCATCGCCCAGCGCAGCATCGGCGCACTGCGCTTGACGCTGGCGCGAATCAACTGGCGTTGCAGCGAACTCTGCCGCACATCGAGCATTTCGCTGGCCCAGTCCGGCAGCAGGTCGATGCCGGCCTTCATCATCAGATCACCAAACGGCCGCGCCAGCACACTCGGTGCCGGTGCGTCGAGCAGCAGGCGCAGGACTTCGCGGCTGCGTTCGTCGCACAACAACTGCGGGCGCATGCGTTGCAGATAATCGGCCACCGCTTGCCGTGATTTCGGTACGTCCCGCGCGCCCAGTTGCTCCGCGACCACGGCGATTTCCGTGTAGTAACGATCCTGATCCGCCAGCGACAGCTGTGGATTGCGGTAACGCAAATGCGCAGCGAGGAAGTTACTGACCTCCGCCACATGCACCCAGGTCAGCAGGTCCGGATCGCTGGCCGCATAGGGTCGGCCATCCGGCGCGGTGCCGACTACTTGCAGGTGAATGGTGCGCACCTTTTCGATCAACCATTCAGCGTCGCGGCGCGAGCCGAAGGTAGTGCCGGAAACAAACTGGCTGGTGCGGCGCAAGCGTCCGAGCATGTCCTGACGAAAATTCGAATGGTCCCAGACCCCGGCCAGCGCCAGCGGATGCAGGGCTTGCAGCAACAAGGCGCTGATGCCGCCGATCAGCATGCTGCTGAAGTCGCCATGCACCTGCCAACTGATCGAGTCGGGGCCGAACAGGCCCGGATCGCCTTTGGGGTTTTCCAGATCGAGTTGACCGAGGGACAGACCGGTCAGGCTCATGAGTTGGTTTTCGATACGGCTGCGGATGAATTCCATGACAACTCATTGGGGATGGATGGGCGCGGCCGGGTGACCGCGCCGGAGGCATTACTGATTGAGGCGCTTGTCGATCAAACCCTGCACCACGCTCGGGTCGGCCAGGGTCGAGGTGTCGCCCAGGCTGTCGAGTTCGTTGCAGGCGATCTTGCGCAGAATGCGCCGCATGATCTTGCCTGAACGGGTTTTCGGCAAGGCCGGCGCCCATTGGATCAGGTCTGGCTTTGCGAAGCTGCCGATCTCCTTGCTGACGTGGGCCAGCAGTTCTTTCTTCAGCTCGTCACTCGGCTCCGCACCGTTCATGGGCGTGACGAAGGCGTAGATGCCCTGGCCTTTGACGTCGTGCGGATAACCGACCACGGCAGCCTCGGCGATGCTGTCGTGCAGCACCAGCGCGCTTTCCACTTCGGCGGTGCCGATGCGGTGGCCGGAGACGTTGATCACGTCGTCGATGCGCCCGGTGATCCAGTAATCGCCGTCCTCATCGCGGCGTGCGCCGTCGCCGGTGAAGTAGTAACCGGGGTAGGGTTTGAAGTAGGTATCGACCATGCGCTGCGGGTCGCCGTAAACGCTGCGGATCTGTGCCGGCCAGCTGGATTTGATCGCCAGCACGCCGCTGCCGGCGCCTTTGATTTCCTTGCCGTGCTCGTCGAGCAGCACCGGTTGAACGCCGAACATCGGTTGCGTGGCGCAGCCCGGCTTGATCCGTTGCGCGCTGACCAGTGGGCTGAGCATGATGCCGCCGGTTTCGGTCTGCCACCACGTATCGACAATCGGGCAGCGTTGTTCGCCGACCACGTTGAAATACCATTCCCACGCTTCCGGGTTGATTGGCTCACCGACACTGCCGAGCAGTCTGAGGCTATGCCGCGAAGTTTCCTGCAGCGGCCCGGAGCCTTCACGCATCAACGCGCGCAGGGCCGTCGGTGCGGTGTAGAAAATGTTGACGTGGTGTTTGTCGATCACCTGCCAGAAACGCGAAGTGCTCGGGTAGCTCGGCACGCCTTCGAAAATCAGTGTGGTCGCACCATTGGCCAGCGGGCCATAGACAATGTAGCTGTGCCCCGTGACCCAGCCGACGTCAGCGGTGCACCAGAACACTTCGCCATCGCGGTAGTCGAGCACGTATTTGAAGGTCATCGCCGCTTGCAGCAGGTAGCCGCCGGTGGTGTGCAACACGCCTTTGGGTTTGCCGGTGCTGCCGGAGGTGTAGAGGATGAACAGTGGATCTTCGGCGTCCATCGGCTCCGGTGGGCAGTCATCGCTGACATCGCGCACAGCCTGGTGATACCAGAGGTCGCGACCTTCAACCCAGTCGACCTTGCCTTGCGTGCGCTCGACCACCACCACCGTGCTGACGTCCGGGCAACTCTGCAGGGCCTTGTCGACGTTCTGCTTGAGCGGCACGAACTTGCCGCCGCGCACCCCTTCATCGGCGGTGATCACCGTGCGGCAATCGGCGTCGAGTATGCGGTCGCGCAACGAGTCAGGGGAGAAGCCGCCGAACACCACCGAATGAATCGCGCCGATCCTCGCGCAGGCGAGCATGGCGTAAGCGGCTTCGGGGATCATCGGCATGTAGATGCACACCCGGTCGCCCTTTTTAACACCACGGCTTTTCAGCACGTTGGCCAGGCGACAGACATGATGATGGAGTTTTTTGTAGGTGATCTGCGCCGATTCGGCCGGGTCGTCACCTTCCCACAGAATGGCCGTCTGCTCGCCGCGCTGCGCCAGGTGGCGGTCGATGCAGTTGTAGCTGACGTTGAGTTGCGCTCCGGCAAACCAGGAGGCCTCACCGGTTTTCAGGTCGTAGCGCTGGACGGTCTGCCAGGGTGTGCTCCAGTCGAGAAAGCGTGTGGCTTGCTCGGCCCAGAAGGCGCTGGGGTGTTCAATGGATTCGCGGTACAGGCGTTTGTAATCGTCCTGACTCAACTGGGCAGCCCGGCGGACGGCATCGGCTTTGGGGAACGTGCTGATATCGAACATGACGGTTCCTTATTCTTGTTGTGCGACAAGGATAAAGATGCGCCGAGAGCACCACAGGTTCAAGTCATCCCCAAAACAACTGTGGGAGCGAGCCTGCTCGCGAATGCGCAGTGTCAGTCAACAAAGATGCTGAATGACAAACCGCATTCGCGAGCAGGCTCGCTCCCACAGTGGAGAAGTGTTGCCCGCAGGATCTGTGGGCAACCCAGTCAAATCAACCGCGGTGACGACCGCGGAAGTAGTTGATCAGGCCTTGGGTGGAGGCATCGTCAGCGATGGTTTCATCGCTGCCGACCAGACGGTTGTAAACGCCTTTGCCCAGTTCCTTGCCCAGTTCCACGCCCCACTGGTCAAAGGCGTTGATGCCCCAGACCACGCTCTGTACAAAGACTTTGTGTTCGTACATGGCAACCAGTGCGCCGAGACGACGCGGGCTGATGCGTTCGACCACAATGGTGTTGCTCGGACGGTTGCCCGGGATCACCTTGTGCGGTGCGAGTTTGTGCACCTGTTCTTCGCTCATGCCCTTGTCACGCAGTTCAGCCTCTGCTTCCGGCAGCGTCTTGCCGAGCATCAGCGCCTGGCTCTGCGACAGGCAGTTGGCGTACAGCCACTGATGGTGGTCGGATACCGGGTTGAAGCTGACGATCGGCACGATGAAGTCGGCCGGAATCAGTTGGGTGCCCTGGTGCAGCAACTGGTGGTAGGCGTGCTGACCGTTGCAGCCGACGCCACCCCAGATCACCGGGCCGGTATCGGTTGACACCGAGGTGCCGTCCTGACGCACGCTCTTGCCGTTGGATTCCATGTCCAGCTGTTGCAAGTGCTTGGTGATGTTGCGCAGGTAGTGGTCGTACGGCAGGATCGCGTGGCTTTGCGCGCCCCAGAAGTTGCCGTACCAGACGCCGAGCAGGGCCAGCAGCACCGGCATGTTCTGTTCGAACGGCGCGCTCTGGAAGTGCTGGTCCATGGTGTAGGCACCGGACAGCAGTTCCTTGAAGTTGGACATGCCGATGGCCAGGGCAATCGGCAGGCCAATGGCCGACCACAGCGAGTAACGACCGCCGACCCAGTCCCACATCGGGAAGATGTTTTCTTCACGGATGCCGAAGGCCACGGCTGCCGCGTTGTTGCTCGATACGGCGATGAAGTGGCGATACAGCTCGGCTTCCGAGCCACCCTGAGCCAGGTACCAGGCGCGGGCGGCCTGAGCGTTTTTCAGGGTTTCGAGGGTGTTGAACGACTTCGAAGACACGATGAACAGCGTGGTCTCGGCGCGCAGCTTTTGCGTCAGTTCATGGAACTCACTGCCGTCGATGTTCGCCAGGTAGTGGCAGCGCACGCCTTTCTGCGCGTAGGACAGCAGCGCTTCGGAGACCAGTTCCGGGCCGAGGAACGAGCCACCGATGCCGATGTTCACCACGTCGGTGATCGGCTTCTCGGTGTAACCGCGCCACAGGCCATCGTGGATGCGGCCAACCAGATCAGTAATCTGGTTCAGCACCTTGTGCACTTCGGGCATCACGTTGACGCCGTTGACCGACAGCTTGTCGCCCACCGGGCGGCGCAGGGCGGTGTGCAGGGCCGGACGGCCTTCGGAAGCGTTGACGATCTCGCCGTCGAACAGCGCTTTGATCGCGCCTTTCAAATCGACTTCATTGGCCAGACTCACCAGCAGATTGCGGGTCTGGGCGTTGATCAGATTCTTCGAATAATCGAGAAACAGTCCGCAGCTGCTGAGCGTGAATTGATTGAAGCGCTGCGGATCGGCGTTGAAGGCTTCGCGCATGCTGAAATCCTGCATGGCTTGGCGGTGATCTTTCAACGCTTGCCAGGCAGGCAGAGCGGTAACGTCGTGAGGAGTGCGGTAGTACGCCATCGCTGCGGTTTTCCTTTTTACTTGAACGGCCTTTTGAACACAGAACAGACCGATACGCCATGTTTGGGCGAGGGTCAAATGCGTCGACACGATTTTTCGACGCAGGGCGAATACAGTAAACCTCGTGCTGCGATCTGTCTTGACTTCTTCTGACCTGTTCCCTGTACTTTTTTAACATCGATACCGGGAACAAGCCGACCAACGGAGGGGGAGTGACGCGTCGAAGCGGCTCAGGCCACCTGAACCGGAATGGCGTTGCTGGTGTGGCTCAGCTCATTGCCAGGGGCCATGTACAGCATGCGCGGCTTGAAATTCAGCAGTTGTTCTTCGCTGTAATGGGCGTATGCGCAAATGATCACCCGGTCGCCGACCTTGGCCTTGTGCGCGGCTGCGCCGTTGACCGAAATCATCCGCGAACCTTCTTCACCACGAATGGCGTAGGTCGTGAAACGCTCGCCGTTGTCGATGTTGTAAATCTGGATCTGCTCGTATTCACGGATACCGGACAAGTCCAGCCACTCGCCATCGATGGCGCAGGAACCTTCGTAATCGAGTACCGCATGGGTGACTTCGGCGCGGTGCAGCTTGGCCTTGAGCATGATGGCGTGCATGAGGGATTTCCCGGGTTGGAATCGAACGGCGGGCAGTGTGCCCGAAGGCTTTGGGGGCGGCAATATGGTCTGTGTGGACACCAGAAACCAATGTGGGAGCGGGCTTGCTCGCGAAGGTGGTGTGTCAGTCAACGTATCTGCTGAATGACACACCACCTTCGCGAGCAAGCCCGCTCCCACAGGGGGATTGCGGTGTTTTTAAACCGGGGTGTCGAGATTCAGGTGCAGGTTGTCGATCAACCGCGTGGTGCCCAGGAACGCTGCCACCAGAATCACCAGATCGCGGTCTTCAGCCGTCGCCGGACGCAAGGTCAGGGCGTGGCGGATTTCCAGATAATCCGGGCGCAGGCCAGCAGCTTCCAGCTGTTGCACCTGGGCTGCGATCAGCGCCGGGTAATCGCGCTCACCTTGCTTGATCGACTCGGCAATTGTGCTCAGGGTGCGATAGACCACCGGGGCCACGGCACGTTGCTGCTCGCTGAGGAAACCGTTGCGCGACGACAGCGCCAGGCCGTCGGCGGCACGTACGGTCGGCTCACCGATGATCTGGATCGGCATGTTCAGGTCATGCACCAGCGCACGGATGACGGCCAGTTGCTGGAAGTCTTTCTGGCCGAAAATCGCCAGGTCCGGCTGAACCATGTTGAACAGCTTGCTGACCACCGTCGCCACACCCTCGAAGTGCCCCGGACGGCTGGCACCGCACAGGCCTTCGGACAGTTGCGGGACGCTGACTCGGGTCTGCCCGGCCATGCCGTCGGGGTACATCTCTTCAACAGTCGGGGCGAACAGCAAATGGCAGCCGGCCTGCAGCAGCTTTTCCTGATCTGCCGCCAGGGTGCGCGGGTATTTGTCGAGGTCCTCGCCAGCGCCGAACTGCAGCGGGTTGACGAAGATGCTCGCCACCACGAAGTCCACCCGTTGTGTGGCTTTGGCGATCAACGCAATGTGGCCGCTGTGCAGGTTGCCCATGGTCGGCACGAAGCCGATGCGCTTGCCTTCGCTGCGGGCGCGCGCCACGGCGGCACGCAGTTCGCGTACGGTCTTTACGGTGTTCATGCAGAGAATCCGTGTTCGATGCCAGGGAAAGTAACGCCTTTGACTTCGTTGACGTAAGCCTTCAATGCGGACTGGATGCTGTCCTGATCTTGCATGAAGTTCTTGACGAATTTCGGCACGCGGCCAGTGATCGAGAGGCCGAGCATGTCGTGCAATACCAATACCTGGCCGTCGGTATCGCTACCGGCGCCAATACCAATGACCGGAATTTTCACGGCCTGGCTGATTTCGGCGGCGAGTTCGCTCGGCACGCATTCGAGCAGCAACATGGAGGCGCCGGCCTGCTCCAGCGAGATTGCGTCGGCACGCATCTGCCGCGCCTGGTTCTCGTTGCGGCCCTGCACCTTATAGCCACCGAGAATGTTCACCGCTTGCGGAGTCAGGCCCATGTGCGCACAGACCGGCACACCGCGCTCGGCCAGCAGGCGGATCGACTCCGCCAGCCACAACTGACCTTCGACCTTGATCATGTGTGCGCCGGCCTGCATCAGCATGGCGCTGTTGGTCATGGTTTGTTCGAGGGTGGCGTTGGCCATGAATGGCAGGTCGGCCAGGATCAGGGCATCGGTGTTGCCGCGTTTGACGCAGGCGGTGTGGTAGGCCATTTCTGCGATGGTGACCGGCAGGGTGCTGTCGTGACCTTGCAGAACCATGCCGAGGGAGTCGCCCACCAGCAGCACTTCGACACCGGCCTCGTTGCAGGCGTGGGCGAAGGTCGCGTCATAGCAGGTCAGCATGGTGATCTTTTCACCTTTCTGCTTGAGGCTCTGGAGCGTGGTCAGGGTGATGGCTGGCATGTAAAAAATCCTCGTTCAGGCGCTCTGGAAACTACTGCGAGTAACGCGCGTGATTCTTCGTCTACTCAGGCGCACGCTCTTTTGTCGTGCTTATAAGGCCTGGATTGCGCCCGTATGTGCCGGGTTGGCGGCAGCGGGACGCCTATAGTCGTGAGGAGACCTCAGGAAGTCAATTGTGTGTGTTACCGCATTGTTACGAGGAGAGTGTTACCGGCGTTACTGATGCGATTCAGCGGAGCGCCGGGCCTGATTTGGCGATTTTTTGTCCGACAATATTCTGAATGTGGAGCCGCCCCCTGCAGAAGTGAGCCTGCAGGGGGGCGGATTTGCGTCAGGCGTCAGCGAGGCGTTCGAGGCCAACGAACGGGCAGGCGGCGAGCAAGTCAGCGAGCGCGCGGCCATCGGCCAGGCGCAGGTCCTCGGGAGCCAGTTCAGCCAGCGGATAGAGCACGAACGCGCGTTCCTGAATCTGATAGTGCGGGACTTTCAGCCTCGGCACATCGATCAGATGATCACCGAACAGCAGGATATCCAGATCCAGTGTGCGCGGGCCCCAGCGCTCCAGGCGCTCGCGACCCTGATCGTTTTCGATGGCTTGCAGCGCATCGAGCAGGTCCAGCGGCGCGAGGTCGCTGTCGAGGGCCGCGACCGCGTTGGTGTAACGCGGTTGTCCCGGCAGCAGTGAATCGCTCTGATAGAACGCCGAGACTCCGGCGAGGGTGGTCTGCGGCAATTGCCCCAGCGCGTTGAGCGCGCTGCGCAACTGTTCGGCCGGGTCAGCGAGATTGCTGCCCAGGCCAATATAGATGCGTTCCATGCCTTATTCGCCCGATGCGCTCGGAGCCCCGGCGCGTTTGCGCTTGGAGCCGCTGCTGCGGCGACGTTTGCGCGGCGCACCGCTGGCGTCATCACCTTTGCCGCTGAGGTCGCGGATCATATCGCGACGTTCGCTGTCGTTGGCATCCTGATAGTCGGTCCACCATTCGCCCAGGCCATCGGTCTGCTCGCCGGCGCTTTCACGCAACAGCAGGAAATCGTAGCCGGCGCGGAAGCGCGGGTTGTCCAGCAGCAGGTCGGCACGTTTGCCGCTGCGCCGTGGCAGGCGCTCCTGCATGTCCCAGATTTCGCGAATCGGCATGGTGAAACGTTTCGGAATCGCGATGCGCTGGCATTGTTCGGCGATCAACTCGTGGGCGCCTTCCTGCATCGCCGGAATCGGCGGCATGCCGCGCTCTTGCAGACGCAACACACGGGCCGGCAGGGCAGGCCACAGCAGTGCGGCAAACAGGAACGCCGGGGTTACCGGTTTGTTCTGCTTGATCCGCAGGTCGGTGTTGGTGAGCGCTTCGCTGATCAATGTGTGGGTGTATTCCGGGTTGTGTTCCAGCGCATCGGCACTGGCCGGGAACAGCGGGGCGAACAGTTGCAGATCGACCAGCATCTCGAAGGTGATCGCGCCGTGGCCGGAGAGGAACAGCTTGAGCACTTCTTCGAACAGACGGGCCGACGGGATCTCGCGCAGCATCGGCGCCAGTTCGCGGATCGGCTGCACGGTGTGCTTCTCGATGCCGAAATTGAGCTTGGCGGCGAAACGCACGGCACGCAGCATCCGTACCGGGTCTTCCTGGTAACGCTGCTTCGGATCGCCAATCAGGCGGATCAGGTGATTGCGGATGTCGTGTACGCCGTTGGCGTAGTCGAGAATGCGCTCGCTGACCGGATCGTAATACAGGGCGTTGATGGTGAAGTCGCGGCGTTGCGCGTCTTCTTCCAGCGTGCCGTAGACGTTGTCGCGCAGAATCCGTCCGCTCTCGTTGCGTGAAGACTGGTTGCTGTCTTCGTCGTCTTCGTTTTGCGGGTGATTGGCGCGGAAGGTCGCGACCTCGATGATTTCGCGACCAAAATGGATATGCACCAGTTTGAAGCGGCGACCGATGATCCGCGCATTGCGGAATTCGGCCCGGACTTGCTCGGGGGTGGCACTGGTGGCGACGTCGAAATCCTTGGGCGTGATGCCCAGGAGCATGTCTCGCACGCAACCGCCGACCAGATAAGCCTGGTAACCGGCACCTTGCAGGCGTTCGACGATATTCACCGCGTAGCGGCTGAATTGCGTTTTCTGCAGCGAATGTTGACCGCTGTTGAGCACTTCAGGGGTGCTGCGGATGTGTTGCGTACGACGCACGGGAGTTCGGAATGACTGGAACAGCTTCTTCAGCATGGGATGCACTGTTTGAAGGAATGTTCGGCCATACCAAAGAATGACCGCATGATGGGCGCAGATTCTAGCATTTAGTCGGGGGATGGTGTAGGACACAGCCGTTTTACGCTGGAAGCCGCAGGCTACAGGCTTCGAACTCGATAAACGCGGGGGATTTTGCCGGTAGGGAGAAACTACAAGGGGAGCCGAAGCTCCCCAAGAAGTAGTTGCGTGCTCTTTTTATTATTGATTCGGGCTTTTTGTTTTTGTTGAGTGCCCTCGCCACGAAGCGTTTCCTTCGTGACCCTCCCAATCGGGAGCCAAGAGCAAACGGATTGCTTTGGTCGCTGAATTGCAGTGATCTTTCGATCCAACCAGTACAGGCTCTGTCTTAGGACAGTTTTTGTTGTTCTCGGCCTGGTCGTGGGGCTAGCCCCAAATACAACGCCTCTCCAAAAGAATCAGTTAGCTGCGCCTCTCGCCGTCTTGTTTTTATTGTGCGTGAGTCGATTCGTCTTATTTTTATTGTCTTGTGCATTGCTTGTTATTGTTCTTGTACCAAACATATAGCAGGTGCCGTGCCAACTTTTGTGAAGCCCAATAAAACAAGGGGTTAGGTCGGTATAACCGTTTTCCAAGGACGAAAAAAAGCCGGGGTTTCGTTACCGATAACCCCGGCTTTTGTTACGTGAAAGGACTGAGGTAACAGTTTTTTCACATCTTCAAGCGTTACCCGCACACTCGACAGGTAACGTTCAGCTCTCGCTGGTGACTCCGGTCTTGCGCCGCGGAATGCCCAGCCGCTGCCGGCGTTCCCACAGGCATTTACGGCTGACGCCCAGTTTGCGCGCCAGTTCGGTCTCGGTCATGTGGTCCTGGTGCTCAAGGACGAAATGCTGGAAGTAATCCTCCAGCGACAGGTCTTCGGTCGGCTCATGGCTGCTGTTGCTGGTGTTACCTGCGGTTTGCGCCGGCAAGCCGATGAACTCGTCGTCTTCCAGGTCGCTCAGCTCAATATCGATGCCCAGCAGGTCGGCGGAGATTTCCGGGCTTTCGCTCAGGATCACCGCGCGCTCGACCGCGTTTTCCAGCTCGCGCACGTTACCCGGCCAGGAATAGTGCCGGATGGCCTGTTCGGCATCGGCGGCAAATTTCAGGTCGGTACGGTTGATGCGCGCACTCTGTCGGGCGAGGAATGCATTGGCGATTTCGTTGACGTCGGTGCCACGCTCGCGCAGGGCCGGCAGTTTCAGGGCGATCACGTGCAGACGGTAATAAAGGTCTTCACGGAACTGGCCGATTTTCGCCAGACTCTTGAGGTCGCGGTGGGTCGCGGCGATCAAGCGCACATCGACCTTTTGCGACTGCACCGAGCCCACGCGGCGAATTTCGCCCTCCTGCAACACCCGCAGCAGGCGCGCCTGAGCTTCCAGCGGCAGTTCGCCGATCTCGTCGAGGAACAGCGTGCCGCCGTCCGCCGCTTCCACCAGACCGGCACGACCGGCGCTGGCGCCCGTGAACGCGCCTTTTTCGTGGCCGAACAGTTCGGACTCGATCAGGCTTTCCGGGATGGCCGCGCAGTTCACCGAAATCATCGGTGCCTTGGCGCGCTTGGACAGGTTGTGCAGGGCGCGGGCGACCAGCTCTTTACCGGTGCCGGATTCACCCTGGATCAGGACATTGGAGTCGGTGGGCGCCACTTTGCGGATCTTGCTGTACAGATCCTGCATCGGGGGGCACGAGCCAATGATGCCAATCTCGCCGTTGCTGTTGTCGACAGACGATTTGCCGCTGCCATTGGTCGATTTGCCGGCAACCACTTCGCCGGCGGCGGGCGCCGACTGGTGATCACGCAGGATCCGTGCGACGGCCTGAAGCATTTCATCGTGATCGAAAGGCTTGGCGATGTAATCCACCGCGCCCATCTTCATCGAGTCGACCGCCGAACGCAGGCTGGCGTAACTGGTCATGATCAGCACCGGCTTGCCCTGGCCAAGCTTGATCAGCTCGGTACCGGGGGCGCCAGGCAGGCGCAGGTCGCTGACGATCAGATCGAATGTGGGAATACTGAAGCGTTCTTGTGCTTCCTGCACTGAACCGGCTTCGCTGACCTGGTACTGGTTGCGTTCCAGCAGGCGGCGCAAGGCGGAGCGGATAATGGTTTCGTCTTCGACGATCAAAATGTGCGGCATTGATTCGATACTCTCGACGGTCTCAGTTCACAGCGGACGTCGCTTCGACATGGCGCGGTAAGGTCACCCGGATACGGGTGCCGCGCTGGCTTTGTACATCAGCCGGGCTGTCGATGGTGATTTGTCCATAATGCTCTTCAACGATGGAATAGACCAGTGCAAGGCCCAGACCGGTGCCTTCGCCAGGATCCTTGGTGGTGAAGAAAGGTTCGAACAATCGGTCCATGATGTTCTGCGGAATACCACTGCCTTCGTCCTCCACGATCAGATCGACCGTGTGTTCGCCGGCTTCACTCTTGACCCGCACCGCACTGCCCGCAGGCGATGCGTCACGGGCGTTGGAAAGCAGGTTGATCAGTACCTGGGCGAGCCGCTGCGGATCTCCTTCGACCCAGTGATCCGGATCGCACAGGTTATAGAACTGCACTTCGAAGTTGCGTCGGTTCAGGGCCAGCAGGCCAATCGCATCCTGTGCGACCTCGGCCAGACAGACGGGCTCGTCGCTGTGCTGATGACTGCCGGCATGGGCGAAGCTCATCAACGACTGCACGATGCGTGACACCCGCTTGGTCTGTTCGAGGATCTGTCCGCTGATTTCCGTGAGCTCGCCGTCTTCTTCGCGCTCTTCGCGCAGGTTCTGCGCCAGACAGGCGATACCGGTGATCGGGTTGCCGATTTCATGGGCCACGCCGGCCGCCAGGCGACCGATGCTGGCCAGGCGCTCGGAGTGCACCAGTTTGTCTTCGAGCATCTGGGTTTCGGTCAAATCTTCCACCAACAGCACCAGGCCACTGTTGCCCGGTGCCAACGGTTCGTCGATCGCCGCTTTGTGCAGGTTCAGCCAACGGGTCTGGCCGTCGAGTGCCAGGTGCTGTTTGTGCAGGTGTTCGTCGGGCAGGTTGATGAAACCTTGCAGCAGTTGCTTCCACGGATCGGCGATGGTGCTCAGTCGCGAACCGACCACCCGCTGCGCGGCGATCCCGGTGAGTTCTTCCATCGCCTTGTTCCACATCAGGATCTCTTGATCCTTGGCCAGCGAGCAGACGCCCATCGGTAGCTCTTGCAGGGTCTGGCGGTGGTAGCGACGCAATGCGTCGAGTTCGGCGGCCAGCCCGGTGAGGCGTGAGTGGTAATCCTCGAGGCGGCTTTCGATGAAGTGGATGTCTTCAGTGACGTAGTTTTCGCCGCCGGCCTTGTACGGCAGGAAGGTTTCGACCATGTCCTGGGCCACGCTCGGACCCATCAGGCCGGAGAGGTTGGCTTCGATGCGGTCACGCAGTCGGCGCAACGCATAGGGGCGGCGTTCGTCGAACGGCAGATAGAGATCGCGCAGGGCCTGCTCGACTTCCTTCTGTGCGGCCTTGGCGCCCAGGGGTTTGGCCAGTTGTGTGGCGAATTCCTGGGGGGAGGCGGCGTGCAGCTCGCGGCGTTGCGGACGACGCACGTTATCCACCGCGCAGGCTTCGGCGGCGCTGGCTTCTTCGGGGCTGGCGTTGGTGAACAGCGAGATCAGGGTGAACATCAATACGTTGGCCGCCAGCGAGGCGATGGCCGCCATGTGCCAACTGGTGTCGTCCAGCACGTAAATCATGTTCAGCAGGGGGATGTAGAAACCCTGCAGATTGCCGACCAGCGGCAGCAGCATGGTCACCACCCACACCAGAATCCCCGCCAGCAGACCGGCGATAAAGCCGCGACGGTTAGCGGTCGGCCAGTACAGCACCGAGAGCACGCCGGGCAGGAATTGCAGGGTGGCGACGAACGCGACGATGCCGAGGTTGGCCAGGTCTTGCCCGGCACCGAGCATCAGGTAAAAGCCGAAACCGGCCATGATGATCGCGACGATCAAGGCCCGGCGGGTCCACTTCAGCCAGCGATAGATGTTGCCTTCGGCGGGTGGCTGGTAGAGCGGCAGCACCAGGTGGTTCAGCGCCATGCCCGACAGCGCCAGGGTGGTGACGATGATCAGGCCACTGGCGGCCGACAGTCCGCCGACGTAAGCCAGCAATGCCAGCGGCTTGCTGTTGGCGGCGATGCCGATGCCGAGGGTGAAGTATTCCGGGTCGGTGGTGGCACCGAGCTTCAGGCCGGCCCAGAGAATCAGCGGCACCGCCAGGCTCATCAACAGCAGGAACAGCGGCAGGCCCCAGCTGGCGCTGACCAGCGAGCGCGGATTGAGGTTTTCGGTGAAGGTCATGTGATACATGTGCGGCATCACGATCGCCGAGGCGAAGAACACCAGCAACAGCGTGCGCCAAGGGCCTTCCTGGAGTGGCGTGTGCAGGGCGGCGAGGGCGGTCTGGTTCTGCAGAAGCCACAACTCGAGTTGTTGTGGACCGTCGAACACGCCATACAGCGCATAGAGGCCGACGCCGCCGAGGGCGATCAACTTGATCACCGACTCGAAAGCAATCGCGAACACCAGCCCTTCGTGTTTCTCGCGTGTGGCGATATGCCGGGAGCCGAAGAAGATCGTGAACAGAATGATCAGCGCACAGAATGCCAGGGCGACGCGGCTCTGGATCGGCTCGCCGGTGAGAATGCCAATGGAGTCGGCCACCGCCTGAATCTGCAACGCCAGCAGCGGCAGCACGCCGATCAGCATGAAGATCGTGGTCAGTGCGCCGGCCCAGGTGCTGCGAAAACGGAACGCAAACAGGTCTGCCAGCGACGACAGTTGATAGGTGCGGGTGATTTTCAGGATTGGGTAGAGCAACACCGGCGCCAGCAGAAACGCGCCGGACACCCCGAGATAGCTCGACAGAAAGCCGTAGCCGTACTGATAGGCCAGGCCGACCGTGCCATAAAACGCCCACGCACTGGCGTAAACCCCCAGCGACAGGGTGTAGGTCAGCGGGTGGCGAATGATCGCCCGCGGGATCATGCCCCGTTCACTGATCCAGGCAACTCCGAACAGCACCGCCAGGTATGCGGCGCTGATCAGGATCATCTGGGTCAGGCTAAAGCTCATCGGCATCTTTTTGGCTCTGCAGGATGAAGGTCACGACAATCAGGATCAACCAGAGCAGATACGGCCGATACCAGGCGCCCGTGGCGTCGATCCACCAATCCATGATGGCTGGAGAAAACAGATAGATTCCCACGACCAGAAGCAGGACCAAGCGATAGATGTACATCCCGGCCTCTCTTTTTTATGCGCGTGCCCGAAAACGTGCGGCGATGGTAACGGATGGGCGCGCCACTGCAAGTGCCGTCATTGCAGTTGCGCTTCGGGCAGGGTCAGTGTGCGCGGGATCCGGGTCGCATCCCAGTGGTTTGCGCCCCAGTTCAGTAGCTCCTGCGGGGTGGCGTGAGCCAACTCGGCGCCGGGGTTCTGCCCCAGCGCGCGCAGGGCCCGCAGCAGCAAAGGGGTGGCTTGATCGGCCTCCAGTGGCGGCGAGCGGTAGGATTTGCCGAGCTTGTTGCCGTCCGGTTGCGTGATCAATGGCAGGTGCAGGTAGCGTGGCTGACGAAAACCCAGCAGTTCTTGAAGGTAGAGCTGGCGCGGGGTGGAGTCGAGCAGATCGGCGCCGCGCACGATGTCGGTGATGCCTTGCCAGGCGTCATCCAGCACGACTGCCAGTTGATAGGCGTACAAGCCATCGCGGCGGCGAATCACGAAATCGCCGACTTCGCGCCCCAGATGCTGGCGAAACTCGCCCTGCACCCGGTCGATGAAGTGATATTCCAGTTCCGGCACGCGCAGGCGGATCGCCGCGTCTTGCTGCTCATGCCCGGCATTGCGGCACAGCCCCGGATAAATGCCGTGATACGGCTCCAGTTGTTTGCGCGAACAGGTGCAGGCGTAGGCAAGGCCATGGTTGAACAGGCTGTTGAGGATTTGCGCGTAGGCCTCGTGCCGGTCACTCTGGCGCACCATTTCGCCGTCCCATTCGAAACCGTAGCTTTCCAGCGCCTTGAGAATCGCTGCCTGCGCGCCGGGCTCCTCCCGGGGCGGATCAAGATCTTCCATGCGCACCAGCCAGCGCCCGCCCACTGCGCGTGCGTCGAGGTAAGAGGCGAGGGCGGCGACCAGCGAGCCGAAGTGCAGATGGCCACTGGGTGTCGGGGCGAAGCGGCCAATGTAGGCGGGGGAGGTTTTGGCAGTCATGAGGACAATATAATTTTCAGGGTTCGCGCACATTACCCCCTGTGGGAGCGGGCTTGCTCGCGAATGCGTCGGATCAGACACGTTTATGTTGAATGACACATTGTATTCGGGAGCAAGCCCCCTCCCACAAAGGCAAAAGGCAGAAACAAAAACGGAGCGTTCGCACGCTCCGTTTTTCGTTCAAGTCGAGATTACTTGCCGACCTGCTTTTCCTTGATTTCCGCCAGGGTCTTGCAGTCGATGCACAGATCCGCGGTAGGACGGGCTTCGAGGCGCTTGACGCCGATCTCGATGCCGCAGGACTCGCACCAGCCGTATTCTTCGTCCTGAATCAGTTCGAGGGTCTTGTCGATCTTCTTGATCAACTTGCGCTCGCGGTCGCGGGCGCGCAGCTCGAGGGCGAATTCTTCTTCCTGGCTGGCACGGTCGGCCGGGTCAGGGAAGTTGGCTGCTTCGTCTTTCATGTGATCAACAGTGCGATCGACTTCCTGCATCAAGTCCTGTTTCCACTTGTTCAGGATCTTGGTGAAGTGCGCGCGCATCGGGGCGCCCATGTACTCTTCGCCGGCCTTCGGAACATAAGGTTCGAAGCCGCTGATCGTCGCTTGCTGCTGTTGCTTTGCTTGGGTGGGCATGAAATGGACCGCCTCTACTCTTGTAATCCATTGCGCAGGATTGCTCCATCACCGACACCTGCCGGCCCTGCGGCTGCAAGCGGGCGAACTTACCAGATCAATTCGGCCTGCGCTACTCCCGGATGTCGAGGTCCCGGCGGGTGGCGCTTGCAAATGTTTGGCAAGCCGTGTCTGGTGGTGTTGAAGACCTGTTCAATCACTGATTTTAGTCAATCCTGGAGCGTACGCTCATATCGTTACAGTCCAGCGTTCTTGAGGCTGTGACCGCGATGGGTTCTCGCTCGTTCCGGCAGATGGGTAGAATCGTTTCTTTTTCCCGTCGAAGGAAGGCCAATGGCTCAGCCCTACAGTGCGCGCAGTCGTGCGATCGAACCGTTCCATGTGATGGCGCTGCTGGCGCGGGCCAACGAATTGCAGGCTGAAGGCCACGACGTTATCCATCTGGAAATCGGCGAACCAGACTTCACCACGGCTGAGCCGATCATCCGCGCAGGCCAAGCGGCGCTAACGGCGGGCAAGACCCGCTACACCGCCGCGCGCGGCATTCCCGAGCTGCGCGAGGCGATTTCCGGTTTCTATCAACAACGTTATGGCCTGAACATCGACCCGCGACGGATTCTGATCACCCCCGGTGGCTCCGGCGCCCTGTTACTGGCCAGCGCCTTGCTGGTGGACCCTGGCAAACACTGGCTTTTGGCGGACCCCGGTTATCCGTGCAACCGGCACTTCCTGCGTCTGGTCGAAGGCGCGGCGCAGCTGGTTCCGGTCGGGCCGGACGTACGTTATCAACTGACCCCGGATCTGGTGGCGCGGCACTGGGATCACGACAGTGTCGGTGCGTTGGTGGCCTCGCCGGCCAACCCTACCGGGACGATCCTGACCCGTGATGAGCTGGCCGGGTTATCCACAGCGATCAAGGCGCGGCACGGGCATTTGGTGGTGGATGAGATTTATCACGGCCTGACCTATGGCACCGACGCGGCGAGTGTGCTGGAAGTCGATGACAGTGCCTTTGTGCTCAACAGTTTTTCCAAATATTTTGGCATGACCGGTTGGCGTCTCGGCTGGCTGGTGGCGCCTGACGCGGCAGTCGGGGAACTGGAAAAACTCGCGCAGAACCTCTACATCAGCGCGCCGAGCATGGCGCAGTACGCGGCACTGGCGTGCTTCGAACCAGACACCATCGCCATTCTCGAAGAGCGCCGCGCTGAATTCGGTCGCCGCCGGGACTTCCTCCTGCCGGCGTTGCGCGAGTTGGGTTTCAATATCGCCGTCGAGCCGGAAGGGGCGTTCTACTTGTACGCCGATATCAGCCGGTTCGGCGGTGATGCCTTCGCGTTCTGCCGTCATTTCCTCGAAACCGAGCATGTTGCCTTTACCCCGGGACTGGATTTCGGCCGTTATCAAGCCGGCCACCATGTGCGTTTTGCCTACACGCAAAACCTCCCTCGCTTACAGGAAGCGGTGGAACGAATCGCCCGTGGCCTGAAGAGCTGGCAAGGCTGATGCGTTTTTATCCTGCTCTGGAAGAGGCGCGACTGATTCGCCGCTACAAACGGTTTCTCGCCGATGTTGAAACGATCAACGGTGAACTGTTGACCCTGCACTGCCCGAACACCGGTTCGATGCTCAATTGCCAGGTTGAGGGCGGCCAGGTGTGGTTCAGCCGTTCCAACGATCCCAAACGCAAGCTGCCCGGAACCTGGGAAATCGGCGAAACCCCGCAGGGCCGGCTGTTTTGCGTGAACACCGGCCGCGCCAACGCCTTGGTCGAAGAAGCCTTGCAGGCTGGGGTCATCAGCGAGTTGAACGGTTTTACCGCGCTGAAACGCGAAGTGGCGTACGGTCAGGAAAACAGCCGCATCGACTTTCGCCTCGAATACCCAAGCGGCCCAGCCTATGTGGAGGTGAAAAGCGTCACCCTGGGTTTCGACGGGACGAATGTGGCGGCGTTTCCCGATGCGGTCACCCAGCGCGGCGCCAAGCACCTGCGCGAGCTGGCGCATCTGGCCCGGGACGGTATTCGTGCGGTGCAGTTGTATTGCGTCAATCTCAGCGGGATCGAGGCGGTGCGCCCGGCGCAGGAAATCGATTCGGCCTACGCTGACGCACTGCGTGAAGCGGTGGCGTGCGGGGTCGAGGTACTGGCCTACGGCGTGCGCTTAAGCCACGAAGAGATGGTGATCGACCGGCGGCTGAACGTCCTGCTTAACGGTTAAACATCGATCCACAGCCCTTGTGCATCCTCGCGGCAAGGGATGGCGGTCAGGGATTGCCCGGCGCAGGGGCCGGCGACGCATTGGCCGTCCTCGATCAGAAACAGTGCGCCGTGAGTTGCGCACTGAATCAGGCTGTTGCTCGGGTCGAGAAACTGGTCTGGGTGCCATTCCAGCCCGACGCCGCGGTGCGGGCAACGGTTCAGATAGACATACGCCTGCCCCTCGCGGCGCACGGCAAACAGTCTGTTTCCGTCGATGTCGAACCCTCGGCTGCCGGCCTCGGCCAGATCGGCGCCCGCGCACAAAAACTTCATGGCTATCCTCAAGTGTCGGCTCGTCACGGGAGATGTCCGAGCTTGACGTATAAATGCAAACAATTATCAAATGGCCGCCTTCATCCGCCGTGCGGTGACCGATGCCTAGGATACTTGGCCCGTTGTCCCGATGCGCGGAAAAACCTGTTCAAGGAAGCTGTGTATGCGCCTGAAAACCCGCGTTGCTGTGCTGTGTGTCGGACTTTTCGTCAGCCACCAGGCTGCAGCGGCTGATTTGCCGCAACGCTGGGTGAGCGCCGGGGGCGGATTGTCGGAGTGGGTCAGTGCGCTGGGCGGCGAGACGAAACTGGTCGGCGTCGACACCACCAGTCAGCACCCGCAATCGCTGAAGGCACTGCCGAGCATCGGCTATCAGCGCAGTCTGTCTTCGGAAGGCATTCTCAGCCTGCGTCCGGACATTCTGATCGGCACCGAAGAAATGGGCCCGCCGCCGGTTCTGGCGCAAGTGAGGAATGCCAAGGTACAGGTGGAGCTGTTTTCCGCGCAGCCGGATCTGCCAACCCTGCAAAAGAACGTCACGCACCTGGGACAATTGCTCGGCGCCGAGGCGCAAGCGGCTCAACTGCTGCAAAGCTATCAACAGCAACTCGATGCGCTGAAACAGCGAGTCAGTCAATTGCAGGCCAATCACAAGGCGCCGGGCGTTCTGGTGCTGATCGGACATGCAGGTGGCAAGCTGTTGATTGCTGGCAAGGACACGGCTGCCGACTGGATGTTGCAACAGGCCGGCGGGCATAACCTGGCGACGCATACCGGTTACAAACCGTTCTCAGTGGAATCGTTGGCGGGGCTCGATCCTGAAGTCTTGGTGTTCGCTGATCGCGCGTTGAGCGGTGAGGCGGCGAAAACGGCGCTGTTCAAGGAAAACCCTATTCTCGACTCAAGCCGCGCTGTCAAGGCCGGACGGGTGCTGGAGCTGGACCCGACGTTGCTGGTTGGCGGCCTCGGGCCGCGTTTGCCAGCGGCGTTGAGGACCTTGTCTGACGGTTTCTACCCGACCAAGGGCAACCCATGACCACATTGGTCAAACCCCGCAGCCTGTTCGTTGGCCTGACGCTGTTGTGTCTGCTGGCCATCTGGCTGTCGCTGGCGCTGGGACCGGTCAGCCTGCCGCTGTTCGATACCCTGCGCGCAGCGTTGCGCATGCTCGGTGTGCCGCTGGCGCCGGACGGTCTGGAGCAGGCTGAGCTGATTCTCGGGCAGATTCGCTTGCCGCGCACCTTGCTCGGGCTGGCCGTCGGCGGTGTGCTGGCGTTGTCCGGTGTGGCGATGCAGGGCTTGTTTCGCAATCCGTTGGCCGATCCGGGATTGGTCGGGGTGTCCAGCGGTGCTGCGTTGGGCGCAGCGATTGCGATTGTCGGCGGTGCGTTTTTTGGCGGCTTGCCGGAGTGGTTCGGGCCGTATTTGCTGTCGGCGTGTGCGTTTCTCGGTGGGCTGGGGGTGACGGCGCTGGTCTATCGACTCGGCCGCCGCAACGGTCAGACCAACGTGGCGACCATGCTGCTGGCGGGGATTGCCCTGACTGCGCTGGCAAGCTCGGCGGTGGGGCTGTTCACTTATCTGGCGGATGACGCGACCCTGCGTACGCTGACGTTCTGGAATCTGGGCAGCCTCAACGGCGCCAGTTACGCACGGCTCTGGCCGCTGCTGATCATCAGCGCCGGCGTTGCGCTGTGGTTGCCGCGCCGCGCCAAGGCCCTGAATGCCTTGCTGCTCGGTGAGTCCGAGGCAGGGCATCTGGGTATCGATGTCGAGCGGCTCAAGCGCGAATTGGTATTTTGCACCGCGCTGGGTGTCGGTGCGGCAGTGGCGGCGGCGGGGATGATCGGTTTCGTCGGGTTGGTGGTGCCGCATCTGGTGCGCTTGCTGGCCGGGCCGGATCATCGGGTGCTGTTGCCAGCCTCGGTGTTGGCCGGGGCCAGTCTGTTGTTGCTGGCGGATCTGGTGGCGCGGCTGGCGCTGGCGCCGGCGGAGTTGCCGATCGGCATTGTCACCGCGTTTATCGGCGCACCGTTCTTCCTTTATCTGCTGTTGCGAGGGCGTGCCTGATGCTGCGTGCGCACAATCTGCATATCCGCCGCGGCCGCAAGACGGTGCTCAGCGAGGTCAGCCTGCAGCTTGAACCGGGCGAAGTGCTGGGGGTGTTGGGGCCGAATGGCGCGGGTAAAAGCACATTGCTCGGCGCCCTCTGCGGTGAACTGGCGGTCAGCGAGGGCGAGGTTTCGCTGGATGGTCAGGCCTTGAGCCGCTGGACGGGTGCGCAACGCGCGCAACGTCTGGCGGTGTTGCCGCAGGTGTCGACGCTGGACTTTGCCTTTCGCGTTGAGGAGGTGGTTGGCATGGGCCGCTTGCCTTATCAGAGCGGTCGGGTGCGCGATGACGAGATCGTTGCGGCAGCGCTGGACGCTGCGGATGCCGGGCATCTGAGCGGGCGCAGTTATCTGGCGCTGTCGGGTGGCGAACGTCAGCGTGTGCATCTGGCGCGGGTGCTGGCGCAACTGTGGCCGGGGCAGGCCGGGCAAAGCTTGTTGCTCGACGAGCCAACGTCGATGCTCGATCCGCTGCATCAACATACGACGCTGCAAGCGGTGCGCGAATTTGCCGATCGTGGCGCGGCAGTGCTGGTCATCCTGCATGATCTGAATCTGGCGGCGCGCTATTGTGATCGTGTGTTGTTGCTCGAAGGCGGGCGCCCGGTGGCGCTGGATACGCCGCAACAGGTCTTGCGACCGGATACGCTCAAAGCCGTGTTCGGTCTTGAAGTGTTGGTGCAGCCGCACCCGGAACGTGGGCATCCGCTGATCATCGCCCGCTGATTTCTCATCGAGGTGATGGCATGCGCGGGATGTGGTTATTGGCGGTGTTGCTGCTTGCAGGGTGTCAGCATGTTGCCGCGCCGCCGGTCAGTGGCGAGATTCGCGATCTGCACAGCGGCCAGGTGCTGACGGCAGAGGCGTTGCTGAAGCGTTTGGCCAGGCCGCAACACCTGATCATCGGCGAGCAACACGACAATGCCGATCATCACGCTGTGCAGTTGTGGTTGTTGCAGGCGCTCGGTGAGCAGCGTCTCCAAGGCAGTTTGTTGCTGGAAATGCTCACGCCTGATCAACAGCCGAAAGTGGATCAAGTCCGTCACGCAGCAGCGCCGCCCACTGATCTTCCCGGCGCATTGGCCTGGCAGGATGGTTGGGACTGGAGTCTCTATGGTCCGATCGTCCGGTTCGCCCTCACGCAGCCCTATCCGTTATTGGCAGCCAATCTGGATAGCGATGAAATCCGCGCCTTTTATCGACAGCCGTCAGGTTTGAGCGGAGTTCGCAGCAATGCGCCCGCGGTGAAGGCCGCGTTGCTTGAGCAGATCAGCGATTCACACTGCGGCTTGCTGCCCAAATCGCAAATGCCGGCGATGCTCGCGGTTCAGCAGCAACGCGATCGACGCATGGCCGAGCGTTTGCTGGCGGCGCCAACGCCAGCCTTGTTGTTGGCCGGTGCCTGGCACGCGCGCAAGGATGTTGGTGTACCGCTGCATGTTCTGGATCTGGGCGCAGCCCAAGCACCGACGGTGCTGATGATGGCCGAGCAGGGGGCTGAGGTTACCGCAGCGATGGCCGATTATGTCTGGTACACCCAGGCGAAGCCGAAGCAGGATTACTGCGCACAGATGCGCAAACAGTTTGGCCAATGACTTTTCCACAGGCAAAAAAAGACCCGGTAGAACCGGGTCAAATAACCGTGATTAGCCTGATGAGGAGATAATCTGAGAGTCCGAACCAAGGGCTTTTCAGAATATCGACTGATCTCGCGACCAGTTGTGATAATCATAGCGATTCTCATTACCGAGTCAACCACTGTTTTTCCATTTACTTGATTTAGTCGTGAAAATGGCCGTAATGCCCCGGAAATACAGGACTTAACGCGGGCCTTTGCTGGCGATCAGTTGGGTGATCTGCTGGTTGAGCTGGCCGATACGTCGGGCCATGCTCTCAATGAGGCTGTGAGCAATTTTTGGATTGTTGCGGGTCATGTTCAGAAATTGATCGCCGGGAATCAGCATGACGGTGCTCGGCTCGCGAGCAATGACCGTAGCGTTGCGCGGCTCTCCCGTGAACACCGCCATGGCGCCGAAAATTTCGTCCTTGGGTACTTCGCCCACTTTGTGCCCATCAACAAACGCTTCGGCATGCCCATCGATGATCACGAAAACGTGATCGGCCACATCGCCCTGCTGGATCAGCACTTCACCGCTTTCGACCCGTTTGAAGCCGTTGGTGCTGCGAAACTCGCGTGGTTTCAATTCGGCTACAGCGTGGGCCAGCATTGCCATCTGACCCAGCAGATACTCCAGCAATTGCTCGGCCCTGCCAGGTTCGGCAAACAAGTGGTGAAGAAGATCAGTTCGCCGATATGGCAGCAATCGTAAGGCCCCGTCACTGCACAAACGGCAATCAGCCCAGGCCTGGCCCTGCTGCAGACCGATCAAGTCGCCTTCCTGCCAGTAAAAAACCGCCCGACCGCCAATGCAGCCGTTGATCACGCCTTCTGTCAGCAGAAACAACTGATCGTCGGGTAACTGTCGCAGCAGATCGTCAGAGATTTCTGTCTCCAGCGCTGGCCCGCACGGCGCAAGCCCTTCGAGCCAGCGTACAGGCAAGCTCTGCAAGCGATTGATCAGTGCATCGACAGGTGCCGATTGTTCCCCGAGCAGATACATGGCGTCAGCGCCTATTTCAATTCTTGTGTCGAGAGGAAATAGCTTCGAGTTGCTTGTTCAAGGCGTCTTTGCGTTCGGCAGGGATGTCGTTCCAATGCACATCCATCAGCGCCCCTTCGATCGCATACAGCAACACCTTCGATGCGCGAAACCCGCGGGTACGCACGGCCCGGTAGGCGTCTACCGCCCCCAGGCGACGCAAGTCCGAAGCGCTGTGGATGCCCACGGCATGCAGCCACTGCGCCGACGTCTTGCCAAGATTCTTCAGGTGTTGCAGTTCATCATTCATCAAGCCTCCTTGCGACGGCCGAATGGTGCGTGGTCGAGCTTCTCAGGAGTGTAGCCATCAGTAGGAAAAGCGTGGTTGTTTGGTCGGATTCAACGCAAACGCTTCTAAGAAAGGGGCGCTTGAACGGTCTGCGAACGCAGATAAGGAGGGGGGAACAAAAAACAATGCAGGAGTGAGCCTGCTCGCGATAGCGGACTGGCAGGTACACATGTGTTGAATATCAAACCGCTATCGCGAGCAGGCTCACTCCTACAGGGAAGGCGTTGTGTCAGGGATCAGCGTGTGCGATAACGCAAGCGCGTGCCGAAGTTCATCGACATCAGAATCTCGTCCGCACTCAGCTCAACCGGGAAGTACGCGCCGGAAATCTGCGCATGAGCGAGGCTCGCTCCTTCAAGCGAAGCATTACGGAAATCGATGCCACGCAGATCGGCGGAACGGAAGTAGGCGTCCCTGAAATCCACGCCATCAGCATTCAGTTCACGCAGATCAAGACCGCGAAAGTCGCCACCGACCATATCGATCGGGCCGTCTTGCGGGCGCTCTTTGTTGAAACCTGTGATGTCGTCTTTGTGCAGCAAGGCGTACAGCGGGGTGTCGAGAAGTTTCGGCTGGCTCATGTCAGATCACCTGTTGGTTTTATGACGCCAGTATAGTGCCACTATTTGGCGGCCGTGAAGCAAGCGAGGACTTCACGGCCGAAATAGTTTCTTACAGGCCCGGCAGGCGTTGACGGATCTGCGCGACCACGGTGTCCAGCGTGCCGGATTCATTGGTCTGTACGCGCTTGCTGCGCAGGATTTCTTCAGGCGTCAGTGCTTCGCGATTAGCCTGTTGCGCTTCGATCACTGCCAGTGTGGCATCGGACGGATCCTGTTTGTCCGCCTGACGAATTGCCAACCAGCTCTCGATCACCGCTTGTGGTGCGTTGCAGTCGAGGATCAGGAACGGCGTGCCGGTGGCTTCGGCGATCTTTGCCGCGCTGTCGCGTTGCTCACGCTTCAGGTAAGTCGCATCGATGACCACCGGGAAGCCGGCGTGCAGGATCACTTCAGCGATTTCATGCAGGCGTGCGTAAGTCTTGGTGCTGGCGTCGGCGCTATAAATGCCGGCCTGCACATCATTGGCCACAGTTTGCTCGCCGAACAGGCGCTTGCGCTCAACGTCGGAGCGCAGGCGAATCGCCCCCAGTGCTTCGACCAGGCGCATGGCCACATGGCTTTTGCCGACTGCCGATACACCGTGGGTGATGGCCATGAAGCGCGAAGGAATGGTGCTGTAGCTTTCCGCCAGGTTGGCGTAGTTGCGGTACTGGCGCAGGGTGGTGGCGCGCTGCACTGGGGTGGCGTCCGCTGGCATGCTGAACAGGGCAACCTTGGCGCGAACCAGGGCGCGGTAGGCTTTGTAGAAGTTCAGCACTTCCAGGCCTTGATAGTCGCCGGTCAGCTCCAGGTACTGGCTGATGAAGCGACGGGCCAGGGATTTCAGGCCGCGGTCTTCCAGGTCCATGGCCAGGAAGCCGGTGTCGGCCCAGACGTCAGTGAAGCGGAACGGCTCGTTGAACTCGATGCAGTCGAAGATCACCACTTTGCCGTCGATGACGGTGGCGTTGCCCAGGTGGATATCACCGTGGCATTCGCGGGTGAAACCCTCGGCTTTACGCTGAGCGAACAGCGGCTTGAGGCGTTCGAAGCTGCTTTCGGCCCAGGCTTTCAGTGCTTCGAGTTGCAGCAAGTCGTTCTTGTCGCTGAGGAACGGCAGGATCTGTTCGAAGTTTTGCGAGACCGGGGCCATCACGCTGTCCGGTGTGCCGGCGTCATGCTCGGCCGGGACTTTCGGCGCGCTGAGGTGGAATTTGGCGATCTGTTCGGCCATTTCGTCGACGTGCCGAGTGGTCAACTCGCCGTTGGCTTGCAAGGTGCTGAGCAAACCGGTCTGCGGGAACTGACGCATTTTCAGCACATATTCGATTGCCGGGCCATCGCCGCCCAGTTGCGGCGCTTCGACGCTGCCGGTCACCGGCAACACTTCCAGATACAAATCATCGGTCAGGCGCTGGTTCAGGCGCAGTTCTTCGCCGCAGAAGTGCTCGCGCGATTCGAGGCTGGTGAAGTCGAGGAAGCCGAAATTCACCGGCTTCTTCACTTTATAGGCAAAGGGGCCAGTGAGGATCACCCACGAGATGTGGGTTTCGATGACCTGGAACCCTTCGACGGGGTGCGGGTAGAGGGCCGGGTTTTGCAGGGCAGCGATCAGGGACTGGCTCACGGGCGATCCTTCAGAGACTGGGAAATTCGAGGTCGCCATTATGGCCGCTCGCCAGCCCGACGCAAACCTCGGAGCGCTCCTGTTGAGTATGAATAAAGTGCGTATAATCCGCCGCCATGACTCGAACTCGATCCCCTCGTACCAAGAAAAAACCACCTGCCAGGGGCCTGCGCCCGTGGTTGGGTTGGGCCATTAAACTCAGCCTGGTCGGCCTCGTGGTGCTGGCCGGCTTCGCCGTTTACCTCGATGCCGTGGTGCAGGAGAAGTTCTCCGGCAAGCGCTGGACCATCCCGGCCAAGGTCTACGCGCGTCCGCTCGAGCTGTTCGTCGGACAAAAGCTCAGCAAGGATGATTTCCTGACCGAGCTCGACGCGCTCGGCTATCGTCGCGAAGCCGTGAGCAACGGTCCCGGCGCTGCCGCAGTCAACGGCAATACCGTCGATCTGAACACTCGCGGCTTCCAGTTCTATGAAGGTCTGGAAAAAGCCCAGCCGGTGCGCGTGCGCTTCTCCGGCGATTATGTGGCCGAGCTTTCGGGGCTCAATGGTTCGAAGCTGTCCGTGGTGCGGCTTGAGCCGCTGATGATCGGCGGCATTTACCCTAAAAATCTTGAAGACCGAATCCTGATCAAGCTCGATCAGGTGCCGCCGTACCTGCTGGAAACCCTGGTTGCGGTTGAAGACCGCGACTATTACAGCCACTGGGGCGTATCGCCGAAATCGATTGCCCGGGCCATTTGGGTCAACACCTCTGGCGGCAAGATGACCCAGGGTGGCAGTACGCTGACCCAGCAGTTGGTCAAGAACTTCTACCTCACCAACGAACGCAGCCTGAGCCGCAAGCTCACCGAAGCGATGATGGCGATGCTGCTGGAACTGCATTACGACAAGAAGGAGATTCTTGAGGCCTACCTCAACGAAGTCTTCGTCGGGCAGGACGGTCAGCGTGCGGTGCACGGTTTCGGTCTTGCCAGCCAGTTCTTCTTCGGCCAGCCATTGTCCGAGCTGAAACTGCATCAGGTAGCGCTGTTGGTCGGCATGGTCAAAGGCCCGTCCTATTACAACCCGCGCCGCAATCCTGAGCGCGCGCTCGAGCGTCGTAACCTGGTGCTCGACGTGCTTGAGCAGCAAGGCGTGGCGACTGCCGAACAGGTCGAAGCTGCGAAGAAAATGCCACTGGGTGTAACGACTCGCGGCAAGCTCGCTGATAGCTCATTCCCGGGCTTCATCGATCTGGTCAAACGCCAGTTGCGTGAAGACTATCGCGACGAGGACTTGACCGAAGAGGGCCTGCGGATCTTCACCAGTTTCGACCCGATTCTGCAGATGAAAGCCGAGGCCTCGGTCAACGACACCTTCAAGCGCCTGGCTGGACGCAAGGGCTCCGATGATGTGGAAGCGGCGATGGTCGTGACCAATCCGGAAACCGGCGAAGTCCAGGCAATGATTGGTAGCCGTCAGGCCAGCTACGCCGGATTCAACCGGGCGCTGGATGCCGTGCGGCCGATCGGTTCCCTGGTGAAGCCCGCGGTGTATCTGACTGCACTGGAGAAACCGAGCCACTACACGCTGACCAGTTGGCTGTCGGATGATCCGTTGTCGGTCAAAGGCGCGGACGGCCAGGTGTGGAAGCCGCAGAACTATGATCGCCGCTCACACGGCACGGTCTTCCTCTATCAAGGACTGGCGCACTCCTACAATCTGTCGACCTCGCGTCTGGGCCTGGAAGTCGGTGTGCCGAATGTGCTCAAGACCCTTGCGCGTCTGGGCGTGACCCGGGAATTCCCGGCGTTCCCGTCGATGCTGCTGGGGGCTGGCGGCATGACCCCGATCGAAGTGGCGACCATGTACCAGACCCTCGCCAACGGTGGTTTCAATACGCCGATGCGCGGGATTCGCAGCGTACTGACCGCCGAGGGCGAGCCGCTCAAGCGTTATCCGTTCCAGATCGAGCAGCGTTTCGATCCGGCGTCCATCTACCTGATCCAGAACGCCATGCAGCGGGTGATGCGTGAAGGTACCGGCAGCTCGGTTTATAACGTGCTGCCCAAGACCCTGACGCTGGCCGGCAAGACCGGTACCAGTAACGATTCGCGTGACAGCTGGTTCGCCGGTTTCAGTCAGGACCTGCTGGCAGTGGTCTGGCTCGGTCGTGACGACAACGGCAAGACCCCGTTTACCGGGGCAACCGGTGCATTGCAGGTCTGGACCAGTTTCATGCGCAAGGCCGATCCGCTGCCGCTGGACATGCCGCAGCCGGACAACATCGTCCAGGCGTGGGTCGATTCGCGTACCGGACAAGGCTCTGACGCCAACTGTCCGGGGGCGGTGCAGATGCCGTATATTCGCGGCAGCGAACCGCCACCCGGCGCCGCGTGTGCAAGCGAAACGCCTGCTTCGCCGGAGTCGGTGATGGATTGGGTCAAGGGCTGGATGAATTAAGCAAAGAGGGTTTCAAGTGAACAAGTGGTTGATTCCAGCGGTGACCGCCGTGGCTTTGCTCAGCGGCTGCTCTACCGTACAGCGTGGTTCGATCCCGGTGGTGGATTCCGGCACGACCGTGTCCAACAGCGAACGCCTGTCGGCCAACGGCGGTTTCCGCAAGACGACGGTCAAGCGCCCAGTACAAGGCCAGGCGCAATCCCAGGCCATCCCTCAGGGTGATACTGGCGTAGTGGTGATGGTGCCGGGTGGCGGCGCCACGACTTCGGCTCCGATCAGCACCTCGCCGATCGTTCCGGGCCCGGCGTCCGGCGGTATCACGCCGGGGCCGTACACCCCGTCGCCGGTCGAGTCGGCGCCGATCAACACGGGCAGCTACAGCATGCCCTCGACGCCAAGCGGGATTCCTTCGGCCAGCAGTGCCGGTGGTCTGTCGGCGGATGAGCAACTGGATGGCCCGGTGCTCGCCTTGCTGACTACTGCACAGCAGCAACAGGCCGGCGGTGACCTCAATGGCGCGTCCTCCAGTCTGGAGCGCGCCCAGCGCGTAGCCCCGCGTGAGCCGCAAGTGCTTTATCGTCTGGCGCAAGTGCGCATGGCTCAAGGTGATGCGCCACAGGCCGAGCAGTTCGCCCGTCGTGCGCTGACCATGGCCAACGGTCGTCCGGACTTGCAAGCCAACCTGTGGGAAATCATCGCGCAGTCCCGTGAGAAGCAGGGCGACTCCGCCGGCGCGGCTCTGGCTCGTCAGAAGGCCAAGGTTTCGCTCTGATGGATACTCGTTTCCCGAAAATCGCTGATCAGTTGCTGCTGATCGAGCGTGAGCTGCGTACCCAAGGCTGGTGGGATGAGGTTCAGCCATCGGTAGAAGCCTTGAGCAGTGTCGAGCCGTTTTCGGTCGACACGCTGGATTTCGAGCAATGGCTGCAATGGATCTTCCTGCCGCGGATGAAGATGATCCTCGAGCAGGATCTGCCGCTGCCCAATGCCTCGGGCATTCAGGAGATGGCCGAAATGGTCTTTGCCCAGCGCAATCTGAAGGGCAAGGATCGACAGCTGCAGGTGCTGCTCAAAGAGTTCGACCTGCTGATCACTGCTTCGCGCTGAACCGCAAGCTGCCAGTACCTACTGGCAGTTCTGCGCAATCTGTTTCTGCGTTTCGCCGATGCGCTCCTGCCGTTGTGCATCGTTGAGGCGCCGCATTTCTCCCTCCACTTCCTCTCTCAAGCGTGGATTGTTCTGCAATTGCGCCAGGTTCGTCCGTGCCTGTTCGCAAAACGCCCTGAGCTGCGTCTGCTGCTCCGCCACCTGTTTCTTGACCTTGTCGTCGATGGTTTTCTGATCGCCCTGCGCGCCGCTGCCAGGCATTGCTGCAGGTTTCGGCGGGGGCGAGGAGGGCGTTTGCACGGTGGTGGCCGGCTGCCCTTGCGGAGGCTGCGCATCGAAGTGAGTGACGCCTTGGGCATCGACCCATTTGTAGATCTGAGCGGCCGAGCACCAGGGGCTGAGGCCGATCAGCAGAGTTAACAGAAGCGTTCGCATGCTGATTCCTTGGCAAAATTGCGCAATTGACGCTAACAGAGTAGCGGTTTTCAGGTTTTTTCTTGCGTTCTCATGTGCTTACCCACAATTAAGCACATTGACGGCTTGACTTGGAGAGGGCGAAACAGAAGAATCCAAAGTCCGCTGTAGAGGGACTGCCAGAAGCAGACCCACTCGGTAGATCATGAGGCGCATATCCGCGTCGACCTGTTACACCCGCAACGCGTTACCTCGCGCTGGGTGGGAAAGGCCCGCAACACTTGGGACGATCCCAATACTTGCTCAGTCAGTGCTGACGTAGTCGGCGACCACCGTCGCTCATGCTCTGCCGAGAAGTAAACCTATTAAGACCCGCCCCTTTTTGTGGACGGTATTCTGGCGTTTTAGAGGTGAACAACGTGGAGCTTTTATCTGGCGGTGAGATGCTCGTCCGCTTCTTGCGTGACGAAGGCGTCAAATATATCTACGGGTACCCGGGTGGTGCTCTCCTTCATGTTTACGATGCCCTGTTCAAAGAACCGGAAGTGACCCACATCCTGGTTCGTCACGAACAAGCGGCTACCCATATGGCTGACGGCTACGCCCGTGCCACCGGTAAAGCCGGCGTGGTATTGGTGACTTCCGGTCCAGGCGCCACAAACGCCATCACCGGTATCGCCACCGCCTATATGGATTCGATTCCTATGGTGATCATTTCCGGTCAGGTGCCAAGCACCATGGTCGGCACCGACGCGTTCCAGGAAACCGACATGATCGGTATCTCCCGGCCGATCGTGAAGCACAGCTTCATGATCAAGCACGCCTCGGAAATCCCGGAAGTCATGAAGAAGGCGTTCTACCTGGCGCAATCCGGTCGTCCGGGCCCGGTCGTGGTCGATATCCCGAAAGACATGACCAACCCGGCCGAGAAGTTCGAATACGTCTTCCCGAAAAAAGCCAAGCTGCGCTCCTACAGCCCGGCCGTTCGCGGTCACTCCGGGCAAATCCGCAAGGCGGCAGAAATGCTCCTGGCGGCCAAGCGTCCGGTCATGTACTCCGGTGGTGGCGTGATCCTCGGCAATGGTTCCGCCCCGCTGACCGAACTGGCAAAAATGCTCAACCTGCCAGTGACCAACACCTTGATGGGCCTGGGCGGTTTCCCAGGCACCGACCGTCAGTTCATCGGCATGCTCGGCATGCACGGCAGCTACACCGCCAACCTGGCGATGCACCATGCCGACGTGATCCTGGCTGTCGGCGCGCGTTTCGATGACCGTGTGATCAACGGCGCGGCAAAGTTCTGCCCGAACGCCAAGATCATCCACATCGACATCGACCCTGCTTCGATCTCCAAGACCATCAAGGCCGACGTGCCAATCGTTGGCCCGGTGGAGAGCGTCCTGACCGAAATGGTCGCGATCCTCAAGGAAATCGGCGAGACCCCGAACAAGGAGTCCGTTGCCAGTTGGTGGAAGCAAGTCGATGAATGGCGCGGTGATCGCGGCCTGTTCCCTTATGAAAAGGGCGACGGCAGCCTGATCAAGCCGCAGACCGTGATCGAGACCCTGTGCGAAGTGACCAAGGGCGATGCCTTCATCACTTCCGACGTGGGCCAGCACCAGATGTTCGCTGCGCAGTACTACACGTTCAACAAGCCGAATCGCTGGATCAACTCCGGCGGTCTGGGCACCATGGGCTTCGGTTTTCCGGCGGCCATGGGCATCAAGTTGAGCTTCCCGGATGACGACGTTGCCTGCGTCACCGGCGAAGGCAGCATCCAGATGAACATTCAGGAGCTGTCGACCTGCCTGCAATACGGCTTGCCAGTGAAAATCGTCATCCTGAACAACGGCGTTCTGGGGATGGTTCGTCAGTGGCAGGACATGAGCTACGGCAGTCGTCACTCGCACTCTTATATGGAGTCGCTGCCTGACTTCGTCAAACTGGCTGAAGCCTACGGTCACGTCGGCGTGCGCATCACCGATTCGAAAGATTTGAAGTCGAAGATGGAAGAAGCGTTCGCCATGAAAGATCGTCTGGTGGTGATCGATATTTCGGTCGATACCAGCGAGCACGTCTATCCGATGCAGATCAAAGACGGCTCCATGCGCGATATGTGGCTGAGCAAGACGGAGCGTACTTAATCATGCGGCACATTATTTCCCTGCTTCTGGAAAACGAACCCGGCGCTCTGTCTCGCGTAGTCGGCCTGTTCTCGCAGCGCAACTACAACATCGAAAGCCTGACCGTGGCCCCGACCGAAGACCCGACCCTGTCGCGTCTGACGCTGACCACCGTTGGCCACGATGAAATCATCGAGCAGATCACCAAAAACCTGAACAAGCTGATCGAAGTGGTCAAGCTGGTGGACCTGTCGGAAAGCGCTCACATCGAGCGCGAGCTGATGCTGGTCAAGGTCAAGGCCACTGGCGCCCAGCGCGCCGAGATCAAACGCACCACCGATATTTACCGTGGACAGATCGTCGATGTCAGTGCCAGCGTGTATACCGTTCAATTGACCGGTACCAGCGACAAGCTCGACAGCTTCATTCAGTCCATCGGCACCGCATCGATTCTGGAAACCGTCCGCAGCGGCGTGACCGGCATTGCCCGCGGCGACAAAGTACTCAGCATCTAAACCAAATTAGCGAATGGCCTGAACGGCCTGGATATATAGGGGAAATTCATGAAAGTTTTCTACGATAAAGACTGCGACCTGTCGATCATCCAGGGCAAGAAAGTTGCCATCATCGGTTACGGCTCCCAGGGCCACGCCCAAGCGTGCAACCTGAAAGACTCCGGTGTCGACGTTACCGTCGGTCTGCGTAAAGGTTCGGCGACCGTTGCCAAAGCTGAAGCTCATGGCCTGAAAGTAACTGACGTTGCTTCCGCTGTTGCTGCTGCCGACCTGGTCATGATCCTGACCCCGGACGAGTTCCAGTCTTCCCTGTACAAGAACGAAATCGAGCCGAACATCAAGAAGGGCGCCACTCTGGCCTTCTCCCACGGCTTCGCGATCCACTATAACCAGGTTGTGCCGCGTGCCGACCTCGACGTGATCATGATCGCGCCGAAAGCCCCGGGCCACACCGTTCGTTCCGAGTTCGTGAAAGGCGGCGGTATTCCTGACCTGATCGCGATCTATCAGGACGCTTCGGGCAACGCCAAAAACGTAGCCCTGTCCTACGCAGCTGGCGTGGGTGGCGGTCGTACCGGCATCATCGAAACCACCTTCAAGGACGAGACTGAAACTGACCTGTTCGGCGAGCAAGCCGTACTGTGCGGCGGTACCGTTGAGCTGGTCAAAGCCGGTTTCGAAACCCTGGTTGAAGCTGGCTACGCGCCGGAAATGGCTTACTTCGAGTGCCTCCACGAACTGAAACTGATCGTTGACCTCATGTACGAAGGCGGTATCGCCAACATGAACTACTCGATCTCCAACAACGCCGAATACGGCGAGTACGTGACCGGTCCGGAAGTGATCAACGCCGAATCGCGTCAGGCCATGCGCAATGCCCTGAAACGTATTCAGGACGGCGAATACGCCAAAATGTTCATCAGCGAAGGCGCAACCGGCTACCCTTCGATGACCGCCAAGCGTCGTAACAACGCCGCTCACGGTATCGAGATCATCGGCGAGCAACTGCGCTCCATGATGCCGTGGATCGGTGCCAACAAGATCGTCGACAAAGCCAAAAACTAAGTCGTCGTTCCTTGTATGAAAAAACGCGGCCTCGGCCGCGTTTTTTCGTTTGAGCCGGCGCTTCTGGTATAAAGCTGCAGCGTTTGTGGCCGAACCGTCGTCCCAGACACCTGTCGAAACTTTCCAAATACGTTGCAAGGTAATGTCCATGAGCGAACGTCCCGAAGAGCCGAACCAGGCTTCTGACGCCGAAAGCCTGCTGCCCATCGATGAACACGTCGAGGAAGGGCACGACGCAGAAGGTCGTAAAGTCCGGCATCGTGGTATCTATCTGCTGCCGAACCTGTTCACCACTGCGAACCTGTTTGCAGGGTTTTATTCCATCATCAACTCGATGAGTGCCCAGGCTGCCTTGAGCGCCGGGGACGCTACCAACGCGAGCAAGTATTTCGCCTTCGCCGCGATCGCGATTTTCGTCGCCATGGTGCTCGACGGTCTCGATGGCCGTGTCGCGCGCATGACTAATACGCAAAGCGCATTCGGTGCCGAGTATGACTCGCTCTCCGACATGGTTGCCTTTGGTGTGGCGCCGGCGCTGCTGGCCTTCGGCTGGGCGCTGGGCGACATGGGTAAGGTCGGCTGGATGGTCGCCTTCATCTATGTGGCCGGTGCGGCGTTGCGTCTGGCGCGTTTCAACACTCAGGTCGGTACAGCTGACAAGCGCTACTTCATCGGTCTGGCCAGCCCGGCGGCTGCAGGCGTGGTGGCGGGGATTGTCTGGGCGTTCAGCGACTACGGAATCCAGGGTTCTAAGATGTCGTTCCTGGTCGCCTTGATGGTGGCGGCTGCCGGCATGCTGATGGTCAGCAACATCAAGTACAACAGCTTCAAGGAACTGGATTTGAAGGGCCGTGTGCCTTTCGTGGCGATCCTTGCAGTGGTGCTGGTGTTCGCTGTGGTCTTCAGTGATCCACCGCGAATTCTGCTGCTGGTGTTCCTCGCTTACGCCGCTTCCGGCCCGGTGCAATACCTGTTGCGTCTTCGTCGTCACAAAAACGCCGAGTGATGTAATTTCCCGCATACTCCGCAGTCTATGGGTGCATCTGTCCTCCAAAGCTGCGGAGTTGCCATGCTGATCAAAATCCCCAAAGCGTCCGACTGCCATGAGTCGGATGTCACGCCTGAATCCATTTATCTTTCTCGTCGACAATTGCTCGGAGCTACTGCGACCGGCATCGCCGTGAGCAGCATGCCGCGTTGGGCTGTCGCAGAAGATACGGCGCGCTACGCCGACGTCGAGTCGGGCAAGGCGCCTGCCTGGTTTAAAGAAAAGCTGCCTTCCACCAAGTGGGGCGCAGTCAACGTCAAGGATGAGGCGATCACGCCTTACAAAGACGCGACCCACTACAACAACTTCTATGAGTTCGGTACCGACAAGGGCGATCCGGCAGCCAATGCCGGTTCGCTGAAAACCGAGCCGTGGAGCGTGGTGGTGGACGGGGAGGTGGGGAAGCCCGGACGCTATGCGCTGGAAGACTTCATGAAACCGTACCAGTTGGAGGAGCGTATCTATCGCCTTCGCTGCGTTGAGGCCTGGTCGATGGTTATTCCGTGGATCGGTTTTCCGATCTCTGCGCTGCTCAAGCAGGTCGAACCGACCTCTAACGCCAAGTACATTCGTTTTGAGACCCTGCAGGATCCCAAGAGCATGCCCGGTCAGCGGTCTGGTTTTGCCTTGATTGACTGGCCATATGTAGAAGGCTTGCGCCTGGACGAGGCGATGAACCCCTTGACGATTCTGGCCGTTGGCATGTATGGCCGCGAATTGCCAAATCAGAACGGTGCGCCGTTACGCTTGGTAGTGCCGTGGAAGTACGGGTTCAAAAGTGTCAAATCCATTGTGCGTATCAGTCTGGTTAGCGAGCAGCCGAAGACAACCTGGCAGAGCATCGCGGCGGATGAGTACGGCTTCTATGCCAACGTTAACCCGACTGTGGATCACCCGCGCTGGACTCAGGCGCGGGAGCGTCGGCTGCCCAACAGCTTGTTTAAGCCGAATGTGCGCGATACCCGGATGTTCAATGGTTATTCCGATGAAGTGGCTTCTTTATATACAGGGCTCGATCTGCGGAAGAACTACTGATGCGATATCCATACTGGCGTGTAGGTGTTTTCATCGTGGCGGCGATCTGGCCATTGCTTTGGTTCTATCAGGCGTTCGCGGATTTGCTCGGTCCCGATCCTGGCAAAGTGCTGGTCGATCGGCTGGGGTTGGGGACATTGGTGCTGCTGTTGATTACATTGGCCATGACGCCTCTGCAGAAGTTGACGGGGTGGGCGGGGTGGATTGCTGTTCGCCGTCAGTTGGGATTGTGGTGTTTTGCTTATGTGGTTTTGCACTTGTGCAGCTATATGGCATTTATTCTGGGCTTCGACTGGTCTCAGTTGGGCGTGGAGCTGCGTAAGCGTCCGTACATTATTGTTGGCACGCTGGGTTTTCTCAGCTTGTTGGCGTTGGCGGTAACGTCCAATCGCTACAGTCAGCGTCGTTTGGGTGTGCGCTGGAAGAAGTTGCATCGGTTGGCTTACGTGATTCTGGGCCTGGGATTACTGCACATGCTGTGGATCGTGCGTGCAGACCTTAAGGAGTGGACGATCTATGCCTTTATAGGTGCAGTGCTTTTACTGCTGCGTGTACCTATGGTTGCACGACGAATCCGGCGATTGTCGGCTAAAAAGCAGGTTTTGCAATAAAACTGAAATTAACGGTTGACGGCAGATTCTGGAGGTCTATAATTCGCCCCACTTCCGGCGCAGTCGAAACGTAAAACTCCTTGAAATTCAAAGAGTTACGCAGTTTTCGACAGCGGCTTGCTTCAGTTCATCGAAGCCTGGGAGGAGTTGAAAATGTCGGCATGTCTGGCGCTTTTAACGGTTCGATCTTCTCGGTCGAAAGCGGTGAAAAAAGGGTGTTGACAATAGCGAGTAACGCTGTAGAATTCGCCTCCCGCTAACGAGAGATCGGAAGCGCAAGTGGTTGAAGTTGTTGAAGAAATCTTCGAAAACTTCTGAAAATAATCACTTGACAGCAAGTGAGGCTGCTGTAGAATGCG
>NZ_AYMJ01000003.1 GCF_000633255.1 Pseudomonas sp. H1h
CTCCCACATTGAAAGGCGGGCGCTCACAGATCTGCTGTCATGCACGGATTCCTGTGGGAGAGGGCTTGCTCGCGAAAGCGGTGGTTCAGGCGAAAACCGGGTGCCTGACAGACTGCCTTCGCGAGCAGGCTCGCTCTCGCAGGCGATTGCGTTTTACAGTGGCCGCTTCAGGGGATTTACAGTAAGGGCCGGTGATGACGCAGTTCTTTGATGCGCGGGGCAATATTTACGGGGTGATTTCGCCGCAGACACTTCGCGATTCGGGGATCGATTTGCCGATCGATGCCGCGCAGTGTGCTTTGTCGAGACCGGCATGGAGTCAGGCGGCGATTGCCCTGTGTTGCGACTGGCCCGAAGGCGAACGTCCGGCCGGCAGCAAATCCCACCGCAGCGATGGCCTGTTGATCGGTCCGTTCCAGTCAGCGCCGCCGTTCGACGTGCTCATCGTCAACACCGACGGCACCCTGGCAGAGCGTAGCGGCAACGGCCTGACGATTTTTTCCCAATCGTTGCTGGAGCAGGCGTTGATGCCGGCGGAAGGCGCGTTATTGCGGGTTTATCACGACAAGGGTGACGCCGTGGAAACCTCGGTGAAACCGGCGGAAGTCGATGGTGTGCGCGGCTTCTGGCTGGACCTCGGTCAACCGTGCTTCGGGCCGTCGGCGGTGGGTGCGCAGACTGTTGAACGTCGTGAGTTCAATGGTCATGAAGTCAGCCACGTAGCGCCATTGGTCCAGCTCGATCCCGCGTGGCAGCACAGTCAGTTCGTGCGCATCGGCAACCCGCATTGCGTGACGTTGCTGACCGACGTTGCCGCGTTGCCGAGCAATCGGCAAATGGGCGAATCGCCCTGGGCCGAAGGCCTGACCCGTATCGCCTACGCCATGCCCGTCGGCGCCGGCCAGCCGTGTCCGGCGGGCGTTAATCTGCAGTGGGCCGCGCGCGAATCGGCGCAACGCATCGTCGCCCGGGTGTTCGAGCGCGGGGAAGGGCCGACGGCGTCTTCCGGCACCAGTGCCAGCGCGGTGGCTTGTGCGGCGTGGTCGGTGGGCTGGGTGGCGAGCGGTGCGGTGCAGGTGGTCATGCCGGGCGGGACGGCGCCTGTTTTGCTTGAACAGGAGCGGGGGGAATTGGTGCGGGTGAGGCTGTTTGGTACGGCTCGATCGATGGGTTGAAGCGGCAATCGCCTTCGCGAGCAGGCTCGCTCCCACAGGGAATGCAGCCCCGTGCGTGATCGCGAGCAGGCTCACTCCTACAGGGAAATGCAGCCCATGTGGGAGCGAGCCTGCTCGCGAAGGGGCCAGCCGATTCAGCTCAGATCGGCACTGAACTCCACCACCGGCATCTGCCGTTTCATGAGCACTTTGCCACCGCGAATCGAATACAGCGGCAGACCCTGACTGCGGATCACCTCGTAATCGCTGTCCGCCGACAGAATCAGCAGGTTTGCCGGGCGACCCGGTTCCAACCCGTAACGTTCGCCCAGGTGCATGGCCCTGGCGCTGTTGTCGGTGACCAGATCCAGCGCGTTCTGCAAGTTGCGGTAACCGAGCATGTGGCAGATGTGCAAGCCGGCTTCGAGCACGCGCAGGATGTTGCCGTTGCCCAGCGGGTACCACGGATCGACGATGGAGTCCTGGCCGAAACACACGTTCATGCCGGCTTCGAGCAGCTCATTGACCCGGGTCACGCCACGGCGTTTCGGGAAGTTGTCGAAGCGCCCCTGCAGGTGAATGCTTTCGGTCGGGCACGAGACAAAACTGATCCCGGAATGCCCGAGCAGGCGGAACAGTTTGGCGCAGTAGGCGTTGTCGTAAGAGCCCATCGCCGTGGTGTGGCTGGCGGTGACCCGTGCGCCCATGTCGCGGCTGCGCGCCTCTTCGGCGAGCACTTCGAGGAAGCGCGAATGCGGGTCGTCGGTTTCGTCGCAGTGCACGTCCACCAGGCAGCCGGTACGTTCGGCCAGGTCCATCAGAAACTTCACTGAGCTGACGCCCTGATCGCGGGTGTACTCGAAATGCGGAATGCCACCGACCACATCGGCGCCCATGCGAATCGCTTCTTCCATCAGCTCGCGACCGTTGCGGAACGACTCGATGCCTTCCTGCGGGAACGCAACGATTTGCAGGTCGATGAGATGACGGCTTTCCTCGCGCACTTCGAGCATCGCCTTGAGCGCCGTGAGCTGCGGGTCGGTGACGTCGACGTGGGTGCGCACGTGCTGGATGCCATGGGCGGCCAGCGTTTGAATGGTCTTCTTGGCGCGGGTCTTGGTGTCCTCTTCGGTGATGGTGACCTTGCGTTCGCCCCAGCACTCGATGCCCTCGAACAGCGTGCCGCTCATGTTCCAGCGCGGCTCGCCGGCGGTGAGGGTGGCGTCGAGGTGGATGTGCGGTTCGACGAAGGGTGGCACTACCAGATTGCCGCCGGCGTCGAGGTCGCCGGGGTTGAGGTTCGGGGCTTCGGTCTGGCGGCCGATGCTGCGGATCAGGCCGTCTTCGAGGTGCAATTCGTGCAAACCTTCCTGGTTACGCAGTCGGGCGTTGATGATGTGCATCAGGCGAATCCTTCTTATAGGTCTTGTAGTGGCGCAGTGGCGCGACGGGCGCCGAGCAGGCCGGTGACGATGACATACGTTAGCGCGGCGGCGGCGATCCCTACCAGCGGCGCGACCCACGGCGAGTGGAACGCAGCGACAGTGCCGACCGCGTAAGCCCCCAGCCCCGGCCAGTTGAACGCCGGCAGCCGCGCGTCGGCCAGGCGTGGATAGCGCCCGCGCCAGCGGAAGAAAAAGTCGGCCATGATCACCCCGCCAATCGGTGGGATCACCGTGCCCAGCAGAATCAGGTAGGGCACCAGCATGTCGTACATGCCCAGCAAGGCGAGCAGGGTGCCGATCACCGCACCCGCTAGGGTTACCGTCTTGCGCCGTCCGGTGCGCAGCAGGTTGCAACCGGCGACGGCGAAGTTGTAGATGGTGTTGTCCTGAGTGCTCCAGATATTGAGTAACAGCATCGCCATCGCCGCCATGGCGAAGCCTTGCAATAGCAACACTTCAACCACGTCCGGCTGCTGATAGACGATCGCACCGTAGGCGCCGATCAGCACCATAAGACCGTTGCCGATGAAAAAACCGATCAGGCTGGCCAGTACCGCTACCCGTGCCGAACGCGAGAAGCGTGTCCAGTTGGTGGCCTGGGTCGCGCCGCTGACGAAGGTGCCGAACACCAGGGTGATCGCGGTCGACCAGTCCAGTGAACCCGTCGGCACCACGCTGAGCAACCCGTCGAGGCCGCCGACTTTGACCGTGGCGACCCACATCGACAGCATCAGCAGCAACATCATCGCCGGCACCGCGATGTATGACAGAATCTCCAGACCGCGATAACCGACATACGCCGTGGCGCAGAACATCAGGCCGAACAGCACCATCAGGCCGAGCACTGTGCCTTGATCCAGTTCAAAGTATTTGCCCAGCACTACCGCAGCGGTCGCGGTGCCCCAGGCGTACCAGCCGATCTGAGTGAAACCGAGGATCAGGTCGCTGAGCTTGCTGCCGACCTCGCCGAAACAGAATCGCCCCATCAACACCGAGTTGAGGCCGCTCTTGAAGGCGATGTAACCCAGACCTGCCGCGTACAGCCCGAGCAGCAGATTGCCGACGATGATCACCACGAGCATCTCACTGAAACTGAAGGCCACGCCGAGCTTGCCGCCAGCAAACATGGTCGCGGTGAAGAAGGTGAAACCCAGCAGCACCATCGCCGTCGAGGCCAGGCCTTTGCGCGCGTGCAGCGGGACTTCGCTGAGGGGGTAGTCGTTACCGGGATCGTTCTGCGTCATGGGGGCGTTCCTTGCTGAAAGGGGAGGACGCGGGGTGGGTTGCAGTGGTCGTGCCAAATGCCGATTGGCGCGGGTTATGTATAGACGAGTCGTGTGGATCGGCGCGAAAGCAGTGCAACTGGGCGCACCGAAGCCCAATGTGGGAGCGAGCCTGCTCGCGAAAGCGGAGTGTCACGCGAGCTCTGCAGTGACTGACATACCGTATTCGCGAGCAGGCTCGCTCCCACAAGGGATTGGGTATGGGTCAGAGAAATCTCAATAACGCGGCGACGATGGCTTCGGGGGCGTCTTCCTGGACGAGGTGGCCGGCGTTGCGGATGGCGTGGAATTGCGCACCGGGGATCATCGCGTGCAACGCCCGGCCCCGTTCGATGGGGATCCACTGATCCTCTTCCCCCCAGAGAATCTGCACCGGGCAGCGAATCATCGGGTACAAACTTTCGGCTTCTTGGGTATAGCGTTCGTCCATTTGTGCGATCTGCCGATAGAACGCCGCTTGCCCCGGATCGCCGAGCCACGGTTGCACGTAGGGCGCCAGTTCGGCGTCGGGGATGTCGCGGTGAATCGCCCCGCGAATGTAGGTCGGGACGATGGCGCGCTGGATGTAGTCCGGCAGGCCGCTGAACGCCGCTTCATGCCGGCGGACATGCTGCACGAACGGCGAACCCCACGGCGTCAGCGCCACCGGATCGATCAGCGTGAGGCTGCGGTAGTCCTTGCCATTGAGCAAATGCGTGCGCAACGCGGTGGCGCCGCCGAAGTCGTGGGCTACCACGTCCGGGCGCTGGATATTCCAGTGATCGAGCAAGCGCGAGAGAAGTTGATTCTGCACGCCGAGGGAAACATCGGCGTGAGGTTTAGCGGAACGCCCGTAGCCCAGGAGGTCGAAATAATGCACCCGGTGGCTGGCGAAGAAATGCGGCGCGATGCGGTGCCACACACAGGAAGAAAACGGTGTGCCATGCACGAACACCAGCGGCGGACCGTCACCGCGCACGGCATGGCGTATTTGATGCCCGTTGAAATCAAAGACCTGATCCAGCAGCCAGTCCGTCATCGGCCTGTCCTCTTGGCGGGTTTGAGCCAAAAAGCATAGGCATAAAAAAACAGCCTCGGGGGCTGTTCTCTGTTTTCCTGACAAACACCGATCCTTTGTAGGAGTGAGCCTGCTCGCGATAGCGGTGTATCAGTCGACATGCATGTTGAATTTCAATCTGCTATCGCGAGCAGGCTCACTCCTACAAGGGGGATTCGCGTTGCGTTATTCGCCGCGATAGATGCAACCACTGGTGCAGGTCTCGTGAATCCGGATCGCGCTGAGTTCCGGCAGCAGCGGCTTCAATTCATTCCAGATGAATTTCGCCAGCACTTCGCTGGTCGGGTTTTCCAGGCCGGGAATATCGTTCAGGTAATTGTGGTCCAGACGCTCGTACAGCGGCTTGAAGATCGCCTTGATTTCCGAGAAGTCGCGGATCCAGCCAGTGTGCGGATCGAGGTCGCCGCTGAGGTGAATCGCCACTTTGAACGAGTGACCGTGCAGGCGGCCGCACTTGTGGCCGTCCGGTACGTGCGGCAGGCGGTGGGCGGATTCGAATGTAAATTCCTTGAAGATTTCCACAGTATTTTCGGCTCTGTTCAGGTGGCGTTCGCCGCAGCGATTCGGGCAGGCGGCGAGTTTACCAGCTTGTGTTTGGCGATGCGGGAAAACACTGACTAAAGGGTCAGCAAGCGCTCGGCGAGGCGACCGCTGGCGCTCAGCTCAAGAAACTCGTCGCCCAGGCGGCGGCTCTCGTCCATTGCCGCGTGCCAGTATTTCTGCCGGCTCGGCGCATCCCCCATGAAGCGCTTGAAGTCGTTGCGGTCGGGCAGCTTGCCGTAAGGCAGGCGCGCCAGATACTCCTTCGACGGCGCGAGCAACAGCACGTCCTGCAAGCGCTCGACCGAGGCGCGGCGCCAGGGCAGGGTCTTGTCGAACCAGCCGGGGATCACCCGGTCGGTGAAGTGTGGATAGAGCACGATGCCGTCGCCGCTGTAGGGCAGGTCGAGGTGATAGTCGAGCAGACCGCCGTCGCGGAACGTGCCGGCGCCGGCACCCGGCAGGTCGCGCACGCCTTCCATGACCATCGGGATCGAGCCGGAGGCCAGCAGCGCCTGCCGCAGGTTGCCGGCGTTGAGGGCGACGAAGCGTGACGGGAAGTCGTGCAGCGCGTTGACCGGTGGCGCGAGGCGCGGGTCGTGAATGATCAGGCGTTCGAAGTGCCGCGACAGCCGCGCCCGCCCGCGCAGGTTATCGGCGATCACCGAACCCAGCGCCAGGCCGAGGCGAGCGCGATGGTCATCGGCCAGGCGCCCGTGGCTTTTGACCACCATGATGTTCAGGCGGTAGTCGGCATTGTTGAGGATGCTGGCATCGCGACCGTCGAGCAGGTCATTGAGCATGCGCTGCGAGCTCTGGCTGATCTCGGCCATGCTCACGCCCTTGTTGAAATTCTGCTCGGCGTACAGTTGGCCGAGACGGCGAATGCCTTCGGCTGCATCCGGCAGACAGGCGCTGGCGAAGCGCCAGGAGCCGACCGACGCGCCGATCAGCGAGCGCTCACGCGGCGCGCTGGGCAGCCATTCGCCGAACAACGCCAGATCCAGCCCCTGAATCCCCAGTGCCTTCGGCCCTCCGGCGGCACCGGGCAGGGTGCCGACGTCAGCGGCGTTCAGGCCCTGGGCACGAATGCGCGCCATGGCCCGAGGGCCAGCCTTGAGGGTGAGGGCGGGGAACTTGATGTGGATGGCGGTCATACCGGTCTCGATCGTTAGCAAGCTTTGGATTATAGGCGCACAACTTGACCCTGTGGGAGCGGGCTTGCTCGCGAAGGCGGTGGGTCAGCAACAATGATGGCGACTGACACACCGCCTTCGCGAGCAAGCCCGCTCCCACAGGGGGGGTGATTATTGGACGGGGCAATGATGGCCATTCAGTTTCAGTTAAGTTGATCCCGCTAAGGTGCCGACCGGAGCAACACATAAAAAACGGAGACACCCATGAAAACCCTGACTGCCCTGTCCATTGCCTCGATCATCGGCCTGACTGCCAGCCTCGCCCACGCCCGCGATCTTGGCCCCGATGAAGCCCTGCGCCTGCGCGACGCTGGTACTATCGTGTCCTTCGAGAAGCTCAACGCCACGGCGCTGGCCAAACACCCGGGTTCGACCATCACCGATACCGAGCTGGAAGAGCAGTACGGCAAGTACATCTACCAGATCGAAATGCGTGACCCACAGGGGTTGGAGTGGGACCTGGAATTGGACGCGGTCAGCGGGCAAGTGCTCAAGGATCATCAGGATACTTAATGAAGCCGTATTTGTTACAGCCACGCACCGGGAGCCGCCTGGCCCTGGTGCTATTGGCATTCTGCTCGGTGGCGGTGGCCCGTGATCTTGGCCCCGATGAAGCGCTGCGCCTGCGTCAGCAGGGGGTGATTCTGCCGCTGGAGCAAGTGCTGCAAAAGGCGCTGGATCGCTATCCGGGGGCCAAACTGCTGGAAGTCGAGCTCGAGGAAAAGCACGACGTCTATGTTTACGAAGTCGAGCTGCTGACAGTCGACGGGGTGGCGCGCGAGTTGCACCTGAAGGCCGACAGCGGCGAATTACTGAAAGACAAGGAAGATTGATCGATGCGTTTGCTTCTGGTGGAAGACCACGTGCCGCTGGCCGACGAATTGCTCGCCGGCCTGCAACGTCAGGGTTATGCGGTGGACTGGCTGGCGGACGGGCGCGATGCGGTCTATCAGGGCAGCAGCGAGCCTTATGACCTGATCATCCTTGACCTCGGTCTGCCCGGCGTTCCGGGGCTTGAGGTGCTGGCGCAATGGCGCGCCGGAGGCCTGTCGACCCCGGTGCTGATCCTCACCGCCCGCGATTCCTGGGCCGAGCGCATCGAAGGCCTGAAGGCCGGTGCCGACGATTACCTGACCAAACCGTTTCATCCCGAAGAGCTGCACTTGCGGGTACAGTCGCTGTTGCGCCGCTCCAAGGGCCAGGCCAACCAGCCGACGCTGAAGGCCGCGGGGCTGCATCTGGATGAGGGTCGTCAATGCGTGATGCGCGACGGCAGCGAGATTCAACTGACCGCCGCCGAATTCCGCCTGCTGCGCTATTTCATGCTGCACCCGGAACAGATCCTGTCGAAAACCCACCTCGCCGAGCACCTCTACGACGGTGAGACCGAGCGTGATTCCAACGTTCTCGAAGTCCACGTCAATCACCTGCGGCGCAAGCTGGGCAAAGCCGTGATCGAAACCCGTCGCGGCCAGGGTTACCTGTTCGGCGGACAATCTTCGTGAGGTCGATCCAGCGCCGCTTGAGCCTGGGGTTGATCAGCGTGATGGTGATCGTCGGCGTGGTGCTGGCGCAGATCAGCCTGTGGTTGTTCGAAGTGGGGCTGCAGCGTTATCTCGAAGCCGGCTTGCGCAACGACAGCGAAAGCCTGCTGGTAGCGCTGGTGCGTGGCCCGCAAGGCTTGCAACTGGATGAGCGGCACCTGTCGCCGGCGTATCAGCGACCGTTTTCCGGGCATTACTTCCGTATCGATTTTGCCGACAGCCACTGGCGCTCGCGGTCGCTGTGGGATCAGGACTTGCCGCTGCTCGAACATCCCGGTCTGCACAGCAACCTGCAACTGGGCCCGGACGGCCAGCAGTTGCTGGTGTTGCGTTCCGATTACCGGCGCCTGGGGCAGTCGATCTCGATCAGTGTCGCGCAGGATTACACCCCGGTGCGCGAGAGCTTCCAGCGCATGCGTCAGATCGGGCTTGGTCTCGGGCTGGCCGGTTTGCTGCTGATTCTGCTGCTGCAACGCTTCACCGTGCGCCGCGCCTTGCGCCCGCTGGAGCGGGCGCGCGAGCAGATCGCCCAGTTGCAGCAGGGCCAGCGTTCGCAACTCGACGATCAGGTGCCGGTGGAACTGGAGCCACTGGTGGCGCAGATCAACCATTTGCTCGCCCACACCGAAGACAGCCTCAAGCGCTCACGCAATGCGCTGGGCAATCTGGGGCATGCGTTGAAGACGCCGCTGGCGGTGCTGTTGAGCCTGGCGTCGAGCGAAAAACTCGATGCGCATCCGGAGTTGCGCAAGATCCTCAAGGACCAATTGGAACAGGTGCAGCAGCGGCTCAATCGCGAACTGAATCGCGCGCGCCTGTCCGGTGATGCGCTGCCCGGTGCGCTGTTCGATTGTGACGCGGAACTGCCGGGGCTGTTGGCGACGCTGAACATGATCCACGGCGAGCATTTGGCGCTGAGCTACGTCGCGCCGCCGGGTCTGCAACTGCCGTGGGACCGTGAGGATCTGCTGGAGCTGCTCGGCAACCTGCTGGACAACGCCTGCAAATGGGCGGACGCCGAGGTGCGCCTGAGTGTGATCGAGCGCACGGATGGCTTTGCCCTGAGCGTGGAAGATGACGGGCCGGGGATCCCCGAACAGCAGCGCAGTCAGGTGTTCAGTCGGGGCGCGAGGCTGGATGAGCAGACCCACGGGCATGGTTTGGGGCTGGGGATCGTCCGCGATATCGTCGAGACGTGGGGCGGGTTGCTGGTGTTGGGCGAGAGCGAGTGGGGCGGGTTGAAGGTGGTGATCGAGTTGCCTAAGCGCTGATCCCGGTCAGTCCCCAACCCCCTGTGGGAGCGGGCTTGCTCGCGAATGCGGTGTGTCAGTCAGTATTGCTTTGTCTGATACACCGCTTTCGCGAGCAAGCCCGCTCCCACATTGGAATTCAGCTGGATGCAAGTCCGCGTCAGACCCGGAACTGATCCATCAGGCTCTGCTGCTGATTCGCCAGGCTGTTCAGCGACTGACTCACCCGCGCTGACTCGTTGGCCTGCCCGGACAGCGATTCGGTCACGTCACGGATGGTCGCCACGTTGTTGTTGATCTCCTCGGCCACCGCGCTCTGTTCTTCCGCCGCGCTGGCGATCTGCAGGTTCATGTCGCTGATCACCGTCACTGCATCGCCGATCTGGCGCAGTGCGGTCACCGCTTGCCCGACCTGTTCGACACTGCCCTGGGCCTGACGATGACTGTTGCCCATCGAGCCGACCACGTCCTGGGTGCCGGTCTGCAGTTGCTCAATCACTTGACGGGTTTCTTCCACCGATTCCTGCGTGCGGCGGGCGAGGTTGCGCACCTCGTCGGCGACCACGGCAAAACCACGACCGGCCTCACCGGCACGCGCCGCTTCGATCGCGGCGTTGAGCGCCAGCAGGTTGGTTTGTTCGGCGATGGCGCGGATGGTTTCCAGCACGGTGCCGATCTTCTCGCTGTTGGCGGCCAGGCCTTCGACCTGGACCATCGCTGCGCTCATGTCGGCGGCGAGGGTGTCGATGCTCGCGGTGGTGCGGTCGATCACGGTCAGGCCCTGACGCGTGGCGCGATCGGCGTCCTTTGCCGCTTCGGCGGCTTGCGCGGCGCTGCGCGCGACGTCTTGCGCAGTGGCGCTCATTTCGTGGGACGCGGTGGCGACCTGATCGACCTGGCGGTATTGCTGCTCCATGCCAGCGCTGGTCTGGGTGGCAATGGCCGAAGACTGGTCGGCGGTGTTGCGTGCGTCCTGCACCGAGCGTTTCACCTCGGCGATGATTGGCTGCAACTTGTCGAGGAACTTGTTGAACCAGCCGGCCAACTGCCCGAGTTCATCCTGTTTGTCATAGGCCAGACGGCGGGTCAGATCACCTTCGCCACTGGCGATGTCTTCGAGCATGTTGGCCACGCCGAGGATCGGTTTGGTCACGCTGCGCGCCATCAGCCACACCAGCAGCAAGCCGACCAAGGCTGCGAGCACGCCGAGGCTCAGTTCGATCAGGGTGCCTGAATTGTTGCTCGCATCCAGTTGCTGCTTGAGTGCTTCGGCGCGGCTGACCAGGACCTTTTCCGGCACATCGAGCAACACGCCCCACGCCGGGCCGCCGGGGATCGGCTGGAACGGCGACAGCACTTTCAACTGGCCGTTGCTGTGCAGGCTGCTGACGCTGCTGCTGGCGCCGAGTTGACGCAGCAGTTCAGCACCGCTGACGGTGTCCACGGCATCCAGACGCTTGCTCAGCTTGCTCGCGTCCGGGCTGTAACCGGCGAGCAGGCCGGTGGGGCTGATGATGCTCACGGCGGTCTGGCCGTCATAGAGCTTTTTGCTCGCGCCCTGGCTGATCGCTTGCAGGCTGTTGAGGTTGATGTCCACCGACAGCGAGGCGATCACTTTGCCGTTGACCATCAGCGGGAAGACGATGCTGGTCATCAGCACGTTCTGGCCGTCGATCACGTAGAAGTACGGTTCGATCACGCACGGCTTGAGCGTGGTGCGCGGGCAGGTGAACCAGGCGTTGGCGGCCTGGCCGCTGGGGCCGGTGCTGGTGTCGGCCATGTCGCTTTCCGGCAGAGCCATCGAGGTGACTTTGCCGGGAGTCGGCTGCGACCAGTACAAGGCGAAACGGCCCTTGTCGTTGCTGCCCAGTTCGGCCTGATCGGCGAACAGTTCATCCTTGCCGTCCAGTGCGTTGGCTTCGAACACCAGCGACAGGCCGAGCAGTTCCGGGTTGGCCTGCAGGGCGGATTTGACCTGACGGGTCATGTCTTCGCGCAGATCGAAGGCATCGAGGAAGCGCTTTTCTGCCTGTTCACGCAGGAACAGCACCTGGCGCGAGAAGCCATGGCCGTATTGATAGGCGTCCATGAACTGCTGGCGAATGCCGGCAGCCTGCACTTCGCCTTGCGATTCAATGCGCGCCTGGGCCGATTCGGTCAGCATCTCCATGCTCGACGCCTTCACCAGCTCGGAGCTGTGCTCCATGCGGTACAGCGAAAGACCCACCAGCAGGGTCACGATGCCCGCCAGGCAGAGGCCGGCGAGCAGGGTGATTTTCCATTGAATGGAAAGTTGTCTGAGCGACATGGAGACGTCCTTATTCGATAAATATCTGAGACTTTGCACTGTAACGGCCGCGTTTCGGCTTTCTTTATTGTTCAAGTGCAATATGACCGATTGCCGCAGTCGCCGAATTCCGCCTGCAGGGTTCTTCATCGGTTGTTACATTCGCTCGCTTTGACACTGCGGTCACTCTGCGGCACAGTGCGCGCCCTTCTAATAAGACCCTCTTTGCAAATCCGCCGGTGCTCCGTGGGCGGACTCATCCTGTCTGGCGGTGATGATTTCATCGCAGTGTTTTTTGAGGTAGTGAAATGAATGCAGTGATTGCTGCGGTCGGCATCATGCTGATCCTCAGCCTGTCCCGTGTGCACGTGGTGATCGCCCTGATCGTCGGTGCGCTGGTCGGTGGCCTGACCGGTGGTCTGGGCATCGACGCCACGCTCAAGGCGTTCAACAGCGGCCTGGGCGGGGGGGCGACCGTGGCGTTGTCCTACGCGCTGCTCGGCGCTTTCGCGGTGGCGATTGCCAAGTCCGGTCTGGCTCATGCGCTGGCCGACAAGGCCTTGGCGATGGTTGACCGGCAACACGCGACCGGTGGCGGCAGCGTCAAATGGCTGCTGATCGGCCTGCTCTGGGTGGTGGCGATTGCCTCGCAGAACATCCTGCCGATCCACATTGCGTTCATTCCGCTGCTGGTGCCGCCGCTTTTATATGTGCTGACCAAGCTGCAACTCGATCGTCGTCTGATCGCCTGCGTCATGACCTTCGGCCTGATCACCCCGTACATGTTCCTGCCGGTGGGTTTCGGCAACATCTTCCTCAATGAAATCCTGCTGGCCAACGTCGCGCGCAGTGGCGTCGACATCAGTGGCATCAACGTCACCCACGCCATGGGCATTCCGGCGCTGGGCATGGTGTTCGGCCTGGCCATGGCATTCATCAGTTACCGCAAGAAGCGCGTCTACGACCTGGCGAAAATCGAGCAGGTCGAGCAGGTGGCGGTGCAGTACAACCCGCTGAGCCTGATGATCGCCGGTGTGGCGATTGCAGCGGCGTTCATTGTGCAACTGCTGCTGGACTCGATGATTATCGGGGCGCTGGTCGGTTTTCTGATCTTCTCGGTGTCGGGCATCGTCAAGTGGCGCGAGACCGATGACCTGTTCACCGAAGGCATGAAGATGATGGCGATGATCGGCTTCATCATGATCGCCGCGTCCGGGTTCGCCGAAGTGATGAAGGCCACCGGGCAGGTGCAGACCCTGGTCGAATCGTCGGCTTCGTGGATCAATCACAGCAAGGGCGTCGGCGCACTGTTGATGTTGCTGGTCGGGCTGCTGGTGACCATGGGCATCGGTTCGTCGTTCTCCACCGTGCCGATCCTTGCGGCGATTTTCGTGCCGCTGTGCGTGCAACTGGGCTTCAGCCCGCTGGCGATCGTCTGCATCGTCGGCACTGCCGGGGCCTTGGGCGACGCTGGTTCGCCGGCTTCGGATTCGACCCTCGGGCCGACCTCCGGTCTGAACATCGACGGCCAGCATCACCATATCTGGGACACCGTGGTCCCGACCTTCCTGCATTACAACCTGCCGTTGCTGGCGTTCGGCTGGGTGGCCGCGATGGTCCTCTGACCACCACAAATCCCAGACTGTGGGAGCGGGCTTGCTCGCGAAGGCGGTGTATCAGAAACACAATTGGTGACTGACACGACGCCTTCGCGAGCAAGCCCGCTCCCACAGGGATACGAGGCATCTCCAGACTCAACTTTTGCTTGCGCGTGCCGTTAACGCCTTTAACCACGCCAATAAAACCAAAAGAGTGAGCTCCCCCCATGCGCTTGAGTCTCAAGGCCAAAGTCCTGTCGCTTGCCGTCCTGCCGGTGTTGCTCTTTGCGCTGGTCATCAGCCTGACCACGCTGTTCATCCTCAAGCAACAAGCGCACACCGAGGTCGAGCAGACCCGCGAGCGTTTGCTCGCCGACGCCAAGGCCACGCTGCAAAGTTACGTCGCCGTGGCCATGACCACGATCAAGCCGTTGTATGACGCAGCCGCCCCCGGTGACAACGAGGCGCGGGCGCAGGCGATCAAGCTGCTGTCGGGGATCCGTTACGGCAAGGACGGCTACTTCTTCGGCTACGACTCCGAGACCGTGCGCCTGTTCAAGGCCAACGACCCTGAAGGCGTGGGCAAAAGCTTCAAGGACAACCGCGACCCCAATGGCGTTTACGTCAACCGCGGCCTGGTGAGCGTGGCGAAGGACGGCACCCACTATCTGCAATACAGCTCGCCGTTGCCGGGTAACGCCAACGTGCTGGTGCCGAAACTCGGCTACACCGAGTACCTGGCGAAGTGGGACATGGCGGTGGGTACGTCGGTCAACCTCGACGGCATTGAAGCGCAGGTGGCGGTGGTCGAAGGCCAGGTGCAGGAGCGGATGGAAGGCGTGATCCTCAGCATCGTCGGCGTGGCGGTGCTGGTACTGTTGGTGATCGCCGCAGCGGGGATGCTGCTGGCCAATGCCATTTTGCGGCCGCTGACTCTGATGAAAGCCAACCTCGACGACATCGCGGCGGGCGAGGGCGACCTGACGCGCCGGCTGAACATCACCAGCCAGGACGAACTCGGCGAACTGGCTGGCTCGTTCAACCGTTTCGTCGACAAGATCCACGGCCTGGTGCGGCAGATCACCGAGATGACCACGCAACTGACTGGCCTGGTGACCCAGGTCTCGGATCAGGCCCAGCGCTCTGATCAGGCGATGGAGCGTCAGCGCCACGAGACCGATCAAGTCGCCACGGCGATCAACGAGATGTCTGCCGCCGCTCAGGAAGTGGCCAAGAGCGCGCAGAATGCCGCCGTCGCCGCACAGCAGACCGATGAAGAAGGTCAGAGCGCCAAGCGCGTGGTGGCCGGCAGCATCAAACAGATTCATGCGCTGGTGGATGACATTCGCAGCAGCGGCGTGTCACTCGACAGCCTGCAGCAGGATGTGTCGTCGATTGTCGGCGTGCTCGGGGTGATCCGCTCGATTGCCGAGCAGACCAACCTGCTGGCGCTGAACGCTGCAATTGAAGCGGCGCGTGCCGGGGAGGCCGGGCGCGGCTTTGCGGTGGTGGCGGACGAAGTGCGGGCACTGGCCAGCCGCACGCAGATCAGCACCCAGGAAATTCAGGGCATGATCGATCGCTTGCAGGCGGGCACGCAGTCGGCGGTCGAGGCGATGCGTCGGTCCAGCGAGGCGGGCGATGGCACCTCGGCGCAGGCCAATCAGGCCGGGGCGTCGCTGGATGCGATGGCGGAGCTGATCGCGACCATCAACTCGATGAACGCGCAGATCGCCAGTGCTGCCGAGGAACAAACGGCGGTGGCCGAGGAGATCAACCGCAGCGTGCATCAGATTGCGGTGGCGGTGGACAGCGTGGCGGATGAGACCCAGTTGGGCGCGCAGACCTCGCGCAGCTTGGCCGAACTTGGCCAGCGATTGGGCAAACTGGTAGGCCAGTTCCGTATTTAAAGGTTGCTGCAAAAACTTTGTGGGAGCGGGCGTGCTCGCGAATGCGCTGTGTCAGATACAGAATGGCTGACGGACACGACGCTTTCGCGAGCAAGCCCGCTCCCACATTGGGTTTTGTGCAAGGCTCAGGGTCTGTCCCAGTAGGGGATTTCGCCGAAGCATTCCATGAAGAAATCAATCACCGTGCGCACCTTCACCGACAGCCGCCGGCTCCCCGGCCACAGCACGGCAATCTGCTGCGGCTCCAGGCTGTTCGACACCTGATATTCCCCCAGCACCGGCACCAGCGTGCCTTCGCGTACCGCTTCACCAATCAGCCATGACGGAAACATCACCAGCCCCAGACCCTGTTCGGCGGCCTGGGTGAGGGTGTCGGCGTGGTTGCCGGTGATCGGGCCTTTGACCGAGTAGGGTGTCCAATCGCCTTGATCCTGCCGGAAGAACCAGCGCTGCTGGCCGGTCGCACCTTTGTAGGCCAGGCACTGGTGTTGCGCGAGTTCGTCGGGATGTTGTGGTGTGCCGTGCTGCTTGAGATACGCCGGGCTGGCCGCGACCTGAAAGCGGTGCGGTGCGAGAATCCGTGCCTGCATGCTCGAATCGTGCAGCGGGCCGATGCGGAACAGCAGGTCGGCGCCTTCTTGCAGCGGGTCGACGTAATGGTCGGTCTGCTGGATGTCCAGTTGCAGCTTCGGATAGCGCGCACATAACTGTCCGAGCCACGGTGTCAGATGCCGTTGGCCGAACACCACCGGCGCGTTGATCCGCACCAGTCCGGTGGGGTCGCTTTGCTGTTCCTGCAACGCCTGCTCGGCTTCCTCCAATTGCACCAGCACCAGCCGCGCGTGGTGGCCGAGCATGCGCCCGGCTTCCGTTGGCGTCACGGCGCGGGTGTGGCGGTAGAGCAATTGCTGGTTCAGCGCCTGCTCCATCAACTGGATTTGCCGCGAAATCGAAGAGGGCGCAACACCCTCGCGGCGGGCGACTTCGGAAAAGCTGCCGTGGTCGAGCACCGCCACAAACAGCCTGAGTGTCTTGAATCCCAGTTCATTGAGCCCGTGCATGAGTCTTCCTGCTGTGCGGATTGCGCAAAAGTGTTGTCCGGATGCTCCCATTTATCGCACAGCGTCGCCAGCCGATAATCCGCGCCATCGTTTATTTGCACAGGTTTTGGTTATGCAGACGTTGGATGAGGTGAGTGTGGCGACGCCGGTGCGCAAGCCGGGGTTGCGCCTGTTGTTGCTGCCGCTGGTGATTCTGGCCGGTATGGGCTTGTCGGTGGAGGCGGGTCTGCTCGGGCCGTTGGGGGTTCAGGTCGGGCATCTGTGGGCGACCTTGAGCATCTTCGGCGTGGGCTCGGCGATCCTGTTTCTGCTGTTGCTGTTCGCGGGGCCGCAGAAGGGCCCGGCGCTGACCGATCTGCCGCGCTGGCAATTGATCGGCGGCTTTCTCGGACCGATGTATGTGGTGGTGCTGACCCTGGCGACGCCACATATCGGAATTGCGATGACGATGATCGCGATTCTCTCGGGGCAGGTGGGCAAGAGTGTGCTGATCGACCATTTCGGCTGGTTCGGTGCGACGCGCAAGAAGGTCAATGCCGAGCGCTGGCTGGCGCTGGGCCTGATTGTGGTGGCACTGGTTTTGATTGCGCGGGGTTGAAGATGAGTCTGGTTATTTTGTTGGCGGTGGTGGTGTTGGCCGGTGCGGTGTTGAGTGTGCAGGCGGCGATCAATGGACGCCTGGGTGAGACCGTCGGGGTGTTGCGCAGCAGTCTGCTGACGTTTTTTGTCGGCGCGGTGACGACCGGGTTGTTGATTGTGTTTTTCGAGCCGGCGCATGCGGTGAGTTTGCTCGATGTGCCGAAGTGGCAGGTCTGCGGTGCTTTGTTCGGGGTGGTTTACATGATGGTGATGGTCGGTGCGGTGCCGGTGGTGGGGACGGCGGTGGCGACTGTTGCGGTGATTGTCGGGCAGTTGGGGATGGGGATGTTGATCGATAATTTTGGCTGGTTGGGGAATCCGGCGATCGAGCTTTCGTCGTCTCGGGTGTTGGCGATGGTTTGTCTGGGGTTGGCGTTGGTTTTTATGTACCGGAGCGGTGTTCGTCGTTCTGATTGAGTTTTGGGTGCAAATCCGTTTTTTGGGTGGGGGCTGAGCAGGGTTCCGCCCTTACGGCGGGTCACTTTTGACAAACGCCTCAAAAGTAACCAAAAAGGCTTGCCCCGGCGTTCGGCCCTCGCCGTGGCTCGGGTTCCTTCGTTGCGGGATTCATCCGGGGGCATCGCCTCCGGTTTGCTTCGCTGCACCTCCTCTCGATGTGTTTGGCTGCGCCAAACGGTCGCTGCGCTCCCCCCCCCCCGGATAAACCCCTCCACTCAGCCTGCCGAAGGGGCCGGTACGGCAAGATCAAGAGCTTTCGGCGAGCTGACACTCGGCCATTTGAGTGGGGCGGCTTCGCCGCATGCCGGGCACGCTCTCTAAACTGCAGGAGCCCGCTCGCGATGGCGGCCTACGAGCCGACCATCCTCTACCTGAACACCCCCATTCCCCATTGTGGGAGCAGGCCTGTCAGCGAAGACGGCCTACCCGCCAACCAATCTCCAACTGACCCCGCCCATTCCCACTGTGGGAGCGGGCTCGCTCGCGAAGACGGCCTACCAGCCGACCAATCTCCAACTGACCCCGCCCATTCCCACTGTGGGAGCGGGCTTGCTCGCGAAGGCGGCCTACCCGCCGACCAATCTCCAACTGACCCCGCCCATTCCCACTGTGGGAGCGGGCTTGCTCGCGAAGGCGGCCTACCAGCCGACCAATCTCCAACTGACCCCGCCCATTCCCACTGTGGGAGCGGGCTTGCTCGCGAAGACGGCCTACCCGCCAACCAATCTCTAACTGAATACACCCAATCCCATGCATGAACTGCCGAAGGCTGTGATCTTTTGATCTGCTATGCCTTTGGCTCTCGATGTGGCTGTTGATCTCAAGCCCCTTCGGATGGACACCGTAGCGAGGGAACGCTGAGCCTAAGCGAGGTGCCGTACGCCGGAGGCAAAGCCTTTTGGTTCCTTTTTTTCGTTTGAAAAAGAGACTCGCGGTAAGAGCGAAGCCGCCAGCGGCAGCACCCGAATCAACGGATATTCACCCTCATCGCCAGCAGAAACGGATATCCCCCCAATCCGCAGGTAAAACGCAGAACAGAACTGCTCTTGCTTCGAAAAAATCCAGATCAAAATTTCGCAGCCTTCGGCAGCTCCTACACTGATCTTTACGGCTTGCCCCGGCAAGCCGCAGACAACCACCAAAAAAGGAGTCCGCCCACATGCCAGATAGAAAATGCGATTGCCCCAACTGCAAATGCACAATCAAGGAAGGCGACCACGCCTACGCCGTACACGGCAAACACTACTGCTGTGAAGCCTGCGCGCACCACCACAAGGGTGGCGAGGAGTGTTCAAGCAAGGGCTGCCATTGCGCCCACCCCAAATGACGACATGCAAAAAAAAGTGGAGCCTAATCAGGCTCCACTTCCAGTTTCAGGCTTTCATCATCCAGCCGTTCGGTATGACGTACCGTGCCTTGCAGCCGTCGACCTTCAACCCTGACCACCACGGTTTTCGCCTGGTCGAGGTCTTCCGGTAACGGTGCCGGTACGCGCAGGGCGAAGCAGTATGGGTCATCTTCGACGGGTTCCAGGCCCACTCGACAGTCGACGCTTTTGGTGATGCGGCCGAACAGGGTGTCAAGGCCGTAATCCAGATGCGCCGGGCTGAAGATGCTGGTCATGTGTATTCCCCCAAATGTCCCCATTGCCTGGCGAGAGTCTAGCTCGCCGGTCGCCATGTGACATTTTCCACGCCGAATTTTTCCGCCATCGGTTTGCTGGTCTTTTGCACTTTTTCCCGGCCGAAACGCGGGATGCGACCCACGCCGGCGTCGCAGCTTGCCCAGTGCCACGCCTCGGCATTGTCCATTTTGTCCGAACGGATAATGAACGATTTGGGCGTGCCGTGAAGGGTGTAGTCGATGACAAACAGTTTTGCGTTGTTCATAAAGCCCGTATTCCTCCCTGTGGTATTAGAAGGATCGCGGCGCGCCGGGAAAATTCACTCGGATTGTCCGACGGTATCTATCGTTGGCGACACATCGGCGCACTGGTTACCATGGCCGCTCCGCCAACCCCAATGAATGCTCGCCATGGCCCTCGCTGCGCCTCCCGATCTGAGTGATACCGATGTGCCGGTGCAACCGCTGGCGCGTACCTATCCGCGTGGGTTATTCATCGAGCCGCACGAGCATGTCTGGGGTCAGTTGCTGTATGCGATGAGCGGGGTGATGTGGGTCGAAACCCCGCATGAAGCGTTGGTGGTGCCGCCGCAACGGGCGGTGTGGTTGCCGCCCGGGGTGCCGCACGGGATTCGCGTGGTTTCGGACTTGCAGATGCGCAACATCTACCTGCGTCCGGCGCTGGCGGCGACGCTGGATGCGACGGTGCAAGTGATCGAGGTTGCAGGGCTGCTGCGTGAGTTGATCGTCGGGCTGGTCGAGCAGGGTGACAGCGGTGAGCCGGCCTATTACGACGCATTGGTCGGTCTGGCGTTGCTGGAGCTCAAGCGTGCCCGGCGCTCGCAATTGAAGATCGCAATGCCGGACGATTCCGACCGGCGCCTGATGAACCTGTGTCAGGCGGTGATGGCGGCGCCGTCGCTGGACATTCCTTTCGAGCAGCACGCGGAAAACGCCGGGGCCAGTGTGCGTACGCTGGCGCGGTTGTTCAAGGACAGCCTCGGTATGGGCTTCGCCGAATGGCGGCGGCAGGTGCAACTGGCGACGGCCGTGGCGGAGTTGATTCAGGGCGTGCCAGTGAGTGCGATCGCTCGGCAGCTGGGCTATTCGCCGAGCAGTTTCAGTGACATGTTCCGCCGGGAACTGGGCGTAGCACCCTCGCAATTCATGAGCACCTGAACACAACCCCTGTGGGAGCGAGCCTGCTCGCGAAAGCGCCGGGTCAGTGACTTCATTCTTCACAGGCATATCGCATTCGCGAGCAGGCTCGCTCCTACACTGGAGTGTGGCGAATTCAACCGATTTGGCCGAAATTCAGAAGTCCTTGGCCGGCGCCTCCGCCGATCCTTCCCTAGACTCTGCCCATCCCTTTCACGCGGTGGAGTTCCCCCATGAACTACCTGATTTCGCTGGCCATCGGTCTGGGTGTCGGCCTGCTCTATGGCGCGCTGCATTTTCGTTCGCCGGCACCTCCGGCCATCGCCCTGGTGGGGCTGCTCGGCATGCTCGCGGGTGAGCAGTTGTGGCCGCTGGGTCGGCAACTGGTCGCAGGCTGGTTCTCGTGAATTTTTCTTTCTCTCTTCGGTGGATGTCCTCATGAAAGCACTGCAATTCGATAAAACCGGCGACCTGTCCTCCCTGCGCTTGGTCGACGTAGCCACTCCGGTGCCCGGCGCTGACGAAGTGCTGGTCGAGATCAAGGCGGCCGGTTTGAACCCCAGCGACGTAAAGAACGTGCTCGGGCGTTTCCCCTACACCACATTGCCACGGATTCCCGGGCGCGATTTCGCCGGCGTCGTGGTTGCAGGGCCGCAGGCCTTACTTGGTCAGGAGGTGTGGGGCACCGGGCGCGAACTGGGCTTTTTCGCCGATGGCTCGCATGCGCAATTCGTCAAGCTGCCGGCCAACGGCGTGGCGCATAAACCGTCGCACCTGAGCTTCGCCCAGGCTGCCAGCCTCGGCGTGCCGTACACCACGGCATGGGATGCGCTGGAACGCAGCCTGGTGAGTGCTGAAACCCGTTTGCTGGTGATCGGTGGCGGTGCGGTGGCGACGGCGGCGTTGGCGTTGGCCAAGGTCCGTGGGGCGCAGATACTCGCGGCGGCGCGGCGGCCAGAGCAGGTCAAGGACTTGCAGGCACAGGGTTTTCAGACGATTCAGCTGGATAAGCCCGAAGACCTCGGTGCACAGGTCCACGCGGTGTACAGCGGCGGCGCCGATGTGATCTTCGACACCACCGGTTTCTGGCTGCCGGCCTCGGTGGCGGCGCTGGCACCGTTCGGTCGTATCGCGATTATCGCGGCCCCGGTCGACGGCCATGTGCAGTTGCCGGCGCTGGCGCTGTACCGCAAGGGCGGTTCGGTGGTCGGGATCAACTCGCTGCTGTATGGCGTGCAAGCTTGCGCGGCGATGCTGGAGCAGTTCGGGCGGTTCTTCGATGAGGATCGGCTGCCATTGCCGCAGGGTTTGCTCGAGGTGCCATTGGCGGAGGGGTTGCAGCGCTATGCCGAGGTGAATCAGGGCAGTGGCGACAAGATTATCCTTATCCCTTAACGCCGCAAAACAACTGTGGGAGCGGGCTTGCTCGCGAAAGCGGCTCGCCATTCAACCAAAGACTGCCTGACCCACCGCCTTCGGGAGCAAGCCCCCTCCCACATTTGAAACGCATGCCCCTGTGGGAGCGGGCTTGCTCGCGAAAGCGGTATTTCATTCAACCAAAAACCGCCTGACCCACCGCCTTCGGGAGCAAGCCCCCTCCCAGATTTGAAACGCATCCCCCTGTGGGAGCGGGCTTGCTCGCGAAAACGGTATTTCATTCAACCAAAAACCGCCTGACCCACCGCCTTCGGGAGCAAGCCCCCTCCCACAGTCAGAACGCAAGCCTGCGCCCACATTTTTTGCTGCACAGGTTTCAGGATTGCGGGACGCCGTTCTCCCACGCCGACCAGTTTTTCAGGATGTCCTGCACCAGCGGATTACCCGTGCGATAGAGATTCTCCAGCGCCGGCACGAAGCCGCCTTGATCGGCGTACTTGAGCAGGTTATCCACTTCGCTGCCGCCCGGTGCGGGCCGGTCGAAGTCGGAGCCAGCACGCACTACCGCCAGCCGTTGCACGTCCACCAGACCTTCGCGGCTGGCGCGCAGCAAGGCCTCGTAGGTCGAGTTGTCTTCCTGTTGCGTGGTGCAATATTCACCTTTGTTGTCGGTCAGCAGTTGGGTCCAGACCTCGGCGCGTTCGCTCAGGCGTGTGCCGGAGTACCAGGTGTTGCCCGCCAGCGTATCGCAGCGGGTAACCACTGGCGGCTGGTTGGCCGGGGCAGACGGGTATTTCAGGCGCCACGCCGCCGATTCCTTGCTTTCGCTCAGCTCGACCTTGTGGCTCAGGGCGAAGGCTTTCGCCTGTAATGTCGGGTTGAGTTCGAAGACTTCGGTCTTGTAGTCCAGCGGCGGTTTTTCGTTGGGGCCCTTGGTGTTGATGCCGATATAACCGGTCGGCCAGTTCGACGGCGCGTCGCGCGAATCCAGTTCCCATTGCGTACCGAATTCCACCAGGTAGTGCGCCCACGCGGCGGTGCCGATGGTCCCGTGTTTCGGGCTGATACCGGCGATCCCGGCGATCAGGAAGTAGCTTTTGCGCAGGTCGAATTTCGGCGACAGGGCCAATGCCAGGGTCGAGGCGGCGGCGTTGGTCTGGCCCATGCCGGTGGTCAACAGGCACACCTGCTGCGCGTTGCAGCGGATGGTCGGGTATTCGGCGGACAACCCCGGCACGCGGATTTCCTGCTTGAGGTTAAGGCGCTCGATCCAGTGCTGTGCCTCGGGGGCGAACATGGTGATCAGCACCACTTTCGGCTGGATCGGCGCTTCAGCCGCCCATGTGGTGGAAGAGAGCAGGGCCGCAGCGGCCAGGGTCAGACGCGTCATTGCTTGCATGAGAATCTCCTGAATTCAGAACTGGTAGCCGATGCCGGCGTAGTAACCCCACCCGTTGGAGCGTGCGCGGAAGTTGCCATCGCCGAAGTTCAGCTCGCTGCCGTCCTCCCAGTTGCCGCCGTTGTGGAAATAACGGCCGACCAGGGTGAAGCGCAAGTGGGTGAACGAGTACAGCAACACGTTGGTCGCCACCGTGGCATTGGCGGTGCGCGCCGGGTTGTCCTTGTGCAGGTCCGAGCCAAAATCGAAGTTGGTGAAGCCGATGTAGGTCAGCGAGGCACCGTTGCTGAATTTGTCGATGGGTACGATGTACTTGAGCTGCGCGCGGTAACCGTCCCACGAATACTCATTGCTCGCGCCGTAGTTTTCCCACTGGTAGCGCCCGTACAGGTTGGCCGACAGGTTGACCCGCGAATGAGTGTCGATGTCGGTGCCCAAGCCGCTGTACAGCGTGTTGGCGCGATTCTCCTTACGGCTGCCGTGATCGTAGATCCAGTCGAACGCCACGTACCATTCCTTGAACGGACCGATGGCCAGACTGCGGCCGGCGAGGTAGTCAATGGATATGCGTGGTTCGTGCTCCATGAACACCGGTGAGCCGTGGTCCCACACGCCTTTGTCGTGGCTGTTGCCGATGTTGAAGATCTTCGGAATGTCGACGTAGCCGTACAGCTCGAACGGCCCCTTGCGCCCGAAGTATTCATATTCCAGGTAGATATCGTCGGCCGGTTGCGGGCCGAAGCTGATGTCCTTGCTGCCGATCAGCGTCAGGTCCTGGTTGTACCAGTCCGACAGATAGGCGCCTTGTTTCGGCGGACTGGCTTCGGGGCTGAGGGTTTCGCCCTGGGCAGATTCTTCGGGCAAGGCCGGCTGCGCCAGCGCGCTGTGGCTGAGAACTCCGGTAACGCCGGTCAGTAGCAAGGAAACAGCAAACGTGCGCGCAAATGGGGCGCGAAGAGGGGAAGCGGCGTGCATTCAAAGTCCTTTTTTGCGGATCGAGGCCCGGGTTCTGCGGGTCTGTACGGTTTTGTTACGAAAAAGCCGTTATAGGCAGGTAGCAAACGTTTGCACAAGGCGTACCAGTTTTCCAGATACAGCTATTTCACTGTGGGAGCGGGCTTGCTCGCGAAGGCGTCGGGTCAGCTGACACGGGCTTCATCGTTACACCGATTTCGCGAGCAAGCCCGCTCCCACGGGGGGACACCATGAGGTCAAAATCCTGTGTTTGCTGGTCGAAAGCCTCGGTTTAGACGGCCTAGTATTAAAGTATTAACACCATTTAATCAGTGCCCCATGGCGGGGCGTCTACTAGCTTTGTCCCCAATCAACGGTTTTGTGATGACCGTCGCAGTCTTGATTCGCGTGTGGAATAAGCACGGCTGCACGCCTTCAAGGAAGAAATTGGCCACGACAAGGAGTAGCCCGTGGAAGCAAGGTTCGGTGTCGCCCTCGTTTCGCGTTTTTCCCCTCTTTCCCTTGCTGTGCACCTGAGCGTTGCCGGCCTTCTGTTCGGCGGGGTCAGCGAGCAGGCGCTCGCGACCTGCTCGGCGGCGGGCTCGACGATTACGTGTACGGGTGTTCCGACCCTGCCGCTGTTTCTCAATGACTACAGCAGCGCCACCAGCGGCCTGACGGTCAACGTCGCCAACGGCGCGCAGATGAACGCGACCCTTGGCGGCAAGGTGATCAACCTGACCGGGGCCAATATCAACCTGAACAACTCCGGCACCCTCGATCCGGCCTTGCTCGGCCTGGTCTCGATCCTCAGTGGCGGCGCGTTCATCGGCACCGGCGCGACCAGCACGGTGAGCATCGTCAACAACACCACCGGGCTCATTCGCGGTACCGGCATGTTGCTCGGTCTCAACCTGACCAGCATCGATGGGTTGGGGATTGCCGTAAACAACTCGGTGTCGGGTACTACGACCATCACCAACGACGGCACGATTACCTCGACCGGACTGTCGGTCGGCGGGATCACCCTGGCCGATACGCCAGTGGTCGGGATCTATGGCGGTTCGCAAGTCAACATGACCAACAGTGCCAGTGGCACGATCAACGGCCGGATCGCGTTCGAGACTTCGGTAGCGGGCAACACGTTCACCAACGCCGGCAACATCACTGGCGGCGTGTCGATGGGCGCGGGCAGTACCAACACCTTCTACGCGATCACCGGTTCGAGCGTTAACGTCGGTGACGGCGTGCAAGTGACCGTCGGCCTCGGTGGCCTGATCGGCGTCAACCTGACTTTCGCTCCGACCGGGACCATCGATGGTGGTGCGAGCGGTACCAACAGCCTGATCCTGCAAAACCCGATCGGCCTCGGCGGCGGCACCACCGGCACCGGCACCGCGTCCAGCTCGACCTACGTCAACTTCAACAACCTGACCCTCAACAGCGGCACCTGGACTTTGCAGGGGCCGTTGGTCAGTGGCGCAACCACCCTCAACGGCGGTGTTGCGCAGTTCAACAACAACGCCACGTTTGGCAGCGGTGTGATCACTTCCAACGGCGGGATCATTCAAGCCAGCAACGCCGGTCTGAACCTCGGCAATCTGATCTCGCTCGGCGCCGGCGGCCTGACCGTGCAAGGCATCAACGGCTCGACCCTGAGTGGAGTCATCTCCGGCAGCGGCGGCCTGACCAAGATTGGTAGCGGCCAGTTGAACCTCAACGGCATCAACACCTACACCGGCAACACCGTTCTCAACGGTGGCGTGGTGGCGGTGGGTAACAACTCGGCATTCAGCACTGGCGGCATTACCATCGGCGGCTCTTCCAGCTTGTCGACGTCGGGACCGATTTCGCTGAGCAATGCGCTGACCCTCAACAGCACCCTGACCGCGACCGGCACCGGTGCACTGACCCTTGGCGGGTTGATCAGCGGCGCCGCCAACCTGACCAAAACCGGCAGCGGCAGTCTGACCCTCAACGGCGCCAACACCGGTTTCAGCGGGATTACCACCCTGAGCGCCGGCACCTTGCGTGTCGGCAACAACAACGCATTGGGTACCGGCGTACTCAACACCAGCAACGGCACCAGCCTCGACAGCACCGCCAACGTGACACTGGCCAATAACGTCGGGATCACTGGCGCGCTGAACGTGCTCGGCAGCAACGCCCTGACGTTGTCCGGCATCCTGTCCGGCACCGGCGGCATTACCAAGAGTGGCAGCGCCAGCCTGACCCTGACCGGCAACAACACCAACAGCGGCACCACTACTCTCAATGGCGGTACTTTGCTGGTAGGCAGTAACACCGCCCTCGGCACGGGTGCGTTGAACGCAGCGGCTGGCACTACGCTGGATGCAACGACTGCGGTGACGCTGGCCAACGCTGTGGCGCTGGCGGTGGATCTGACCATTGGCGGCACGCAGGCATTGGGCCTGAGCGGCGTCATCAGCGGCGCCGGCAATCTGATCAAGAACGGCACCGCGAACCTGACCCTCAGCGGCAACAACACGTTTGCCGGCGGCACTGCGCTCAATGCCGGTACGCTGATCGTCGGCTCCAACACCGCGCTCGGCACCGGCGCACTGACCACGGCGGCGGATACCACCCTCGACGCCAGCACCGCTGTGGCGCTGAGCAACGCTGTCGCCCTCGGTGGCAATCTGAACGTCGCCGGCAACGCCAACCTGACCCTCGGTGGCGTCGTCAGCGGCAGCGGCGGTTTGACCAAGAACGGCGCGGCCAACCTGATTCTCAACGGTGCCAACACGTTCAGCGGTGGCGCCACCCTCAATGCCGGCACCCTGACCGTTGGCAATGCCGCGGCACTGGGCAGCGGTAGCCTGACCGTCGCCAACGCCGCGACCCTCGACAGCAACACCTCGGTCATCCTGAACAACAACGTCGCGCTCAACGGCAACCTGGCCATCGGCGGCAGCAACGGCATGATCCTCGGTGGCGTGCTCAGCGGCGCCAGTCAGTTGATCAAGAACGGCACCGCCAACCTGACCCTGAACGGCGTCAATACCTTCACCGGTGGCACGGCGCTCAATGCCGGCAGCCTGACCGTTGGCAACGGCGCGGCACTCGGCACCGGCACGCTGACCGTCGGTGGTGCGGGCGCAACACTCAACAGCAGCGCCAACGTGACGCTGAACAACGCGATTGCGTTGAACTCCAACCTCACCGCCGGCGGCGCCAACCCGCTGACTCTCGGCGGCGTGATCAGTGGTGGCAGCAACCTGATCAAGACCGGCGCCTCGACCCTGACCCTGACCGGCAACAACACCTACACCGGCGCTACGTCGTTGAATGCCGGGACACTGATCGTCGGCTCCAACACCGCCCTCGGCACCGGCGTGCTCAACGCCGGCAACAACACCACGCTGGACGCCAGCACCGCGACGAGCCTGGCCAACAACGTCAATCTCGGTGGCAACGTGACCATCGGCGGCAGCAACGCGCTGACCCTCGCGGGTGTGGTCTCCGGTGTCGGTGGCTTGACCAAAAGCGGCCCCGCCGACCTGATTCTCAACGGCGCCAACACTTACTTCGGCAACACCGCGTTGAACGTCGGCAAATTGATCGTCGGCAGCAACACCGCGCTGGGCAGCGGTGCATTGAACGCGGCGGCCGGCACCACGCTGGATACCAACACTGCCGTTACTCTGGGCAATCAGGTCAACCTCGCTGGTGCGCTCAATGTCGGTGGCAGTGCGGATCTGACCCTTACCGGCACCGTCGCCGGAGCTGGCAGCCTGGTGAAAAACGGTGCGGCCAACCTGAACCTCAACGGCACCAACACCTACATCGGCGGCACCACACTCAACGCCGGTACGGTAACCGTCGGCAACAGTTCGGCGCTGGGCACCGGTGCCTTGACGGTTGGCGGTGCGGCAACGCTCGACAGCAGTTCGCCGCTGGCCAGTCTGGCTAACGCAGTCGTGCTCAATGCGGCACTTGGCGTCGGCGGCACCCAAGACCTGACCCTCGGCGGCGTGATCAGCGGCGCCGGTCAGTTGATCAAGAACGGCGCGGCCAACCTGACCGTCAACGGCACCAACACCTACAGTGGCGGCACCACGCTCAATGCCGGTACGCTGACACTGGGCTCGGCCGCTGCACTGGGCAGTGGCGGCCTGACCGTCGGCGGTGCTTCGACGCTGGATACCAGCACCGGCATGACCGTCGGCAACAACATCACCCTCAACGCCGGCCTGACCCTGGCCGGCAGCAACACCCTGAACCTCAGCGGTGTGATTGATGGCGCCGGCAGCCTGACCAAGGATGGCTTTGGCGATCTGACGCTCAGCGGCAACAACACCTTCACCGGCGCGCTGAACATCGCCTCCGGCAGCGTCACCACCGTGAGCAGCGGGGCGCTGGGCAACACCTCCGGCGCCAACATCAGCGCCGGTGCCAATCTCTATCTCAACAGCAGCGCCAGCCTCGACGGGCTGAGCGGCAGCGGCAGTGTGCAGATCGCCGGCGGTAATACTCTGACCATCGGCGGTGTGAGCAATACCAGCACCTTCGACGGCGACCTCGGTGGCAGCGGTGCCCTGACCAAAGTCGGTACCGGGACGTTGAACCTCACCGGCAACAGCGGCATCACCGGCAATACCAACGTTAACGGCGGTACGCTGAATCTCACTGGTTCGCTGGCCAGCACCCAGCTCAACATCAACAACGGCGCCACCCTCACAGGCACCGGTTCGGCGCTTGGTTTCATCACCATCAACAGCGGCGGTCATCTGGCGTTGTCCTCGGGCAATACCTTGTCCACCTCGTCGCTGATCCTCACCGCCAACAGTAATGTGGACGCGAGCCTTGCAACGCCATCGACCAGCTCGCTGATGAACATCGGCGGCAACCTGACCCTCGACGGCAATCTCAATGTCACCGATGCCGGCGGGTTCGGTGTCGGTGTCTACCGCCTGTTCAACTACATCGGCGCGCTGACCGACAACGGCCTGACCGTGGCCGGTGTGCCGGTGGGTTACGGCCTCGGCGACATACTCGTGCAGACCCTGGGTAATCAGGTCAACCTGATCGTGTCGGCGCCGAATACCAACCTGCGTTTCTGGGACGGCAGCCAGACCATCCCCAACGGTACGGTGGATGGCGGCACTGGCACGTGGAATGCCGGCGGCACCAACTGGACCAACTCCAACGGCACGCTGAACCAGACCTGGGCCGGCGACTTCGCAGTGTTCCAGGGCACGGCGGGCACGGTGTCGGTCAACGGCACGCAACTGTTCACCGGCATGCAATTCCTCACCGATGGCTACAACGTGGTGAACGGCACGGCGGGGCTGCTGACTGCGGTCAACGGCAGCGGCGGAACCACGGCGCTGCGCGTTGATCCGGGCGTGACCGCCACCGTCGGCGTGAACATCGACGGCAGCGGCATTCTCAACAAACTCGACGCCGGTACTCTGGTGCTCAACGGGGCCAACACCTACACCGGAGGCACCCAACTGGATGGCGGCACGCTGGTGGTCGGCAGCAATACCGCGCTGGGCACTGGCGCGTTGATCGCCAATGCCGGTACGCAACTGGACAGCAACACCGCCGTGACACTGGCCAACGCGGCCACGCTCAACGGCAACCTCACCGTACTCGGCAGCAATGCGCTGACCCTCAACGGTGTCATTTCCGGCACAGGCGGCTTGATCAAGAACGGTTCGGCCAACCTGACCCTCGGCGGCAACAACGCCTTCCTCGGGCCGGTGGCACTGAACGCGGGCGGTCTGATTCTGGCGTCGAACAGCGCGCTGGGCTCGGCCACCCTAAACGCGGCGAATGGCACCACACTGGATGCCAACGGCGCCTTTACGGCGGGTAATGCGATCAACTTGGCGGGCAACCTCGGCATCGTCGGCAGCAACGACCTGACACTCAGCGGCGCCATCAACGGCGCCGGCAGCCTGACCAAGAACGGCGCGGCCAACCTGATCCTGTCCGGGGCCAACAACTTCCTCGGCGGCGTGACCCTCAATGCCGGCACCCTGACCGCCGGCAGCAACGGCGCCCTCGGCCTGGGCAACCTGACCGTGGCCGGTGCCTCGGCACTGGACAGCAACAGTGCGGTGTCCCTCGGCAACAACGTGGTACTCAACGCCAACCTGACCAACACCGGCACCAGCGACGTAGCCCTCAGCGGCGTCGTCAGCGGCGCGGGCGGCCTGATCAAGAACGGCGCCTCCAACCTGACCCTCAACGGCATCAACACTTACAGCGGCGGCACCACGCTGAACGCCGGCACCGTGACCCTCGGCACCTCGTCAGGCCTGGGCTCCGGCGCGTTGACCGTGGCCGGTGCTTCGACCCTCGACACCACGGCGCCTCTGGTACTGGCCAATAACCTCAACGTCAATGCCAATCTCAGCGTGGCGGGCAACAACAACCTGACCCTGGGTGGCGTGATCGCCGGGGCAGGTACCCTGACCAAGAACGGTCTGGCCGACCTGACGCTGTCCGGCAACAACACTTTCAGCGGCACCTTCGATGTGCAGTCTGGCAGCCTGACCACGCTGGGCAACTCGGCACTGGGCAGCAACGCCGGAGTCAATCTCGGCGCTGCGGCGACTCTCAACCTTGGCGGTTCGGGCAGCCTTGCCAGCCTGACCGGCAGCGGCACCGCACTGATCGGCGGCGGCAACACGCTGAGCATCGGCGGTAACAACGCCAGCAGCATTTTCGACGGCGTGCTCACCGGAACCGGCGAGTTGAACAAACTCGGCACCGGTACGCTGACGCTGACCGGCATCAACAGCCTGACCGGCAACACTACGGTCAATGCTGGCACCTTGAACGTCAACGGCTCGCTGGACAGCGCCAGTGTGCTAGTCAACAACGGCGGCACGCTGGGTGGCAGCGGCTCGCTCGGCGGAGCCGTTACGGTGGCTGATGGTGGTCATCTGGCCGGTGCTACTGGCAGCACCCTGTCGGTGAATTCGCTGGTGTTCAACGCCAACTCGAACTTCGATGTCGGCCTCGGTGCACCGGTCTCCGGTGGCGGCAATGCGCTGGTCAATGTCGGCGGTAATCTGACCCTCGACGGCACCCTCAACGTCAGCGACATCGGTGGTTTTGGCAGCGGCGTGTATCGCCTGATCAACTACACCGGCGGCCTGACCGACAACGGCATGCTGATCGGCACGGTGCCGGGCAGCGTCACCCCGGGTGATCTGACCCTGCAAACCGCGCTGGCCAACCAGATCAACCTGTTGGTCACCGCACCGGGCGTCACCGTGCAGTTCTGGGACGGCAACCAACTGGTGGCCAACGGTTCGGTCGATGGCGGCAGCGGTACCTGGGGCACCGGCACCACCAACTGGACCGACGTCAACGGCACCACCAATCAGGCCTGGACCAACAACTTCGCGGTTTTCCAGGGCACGCCGGGCACGGTCACCGTCAACGGCGCGCAAACCATCACCGGCATGCAGTTCGTCACCGATGGCTACAGCCTGCAGAACGGCACGGCGGGTTCGCTGAACCTGGTCAACGGTTCGCTGGGTAACGCCACGGTGCGCGTCGATCCGAACGCCACCGCGACCCTCGGCGTAGCGCTCAACGGCGCCGGCACCCTGGGCAAGTACGACACCGGTACGCTGGTGCTCAACGCCGCCAACGGCTACACCGGCGGCACCGCGCTCAACGGCGGCAAGATCGTCGTCGGCAATAACTCGGCGCTCGGTACCGGCGTGTTGACGGCTGCGGCCGGCACGGCACTGGACAGCAACACGGCGGTCAGCCTCGCCAACAATGTGGTGCTCAATGGCGGCCTGAGCGTCGCCGGCAGCAACGCCTTGACCCTCGACGGCGTAGTCAGCGGCGCAGGCAGCCTGATCAAGGCCGGCGCATCGAGCCTGACCCTCAACGGCAGCAACACCTATAGCGGCGGCACTCAGCTCGCTGGCGGCACGCTGGTGCTGGGTAACAACAGCGCAATCAGCAGCGGCGCACTGAGCGTGACCGGCAACGGCACCCTCGACAGCACCTCGGCGCTGCAACTGGCCAACGCGATCAACCTCGGCTCGCAACTGACCCTGGCCGGCAACCAGAACACCACGCTGCTTGGCGCTGTCACTGGCACCGGCAGCCTGGTGAAAAACGGCAGCGGCAGCTTGCTGCTCAGCGGCGCCAACACTTACAGCGGGGGCACCACGCTGAACGGCGGCAGCACTACCGGCGACACCAGCAGCCTGCAAGGCGCCATCGTCAACAACGCGGCGTTGACCTTCGCGCAGAACGCCGATGGCAGCTACACCGGCAACCTCACCGGCGCCGGCACGCTGACCAAAACCGGCACCGGCCAGTTGCTGCTGACTGGCAATAACACCTTCACCGGGAACACCTCGGTGCAGGCTGGCAACCTGCTCGTCAATGGCGTACTCAACAGCGCCAACGTCAGCGTTGCCAGCGGCGCGAAAATCGGTGGCAGCGGGCAACTGGGCGGCAACGTGCAACTGGCCAGCGGTGCAACGCTGACCGGTGGCGGCACGGCCACACCGCTGTCGGTCGGTGCGCTGACATTGTCCTCGGGCACTAATCTGGACTTCAGTCTCGGCTCGGCCGCCAGTTCCACCACGGTGGTCAACGTCGCCGGCAACCTGACCCTCGACGGCACGCTGAACATCAGCAACGCCGGCGGCTTCGGCACCGGGGTCTATCAACTGTTCCGCTACGGCGGCAGCCTGACCGACAACGGTCTGGTCTACGGCAGCCTGCCGGTCTCGGCAGCCAACCTGACCCTGCAAACCGCGATTGCCAATCAGGTCAACCTGCTGGTGCAGGGCACACCGGGTGAAGTGCAGTTCTGGAACGGTGGCACCACCAACCCTGACGGCAGCATCGGCGGCGGCAGTGGCGTGTGGGGGCCAGGGACCAACTGGACCGATCCAAGCGGCACTCAAGCGTTGGCTAACAATGGTCAGTTCGCCGTGTTCGGCGGTCAGGCCGGCACCGTCACCGTGCTGGGCAATCAGAACTTCACCGGCCTGCAGTTCCTCACCAGCGGCTATAGCCTGGTGCCGGGGGCTGGCGGTACGTTGACGCCGGTCAACGGTGCCGGCGGTAGCCTGGCGCCGGTGCGGGTCAATGCCGGGGGCAGCGCAGAAATCGATGTGCCGCTGATCGGCACCGGAGGTATCGAGAAACTTGACGCCGGTACTCTGATTCTCACTGGCGCCAACACCTACAGCGGTGGCACCACGGTCAGCGGCGGTACGCTGATCGGTAACACCACCAGTCTGCAAGGCAACATCACCGACAACGCTACGCTGGTGTTCCAGCAAAATGCCAATGGCCAGTTCAATGGCATCCTGAGCGGCACCGGGGAGCTGGCCAAACGCGGCACTGGCACCTTGTTGCTTACTGGTAATCAACCGTTCAGCGGCACCGTGTCCGTCGATCAAGGCGCGCTGCAAGTCGGCAGCCGTGGAGCGCGGGCTTCGCTGGGCGGGCAGGTCACCGTCGCCAACGGCGCAGGCCTGAGCGGTAATGGCAGCGTCGGTTCGGTGGTCAACCACGGTGTGGTGGCTTCCGGTGGTGCCGACGGCACCTTGAGCGTGGCCGGCAACCTGACCAACGCGGCGGACGGTGTGCTGGCGCTGACGGTCAGTTCGCCAACCGCCACACCACTGGCAGTGGGTGGCACGGCGGCGCTGGGTGGCGGTCTGGTGGTCAACAGCCTTGCGCCGTTCACCGGCAACACCACTTACTCGCTGATCACCGCGGGTGGCGGCGTGACCGGCACCTTCAGTGCGGCCGATCTGCCGCAGTACGCGTTCCTCAGCAGCTCGCTGGTCTATGGTGCCGATTCGGTCACCCTGGCCGTGAGCCGCAACGGCAACTCGTTCGCCGACGTCGCGGCCACCGGCAACCAGCGCGGTGCCGCCACGGCACTGACCAATAACGGGGCGGCCGGCGCGGCGCTGCAGAACCAGATCGTCAACCTCAGTGTGGCCGGTGCGCGTAACGCCTTCGACAGCCTGTCTGGCGAAATCCACGCCAGCACCGCAAGCGCCATGCTTGAGGATTCGCGCTTCATCCGCGAAGCGGTCAATGACCGCATGCGTCAGCCGTCGTGCAGCGCCTCGGACGACCCACGCAGAACCCTGGCACCGAGCGATACGCAACTGAGCAGCAACGGTTGCCACGGGGAAATGGTCGGCTGGATTCGGGCCATCGGTGCATGGGGTGACATGGGCGGCGACAGCAACACGGCGAAAGTCGATCGCAACCTCGGCGGTTTCATGCTCGGCACCGACAAGGCGCTGGACGATACCTGGCGTGCCGGGATGGCGGCCGGCTACACCCGCAGCAACCTCAACGCACATGATCGCAACTCCGATGCGAAGGTCGACAGCTACCACCTGGCGGGTTATCTGAACTCGCAGTTCGATGCACTGGCCGTGCGTCTCGGCGCGGCTTACAGCTGGCACAGCATCGAAACCAAACGCGATGTCAGCGTCGGCAGCTACAACGATCGCCTGAAGGCCGATTACGACGCGCGCAGTGCTCAGGTGTTTGGTGAAGTGGGTTACGCGATCAGCGCCGCAGGCGTCGCCATCGAACCGTTCGCCGGTCTGGCTTACGTCAACTACGACAGCGACACCGCCAAGGAAAAAGGCGGAGTGGGGCGCTTGAAGGCCGACGCCGATCAGGACATTACCTACTCGACCCTCGGTGTGCGCATCGGCAAGTTGGTGACCCTGGCCAACGGCAGCCAACTGACGCCACGTGCGGCCATCGGCTGGCGTCATGCCTACGGCGACACCAAGCCTGACGCCGACCTGACCTTCATCGACGGCGGCGCCTCGTTCAGCACCCAAGGTGTGCCGATTGCCAAGGACAGCGCACTGCTCGAAGCCGGCATCGACTTCCAGGTCACCCCGACCGGCAAGCTGGGCATCGGTTACTCGGGTCAGGTGTCGAGCGACAACAACGACAGCGCGTTCAACATCAGCTTCAGTCAAAGCTTCTGAATCATGGTCGAAGTACTTTAGCCGCCCGAAAGGGCGGTTTTTTTTTGCCGGGCGTAATAGAGCGGCTTTTATCGGTCCGGCGATGAAGTGGTGGCGACCGGTCGATCGCTTTCGCGAGCAGGCCCGCTCCCACCATTGGAATGCGTTCCCCCTGTGGGAGCGGGCTTGCTCGCGAAGGGGCCATGACATTCAGCGCAAAAATCTGCCAGCTCGCGCTCTGCTAGAATTCGCCCCATTCCCTGCCAGAGACTCTCCCATGAGCGAGCCGATTCGTCTGACCCAATACAGCCACGGTGCCGGTTGTGGCTGCAAGATTTCCCCGCAGGTGCTGGAAGTGATTCTGGCCGGTAGCGGTGCGCAAAACCTCGATCCGAAACTGTGGGTCGGCAATGCTTCGCGTGATGACGCGGCGGTGTACGAGATCGATGCCGAGCGCGGTGTGGTATCGACCACTGACTTCTTCATGCCAATTGTCGACGACCCGTTCGATTTCGGCCGGATAGCCGCGACCAACGCGATCAGCGACATCTATGCGATGGGCGGCGATCCGTTGATGGCGATCGCAATCCTTGGCTGGCCGGTCAATGTACTGGCGCCGGAAGTGGCGCGGGAAGTGATTCGCGGCGGTCGAGCCGTGTGTGACGCCGCCGGCATTCCGCTGGCCGGTGGGCATTCGATCGATGCGCCGGAGCCGATCTTCGGTCTGGCCGTGACCGGGCTGGTCGAAAAACGCCACATGAAACGCAACGACACGGCGACCGCCGGCTGCCTGTTGTACCTGACCAAACCGCTGGGCATCGGCATCCTCACCACCGCCGAAAAGAAGGGCAAACTGCGCCCCGATGACGTCGGCGTGGCCCGCGACTGGATGTGCACCCTGAACAAACCCGGCAGCCGTTTCGGCAAACTCGCCGGCGTCACTGCGATGACCGACGTCACCGGTTTCGGCTTGCTCGGGCATCTGGTGGAAATGGCCGACGGCAGCCACCTGACTGCGCGTATCGGCTACAACCATGTGCCGCGTCTGGACAGCGTCGAGTACTACCTCGAACAGGGCTGCGTGCCCGGCGGCACCTTGCGCAACTTCGACAGCTATTCAAGCAAGCTCGGCCGTCTGCAGGAATTGCACAAGCGCGTGCTGTGCGACCCGCAGACCAGTGGCGGCCTGCTGATTGCGGTCACCCCTGAAGGCAACGCCGAGTTCCTCGCGGTCGCCGCCGAACTGGGCTTGAACCTGGCGCCGATCGGCGAACTGGTCGAACGACAGACCCACGCAGTCGAGGTGATTTGATGTCACGCGACTGCACCGATTACCGCGACATTTTCCTCAACGACCGGCCGATGATGGACGCCCGTGCGCCGATCGAGTTTCACAAAGGCGCGTTCCCCGGTGTGGTCAACCTGCCGCTGATGAACGACATCGAACGGCAGAAGGTTGGCACCTGCTACAAGCAGCACGGCCAGCAGGCTGCCATCGAACTGGGCCAGCAGTTGGTGTCTGGCACGGTGAAGGCCGAGCGCATTCAGGCCTGGGCCGATTTCGCCCGGACCCATCCTGATGGATACCTCTATTGTTTTCGTGGCGGCTTGCGCTCGCAGATCACTCAACAGTGGCTGCGCGACGAGGCCGGTATCGACTATCCGCGTGTCGGCGGCGGTTACAAGGCCATGCGTAACTTTCTGATCGACACCCTTGAGCAGGGCCTCGCCCAGTGTGATTTCGTGTTGTTGGGTGGCATGACCGGCACCGGCAAGACTGAGGTGCTGGTGCAGTTGCGCAACGGCCTGGATCTGGAAGGCCACGCCAATCATCGGGGCTCCAGTTTCGGCAAACGCGCCACCGGGCAACCGTCGAACATCGATTTTGAAAACCGTCTGGCCATCGACATCCTCAAGAAGCGCGATGCCGGTATCGAGCAGTTCGTGCTGGAAGACGAGAGTCGAGTGGTCGGCAGTTGTGCGCTGCCGTTGCCGCTGTATCAGGGCATGCAGCAGTACCCGATGGTCTGGCTGGAAGACAGTTTTGAGGATCGGGTCGAGCGGATCCTGCGTGATTACGTGGTGGACCTTTCAGCCGAGTTTTCCACAGTGCATGGCGAAGACGGCTTCGATTTGTTTTCCGAGCGTTTGCTGGAAAGCCTGAACAATGTGCAGAAGCGGCTTGGTGGCGAGCGGCATCGGCGATTGCTGCTTTTGATGGAGGACGCGCTGGCCGAGCAGGCAGGTCGCGGGGCGGTGGATTTGCACCGTGGCTGGATCGAAGGGCTACTGCGTGAGTATTACGACCCGATGTATGCGTTCCAGCGTGAGAAGAAGGGCGGACGGATCGAGTTTGCCGGGGAGCAGGGGGCGGTGCTGGAGTATCTGCGTGAGCGGGTGAATCAGCGGGTTTGAGGGTGTCTGGGCGGCCCTCTTCGCGAGCAAGCCCGCTCCCACACTGGATCTTCACGGGGCAGGCATCCCCTGTGGGTGGGAGCGGGCTTGCTCGCGAAAGGGTCGGCACAGGCACCGCAGGAATCAAGTCGGGCAGGTGACCTTGCCGTTATCCAGCCCCTGCTTGTAGCTGTGGCTCTGCAAGCTGGCCTTGCCGTTGTGCCAGGTCAGGGTCAGCACATACAGCGAATCGAAGTCGCCGGCCGCCCAGTCGTCGGTGATGGTCTGCTTTTCGCCGACTGCCTTGCCCGCGACCTTGTTGATCAGCTCCGGCAGGTAGCCGTGCGACCACGCGGTATAGATCGTTGAGTTGTGGTACTTGTCTTCGGTCAATTCACGCGCCAGGTCGCTGGTGTCGTTGGCCGAGAACTCGATGTTCACCGGCAGGCCGAGCTTGATCGCGGCGGGGCTGATGGTCATCAGGGGGCGGATATAGCTGTAGGAGTTGTCCTGCTCACCTTCCTCGACATTGCGCGTCGGGTTGGCGGCGAACACGTAATCGGCCTTGCCGAATTTTTCCGGCAGCAGGGTCGACAGCTCGATCGCCCGGTTCAGGCCCTGGCAGTTCAACTGGCCGAGACCGCCGGCGGGTTTTTCCGCGTGGCGCAGGAAGACCAGGGTCTGGGTGCCGTCCACCGGTTGGGCGCGAATCTGGCTCGATTCCAGCGACAGGAGCAACGCACTGACTGCCAGCAGGGCGGGCAGAGCCACATAAGCACGATGTTTGAAGCGTTTGGCGAAACGCATAAGGTTCGTCATGTATTAAAAGGTTCTTCAGCGTGTTCGGTTAAGGCTGACAAACCCTTACACCGCAGGCTCCCAGCACCAGGTGTTGTCCATGTCGTGTGTCGCGCTTCCCTTGCGAAAGGCATAGCTCAGAGTCCCCTGAGGCCGGTTTGGTTCGATTCGCGCCAGAGCGCCGCACTCTAACGGCAACGATGAGCGACTGATGGCAGAGGTTAACCACAGGATGTTGCGGATTTAAGTCCCGCCTGTGTCTGTCCGGTAAAGAACCCGAGCTTGAGCGGCCGATCATGGATTATGCTCAGGCCTTTAATTTGTGACTGGATGCTTCCCATGACTGATCTGTCCGCGTTCCCGATCACCCGGAAATGGCCGGCGCAATACCCTGACTGGATTCAGCTCTACTCCCTGCCGACCCCCAATGGTGTCAAGGTCTCGATCATGCTCGAGGAGATCGGCCTGCCGTACGAGCCGCACCGCGTGGGCTTCGACACGCAGGACCAGTTGTCCCCCGAGTTCCTGTCGCTGAACCCCAACAACAAGATCCCGGCGATCCTCGACCCGCACGGCCCCGAAGGCCAACCGCTGCCGCTGTTCGAATCCGGCGCGATCCTGATCTACCTCGCCGACAAGAGCGGCCAGTTGCTGGCGCAGGAAGGCGCGCTGCGCTACGAGACGATTCAGTGGCTGATGTTCCAGATGGGCGGAATCGGTCCGATGTTCGGCCAGCTGGGTTTTTTCAACAAATTTGCCGGCAAGGACTACGAGGACAAGCGTCCGCGTGATCGCTATGTCGAGGAGAGCAGGCGCTTGCTCAACGTTCTCGACAAACGCCTGGACGGCCGTGACTGGATCATGGGCGAGCGCTACACCATCGCCGACATCGCCACGTTCCCGTGGGTGCGCAACCTGATCGGCTTTTATGAGGCCGGGGATCTGGTTGGCATCAGCAATTTCCCGAACGTCACTCGGGTGCTGGAGCGCTTTCTGGCGCGCCCGGCGGTCATTCGGGGCCTGACCATTCCTTCCTGATTTGCGCATTCCCCCCCCTGTGGGAGCGGGCTTGCTCGCGAAGACGTCGTGTCAGGCAACGCGTTTGTTGCTGATACACCGCCTTCGCGAGCAAGCCCGCTCCCACAGGGGATTTGTGCTGTGACGCAAGGATTATTGCGCAGCCGGTAATGCACTCTTGATTGATCCAGGTTTGTACCTGCGCCCGACGAAGGCATAAGCTTCGCCCCCTACGACTTTCGTCTCATCTTCCGATTTCAGGAAAGCCCCATGTCCAGCCAGTTCCCCGAAGCACGTCCCCGCCGTCTGCGCCGCAATGCGAGCCTGCGCAGTCTGTTCCAGGAAACCGAGTTCACCCTGAATGATCTGGTGCTGCCGATTTTCGTCGAAGAAGAGATCGACGACTTCGTGCCGATCAAGAGCATGCCGGGGGTGATGCGTATTCCCGAGCGCAAGCTGGCCAGTGAAATCGAGCGCTATGCCCGTGCCGGCATCAAGTCGGTGATGACCTTCGGCGTGTCCCATCATCTGGATGCCAACGGCAGTGACACCTGGCGCGAAAACGGCCTGGTCTCGCGCATGTCGCGCATTGCCAAGGACGCGGTGCCGGAGATGATCGTGATGTCCGACACCTGCTTCTGTGAATACACCGACCACGGCCACTGCGGCGTGATGCACCACCACGAAGTCGACAACGACCAGACCCTGATCAACCTCGGCAAGCAAGCCGTGGCGGCGGCGCGTGCCGGTGCCGATGTGATCGCGCCGTCGGCGGCGATGGACGGCCAGGTGCAGGCGATTCGCCGCGCGCTGGACGAGGCCGGGTTCACCCAGACCGCGATCATGGCTTACTCGACCAAATTCGCCTCGGCGCTGTATGGTCCGTTCCGCGAAGCCGGTGGCAGCGCGCTCAAGGGCGATCGCAAAAGCTATCAGATGAACCCGATGAATCGCCGCGAAGCCCTGCGTGAGTCGCTGCTCGACGAGCAGGAAGGCGCCGACGCGCTGATGGTCAAACCGGCCGGCGCGTACCTGGACATCATCCGCGACATTCGTGAAGCCTCGAACCTGCCGCTGTCGGCGTATCAGGTCAGCGGCGAGTACGCGATGATCAAGTTCGGCGCTCAGGCCGGAGCGATCGACGAGGATCGCGTGGTGCGCGAAAGCCTGGGCGCGATCAAGCGTGCGGGTGCGGACCTGATCTTCACTTACTTTGCGATGGATCTGGCGCTGGCGGGGATCTGACAAACACCACACCCCCCCTGTGGGGGCGGGCTTGCCCGCGAAGGCGTCGTGTCAGTCAATCTATTCGTTGCTGCTACATCGCCTTCGCGAGCAAGCCCGCTCCCACATTGGCGTTGTGCTGTGTCAGGGGCCGGCAAAGAATGGCCGGATCCCGTGATCGCGAAAATACCGCTCGATCACCTTCGGATCGGCGCTGTTATCAGCAATCGCCACATAGGTGTCCGGGCGCAGCAAGTAGAAGCCGTTACGTCCCAACCCCGCCGTTTCAAACGCAGGACGCCAGTCGAACACGTGCAGCGGCAGGTGGTGTTCGTTGCACCAGGCAATCATCTCGTCGCTGGTGTCGCCGTACACATGCACCTGCCAGCAGGGCTGCCGGAGCGGCTCATAGTTATCGCCCTCACCATCATGCGCCCACGGCAAGCGGTCACCGCCGTGCACGTGGCCGGCGCTGCCCTGGCTCAGCGGCATGCCGCGATAGTTGAGGGTGACTTGCGAGACGGTGCGAAACAGGAACTCGCGACTGGCCTCGAAGGTGGCCATTTTCGGAATCAGAAACGGCGCCAGGCGCGTGCGCAGCAGATCGGCAATGCGCCCCTCGGCGGTGACGAAGGTGAACACCTTGTCAGTGGTCGAGACCAGTCGGCGGGCGAAGGCGATGCGTTCGGTTTCATAGGTGTCGAGCAGTTTCGTCGTAGCGCTGCCGTCGAGCACGGCGGCGAGTTTCCATGCCAGGTTGATCGCATCGCCGATGCCGGTGTTCATGCCCTGGCCGCCAGCGGGGCTGTGCACGTGCGCCGCATCGCCGAGCAGAAACGTCCGTCCGCTGCGAAAGTGCTCGGCCACCCGGTGATGCACGCGGTAGGTGGAGAACCAGTTGACCTCGTCGATGTGGACTTTCAGGTGTTCGATGGCGCGGCTGCTGACGTCGGCAAATTGCAGGGTTTCGGCGTGGTCGGCGCGTTCGTCGCGTACCGTGCCGATCAGCCGCGCACGGCCTTCGCCGGCCAGCGGAAATACCGCAAGAAAATCCGCTTCGTCCAGATCCAGGTGCAGTTCGCCATTGAGCGCCGGGCCGCTGGCTTGCACATCCGCGACGTAGAAAATCTGCTGATAGGTGCCGCCGGGAAAACCGGTGGCGAGGGTTTTGCGCACCACCGAGCGCGCGCCGTCGCAACCCGCGAGAAAGCATGCCTGGCAAACTTCCTGGCGCCCGTCCGGCAAGCGCAGATGCGCCGTGAGGCCGTCACCGGTTTCTTCGAAACTCTCAAGTTCGGTGTTGCGCTCAACCACCACGCCATAGTCTTCGAGGCGTTCGAGCAGCAACCGTTCGTGTTGGTCCTGAGGGAAGATTTCAATGAACGAGTAGGGCGTCAGGCCTTCGCCGATGCGCGTGAGCGGCAACTGTGCGACCGGCTTGCCCTTGACCCAGAAGTTCGCCGCCGCGACCTTGTAACCGTTGCGCACCACGGTGTCGGCCAGGTCTAGTTGCCGGTACAACTCCAGGGTCCGCGCCTGCACCGCCAGCGCCCGCGAGGTGGTGCCGGGGGCGGAGGTCTTGTCGAGAATGCGCACGCGCACGCCCAGTTTGCTCAGCCACAGAGCCAGCACCAGACCGGTCGGGCCGGCGCCGATGATCAGTACGTCGCTGCGGTTCATGGGCCTGTCCTCTGGTGGCTGTGCAGCAAGTATGGATCAGCAGGGCAGGGCGGCCAGTCCGACCGTCATCGCGAGCAGGCGCGCTCCACACTGAAGGATGTACGGCAACGCGATGTGGGAGCGAGCCTGTTCGCGAAAAGTCTTTCCAGACGCCACAAAAGCCAAAAAGGCCCCGCAACCGTAAAGCTGCGGGGCCTTTTCATTGTGCGGCGAGGCTTAGAAGTCGATTGTCCCCGACAGTTTCGCCACCCGTGGCTCACCCTGGGTCAGATAACCGCCCTGAGCCGATTCCCAGTATTTCTTGTTGGCCAGATTCTCGACGCCCAGACGCAACGTCACGTCTTTCTGCGAAACCTTGAAGGCGTAACGCGCACCGGCGTCGAAGCGGTTCCAGGTCGGCAGGCTGAGGTTGTTGGCCGCGTCGGCGTACTGGCCGCCGGTGCGCAGCATCCGCGCATTCAGTGCCACGCCTTGCAGGCCCGGCACGTCCCAGTCGGCGCCGGCGTTGAACTGGAAGCTCGGCACGCCGATCGCGCGGTTGCCGTCGTTGGCGCCGTTCTGGGTGTTGCGCAGTTCGGTGTCCATCAGGGTCAGGCCGCTGATCAGGCGCAGGCCGCTGAGCGGCTCGCCGAACACGTTCATTTCCACACCTTTGTTGATCTGCTCGCCCTCACGCACGTAGGTGCAGGTGGTGGCGCTGTTGATTTCGCAGTAACCGTCGCTTGGCTGCTCGATGCGATAGACGCCCAGGCTCGCGCCGTAAGTGCCCATGTCGACCTTGACCCCGGCCTCGGTCTGCTTGGAACGTGCCGGTGCATAGACTTCGTTGCCGTTGGTCACTTTGAAACCGCCGGTGCTGGTCGGCGAGGTCGGGCCCTGGGCCAGGCCTTCGATGTGGTTGGCGTAGAACGAGACATGCTCCCACGGCTTGAACACGATGCCGTAGACCGGTGTGGTGATCGATTCGTCGTAACTCGACTTGCGACTGCCACTGCCATAACTGGCGTAGTTGTAGCCTTGCACCACCAGTTGCTGACGACGCAGGCCGGCGGTGATCAGCAGACGGTCATCGAAGAAACCGAGGGTGTCGGAGAGCGCGAGGCTGCGGTTGAAGGTCTTGCCGACAATGCCCGGATCGCTGACGTCGCCGCCGGAAAAGTTGCCGACCGGCGACGGGGTCTCGACCGGGTGGTAGATGTTGTTGGCGTACTTGGTCAGGTCGAAATCGTAGGCGCTGCGCTGTTCGGCCCACAGACCGCTCAGGCCGAAGTTGAGCTTGTGGCTGACGGCGCCGATGGTGAATTTGCCGTTCAGTCCGGCCATCAGACTGGTGTTGTCTTCATCGTGGGGGATGAATGAGCCGGTGGTGAACGAGGCGCCGCTGTTGCCCACCAGGGTGGTCGAGTTGTAACGACCGACTTCGCGGGTGTGCTTGGCGCCGCCGGCGACGTATGCAGTCCAGTTGTCGTTCAGGTCGTACTCGGCGCGCAGCATGCCGAAGGTGTCTTCGATGTCGGTGTAGCCCCACTTCGGCGCGTAGTTGGTGTCGGCCGATGGCGCGTCCGGGATGTGCGTGGCGGTACCCAGGTTGACCGAGTTGCGGCCACCGTTGACGCGTTCCTTCTGGTAGGCGAAGTCACCGGAAAGGCGCAGTGCGTCGCCACGGTAGTCTAGGCCGATGGCGAACAGTTTCGAGCGCTGGTTTTCGTGATCGATGCCGGTATCGCCTTCGCGCTGAGACAGGTTGATCCGTGCGCCGAAGCGGTTGTCTTCGCCGAAACGCTGGCCAATGTCGAAGTGTTGACCGATGCGGCCTTCACTGTTGATGTCGGTGGTGTAGCGGCGCAGCGGCTCGTCACCGGCGCGTTTGGGCTGCAGGTTGACGCCGCCGCCAATGCCCGAGCCGGTCGGGGTCACGCCGTTGATGAAGGCGTTCGGGCCTTTGAATACTTCCACACGCTCCAGCGCATCGCTGGAAATGATCTGCCGTGGCAGCACGCCGTACAGACCGTTATAGGAAATGTCATCGCCATTGAGCGGCAGGCCGCGAATCATGAACACCTGCGCCTGGTTGGAGAAACCGGAAGCCTGGCGCACCGATGCATCGTTGAGCAGGACGTCGGCAACGTTTTCGGCCTGTTGATCCTGAATCAGCTGTTCGGTGTACGACGCGGCGCTGAACGGCACGTCCATCATGTCCTGATTGCCCAGCACGCCGAGCTGGCCGCCACGGGCTACCTGACCGCCGGAGTAGGCCGGGGGCAGGGCGTTGGGGGTTGGTGCCTGGGCATTGATGTTGACGTTGTCGAGGACCAGCTCTTTGCCGTTTTCATCGGCTGCGTAGGCGGTAACGCTCAGGGAGCACAGCAGGGCGAGAAGGGTCGGGCGAAAAGGGACACCGGGTCGAGCTGGAGTGGGCATGTTTCGTACCTGGCGGCGCGCCGCCGATGAGAAAATGTTGAACGGCGCGGGGAACTCCTTGCGCAAATGCGACTCCAGGCGCAAATGATAGGAGTTCGCAGTAACGTTTTGCAAACTCTTTTATCGAGTCTGCCTGTATCCGGATTGTGCCGAGGGAACGGGGCTGGCGCGGTTGCAGTCCTAGCCTGCAACACACCTTTGATCGTATGGTGAACCCGGCTCAACGCATGCCAAGGAGCGCTATGCACCCCCCTCGATTACTGATCACCCTTGCCGCACTGCTGGTATTGGCCGGTTGCGCCGGCCAGCGCAATCAAGAGGCGGTACCGCGCGCGCCCGCCGAAGTGAAGGCCGAGATCGTGCGGCTGATGCCGGCAAAAGTGCCCGACCGCCAAGGCTGGGCCACTGATATCTACGCCGCGTTCGCCGCGCAGGACATCAGTCCGACCACGCAAAACCTCTGTTCGGTGCTGGCCGTAGCCGAGCAGGAATCGACTTTTCAGGTCGACCCGACCGTGCCGGGTCTGGGCAAGATCGCCCGCGACGAAATCGACCGCCGCGCCGGCAAGGCGCACATCCCGGGGATGCTGGTCAGCGCCGCCCTGGCGGTGCGTTCGCCCACCGGCAAGACTTACAGCGAACGCCTGAGCGCGGCGCGCAGCGAAAAAGAGTTGAGCGCGATCTTCGACGATTTCATCGGCATGGTGCCGATGGGTCGCACGCTGTTTGGCGGATTCAACCCGGTGCACACCGCCGGGCCAATGCAGGTCAGCATCGAATTCGCCGAGCAACACGCCAAGGCGTATCCGTATCCGGTCGGTGGCACGATCCGCCATGAAGTGTTTACCCGCCGTGGTGGCATGTATTTCGGTATCGCCCATTTGCTCGGCTACCCGGTCAGTTACCGCGAACCGCTGTACCGTTTCGCCGACTTCAATGCCGGTTGGTACGCCAGTCGCAATGCGGCGTTTCAGAACGCGGTCAGCCGCGCCTCGGGCATTGCGCTGGCGCTGGATGGCGATCTGATCCGCTACGACTCGATCATGCCCGGCAGCACCGAACTGGCGGTGCGCACCCTCGGCAAGTCGCTGGGCATGCGCAACCCGACCATTCGCGATCAACTGGAGCAGGGCAAGACTTTGGCATTCGAGGAAACCAAGCTCTATCGACGCGTGTTCGAGCTGGCCGAGCAAGCGGAAGGCAAGACATTGCCCCGTGCGATATTGCCGGGGATCGTGCTGCAGAGTCCGAAAATCACCCGCAAACTGACCACCGCATGGTTCGCCAAACGAGTGGATGAGCGTTACAGGCGTTGCATGGCCAAGGGCTGACCCTGCCGTTGGCGGCGAAGCAGCTACAGTTGACCCTGAAGACCGCGCACACAAGTTAAAGGGAGGCGTCATGTATCAACTCTATGGGCACAGAAACTCGGGCGCAGCGGCCATCGAAGCGGCACTGGAGTTGTGCCAGATCGCCTATCGCTTCATCGATATCGAAGCCTCGACCGAAGCGGCCGAGGCACTGTCGCGCCTCAATCCACTGAAACAGGTACCGACCCTGCAATTGCCCGACGGCAGTGCGATCACCGAGAGTGTGGCGATTCTGATTCACCTGGGCCTGAGCTTTCCCGAGTCTGGTCTGTTGCCGGCCAAGGCCGTCGATCGCGATCAGGCGATTCGCGGCATGGTCTACATCGCCAGCAATTGCTATGCGGCCATCGGTGTCATCGATTACCCCGAGCGCTGGCTGGTGATGCCCGACGAAGCCTCGCGGCAGAACCTGATGGCCGGCGCCCGTGAGCGCTTGCACTGGAGTTGGGAAGTGTTTGCCGACCAGTTTTCCGCCGAGCTGTACCTGGACGACGAGACGCCTGGCGCGCTGGATCTGCTGGCGGCGGTGGTGACGCGCTGGGCGGGCAGTCGCGAACACCTGCGCCAGACCCGCCCGGGGTTTTATGCGTGGTTGCAGCGCATCGACCGGCACCCGGTGCTCGCACCGGTGTTTGCGCGGCATTGGCCGTCCTGAACACCCTGTAAGCCCATGTGGGAGCGAGCCTGCTCGCGAAAGCGCTATGTCAGTCAAAAATGCTGCGACTGACAGGACGCTTTCGCGAGCAGGCTCGCTCCCACAGGGTATGGGGGAATTCTGAGGGGCTATTCTCCGCGAATATACTGCTCCAGCTGCTTGATCAGCTCCGCCTGTTCGGCGATCGCTTCTTTCACCAGGTCGCCAATCGACAGCAAGCCGATCAGCTTGCCATCCTGCACCACCGGCAAGTGCCGCAGGCGTTTGTCGGACATGATGCCCAGGCAGGTGTCGACGGTCTGATGGGTGTCCACGGTGATCACCGGCGAAACCATGATGTCGCGCACCGGCGTGCCTACCGACGAGCGCCCATGCAGCACCAGTTTGCGCGCGTAATCACGCTCACTGATGATGCCGACTACCTGGTCGTCTTCTACCACCAGCAAGGCCCCGACGTTTTTCTCGGCCATCTTCATCAGCGCTTCGAGCACCATGTGATCGGGTTTGATCTGGTGCACTTCCTGATTTTTCTGATCTTTGAGCTTGAGCAGTTGGGCGACGGTCTTCATGGCGGTTACTCAGGTGTTGTCGTTGTTCTCCAAGCATCGTAGACCCTTGCGCGCAGGGCAAGGTGGCAAAGCGGCAGATAGCACGCAAAAAACGTCATTTGCCGAATTTTCTTGCCCCATCACCACAGGAGTCAGGTCAACAGGGAAACCCTGTATCAGGACGGGCAGCGTAGAATGCCCCTCTGATTCAATTCCTGAGGTCGCAGTGGTGGATTTACAGCAGGGCTTCGTCCTGACCCGGCATTGGCGCGATACCCCGGCCGGCACCGAAGTCGAGTTCTGGCTGGCGACCGACGCCGGGCCGCGCCGTGTGCGCCTGGCGCCGCAGACGTCAGTGGCGTTTATCCCCGCCGCACAGCGTGAGGCGGCCGAGCGCCTGCTGCACGACGAGAAAAACGTCGAACTGCGCCCGCTGGCCCTGCTGGATTTCGAACATCGCCCGGTGCTCGGCCTGTATTGCCAGCAACACGGCCAGTTGATGCGCCTGGAAACCGCACTCAGCCGCGCCGGCGTCGACGTCTTCGAGGCCGACGTGCGCCCGCCGGAGCGCTACCTGATGGAGCGTTTCATCACCGCACCGGTGTTGTTCGGCGGTACGCCTGATGCCGACGGCGTCTTGCTCAATGCCCAGCTCAAACCTGATCCCAAGTACCGACCTCGACTGCGGCTGGTCTCGCTGGACATCGAAACCACTGAAACCGGCGAGCTGTATTCCATTGCTCTCGAGGGCTGTGGCCAGCGCCAGGTGTACATGCTCGGCGCGCCCAACGGTGACCCGAGCATCGTCGACTTCGAACTGGAGTACTGCGATTCGCGCACCGTCATCCTGAAGAAACTCAACGACTGGTTTGCCCGCCACGACCCTGACGCGATCATCGGCTGGAACGTCGTGCAGTTCGACTTGCGCATCCTCCACGAGCACGCGCGCCGCCTCGGTGTGCCGCTGAAAATCGGCCGTGGCGGTGAGCAAATGCAGTGGCGCGAACACGGCAGCCGCACGCATTTCTTTGCTTCGGCGGCGGGGCGGCTGATCATCGATGGCATCGAGTCCTTGCGCTCGGCGACCTGGAGCTTCCCTTCGTTCAGCCTGGAAAATGTCGCCCAGACCCTGCTCGGCGAGGGCAAGTCGATCGACAACCCGTACCAGCGCATGGACGAAATCAACCGCATGTTTGCCGAGGACAAACCGGCGCTCGCCAAGTACAACCTCAAGGACTGCGAACTGGTCACGCGGATCTTCGCCAAGACCGAATTGCTGACGTTTCTGCTCGAACGCGCCAGCGTCACCGGCCTGCCGGCCGATCGCAGCGGCGGCTCGGTGGCGGCGTTCACCCATTTGTACATGCCGCTGATGCACCGTCAGGGCTTCGTGGCGCCGAACCTGGGCACCAATCCGCCACAGGCCAGCCCGGGCGGCTTCGTCATGGATTCACAGCCGGGGCTGTACGAGTCGGTGCTGGTGCTCGATTACAAAAGCCTGTACCCGTCGATCATCCGCACCTTTCTGATCGACCCGGTGGGGCTGATCGAAGGCCTGCAGCACCCGGACGACGCCGATTCGGTGCCGGGGTTTCGCGGTGCGCGGTTCTCGCGCACCCGGCATTGCCTGCCGTCGATTGTCGCGCGGGTTGCCGAAGGCCGCGAGACCGCCAAGCGCGAGCACAACGCGCCACTGTCGCAAGCGCTGAAGATCATCATGAACGCCTTCTACGGCGTGCTCGGCTCCAGTGGTTGCCGGTTTTTCGATACGCGCCTGGCGTCGTCGATCACCTTGCGCGGCCACGAGATCATGCTGCGCACGCGCAAACTCATCGAAGAGCAGGGCCATGCGGTGATCTACGGCGACACCGACTCGACCTTCGTCTGGCTGCGTCGCCCGCACGGACAGGAAGAAGCAGCGCAGATCGGGCAGGCGCTGGTCAGGCACGTCAACGACTGGTGGCGCGAGCATGTGCGCGAGGAGTACGGCCTGCAAAGCGCCCTCGAATTGCAGTACGAAACCCACTACAAACGCTTTCTGATGCCGACCATTCGCGGCGCGGAAGAGGGCAGCAAGAAACGCTATGCCGGGCTCGTGACCCGCGCCGACGGTAGCGAAGAAATGGTCTACAAGGGCCTGGAAACCGTGCGCACCGACTGGTCGCTGCTGGCGCGGCAGTTCCAGCAGGAACTCTACGAGCGAATCTTCCAGCGCAAGCCGTATCAGGATTACGTGCGCGATTACGTGCGCAAGACCCTCGCCGGTGAATTCGATGATCGACTGGTTTACCGCAAGCGCCTGCGCCGTACCCTCGACGACTACGAACGCAACGTGCCGCCGCATGTTCGAGCGGCGCGGCTGGCCGACGATTACAACGCGCAGCACGGTCGCCCGCGGCAGTATCAGAACGGTGGCTGGATCAGTTACGTCATCACCCTGGCCGGGCCGGAACCGCTGGAAGTGCGCCGTGCCGCGATCGATTACGACCACTACATCAGCCGTCAGCTGCAACCGGTGGCGGATGCGATTCTGCCGTTTGTCGATGACGATTTCTCAACCCTGATCGGGGGGCAACTGGGCCTGTTTTGAGTCCAGCAGTTGCAGGGTCCATTCGTCGAGGATGCCGTGGAAGTAGCGTTCCAGAGCCTGCGTGAACGGGCAGTCGGCGGCGCTGAACTGGGCAAACAGGGTCATCGAGGAGTGGAACTTCAGATCATCAGGGTGACCGAAAATCTCGGCAATCGAACGCTGGCGGATGTTCAGCACCAGCTGCGTGCAGATGCGCAGCCGCGCGCCGAGCAGGTCGTGGGCCAGATAGGCCCGGGCTTCCTCGGCAGACTGAATGGCGAAGCGCCGGGACATCTCGCTGCCACCCAGCCCGGCGAACTGCGGGAACACAAACCACATCCAGTGGCTGCGCTTGCGCCCCTCGTCGAGCTCCCGCTGGACGCGCTCGAAGACCGGGTCCTGAGCCTGGACGAAACGCTGCAGGTTGAACGGGTCGTACTGATCAGTGCTTCTCATGCCGAAGCCCTCGCCAGTGGTCAGCGACTCAGACCATCGCCAGCCGCTGCTTGCGTTGTGGCGCTTTGAATAGCTGATCCAGCGCCGCCAGATCCCCGGCGTCCAGTTGCAACTGCGCCGCTTGTGCATTGAGTTGCACGTGTTCGGGCCGCACAGCCTTGGGAATCGCAATCACCCCATCCTGACGCAGAATCCACGCCAGCGAAACCTGCGCCGGGGTCACGCTGTGACGAGCGGCAATCTTGTTCAGCACCGGTTCAGCCAGCATCGCACCGCCCTGGCCAATCTGGCAGTACGCCATCAGCGGCATGCGCTGCTGTTGGCACCAGGGCAGCAGATCGAATTCGACGCCGCGCTCTTCCAGGTTGTACAGCACCTGATTGGTCGCGCAGGCCGGGGAGGCCAGCTCTTGTAGGTCGTCGACGTCGAAATTCGACACGCCCCAACGGCCGATCTTGCCGTCCGCGCGCAAACGCTCGAAGGCTTCGACGGTTTCTTCCAGTGGATACTGGCCGCGCCAATGCAACAGATAGAGGTCGATGTAATCGGTATCGAGCCGGCGCAGGCTGCGTTCGCACGCTTGCGGGATGCCTTTGCGGCTGGCGTTATGCGGATAGACCTTGCTCACCAGGAACACCTGGTCGCGCAGGCCGGCGATGGCTTCGCCGACGACAGATTCGGCGCCGCCTTCGGCGTACATTTCTGCGCTGTCGATGAAGCTCATGCCGAGTTCGATGCCTTGGCGCAGCGCCGCTACTTCACGCTTGTGCGCCGAGCGGTCTTCGCCCATGCGCCAAGTGCCCTGGCCGATGACCGGAACCTGCACGCCTGCCAACTCGAGAGTACGCATTCAAACCTCCTGTGCTGATGGTCGATACCTTGGTGGGCAGCAGGATAGCGCAGGGGTTCCAATGGCTTCCAGAAAGGAAGTGGATCGGGGTTGTGGCGAGGGGATAAATCCCCTCGCCACAGGAACCCGCTTCACCCTTGGCGGGTGTCAGGCAGGCTATTTCGCGGAAAACTTCAACACCACGCTGTGGTGGTAAGTCTGCCCCGGATCGAGACGCGTGCTTGGGAAATCCGGCTGATTCGGCGAATCCGGATAGTGCTGGGTCTCCAGGGTAAACGCGCCCCAGTGCGGATAGACCTTGCCACCCTTGCCCTTGACCGTGCCATCGAGGAAGTTGCTGGTGTAGAACTGCACGCCCGGCTCGCTGGTGAACAACTGCAAATGGCGCCCGGATTGCGGATCGCTGACCTCGGCGGCAAGCTTGCTCACCTCACCGTTGGTATCCAGCACCCAGTTGAAATCAAAGCCGCCCTGTTTCGGTTCGGCGAATTTCAGCTGCGGGTGATCGGCCTTGATGTGCGCGCCGATGGCGGTGGGCCGGGTGAAATCCATCGGCGTGCCAGCCACGGGGGCCAGTTCTCCGGTCGGGATCAGTTTGCCGGTCACGGGCGTGTAACGGCTGGCGTGCAGGGTGGCGAGCTGTTTCAGCACGTCGCCATTGCCGGCACCGGCGAGGTTGAAGTAGCTGTGGTTGGTCAGGTTCAGCACCGTCGGTTTATCGGTGCTGGCCTTGTAGTCGATGCGCAGTTCGTTGCTGTCGGTCAGGCGATAGGTCACTTGCGTAGTGAGGTTGCCGGGGAAGCCCATTTCACCGTCCGCCGACAGGTAGGTCAGGGTCACACCGACTGAATCCTTGTCTTTGACCGGCTCGGCTTTCCAGACCTTTTTATCAAAACCCAGCGTGCCGCCGTGCAAGGCGTTGGATTTGTCGTTCTGCGGCACCTGATAGCGCTTGCCATCGAGTTCGAACGTGCCGTCGGCCAGGCGATTGCCGAAACGGCCGATGGTCGCACCGAAATACGCCGTGCCCTTTTGGTAGCCCTGAACATCGTCGAAGCCCAGCACCACATCGGCAGACTTGCCGTGTTTGTCCGGTACCAGCAGCGATTGCAGGGTCGCGCCGTAGGTAATGACAGTCGCCTGCATGCCGTGGCTGTTGCGCAGGACGTACTGCTCGACAGGCGTGCCGTCATTGGTTTTGCCGAAGGTTTTGTGTTCAGCAGTCAGGCCGCTGGCGTGGGCGCTGGCAGTGGCGATCATCAGGGACAGTCCTATACCGCAAAGCAGGTGACGGGAATGATGCATGGTTGACCTTCCTTTTTGTTGTTGTTTTCGAGCGCGACGTTCCATCGGTAAAATCGAATGGATGGATGTCGAAATTAGTCGGACTAAATGGTTGTCAGGTAAAAATTTATAGCGGGTTAATCGATTATATCAACAATAAAGACTGACTAATTTGCTTGGCGTTCGTTCGCCAAAAATCGACTGAGCCAACCCGCCACTGCACTTTTTCGCAATTACCGGCTCTATCCATGGCCAGGATGCGGCGACGCCCGCCGCGCAGGAATGTGCCCGTTCGAGAATTCATGCCGAGTGTTTGTGACCTGATCGCTGCTGTTGTTCGCCGCCCGTGCCTGCTGCTGGTGTGCCTGTTGTCGTTGTTGTTCAGCGGTTGCAGCCACCAGGACGGCAACGGTTTCATCGCTCAGATACGTGAGGGGCAGCCGCAGGAATTCCTGCAGACCAGTGTCGACCGCATGGCCACATTGGCGATGCGCGACAACCTCAACAGCCTTTACCGGTTGATGGGCAAACTGTATTTGCGCAATCCGGAAGAACTGCGCAAGTCGGGTTTCCTCGACATCAACACCGCCGTGAAACAGGTACGCCTGGCGGTCGAACAGCAGCAACCGTTGCCAGTGCTGGGCGGGCGCAAGGATCTGGCGGCGCTCAGTTACGCGATGAGTCCGCAATTTCTCGGTGACCGGGTCGGCGCGTTCATCTATGCCATCGGCAGCATGCTGGTCACCGCCCACGGCAATCGCATCGAGTTCTATATGACCGATGCGATCAACCCGACCTTCGTCCACAACGCGGCGCGCAACATCGAGAAAGCCACGTGGATTCTGTCCCAGCGGCAGAACAAGGAAGGTCAGCCGCTGCTGTTCTCCAATGAAATCTCGGAGGAGGGCAGTAACCTCAGTATTGCCACCGAGTTCGGCAAGATCGTCGCGCGGCTCGACTTGCTGACGCAGATGCTCGACGAGCGCTACCGGCGCATTGGCCTGAATTACGCGCAAAGTCTTTTGTTCCTGAATTTTTTGCCGGTGCAGTAAGCCGAGTCGGGTAGAGTGGCGGCCGGATGGTTTGTATACAATCTTCCGTCATCTTGACTCCAAGGGAGCTGCACCTGTCATGACCGACTCCGCAAGCACCGAATTCACCCGCATCGATCACGCCGCCCGCAGCGAAAAACTGCCGTATGCGGCGTTGCTGGCGTTCGCCATGACCGGCTTCATCGCCATCCTCACTGAGACGCTGCCAGCCGGACTGCTGCCGCAAATCGGCGAAGGGCTTGGGGTCAGCGAAGTGCTCGCCGGGCAACTGGTGACCCTGTATGCGCTGGGCTCGATTGTCGCGGCGATCCCGCTGACCGTGGCCACCCGAGGCTGGCCACGGCGGCGGGTGCTGCTGATGACGGTTGGTGGTTTCCTGTTGTTCAACACGGTAACCACCTTCTCCAGCCACTACGGCCTGACGCTGGCCTCGCGGTTCCTCGCCGGGATGGCGGCGGGGCTGTCGTGGGGGATCATGGCGGGTTACGCGCGGGGAATCGTGCCGGTGCATCAGCAGGGGCGAGCACTGGCGATCGCCATGCTTGGCACCCCGGTGGCGCTGTCGCTGGGCACTCCGGCGGGAACCTGGCTGGGCAACCTGATCGGCTGGCGCGCTTCGTTCGGGATCATGTCGGCGCTGGCATTGGTGCTGGCGGCGTGGATCGTCATTGCGGTGCCGGACCGTCCGGGCCAGGCCAGCGTCGAGCGCCTGCCGTTGCTGCAATCGCTGCGTCTGCCGGGCGTGCGGCCGGTGCTGTTCGTGGTCCTGACCTGGATGCTCGGGCACAACATTCTCTATACCTACATTGCACCGTTTCTGATGCAGGCCGGACTGGCCGAGCGGGTCGATCTGGTGCTGCTGGTGTTCGGCCTGTGTTCGCTGGTGGGAATCTGGATCATCGGCGTGCTGGTGGATCGCTGGTTACGCTGGCTGACCCTGATCAGCCTCGCGGTGTTTGCCGTGACCGCACTGGTGCTGGCGCTGGTGGCACCGTCGCCGTGGCTGATCTACGCCTGCATGGCCGTGTGGGGCCTGTCGTTCGGCGGCTCGGCGACGTTACTGCTGACGGCAGCGGCGGACTCGGCCGGGGAGCATGTGGACGTGGTGCAGGCGATGCTCACCACCTCCTGGAACGTGGCGATTGCCGGCGGTGGCTTGTTCGGTGGGTTGCTGCTGGACAGCTCGGGGGCGATGTCGTTTCCGTGGGCGCTGCTGATTTTGTCGCTGATCGCACTGGCGACGGTGTGGATCAACCGTCATCACAGCTTCAAACCGGGCCGGCGCGTGCATTGATCTACCAAGCACCGCATCACCCTGTGGGAGCGGGCTTGCTCGCGAAAGCGGCTTGTCAGTCAACTCATGCGTCGACTGCTACACCTCCTTCGCGAGCAAGCCCGCTCCCACAGCGGATAGGGGGTGTAGCGGGAAGGCATAACCATAGACCGCATCGATATATGTGGTTATATGAAAAATCGCTATGCTGCGGGCCAGATTTTTCCTGTCGTTTTTCTGGACGTCTTAATGGAATTGGCAAATTTCGGCCTGGTCATCGCCGGGTTGGTGGTGGGTTTTATTGTCGGTATGACCGGAGTCGGCGGCGGTTCGTTGATGACGCCGATCCTGCTGTGGTTCGGCATCAACCCGGCAACCGCAGTGGGCACCGACCTGTTGTACGCGGCCATTACCAAATCCAGTGGCGTGCTCGTTCATAAAAAGAACAACAACATCGACTGGGCCATCACCGGCTGGCTGACCCTCGGCAGCGTACCGGCGGTTGCCATGACCCTGTGGTTCCTCAGCACCCTGCACACTGCACCCGACGCGATGAACGCGATCATCAAGCAAGCCCTGGGCTTCGTGCTGTTCGCCACGGCGCTGGCGATTCTGTTCAAGAAGCGCTTGCTGGCATTCGCCCACAAACGCGCTGGCGGCAACTACAACCCGAGTGGCGTGCGCCTGAACGTGATGACCGTGATCACCGGTCTGATCCTTGGCACCATGGTTGCTCTGACCTCGATCGGTGCCGGCGCTCTGGGCACCGTGGCGTTGTTCATCCTTTATCCGTTGCTGCCGACCCGACGTCTGGTCGGCACCGAAATCGCCCATGCCGTGCCATTGACCCTGGTCGCGGGCCTCGGCCACGCCAGCATGGGCAACATGGATTGGGGCGTGCTGGGTTTCCTGCTGGTGGGTTCGCTGCCGGGCATCTGGCTCGGCAGCCACCTCACCGGGCGCATTTCCGATGAATTGCTGCGCCCGTGCCTGGCGACCATGCTGCTGTTGATCGGCTACAAACTGGCGTTCTGATCGATTGCCATGAGCGAAACCACTCTGCATTGCAACGAGCGTCTGGCCATCACCGTCGCCCCCCGGGAAATGCGCATGAGCCATTGGCTGTATGCGCCGCGCGTGGTCGATCAACAGAGCGGGCGGGTGCTGCTGGATCTGAGTGACAGCCTGTGGGATCTGCTGTCCACGGCCGACGAAACGGCCAGTGGCATTGATCTGGTGCTGCGCAAGTATCCGGGGGATGGCCCGGCGCTAACGCTGAGTGTCAGCCTGGAGGACGGACAGCTCAGGATTGCCGGGCGCCTTGTCGATGCTGCAATGCTGGAGTCCGCGCTGGGCTGACTCCTCGTCAAAGGATCAACGCTGGATGACAAACTTCATCACCGTCACCGGCAGATCGTCGTACACCAGATCCTCGACCACCTCCCAACCCAGGCGTGCATACAGCGCTTGCGCGGCGTCGGTGTACAGATACAACTGCGAGACGCCAAGTGCGGCGGCTTCATCGACGATCCTGTTGACCAGTTGCGAAGCGACGCCACGTCCGCGCTCTTCAGCCTTCACATAGACCCCTGCCAGCCACGGCGTCAGTTGCGGGCGGATCTTCATGTCGCTGGCGATCAGCAGTGCGCCACCGAGCAACCTGCCGTCTTCAATGGCCACCACCACGCTTGGGATCGTGCCCTTGCCGCAAGCCGCGCGCATACGATTGGTCCGGGCCTCAAGGGTGTCTGCGGGGCGGAATTGGCCCCACTCCTTGAAATTGAGCTCGGCCAGTTCCTCAATCAGGTGTGGGTGGTCACACAGATAATCGATGTGCATGCGGGTGAACTCCATTTCGTCGGCAGAGCAGCCACCCTACTGTGCTCATAAAAGGTAATCAAATCCCCATTGCGATCACGCCGATGATGTTGCGCAATGTCGTGGCTGTCCTAAGCTTCTGACAAGGCGAAACATATTTGCCGGGCATGCCCGGAACAATCGCCACGATGCGCAATCATTAGAGCGTGGATATCAAAAGGAGATGCGCATGCTCATCAGGTCACTGACCCTGACACTCTTGCTGGCGATTGCCGGCCCCTTGTTCGCCGCAGAAAACGATTCGCCCATCGCCGGGGACATGGGCCGATCCAGACCGCTGATCGTCATCGCCTCCAGCACCGTCGATCCGGTGTGGGTAGGCCTGAAAAAGTCGCTGGAAGATCCGGCGAACAAAAAGGGCGTCACCGATCGCAACATCAAGGTCTACACCATCCTCAATATGGCCGGTCAGCTTGACGGCAAGGACCTCGGCCAGCAGGACACCATGGCCCTGCTGCGCTCGCTGAAGCTGGGCGCGGGGGCGTATCCGAAAGTGTTCCTGTTGGGCAAGGACGGCGAGACCAAGCTGTCGGCCTCGGGCGATGAAGCGAAGTCGGTCGATCTGAAGAAAATCTTCGACACGGTGGATGCGCTGCCGGCGAGTGAGAAAGACATCAGCGCACCGACCGTGGCCGAAACCGCCGCCGCTGCCGCTGAGCCTTCAGCCAAAAAAGGCGACAAGGGCGCCAAGTCGGCCAAACCAGCGAAACCCGCAAAACCCGCCAAGCCACCGGAAATGCCGGATGACTGATCCCGCGACCTGAAACAAAAAATGGGCGACCTGCGCAGGTCGCCCATTTTTTTCGCTGCTTTTGAGCGTTAGTCAGTCAGTGCACTGAAGATGCTATGCGCAATCTTCACCCGCTCGGCATTCGGGTAGTTCTTGTTCGCCAGAATCACGATGCCGATGTCTTTCGACGGCACGAAGGCCACGTAGGCACCGAAACCGCCGGTGGCGCCGGTTTTGTTGTAGAGCACATTGGCCGGTTCAGGCTGTGGTGAGGCCAGCCATGTGACCTTGTGCGCCTCCATGGCCATTTCCGTGGAGTTGCCGGCTTGCAGCCGTGCGAGGCTGATCGGGTAGGGGTAGCGTTCCCAGCCAAGACCCTGGGTCATGTCGCCGACGGTGTAGTAACCGGTGTGGGTATTGGCGATGGCGTGTTGCAGCGGTTGTTCAAGGCCGGCCGGTTTCAGGTTGGCCTGCACGTAACGCAACAGGTCCGCCGCGCTGGTCTTGATGCCATAGGCTTCGGCATCCAGTGCGCCGGGGCTGACACGCACCGGCTGGTCGTTCTTGTCATAGCCCTGAGCGTAGAGTTTTTCTTCGGACGCCGGCACCTGCAGGTAGGTGTGTTGCAGGCCGAGTTTTGGCAGCAGGGTTTCGCCTATCGCCTGATCAAACGGCTGGCCAAGGCTTTTCGCCGCCAGGTAGCCGAACAGGCCCAGGCTTGGGTTGGAATACAGGCGATGGCTGCCAGCCGGATACAACGGTTTCCACTGCTGGTAGTAACCGAGCATCTTGTCCGTCGAATCCGCTTCGGCCGGGAATTGCAGCGGCAGGCCACCAGCGGTGTAGGTGCCCAGTTGCAACACGCTGATGTGGTCGAAGGCGCTGCCCTTGAGGTCCGGCCAGAGATGGCTGGCCTGGGTCGCCAAGTCCAGTTTGCCAGTGGCCTGGGCATAACCGGCGAGTGTCGCGGTGTAGGTCTTGCTCACTGAGCCGACTTCGAACAGGGTGTTTTCACTGACCGCTTGTCCGGTGTCCTTGGCGGCAACGCCGTAGTTAAAGTAATGCGCCTGGCCGTTAATCGTGATGGCCACGGCCAGGCCGGGGATGTGCTGTTGCTGCATCACCGGGGCCACGGTGTTTTTCACCAGGATTTGCAGTTGCTCGTCGCCGGGCGTGGCGGCGATGCACGCGGTGGCGCCGAAAATAAGGCCGAAGGCGCTGCAGGAAATGACTTTGCTCGGGGTGATGAAGGACATGAGTGAACCACTCTCCATGAGTGTTGATGGTGTTATCCCGCTACACTGCGGGCGATTTTCCCGTTGGGCGGCTGATCAGCGCCGTCAATTTAGGCAGTCCGGGGGCAATCGACAAACGATGAATTTTCGCATGAGCCATTAGAAAAATTTGGGACTGGGCATGATTCGACCGCAATTGCCGCTCAATGCACTGCGCGCATTCGAAGCTTCGGCGCGGCATCTGAGCTTTACCCGCGCTGCCGTGGAGCTGTGCGTGACCCAGGCGGCGGTGAGCCATCAGGTCAAAAGCCTCGAGGCGCAACTCAACGTTACCCTGTTCAAGCGCCTGCCGCGTGGGTTGATGCTCACCGGTGAAGGCGAAACCCTGCTGCCGGTGCTGACCACTTCATTTGATCACATTGCGCAGATGCTCGAACGACTGGCCGGTGGACAGTACCGCGAAACGTTGACCGTCGGGGCGGTGGGGACGTTCGCGGTCGGCTGGTTGTTGCCCCGGCTGGCGGACTTTCAGGCAACCCACCCGCTGATCGATTTGCGCCTGTCGACCCACAACAACCGGGTCGACGTCGCTGCTGAAGGACTGGATTACGCGATTCGTTTCGGCGCCGGGGCGTGGCATGGCATTGAGGCAACGCGACTGATCGAGGCGCCGCTGTCGGTGCTGTGCGTACCGGAAATCGCCCGGCAACTGCACACGCCGGGAGACCTGCTGCAACAGCGTCTGCTGCGCTCCTATCGCACCGATGAATGGCCAGAGTGGTTTCACGCTGCCGGCCTGGCGACCCACGCCGCGCCGCCACAGAGCATTGTGTTCGACTCATCGCTGGCAATGATGGAGGCCGCGCTGCAGGGCAGCGGGGTGGCGCTGGCGCCGCCGTTGATGTTCGCCCGGCAACTGGCGGCGGACTTGATTCGCCAGCCGTTCGCGATTGAAATCACCACCGGCAGCTATTGGCTGACACGATTGCAGTCGCGGCCGGAAACGGCGGCGATGAGCGCGTTCAAACAGTGGTTGCTACAAATCTCCGCCTGATACACCCCCCCACCTGTGGGAGCGAGCCTGCTCGCGAAAGCGGTGTGTCAGTCGACAAAAGTGCTGGCTGTAATACCGCATTCGCCTCACTAAAGATCCTCGATCAGACTTCAACCGGTCGCACCACCACCCGCCGTTCCAGATTCAACGCCAGCACACTGATCAACACCACGGCAGCCCCTACCAGCACCATCAGCGACGGCTGCTCGCCCAGACCTACCGAAGCAAAGGCCATCGCCGTTGGCGGAATCAGGTACAGGCTCATCGTCGCCCGGCTCAAATCCACATGCTTGAGCACAAAGCCCCAGGCCAGATACGCCAGCGCACTGGGAAATATCCCCAATGCCAGCACTGCCCACTGCACCCGCAACGGCGCCTTCAACACCGCGTCACTCAGCCCCGGCAGGTAAATCAGCAACAGCAGCGTCCCCGACCACACCGCGTAACACGCAAGGCTAAAACCGTCATAACGCCGCGCGTGATGTTTCTGCAGAGCGAAATAAATGCTCCACGACAGCGCTGCCAGCAGGATCAGCAAGCCATGCGCGTCGATCCGCCCCAGGCCCCGATCGGCGCTGACCACGATCACCACGCCGATCAGCCCCAGCAGCACACAACTCCAGCGCCAGGCACTGACCTGATCCTTGAACAGGTAGCGCGCCAGCAGCGTACTGAACAGCGGGCTGGTTTGCGCCAGTACGCTGGAGGCGCCGGCACTGACGCTTTGCTGGCCGATGTTCAGCGCCACGTGATGCAGGCTGACCGCGAACAACCCCAATGCGAACAGCAGCGGCACGTCGCGTCGTTGCGGCAGGCGAATGCCCTTGAACGCCGCGATCAGCGCCATGAACAGCGATGCCAGGAGAAACCGCAGCAACGCCAGATGGCCGGGTTCATAGGCTTGCAGTCCGAGATGGATGCCGGTCGGCGAATAGGCCCAGCAGGCGACCACGAAGACCATGGCCAGAACGACTTTCAAAGGGGAGGGGGACGACATGATGAGCGCACCAGTGAGGTTGATGCGCCGAGTATCCGGGCGCGAAATCATTCGCCACAACTGACTTATACTGTGCTCAATGTTCACTTTGAGTGATGAGTATGGAGCTGGCACAGATCCGCATGTTCAAGTCCGTGGCCGATGAGGGCAGCATTGTCCGGGCCGCTGAAAAGTTGTTTTGCGTGCCGTCCAACATTACTGCGCGGATCAAGGCGCTGGAGGCGGAACTGGGTGTCGCGTTGTTTCTGCGCGAAGGGCGCGGGCTGCGAATCAGCCCGGCGGGGCAGACGTTTCTGGCGTATGCAGAGAAGATTCTGGCGCTGACCGCCGAAGCCAAGCGTGCAGTTGATCCCGCTGCCGAACCGTCCGGCCCGCTGCGCATTGGCGCCATCGAGTCTTCGGCCACCGGGCGTTTGCCTCGGCTGTTGGCGAAATTTCATCAGCGCTACCCGCAGGTGGCGCTGGAACTGACCACCGGCACCTGGGGCCAGTTGCTCGACGACACCGTCAGCCATCGCCTCGACGGCGCCATCGTTGCGGTGGATGTCGAGCGCTCGCAGCTCAAGCGCACACCGATGTACCGCGAGGAGCTGTTGCTGATTGCCTCGACGTCATTCGGGACGGTGCGCGACATCCACGATCTGCAGGACAAGACCGTGTTCATGTGGCCGCAGGGCTGTCCATATCGGGCGGCACTGGAGCACTGGCTGTTGCGTCAGGGGCAGGCGCTGCCGATCGTCAGCCTGGCGAGTTACGGGGCGATTGTCGGTTGCGTGAGTGCCGGCGCCGGGGTCGCGCTGGTGCCCAAAGGCGTGTACGAGCAATACGCCAAAGGGGCCGGGTGTGTCGGCTACGAATTCCCCGAGCTGACGGCCATCGAAAACCTGTTCTACTGGCACGAAAACGCCGGGGTGCACCCGGCGCGTGAGGCATTTGTAGCGATGTTGCGCGAGGAGTTTCAGGACTGAGAGCCGGTGACATCGCGCATCAACAATCCAAAGCGCAAATCCACCGCATCCGGAATCGGCAGATACACCGTGTGCCCATCGCCCGGGGCGACTTCGATGGCCTCGCCCTTGGCACTCTGCAACTGGTGCAGATCGAAGTGGAAATTGCCCTTGGGCGTCATCAGCTCCAGGTGATCACCCAGTGCAAAGCGGTTCTTCACCTTGACCTCGGCCAGCCGGTCGCGGCGCTCGCCGGTCAACTCGCCGACGAACTGCTGGCGCTCCGACACCGAGCTGCCGTTCTGATAATTCTGGTATTCGTCATGCACATGCCGGCGCAGGAAGCCTTCGGTGTAGCCGCGCTGCGCCAGTGACTCGAGATCGGTCATCAGGCTGCGGTCGAACTCGCGCCCGGCCACGGCATCGTCGATCGCCCGGCGATAGACCTGAGTGGTGCGCGCGCAATAGAAGTGCGACTTGGTGCGGCCTTCGATCTTCAGCGAGTGCACGCCCATGCGGGCCAGGCGCTCGACGTGCTGCACCGCGCGCAGATCCTTGGCGTTCATGATGTAAGTGCCGTGCTCATCCTCGAATGCGGGCATCAGTTCGTCCGGGCGATTGGCTTCCTGCAGCAGGAACACTTGATCGGTCGGTGCACCGATGCCCAGCGTCGGCTCGGGCTGGAAGGTCTGCACGATTTCGCCGAGCTGATTTTCCGTGGCCTGCTGCGCCGAGTATTTCCAGCGGCAGGCGTTGGTGCAGGTGCCCTGATTGGCGTCGCGCTTGTTCATGTAGCCCGACAGCAGGCAGCGCCCGGAGTAGGCCATGCACAGCGCGCCATGAACGAACACTTCCAGCTCCATGCCTGGCACCTGCTCGCGGATTTCGCCGATTTCCTCCAGCGACAATTCCCGCGAGAGGATGATCCGGCTCAGTCCCTGGTGTTGCCAGAACTCGACGCTTGCCCAGTTCACCGTATTGGCTTGTACCGAGAGGTGGATCGGCATCTGTGGAAAGTGCCGGCGCACCAGCATGATCAGCCCCGGGTCGGACATGATCAGCGCGTCCGGCGCCATCTCGATTACCGGCGCCAGGTCCTTGAGGAAGGTCTTCAGCTTGGCGTTGTGCGGGGCGATGTTGACCACCACGTAGAAGCGCTTGCCCTGAGCCTGCGCTTCGCGAATGCCGAGTGCGAGGTTGGCGTGGTCGAACTCGTTGTTGCGCACCCGCAGGCTGTAACGCGGCTGCCCGGCGTAGACCGCATCGGCGCCGTAGGCGAAGGCGTAGCGCATGTTCTTCAGGGTGCCGGCGGGGGCAAGCAGTTCCGGGGCGGCGAGGGGCAGGTCGGGGATCATGGCGGCATCGGTCGCAAAAGCGCGGCAGGGTAGTGCAGCTGCCATCGTGGAGTATTGATCTGGATCTACCTTTGCGCGGGTCGCGCTGATCTGTGCAGAACAAGCACAGATCATGTGCCGGTTTCACTGTGTTCGGTGCAGTGCAGGCTTCTTAAGATGGGCGCATCCACTCAACCGAAGCAGGAACATCCCATGCAGAACTTCACTCGTCGTTGGCTTGCCGCTTGTGCATTTTCCGGTGTGTTGGCCAGCACCGCAGCGATGGCCGACAACCACCCGACCATTCGGGCGATGTCCGGCGCGACAACAGTCGATCATTTGCCGGCCGGCAAATCGGCACTGCTGGTGATCGATTTCCAGAATGAATACTTCAGCGGCAGGATGCCGATCCCGGACGGTGCTGCCGCCCTGGCGAAAACCCGTGAACTGATCACCTTCGCCGACCGCCACGAAATCCCGGTTTATCACGTACAGCACGTCGCGCCGGCGGGTTCGGCGGTGTTCGCCATCGATGGCGAGACGGTAAAGTTCCACAAGGACATGCAGCCACGGGCCAGGGATGTGGTGCTGCAAAAGAGCACCGTCAGCGTGTTCGCCAGTACCGACCTTGACCAGCAGTTGAAAAAAGCCGGCATCCAGACGCTGATCATTTCCGGCCTGATGACCCACGCTTGTGTAGCGGGTGCGGCACGGGATGCCGCGCCATTGGGCTACAACGTGATCGTCGCCGCCGATGCCTCGGCGACCCGCGCCATCACCCGGATCAACGGCGTGTCCATCGACAAGGACTCCCTGCACAAGGCGGCACTGGCAGAAGTCGAAGACACCTTCGGCGACGTGCTCAGCACCGAGCAGATTGTGCAGTTGCCAGTGCGCTGACGGCGTTTGCCGTTCGGCAACTATGCTCCATGAACAAAGATGGCACTCGCGCGCGCCCCGGCGGACTAAGTTGCGGGGCGTGCGAGACGCCTGACTGACATGGATCGGACATGAACGAGAAAACCCTGCAATTCAAATCCCTCACCGTGTTGCTGTTATTGGTGACGGTCGCTTTCATCTGGATTCTGTTGCCCTTCTACGGCGCGGTGTTCTGGGCGGTGATCCTCGGCATTCTGTTTGCGCCGATGCAACGCCGTTTGCAGCAGAAATTCGGCTGGCAACGCAACCTGACGTCTTTATGCACGCTGGGCATTTGCCTGATCATCGCGATTCTGCCGGTGATCATCCTCAGCGTGTTGTTGGTCCAGGAAGGCGCGACGCTGTACAACAATATTGAAAGCGGCCAACTGGACATCGGTGCCTATCTGGCACAGTTCAAACACAGCCTGCCGCCATACTTTCAGCACTTGCTCGACCGCTTCGGCATGGGCGAACTCAACGGGCTGCGCGAGAAAATCGTCAAGGCGTCGATGCAGGGCAGCCAGGTGCTGGCCACTCAGGCGTTCAGTTTCGGCCAGGGCACGTTCGAGTTCGTGGTCAGCTTCGGCATCATGCTGTACCTGCTGTTTTTCTTTCTGCGCGATGGCGCCGAACTGGTGCGCAAGATCCGCACCGCCGTGCCGCTGGAGGAGCACCAGAAGCGCCGCTTGCAGCTGAAATTCAATCGGGTGGTGCGCGCGACCGTGAAAGGCAACCTGGTGGTGGCGGTCACTCAGGGCGCATTGGGCGGGGCGATTTTCTGGCTTCTCGATATCCCCAGCGCGTTGCTGTGGGCGGTGTTGATGGGCTTTCTGTCGCTGCTGCCGGCAGTGGGGGCGGGGATCGTCTGGGCGCCGGTGGCGGTATACTTCCTGCTCAGCGGGATGATCTGGCAGGGCGTGGTGCTGGGGTTGTTCGGGGTCTTCGTGATCGGCTTGGTCGACAACGTGCTACGGCCGATTCTGGTGGGCAAGGACACGCGCATGCCCGATTACATGATTCTGATCTCGACCCTCGGCGGCCTGGCGGTGTTCGGCCTCAACGGTTTCGTGATCGGGCCGCTAATCGCGGCGCTGTTCATGTCCAGCTGGGCGCTGTTCATCGAGACCAAACCGAAAGTCCAGTTGCCTTAAGCGTGGAACGGCGCGCTGACGATTTTCTGCGACAGGGCCTGCGCCGCCGGCAGCGACGTGAGCGGGCCACTGATCGGCTCGCCGTCGCGCACCAGATACCAGCAGGCGAGCAATCCCGTCGCTCTGAGGGAGGCGGGAACAGCGCTGCCGATAACGGACATGATTTGAACCTGGGCCATGAAAAGTACCTCCATCAATCTATGGAGCTACCTTATGGATTCGCTGCGCTCAGGGACAATCAACGCTTTCGATAGTCGTCATTGATAACAGTGAGGACTGTTTCAGTCGACAACCTGATCAAGCATGTGCACCACTTCGCGCTCATTGAGCAGGCCCTTGTGTACCAGATTCTCGGCCAATAGCGAAAGAAACTTGGCGCAGCGATGGCCTTCCAGGTGCTTGAGTTCGGTCAGCGCGCTGTACACCTTGCTTGAGGTGCATAAGCCGACGATGCGGTGCGGGTTTTGAGTAGGCATACAGTCGTCCTTGTTGTTATCAACCTGTTGTTTACGGACGGATTCAGATTGCGGTTCCGTCATGACAAATAAATGACCGTTTTGCGATTTGCCCCCAACGGTCAAGTCCATCATGCCGACTTTAACGGTTCAAACTGTCCCGACAGCGACCTTTACAAGATTTTTTCAGACTTTGCCCGACCGACGGTCATAAAAAAGCCCCGCTATAAAGCGGGGCTTCGTATTGCTGTTACCAGCGACCACCGTAGTAGTGCGGGTGGCCGTAGTAACCGCGTGGTGGGCCGTAGTAAACCGGGCCCGGCACGTAAACCGGTTGTTGCACGTAAACCGGGGCTGGCTGGTAGTAGACCGGTGGCGGCGGCTGTTGCACATAAACCGGTGCCGGTTGAGCGTAAACAGGCTGTTGCACATAGACCGGCCGGTCCTGATTGATCAATGCCGAGCCGATGATGGCCGAGCCGACAATCGCACCAAATACTGCCGGACCCTGCCAGCCACCGCCGTGGGCTTCTGCCTGACCTGTGATAGCGAATGCACCAATCAACAAGGCCACGATGGGGAGTTTACGAATCATGATAATTCCTCGGTTCTTCGACCCGGCGTCCGGGCCTGCACCAGGCCCAAAGTTGTCGCGGGGATACTTCTATGACAGCGAAATTCTGAAAATCAGCACAGCCGCTGGGTAAATTTTGTGTAAGGTCTGTACCGGCTTCTTTACCGGTGGGTCAAAGGGGCACGCGGCCCGTTGCAGACAGGCGCTCATGATCGTTCAGAACCCGATGGAATGGCTAACTCCGTCCATCCGAAAGTCCGTTTGAAGGAGAAGTTTCATGCAGATGAATCCCAACAAAGACACCCAGCTGTGCATGTCCCTGTCCGGGCGCCCGGGGAATTTCGGTCTGCGCTTTCATAACCATCTGTATGAACAGTTGGGCCTGAATTTCTATTACAAGGCGTTCAGCAGTCAGGACCTGTCGGGTGCCGTGGGCGGAATTCGCGCACTGGGGATTCGTGGTTGCGGCGTGTCGATGCCGTTCAAGGAAGCGTGCATCGCGCTGGTCGATGAACTGGATGCGTCGGCGGCGGCGATCCAGTCGATCAACACCATCGTCAACACCCAGGGCCACCTCAAGGCCTACAACACCGATTACATTGCCATCGCGCAGTTGTTGGAAACCCACGCGGTGTCGCAAGGTACGACGTTCGCCCTGCGCGGCAGCGGCGGCATGGCCAAAGCGGTGGCCAGCGCCTTGCGCGATGGTGGCTACAAAAACGGTTTGATCGTGGCGCGCAATGAGCGCGCCGGCCGGGCACTGGCGGATTCGCTGGGTTATCGCTGGCAGGCGGAACTGGGCGAAGAACGTCCGCAAATGCTGATCAACGTCACGCCGGTGGGCATGGACGGTGGGCCGGAGGCGGGGCAACTGGCGTTCGCGCCTGAAGTGATCAAGGCGGCTGACACCGTGTTTGATGTGGTGGCGATTCCGTCGGAAACGCCGCTGATCGTGCGTGGCCGGGCTGAGGGCAAAAAGGTCATTACCGGGTTGGAAGTGATTGCGATCCAGGCGCTGGAGCAATTTGTCCTATACACGGGTGTGCGACCGACTGAAGAGCAGTTTGCGGCAGCGGTGGCGTTTGCACGTAGTTGATTGCGTGTTTGCCGGACTGGCCTCATCGCGAGCAGGCTCACTCCTGCAATGAAATGCATGGCCCTGTGGGAGCGAGCCTGCTCGCGAAGGCCGCAACCCGGTCTCAGATCGGGTTACCTATACTGCGATATCAGCAAGCAAAGACTTGCCCCCTCATAAAAACCTGATCGAGGCTCCCCATGCATCCGCCCATCCTCAACCTGCACCAGGTCGAACTCGAACCTTTACCCGAAGCCCTCGCCCCCGAAGGCGAAACCGCGGCTCGTTACCAGCAACGCATGGCCCGCATCGGCCAGCAGTTGGGCGCGCAGAAACTGGGCTATCGGCTGTACGCACTGCCGCCGGGCATGCGCGGCAGTCCGTTTCACAGTCATCGGGTCAATGAAGAGATGTTCTATGTGGTGGCGGGCGCGGGCGAAGTGCGCCTGGGCTCCGAACGCTTCCCGATCCGCGAGGGCGATGTGATTGCCTGTCCGCCGGGCGGCCCCGAAATGGCGCATCAGATCATCAACACCAGTGACGCCGAGTTGCGTTATCTGGCGGTCAGTACCCAGCAACAGCCGGACATCTGTGAGTATCCGGACTCCAACAAATACGCGGTGATGGACAACTTCAAGGTCGATGCCCAGGGCAATGCGTCAGGCTTCGTCGCCGTGGCGCGGCTGGCGGATGGGGTGGATTACTGGGATGGCGAATAATCCGTAGATCCCATGCAGGCGTGAGCCTGCCCGCGATGGCGGCTTGTCAGGCAATGAATTTTTGAATGAGCCACCGCAATCGCGAGCAGGCTCACGCCTACAAGGGATTGTGGTGCTATTCGAGGCGGGCCAGGCGCTCTTCCAGCGCGGCGATCCGTGCTTCCAGCTCCTCGATGCGCTCGACCGAAACACCGCCGCTCGCGCGTTCCCCGGGATTGTGCCGCGCCGCCAGAATCGCCTCGATGTCCGCCGGATCGCCCAGTGCATGGGTGTAGCGGTCTTCACGCTGACCGGCCTGACGCGGGATCAACACCGCGAGCCCGCGCGCGATCAGGCGCTCAAGCTGATGCACCACTTGTTCGGCATCTTCGAAATCATGCATGCGCCCGCTGCGGGTCAGCAGTTCGTTGACCGTCTGCGGGCCGCGCAGAAACATCAGCCCGGTGAGAATCACCTGGGCCGGTACCAACTCCAGCGCCTTGTCGATCTTGTGCTCCCAGCGATCAGCGCGACTGCCCATGACAAGCTTGGTGTAACCGTGGCTCTCCAGCGCCCGCAGGCTCTGGCCGACCTGGCCCTGCGTCAGGTTCATCACCGGTTCGCGGCTGGTTTTCTGATTGCAGGCCAGCACCAGTGCGTTGAGGGTCAGCGGGTAGGTTTCCGGGCTGGTGGCCTGTTTTTCGATCAGTGAACCCAGAATGCGGATTTCCGTGGCGTTGAGCCGTGGTTCGTCGGTGATGGTTTCAAGTTCGGTGGTCATCGCGCGTTCCCTCTGCAGTCGAAGGCGCCTAGCCTAATCCTTGGCTAACAAAAGGCAAGCCGTGTGGTCATCAAGCATGGCTATAATCGCCTCCACGTTCCACCCAGCCACCACACGAGACTGCCATGACCATTTCCCTGTACGCCGCATCCGTCCCGGTTTTTCAACAAATGCTCAACGCCCTGAGCGATGTCCTGAAAAAGGCTGAAGCCCACGCCACCGAGAAAAACATCGACCCGAACGCCTTCCTGCAAGCGCGCCTGTACCCGGACATGTTCCCGCTGGTGCGCCAGGTACAGATCGCCGTCGACTTCGCCAAGGGCGTTTCTTCGCGTCTGGCCGAAGTCGAGATCCCGAAATATGACGACACCGAAACCACCTTCGCCGAGCTGCAGGCGCTGATCGCCAAGGTCCTGGCCTACATCGGCGAGATCAAGCCCGAGCAGATCAACGGCAAGGAAGGCATCGAGATCGTTACCCGTCCGGGCACCCCGAAAGAAAAGCGCTTCAGCGGCCAGGCTTACCTGCTGAGCTACGGTCTGCCGCAGTTCTTCTTCCACGTCACCACCACTTACGCGCTGCTGCGTCACAACGGTGTTGAAGTGGGTAAACGAGATTTCATGGGCGCGTACTAAAACACCCGGCAACAAAAAAGCCCGCCAAGGTTTGCGCCTTGGCGGGCTTTTTCATTTCCCGTGCGGGACGGCGGTTATGCGGTGCGTTGGGCTTTCGCTTCTTCGCCCAAGCAAGCCGCAGCGGTAAACAGCACGTCGGTAGAGGAGTTCAGCGCGGTTTCAGCCGAATCCTGCAGCACACCAATGATGAAACCAACCGCCACCACCTGCATGGCGATTTCGCTCGGGATGCCGAATAGGCTGCACGCCAGCGGGATCAGCAGCAGCGAACCGCCGGCCACGCCCGAGGCGCCACAGGCGCAGATCGCGGCGACGAGGCTGAGCAGGATCGCGGTCGGAATGTCCACGGCAATGCCCAGTGTGTGTACGGCGGCCAGGGTCAGCACGGTGATGGTGATTGCCGCGCCGGCCATGTTGATGGTCGCGCCGAGCGGGATCGAGACCGAATAGGTGTCTTCGTGCAGACCCAGACGCTTGCTCAGTTCCAGGTTGACCGGAATGTTCGCCGCCGAGCTGCGGGTGAAGAACGCGGTGATGCCACTCTCGCGCAGGCACTTGAGGGTCAGCGGGTAAGGGTTGCGGCGCAGTTTCCAGAACACGATCAGCGGGTTCATTACCAGCGCCACGAACAGCATGCAGCCCAGCAAAACCGCCAGCAGGTGCGCGTAACCGATCAGCGCGCCGAAGCCCGAGGTGGCGAGAGTCGAGGCCACCAGGCCGAAAATCCCCAGCGGAGCAAAGCGAATCACCACGCGTACGATCAGCGTCACACCGTTGGACAGGTCGCCGACCACTTCACGCGTGGTGTCGCCGGCATGGCGAATGGCGACGCCCATGCCGATCGCCCAGGCCAGAATGCCGATGAAGTTGGCGTTCATCAGCGCGCTGACCGGGTTATCGACCACGCTCAGCAACAGGCTCTGCAGGACTTCAGCGATACCGCCCGGCGCCGTCACTGCCACGTTGTCGGTGGACAGCACCAGGTGAGAAGGGAATGCCATGCTGGCGACAACCGCGACCACGGCCGCCGCGAAGGTACCGAGCAAGTACAGGAACAGAATCGGCCGGATGTGGGTTTCCTGACCGTGCTTATGGTTGGCAATCGAGGCCATCACCAGCACAAACACCAGAATCGGTGCCACGGCTTTCAGCGCCGAGACAAACACTTTGCCGATGAACGCCGAGCCTTTCGCCGCTTCCGGGGTGAACAGCGCCAGAGCGATGCCGGCAATCAGGCCGATCAGGATCTGCGTGACCAGGCTGAGATTTTTCAGGCGTTGCAATAGAGAAGGGGATGAAGCGGTCATAACGGCATCTCTGGTTTTTTATAGGGTGCAAGGTTGCGTGCAGCCGGTGATACATCGGGGGCAGGTCACCGGCACGAACCGAAAGGGTTGGTGCGCTACCAACGGCATTAAACCGGTCGTTGATCTGGGTGTACGTTTTTCGGGGCGCGGACTTTATCACAGCGTAGGCGTTATCCCTCAGGCCTGTGACGATCTGCCACCCGATTGATCGGCAAGTCGGCAGGTTTGTGCAAGTCAGCGCTGAAACACTCTGTTAAGATTCGCCATCCTCATTTTAATAGTTGCCAGCGGGCCTTTCGGTCATCGCTGGTGTCGTCGTTTTGCTGGAGTTGCTCATGCTGTTGCCCATTCTTCTGTTGTCCGCTGCCGGATTCACGGTGCTGACCACGGAGTTCGTCATTGTCGGCCTGCTGCCGGCGATTGCCCGCGACCTGGCGGTGACCATCCCGCAAGCCGGTCTGCTGGTGACTCTATTCGCGTTCACGGTAGCGATGTTCGGTCCATTCCTGACTGCCTATTTCGCCCGTTTCGAGCGGCGCAAACTGTTCATCACCATCCTGATCATGTTCGGCCTGGCCAACACCGTTGCGGCGCTGGCGCCGAACATCTGGGTGATGGCGATCGCCCGGTTGATCCCGGCGCTCGGCCTGCCGGTGTTCTGGGCGCTGGCCAGTGAAACGGCAGTGGACATCGTTGGTCCGGACTACGCCGGCCGCGCGATTGCCAAGATCGGCTTCGGTATTGTCTGCGCCACGGTGTTCGGCATCCCGGTGGGCACGTTGATCTCCGATGCGTTCGGCTGGCGCAGTGCGTTTGCGATTCTGGCGGTCATCGCCTTCGCCAAGGCCTTGCTGCTGTTTGTCTATCTGCCGAAAACCAGCCTGCATCAGCATCAGGTCAGCTTCGCCTCGCAGTTCAAGATCCTGCGCAGCCCGCTGATGATCGGCCATGTGCTGTTGTCGATCCTGGTGTTCAGCGGCATGTTCACCGCGTACACCTATCTGGCCGACATTCTTGAGCGTCTGGCCGGGTTCAACGGCACCGTGGTCGGCTGGTGCCTGATGGGCTTTGGTGCGGTCGGGCTGATCGGCAACTCGCTGGGCGGCCGCGCGGTGGATCGTCACCCGCTGGGCGCTTCAGTGCTGTTCTGCGCGTTCATGATTGCCGGCATGGTGGCGCTGGTGCCGAACATTCACTCGACATTGGGGCTGGCGGTTGCCATGGGCATCTGGGGCATCACCCAGGCCGCGCTGTTCCTGGTCAGCCATGTGCGTCTGATGAAAGCCGCACCCCAGGCGCCGGCCTTTGCCGCCTCGCTGAACATCGCCGGGGCCAACCTCGGGATCGGCCTGGGTGCGATGATCGGTGGCCGGGTGATCGACAGTGCCGGTCTGGGGTTTCTCGGGTTCGCGGCGGCCGGGTTCATTCTGTTGTCGGTCTTCCTCGCCATGGTGCTGATGACGCTCAAGCCGCGCGAAGCCAGCGCCCAGGTGTCATAACGCAGTAAACAGTTCGCGTCGGGCACCTTCGGTAATCGCAACGATGCCGGGGTGCTTGACCTTGCGTTCCACCGAAATAGCATAGAACGACTCGGTCACCGCATCGGTCTGGCCAATCACCTCGACGCCGTACTGGCGTTTGACTTCGTCGGCAATCACGCTCGGGCCGATGAAAATCCCGCTGCCCGATTGGCCGAAGGCCTGCATCAGGGCGCTGTCATCGAATTCCCCAACGATTTGCGGCTGAATCTGCTGCTCGGCAAACCAGCGCTGCAAACGGCTGCGCACCACGGTTTCGGCGCCGGGAATCAACAACGGCGCGCCACTGAGACTGCGCGGGAAATCCTGTCCGTATTGCGCCGCCAACTGCGCGGTGGCGAAGAAACTGATCCCGCATTCCCCAAGCTTCTGGCTGTAGCCCTTGATGTCGAGGTGCGAGGGCATTGGGCTGTCGGAGATCACCAGATCCAGGCGCTGGATCGCCAGGTCCGCCAGCAGGCGTTCGAGTTTGTCTTCGCGACAGGTGATGCGCAGCGGCTCGTTGAGCTCCATGGTCGGCGCAATCAGGCGATAAACGATGGATTTGGGCACCACATCCGCCACCCCGACGCGGAACAGGATCTGTTGTTCGTTGGGCTGGGCACGCAGCATCAACTCCAGCTCACCGCCTAACTGGAACATCTGCTCGGCGTAGGGCAGGGCCTGGCGCCCGGCTTCGGTCAGTTCCAGTTGGCGGCCGACCCGTTGAAACAGTTCGATGCCATAGGTTTGTTCGAGCAGCGAAATCTGCCCGCTGATGGTCTGCGGCGTCAGGTTCAGCTGTTCGCAGGCGCGCACGATGCTGCCGGTCTTGGCGACCACCCAGAAGTAATGCAGTTGTCGGTAATTGAGCATCGCGCAATGGCCTCTGCGGGGAGAATGCTGGGTTCGTAAAAATCGAAGTATAGCCGCTAAAAATACGAATTTTCCTGAAGTGTTTGTCTCCCTAGAATGCCCAGCCATCGACGTGTGGTCTGTGACCCGGTCTGTTCATTCGAAGGAAACCTCATGAAATACACAATTCCAGCACTGATGTTTACGTCTTTACTGCTTATGGCCGGTTGCGACCAGGCCGAGAAAAGCGCTCAGCAGTTGATGGGCAAGGCGGCGGAAAGCGCCAAGCAGGCGATCGACGATACGCACAAAGCCGCTGAGCAAGCGCTCAGTGACGCCACCGGCGGCCTGATCGAGAAAAAAGAAGCACCGGAAAAAGACGCGGAAAAATCCGAATCTTCCTCCAAGACTATCTAAACCGTCTTACAAAGAGTCAGGACTGACCCATGGAATATCTGTTAGAACTCGCCGCCAGCCCCGCCGCCTGGGTTGCTTTGGCCACACTGGTGGTGATGGAAATCGTGCTCGGCATCGATAACCTGATCTTTATTTCGATCCTGACCAACAAGCTGCCCGTGCAGTATCGGCAGAAAGCCCGTCGTATCGGTATCGGCATGGCGCTGATCTTGCGTCTGGCCCTGTTGAGCACCATCGCCTTCATCGTCCAGTTGACGGAGCCTGTGCTCGACATTATGGGTCAGGCGTTCTCCTGGAAGGACATGATCCTGATCGCCGGTGGCCTGTTCCTGGTGTGGAAAGCCACGACCGAGATCCATCACAGCATGGACCCGGCGCCGCAAGACCCGAAAAGCGCTACATCGACCGTGACCCTCGGCTTTGCTGCCGCCATCGGTCAGATCCTGATGCTGGACATGGTGTTTTCCATCGACAGCATCATTACCGCGGTGGGCATGACTGAACACTTGCCGATCATGGTGATCGCAGTGGTGGTCTCGGTGATGGTGATGCTGTTCGCCGCTGAGCCGCTGGCCAAGTTCATCAACGACAACCCGACAGTGGTGATGCTGGCCCTGGGCTTCCTGATCATGATCGGCATGACGCTGATCGCTGAAGGCTTTGGCGCTCATGTGCCGAAAGGTTATGTGTACGCGGCCATGGCCTTCTCGGCAGCGATTGAAGTGCTGAACATGATGTCGCGCCGGGCGAAGCAGAAGAAACTGGCTGAGCACGTGTAAACACCGTAAAGCCAAAAGCCCCTTGAACACTTGATGTTCAAGGGGCTTTTTTTATGGCGGGTGCATTTGAGGTTTCAGTGCGCGGTCGCGTGGCGGGCGCTGTGTTTTTGCGGTTTCTCGACCGCTGCAGGCGGCAGTGGGTGATGGTGGCGCCGGGCAATGCGCAGCACGCCCCAGAGCATGGCGGCGGCAACGGCCAGCCAGCCGGCTATCAACATTACGATGGTCATGGTCAGGCTCATCAGTGCCTCCTCTTTGCCCTGCGTCGGGCACACACTTTTTCAATTTGCTCTGTTTCAGTGACAGTCTAGTCAATGAGGTGTTTCAGACTATTGACCAAAGGTCGGTGGTGACCAATCAGTTCGCTCTATGCAATCGATCGGTCTGCAGTTTAAGGCTATACCGCAGGCGTGCGCCGCCCTATGATCGCAGGCGTTGCCGGAACACGATGACCGGCGTCTGATCAGAGAGTGACGATGGTGCAGGTATTGACTCGATTGCGAGGGGCGTTGCTGGTGGCCGGTTGCATGGCCGTGTTGGCGGGGTGTGCGGGCAGTGTGGCGCCGCAGGTCAAGCGCTTGCCGGAGCGGGTCGAACTCAGCGGCACCTTCTATCGGGGTGAAGCCAACCAGAGTGGTCCGCAAGTGCTGGCCAGCCTGTTGTCGCAACAGGGCGTCATGATCACGCCCGGTCTGCTGGAGAAACCGCTGCATCTGCCAGGCGCGCAGGATCAGTTGCAGCAGAACCTGCAGAATCTTGCTCGCGAATACGGCATGGTGGTCTATCCGCTGGACAGCAACCTGCCGGCCTTGCTGACCCAGGTCGCGGCCGGTTATCCGGTGATGGTGCGTTTCAGCGAAGGCTCGGCGTTCTGGGCTGAACCGCGGTACGCAATTCTTTCCGGATATGACCGGCGCAAGCAGAAAGTGCTGTTGCGTGCTGGCATGAACCATCGTGAACTGATGAGCTTCAGCTCTTTTGAGTCGGCATTCGAAAAGTCGGGCGGCTGGGCCGTGCTGATCCAGAAACCCTCGCAGATTCCCGCCGAGGTCGACCGCCAGCGCTGGCTCAAGGCTGCTGACGAGTTGGCGCAGGCCGGTCAGGAGCGTGAAGCGGCGCAAGCCAAAAAGGCCTTGGCCGCACATTAAGTTCCGTTCGTCATCTGCCGGGCACCCTCACGCCCGGCAGGCCTCTTATTGATAGAGCCCGAATGCGCGGGTGAATCAGGAGGCGAGCATGGCAGATTCCCCATCCCCGAAAGGCCCACACTCAAGCGAGCATTCCTCCGGTCATGAGCTGGGCTTCGATCCGGATTCGCCGGACCTCGACGATCCCCAGGTAGACCCGGTCGGCCCGGCCAAGGCACCGAAAGACGTGCAATCCGACGAAGGCAGCAAGCGCCCGGCCAAACCGTATGACCCGTTAGCCGATCTGAAACCCTGAAGTGAGGTGCGTATGAGTACCGATTCCAGCTTCGACGATAAACATCCGGACAGTCTGCCGACCACGCCTGAAGAGGAGGTGGACCCGGTGCTGGACCCGGACAGCCCGCTGCGTGATCCGTTGGCTCGGCCTAATGTGCTGACGCCTGTGCATCATCGTGATCCGAGTGCCGGCGATGGCATTCCCGATGACGAGCAGATGCCGCTGCCCAATGACTGATGTGCAGGCAATAAAAAGCCCCGACATGTCGGGGCTTTTTATTGTTTCGCGAATTACTTGGAGGCTTCGACCACGCCGCTCTGGCGTCCCTTGAGGTTTTTCTCGGCCTTATATTGCTGCGCTACTGCCGGGACGCTGGTGCTGCGTCCGGTTTCCATCCAGCTGCGGATGCGGCTCGCGTCGGCGAAATGGGTGTACTTGCCAAACGCATCGAGAATCACCAGCGCGACTGGGCGGTTGCCCATCCGGGTCACTAGCACCAGGCAATGACCGGCCGGGTTGGTGAAGCCGGTTTTAGTGATCTTGATGTCCCAGTCGGCCTTGTTCACCAGGTGATCGGTGTTGCGGAAACCCAGGGTGTAATTGGGTTTGCGGAACGACACGGTTTTTTCCTTGGTGGTGGTCAGCTCACTGAGGATAGGGTGCTTGCTCGCGGCCACCAGCAATTTGCTCAGGTCGCGGGCTGTAGAGACGTTGCGCTCGGACAGACCCGTTGGCTCAACGTAGTGCGTGTTGGTCATGCCCAGCGCCTTGGCCTTGGCGTTCATTGCTGCGATGAACGCGGCATAGCCACCCGGATAGTGGTGGGCCAGGCTGGCGGCCGCGCGGTTTTCCGAGGACATCAGGGCGATCAGCAGCATCTCTCGGCGCGGCAGTTCGCTCTTCAGTTTGACTCGGGAGAACACACCTTTCATTTCCGGGGTGTGACTGATGTCGACGTCGATCCATTCGTCCATGTTCTGGTGCGCTTCAACCACGACCAGTCCAGTCATCAGTTTGCTCACCGAGGCGATCGGCACGATCACGTCCGGGTTGCTCGAATAGATGACTTTATTGGTCTGCAAATCCATAAGCAGGGCGCTGCCGGAGGCGATCTTCAGTTGCGAGGCATCGCGAGGCGCGGCGGTGGTTTCAGCGGCGTTGACGGTTGGCGTGACGAATGTGCCTGAAACAGCAAAAACCAGGCTCAGGATCGAAAGACGAATTTTCACGCGGGCGAACTCATAAAGGTTGGATATTCCGTTAGTTTGTAACGGGTTATTTCTTAGAAACGGCGCATTTTAGGAGTATGGCTGAAGAACTGTCGATGGTTGTTTGAATGAGCTGAAAATCTCGTGAAAACGCCTGTAAAAAGAGGGGTTTCCGGCGAACGGTTAGTGTTTTTTCTCAGATACAAAAAACCCCGCACAAGGCGGGGTTCTTTTACTGCTGAAAATTTGCCTCAGGCGTGCAGGGTTTCTGCTGCGTAGAGGGTATTTTCCAGCAGGCAGGCACGGGTCATCGGGCCAACGCCGCCCGGAACCGGAGTGATCCAGCCGGCGCGAGGCAGGGCGGTTTCGTACACCACGTCACCGACCAGCTTGCCGTCGTCCTGACGGTTGATGCCGACGTCGATCACGATCGCGCCTTCCTTGATCCACTCGCCCTTGACCAGGCCCGGCTTGCCGGCGGCCACGACCACCAGATCAGCGCGGCCGACGTGGCCGGCCAGATCCTTGGTAAAACGGTGCGTGACGGTCACGGTGCAACCGGCCAGCAGCAGTTCCATCGCCATCGGACGACCGACGATGTTGGACGCGCCAACCACCACCGCGTCCAGGCCGTAAAGGTCCACGCCCGTGCTTTCCAGCAAGGTCATGATGCCTTTCGGGGTGCAGGGGCGCAGCAGCGGGATACGCTGGGCCAGGCGACCGACGTTATAAGGATGGAAGCCGTCGACGTCTTTGTCCGGGCGGATGCGTTCCAGCAGTTTGGAGGCGTCCAGATGCTCGGGCAGCGGCAGTTGCAGCAGCACGCCGTCGATGGCCGGGTCGTCATTGAGGCGATCGATCAGATCGGTCAGCGCTTCTTGAGTGGTTTCGCAAGGCAGGTCGTAGGCTTGAGAGAGGAAGCCAACCTCCTCACAGTCTTTACGCTTGTGCGAGACATAAACCTGAGAGGCAGGATCGCTGCCGACCAGGATCACCGCGAGGCCGGGAGTGCGCAGGCCTTGCTGGCGACGCTCGGCAACTCGTTTGGCGATCTGCTGGCGCAGGCTGGCGGCGATCGATTTGCCGTCGATTAGTTGTGCAGTCATTGCGCGTGATTAACCATCGAGAGGGGAAAAAAAGAGAACGCATTCTCGCATGTCAGGCGGTGAGGGCAAAGGCGCTTGGTCAGCAAATTCCCCTAACTCCTTTAATTAAATGAATTTTTTTCAAAAAGGATTTGACGACCTTGGGAGCGCTCTATACTATTCGTCGCACTTGTCGGGCACAGCCTAGCACTGGTTAAGAAGGTCGAGCGGAATTAACGTTCTGCAAGACTGGAAAGCATTTAGTTTGTAGTCCTTCAAGGGTACAGATTAATAAGGCGCCCGTAGCTCAGCTGGATAGAGCATCCGCCTTCTAAGCGGATGGTCGCAGGTTCGAGTCCTGCCGGGTGCGCCATTAGGCAGCTTTGGCACAAGTAACGCGATATGGTGGGCGTAGCTCAGTTGGTAGAGCACGGGATTGTGACTCCCGTTGTCGTGGGTTCGATCCCCATCGTCCACCCCATATTTCGAAAGGCGCCAGATGTAACAGTCTGGCGCCTTTGCTTTAAAGCTTCATCTGCGGATGTGGTGGAATTGGTAGACACACTGGATTTAGGTTCCAGCGCCGCGAGGCGTAAGAGTTCGAGTCTCTTCATCCGCACCAATTAAAGCTTCATTCATGCCGCAGGCCTGATGAAGTTCCGCAAGCAAGTCGAAAGGCTTTTTTGCAATGCAATATGGTGGGCGTAGCTCAGTTGGTAGAGCACGGGATTGTGACTCCCGTTGTCGTGGGTTCGATCCCCATCGTCCACCCCATATTTCGAAAGGCGCCAGATTTAACAGTCTGGCGCCTTTTTTGTTTTACGGCTTGTGGTTGGGTTGCGCAGGTTTCGGGCCGCAAGGGCAGGGCGTTTCGTCGTGTTCGTGGGCCTGGGATTATCGTGCCGACCGCCGGCCATGTTCACGGGATCGGCCGTCAGGGAGATGGCGCGCAATGCTTCTATATATAGAAGCGGTTGAAGCAGAGCCCTGGCGTGATGATCTTTATTCGTCTTCGGGGTGGGGTGCATTGATGCATTCACACCTATAAATGGCCTGCTGTTTTTTTACCCGTTTTCAGTAGGGTGACTTCTTGAGTTTGACCCACTAGAATGCATGCCCTTGATTCTGGGGTCGGAAACGGCCGGCTTACGTCTGTGCAACGAGGAATATCCATGCAAGTTTCTGTTGAAAATACTACTGCTCTTGAGCGCCGCATGAGCGTCACCGTGCCGGCTGAGCGTATTGAGAGCCAGGTCAACAAGCGTCTGCAGCAGACTGCCCAAAAGGCCAAGATTGCTGGCTTCCGTCCAGGCAAAGTGCCAATGAGCGAAATCAAGCGCCGTTTCGGTGCTGACGCTCGTCAGGAAGCTGTTGGTGATGTCATCCAGTCGTCCTTCTACGAAGCTGTGGTTGAGCAGAAGCTGAACCCGGCCGGTTCGCCTTCGATCGAACCAAAATCGCTGGAAGCAGGCAAGGACCTGGAATACGTAGCCGTATTCGAAGTGTTCCCTGAGTTCACCGTTGCCGGTTTCGACGGCATCACTGTCGAGCGCCTGAGCGCTGACGTGGCTGACGCTGATCTGGACAAGATGCTGGACATTCTGCGCAAGCAGAACACCCGTTTCGAAGTGGCCGATCGCGCTGCTCAGAACGAAGACCAGCTGAACATCGATTTCGTTGGCAAGGTTGACGGCGAAGCATTCGCTGGCGGCTCCGCCAAAGGCACTCAGCTGGTGCTGGGTTCCGGTCGCATGATCCCGGGCTTCGAAGAAGGCCTGGTTGGCGCTAAAGCGGGCGAAGAGCGCGTTCTGAACCTGACCTTCCCAGAGGACTATCAGAACCTGGACCTGGCTGGCAAAACCGCCGAGTTCACCGTGACGGTCAACACCGTTTCCGAGCCTAAACTGCCTGAGCTGAACGAAGAGTTCTTCGCTCAATTCGGCATCAAGGAAAGCGGCATCGACGGTTTCCGCACCGAAGTTCGCAAGAACATGGAGCGTGAACTGCGTCAGGCCATCAAGTCCAAGGTCAAAAATCAGGTGATGGACGGTCTGCTGGCCACCAACCCGATCGAAGTGCCGAAGGCTCTGCTGTCCAACGAAGTTGACCGTCTGCGCGTGCAGGCTGTTCAGCAGTTCGGTGGCAACATCAAGCCTGACCAACTGCCGGCCGAGCTGTTCGAAGAGCAAGCCAAGCGCCGTGTAGTGCTGGGTCTGATCGTGGCTGAAGTGGTCAAGCAATTCGACCTGAAGCCTGACGAAGCCCGCGTTCGTGAAATGATTCAGGAAATGGCTTCGGCTTATCAAGAGCCTGAGCAGGTCGTGTCCTGGTACTACAAGAACGAGCAGCAACTGAACGAAGTTCGTTCGGTTGTGCTGGAAGAACAAGTTGTGGATACTGTTCTGCAGAAAGCTAGCGTGACCGACAAATCGGTCTCTTACGAAGAAGCGGTCAAGCCGGTAGAAGCTCCAAAAGCCGACTGATTGTTTTTGCGTTAAGAAGTACACACATAAGCCAGCCTTCGAGCTGGCTTATGCGTATTCAAGACATAACTATTTGGGAGTGACTGCAGAGCATGTTCCGTAATTCGTATATTCAGCAGAACTCTGATATCCAGGCCGCAGGCGGCCTGGTCCCGATGGTTGTCGAGCAATCTGCTCGTGGCGAGCGCGCCTATGACATCTACTCGCGCCTTCTGAAGGAGCGCGTAATCTTTCTGGTGGGTCCTGTAGAGGACTACATGGCCAACCTGATCTGTGCGCAATTGCTGTTCCTTGAAGCGGAAAACCCGGACAAGGACATCCATCTTTACATCAACTCCCCAGGCGGTTCGGTGACAGCGGGCATGTCGATCTACGACACCATGCAGTTCATCAAGCCAAACGTATCGACGACCTGCATTGGTCAGGCCTGCAGCATGGGTGCATTCCTGCTGACGGCCGGTGCTCCCGGCAAGCGTTTCTGCCTGCCGAACTCGCGCGTGATGATTCACCAGCCACTGGGCGGTTTCCAGGGCCAGGCATCGGACATCGAAATCCATGCCAAGGAAATCCTCTTCATCCGCGAGCGCCTCAACACGCTGATGGCCAAGCACAGCGGTCGTACGCTTGAAGAAATCGAACGCGACACCAATCGCGACAACTTCATGAGTGCAGAAGCTGCGAAGGAATACGGCCTGATCGACGAAGTCATCAGCCAGCGTCCCGCGTAAAATAAGCAGCTCAAAATAAGGTTGGTCGGCAGGTCCGACCACCAGCGGGCTTGAAAAAGCCCGCAATAGCCTTCATCTTGTGTTGCAAGCCTATCGGATTTGGATCGAACGAATGACTGACACCCGCAACGGCGAGGACAACGGCAAGCTGCTCTATTGCTCCTTCTGTGGCAAAAGCCAGCATGAAGTGCGCAAATTGATTGCCGGCCCCTCGGTCTTTATCTGCGACGAGTGCGTCGACCTGTGCAACGACATCATCCGCGAGGAGGTGCAGGAAGCACAGGCCGAAAGCAGCGCGCATAAATTGCCTTCGCCTAAAGAAATCAGCGGCATCCTTGACCAGTACGTAATCGGTCAGGAACGTGCGAAAAAGGTTCTGGCCGTAGCGGTGTACAACCACTACAAGCGTCTGAACCAGCGTGACAAAAAGGCTGACGACGTCGAACTCGGCAAGAGCAACATCCTGCTGATCGGCCCGACAGGCTCGGGTAAGACCTTGCTGGCCGAAACACTGGCCCGCCTGCTGAACGTTCCGTTCACCATTGCCGACGCAACCACCCTCACCGAGGCCGGTTACGTAGGTGAAGATGTCGAGAACATCATTCAGAAACTGCTGCAAAAGTGCGATTACGACGTGGAAAAAGCCCAGATGGGCATTGTCTACATCGATGAAATCGACAAGATTTCCCGCAAGTCCGACAACCCGTCGATCACCCGCGATGTTTCCGGTGAAGGCGTGCAGCAGGCCTTGCTGAAGTTGATCGAAGGCACGGTCGCTTCCGTTCCGCCGCAAGGTGGCCGCAAGCATCCGCAGCAGGAATTCCTGCAGGTCGACACCCGTAACATCCTGTTCATCTGCGGTGGTGCGTTCTCTGGTCTGGAAAAGGTTATTCAAAACCGTTCCACCAAGGGCGGCATCGGTTTCAACGCAGAAGTGCGCAGCAAGGAAGAAGGCAAGAAAGTCGGTGAATCCCTGCGTGAAGTCGAGCCTGACGATCTGGTCAAGTTCGGTCTGATCCCGGAATTCGTCGGTCGTCTGCCGGTCCTCGCAACGCTGGACGAGCTTGACGAGGCTGCGCTGATGCAGATCCTCACCGAGCCGAAAAATGCTCTGACCAAGCAGTATGCCAAGCTGTTCGAGATGGAAGGCGTGGATCTGGAGTTCCGGACCGACGCACTGAAATCGGTCGCCAAGCGTGCCCTGGAACGTAAAACCGGTGCCCGTGGGTTGCGTTCGATTCTCGAAGGTGTGCTGCTCGACACAATGTACGAAATCCCCTCGCAGTCCGAGGTGAGCAAAGTCGTCATCGATGAAAGCGTGATCGAAGGCAAGTCCAAGCCACTGTATATCTACGAAAACAGTGAGCCGACGGCCAAGGCAGCGCCGGACGCGTAAGCGTTCACACTGCCGGAACAAAGAAGGGGCCTTCGGGCCTCTTTTTTTTTATGTCGTTTTTTACATCCGCTTTGCGCTTGTTTTTTTTCAAGGCAGCCCCCATCTTGGTTTCAAGCTTAATTCCATCTGATTACGGCCATATGGCCGCCGTAGAGGCGAAATCATGAAGACAACCATCGAATTGCCTCTCCTGCCATTGCGTGATGTCGTGGTTTATCCGCACATGGTTATCCCGCTGTTCGTGGGGCGCGAGAAATCCATCGAAGCCCTCGAGGCCGCGATGACGGGCGACAAGCAGATCCTGCTGCTGGCCCAGAGAAACCCGGCTGACGATGATCCCGGTGAAGACGCTCTCTATCGCGTAGGTACAATCGCCACCGTACTGCAGTTGCTGAAACTGCCGGACGGCACCGTCAAGGTTCTGGTCGAAGGTGAGCAGCGTGGGGCTGTAGAGCGCTTCAGCGAAGTCGACGGGCACTGCCGCGCCGAGGTCTCGCTGATCGACGAAGTCGACGCTGCCGAGCGCGAGTCGGAAGTGTTCGTGCGCAGCCTGCTGTCGCAGTTCGAACAATACGTTCAGTTGGGCAAGAAAGTCCCGGCTGAAGTCCTGTCGTCGCTCAACAGCATCGATGAGCCTGGCCGCCTGGTCGACACCATGGCCGCGCACATGGCGCTGAAAATCGAGCAGAAGCAGGAAATCCTCGAAATCATCGATCTGTCGGCCCGGGTCGAGCACGTGCTCGCCTTGCTGGATGCCGAGATCGATCTGCTGCAAGTTGAAAAACGCATTCGCGGCCGCGTCAAAAAGCAAATGGAGCGCAGCCAGCGCGAGTACTACCTGAATGAGCAGATGAAGGCCATTCAGAAGGAGCTGGGCGACGGTGACGAAGGTCACAACGAAATCGAAGAGCTGAAAAAGCGCATCGATGCTGCCGGCTTGCCAAAAGATGCCCTGGCCAAGGCCACTGCCGAGCTGAACAAGCTCAAGCAAATGTCGCCGATGTCCGCTGAAGCCACCGTGGTGCGCTCCTACATCGACTGGCTGGTGCAGGTGCCGTGGAAGGCGCAAAGCAAGGTACGCCTCGACCTGGCGCGTGCTGAAGACATTCTTGATGCCGATCACTACGGTCTCGAAGAGGTCAAGGAGCGCATCCTTGAATACCTCGCCGTGCAGAAGCGTGTGAAGAAGATCCGTGGCCCGGTATTGTGCCTGGTGGGTCCTCCTGGCGTGGGTAAAACCTCGCTCGCGGAGTCGATCGCCCATGCCACCAACCGTAAATTCGTGCGCATGGCCCTTGGTGGTGTACGTGACGAGGCGGAAATTCGTGGTCACCGCCGAACCTACATCGGTTCGATGCCGGGAAGATTGATTCAAAAGATGACAAAGGTGGGTGTACGCAACCCGCTGTTCCTGCTCGATGAAATCGACAAAATGGGCAGCGACATGCGTGGCGACCCGGCGTCGGCGTTGCTGGAAGTGCTCGATCCAGAGCAGAACCACAACTTCAACGATCACTATCTGGAAGTCGATTACGACCTGTCCGACGTGATGTTCCTGTGCACCTCGAACTCGATGAACATCCCGCCAGCACTGCTGGACCGGATGGAAGTGATTCGTCTGCCGGGCTACACCGAAGACGAAAAGATCAACATCGCCGTCAAGTACCTGTCGCCTAAGCAGATCACCGCCAACGGTCTGAAGAAAGGCGAGCTGGAATTCGACGAAGAAGCCATCCGCGACATCATCCGTTACTACACCCGTGAAGCCGGTGTGCGTGGCCTTGAGCGGCAGATTGCCAAGGTCTGCCGCAAGGCCGTCAAAGAGCATGCGCTGGAAAAACGCTTCTCGGTGAAAGTGACAGCTGATGCGCTGGAACACTTCCTCGGTGTGCGTAAGTTTCGCTATGGTCTGGCTGAGCAGCAGGACCAGATCGGTCAGGTCACCGGCCTCGCCTGGACTCAGGTGGGCGGCGAACTGCTGACGATCGAAGCCGCCGTCGTGCCGGGTAAAGGCCAACTGATCAAGACCGGTTCGCTGGGCGATGTAATGGTCGAATCGATCACCGCAGCCCTGACGGTGGTGCGCAGTCGCGCCAAGAGTCTGGGCATTCCGGTGGACTTCCACGAGAAGCGCGACACGCACATCCACATGCCGGAAGGGGCGACCCCGAAAGACGGTCCTAGCGCCGGTGTGGGCATGTGCACGGCACTGGTTTCGGCATTGACCGGGATTCCGGTACGCGCCGATGTCGCCATGACCGGCGAGATCACCCTGCGTGGTCAGGTGCTGGCGATTGGTGGTCTGAAGGAAAAACTGCTCGCGGCTCACCGTGGCGGAATCAAGATTGTGATTATTCCGGAAGAGAACGTGCGTGATCTGAAGGAGATTCCTGACAATATCAAGCAGGATCTGCAGATTAAACCGGTTAAATGGATTGACGAGGTCCTGCAAATTGCGCTGCAATACGCGCCGGAGCCCTTGCCGGATGTGGCTCCGGAGATAGTTTCCAAGGACGAAAAACGTGAGTCTGATTCAAAGGAAAGAATTAGCACGCATTAATACGTTTTTGCCTGGGGGGCTTCCTTGACAGCTTTTTAGAGCCCTTGTTATAAAGCGGCTCTTAAGTGTCTGTAGGCCATTCAGCACTCGTTTTTGCTTTCACCAAAAAACTTAGAATCATCTCAAAATAGATATAAGGGGACTTAGAGTGAACAAGTCGGAACTGATTGATGCTATCGCTGCATCCGCTGATATCCCGAAAGCTGCTGCTGGCCGTGCGCTGGACGCTGTAATCGAATCCGTCACTGGCGCTCTCAAGGCTGGCGACTCCGTTGTTCTGGTTGGTTTCGGCACTTTCTCCGTGACTGATCGTCCAGCTCGCGTTGGTCGTAACCCACAGACCGGCAAGACGCTGCAAATCGCTGCTGCTAAAAAGCCAGGTTTCAAAGCCGGTAAAGCACTGAAAGAAGCGGTTAACTAAGTTAGTTTGTTTCAGGTTTTTACCCATCCGGGTCGGGGTCATGCCTGACTTGGCAGCGGAGCGGTAGAGCAGGTCGCTGAAGCAGTGGCCTGTAACGCCGGGATCGAGGGTTCGAGCCCTGTCCGCTCCGCCAGTTACGAGAAGGCGCATCCTCGGATGCGCCTTTCTTCTATCCGGATTCTACCCACGCTCCACGGTTGCCAAATTTTTGAAGTTCAACCGTTTCTGGGGGACGCATGCTGCAGAATATCAGGGACAATTCACAAGGCTGGATTGCCAAGACCATTATCGGGGTCATCGTTGCACTGATGGCTTTGACCGGTTTCGATGCCATTTTCAAGGCCACCACGCACACCAACGATGCGGCCAAGGTCAATGGTGAAGAAATCAGCCAGAACGAGCTGAGCCAGGCCGTTGACATGCAACGCCGTCAGCTGATGCAACAGCTGGGCAAGGACTTCGATGCTTCCTTGCTTGACGAAAAAATGCTCCGCGAATCGGCCCTCAAGGGTCTGATCGATCGCAAGCTGCTGCTGCAAGGCGCAGAACAGTCGAAATTCGCTTTCTCCGAAGGTGCACTGGACCAGGTGATCCTGCAGACCCCTGAATTCCAGGTGGACGGCAAGTTCAGCTCCGAGCGCTTCGACCAGGTGATCCGTCAACTGGGCTATACCCGCATGCAATTCCGCCAGATGCTGGCTCAGGAAATGCTGATCGGTCAGTTGCGTGCCGGTGTGGCTGGCAGCGGTTTCGTCACCGACGCCGAAGTGCTGGCCTTTGCCCGTCTGGAAAAACAGACCCGCGATTTCGCCTCGCTGAACGTCAAGGCCGACCCTGCCGCAGTCAAGCTGACCGACGATGAGGTCAAGGCTTACTACGACGAGCACGCCAAGGAATTCATGACCCCTGAACAGGTGGTTGTCGATTACGTCGAGCTGAAGAAGTCTTCGTTCTTCGACCAGGTTGCCGTGAAGGACGAGGACCTGCAGGCGGCGTATCAGAAAGAGATTGCCAATCTGTCGGAACAGCGTCACGCGGCGCACATCCTGATCGAAGTCAACGACAAGACCACCGATGCTCAGGCCAAGGCGAAGATCGAAGAAGTCCAGGCGCGTCTGGCCAAGGGCGAGAAATTCGAAGCGCTGGCCAAGGAGTTCTCGCAGGATCCGGGTTCGGCCAACAATGGCGGTGACCTCGGTTTCGCAGGTCCTGGCGTCTACGATCCAGCCTTCGAAAAAGCCCTGTACTCGCTGAACAAGGACCAGGTGTCCGAGCCGGTGCGTACCGACTTCGGTTATCACCTGATCAAGCTGCTGGGTGTTGAAGCGCCTGAAGTGCCGACCCTGGCCAGCCTGAAAGACAAGCTGACCCGCGAGCTGAAGACCCAACAGGTTGAGCAGCGTTTCGTCGAGGCGACCAAGCAACTGGAAGATTCGGCGTTCGAAGCATCTGACCTGGCTCAGCCAGCGGCTGATCTGAAACTGACCGTGCACACTTCCAAGCCGTTCGGCCGTGAAGGTGGCGAGGGTATCGCGGCCAACCGTGCTGTGGTGGCGGCTGCCTTCAGCCAGGAAGTGCTGGAAGAAAACGCCAACAGCACCGGCATTGAGCTGGATCCGGAAACCGTGGTTGTGCTGCGCGCCAAGGAACACCTGAAGCCTGAGCAGTTGCCGCTGGAAGCCGTGAACACGGCAATCCGTGCCCAACTGACCAAAGAGCACGCCAGCGCTGCTGCCAAGACCAAGGCTGATCAGTTGATTGCCAGCCTGCGCGATGGCAAGACTCCTCTGGACAAAGCGGTTGATGGTCAGAACTGGAAGGTTGTTGCTGCGGCGACTCGTGCTCAGGAAGGGGTTGACCCGACTGTGCTGCAGGCGCTGTTCCGTATGCCGAAACCAGTGTCCAAGGACAAGCCGACTTTCAGCAGCGTGACGTTGCAGGACGGCAGTCTGATGATCGTGCGCCTCAATGGCGTGAACGAAGCGGTGGCGCCGACTGATGAAGAGAAGGCGCAGTACCGTCGCTTCCTTGCTTCTCGTGAAGGGCAGCAGGACTTTGCGGCGTTCCGCAAGCAGTTGGAAAGTCAGGCGGACATCAAGCGGTATTGATGTTTGACTGAGTCGTGACAGGAAAGCCCCGATCTGATGGTCGGGGCTTTTTTTTGGCCTGGTTTTTTGGTCGTGGCGGCCCAGCCGACCATTCCCCCACTGAACAAACCCAATCGCCCTGTGGGAGCGAGCCTGCTCGCGAAGGCGGCCTGGCAGCCACCCACCCCCTCACAATCCCAATCAAGCAAACCCATGCCCCCGCGCCCTGACTGCCGCACCCAAGGTCAAAACCAGCAGCCCCACCACAATCCACGGAAAGCCCCCAACTCCCAGATTCCCCAGCAGCAAACCACCCGCCAGCCCACCCCCGGCAATCCCGACATTCCACAGCGTCACCAGCATCGATTGCGCCGTATCGGCAGCCTCTCCAGCGGATTTTGCCGAGGCAGTCTGCAGCAGGGAGGGCATCGCGCCGAATGCCAGGCCCCACACGGCGACCGCGCTGTAGACCACTGACGCCGATTCACGCCACAGGCCGAGGGCGATGGCCGAGAGCATGAACAGCACCGTGCTGATCAGCACCAGTTCGCGCAGCCAGCGATCGATCAGGCTGCCGACGATCCACAGACTCAGCACCGAGGCCAGACCGAACACCAGCAACACCCGATCGATATCACTACCCAGTCCCGATGGTTGCAGGAACGGTGCGATGTAGGTGTACAGCAGGTTGTGGGCGACCACGTAGGACAGGGTTACGAACAGCACTGAGCGCACGCCGGGCAGGGTAAAGACCTGACGCAAGGGCAGGCGTTTTCCTGTGCGTTCGCCGGCGAAATCCGGCACTTGCAAACGCACCCAGATCACCAGCAGTAGCGTCAGTGCGGTCATGATGGCGAAGCTCAGGCGCCAGCCCACCAGGGTGCCGAGCAGCGTGCCGGCCGGTATGCCCAGCGACAGTGCAAGCGGCGCGCCCAGCATGGCGACGGTGATCGCCCGGCCTTGCAGGTGGGGGGCAACCATGCGGCTCGCATAGCCTGCCAGCAGCGCCCACAACAGTCCGGCAAAGACCCCGGCGAGCAAGCGTGCGATCAACGTCAACCAGTACAGCTCCGACAGGGCGGTGATGCTGTTGGCGATGGCAAACCCGCCGATGGCTGACAACAGCAATGGTCGACGACGCCAGCCTCGGGTGGCGATGGTCAGCGGGATGGCCGCCAGCATCGAGCCGATGGCATACAGCGTTACCAGTTGCCCGATCAGCGCCTGTGAGACATTCAGGCCCGCGCTCATTTGTGGCAACAGGCCGGCGGGCATGGCTTCGGTCAGCACCGTGATGAAGCCGGCGGTGGCCAGGGCCAGCAGGGCGCCAAGGGGTAATCGTTCGCGTGCCTCGGCCGGCTGGGTGAGGTCTGCGGAGGTCAGTTGTGCATCGTTCATGAGTCAGCGTCCATTTGCCCAAGAGGGTGAAGGCCATAGGCTAGGGCGCTGCGCATTAGAGAAAAATGGGTTACGGTTCCGAACATATCGGACACAAGTGTCGTGAATGGGAGGATCGGGATGGACAGCCTGGGCAGTATTTCGATGTTTGTGCAGGTCGCCGAAACCCGCAGTTTTACCGAGGCCGGGCGGTTGCAGGGGGTCTCGTCTTCGGCGGTCGGCAAGAGTATTGCGCGGCTCGAAGCGCGACTCGGCGTACGGCTGTTCCATCGCACCACTCGCAGTATCACGCTGACCAGCGAAGGCGCGCTGTTCCTGGAGCGCTGTCGCAAAATTCTCGCCGAGGTGGAGGCGGCCGAGTTCGAGCTGTGCAATTCGGCATCACAGCCGCATGGCAAGCTGCGCATCAGCCTGCCGCAGGTGCACGGACTGGTGATGCCGGTGATGAACGCGTTCATGGCGTTGTACCCGCAGATCGAGCTGGATCTGGACCTCACCGATCGTATGGTCGACGTGGTCGAGGAGGGCTTCGATGCGGTGATCCGTACCGGCAAACCGCGGGATTCACGGTTGATGGCACGGCCCCTGGGTGAATTTCACATGGTGCTGGTGGCAAGTCCGTCGTATCTGCAGCAGCGCGGTGTACCGCAGGCACCTGCCGATCTGGCAGAGCATGCCTGCCTGCGGCATACCTTCCACGCCACCGGCAAGCTGGAGCCTTGGCCGTTGATCCGCGAGGAGGGCGTGCCTGAGCCGAGTTTGCCGACGCGGCTGGTCAGTACCTCCATCGAAGCCGTCAGCCATGCCGCCCTCGCCGGGATGGGCATCGCCTGCCTGCCGGACTTCATGACCCACGAGGCGGTGGCGCAAGGACGCCTGCAACGAGTCCTCGATGAGCATCTGCAACATGTCGGTCAGTTCTGGGTGTTGTGGCCTTCAAGCCGCCATGCAACCGCCAAATTGCGGGTATTCATCGATCATTTATCGGTGCGGCTTTTTCCAGACGCTCATCATCGGTAAAGTTGTAACTGTTTTAAGACACTAATCCATACGCCGCGGGGCCGCGATATGTAGCACAATACGCCCCGGACCGTTTTCCCTCAGGATGTTTAATGTTGATTTCAACTCCCATGCGTGTCGTTGGGTTGGCGCTGTTGTTGACCGCTGTTGCCGGCTGTTCGAAAGACAAGCCGATCTATGAGCATGAGAATTTCGACGATTCCGGTACGTATTCTCGCAATTACCCGGTGGCCGATGTCGCCAGTTGCGAGGCGGCCCGTCGTGCGCTGCTCAGCCAGGGCTACATCATCACCAGCAGTGACCCGAAACTGGTCAGTGGCCACAAGAGCTTCCAGCAGACCGGTGAAACCCACCTGGAAATCAGCTTCAACGTAGTGTGTGCCGAAGACGGCAGTGCCAAGCACCATGCCACGGTGTTCGCCAACGCCTTGCAGGACCGCTATGCGTTGAAGAAGACCAACAACTCCGCCAGCCTTGGGGTCGGCGTGTTGGGTTCGGTGTCGATGCCGATCGGCTCCTCGGACGACTCGATGGTCAAGGTTGCCAGTGAGACTGTGACCTCGCAGAAATTCTATGAGCGTTTCTTCACCCTGGTTGAGCTGTTCCTGCCGGCCGATGCGAAGAAAGCCGCGCACATCGAAGAAAAGCCCAAGACTGATCTGGGTGTGCCGGAGCCGAAGCCTGCCGCTGTAGCGCCGACAACTCCTGCAACACCAGCGCCCGCAGTAGAGACAGCGCCCGCGCCACCTCCGGCAGGGATTGTCGAGCCAGCCCAGACCATCACACCGGCAGCCCCGGCAGCGACACCCGCGCCAGCCCCGGTTTCACCGGCGCCGGTGGGTTCCGAGCCGGTGGTGCCGCCGGCCGAGTCTGCGCCGATCACTCCGGCGCCGAGTGCAGACCCTGCACCGGCCACCGAGACGATCACGCCGCCGGCCAACCCGAGCAATATTCCGCCGCCCTCCGAGCCGATTCCTGCGATGCAGTAACCGGCCAACAAGCTGCGAACCCTGTGGGAGCGGGCTTGCTCGCGAAAGCGTTGTATCAGTCGACATAGGCATTGACTGGCACTGCGCCTTCGCGAGCAAGCCCGCTCCCACAGTTGTTTCTGCAACATGTGAAATCTCGTTACATTCCCCCGACAAAAATCCCGCGATAAATTCCTGACCACCTGCTACGTTTTATTCATGAAGGCCAGGTTTCACTTTTCCTTCATACGGGCACGATATGCTCGAGGCACTGGTCATTTGACCGGGCTATTTTTCAAGCGGGCAGTAGGGGGATGACACGATGGACGACTATCAAGAAGAACTGCTCGAATACCAGGCGTTTGAACTGGATCAGCCAGAGCCGGCCGAAGACGCCACCGAGTTGTAAGGTATCAGGCGCTTTTGCGGTGACTGCGGCGAAACTCGCCGGGTGTCTGACTGCTCCAGCGTTTGAAGGCGCGCTGAAACGCCTCGGCTGAAGCAAAGCCCAGCAGGTAGGCAATCTCGCCGAACGCCAGTTCGGTGTCGCGAATGTAGGTCATTGCCAGGTCGCGGCGGGTGTCATTGAGGATCGCGCGAAACTGCGTGCCTTCCTCGGCCAGTTTGCGTCGCAAAGTCCAGGTCGGCAGCTTCAGGCGTGCCGCCACTTCTTCCAGATCGGGTTCCCTGCCACCATTGAGCAACGGCCCCAGCAACTGAGTGATGCGTTCACGCAGGCTGCGGGTGCGGGTCAATTGCTCCAGTTCCCGCTCACACAATGCAAGCAAATGCTTCCAGGTACTCGGGCAGTGTTCCGGGTTGCGCAGGGCCAGACTGTTCAGGTTCAGACGCAGTTGATTGCGTTCGGCACCGAACTGGATCGGGCAGTCGCCCAGTACGCTGTAGGCATCGCGGTAGTCCGGCTGGTCAAACTCGATGTCGATACGCTCGGCCCGCAGTGGCTCGCGGCCGACGCTGGACAGCTGATGCAGCCAGCCGGCGATGATCGAATCCACCACAAAGCGGTTATAGGCGTTGTACGGGCTGATCGAGTAGAAGCGCAGCCACGCGCCATGGGCGTCTTCGTGAAAACTCGATTGCCCACGGTAGTTGGAGCCATACAACGGCTCGAAACGGATCAGGCAGCGGGCCGCTTCGCGTACGGTCGGCGCTTGCGCGGCGGTGACTCCGGCGAGTCCAGCCTGGCTCAAGCGGCTGAGCTGGCCCATGCGCAGGCCCAGCGCAGGATCGCCGGTCAACTGGATCGCGCTGTGCCCCAGACGCATGTAGCGCGGGATCGAAAGCCGCGCACCGGCCTCGGCCAGTCGCGCGGTGTCCAGGCCATATTGTTCGAGCAGCGGTTGCGGATCGGCGCCATGGCTGCGCACCGCATCGGCAAGGCTGTGGACGAAACCTACCGACAGATCCCCAAGGCGCATCGGCAGTGGTTTCATGGCTTACAACCAGATATTCAGCAGGCGCGCGCCACGGGCCTCGCCATCGGCGAATTGCTGACCGTTGCTGCTGAGGAAGCTTTGCCCCGCACTGGGCTTGTCCCAGAACTGCCCGCGCAGGAACACGCTCATGCCGGCGATCGCACGGCTGCTCGGTGGCTGCGCAGTCAGGGTCAGGCGATGCCAGGCCTGGCCTTCACTGATTTCCCCGGGCTTGAGGCTGACCGAGTCCGGTGTACTCGAACCCTTGTAACCGCCCCACGGCTGGTTCCACGCACCGTGACCGACCACAAACGCCGGAACCGCCACCAGTTGCGCGCCGAGTTCGTCGAGTTGGCGATAGTTGTCCGGGTACCAGCTGTCGCTGCCGATCAGCACGCCGAGACGCCCGGCCGGGGTGTCGATCACGGTGATCGCATGCTCGTCTTCGCTTTCGATCACGTCGCGTTGTTCGAAGATCGGGTGCATCTGCCGCTGGGGCTGGCCCAGTGGCGCGCCATCACGGCCAAACACCACGCTGCTGTTGAACAGCGAACCGCTGCCGGGCTTGAGTTGGCCATCACGGATGCTCGGCTCGGGCAGCACAATGGAGCCGGCCACCAGCGTTACATGGAACTCTTTGGCAAGACCGCCGAACAGGGCCTGGTAATCCTTGGCCATGGCCTTGGACTTCATGCGCAGGTGCGCGTCGTCGAGGCGGTTCTCGCCCTTGGCGCTGAGCCAGGCGCGGGCGAACAGCAGCGGATTGCTCGCCGCCAGCCAGTTCATTGCTTCAGCGAGGGTGGGAGCCTGATACAGCTCGTCTTTCTCGCCGCTGATCATCAGCCAGGTGCCGACATGCTCAGGCAGGACCACCACGGTTTTTTCGTTCAACAGCCCCTGATCCTGCGCCTGCTGCAGATAGGCCGCGAGTTTGCGGTGCAGGCGTTCAGGGCTTTGGTAGTCGGTAGGAAACAGTTCTGGCTGAATCCCCAGCAAGTTGCCGCGATCGGCCGGTGTGCCCTGATCGACCGCCAGTTTGATGCGCAGGTCCGACAGGTAATGCCCCGCCGGCCGGTCCGCCGCCCACATGGCGTAGGTGGTAAGGGCGGCAACGATGGCCATGGAAAAGAACAGGTACAGAAGTTTGCGCATGAAAACCAACAACAACCGGGTACAGAGAGTGGCAACTAGGGTAGGGCGCATGCTCGCGCTTGCCAAGGGGCGCTGCGCATTTGGATCAATAAGTTGTCAGTTTCGGTCATTGAGTGACAGCAGTGCGACTCTTAGGCTGTCGAACATGACTGACGGGGGACGCAGAGCTCCCGCAATTTCCGTGATCGCTCGTTGTGGAGTTACCGATGACCGCCGCTCATTACCCGCACCTGTTGGCCCCGCTGGACCTGGGATTCACCACGCTGCGCAACCGCACCCTGATGGGCTCGATGCACACTGGCCTTGAAGAGAAACCGGGCGGCTTCGAACGCATGGCGGCCTACTTCGCCGAGCGCGCCCGTGGCGGTGTCGGCCTGATGGTTACCGGCGGCATTGGTCCGAACGACGAGGGCGGCGTGTACTCCGGCGCGGCCAAGCTGACCACCGAGGAAGAAGCGCTCCAACACCGCATCGTCACCCGCGCGGTGCACGAGGCGGGCGGCAAGATCTGCATGCAGATCCTCCACGCCGGGCGTTATGCCTACAGTCCGAAACAGGTCGCGCCGAGTGCGATTCAGGCGCCGATCAACCCGTTCAAGCCCAAAGAGCTGGACGAGGAAGGCATCGAGAAGCAGATCAGCGACTTTGTTACTTGCTCGGTGCTGGCGCAGACCGCTGAGTACGACGGTGTGGAAATCATGGGTTCGGAAGGTTATTTCATTAACCAGTTCCTCGCCGCACACACCAACCACCGCACCGACCGCTGGGGCGGCAGCTACGAGAACCGTATGCGCCTGCCGGTGGAAATCGTGCGCCGCGTGCGTGAAGCGGTCGGCCCGAATTTCATCATCATTTTCCGTCTGTCGATGCTCGATCTGGTCGAGGGTGGCAGCACTTGGGAAGAGATCGTGACCCTGGCCAAAGCCATCGAGCAGGCCGGCGCGACTATCATCAACACCGGTATCGGCTGGCACGAAGCGCGGATCCCGACCATCGCCACCAAAGTGCCGCGCGCGGCGTTCAGCAAGGTCACCGCCAAGCTGCGCGGATCGGTGAACATTCCGCTGATCACCACCAACCGCATCAACACCCCGGAAATCGCCGAGCAGATTCTCGCCGAAGGCGACGCGGACATGGTTTCGATGGCGCGGCCATTCCTCGCCGACCCGGACTTCGTCAATAAGGCAGCAGAAGGCCGTGCCGACGAAATCAACACCTGCATCGGCTGCAATCAGGCGTGCCTCGATCACACCTTCGGCGGCAAACTCACCAGTTGCCTGGTCAACCCGCGTGCCTGCCATGAAACCGAGCTCAACTACCTGCCGGTGCAGCAGATCAAAAAGATTGCCGTGGTCGGTGCCGGGCCTGCCGGTTTGTCTGCCGCGACCGTGGCTGCCGAGCGTGGCCATCAGGTGACCCTGTTCGATTCGGCCAGCGAGATTGGCGGCCAGTTCAACATCGCCAAGCGAGTACCGGGCAAGGAAGAGTTTTTTGAAACCCTGCGCTATTTCAAGCGCAAGCTGCAAACCACCCACGTCGAGGTGTGCCTGAACACCCGCGTCGACGTGGCGAAACTGGTTGAACGTGGCTACGACGAAATCATCCTTGCCACCGGCATCGCGCCGCGGGTGCCAGCGATTCCCGGCGTGGAGAACGCCAAGGTGCTGAGCTACATCGACGTGATCCTTGAGCGCAAACCTGTTGGCAAACGTGTCGCAGTGATCGGTGCAGGCGGTATCGGTTTCGACGTCTCGGAATTCCTCGTGCATGAAGGCGTGGCCACCAGCCTGGATCGCACCGCCTTCTGGAAAGAATGGGGCATCGACACTCACCTGGAAGCACGGGGTGGCGTGGCCGGGATCAAAGCCGTACCTCATGCGCCGGCCCGCGAAGTATTCCTGTTGCAGCGCAAGAAAACCAAGGTCGGCGACGGTCTGGGCAAGACCACCGGCTGGATCCATCGTACCGGTCTGAAGAACAAGCAGGTGCAGATGCTCAACAGCGTTGAATACCTGAAGATCGACGACGAAGGCCTGCACATCCGCATCGGCGAAGCCGGCGAGCCGCAAGTGCTGGCGGTGGACAACATCGTGATCTGCGCCGGCCAGGATCCACTGCGTGATCTGCAGGAAGGTCTGGTGGCAGCGGGGCAGAACGTGCACCTGATCGGCGGCGCCGATGTCGCGGCGGAGCTGGATGCCAAGCGTGCAATCAATCAGGGTTCGCGCCTCGCCGCTGAACTTTAAGCTCCGCCGCTTAACCTGTGGGAGCGAGCCAGCTCGCGAAAGCGGAGTGTCAGCCAATACACATGTCGACTGACACGACGCCTTCGCGAGCAGGCTCGCTCCCACAGGGTTTGTGTTGTTCACAGATTCGGTGAGCACCATCGATCCAATGCAGGAGCGAGCCTGCTCGCGACGGCTGCTGATGAGCGACTAGAATGCCGGCTCTGTCCAGATCGAATCGCCGCCCATGCTTTTGCCTCCCTCCGATTGGCTACCCCAAGCCCCTCTCGAACGGCTTCAACTCGACTGGCTCACCCACGCCGCCATCGAAGTCGCGATCCTGCGTCTGGATCAGATCGACCCGCTGATCAGCGGCAACAAATGGTTCAAGCTCATCGAACACCTCAAGGTCGCTGACCGCGCCGGCGCGCAGGGCATCATCAGCCTCGGTGGCGCGCATTCCAATCATCTGCATGCGTTGGCGGCTGCCGGTAAGCGTCTGGGATTCGAAACCGTTGGCCTGTTGCGCGGGCATCCGCAGCAGACGCCCACGGTGACGGATCTGCAGGCGTTCGGCATGCAATTGCACTGGCTCGGTTACGGCGGCTATCGGGCGCGGCATGAACCGGGTTTCTGGGAGCCTTGGCAGGCGCAGTACCCGAATCTGCACGCAGTACCGGAGGGCGGTGGCGGATTGGCGGGTGCCTTGGGCTGCAAGGCGCTCAAGGAACAGGTGAGCGCGCAATTGAGCAAGCTGGGCTGGCGCGACTATCACGCTTGGTGGCTGGCTTGCGGCACCGGGACGACACTCGCCGGGCTGGTGCTCGCCGAGGCCGGGGAGCATCCGGTGTACGGCGCGCTGGCGGTGCCTGATGATCATGGCGTGGCACCGCAGGTTGAGGCGATTGTGCGGGAAGCGGGACTGAGTGCGGCGGACTACGCGTTGTTCGATGCGAGCCGGGGTGGCTTCGCCAAGGTTGATCCGGTGTTGCTTGAGTTCATCGAGCATGCTGAACAGAGCAGCGGCGTCCCCTTGGAGCCGCTGTATACCGGCAAGGCGTTATTGGCGCTGAAGCAGCAGGTTGCAGCGGGCAGGTTCGAGCAGGGCACGCGGCTGATCTTCGTGCATACGGGAGGGTTGCAGGGGCGTCGAGGATTCATCCCCGGCAGTTGAACGTCTGTGGCGAGCGAGCAAGCTCCCTCGCCACAGGGGAATTTCACCGAGGCCATGTTCAGCCGCGCTTGGGCATCATCCGCAACAACGTGTTATCGCCCACCACATAATGGTGATAAAGCCCCGCCAGCGCATGCAGGCCGATCAGCCAGTAGCCGGTGTTGCCGATCAACACGTGCCAGTGCTCCACCTGCTTGGCGAAAGCTTTGTCTTCATGGACCAGCAACGGCAAGTCGAAACCGTAGAACATCACCTGATGCCCCTCGGCGCTGGTGATCAGCCAGCCGAGAATCGGCATGCTGATCATGAACAGGTACAACAGCCAGTGCATCACCCGCGCCAACAGGGTTTGCCACTGCGGCGAAGCCGGGAAGATTTTCGGTGCCGGGCCAATGCTGCGCGCCACAAGGCGAAACCACACCAGCACGAACACGGTCAGGCCGAGCATGTAATGCACTTCGCGGATCAGCGTGCGCCCGCCACTGCCTTTGGGAAAGATCCCGCGCAACTCCATGCTGGCATACACCAGCACCAACAGGACCAGCATCAGCCAGTGCAGCAGGACGGACACGGTGCTGTAGCGTGATTCGGAACTTGTCCACGGCATACGGTATTTCCTCACAGATCAGGGTCACTACTGCCGCTCTTGTGCGACGGCATGCTTTAACTGTAATCCGCTTTGGCGGATTTGCCTGATGCTGATCGGTCTTTCAATGCGCTGAATCAGGGGTTCTGCTGCTTTTTCATGAAAAAACGCCAGTGTCGTAAAGACTCTGGCGTTTTTTAGTGCTGCAACGAACTGCGTAAGTGGCGCGATCAGCTCGATTGCGGCATTTCACCCTTGGCCAGGCGTTTGTTGATGTCGGCAATCACCTCCGGCAAATCGCTGATGGTGTCGATCATGTAGTGCGGGCGCGAACTGGCGAACAGCGCGTGGATGCGCTCGCGCTCGCTGGCCAGTTCGTCGCTGCCCAGCGCGCGGTAGCCGGCGTAATCCAGGCCCAGCGCATTGCCCGAGCAGATCAGCGCCACGGTCCACATCCCGGCACGGCGGCCTTCGAGAATGCCCGGCACGGTGTCGTCGATCTTCACGCAGGCGCCGACGTCGTCGATGCCCAGCGCGATCACGTTGGCCAGGGCCTGAGCCGGCCATGGGCGACCGTTCGGCACTTCGTCGGTGGCGACAACATAGTCGGCGACGTAGCCGTTGGTGGCGGCGAGGGCCACGACCTTGTCCATCACCTGTTTCGGGTAGCCGGAGCAGGAACCGATCTTGATCCCTTGCTGGCGCAGGTTGGCGATGGTTTCCAGCGCGCCGGGAATCAACGCCGAGTGTTCGGCGATCTTCTCGATCTGCAGCGGCATGAAGCGGTTGTAGATCGCGGTCACGTCATCGTCGGTCGGGGTGCGGCCGAACGCTTTGCGATAACGCTCGGCGACCTGCGGTTGGTCGCACAGGGTGCGGATGTGGTCCCACTTGCCCATGCCCATCGGGCCACGGGCCTCTTCGATGGAGACCTGAACGTCGAACTCGGCGAAGGCTTCGACGAAGATCTGGGTTGGCGCGAACGAGCCGAAATCGACCACGGTGCCTGCCCAGTCGAGGATGGCGGCTTGCAGTTTGTTTGGGTTTACATAGTTCATGGCAATCAATTCCTGAGTTGGCAATGCAATTCAAAATGGTGGGAGCGGGCTTGCTCGCGAATGCGCTGGCACATTCAACATTGATGGCGGCTGACACGACGCCTTCGCGAGCAAGCCCGCTCCCACAGGGGATTTTTGGTGTGGGTCAGATTTCCAGGACTTCCATCTCGCGCAGCACTTCACCCACTGCCGCCACGGCCTGGCGCATTTCGTCCGGGCTGACGTGGCCAATGCAGCCGACGCGGAAGGTTTCAACCTGGGTCAGTTTGCCGGGGTAGAGGATGTAGCCCTTGGCCTTGACCCGCTCGTAGAAATCCTTGAACTGGTAGCGCGGGTCCTGCGGGGCATGGAAGGTGGCGATGATCGGCGCCTGGATCGCGGCCGGCAGGAAGCTGCGTAGCCCCAGCTTGCCCATTTCCTCCATCAGTGCCTGACAGTTGGCGGCGTAGCGTGCATGGCGCGCCGGCAGGCCACCTTCTTCGTTGTATTGCAGCAACGCTTCGTGCAACGCGGCGACCACGTGGGTCGGCGGGGTGAAACGCCACTGGCCGGTCTTCTGCATATAGGCGTGCTGGTCATACAGGTCCATCGCCAGCGAGTGCGAATTGCCGGCCGCTGCAGCCAGCGATTCCTTGCGAGCGAACACGAAGCCCATCCCCGGTACGCCTTCCAGGCACTTGCCGGAGGCGGCGATCAGCGCATCGAACGGCACTTTTTGCGCATCCACCGGCAATGCGCCGAAGGAGCTCATGGCGTCGATGATCAGGCGCTTGCCGTGTTGCGCCACAACCTCGGCAATTTCCGGCAGCGGGTTGAGGATACCGGTGCTGGTTTCGCAGTGGATCAGCGCGACGTGGGTGATGTCGCCATCGGCGCGCAGCAGACGGTCGACGTCAGCGGCGGTGGTCGGTTCGTCTTCAGCGGTTTCGAAGGTGCTGAATGAGCGCTCGAGCACTTCGCAGATCTTCGCCAGACGCTTGCCGTAGGCGCCGTTGATCAGCACCAGGACTTTACCGTCACGCGGCACCAGCGTGCCGATGGCCGCTTCGACAGCGAAAGTGCCGCTGCCCTGCAACGGCACGCAATGGTGAGTGGCGGCACCGTCAAGGATCGCCAGCAATTGTTCGCAAAGGCTGGCAGTCAGTTGGTTGAAGCGGTCATCCCATGACCCCCAGTCAACCATCATTGCCTGGCGGGTGCGGGCCGAGGTGGTCAACGGGCCGGGAGTGAGCAGGATGGGTGCGGCAGTACTCATTCGTGTGTCCTCGCGATAGCGCTGTGGGATGAAGCTACGGGGCATACGTTGCAATTGAGCGTCGCATCAATCAAATTGTTTGTTGTTATGCCAGCCATCAGTGAGGGTTATTCATGAATCTGTTCCAGCTGCGCGCCTTCGACGCCGTGGCCCGGGAAGGCAGCTTCACCCGCGCCGCCGCGCGGTTGTTCATCAGCCAGCCGGCGGTCACCGGGCACATCAAAGCGCTGGAGGAGCATTACCAGATCACCTTGTTACGGCGTACCGCGCGACGCGTGGAGCTGACCGAGGAGGGCATCAAACTGGCGGCGATCACTCGGGCCATGTTCGGTCTGGCCGAGGAAGCGCAGACCCTGCTCGAAGCCAACCGCCAGTTGCTCACCGGGCGCCTGGAAGTGGCGGCAGACGGCCCGCACATGGTCATGCCGATGCTCGCGAGCCTGCGCGCGCGGTATCCAGGGATCACGGTGAACCTGCGACTGGGCAATGCCCAGGAAACCCTCGCCGCGTTGTTGTCGGAGCACGCCGATGTGGCGGTGCTGACCGAAGTCGAACCGCGCAAGGGCCTGCACCTGCAAGCCTTGAGCGAATCGCGGATCTGCGCGCTGGTGCCCGCGACGCATCCTTGGGCGCAGCGCGCTGGCGAGGTGCGGCTCAAGGAGCTGGATCAGGTGATCATGGTCCTGCGTGAGCCGAGTTCGATTACCCGGCGCACGTTTGATCAGGCGTGCGCGCAGGCAGCGGTCAATCCGCGAGTGTTGCTGGAACTGGACAGCCGCGAGGCGGTGACCGAGGCGGTGGCAGCTGAGCTGGGAGTGGGCGTGGTGTCATCGGTGGAGGTCAGCCATGACCCACGGGTGGTGGCGATTCCGATTGTCGGGGACGGGCTGGTCAATCGGCACATGATCGGGTGCATGGAGCGGCGGCGGGAGTTGCGCCTGATTCAGGCGTTTTTTGGTCTGGCGCCGGCCTGATACACCGTGGTGCGTCCTTCGCGAGCAGGCTCGCTCCCACAGGGGATTTGTATGTGCCGCAAGACCAATGTGGGAGCGAGCCTGCTCGCGAAGGGGCCAGAACTGTTCACACCAGACTCTCGCGAACCATATCGAGGAACGTCGCCACCACCCGCCGCGAGCTCTGCTCACGCAAGCACACCAGGGTCTCGGTCAAACGCCGGGTGCAATCGGTGATCGGCAACGCGCACACCCGCGAATCGGCACCAAATTCCGCCGCCGACACCACCCCCACACCAATTCCTACCACCACCGCCTCGCGCGCCGCCTCCCGGCCCTCGACCTGAATCGCCGGACGAATGCGAAATCCGGCCCGCGCCATTTCCTCTTCCAGCGTCTGCCGGGTCACCGAGCCGTGCTCGCGCAGCACCAGCGGCGTGTCATCCAGATCCGCCAGGCAGATCGACTCACGCTCGGCCCATGGGTGATGGCGCGAGACGAACGCCACCATCGGGTCGTTGCGCAGCGGCACGCAGAGCAGGCGCTCATCACTGACATCGCGCCCGAGCAGCGCCAGATCGGCCTGATAGTTGAACAGGCGAAACAGCGACTCATCGGTGTTGCCGGTCTCGATCTTTACGCTGATTCCCGGGTAGCGCTCGCAGAACCGCGCAATCTGCGGCAGCACGTGCACCGGGGCGTCGACCGCGAGGATCAGGCTGCCGGTCCGCAGGGCCTGTGATTCCTGCAGCAGTTCCTGCGCCTCGGCCTCAATCACAAACAACCGCTGGGTGATTGCCAACAGGCGCTCACCGAGATCGGTCAGGCGCACCGAACGTTTATTGCGGTGAAACAGCAACACGCCGAAGCGTTCTTCGAGCTTGCGCACCTGGTCGGAAATCGCTGGTTGGGTGAGGAAAAGCCGTTCGGCGGCTTTGGTGAAGCTTCCATGCACGGCCACCGCGTGGAAGGCTTTGAGCTGGGCGTGGGAGACAGACATCGTGACTCCAGTAACAAGCTGAGCTTATGTGTGAAATACGATAAATCGATTTTATTTATTAAACAGTAATTGCTTTGATCCGCTCACGCCAGCGCTGACTGCCCGTTCGGGCAGCAACGCTGGCGATGAGCCTGGGCGTGCATCAACAGGACTCATCTGACCGTTATCGCCATAGGGATGGGGCGATAGCGCAGTGCTCAACAATAAAAAACACAGGCGTTTACTCAACGATTCTGCCGGCACACTCACACCCTGAGGTCAGAACCACAATGAACAAGCACATCGGCACCATTGCGCGTTGGCGCATGCAGATCTTCGCTGTCACCTGGCTCGCGTACGCGGCTTTCTACTTCACCCGCAAAGCCTTTTCGGTGGCCAAACTGGGCATCGCCGAAGACCCGACCTTCATGCTCGACAAGATGGCCATGGCCAACCTCGACGCAATCTATCTGGCGGCCTACGCCATCGGTCAATTCACCTGGGGCATGCTCGCCGACCGCTTTGGCCCGCGGGTCGTGGTGCTCGGCGGCTTGTTGATTTCCGCTGGTGCCGCGTTGGTGATGGGCAGTTTCGCTACGCTGCCGATCTTCGCCACGTGCATGTTGATCCAGGGGCTGGCGCAGTCCACCGGGTGGTCGGGGTTGTGCAAAAACCTCGGCAGTTTCTTCCCCGCCGAACAGCGCGGGCGCGTGCTCGGTTTGTGGAGTTCCTGCTACGCGTTTGGTGGTCTGGTCGCCTCGCCGTTCGCCGGCTGGTGGGCGTATACGCTGATGGGCACCTGGCACGCGGCGTTCATTTCCAGCGCAGCGGTAGTGGCGGTGGTGGCGGTGCTGTTCTTTATCTTCCAGCGCAACAAACCGGAAGACGTCGGCCTGCCGGCGGTAGAGCCGGAGCCGCAATTGAGCGCAGAAGAAACCGCAGCCAACAGCAAACTCAGCGTCTGGGAGCCGTTGAAGGAAATCCTGCGCAACCGCACGGTGCTGGTGCTGGGCCTGGCGTACTTCATGTTGAAACCGGCGCGTTACGCGATTCTGCTGTGGGGGCCGGTGATCGTCTTCGAACAGATGCCGAGTGTCGGCAAGGTCGGCGCGGCGATCATTCCCACTTCGTTCGAGCTGGCCGGGTTGCTTGGGCCGATCATGATTGGCATGGCCTCGGACAAACTGTTCGGTGCCCGGCGCATGCCAGCCTGCGTGCTCAGCCTGCTGGCGCTGACCGTGACCCTGGCGCTGTTCATGGGCGCGCTGCACACCGGCAGCGTGATGCTGGTGGTGGCGCTGCTGTTTGTCATGGGCCTGACCCTGTACGGGCCGGACTCAATGATCAGCGGCGCCGCGGCCATCGATTTTGGCAAGGCCAAGGCCGGTGCCACAGCGGCCGGGTTCGTCAACGGTTGCGGCTCGGTCGGCGCGGTGCTCGGCGGGTTGCTGCCGGGTTACTTCGATTCGGTGACGGTGTTCATCGTCTTCGCTGGCTGCGCATTGTTCTCGGCGCTGGTGCTGATTCCGCACTGGAACAGTCGCCCGGTCGGGGTGATGGAGCCGCGCGCGTCCATTCCCAATTGCCCGCTGACAATCAAACCGCTGCGTTCCTGAAACCCTTGGCCTCGCGGCCTGCTGCGGTGTTCGCGGCAGGCTTTGGCGTGGCCGTATGACTGGAGAATCCCATGAGACCGTTTTGGCTCGAGCAAGCCTTGCAGGCTGATCCATCCCCGACTTGCCCGCCGTTGCAAGGCGAAGTGCGCACTGACGTGTGCATCGTCGGCGGCGGCTACACCGGGTTGTGGACGGCGATCATGCTCAAGCAGCAGAACCCTGAACTCGACGTGCTGCTGATCGAAGCCGACATCTGCGGCGCCGGTGCCAGTGGGCGTAACGGTGGGTGTGCGCTGTCGTGGTCAGCCAAGTATTTCACTCTGGAGCGCCTGTTCGGCGTCGAGGAAGCGGTGCGCCTGGTCAAGGAATCCGAGCGCAGCATCCACGCCATCGGCGCGTTCTGCGAACAGTACGGCGTCGATGCCGATTACCGCCTCGACGGCACGCTGTACACTGCGACCAACAAGGCGCAGGTCGGCTCGACCGATGCGGTGATCGCGGCGCTGGAGCGCAATGGCATCAACTCCTTCACGCAGCGCCCGGTGGCTGACGTGCAGCGCATGGCCGGTTCGAGTAAACATCTGGAAGGCTGGTTCTCGCCGGCGGCGGCCAGTGTGCAACCGGGCAAACTGGTGCGCGGGCTGCGCCGGGTGGCGTTGCAACTGGGCGTGAAGATCCACGAGAACACGGCGATGACCGGTCTGGAAGAAGGCCGTCCGGCGCGAATCCACACCGCCAATGGCAGGGTGATCGCCGACCGAGTGGTGCTGGCGATGAACGCGTGGATGGCTCGTGCGTTCCCGCAGTTCGAGCGCAGCGTGGCGATCGTTTCCAGCGACATGCTGATCACCGAACCGCGTCCGGATCTGCTGCAGGAAATCGGTTTGACCAGTGGCGTCACCGTGCTCGACTCGCGGATTTTCGTGCACTACTACCACAACACCCCGGACGGCCGGATCATGCTCGGCAAGGGCGGCAACACCTTCGCTTATGGCGGGCGGATGCTGCCGGTGTTCGATCAGCCTTCGCCGTATGCCGGGTTGCTCAAGCACAGCCTTGGCGACTTCTTCCCGGCGTTTGCCGAGGTAAAAGTGGATGCGACGTGGAACGGGCCGTCGGATCGCTCGGTCACCGGTTTACCGTTTTTCGGGCAGATGAGCGCCAGTGGCAATGTGTTTTATGGTTTCGGTTATTCCGGCAGTGGCGTCGGTCCGTGTCATATGGGCGGGCAGATTCTTGCCTCGCTGGTACAGGGGCTCGACAACCCTTGGACGCGCTCGCCATTGGTCAACGGGCCGCTGGGGTATTTCCCGCCGGAGCCGATCCGTTATCTGGGGTCGTTGATGGTGCGCAATGCCATTCGCCGCAAGGAGCGTGCCGAAGATCATGGGCGTCGGCCGCGGCATCTGGACGTGCGTCTGGCGAAGTTTGCGGCGGCGGCGGGTAAGGCTGACAAGGGTTGAATGCACCGGGAAAATCCATTGCTGATGTACCCGAACCCACTGTGCAGGCTTGCTCGCGAAAGCGGCCAACCGGTTTCCGGCAGGTGTACTCGAATCCACTGTATGGAGCGGCTACGGATCGGCACTGTTGAGCAGCCAGTCGAGTAACAGGCTGCTGTCGCGGTTTGGCGCAGTTTCACGCGGTGGCGCTGGACGCGGGTTGGCGAGGCACAGGATCGGTCGATCCGGATCGGCGTCGAGGAAACTCACCCATACTTCGCTGCCGGCGCGGGGCAGTTCGTGGGCGGCGAGGCGGCCATTGGCGCCGGTCAGCGCAATCGGCAACCACAGACAATCAACATCCTCAGTCTGCGCAGGCCACAAGTTGACAGCGATGCGCCCCAGGTCATCCAGTTGCGCGGGCTGACCGGGCGAACCCACCACCCGCGCCACGAAATAGCCACCAATATTTGGACGCGGCTGTACCTGCGGCGGGCGAAAGTCGGTGGACCAGGGCAGGGCGCTGAAGTCGTTGTGGTAGTGATGCACATTGGTTGTCGGATCGAGGATCGAGGGGTGCTGGCCTTGATGCTGAAGCTCGGTGATCAGCCATTGCTCGTTGAACGCATTGATCGGGTGCCCGCTGATCTGCAGCAGGTGCCCGCTGCGCAGTGCGCTGCAATCGCTGCGCCCCTGGATCGAGCGGGACTGGCAGCGTTGGCGCTGCAAGTGGCGACGGCTGCGTTGTTCGGCGTGGCGCTGTGCGCCCGACAGTTGCAAGGGGACAAGTGTGGGCACGGGGTGATTGGCCGCGTCTTCGGCAATCACCTGCTGGCCCCGGTTGCGAATGCCCTGTGCGGGCATGAACGGTGTCGCGTCATGGCGCTGAAAAAGTGTCCTGAGGCGAGGAGAGGGGATGTCGTCAGCGACGGCGAACGGCAGCGGCAGCGGCTCCTGGGGCAGGCTCAGGTTGTCATCGGCAAACACCACGACGTGGCCATCCGGGCGATGTTCGAAGTGATAGTGAATGCCTTCCTCCTCGCACAGGCGTTGCAGCAAGGCGAGATCGCTTTCCTCGTATTGAATGCAAAACGGCCGAGGCGGGTAATGGCCGACGCTCATCTCGATCCGGTAGTTGTCTGAAGTCAGCCCGTGCTCGCCAAGTATCTGGGCGAGGATCGCCGGTACGCTCGATTGCACGAAGACCCGGCGCCGCGGCGCCTGCGCCAGCCCCAGTAGCTGCGGAACCAGAATCAGCCGATAGCCGATCCGATGGCTGGCGCGGTGCTCGCAACTGACGCTGTGGATCAGGCCGTGAATTCCGTGATCGGCGCCCAGGCGCAAATATGCCGGTTGGTGCAGCAGGCTGCCTGGAGGCAGGGCCGGGGCCAGACCGATCACGTCAATCTCGAATCGAAAAGGCTGGTTGAGTGCTTCCGTGCCGCTGAAACGCAGCACCGGCAGACACAGTGGGCCGTCGGTCAGGGTCAGGGTGAACGGGCTTTGCTGATCATTGAGCATGCATACGGGCTCTGTGGGGCAGTACGGACGGCAGAGGGTACGAAAACGCGAGCACGAATGGTCATGGCCAGTGGGTTTTTCAGAATCGCCCTACAAGGTGTGGTGAAGATGTCGATTCAACAATGCATTTTTTTGGTCGATTGCCGACTTTAGGCCGTATAAACTTGGCGCCACGCGTCGGCCAATAGATGTCTCGGCGCCACAGATCAAGAGAGTGAGTAATGGGCGCACAGTGGAAGGTTAAACACAAAGAAGCGGCAGCCAACGCCAAGGGCAAGATCTTCGGCAAACTGGTGAAAGAAATCACCATCGCTGCCCGCAACGGTGCCGATACCGCCACCAACGCACACCTGCGTCTGGTGGTCGAACAGGCCAAGAAAGCCTCGATGCCCAAGGAAACCCTGGACCGCGCCATCAAAAAAGGCGCCGGTCTGCTGGGCGAAACCGTGCAATACCACCGTGTGACCTACGAAGGTTTCGCGCCGCATCAGGTTCCGTTGATCGTCGAGTGCGTCACCGACAACATCAACCGCACCGTCGCGGAAATCCGCGTGGCGTTCCGCAAGGGTCAACTGGGTGCTTCCGGTTCCGTGGCCTGGGACTTCAACCACGTCGGCATGATCGAAGCGTCGCCGGATACTCCGGACGCCGACCCGGAAATGGCCGCGATCGAGGCCGGTGCCCAGGACTTCGAACCGGCTGAAGAGGGCGCGACCCTGTTCCTGACCGATCCGACTGACCTCGACGCTGTGCAGAAAGCGCTGCCTGAGCAAGGCTTCACCGTGCTGTCGGCGAAACTCGGCTACCAGCCGAAGAACCCGGTCAGCGGCCTGAGCGCCGAGCAGATGGCTGAAGTCGAAGCGTTCCTTGAAGGCCTCGACAACCACGATGACGTGCAGGACATGTTTGTCGGTCTGGCAGGTTGATCGGCTGAGTCACTGATACCGCCTTCGCGAGCAGGCTCGCTCCCACACTGGATCTGTGGCGTTCACAAATCCCCTGTGGAAGCGAGCCTGCTCGCGATTGACCGCGCAACGGTCACAGCTGCGCCAGCACCTCAATCACTTCGCTGAACCCCGGTCGCGCCAGCACATCCGCCTGGCAGCAACGCCGTTCCAGATCCTCCAGTACCTTGCGCCGTTCGACACTCAACCCCGCGTCGATGCGCGCCAGCAATTCTCCGAGCAGAACCCCGAACGCCCGTACTTCGATGCGTTGCAGCGCCTGTGTTTCCAGATTGTCGGTCGTGGCATGGAACGACGCCGCGCCAAAATCCCCCAGTAGGCAATCGCCCTGATCGTTCAACAGAATGTTGTGCCCGTAGAGATCACCGTGAGTGATGCCCTGTTGATGCAGGTGCTCGGCCGCCGACGCGATGCCTCGGGCAATGTTCAACGCGACCTCGGCACTGAACCGGCAATCCTCGCTGTAAACATCCCGCGAGCAGCTCGCCAGGCTTGGCAGTGCCGCAAGGTTGCGAAAGCTCGGGTCGATCAGTTGCATCACCAGCCCCTGTTGCCCGTCAGGATGCCCCTGAATGCGGCCCTCCACACGGATCAGGTTCGGGTGCAGGCCGGCGGTGATGCAGGCGTTCATTTCGTGCAGCGGCGAACCGTCGCTGGTCATTTCACCTTTGTACAGCTTCACCGCGACCGGCACCGCCGAGTGTTCGGTGCGCTGCCACAGCGCCCGGGAAATCACCCCGGAAGCGCCTTCGCCCAAACGTTGTTCCAGACGCAGCCGCGACCAGTCGATCAGCGGCGTGGCCTCCAGTGCGGCGGCGTCGGCTTCGGTTTCCAGTGGATTGCCGGCATACGCCAGCCAGGTCAGGCTCGGCAGGGTCAGCAGCCACTGCGGCAGTTCGCGCATCTGGTTGGCGGCGATGCGGATCAGTTCCAGGCGATGACATTGGTGCATGGACGCCGGCAGCGCTTGCAGGCGATTGCCGGCCAGCAGCAATTTTTGCAGATAGGGGCGCTCGCCCAGTTCGCTCGGCAGGGTTTCGATGCAGTTGTCGGTCAGGATCAACCAACGCAGCCGCGGTGGTAATGCCGCGCCCGGCACGTGGCTGATGCGGTTGGCCTTGAAGCCGATCATCGTCAGCGCCGCACATTGACCGACGCAGGCCGGTACCTCGGTGAAGTGGTTGTCCGAGCAAAACAGAATGCGCATCTTCGTCAGCCGATGCAGGTCGTTCGGCAGGCTGCTCAAGGCATTGCCGCTGAGGTTGAGCACCTCCAGCGTATCGGCCAGCTCGAAAATTTCCCGGGGAAACTCGGTCAGTCCGCAGGACAGGTCCAACCGGGTGATGCCCGACAACTCGCCGGCGCGCAATTGAGCAAGGGTGTGCATGAAGGTGGTCACTATCAAGGGAAAGAAGCGCCAGGCGCCTGGAATGGGCGACATGATAACGGCAATGGCTGGATTTGCACTGATCTGACCCTCGATAACTCCGCAAACCCTGTGGGAGCGGGTTTGCTCGCGAAGGCGTACTGTCAGTCAGTAATCCGTCGCTGACACTCCGCTTTCGCGAGCAGCCCGCTTCCACGAAAAGGGATCTCCAGGGTCAGTGGATTTCCTGCAGCTGCCCCAAACGGCTGCGCGTGCGAGCGAGGTCGATGGCGTTGCCGCCAAGGGCCTCGCGCAGCGGCAAGCGGCTGATCAGGGTCAGGTGTTTGTCCTGGTCGTAAAGCACGTCGATCAGGTTGATGAAGCGCTGTTGCGCGGCGATCGAGCATTCATCCAGTTCCGGCAGATCGTCGATGATCCACTGGTCGAAACGCCGGCACAGCTCCAGATAGTCCATCACTGCCGTCGGTTGCTCGCACAGATCGTCGAAGGTGAAAGCGACCCGGCGGCCATCGCACAGGCGCGTCTGAACGTGCCGGCTGCCGACCGCCAATGCAATGGCCGGGGCACCCTCGGGGGGCAGGTCCAGGGTCTGGCGCTGTGTCGGTGTGGCCGGCCATACATAGTGGCCCTGAGTGAACAGTTGGTGCGCGTGGTTGCTCGCGTGACTGCGGTAATCGAGCGGGCCGCCGACCTCCATGACTTGCATCCGTGCGTTGATCAGGTCGATCACCGGCTTGAAACGAGCGTGATAGAGCGGATTGGGCAGCAAGCCTTCCGGCGGATAGTTGGAGGTCACCAGCAACAGGGTGCCGCGCTGGAACAGGGCCTTGAACAGTCCGGTGATGAGCATCGCATCGCCGATGTCATGCACATGAAATTCGTCGAAACACAGCACCCGGCAATCGTCCAGCAACTCGTCGAGGGTAACGGCGAGGGCATCGTCATGTTCACGGTGGTTGAACATGCCCTTATGCAGTCGGGCAAAGAACGCATGGAAATGCACCCGTTGTTTCTGCGCAGTCGGCAGCGCCTGGAAGAAGCCGTCGAGCAGCCAGCTCTTGCCGCGTCCGACCGCGCCGTGCAGGTACAGGCTCACTGGCGTTTGCGCGCGGGCGCCGAACAACTGGCTGGCCTGTTGCGCCATGCAGTCGATCACCCGCTGTTGGCTGTGGCTGAGGGTGTAACCCTGGCCATGGGCCTTGTGGCGAAAGTAATCACGGATTGCCTGGCCACTGGCGTCATGCCCGCAATTGCCCGGCCGGCCATTGGCGAGCCAGCGGCGCAGCGCCGACCAGCGTTGGGTCAGTGGCGATCGTTTGGGCGCTCGAGAGGGCACAGTGCGGTCACTCCGTGTTCATCAGACCGGCTCCCGGGAGCGCGGCGACGTAGTGTAACCAGAGGCTGCAGCAGCCTGCCATCGCGGCTCGTCGACAGTGGGCGATAACTGAACAGCATTGTGCGGTACGTACAGCAATTTTCAGCGATGTAATTCGCCTTGTTGCCAACCTTTCGAAACATATCCCGACAGTTCGATGGATCCAATCGACTGGCGGATTCGTCGACCGTTGCTAACCTGAAACACAGTAACGTCATCCAGGTGTTCCCTCACAAGGAATGGGACAGTGATTGCACGTGTGGTGGTGGGCCTGCTCGGGTTGCTTGGCGGCTTGGTGTGCGCGGCGGATCTTCAGGTCGAAGTCCGTGTTGACGTGCAGCGTGGATGCCAACTGGTCGGCCAGCAACGTGAGGCGGGTATTGAACAACTGGGTGTGCTGGATTTCGGCAGCACTGCGCGTCTCGACGATCCGGCCGGGCCGTTGAGTGCGGCGCTGACCAACCAACGGTTGCCACGCCTGGAGTGCAACCCCGACACGCTGTATCAGTTGCGTGTCGACGGTGGCTTGCATGGCGGCGTCGGTGAGGTTCGTTACATGGCGGGGGCGGCGGGGAGCAAGCCGATTCCGTATCGCCTGTATCAGGACGCGGCGCGCCGGGTGCCGCTGGTGGTAGACGTGCCGCTCAGCGACCGGGTGCCGGACACCGGCACCGTGGAACTGCCGCTGTACGCACGCATCGAGCGTCTGGCGCAGGTGCCGCAAGTCAGCCGCTATTCGGATCTGGTCAAGGTCACCGTGACCTGGTGACGGCAGGATTTCAGGCATTCCGCTGGAGGCGGTTTGCGCAGGGAAGGGGCGTTCAATGATGAACGCAAGGTTCGCAAGCATCCTGAAGGAGTAGGGACGGGCGCAATGACAGGCAAGCACTGGATGGTCATCGCCACAGGCACGTTGCTGTTGCTCGCTGAAGACGCACAGGCGGCGGTCAGTGGGCAGATACATGCACGGCTGATCCTGATCGCCGGCTGCGAAGTCACCAACAGCGCCACGCCGGCAATCCCCGTGAGCAATCTGGGCACCCTCGATTTCGGTCAGCAGGGGCCGACCTGGACCGCGCCGATCAAGGCCAGTCTCGACGGTGACAGCAGCGGCAAGCTGAATGTCGCCTGCAATCCTTCGGTCACCGGATTCACCGTCTCCATCGACGGCGGCTCCCACGGTGACGGCACCACTCGCCGCCTGAGCAACGGGCGCCAGACCCTGCCTTATCAGCTGTTCCTGGACGCCTCGGGCAGCCAGCGTTACAGCATCGGCCAACAACACAATTTCGCTGTCACCAGCGGTGCACAGATACCGATTCCGGTATTTGGCTCGGTGGTGGCGAATACCCGCGCGGTACCGGCAGGTGTCTATACCGACACGCTGACAGTGACGCTCGACTGGTAACCCCGTAGAGGACGGACACCATGCGCAAGTTTGCATCAAGGATTGGTTTGTCGTTGCTTGGCCTGACGCTGGTTTCCAGTGTCAACGCCGCCACCACTGTCACCGGCCAGATCACTGCCAGTCTGACCCTGATCAGCAGCTGTCAGGTCAATGGCGCCGGTGGTTCCACCGGGCTGAACTTCGGTGCCCTGAACTTCGGCACCGCCAACAGCCTGTTCACCACCGCCAGTGGTCAGGTATTGGGCGGTGGCGGCGGCGCGCTGTCGATTCTTTGCTCCAGCGGCACGACACCGGTGGTCAAAGTGCGCGCCGGCGCTCACGACGGACAATCGCCGGGTGGCGCTCGTGCGCTGTACGACGGTGTCGCCAACTACGTGCCGTACGACTTCTACACCGATGCCGGGCATTCGACGCTGCTGCCGATTGACGGGACGATCAACCTGGCAACCAGCACCGGTGTGGCGCAAACGGTGAACCTCTATGGTCAGGCAGTGGGCAAGGCCGGGTTGCCGGCGGGGACGTACACCGACACCGTCGCTGTTGAACTGACATTCTGATGCCATGCGCCGCCATGGCTGCGTCGCGCTGTTCCTGCTCTGTGCGGGCAGTGTGCCAATTCCCGTCGGAGCGGCGACCAGTCAGAGCTTTCAGGTCAGCGCCACCATCACTCCGGGGTGCCTGGTGGTCGGCGGGGTATCGAACTATGGCGGGCTGAATTTTGGCTCGAATTCGGCGCTTTCCACCGGCACCGTGAAAGTGGCGCTGACCGGTGGCGTGCAACTGCAATGCACACCGGGAGTGACGCTGAACATGAGCGTCGATGGTGGTCAGTACAACAGCAGTGGCCGTCACATGCAGCTCAACAGCGGCAGTGCGCGGGTGGCATACGCGCTGTTTCGCGATGCGGCTTACAGCCAAAGCCTGGGCATTGGCCAGAGTGTGGCCGTGGCCTACAGCGATGCGAACAACATCAGCCTGCCGATTTACGGTCAGGTGCAATTGCCGGGCAATCAGCCTGGGGGGGCGTACAGCGACGTGTTGCAGGTGCAACTGTCGTGGTGAGGCGAATTTGAATGGCCGACAAGGAGCAGGTTCATGGGGGCAGTTACGTCACGGCATGGGTGTGTGCAGTACGCGATGTTGGCGTTGGTCATGCTCGGAACCGGCAGTGCGCAGGCCGCCAGTTCGGTGCTGATCTGGCCGATCGATCCGGTGCTGGAAGCCGATCAACAGGCCAGTGCGCTGTGGCTGGAGAACCGCGGTACGGAAACCGCCAACCTGCAGATCCGCGTATTCGGCTGGAGCCAGAGTGGCTTTGAAGAGCAATACCAGAACCAGCGCGACGTGATCGGCAGTCCGCCGGTGGCGAAGATCGAGCCGGGCCAAAAGCAACTGGTGCGCCTGACCCGAACCAAGGACGTGCCGCCGGGGCAGGAACTGGCCTACCGGATCATCATCGACGAAATCCCTTCCGCTCAGCCGCCTGCTGCCGAGGGCGGCAAGACTGCGGCCGCGATCCGCTTCCAGATGCGTTATTCGGTGCCGTTGTTTGCCTACGGCGCGGGGCTGTGGAGCAAGGAAGACACCACCCGTCCACGTGATCCCAAGGGGATCGGTCTGCCACAGTTGAGCTGGCGCACGGTGGCGATCGACGGTCGGCCTTATGTCGAAGTGCGTAACCAGGGCGCGGTGCATGCGCGGCTGACCGACGTGGTGCTCAAACAGGGTGGACAGAGCAAGCCAGTGGCCGAGGGGCTGTTGGGTTACGTGCTGCCGGGCGCGGCGATGCGCTGGCCGGCACCCGGGCCGCTGGCCGGCGAGTCGGCACTGCAGGTGCGGGTCAATGGCGGAGCGCAGGTGCAGAGTATTGCGCCAGCGAAGTAATGGCCGGGCCGAGCAGTGCTCGTTAAGTGATTCTGTGGCGAGGAGCCTTGCCCCCGTCCAACGGCGCTGCAGTTGTGATACGCGCCACTCAGTGGCGTGGGTAAAAGCAAGGGCGCTTCGCTGCCCAACGGGAGCAAGCACCCTCGCCACAATGAGGTGATCAGTCTCTTGTAGAGGGCAGTGGTATCAGGAGGATTCAGTCCATTGACGGACGTAAAGCGTGTATGAGCCCGGGATGGGCTCGCCGTATTCAGCGTCCGTTGTGGCTCATGACCGGCGCGTGGTGCCTGATGTTCGTTCAACCATCCGGGGCCGGGGAACTGCCGCCGCCTCCCAGCGGCATGGAGGCCGTGAGTGATGCACAGTTGTTTCTGGAATTGGTGGTCAATCAGATGAACACCGGGCGGGTGGTGGCGGTGCAGCAGCGTGACGGGCATCTGTTCCTGCCGGCTACCGCGTTGCGTGAAACCGGGATGACGCTGCCAGACAGCAGCGGTGAAGACGTCGACCTCGACGGTCTGCCGGGGCTGCACAGCGAATACGACAGCGTCGGCCAGCGCCTGCTGCTGGAGGTGCCGCCGCAGTGGCTGCCGGACCAGTTCATCGGCAACCGTCAGAACTATCCGCGCACCCCGGCCCTGAGCAGCTTCGGCGCACTGTTCAACTATGACTTGTACCTCAACGACACCGACGATGCCGGCACCTATCTGGCGGCATGGAACGAGGTGCGACTGTTCGACAGTTGGGGCACGCTGTCCAACACCGGGCAGTACCGGCGCACCTTGTCGGGTGACTCGGTCAGCACGCTCGACAACGGCTATCTGCGCTACGACACCACCTGGCGCTACTCCGATGACGAACGAATGCTCACTTACGAGGGCGGCGACGTGATCAGCGGCGCCTTGCCCTGGAGCAACTCGGTGCGTCTGGGCGGCGTGCAGTTCTCGCGGGACTTCGCCGTGCGCCCGGATCTGGTGACCTATCCACTGCCGCAGTTTGCCGGTGAAGCGGCGGTGCCGTCGTCGGTGGATCTGTTCATCAACGGCTACAAGTCCAGCAGCGCCGACCTGCAACCGGGGCCGTACACCTTGACCAACATTCCGTTCATCAACGGTGCGGGGGAGGCGGTGGTGGTGACCACCGATGCGCTGGGGCGGCAGGTGTCGACCACGGTCCCGTTCTATGTCACGAGCAGTTTGCTGCAAAAAGGCCTGAGCGATTTTTCCGTGGCAGCCGGTACGTTGCGCCGCGATTACGGTTTGAAGGACTTCAGCTACGGCACCGGCGTCACCTCCGGCAGCCTGCGTTATGGCGTCAGTGACAGTTTCACCCTGGAAAGCCATGCCGAAGCAGCAGACTCGCTGACCCTCGGCGGGATTGGCGGCAACCTGCGCCTGGGCAACTTCGGCGTGCTCAACAGCGCCATCAGTCAGAGCCGTTTCGAAGGTGACGGTGGCGATCAGTTGAGCCTCGGTTATCAGTACAGCAGCCAGCGCTACAGCTTTTCCTATCAACGCCTGCAACGCCGCGACCAGTATGCCGACCTGAGCGTGATCGATACCCCTTACGTCAGCCTCAGCCGTCGTAGCGAACAGGCGACCCTGAGCGTCAACCTCGACCGCTGGGGCAGCCTCGGTGCCGGCTATTTCGACGTGCGCGCGGCGGACGATTCGCGCACGCGACTGCTCAACCTGAGCTGGAGCAAGCCGTTGTGGCGCAACAGCAGTTTCTACCTGTCGGCCAACCGCGAGATTGGTGACAGCAACTGGGCGGTGCAGGCGCAACTGGTGATCCCGTTCGATCTGCGCGGCAGCCTGGCGATCAGCAGCGAACGCAGCAAGACCGGGCAAAGTCAGCAGCGGGTCAATTACAGCCGTTCGGTGCCGACCGAGGGCGGGGTCGGCTTCAATCTGGGGTACGCCAAGGGTGATGGCGCGGATTATCGACAGGCCGACGTGACCTGGCGCCTGCAATCGGTGCAATTGCAGGCCGGGGTCTACGGCACCTCAGACGCCGAAACCCGTTGGGCCGATGCCAGTGGTTCGCTGGTGTGGATGGATCGGGAGGTGTTCGCCGCCAATCGTATCGACGACGCATTTGTGGTGGTCAGCACTGAGGGCTTTGCCGACATTCCGGTACGCTACGAAAACCAGCAGGTCGGTCAGACCGACAAGAATGGCCATTTACTGGTGCCGTGGAGCAGCGCTTACTACCGCGGCAAATACGAAATCGATCCACTGAATCTGCCGGCCAATGTGCGCAGTCCCAATGTCGAGCAGCGTATTGCCGTGCGTCGGGGCAGTGGCTATTTGCTGGAGTTTCCACTGACCCGAGTGATCGCCGCGAGCCTCGTGCTGGTGGACGCGCAGCAACGAGAACTGCCGCTTGGCGCGGGCGTGCTGCATGAGCAGAGCGGCACGCGCACGGTAGTCGGCTGGGATGGCCTGGTCTATCTGGAAAACCTGCAGGAGCAGAACTCGTTGCAGGTGACACTGGCGGACGGCAAGACCTGCAAGGCGCAGTTCAGCGTGGACATGCAGCAGAGCCAGGTGCCGCTGATCGGCCCATTGGTGTGCCAGTGATCGCTGCCCGGATCTGTCTGTGCCTGGTGTTGCTGCTGCCGGGGGCAGCGCAGGCCCTGTGTTCGGTGACCAGCACCACGCCGGCGGCGTTCGGCTCGATCAGTTCGATTGCCGTGCGCACCACGACCCAGCCCAGTTCCACGCTCAATGCCGGGTTGAGTTGCACCGGCTCGCTGCTGTCACTGCTGACCAGCAACGACCATTTCTACGCCACCATCACTTCCACCCAGAGCGGTCTGCTCGGACCCACGGGCGATGTCATCGGCTACACGATCTACGCCAACAACAGCACCAGCTACCCGGTGACCCGTGGCACCGCCTACGATTTTGCCCGCAACGGCATCATCGACGCCTTGGGGCTGCTCAACGGCACCACGCCGAAAACCGTGCCGCTGTACCTGGGCACGACTATTGGCAGCAACGTCGCCGCCGGGGTCTATACGGAAACCCTGAGTATTTTCTGGAACTGGAATTACTGCTCGGGCATTGGTATCGGTGCCATCTGTCTCGGGCGTGATATCGCCAACGGCACTGCTACGTTGACGGTGAACCTGACCGTGTCCAACGATTGCACGATTAGCGCGCCGAACATCGCCTTCGGCAGCGCGCCGGTGATCAGCGCTTTCACCCCGGTGACCGGGCAGACGATCAATCTGGCCTGCACCAAGGGCAGCGCCTACACCGTCGGTTTGAGCGACGGGCAAAACCCGGTCAGCGTTGGCGGCCGACGGCGGATGATTTCCGGGAGCAATTATCTGGCCTACGACATCTTCAAAAGTGCCGGCACCACCCGTTGGGGCAGTGTTGGCAGTGCACGTCGCAACAGCACCGACGCCGAGGTCAATCCGGGGAACGGTCTGGGCACCGGGAGCCAGATCTTCAATTACAACGCGAAAATCTACACCGACCAGACCACGCCACCGGCTGGAACGTATCTGGACAATGTGGTGCTCGATGTGGGGTTCTGAATTCACACAATCCCTGTTGGAGTGAGCCTGCTTGCGATAGCTTTCTGTCAGTGACATCTGATCTGACGGGTACACCGCTATCGCGAGCAGGCTCACTCCTGGAGGGGATTTGAGGCGCTTTCAGAATTGCATTGATTGCTTGAGTTGTTTTGCCGCTGGCGAATCTGTCGGGCTGACCATCGCATAGTTGTACCCGCCGCCGGACCAGTAATCGGCCTGCAGATCACCATCGCTGCGGCTGCCGCGCGGCAGGAAGGTGTTCTTCGGCCCCGGTGGGCGTACGTAGAAACTGACCTTGTGGCCGCTGCGATCCTCGTACATCACCATCGCCGCCGGGCCTTCGTCGGTGCTGAGCAGACGGCCGCTGACCGGTTCGAATCCAGCGGATTTCAGGTCCGGCAGGCGACTGGCCCGAGTGAAATAACGGTCGAGCCAGCGCTGCATGTCGCCGTCGGAGTCGACCTTGTAGTCCGCCGGCAAAATCCCTTGCTGAGCAATCAATCGATAGGCCTGCAGGGCGTCGGTCATCGGTAGCAGGGAGGAGCGCGCCAAGGTCATCTCCCGCGCCTGCCAGCCACTGAAGCCGCCGATGCCCACTGCAATCAGCAACACCGCCGCGCTGGCCAGGTGACGCCGCGCCTGTCGCTTGAGGCGCTGGCGAATCAACGCCGGATCCAGATCTGGATTGGCTGGTTGCTGCAATGCGCCGCCCAGCGCCGCACGCAATTGTTGGGCATCCTGCTGCCAGGCATGAACCTGCGCGGCTGCGTCCGGGTGATTGGCCAGCCAGGCGTCGAGTACGCGCCGATCGGCTTCGCTGAGTTGGTGGTCGACGTAAGCGTGCAGGTCGCGCTCGCTGGGGGGCATGCTGATCATTTGAGAATCCGCAAAGAAGGGCTGCTGATTTCGCCGTCGCTGAGCTGGCGTAACGCCTGACGCGCACGGGACAGGCGTGACATCACGGTGCCGGTGGGGACGTCGAGGATGTCGGCGACTTCCTTGTACGTCAGGCCTTCCACCGAGACCATCAATAGCAGGGCACGCTGCTCGGTGGGCAGGCGATCGAAGGCTTGCAGGGTCGCTTGGGCGATCACCGTGCGCTCGGTCGACGGCTCGGCATCGTCGCGGCCGGTGAAGAACTCCAGCATCCGCGCATAACGGCGGGAACGGCGATGGGCATCGAGAAACTGCCGGTAGAGGATCGAGAACAGCCAGGCGCGTACGTCGCCGTCGGCACGTTTGCCACCCCAGCCGGACAGGGCCCGCTCAAGGCTGGCCTGCACCAGATCGTCGGCGCTGCTGCTGTTGCGGGTCAGTGACACGGCAAAGCGGCGCAATCTGGGAATGATTTCTCTCAACTGTTCGTCGAATTCGCTCATGAAATTCTGCTAGTCACTACGCTGTGGACTAGGGAGACGTCTACCGTTCGAGGTTATTCCACGTTCGGAAAAATAAATACCGGGTCATGGAATAAATCCTGCCGGGGTGCGTCTTGCTGATTCTTCCTACTTGTGGCCGATGGCCCTGGAGTTGTTCATGGTTGATCGCACTTCACCGCCGGGCAGGCCGCCGCGTCCGCCCTTGAGTGCCGCAAGCGCAGTGTTGCGCCTGACGGCCATTGCCGTGGTGGTTGCCGCAGTGGCCGGGGCGTTTGCCTACGTGCACGGTAACCTTGACCCACAACGTCTGACGCCCAAGGCACTGGTCGATGTGCTGGAGAAAAACAACGGCGTGCATCCCGGGTTTCGTCGCAACCATGCCAAGGGCGTGTGCGTGATCGGGCATTTCGAGAGCAGCGGCGAAGCGCGGGCGTTTTCCTCCGCGCAGGTGTTCAACGAGCCGCAGACCCCGGTGGTCGGTCGTTTCGCACTGCCGGCGGGTAATCCTTACGCACCGGACAATAGCGTGCCGATCCGCAGCCTGGCATTGCGTTTCACCCAGGCCAACGGTCAGCAATGGCGCACCGGGATGAACAGTATGCCGGTGTTTCCGGTCGGCACGCCCGAGGCGTTCTATCAGTTGCAGCAGGCCCAATCGCCGGATCCGGCCACTGGCAAACCGGACCCGTCGAAGGTGCCAGCGTTCTTTGCCGCACACCCGGAGGCCGTGCCATTCCTGACTTGGGTGAAGACTGCCAAACCGTCGGCCAGCTATGCCACCGAAACCTACAACAGCGTGAATGCGTTCTATCTGGTCAACGCCAGTGGCCAGAAGCAGGCTGTGCGCTGGAGCGTCACGCCACTGGCGCGTGATGCCGCCGGAGCCACGGCGCCGGAGGGTGCGGATTTTCTCGAGAAGGATCTGGTGCAGCGTCTGGCGGAAGGGCCGTTGCGCTGGCAGTTGAACATCACCCTGGCCAATCCCGGTGATCCGGTGAACGACGCCAGCAAGACCTGGCCCGAGGGGCGCAAGGTGTTGAACGCCGGCACGCTGGTGCTGGAGAAGACTCAGCCGCAACTCAGCGGCGAATGCCGTGACATCAACTACGATCCGCTGGTGCTGCCGGCCGGTATCGAAGGCTCCGACGACCCATTGCTCGCCGCGCGTTCTGCCGGTTACGCCGATTCTTACCTGCGGCGTACCAGTGAAGTCAGCCAATTGCCCGCCGCCAAGCAGGAGGCTCGCCCATGAGCACGCAACCGACTCATTTTGCACTGCTGGCGCGGCTGCTGCACTGGCTGATGGCGCTGATGATTATCGCCATGTTGTTCATTGGCGCCGGCATGGTCACCTCCGTTTCGCAGCGGCATGAATGGCTGATTCACCTGCACAAACCGCTGGGCATCGCGATTCTGCTGCTGGTGGTCGTGCGCCTGTTTGTGCGGTTTTCCACCCGACAGCCGCCGTTACCTGCGGATCTGCCCGGCTGGCAGGTGATGGCGGCCAAGGCGTCGCATGTGTTGTTGTACGCGTTGATGCTGGTGCTGCCGGTGCTCGGCTGGGCGATGATCAGTGCGTCAGGCGAGCCGGTGATGCTCAGCAGTACGTTGCAGTTGCCGTCGATCCTGCCGGCCGATGCGCAGCTGTTTGCCGTGCTGCGCAAGGCGCATGGCTACCTGGCGTATCTGCTGTTTCTGACCGTGCTGTTGCACCTGGCGGCGGCGCTGTTCCATGGTTGGGTGCGCCGCGACGAGGTGCTCGACAGCATGCTGCGCGGTCGGGATCGCGACTAGCCTGCCTGGTTGGCGCACCGCTGCGGTGCGCCACTGTTCAGGGTCAGCCACCAGTAACCCAGCGCTATTGCATTGATACCGGCACCCAGCAGGCACACGCCGGTCCAGCCGGCCCACGCGTACAGCGCCGTCGAAATGAGCGAACCCACTGCGCTGCCGATCGAATAAAACAGCATGTAGCCGGCGGTGAGGCGACTTTGTGCTTCGGGGCGCACGCTGTAGATCATGCTCTGGCTGGTGACGTGCACGGCCTGCAAGCCCAGATCGAGCGTGATCACGCCGAGCAACAGTGCCCACAGCGACGACTGAGTGAGGGCGATCGGCAGCCACGAAGCCAGCATCAGCAATAACGAAAGTCCACTGACCCATTGGCCAAGTCCCCGGTCGGCCAGATGTCCGGCGCGTGCCGCAGCCAGTGCTCCAGCGGCACCGGCCAAGCCGAACAAACCGATTTCACTGTGGGACAACGACAGCGGCGGCGCGGCCAGCGGCAGCACCATCGGCGTCCATAAGACCATGGCGCTGGCGAAGGTCAGCAAGGCGAGTATCGCCCGTTGTCGCAGCACCGGCTCTTGCCTGAACAGGCTGAACACCGAAGTGATCAGCGCGCCGTAGCCGCTGGCCGGCTGCGCGGACTCATCCTTAGGCAAGACGCGCAACAGCAACAGCGCCATCAGCAGCGTCAGCCCTGCCGACAGCATGTAGATCGCCCGCCACCCGGCCAGGTCAGCCATGGCCCCGGCCACAGTACGCGCGAGCAGGATACCGACGACGATGCCGCTGGTGACGACCCCGACGACCCGGCCACGTTGCGCCGGGAGGGCCAATGTCGCGGCGTAGGCGACCAAAACCTGCGTTACCACCGCGAGCAGGCCGGTCAGGGTCATGCCGAGCAGTAGCCACACGCTGCTGGGGGCCAGCGCGATCAGCAGCAGGGCGGCTGCCGAGAGCAGGGTCTGGGTGACGATCAGCCGTCGTCGGTTGAGCAGGTCGCCGAGCGGCACCAACAACACCAGACCGATGCCATAGCCGATCTGCGTCAGGGTGATGACGATGCCGATGGTTGCCGGCGACATGGCAAATGCCTCGGCCATGGCGTCCAGCAGCGGCTGCGCGTAATACACGTTGCCCACGGCCAGACCGCAGGCAACGGCGAACAGCAGCACCACGCTGCTTTTGAGCGATTGAGGTTGCATGTCCTGATTCCTTTTCGGTTTCAAAATAAAACCAGAATCACGGTAAGTATTCTTGTTTTAATTTGCAACCTTGTTGGTCGTGGCGTTTGATTGCGCAAAAAAAAGATCGCAGACACAGCTGCGATCTTTTGGGTGTGGCGGGGGAGGGATCAGCGCAGGGTATCGACCATGTCGGCGATGGTGGTCAGTACGTCTTTGCCCAATTGTTTAGAGCGCTTGCCCGACCAGCCAGTGAGCGGATTCGGCGCGTCATCGTGGTCCTTGAACGGCATTTCCAGAGTCAGCGACAGGCAGTCGTATTTCTCGCCAACGCTGTTGCACGCCAGGGTCATGTTGGCCTGGCCCGGTTCGTCGCGGGTGTAGCCGTATTTGGTCTGGAAGTCTTTGGTGGTGTGCTTGAGGTGCGTGCGGAAATGCTCTTCGAGCTTCTCGATACGCGGCGTGTACCCCGGGTTGCCTTCGCAACCGGCAGTGAACACGTGGGGGATTTCCTCGTCTCCGTGTACGTCGAGGAACAGATCGACGCCGTACTTTTCCATCTGCTGCTGTACGAAAAGGACTTCAGGGCTGATGTCCTGACTGGCGCTTTGCCAGGCGCGGTTCAAGTCCTGACCCATGGCGTTGGTACGCAGGTGGCCGTGGAAGGCACCGTCCGGGTTCATGTTCGGCACCAGATACAGGTCGGCACTGGCCAGCAGTTTGTTCAGCACCGGGTCTTCGTGGCGTTCCAGACGCTCGATTACGCCTTCCATGAACCATTCGGCCATGTGCTCGCCCGGGTGCTGTTGCGCGATGATCCAGACTTTACGCTGGCCCTCGGCGCCGCTGCCCTTGCGCAGCAACTGAATGTCACGACCTTCGACGCTTTTGCCGGTGGCCAGCAGTTCAGTGCCGGCCTTGGTCAGCGCCTGTTCGATCAGCCAGTCATGACGGCCACGGCTGTAGGGTTCGAAGTAGGCGAACCAGGCGTGGGTCTGCTCGGCTTCGAGGCAAAAGCGCAGGCTATCGCCTTCGAAACTGGTAGGAATGCGGAACCAGTTGACGTGGTCGTAGGAAGCAACGGCCTGATAGCCGGTCCAGGCTTTGTTATAGGAGGATTGGCTGGCGTTGACCAAGCGAAACCAGTGCTCTTGATGAACATGCAGGCCGCTGGCCTTGAAGTGAAACCACTGAAAATGCGCGCTGCGGGTATCCGGACGGATGGCCAGAACCGGGTTGAGCGGATTGGAGATGTCGATGACTTGAATGTTGCCGCTGTCGAAGTTGGCGCTGATGTCGAACGAAGATTTGGCCACGGTCATAATCGGTTCCTGAATATGATTTTTATGGCGGCTACTTTACACGCAAGACTGGGGGGAAACCGAGGGAAATTGCGGGGTTGCGGTGGGGGGCGTCTTCCATGACGCGCAAGCAGCTTAGAGACTGTGCGATTGATTCTCAAGTGCTAATTGTCATTAGTTTGCCCCAATCTGGCCGGGCTTCGCTTGCCAAGCGATATTCTTTTGATATTATCCGCGCCATCGAATTTGCAGCACCTAAAGACTTCATTAGCCTGAAGCCATAAGCCCGAAAACGGGCAAAAAAAAGACCCGGCAAAAAGCCGGGTCAAAAACCGTGATTAGCCTGATGAGGAGATAGTCCAGAAGACCGACCTAAGGTCTCTGGTCCATCGACTGATCTCGCGACCAGCTGCTTGCAATAATAATCATTATCATTTGCAAGTCAAATGTTTTTATCTGTGCGATGGGGAAATTCTTTCCTGTCCGTCTGTTTCCGTGTTCTTCAGAGCTGTTCGCCATCAATTGAATGGTCGACCATCGCTCGTGCCATATCCACCATGTGCACCACCGAAAATGCCAGGTCACGACTCGCGCCCTGCAGGTTTTCTGCTGCCTTGAAGGCGGTGGCGGCTGCACAACGCAACAGGTCGGAGGCATGCACCAGAGCCTCTTCGCCACTGAGATGACGTTTTACATCGAAAAAACGCTCCTCGACCTCGGGTTCTGACACAGCCGGTTTCAAGTAATAATCCAGCGCCCGCTGTGCTGCCGCGTTGCCTTGAGGGGAGGTGAACGTGGTGTCCATCTGCAGATCGGGCAAGTCTTTGCTGCTGATATTCATGATGAAAGGTCACTCCTTGTTCGATTGAAAATCCGTGCTTTCAGAATAGTACGGTACGTAGTTGTGACCAGAATTTAAATACTACAATATGTGTTTTGCTGGCCGAAGGCGTCCACGTAAGGTGCCCCACATGGATAAATGGATTGAGTTGGTCAAGGCCAAGATGAGTGAGCTCAAAATCACTCAAACAGAGCTCGGAGAGCGCGTCGGCATGTCCCAGGGCGGCATCGGCCATTGGCTGAACAAGCGTCGCGAACCGGGCATCACCCAAATGAACCGAGTGTTGCAGGCGCTGGGGATGGAGTTCCTCGAAGTGGTGCTGGTGATCCGTGAACCGCAGGAAGCGGCGGATGACGAAATGCCACTGGCGCAGAAGTACAACCCGTACTTTCGCTACCCGGTCAGCGATTGGCGCACCTCGTGCGAAACACGCGAAAGTGCAGCCACGGCTTATGCCCCGGCGCAGGACAAGCAACGCTTCGAATTGACGGATTATCACGCCCGTGGTGCGGCGTTCTGGCTGACAGTGGCGGGGGATTCGATGACCGCACCCACCGGCCAGAGCATTGCCGAAGGCATGCTGATCCTGGTGGACCCGGAAGTGGAGGCGGTGCCTGGCAAACTGGTGATTGCCCAGTGGCAGGACAGTGAAGAAGCGATCTTCCGCAAACTGGACGAAGAGGGCGGCCAGCGTTACCTGGTACCGCTCAATCCGACCTGGCCGAAAGCCCTGTTCACCGACGAGTGTCGAATTATCGGCGTAGTGGTTCAGGCAACGGCGCGTTTCTAGTCAGATCGATCCTCGCCCGGCGTAGGATCGATCTGCCCATTTACACGACTTCCAGTTCAACCAAGGCGCTGCCTTCGCCAACCATTTCGCCTTCCTGGCAATACAGCGCCTTGATCACTCCCGCATGGGGCGCACGGATGCTGTGCTCCATCTTCATCGCCTCCAGTACCACCAGTTGCGCGCCGGCCTCGACCGCTTGCCCGGCCTCCACCAACACCCGCACGATGCTGCCGTTCATCGGTGCAGTCAGCCCGCCCTGATGGCTATGGCTCGCGTCTACGGCGCTGATCGGGTCGTAGACCTCAATGCGGCGCAACTCGCCGTCCCATTGCAGATACAGTGAATCGCCTTGGCGAAGGGTGCGCAAAGTACGGCGCACGCCATCGTGCTCGACCACCAGTGCTTCATCCGACAGTTTGGCGTTGCCGGCGCTGCCCAAGGTCAGCGCTCGATCTTGACCTTCACAGCTCAAGTGCAAGGTGATTTCCGCCGGCAGCCCCGCGCGCAAACCATTGTTCAATGCCCATGGCGAGCCCAGGTCGTCCGCTCGCACCGCGCCCGGCAGACTCTGCGCGAAAGCCTGGGCTGCGGCATTCCAGAAGTCGTCGCTGAGCGCGCGTGGTGCCGGCAACAGCTGCTCCTGATAACGCGGAATAAAGCCGGTATCCAGCTCCGCCGCTGCAAAGGCCGGGTGCGCGATGATTCGCCGCAGGAAGTTGATGTTGGTCTTCAAACCGCCAATCGCGAACTCGTCGAGCATGCTCAACAGCCGCAGCCGCGCCTGCTCGCGATCCTCGCCCCAGGCGATCAGCTTGCCAAGCATCGGGTCGTAGAACGGCGAAATCTCGTCACCTTCTTCAACCCCGCTATCAACCCGTCGCCCCGGGCCGGCAGCCGATTCGCGGTACAACGCCAGGCGCCCGGTGGCTGGCAGGAAATCATTCGACGGGTCTTCAGCATACAGCCGCACTTCAATCGCGTGACCGTTGAGCGGCACTTGATCCTGAGTGATCGGCAACGCTTCACCGCGTGCCACGCGAATCTGCCACGCCACCAGATCGAGGCCGGTAATCGCTTCGGTCACCGGGTGCTCGACCTGCAACCGGGTGTTCATTTCCATGAAGAAGAATTCGCCACGGGCGTCGAGCAGAAACTCCACGGTACCGGCACCGACATAACCGATCGCCTGCGCCGAACGCACCGCCGCTTCGCCCATGGCACGGCGCAGCGCTGGGGTCAGGCCCGGCGCCGGTGCCTCTTCGACGACTTTCTGATGGCGGCGCTGGATCGAGCAATCACGCTCGTTGAGGTACAGGCAGTTGCCGTGCTGATCGGCGAACACCTGGATTTCCACGTGACGTGGTTTGAGCAGGTATTTCTCCACCAGCATCCGCGAGTCACCGAACGATGATTGCGCCTCACGCTGGGCCGAGGCCAGGGCTTCAGCCAGTTGGCTGACGTCCTCGACCACTTTCATGCCCTTGCCGCCGCCACCGGCAGTGGCCTTGAGCAGTACCGGATAGCCAATGCGCTCACAGGCATCGCGGAAGGTTTCCAGATCCTGCGCCTCGCCGTGATAGCCCGGCACCAGCGGCACGCCAGCGGTTTCCATCAAGGCTTTGGCGGCAGACTTGCTGCCCATGGCGTCGATGGCCGAGGCGGGCGGGCCGAGGAAAATCAGTCCGGCCTGCTCAATGGCGCGGGCGAATCCGGCGTTCTCGGAGAGAAAGCCGTAGCCCGGATGAATCGCCTGCGCGCCGCTGGCCTTGGCCGCCGCGATCAGTTTGTCGATTTGCAGATAGCTGTCCGCCGCTTTGCTGCCGCCCAGGTCGATGCGGATATCCGCTTCCCGGCTGTGCCGCGCTTCGCGGTCGGTGGCGCTGTGCACGGCGACGGTGGTCAGGCCCAGTGCCTTGGCGGTACGCATGACCCGGCACGCGATTTCGCCACGGTTGGCCACCAGCAGGGTGGTGAGAACAGGTGCGCTCATCAACGCGGCTCCTTGGTGGTGGTTGCGGCCTGCCAGCTCGGCGCACGTTTTTGCAGGAAGGCGCGCAAGCCTTCCTGGCCCTCAGGGCTGACACGGATGCGGGCGATGGCGTTTTCGGTGTAGCGGCGCAGGGCCGGAGTCAGCGCGCCGTTGCCGACTTCACGCAGCAGATCTTTACTGGCGCGCATCGCGGCGGGGCTGTTGAGCAGCAGGTTGTTGATCCATTGTTCAACCTGTTGATCCAGTTCTGCAGCCGGATAGCTCTCGGATAACAAGCCGATTTCCCGCGCACGCTGGCCGCCAAAACGCTCAGCGGTCAGCGCGTAACGACGTGCGGCGCGTTCGCCGATGGCCTGCACCACGAACGGGCTGATCACCGCGGGTGCCAGGCCGATGCGCACTTCCGACAGGCAGAACTGCGCGTCATCGGTGCCAATCGCCATGTCGCAGCAACTGATCAGGCCCAGCGTGCCGCCGAACGCCGCACCTTGCACCACGGCCAGCGTCGGGATTTTCAGCTTGGCGAGGTTGTACATCAGCTCCGCCAACTCGCGCGCATCGTCCAGGTTGGTGTGGTAATCGAGTTCGGCCGACTGCTGCATCCACGCCAGATCGGCGCCGGCGCTGAAGTGTTTGCCACGCCCGCGCACCAACAGGAAACGCAGGCTGGCGTCGCTGGCGACCTTGTCCAGCGCCAGAATCAGCTCGCGGATCATCTCGGCGTTGAACGCGTTGTTCTTTTCTGCGCGGTTGAGCCACAGGGTCGCGAAACCGCGTGGGTCGTTCTGCAGCTCAAGGGTGTTGAAATCGCTCATATTCATCCGTCTCCACGGTTTCTGTGGGAGCGAACCGGCTCGCGAAGAACGATGACGCGGTCAGGCCGACAAACCGCGCGGAAGCCTTCGCGAGCAGGCTCGCTCCCACAAAAAAGCATCACATCCGGAACACGCCGAAGCGGCTCGGTTCGATAGGCGCGTTCAACGACGCGGACAAGGCCAGGGCCAGCACATCGCGGGTCTGCGCCGGGTCGATGACCCCGTCGTCCCACAGCCGTGCGCTGGAGTAGTAAGGGTGACCCTGTTCCTCGTACTGGTCGAGGATCGGTTGCTTGATCTCCGCTTCCTGCTCGGCACTGAAGGCCTGGCCGCTGCGTTCAGCCTGCTCGCGCTTGACCTGCACCAGCACGCCGGCCGCCTGCTCGGCGCCCATCACGCCGATGCGTGCGTTTGGCCACATCCACAGGAAGCGCGGGTCGTAAGCGCGCCCGCACATGCCGTAGTTACCGGCGCCGAAGCTGCCACCGATGATCACGGTGAACTTCGGCACCTTGGCGCAGGCCACCGCCGTCACCAGTTTCGCGCCGTGTTTGGCGATGCCGCCGGCCTCGTATTTCTGCCCGACCATGAAGCCGGTGATGTTCTGCAAGAACAGCAGCGGGATGCCGCGCTGGCAGGCCAGCTCGATGAAGTGCGCGCCTTTCTGCGCGGCTTCGGCGAAGAGAATGCCATTGTTCGCCAGAATCGCGATCGGGTAGCCGTGCAGGTGCGCAAAACCACACACCAGCGTGGTGCCGAACAGCGCTTTGAACTCATCGAACACCGAGCCGTCGACCAGCCGCGCAATCACTTCACGGACATCGAACGGTTGCTTGGCGTCGGCCGAGACCACGCCATACAACTCATCGCTGGCGTACAGCGGCGCAACCGGCGCACGTTGCTGCACCTCGCCGAGCTTGCGCCAGTTGAGGTTGGCGACGCTGCGGCGGGCGAGGGCGAGGGCGTGTTCGTCGCTCTCGGCGTAATGGTCGGCCACCCCGGAAATCTTGCAGTGCACATCGGCACCGCCGAGGTCTTCAGCGCTGACCACTTCGCCGGTCGCCGCTTTCACCAGCGGCGGGCCGGCGAGGAAGATTGTCGCCTGATTGCGCACCATGATCGCTTCGTCCGCCATCGCCGGCACATACGCGCCTCCGGCGGTGCACGAGCCCATGACCACGGCGATCTGCGGAATGCCCATGGCACTCATGTTGGCCTGGTTGAAGAAAATCCGGCCAAAGTGTTCACGATCCGGGAACACCTCGTCCTGACGTGGCAGGTTGGCGCCGCCCGAGTCCACCAGATAGATGCACGGCAGGCGGTTCTGTTGGGCGATAGTCTGCGCGCGCAGGTGTTTTTTCACGGTCAGCGGGTAGTACGAGCCGCCCTTCACCGTCGCATCGTTGGCGACGATCATGCACTCGACGCCTTCGACCCGGCCGATCCCGGCGATCACGCCTGCGGCGGGTACGTCTTCGCCATACACGGCGTGTGCGGCGAGCTGGCTGATTTCCAGAAAGGGCGAGCCAGGATCGAGCAGGCGATTGATGCGTTCACGCGGCAGCAGTTTGCCCCGCGAGGTGTGACGCTCCTGGGCTTTCGCGCCACCACCCTGAGCCACTTGGGCGAGCAGGGTGTGCAGGGCGTCGACCTGTTCGAGCATCGCCGCGCTGTTGGCGGCGAACTCCGCTGAACGGGGGTTGAGCTGGGTATGCAGGATCATGGCTTACTCCGTAAGCAGCTACGAGCGGCAAGCTTGGAGCGGCAAGCTGAAGCTGTTCCCTTGCAGCTTGAAACTTGCAGCTCGCAGCTGACGAAATTCATTTCGTTTCGTTGAACAGTTCGCGGCCGATCAGCATGCGTCGGATCTCGCTGGTGCCAGCGCCGATTTCGTACAGCTTGGCGTCACGCAGCAATCGGCCAGCCGGGAATTCGTTGATGTAACCGTTGCCGCCCAGAATCTGGATCGCGTCGAGGGCCATTTGTGTGGCGCGCTCGGCGGTGTAGAGGATCACCCCGGCGGCGTCTTTGCGGGTGGTTTCGCCGCGTTCGCAAGCCTGGGCCACCGCGTACAGGTAGGCGCGGCTGGCGTTGAGCTGGGTGTACATGTCGGCGACTTTGCCCTGGATCAGCTGGAATTCGCCGATGCTCTGGCCGAACTGTTTGCGGTCGTGGATGTACGGCACGATCAGGTCCATGCACGACTGCATGATCCCGGTCGGTCCGCCGGACAGCACCACGCGTTCGTAATCGAGGCCACTCATCAGCACTTTCACGCCGCCGTTGAGCACGCCCAGAATGTTTTCTTCCGGCACTTCGACGTCATCGAAGAACAGCTCGCAGGTATTGGAGCCGCGCATGCCGAGCTTGTCGAACTTGTTGCTGCGGCTGAAGCCTTTCCAGTCGCGCTCGACGATGAACGCGGTGATGCCGTGCGGACCCTTTTCCAGATCAGTCTTGGCGTAGATCACGTAGGTGTTGGCGTCAGGGCCGTTGGTGATCCAGGTCTTGCTGCCGTTGAGCACGAAACGGTCACCGCGTTTGTCGGCGCGCAGTTTCATCGAAACCACGTCGGAACCGGCGTTCGGCTCGCTCATCGCCAGTGCGCCGACGTGTTCGCCGCTGATCAGTTTCGGCAGGTATCTGGTTTTTTGTTCGTGGTTGCCGTTGCGGTTGATCTGGTTGACGCAGAGGTTGGAATGCGCGCCGTAGGACAGTGCCACCGAGGCCGATCCACGGCTGATTTCTTCCATCGCCACCACGTGCGCCAGGTAACCCAGGCCCGCGCCGCCGTACTCTTCCGGGACGGTGATGCCGAGCAGGCCCATGTCGCCAAACTTGCGCCACATGTCGGCCGGGAACAGGTTGTCGCTGTCGATCTGCGCGGCGCGCGGAGCGACCTCTTTGGCGACAAAGGACTGAACCTGATCGCGCAGCATGTCGATGGTTTCACCGAGGGCGAAGTTCAGGGATGGATAGCTCATGGGTCACCTTTTGGCTTTTTTGTAGGGCGGGGAGAGCGGCGGTTCGGCTCTCACCTTTACGTTAACGTAAGCCTGTGGTGAATGGCTGTCAATCACCCTTTACGTTAACGTCAACTTGAGCGAGAGTAGGGACAGTTCTGAATGGTCGGAGCTGATATGGCTCCGGTCCAACACCCGCTTATAAAGACAATAGGGGTCGTCATGGATCAACCCAGTGCAAACCCGCAGCGCAGCTATACCCGTGGTTCCCAGGACAAAGCCTTGCTGGCGGTGACCATCGGAAAGAAGTTCGACGAAACCGTCGCGCAGTACCCGGATGGCGAAGCGCTGGTGGTGCGTCATCAGCAGCAGCGTTACACCTGGCGGCAATTGGCCGGGGCGGTGAACGTACACGCCAGAGCCTTGCTGGCGCTGGGTTTGCAAGCAGGGGATCGGCTCGGCATCTGGGCACCGAACTGCGCGCAGTGGTGCATCACGCAAATTGCCACGGCGAAAATCGGCGTGATTCTGGTCAACATCAACCCGGCCTACCGCAGCTCCGAGCTGGAATACGTGCTCAAGCAGTCAGGCTGTCAGTGGCTGGTGTGTGCCGGGGCATTCAAGTCTTCGAACTACCACAGCATGTTGCAAGGCCTGGTGCCGGAACTGGCTGAGCAATCCATCGGCGAACTGCGCAGCGAGCGTCTGCCGGATTTGCGCGGGGTGATCAGCCTCGACGCACAACCCCCTTCAGGTTTCCTGCCGTGGTCACAATTGGCCGACATGGCGTGCGGCGTTACCCCAGAACAACTGAGCGAACGCAGCGACAGCCTGCACTTCGATCAACCCGTGAATATCCAGTACACCTCCGGCACCACCGGTTTTCCCAAAGGCGCGACCCTCAGTCACTACAACATCCTCAACAACGGTTACATGGTCGGCGAAAGCATCGGCCTGACCCCGAGCGATCGACTGGTGATTCCGGTACCGCTGTATCACTGCTTCGGCATGGTCATGGGCAATCTCGGCTGCATCACCCACGCCAGCACCATGATTTACCCCAATGATGCGTTCGATCCGTTGCTGACATTGCAAACCGTCGCCGAAGAACAGGCCACCAGTCTGTACGGCGTGCCAACCATGTTCATCGCCATGCTCGATCAGCCGCTGCGCGCCGAGTTCGATCTGTCGAGCCTGCGCACCGGGATCATGGCCGGGGCCACTTGCCCGATCGAGGTGATGCGCCGGGTCATCAGCGAGATGCACATGAGCGAAGTGCAGATTGCCTACGGCATGACCGAAACCAGCCCGGTGTCACTGCAAACCGGTCCGGCGGATGAGCTGGAACTGCGCGTGACCACCGTCGGTCGCACGCAGCCGCAATTGGAAAGCAAGATCATCGACGAGGCCGGCAACCTGGTGCCGCGCGGCACCATTGGCGAACTGTGCACCCGCGGTTACAGCGTAATGCTCGGTTACTGGAACAACCCGCAGGCCACCGCCGACGCCATCGATGAGGCCGGCTGGATGCACACCGGCGACCTGGCGAGCATGAATGATGAGGGCTACGTGAACATCGCCGGGCGTAACAAGGACATGATCATCCGCGGTGGCGAGAATGTTTACCCGCGTGAACTGGAAGAGTTCTTCTTCACCCATCCGGCGGTGGCCGACGTGCAGGTGATCGGCATTCCGTGCTCGCGTTACGGTGAAGAGATTGTCGCCTGGATCAAATTCCACCCCGGGCACAATGCCTCTGAGCTTGAGCTGCAAACCTGGTGCAAGGAACGCATCGCGCACTTCAAGACGCCGCGTTACTTCAAGTTTGTCGAAGAGTTTCCGATGACGGTGACGGGCAAGATCCAGAAATTCCGGATGCGCGAGATCAGTATCGAAGAATTACGCGAAAAGCACGCCTGACAAAGATCAAATGTGGGAGCGGGCTTGCTCGCGAATGCCGTGTGCCATTCACCAAGCATGTTGACTGACCTGACGCATTCGCGAGCAAGCCCGCTCCCACAAGGGGGCGGCGGTGAAAACAGGAATCACAGAAAGCACAAAGGGGAGCCGAAGCTCCCCTTTAATTTTGTCGTCGCGTGCTCTTTTTTATTATTGAGGGGCGGTCTGTTGTTGTTTTTGGCAACCGTGGCCCTTTACCGCTGTTTTTTGGCGACCCCCATCCGGGGTCAAGAGCAAACGTATTTTTTTGAGCGCTGATCTGCTTTCTCGCCAAGCGATCCAACCGATTCGGGAGCTACCTGAAGGTAGTTTTATTGTTCTCTGCCCGGTTGCGGGTCACTCCTGAGAGCACCCTGAAAAGCACACCTTCTCCAAAAAAATCTGTTAGCTGCGTCTCTGCCGTGTTGTTTTTGTTATGTCAGAGTCGGTACGTCTTATTTTTATTGGTTTGCTGCTTTTTATTCTTGTTATGCCATAGAGATAGCAGAAGCCGTGCCAACTTTTAAAAATCCTTGTAAATCAATGAGTTGAGTTTTTTGAAGGAATTTTCCTTCAGCGCAAACCAGACAATTTGTTTCCGTGTTACTCGTCTATGCCCACGTTTCGGACACAGCGGTAACACCTTCGCCCTCACTGTGCGCTGCGGGCCTTGGCCACGCGCGAACCGCTTGGGCGACCGAGTACTGCGCTGATCTGCTGACCCGCAGCAATCAAGGCGTCGAGGTCGATACCGGTCTCGATCCCCAGGCCGTTGAGCAGGTACACCACGTCTTCGGTGGCGACGTTACCGCTCGCGCCTTTGGCATACGGGCAGCCGCCGAGGCCGGCGATAGAGCTGTCGAACACCGCGATGCCTTCGAGCAGGCTGGCATAGATGTTGGCCATGGCCTGGCCGTAAGTGTCGTGGAAATGGCCGGCGAGCTTTTCCCGTGGCACTTGTGCCGAAACCACTTCGAACAATCTGCGGGTCGCGCCAGCGGTGCCGGTGCCGATGGTGTCGCCGAGAGAGACTTCATAGCAGCCCATCGCATACAGCTCACGGGCGACCATCGCCACTTGCTCCGGGGCGACCGAGCCTTCATACGGACAGCCGAGCACGCAGGACACATAACCGCGCACGGTAACGCCGTGCTGTTTCGCCGCTTCCATGATTGGCGCAAATCGCGCCAGGCTTTCGCTGATCGAGCAATTGATGTTGCGCTGCGAGAACGCTTCGGACGCGGCGGCGAACACGGCGACTTCTTTCACCCCGGCGGCCAGCGCGTCCTCAAAACCGCGCAGGTTTGGCGCCAGCGCGCCATAGGTTACGCCGGGTTTGCGCTGGATTTGCGCGAACACCTCGGCCGAACCGGCCATCTGCGGCACCCATTTCGGTGAGACAAAACTGCCGACTTCGATGTAGCCCAGACCAGCGGCGCTCAGGGCGTCGACCAGTTGCACCTTGTCAGCCACGCTGATCGGCTGGGCTTCGTTCTGCAGGCCATCACGCGGGCCGACTTCGATCAGGCGTACTTGGGAGGGGAGGGACATGGCGGTTGACCTGCTCATTTTCGGAATGACATGAGTTCCCCTGTGGAAGCGGGCTTGCTCGCGAATGCGGAGTGTCAGATACCAATGTGTCGACTGTCACAGTGCATTCGCGAGCAAGCCCGCTCCCACAGTGGGAGGTGTTGGGTTCAATTACTGCGCTATCTGCTGACTCTTGAGCGTCTGCTCCAACGCCTGCACACAGCGCTCCTCAGCGGTATCGAGTTCCAGTTTCATCTGTTCGATGTCGAGCAACTGCTGCTCCAGCTGTTCGCGGCGTTCGCTGATTTTCGCCAGCATGCTGTTCAGCTGTTTGGTGTTACCGCTGGACGGGTCGTAGAGTTCGATCAATTCGCGACACTCGGCCAGCGAGAAGCCGATGCGTTTGCCGCGCAGGATCAACTTCAGGCTGACCTTGTCGCGTGGTGAATAGATGCGTTCCTGGCCACGGCGCTCAGGGCTGAGCAGGCCTTGCTCTTCATAAAAGCGGATCGCCCGGGTGGTGATGTCCAGCTCGCGGGCGAGGTCGGAAATGCTGTAGGTCTGGCTGCTCATGAAAGCGCTCGAAAAAAGGTCTTGGCGCTAAGCTAATGGGTGGTTGACGTTTACGTCAAGGTTCAAGGTGTGTGGTGTGAGTGCTGGCCTCTTCGCGAACAAGCCCGCTCCCACAAGGGCACCGTATTCCAATGTGGGAGCGAGCCTGCTCGCGAAGAACGATGACGCGGTAAAAAGCCCTACACCTTATCCAGCTTCTTCTCCTGCGCCGCCACCTGCTGGCACAACTCGATGATCTGCTCGCGCATCCAGCGGTTGGCCGGGTCCTGATCAGTGCTTTCATGCCAGTACAGGTGGGTCTCCACCGGCGGCACGTCGTTGACCGGCAGGTTGACGGCGTGCAAGTCGTTACGCCGGGCAAAGCGCTCGGGCACGGTCATCACCATATCGGTCTGCTGCATCACCTGAGACGCCATCAGGTAATGCTGCGAGCGCAGGGCGATCTTGCGCTGAATGCCCATTTTACCCAGCGCCAGATCGACATAACCCAGACCGCTGCGGCGGCTGGAGATGTGGATGTGGGTCATTGACAGGTAATCGTCGAGGCTGAGTTTTTCCTTGCCCGCCAGCGGATGGCCCTTGCGCATTGCGCAGACGTAACGGTCTTCCATCAGCTTGACGTGGCGTACCTGCGGGTCGGTATTGAGCGGTGCATCCACGGCGAAATCCAGACGCCCGGCCGCCAGTTCCTTGGTGGTCTCGCGGCGTTTGGACAGGAAACTTTCGATGATCACTGTCGGTGCCAGACGGCGCAAACGCTGGAACAGCGGCGGCAGAATGACGGCCTCGGTGAGGTCGGTCATGCTGATGCGGTAAGTCTTCACCGCCTGGGCCGGGTTGAAGATCCGGCTCTCCTGCACCGACACCCGCAGCAATGACAGCGCGTTGCGCACCGGACCGATGATGTTCTGCGCCATCGGCGTCGGCACCATGCCCTGGGCGGTACGTACGAACAGCGGATCGTTGAAGGTCTCGCGCAGCCGCGCCAACGCGTTGGACACCGCCGGCTGGGTGATGCCGACAATCTGCCCGGCGCGGGTCAGGTTGGCTTCGGTGTAGATCGCGTCGAAGACGATGAAAAGGTTGAGGTCGACCTTACTCAGATTCATAACGCGGCTTCTCTTGTTTTAAGGGCGGGTGTTTTAGGGGCTGGCGATCAGCGAATCATATATCGGTGATGAATGTTTATACACGCCGAGAATAGGCTAGGTAAATTATCAGCGCTGTTCTAGCATCGATTGCATGATCTGAACAACCTCTGCCCATAGAAGGTAATTGCTCATGGATTTCGCTTATTCGCCCAAGGTGCAAGAACTGCGTGAGCGCGTGACCGCGTTCATGGATGCTTACGTTTACCCGGCCGAAGCCGTATTCGAACGCCAGGTTGCCGAGGGCGATCGCTGGCAGCCGACCGCGATCATGGAAGAGCTGAAGGCCAAGGCCAAGGCCGAAGGCCTGTGGAACCTGTTCTTGCCGGAATCGGAACTCGGCGCAGGCTTGACCAACCTGGAATATGCGCCGCTGGCGGAAATCATGGGCCGCTCGTTACTCGGGCCAGAGCCATTCAATTGCTCGGCGCCGGACACCGGCAACATGGAAGTGCTGGTGCGCTACGCCAACGAAGAACAGAAACAGCGCTGGCTCGAACCGTTGCTGCGCGGCGAAATCCGCTCGGCGTTCGCCATGACCGAACCGGACGTGGCTTCGTCCGACGCCACCAACATGGCCGCCCGCGCCGTGCGTGATGGTGACGAGTGGGTGATCAACGGCAAGAAGTGGTGGACTTCAGGCGCCTGCGATCCACGCTGCAAGATCCTGATCTTCATGGGCCTGAGCAACCCTGATGCTCCGCGCCACGCGCAGCACTCGATGATCCTCGTGCCGGTCGACACTCCCGGGGTGAAAATCGTCCGTCCGCTGCCAGTGTTCGGTTACGACGATGCACCGCACGGTCACGCCGAAGTGCTGTTCGACAACGTGCGGGTGCCGTACGAAAACGTCCTGCTCGGTGAAGGCCGCGGTTTTGAAATCGCTCAGGGTCGCCTTGGCCCGGGGCGGATTCACCATTGCATGCGTTCGGTCGGCATGGCTGAGCGTGCGCTGGAATTGATGTGCAAACGCTCGGTCAGCCGCACCGCATTCGGCAAGCCGCTGGCGCGGCTGGGCGGCAACGTCGACAAGATCGCCGACTCGCGGATGGAAATCGACATGGCCCGCCTGCTGACCCTGAAAGCGGCGTACATGATGGACACCGTGGGCAACAAAGTGGCGAAGAGCGAGATTGCGCAAATCAAGGTCGTCGCGCCGAATGTCGCGTTGCGCGTGATAGATCGGGCGATCCAGATGCATGGCGGGGCCGGGGTGTCGAACGATTTCCCGCTGGCCTACATGTATGCCATGCAGCGCACCCTGCGCCTGGCCGACGGCCCCGACGAAGTGCACCGCGCGGCGATCGGCAAGTTCGAGATCGGCAAGTATGTGCCGAAGGAACTGCTGCGCAGCGGTCATTAAGACCGCGTCGCCTGCTTCGCGAGCAGGCTCGCTCTCACATTCGACCGCATTCCTGTTGGAACAATGCGATCAAAAGTGGGCGCGGGCTTGCTCGCGAAGGGGCCGATGCAGCCAACACATCACCATAAGGCTCAGTACACCCAAACCTCAACCCGCCGATTCTTGATCCGCCCCTCATCCGCGCTGTTCGCCGCCACGGGCATCAACGCACCAAACCCGCGCACCTCGCGTAACACCACGCCGTTCTTCACCAACTCGCGCCGTACTGCCATCGCCCGCAGCTTCGACAGCAAGTCGGCCCGCGCCGGGTCGTCTTTCTCGTCACCAAAGCCCACCAGCGTCACTGCACGTTCGGTCATGTCGTGGCGCTTTATATAGTCGAGCACCCGCGCCAGATCCTGTCGCGCCTTGTTATCGAGGCTCGCGCTGCCTTCTTCAAAACGGAAGTTCACTGTCAGACGCTGGGCATGTCGGCTGAGCGATTGATAACCCTCGGGCATCAGCGCATTCGGCGTGACGGTCATCGCGTGCACGGTCTGGCTGATAAAACCGTTGCCCGCGACAATCTTCTGGCCCTGCGGACTTTGCGCAAACGCCACCAGCGCCGATGCCCAGGGATTTTTGCTGATTGGGGGCAGGTAAAAGAACAGGCGACGTGACAGTGGATAGTCTTCGGTGGCAATCAGGCTGTTGAGCGGCAACATCGATTGCGACGCACCGTCAGCGATTGCCACGGCTTTGGCCTGGCGCACATACGGCAGGCCGATGAAACCGATGCCTTGCGGATCACTGCTTACCGCATCGGACAATTGCTCACTGGACTCGAAGCGTTTCGCCGTGGCACTCAGATTTTTCCCACGACGACCCAGTACCAGTTCCTTGAACGTGTCGTAGGTGCCGGACTGATCATCGCGCGCATATAAATGAATCGCACCGCCGCGACCGCCAAGGTCTTCCCAGGTTTTCACCTCGCCGGCGAAGATCCGCGCCAGTTGCTCGGTGTCCAGCTGCTGCAGCGGGTTGTCGGGATGCAGGATGATCGCCAGGCCGTCGATGGCGATGACCTGTTCGGCGGCGGGGCCTTTCAGATCGCCGAGTGCTTGCAGGCCGAGCAGTTCGCTGTCCTTGATCGGACGGGAGGATGCAGCGAGATCGGCACTGGCGGTTTTCAGCGCGGTGAAACCGGTGCTGGAACCGTGGGCGGCGACCTCAATCACGACCCGTTGACCTTGTGCGGTCTGGCCGACGATGTGTTGTTCATTGGCGGTGTCGGGGTTTTCGCGGTGAATCTTCAGCAGGCCCTGTTCCTGCAGGAAACCTTCGACCAGCGCGGGGCCGAGGTCGGCACCAATGGTGTTGGAGCCCTGAATGCGCAGTGCCGGACCGTTTTCGGGGATGGGCAGGGCGGCGGCGGACAGCGACAGCCATGCACTCAACACACAGACGAACAGAACACGCAGGGTCATGCCGGCACCGAATCAAGCCAAGGGGATTGCCGGGGAGATTAAGTCAGGCGCATGACCAAAACATGACAGTCAGGCCCTGCGGGAACGGGTTTGCTCGCGAATGCGCAGTGTCAGTCGACAAATGTGTTTCTGATAAACCGCGTTCGCGAGCAGGCCCGCTCCCACAGGGGATTTCAAGCGATTTGCAGGTCAGGCCAACTCAAGCCAGATCGGCGCATGATCCGACGGTTTTTCCATGCCGCGCAGTTCGTAGTCCACACCCGCATCCTTCACCCGAGGCAGCAAGCCATGGGAGGCGAGGATCACGTCGATGCGCAGGCCACGCTTGGGCTCATCCTCAAACCCGCGGCTGCGGTAATCGAACCAGCTGAACATGTCGGTCACGTCTGGATTGAGGTGACGATAGCTATCCGTCAGGCCCCAGTTTTTCAGGCGGGCCATCCACTCGCGCTCTTCCGGCAGGAAGCTGCATTTGCCGGTTTTCAGCCAGCGCTTCATGTTGTCCGGGCCGATGCCGATGTCGCAGTCTTCCGGGGAAATGTTCACATCGCCCATCACCACCAGCGGCTGTTCGTTGTGGAACTGGCTTTCCAGCAGGGTTTGCAGGTCGCTGTAAAAGCGTTGCTTGGCCGGGAACTTGGTCGGATGGTCGCGGCTTTCGCCCTGTGGGAAGTAGCCGTTCATGATGGTCACCGGCACGCCGTTGGCGTCGGCGAAGGTGCCCCAGATGAAGCGGCGCTGGGCGTCTTCTTCATCGCTGGCGAAGCCCTTGTGAATGGCAATCGGCTCGTTGCGCGAGAGCAGGGCAACACCGTAATGGCCTTTCTGCCCGTGGAAATAAACGTGATAACCCAGCGCGCGCACTTCTTCCAGCGGGAACTGGTCGTCGTGGACCTTGGTTTCCTGCAGGCCGATCACGTCTGGCTGATGCTTTTCGATCAGCGCTGCCAGCTGATGCGGACGGGCGCGCAGTCCGTTGATGTTGAAGGAAACGATCTTCATGGTCGGCAGTCCTGGCAAAAGGGCGATGCTAGCTGACATGTGGGGTGGGGGCCAGTGTGGGGTGGGAGAAATCATTTTCATCTGTGGGATTTGCGTTGCCTGGACAGGCCTCTTCGCGAGCAAGCCCGCGCCCACACGGGCATGCATTCCAAATGTGGGAGCGGGCTTGCTCGCGAAGGCGTCAGTCGAGTCGATGAAGATCCAGCCGTGGTCTATACCTGTGGGGAACCGCACCACCCGCAAAAGGTTCGTACCAACAAGAGCGCCGCCCTTTGCATGCGCCCCGGGGAGAATCACTGTCATGCCTGAAACCCAGACTGCCATCGCCGACATTCATATGCTCGACCGCGGTTACTCGCGTGAAGCCCGATCGCTGCTGTATCAGGCCTATCGCCACGAACCGACCTTCGGCTACCTGTTCGAGGCCGAGCGCCCGGGCTACGAGCAACGCGTGCGGGCGACGGTGCGCGAGCTGGTCAAACAGCATTTTCTGCAGGATCTGCCGGCCATCGGCCTGCTGGTCAACGATCGCCTGATCGGCATCGCCCTGATCGCTCCGCCGCAGCGTCGCCTGGGCATCACCGAGAGTTGGGCGTGGCGCCTGCGCATGGTGCTCAGCACCGGTTTTCGCTGCACCCGACGTTATCTGGAATATCACGATGCGGTGGCCGCTTGTGTGCCCAGCGACTCGGTGCACATGTTGCCGCTGCTGGGGATTCATCCGCAGTTTCAAGGCAAACACTTCGGCGAGCAGTTGCTGACAGCGGTGCACAATTGGTGCGCAGTCGACGAAACCTCCCAAGGCGTGGTGCTCGACACCGGCAACCCGCGTTACCTGGAATTCTATAAACGTCAGGGTTATGAGGAGATTGGCGAAGTTGCCGTCGGCCCGGTGCGCGAACACGTATTTTTCCACGCCAATCCGCAGGTGTTACAAACTGCAACAGCATGACAATCGAACTTCTTGGGAAATTTCCTGTTCTATCACGCTCCCAAGCCCGTGATAGCATCCGCGCCTATGAAGTTTCCAGGAAGATTTACCAGTGGCGTGCTCATGCTGTTAACCAGCTGCGCGGCGCTGGCGCAAAGTGAATTGGACGTGCGGATCAAACCGTCCAACGACGAGCTGAAAGCCAATATAGAAGGCTATATCGGTAGCCTCGGCGATCGTGACGAAGAAGCCTTGCTGCGCTTCAGTCGCGGGGCCGAAGAGCAGGCGCGCAAAGCAGCGCAGGCCCTGGGCTATTATCAGCCGCAGATCGACAGTGACGTGAAGGGCGGTGAAAAACCGCGCCTGGTGCTGAACATCGATCCCGGCGAACCGATTCGCCTGCGCAACGTCACCCTCCGGGTCGACGGGCCTGCTGCCTCCCTCAAATCCTTTCGTGTGCCGAGCAGCGACACGCTCAAGTCCGGTGCCGTCCTCAACCACGGGCGTTATGAAGACGCCAAACGCCTGATCCAGAACCAGGCGTCGCGCTTCGGTTTTTTCAGCGGCCATTTCACCAGCCAGAAACTGCTGGTCGACCCGCGCGCCGGGGTGGCCGATATTGAATTGATCTACGAAAGCGGCCCGCGTTATGCGCTGGGCAAAGTCAGTTTCGAGGGCGACACGCCGTTCGACGAAGACCTGTTGCAGCGCATGGTGCCGTTCAAGGCGGGCGACCCATACGACTCCGAACTGATCGCCGAACTCAACCGCGACCTGCAATCGAGCGGCTACTTCGAAGGCGTGCGGGTCGATGCCGCACCGACCGCAGCGAAGAACGACGTAATCCCGGTGGACGTCAAACTCGACACGCGCAAGCCGCGCACCATGGGCCTGGGCCTCGGTTATTCGACCGACGTCGGCCCACGGATCAAGGCCAACTGGACTCGCCACTGGGTCAACCCACAAGGTGACAGTTATGGCTGGGAGGCCGAACTGTCGGCGCCACGGCAAAACGTCGGACTGTTCTATGACATCCCGCTCGACCCGCCGCTGACCGACAAACTGCGTTGGGCCGGCGGTTATCAATATGAAGACATCGACGGTTCCGACACCCTGAGCAAGCTGCTGACCTTCGGCCCTGAATGGCACAGCAAGCTGCCCAGCGGCTGGCAGCGGGTCATCTCGCTGAAATGGCAGCGCGAGGAATATCAGCTCGGCGACGACTCGGGGCTCAGCACCTTGTTGATGCCCGGCATCAGCTATTCGTACCTGAAGAGCGACAACCGCATCGACCCGCACAACGGCTATCGCCTGACCTTTGAAAGCAAAGTGGCGAAGGAAGGCCTCGGTTCGGACAACAACCTGTTGTACGGCACCGCGTTGATCAAAGGCCTGACCACCGTATTCGACAACCACCGCTTCCTTGGTCGGGTGCAGGTCGGCGGCAGTGCCACCAACGGCTACAACTCGGTACCGCCATCGCTGCGCTTCTTCGCCGGTGGCGATCAGAGCGTGCGCGGTTACGACTACCAGAGCCTGTCTCCGGAGAACTCCAAGGGCGACCGCATCGGCGGACGCTACATGGTCGCCGGCAGCGTCGAGTATCAATATTCGATTGCCGAGAAATGGCGAGTCGCGACCTTCGTCGACCAAGGCAACTCCTTCAACAAACTCGAATTGCCGAACCTCAAGACCGGGGTCGGTATCGGTGTGCGCTGGGTCTCGCCGGTGGGGCCGATCCGCCTCGACCTGGCCCACGCGCTGGACGACGATGGCGGCATCCGGCTGCACTTTTCCATGGGGCCTGAGCTGTGAAGCGTGGTTTGAAAATGACTGCACTGGCGTTGTTGGCGCTGGTGTTGCTGGTGGTATTGAGTATCGCCACTGTACTCGGAACACAGGCTGGCAGCCGTTGGGTGCTGGGTCTGGTGCCGGGTTTGAGCGTAGAGAATTTCCAGGGCCGCCTCGGCGGGCAATGGAGCGCCGATCACCTGATATGGCAGCAGGACAGCAGCCGGGTCGAGCTGAACAAGCCGATCTTCGCCTGGTCGCCAATGTGCCTGACCCGCATGACCCTGTGCATCGAACAGCTCAAGGCTGATCAGGTCATTCTGCAATTCCCGCCGAGCGCAGACACCGGCGACAGCGGCCCGATCAAACTGCCTGACCTGCAACTGCCGCTGGCGATCGAGCTGGGCGACGTGCAGGTCGGCAGTCTGCTGTTCAACGGCAGCGAGCAACTCAAAGGCCTGCAATTGGCGGCGCACTGGAGTGCCCAAGGCCTGCAGATCGACAGCGTGAAGCTGCAGCGCGATGACCTCAGCCTGAACCTCTCCGGCCTGCTGCAGCCGACTGGCAACTGGCCGTTGAACATGGCCGGCGACCTGACCCTGCCATCGCCCGGTGTTGGCCCCTGGACGCTGGCGCTGAAGGTTGACGGCGATCTGCTGAAAACCCTCAACCTGCATGCCGACAGCCACGGTTACCTCGACGGTCAGTTGAGCGGTGAGCTGCAACCACTGACGGAAAACCTGCCGGCCAAGGTGCGCATCACCGCGGACGCGTTCAAACCCAGTGCCGACCTGCCGGATACCCTGCAACTCAATCAATTGGTATTGACCGCCGACGGCGACCTGAAAAACGGTTACCAGTTAAACGGCAATGCCACGCTGCCCGCCGATAAAGGCCCGGTGGCGTTGCTGCTCAAAGGCAAGGTAGATGCCAGCGGTGCGCAGATCGCCGGCCTCGACCTGACGGCCAGCGACAAGCAAAGCCTCAAGCTGACCGGCAGTGTCGATTGGAGCAAAGGCCTTGCCGCGCAAGCCAACATCAACTGGCAGGATTTCCCGTGGCATCGGCTCTATAACGAAATCGACGAGCCGCAAGTAGCATTGCGCACCTTCACTGGCGAAGTCTCCTACACCGACGGCCAATACATCGGTAATTTCGCCGCCGCACTGGACGGCCCGGCGGGGGCGTTCAGCCTGAGCAGTCCGTTCAGCGGCAGCCTGAAACAGATCGCCTTGCCGCAACTGAAGATGGAAGCCGGGCAGGGCAAGGCCGAAGGTCATGTCAACGTGCAGTTCGCCGACGGCATCGCCTGGGACACCGGGCTCGAACTGTCGGCGCTGAACCCGGCGTACTGGGTCGCGGAGTTGCCGGGCACTTTAGCTGGACCGCTGAAAAGCACGGGCGAAATGAAGAACGAGCGCCTGAGCCTCACCGCCGACCTCGACCTGAAGGGCAAACTGCGCGGCCAACCGGCGATCCTCCAGGCCAAGGCTGACGGTGCCGGCGAGCAGTGGAACCTCAACGCCCTGCAAATCCGCCTCGGTGACAACAGCATCAGCGGCAAAGGCAGCCTGCAACAGAAACTCACCGGCCAGATCGACATCAAGCTGGCGCGGCTGGCCCAACTTTGGCCGCAGCTGCGCGGGCAGGTCACCGGCCAGGTCAACGTCGCCGGGACGCTGAAGGCGCCGCAAGGCAAACTCGGTCTGCAAGGTTCGCAACTGGCGTTCCAGGACAATCGACTGCAAAGCCTCAACCTCGACGCCAGCCTCGACAGCGCGCAACGGGCGAAGATCGATCTGAAAGGCAGCGGGATTCAGGCCGGCGATACCAACCTCGGCGTGTTGACCGCCAGCGCTCAGGGCGACATCAAGAGCCAGAAACTCAACCTCGATTTGCTTGGGCCGAAGCTGAAACTGGCCCTCGGCCTGGACGGCAATCTGGACAAGGGCAACTGGCGCGGGCGTCTGGCCAGCGGTGACATTCAGGCCGGCGGCCAGGACTGGAGACTGCAGAATCCGGCCAAGCTCGAACGCCTGGCTGACGGCAAGATCAACTTCGGCGCGCATTGCTGGATGTCTGGCAATGCCAGCCTGTGCGGTGAAGACCAGCGGCTGATGCCCGAGCCGAAACTGCGTTACCACCTCAAGCAGTTCCCGATCGAAAGCCTCGCGCAATGGTTGCCGAAAGACTTCGCCTGGCAGGGCAAGCTCAACGCCGACCTGCAACTGGATCTTCCGGCCAGCGGCCCGAACGGCGTGGTCAGCATCGACGCCAGCGGCGGCACCTTGCGCATGAAGGAAAAGGATCAGTGGCTGGACTTTCCGTACCAGACCCTGAAACTCACCAGCAAACTCACACCGAAGCGCATCGACACGGACCTCAACTTCGTTGGCGGCAAACTCGGCGAATTGATGGTGCAGGCGCAGCTCAATCCGCTGCCGAAAAACAAACCGTTGAGCGGCTCGTTCCGTCTCAGCGGGCTGGACTTGTCGGTGGCGCGGCCGTTTGTGCCGATGGTCGAGAAACTTACCGGGCGCCTGAACGGCAGCGGAACGATTTCCGGCGGCCTGCTGGCACCGTTGGTCAACGGCACGGTGAAGCTCAGCGACGGGGAAGTGTCCGGCGCCGAGTTGCCGATGGAGCTGCAGGACCTGCAACTGCAAGCGGTGATTGCCGGTGAGTCGGTACGTCTGGACGGCGGCTGGAAAAGCGGCAAGACCGGCCAGGGCAGCCTCAACGGCAATGTCGCCTGGGGTCAGACGCTGGTGGTCGATCTGGCGCTCAAGGGCACGCAGCTGCCAGTCACCGTTGAGCCGTACGCCAAGCTGGAAGTGGCGCCGGACCTGAAAATTTCCATGGCCGATGATGAGCTGAAGATTGCCGGCAAGGTGCAAGTGCCGAGAGGCGAAATCACCGTGCGTGAACTGCCGCCATCGACGGTGAAAGTCTCCGACGACACGATCATTGTCGGCGCGCAGACCGAAGAGGGCAAACCGCCGATCGCCATGAAAATGGACATCGACGTGGTAGTCGGCGAAGACAAACTGAGTTTTGCCGGGTTCGGCCTGACCGCCAACCTGCAAGGTCACGTGCACATCGGCGACAACATGGACACCCGTGGCGAGCTGTGGCTCAACGACGGCAAGTACCGCGCCTACGGCCAGCGCCTGAGCGTGCGCCGCGCGCGGCTGTTGTTTGCCGGCCCCATTGATCAGCCGTATCTGGACATCGAAGCGATTCGCCAGACCGACGACGTCATCGCCGGCATTCGCCTGAGCGGCAGCGCCGAGCAGCCGACCACGCAGATCTTCTCCGAGCCGGCCATGAGCCAGGAGCAGGCGTTGTCGTACCTGGTGCTCGGGCGTCCGCTGAGCACCAACGGCGAAGACAACAACATGCTCGCGCAAGCGGCGTTGGGTCTGGGCTTGATGGGCAGTTCCGGGGTCACCAGCGGTCTGGCCAAAGACCTCGGCATTCAGGATTTCCAGCTCGACACCCAGGGCAGTGGCAACACCACCAGCGTGGTGGCCAGTGGCAACATTTCCGAGAAGCTCAGTCTGCGTTATGGCGTCGGCGTGTTCGAACCGGCCAACACCATCGCGCTGCGTTACAAGCTGAGCAAGAAGGTTTATCTGGAAGCAGCGAGCGGCGTCGCCAGTTCGCTGGATATCTTCTACAAACGCGATTTTTAGGTCGCGCAATCAATAGCCGGATCGCACCGCCGCGATCCGGCTTTTCCAGAATGAATTAGACTCATCGCAGTTCAAGCGCTGCGCGGTTGGCGGCTGCCCGAAGAGAACAGGGGCGCATATGATCCGCTTGAGTATGGTTTTGCTCGGTAACGACTTTGTCCGCAAACGCTGGTCAACGCTGGCGCTGACCGGCATTGTCTGGGGCGCGGCCGGGGTGGCCATCTTCATCGATGCGCTGGACGGCGTGCTGTATTTCCCGCTGCATGTCTTTGGCTACCTGTTGTTGCTCGAAGCGCTGATCATTCTGCTGGTGCCGGCACCGCAAACCGGAACCGCAGCGGCGTTGCGCAAAGCGCGGGGGCTGGTTTTCCTGATACTCGGGCTGCTGATCGTCGACCGGCAACATGCCGCCAGCCTGATTCTGGCGGTGCTGTTTGGTGTGGCGTTTCTGCTTGATGGCGGTTTTCGGCTGGCGGCTGCGGTGGTGGTGCGCTTTGTCGGTTGGCGACTGTCGCTGCTGACCGGTTTGTTCGAAATCGGCTTTGGCCTGTTCATCCTCGAACCGTACCCGACGCTGTACAAGGGCACGGTGCCGTTCTGCATTGGCATGAGCATCTTTCTCTCGGGTTGTGCCTTGCTGCAGCAGGCGGTGCGCTTCAAAAAACAGCCGGCGATGACAAGCTCTTCCGCGGTCAGTGTGCCGGCACACGACACCGCGCTGGTGATCCATGTCTGGACACCCAGTGGCACCGTTGATGACGTCCTGGTGCGCAACCGTTTGCTCAACCGCTACATCGCGGCAGTCGACATCAACGGTGTGATTTCCGCCGGCCACGCGGCCCTCGAATGTGGCCCGGATATCTACATCAGCCATTACCCGCTGGACGACATCGACCGGTCGGCGGGGGACTTCGTGCGCTTGCTGCGGGCGACGCCGAACAACGATGTTGCCGGCCGGTTTCTGCCGGACTATGCCGGCGAGGTGGCTGACTGGTGCCCGTCTTCGGTGCAAGTCAGTTTTGCCCACTATGACGCCCGGCGGTTGCAGGCATTCTGGGCCGAGTATCGGCGCAACAGCACGTACAACCTCACCAGTCGCAATTGTTCGAGTGCCGTTGCCCATAGCCTTGAAGCGGCCCTTGAAGGGGCGATGAACCGGGGGCATTCGAGCATGCGTGATTTCGCCCGGGTCTTTCTCAGTCCAGAGTTCTGGGTGGCGGCTCAAGTGCGTAAACGCGCCGAGGTGATGGCCTGGACACCCGGGCTGGTGCTCGACTACGCACTGGCGCTGCACGCGGCCATCGAGCCCGCGCCGCCGGGTTGGCACAGCATGTACGCGGGGGCCAAGCGCGCCTGGGGTTATGCGGTGACGGCCATGCGCGGGCGCGAGGTGCATCCGCTGCAACCGCCAGCGCCTGCCAGATCTTCCGACGAGAACTGAGCGGCGTTCCACCGAATTACGGCCTTCGCGAGCAGGCTCGCTCCCACATTGAATCTCTGGCGGACACACATTTGTGTGCGCTGTGGAACCCTGTGGGAGCGAGCCTGCTCGCGAAGGCGCCCGTGTGCTCAGCGCAAAAACCAACTCCATTGGTCAACTAATTACAAAGCAACCTAACTATTACGTTGACATTCGCTGCCTAGGCAGTAACATCTCGACATACATTCACTGCCTAGGCAGTTATTAGGTGAGCACATGAAGCATTTCACCCCGGACGAATTCAAACATTGCCATCTCGGCCTGTTGCTTGGCCGTGCTGCGCTGCTCAAGGACCGGATCATCGACACCCACATGGAACCCCACGGCATCACCGCCGCGCAGTTCAAGGTGTTGATCATCATGGCCCAGTACGGCGTCGATACCCCGGCCGAGTTGTGCCGGCACCTGTCGCTGGACAGCGGTTCGATGACGCGCATGCTCGATCGTCTGGAGCAGAAAGGTTTCCTGGCTCGCCAACGCAGCGAAGGCGATCGCCGGCAGGTGCAGCTCAAGCTCACCGAGCAAGGCCAGCAACTGGCCGATCGCCTGCCGCACATCGGCGCCGACGCAATGAATGAACTGGCCGGTGCCGTCACTACGGACGAGTTGAAAACCCTGGAATACATCCTCAAGAAAATCCTGCTGGCAGCCGGTGACCCGATCACTATCCAGCGGTTAGGTGAACACAATGAGCGGTAAAACCTTGCGCAGCAGCCTGACCCTGGTGCTGTCGGCGATGATCCTCGCCGGCTGTGCCAACTACAGCGGCCTCGACACTCAAGGCAAAAACCTTGATGCGAAAAACCTCAACGTCAGCCAGTCCCTCAACGGCGTCAGCTTGTCGCCGGCCGCGTGGCCGAAGAGCGACTGGTGGACCAGCCTCGGCGACCCGCAACTCGACGGCCTGATTCGCGAAGCGTTGCACGACAGCCCGGACATGCAGATCGCCCAAGCCCGTGCGCATCAGGCCAGCGCCGCGGCGTATGCCGCCGATGCCGAACGCTATCCGACCCTCGACGCCAGCGCCGGCATCAGCCGTTCGCGTCTGGCCAAGGATCAGGACCCGCGAGGGCAGGGCGATGCCTACGCCACCGTGCGTAACGTCAGCGCCGGCTTCAATTACAACTTCGACCTGTGGGGCGGCCAGCGGGATGCGTGGGAAGCCGCACTCGGTCAGGCCCGCGCCGCCGAAGTCGACCGTCAGGCCGCGCAACTGACCCTCGCCGCCGATGTGGCCCGGGCCTACAGCGATCTGGGGCAGGCACACATCGTCTACGACCTGTCCAACGACGATCTGAAACGCACCCAACAGATGCTCGACCTGAGCCAGCGTCGCTTGAGTGCCGGGATCGACAGCCAGTACCAGTTCCAGCAAACCCAAAGCCTTGAGGCCAGCTCCGAAGCCAGCCTGATCGATGCGCAAAAGCGCTTGAACAGCGCCAAGATCGCCCTGGCCGTGTTGCTCGGCAAAGGCCCGGATCGTGGCAGCGAAATTGCCCGGCCGAAAGTTTTGCAAGCCAGCGCCGTGGCCGTGCCGTCAGTACTGCCGGCAGAGCTGCTCGGTCGTCGCCCGGATCTGGTCGCCGCGCGCTGGCGCGTGGAAGCGGCGAGCAAAGACATCGACTCGGCGAAGACCCGCTTCTACCCCAATCTGAACCTTACGGCGTCCGCCGGTGCCGAATCCTTGTTGGGTGACGCAATGTTCGGTTCGGCCAGTCGTTTCTTCAGCATCGCCCCGACCATTTCGCTGCCGATCTTCGACGGTGGGCGCCTGCGCGCCAACCTCGATGCACGCGACGCCGATTACGATCTGGCGGTGGCGCAGTACAACAAAAGCCTGGTGAAAGCACTGGGCGATGTCAGCGACACGATCAACCAGCTGCGTGATATCGGCCGGCAGATCGGCGCGCAACAACACGCCACCGACATTGCTCAGGATTCTTACAACACCGTCGTCCAGCGTTACGGTTCCGGCATCGGCAACTACCTGGACGTGCTCAGCATCGAGCAGCAATTGCTGCAGGCCCAGCGTCAGTTGGCCAACCTCAATGCCGAGCAGATCGACCTGTCGATTCAACTGATGCAAGCGCTGGGGGGCGGCTTCCAGGGTGAAGCCCTGACCGCCGCCAACACCACCCCAGCCACGTCGCACAACTAATTCAGGTATTTGTCATGGCCACTGCCGAAAACACTCAAACTCAAGACAACACCCCGGACACCGGCAATCCGCGCAAGCGCAAAGTGATGCTGCTGGTGCTGGCCGTGGTGGTCCTGCTCGCCGGTGCCGGCGTCTGGGCGTATCACGAATTCATCGGGCGCTTTAACGAAAGCACCGACGACGCCTACGTCAACGGCAACGTGGTGGAAATCACCCCGTTGGTCACCGGCACTGTGGTCAGCATTGGCGCTGACGATGGTGATCTGGTTCACGAAGGCCAGGTATTGATCAACTTCGACCCCAACGACGCTGAAGTCGGCCTGCAAAGTGCCCAGGCGAAACTGGCGCGCACCGTGCGTCAGGTGCGCGGCCTGTACAGCAACGTTGATGGCATGAAAGCCCAGGTCAACGCGCAACAGGCTGAAGTGCAGAAAGCCCAGGACAACTTCAACCGCCGGAGAAACCTCGCCGCTGGCGGGGCAATTTCCCAGGAAGAACTGTCCCATGCCCGCGACGACCTGACCTCGGCGCAAAACGCCCTGGCCAACGCCAAACAGCAACTGAAAACCACCAGCGCGCTGGTCGATGACACGGTGGTCTCCTCGCATCCGGACGTGATGTCGGCGGCTGCCGATCTGCGTCAGGCTTACTTGAACAATGCGCGCAGCACCCTGATCGCGCCGGTCACCGGTTACGTCGCCAAGCGCACCGTGCAACTGGGCCAGCGCGTTCAGCCGGGCACCGCGCTGATGGCGGTGATTCCGCTGGATCAGTTGTGGATCGACGCCAACTTCAAGGAAACCCAACTGCGCGACATGCGCATCGGCCAACCGGTGGACATCGAGTCCGACATCTATGGCAGCAGCGTGAAGTACAGCGGCACCGTCGACAGCCTCGGCGCCGGTACCGGCAGTGCGTTTGCCCTGCTGCCGGCGCAGAACGCCACCGGTAACTGGATCAAGATCGTGCAGCGCGTGCCGGTGCGGATTCACATCAACGCCGAAGAGCTGGCGAAACACCCACTGCGGGTCGGTCTGTCGACCAACGTTGAAGTGAATCTGCACGACCAGAGCGGTCCGGTGCTGGCGCAGCAGCCGCCGCAAAAGGCCTCGTTCAGCACCAACGTCTACGACCAGCAACTGGCCGAAGCCGACGCGATGATCGCCCAGTTGATTCACGACAACAGCGCTGCGGTCAGCAAAACCGCGCAACGCTGATATCGACTCCGACCCAGTGGGAGCGGGCTTGCTCGCGAATGCTGACTGACATTCAACATGGATGTTGACTGACGCACCGCTTTCGCGAGCAAGCCCGCTCCCACAAAGGGCGCAGCGCCAACCCGGTTTCATAGGATTCACAATGAGCAATAACGCCTCTTTCACGCCGCCCAGCCTGTTGCTCAGCACCATCGGCCTGTCGCTGGCGACGTTCATGCAAGTGCTCGATACCACCATTGCCAACGTGGCCCTGCCGACGATTTCCGGCAACCTGGGGGTGAGTTCGGAGCAGGGCACCTGGGTGATCACCTCGTTCGCCGTGAGTAACGCCATTGCGCTGCCGCTGACCGGTTGGCTCAGTCGGCGTTTCGGCGAAGTGAAGCTGTTTCTGTGGGCCACCATTCTGTTTGTGCTGGCCTCGTTCCTCTGCGGTATTTCCACGTCGATGCCGGAACTGATCGGCTTCCGCGTACTGCAAGGCCTGGTGGCCGGGCCGCTGTACCCGATGACGCAAACCCTGTTGATCGCCGTGTATCCACCGGCGAGGCGCGGGATGGCGTTGGCGTTGTTGGCGATGGTCACGGTGGTGGCGCCGATTGCAGGTCCCATTCTCGGTGGCTGGATTACTGACAGCTACAGCTGGCCGTGGATCTTCTTCATCAACGTGCCGATCGGCATCTTTGCGGTGATGGTGGTGCGCTCGCAACTGGCCAAGCGCCCAGTGGAAACCAGTCGCCAGCCGATGGATTACGTTGGCCTGATCTCGCTGATCATTGGTGTGGGTGCGTTGCAGATCATCCTCGACAAGGGCAATGACCTGGACTGGTTCGAATCGAACTTCATCATCATCGGTGCGGCGATTTCGGTGATTGCGCTGGCGGTGTTCATTATCTGGGAAATGACCGACAAACATCCGGTGGTCAACCTGCGATTGTTCGCTCACCGCAACTTCCGCATCGGCACGCTGGTGCTGGTGTTGGGTTACGCCGGGTTCTTCGGCATCAACCTGATCCTGCCGCAGTGGTTGCAAACCCAGATGGGCTACACCGCGACCTGGGCCGGTCTCGCCGTGGCGCCAATCGGTATCCTGCCGGTATTGCTGTCGCCGTTTGTCGGCAAGTACGCGCACAAGTTCGACCTGCGTCTGCTGGCCGGGCTGGCGTTCCTGGCGATTGGCCTGAGCTGCTTCATGCGGGCCGAGTTCACCAACGAGGTGGACTTCCAGCACATCGCCCTGGTGCAACTGTTCATGGGGATTGGCGTGGCGCTGTTCTTCATGCCGACCCTGAGCATCCTGATGTCGGACCTGCCGCCGAGCCAGATCGCCGATGGCGCCGGCCTGGCAACCTTCCTGCGGACCCTGGGCGGCAGTTTTGCCGCATCGCTGACCACGTGGATCTGGATTCGCCGCGCCGATCAGCACCATGCGTACATGAGCGAAAGCATCAGCACCTTCGAGCCGGCGACCCGCGATACCTTGAATCATTTAGGCGGGGCGAGCCAATCGGCTTACGCGCAGATGGACCAGATCCTCACCAGCCAGGCGTACATGCTCTCCACCGTGGATTACTTCACGTTGTTGGGTTGGGGGTTCATGGGGCTGATTCTGATTGTGTGGCTGGCGAAACCGCCGTTTGCTGCAAAAGCAGGCCCGGCCGCTTCCGGGCACTGACCTGCAACACGATCAAATGTGGGAGCGAGCCTGCTCGCGAATGCAGTGTGTCATTCAGCACTGAAGTGCCTGACACAACACTTTCGCGAGCAGGCTCGCTCCCACATTTGTTTTGTGCCTGGGTTTTAGATTGACGGGGCGGGTAGGGCTGGAGGCGGGGCAAAATCGAACGGCGCCAGGGCAAACCCGTTCTCATCCACCTGCAACGCCCATCCCTGACGATCCCAATCCCCCAGTACAATCCGCTTCGCCGCCTGCTCGCCGAGCTGCAGTTTGTGAATCGCCGGGCGGTGGGTGTGGCCGTGAATCAGGGTTTTCACCCGGTATTGCTGCATGAGCCGCGGAATCTCTTCCGGGGTGACATCAACAATGTCATTGGCCTTCATCCGTACCTGCGCCCGGCTTTCGCTGCGCAGCTTGCGCGCCAGTTTGTGGCGGGTGCTCAGGGGCAAATGGCGCAGGATGAACAGGGTGATCGGGTTGCGCAGGTAGCGACGCAGCTTCATGTAGCCGACGTCGCGCGTGCACAGGCTGTCGCCGTGCATCAGCAATACCGGTTCGCCGTAAAACTGCACGACACTCGGGTCTTTCAACAGCGTACAGCCGGCCGCTTTGCAGAAGGCCTTGCCGAGCAGGAAGTCGCGATTGCCGTGCATCAGAAAGATGGCCGTGCCGCTGTCGCTCAATTCGCGCAGGGCCTGGCAGATGGAGCGCTGGAAGGGCGTCATGGCATCGTCCCCAATCCACGCTTCGAAAAAGTCGCCGAGGATGTACAACGCACTCGCCGAGCGGGCGCGTCCGGCGAGCAAATCCAGAAACGCCCGGGTAATGTCCGGGCGCTCCTCTTCCAGATGCAAGTCTGAAATCAGCAATATCACGCTTCGATGATCTCGGCTTTCTCGATGATCACGTCGTCTTTCGGTACGTCCTGGTGGCCAGCCTTGGAGGTGGTCGCAACGCCTTCGATCTTGTCGACAACCTCGGTGCCTGCAACGACTTTACCGAACACGGCGTAGCCCCAGCCCTGAGCGGTCTTGGCGGTGTGGTTGAGGAAGCTGTTGTTGGTGGCGTTGATGAAGAACTGTGCCGAGGCCGAATGCGGGTCCATGGTACGCGCCATGGCCAGGGTGTACTTCTCGTTCTTCAGGCCGTTGTCGGCTTCGTTCTGGATGCTCGGGCGCTTGTCTTTCTTTTCCTGCATGCCAGGCTCGAAACCGCCGCCCTGGATCATGAAACCCTTGATCACGCGGTGGAATACCACGTTTTCGTAGTGACCGTTTTTAACGTATTCGAGGAAGTTGGCAGCGGTGATCGGCGCTTTTTCCGCGTCCAGTTCGATGACGATGTCGCCGTAGTTGGTGGTCAGTTTGACTTGAGTCATGATCGGTGCTCTTTTTCAATGAAGCATTTTATAAAGAATTCGTGATTCTGGGACATTCAGCCCCACAACCGGTTCAGCCTGCTTGGGCCAAGGAGCGCAGTTTAGCGTGACAGGCGCGAATTTCGAGGCTGTTTTTCAAATCCCGGCGATTAAATGCGCTCCTTTATAAGCCGCGCTCTGTCAGCCCCTTGACAGCATCGGCTATGATAGCGGCTTTGTTTTGTCTGGCCCCCTTTGCGGCCGCGCACATGTAAGTCAAGGATCCTAATGAGCAAGCCCACTGTCGACCCTACCTCGAATGCCAAGTCCGGCCCTGCCGTGCCGGTCAATTTCCTGCGGCCGATCATCCAGGCAGACCTGGACTCGGGCAAGCACACCCAGATCGTTACCCGTTTCCCGCCTGAGCCCAACGGCTACCTGCACATCGGCCACGCCAAGTCGATCTGCGTGAACTTCGGCCTGGCCCAAGAGTTCGGCGGCGTCACGCACCTGCGTTTCGACGACACCAACCCGGCCAAGGAAGACCAGGAATACATCGACGCGATCGAAAGCGACGTCAAATGGCTGGGCTTCGAGTGGTCCGGCGAAGTGCGCTACGCCTCGCAGTATTTCGACCAGTTGCACGACTGGGCGGTGGAGCTGATCAAGGCCGGCAAGGCCTACGTCGACGACCTGACCCCTGAGCAGGCCAAGGAATACCGTGGCAGCCTGACCGAGCCGGGCAAGAACAGCCCGTTCCGCGACCGTTCGGTTGAAGAGAACCTCGACTGGTTCGCCCGCATGCGCGCCGGTGAGTTCCCGGACGGCGCCCGCGTGCTGCGCGCGAAGATCGACATGGCCTCGCCGAACATGAACCTGCGCGACCCGATCATGTACCGCATCCGTCACGCGCATCACCATCAGACCGGTGACAAGTGGTGCATCTACCCGAACTACGACTTCACCCACGGTCAGTCGGACGCCATCGAAGGCATCACCCACTCGATCTGCACCCTGGAATTCGAAAGCCATCGTCCGCTGTACGAGTGGTTCCTCGACGCACTGCCAGTGCCGGCGCACCCGCGTCAGTACGAGTTCAGCCGCCTGAACCTGAACTACACCATCACCAGCAAGCGCAAGCTCAAACAACTGGTCGATGAAAAGCACGTCCATGGCTGGGACGACCCGCGCATGTCGACGCTGTCGGGCTTCCGCCGCCGTGGCTACACGCCGGCGTCGATCCGCAACTTCTGCGACATGATCGGCACCAACCGCTCCGACGGTGTGGTCGACTTCGGCATGCTTGAATTCAGCATCCGTCAGGACCTGGACGCGAACGCCCCGCGCGCCATGTGCGTGCTGCGTCCGTTGAAGGTCGTGATCACCAACTACCCGGAAGATCAGGTCGACAACCTCGAACTGCCACGTCATCCGCAGAAAGAAGAACTCGGCGTGCGCAAGCTGCCGTTCGCCCGTGAAATCTACATCGACCGCGATGACTTCATGGAAGAGCCGCCAAAGGGCTACAAGCGCCTGGAGCCGAACGGCGAAGTGCGTCTGCGCGGCAGTTACGTGATCCGTGCCGACGAAGCGATCAAGGACGCCGACGGCAACATCGTCGAACTGCGTTGCTCGTACGATCCGGAAACATTGGGCAAGAACCCTGAAGGCCGCAAGGTCAAGGGCGTGATCCACTGGGTGCCGGCCGCTGCCAGCATCGAGTGCGAAGTGCGTCTGTACGATCGCCTGTTCCGTTCGGCCAACCCTGAGAAGGCCGAAGACAGCGCGAGTTTCCTCGACAACATCAACCCTGACTCGCTGCAAGTGCTGACCGGTTGTCGTGCTGAGCCATCGCTCGGCAATGCACAGCCGGAAGACCGTTTCCAGTTCGAGCGCGAAGGCTACTTCGTTGCGGATATCAAGGACTCGAAACCAGGTCAGCCGGTATTCAACCGTACCGTGACCCTGCGTGATTCGTGGGGCCAGTGATTCTGCGTCAAGGAAATTTAAAGTGCTGACGATCTACAACACGCTCACCAAGAGCAAAGAAGTCTTCAAGCCGCTGGATGGCAACAAGGTGCGCATGTACGTCTGCGGGATGACCGTGTACGACTACTGCCACCTGGGCCACGGCCGCAGCATGGTCGCGTTCGATCTGGTGACCCGCTGGTTGCGGTTCAGCGGTTATGACCTGACCTACGTGCGCAACATCACCGACATCGACGACAAGATCATCAACCGGGCCAACGAGAACGGCGAGTCGTTCGACGCGTTGACCGAGCGCATGATCGCGGCGATGCACGAAGACGAAGCGCGCCTGAACATCAAGAAGCCGGACATGGAGCCGCGCGCCACGGATCACATTCCGGGCATGCACGCGATGATCCAGACCCTGATCGACAAGGGTTACGCCTACGCCCCGGGCAATGGCGACGTGTACTACCGCGTCGGCAAGTTCATGGGCTACGGCAAGCTGTCGCGCAAGAAGATCGAAGACCTGCGCATCGGTGCGCGAATCGAGGTCGACGAGGCGAAGGAAGATCCGCTGGACTTCGTGCTGTGGAAAGGCGTCAAGCCGGGCGAGCCGAGCTGGGAATCGCCGTGGGGCGCCGGGCGTCCGGGCTGGCACATCGAGTGCTCGGTGATGTCCACCTGCTGCCTGGGTGAGACTTTCGACATTCATGGTGGCGGCAGCGACCTGGAATTCCCGCACCACGAAAACGAAATCGCCCAGAGCGAAGCGGCCACCGGCAAGACCTACGCCAACGCGTGGATGCATTGCGGCATGATCCGTATCAATGGCGAGAAGATGTCCAAGTCCTTGAACAACTTCTTCACCATTCGCGACGTGCTCGACAAGTACCACCCGGAAGTCGTGCGTTACCTGCTGGTGTCGAGCCACTACCGCAGCGCGATCAACTACTCGGAAGACAACCTCAAGGACGCCAAGGGCGCACTCGAGCGTTTCTACCACGCGTTGAAAGGCCTGCCGAACGTTGCGCCGGCTGGCGGTGAAGCGTTCGTCGAGCGTTTCACTACGGTGATGAACGACGACTTCGGCACGCCCGAAGCCTGCGCCGTGCTGTTCGAGATGGTGCGTGAGATCAACCGTCTGCGCGAGAGCGATCTCGATGCAGCGGCCGGTCTGGCGGCGCGTCTGAAAGAACTGGCGAGCGTGCTGGGTGTGTTGCAACTGGAAGCCGACGACTTCCTGCAGGCCGGCGCCGAAGGGCGTGTCGATGCAGCCGAAGTCGACGCGCTGATCGCTGCACGTCTGGCGGCTCGGGCTGGTAAAGACTGGGCCGAATCCGACCGCCTCCGCGACCAGCTCACCGCCATGGGCGTGGTACTGGAAGACGGCAAGGGCGGCACGACCTGGCGTCTGGCTGACTGACTGCTGTGAGTGCTACAAACAAAACCCGCCTTGTGCGGGTTTTTGTTTTTCTGCTGTTCAGGCGGTGGTTGCTTTTGCTCTGCGCGTAGGTCTTGATGTCTGACGCGGCCAACATGGGCTGCAGCCCTTGCAGCGGGATGCTGGTCGGCGACGTTTATGGAATGGAGACATCATGGCAAACCACTATCGCGAACTCCTGACAACTCCTGGTGCAACGGGGTTGGTGCTCGCGAGCGCTATCGCGCGATTGCCGCAGGCGATGATCGGCATTGGCATCATTACCATGCTCGTGGAGCAAACGGGTGTCTACTGGCTGGCCGGTGCAGTCGCCGGTACGTTTACCCTCGCCAACGCACTGATCGGCCCGTACATCTCGAAACTGGTTGATCAGCGTGGCCAAAGCCGTGTGCTGCCTGTCGTGACGACGTTCAGCATTGGCATGTTGCTGGCGCTGATCAGCGCCGTCTACATGAGGGCGCCGGCGGCATTGCTTTTCGTTCTGGCGGCATTGGCCGGGACAATGCCAAGCATGCCGTCGATGATCAGGGCCCGCTGGACACAATTGTTCCGGGGCAAACCGCAGCTGCACACGGCGTTCTCTCTGGATACGGTGCTGACCGAGCTCGCTTATATCATTGGCCCGCCACTGGCGATCGGCCTGAGCGTGAGCTTTTTCGCCGAAGCCGGGCCGCTTGTCGCGGTCGCGTTGCTGGCCGTCGGAGTGACGGCGTTTCTCCTGCAACGCCAGACTGAACCCCAGGTTGTCGTGGGTCATGCGAGGCATACGGGCTCAACCCTGCGGATTCCCGGCGTTCCGACCATCGTGCTGGCGCTGTTGGCGATGGGCGCAATCGGCGGCTCAATCGATGTCGCCGTTGTAGCCTTCGCCAATGCGCAAGACTGGCCTGCTTCTGCGACCTTCATTCTCGCCGCCTATGCGTTCGGATCGCTGGTGGCGGGCCTGACGTTCGGTGCCTTGAGGGTTTCCCTGCCAATCGAAAAACAGTTCTTTATCGGCATACTGGTCACGGCCATCACAGGCGTATTACCGATGTTTTCTCCTGACGTTTATGTCCTCTCGGCGATGCTGTTTATTGCCGGCATATCGTTTGCACCCACAATGGTCGTGGTCATGAAGCTGGGGACGATCATCATCCCACCGTCAAGGATCACCGAAGGGCTGACATGGATGACCACCGGCATCAGCATCGGGGTGGCGCTTGGCGGCATGCTGGCGGGGTTGATCATCGATGCCTGCGGCGCTCGGGCAGGGTTTGGCGTATCGATTTTTGCGGGATTGGTGATGGTGTCGGTAGTGCTGATCGGGCTGCGTACATTGAGTGCCGTTTCAACCAGGAGTGTTGAGTCGGCTTACCCGTAATGTGCTGTGTGCACAGGCATTAAAAACAAAACCCGCCAAGTGCGGGTTTTGTTTTTCTCGCTCAAATCAACTCAACAGCCCGGTACTGACCGCAACGATCAGGAAAATCCCCAGCACTGCGCGGTAGATGACAAATGGCCAGGTGGAGAACTTCTCCAGAAAGCGCATCAGGCCCCAGATCGCAAAGAACGCGGAGATGCTGGCGATCACCAGACCGAATATCAGATGCCCCCAGACTGAGGCGGGAAGGTCGGCATGGAACAGCACCCACAGCTCTTTCAGGCCCGCGAGCGCAATCGCCGGCAAACCCAGCAGGAACGAGAAGCGCGCCGCTTCTTCACGTTTGAAGTTGAGGAACAGTGCCGCCGTCAGCGTCGACCCGGAGCGCGACACCCCGGGAATCAGCGCGCCGATCTGCGCAATGCCGACGATCAGCGCATCACGCAGGCGCATTTCGCTCACCGTGCGGCGATGCCGGCAGGTGAGCTCGGCCGCAGCCAGCAGAATCGCCATGACCACGCAGGAGATCCCGATCACCATCAGTCCGCGCAGGGGCGAGTTGCAGGCATTGAGCGTCGAAGACAACGCTATGCCGGCGATACCGATGGGAATGGTTGCCAGCACGATGGCCACCGCGAGGATGAACCACTGATTGTTGAAGTCACGTTGACGCACTGCCTCGACGCTGCCGCCCACCACCTGCCTGACGTCACGCCAGAAATAACTGACCACTGCGGCCAGCGCTGCGAGCTGCATGGCAGCGGAAAACGCCGAGCCCGGATCCGGCCAGCCGAGCAGGGCCGGGACGATGCGCATGTGCGCGGTGGAGGAAACAGGCAGCAGCTCAGTGATGCCTTGAATGATGCCGAGGATGCCGATCTGCAGGTAGTCCAGAGAGGCAAAGCCGATATCAAGGCCGGTAGAACAGATGTTGGTCAAAGCACTTATCCTGTGAGAATCAGGAGGAGGGAGGTGTCTGGATCAAAGGCATGGCGAAAAGCTGAAACATTTCGTCACAGTCTAGTCGGTTCGGTCAATGGGGGCGGATTGATAGTTGTGTGGTGACGGGGCTGGCGACTTCGCGAGCAAGCCCGCTCCCACACTGGATTTTGGGCATGTCTGACTTTTGTGTACGACACTCCTCCCCTGTGGGTGCGGGCTTGCTCGCGAAGAGGCCGGTTCAGCCACCCTGTCACTCAGCCTGACGCAAGCGCTTGTAGAGGGTATTGCGACTCACCCCCAGCCGCCGCGCCAAATGCGAAATATTCCCCCCAGCCGCCAACAACTCACGGTTCAACGCCTCGCCATCATTCAGATCAACCCCCAGCGGCTGCGCCACCTCCACCGGTTCCATCTCCAGATCGACAAAAAAATCATCCGGCAAATGCTCCGGTCGCACCGGTTGTTCCTCGGCCATCGCCAGTGCCACCTGCATCACGCTGCTGACCTGACGCAGATTGCCCGGCCACGGATGCCGGCTGAACAGCTCCAGCACCTCGCGGCTCAGGCCGGCCCATTGCGTCGGTTCGCGATGCTGCTCCCACAGGCGTTTGAACAACGCTTGCTTGTCACTGCGTTCGCGTAACGGTGGCAATTCCAGGGTCAGGCCGCCAATGCGGTAATACAGGTCCTCGCGAAACCGCCCCAATTGCACTTGCTCGCGCAGCGAACGGTTGGTCGCCGAAATGATCCGCAGGTCTACCGGGAACAAGTCGCTGCTGCCCACCGGCTGCACGCAGCGCTCCTGCAACACCCGCAGCAGCCGTGCCTGAGTCGGCAGCGGCATGTCACCGATTTCGTCAAGAAACAGCGTGCCTTTATCAGCCTTGCGGATCAGGCCGATGCTGCCTTTCTGGTTGGCGCCGGTGAATGCGCCTTTCTCATAACCGAACAGCTCCGACTCCACCAGTTCGGCGGGGATCGCCGCGCAGTTGACGGCAATGAATGCCTGTTTGCTGCGCGAGCTGGCTTGATGCAGGGCTTTGACGAAGACTTCCTTGCCGACCCCGGTTTCGCCGTGGATCAGCAACGGGATGTCTTTTTCCAGCAGCCTTTCGGCCTGGCGCACGGCTTTTTCCACGCGGCTGTCGCCGAAGTGCAGGGCGTTGAGGCTGATCGCCCCCGGCACCGTGGCAGGCGTTGGCGCGGATTTCGGTTCGGCAAAGATTCGAGGCTGAACCGGCGCCTGTTTCGGTCGCTTCAACAAGCACTGGAAGCGGTTGCGTCCAGCGGTCTGTAGAGCGAAGGGCAAGCCGTCGGGCTGGTTCATCAGTTCCAGCAGCGACACATTGAACAGGCTTTCGACACTGACCCGCGACAGGCGCACACCGAGCAGATTGTCCGCCCGGCGATTGGCCGAGAGCACCTGACCGCTCTCATCGAAAATCAACAACCCGGCCCATTGACTGTCGAGGTTGTTCAACCCTGTATTGAAGGTCAGTTGAAAGTGCTGACCGTGGAACAGGTTGAGGATCAGCCGGTTTTCCACGGTCTGGCTCATCATCTTGACCATGCCCAACGTGTGCGAGGGCGGCAGGTAGCTGTCGCTGGACACGTCGAGCACCGCGATGACCTTGCGCTCGGCGTCGAAAATCGGTGCGGCGGAACCGGTCATGAACCGGTTGGCCTTGAGGAAATGCTCATCGTGCTCGATGTGCACCGCTTGTTCGCAGGCCAGTGCGGTGCCGATCGCGTTGGTGCCGCTGGCGCGTTCCATCCAGCTCGCCCCGGCGCTGAATCCTCGGGCCAGGTTCGGTTCGATAAAACGCTGGGTACCCCACGACGTCAGCACCTGGCCCTGATTGTCGGCGAGCATGATCAGGCAATTGGAGTTGCTCAGGATGTTCTCGTAGTACGGCAGCACTTCCTGATGGGTGGTTTGCACCAATGAGTGATGACGGTCGAGCAACTGCGCGATGCCGGCGGCAGGCAATTGATCGAAGGCCGGAGCGCTTTGATGGCTGAGACCGAAGGCGCGGCAACGTTGCCAGGAGGTCTGGACGAGGGCGTCGTGGGACAGCGGCGGGACAGGTGTGGCCATGGTGGTCAGCCTCTAAAGGGCATTTTTATTGTTGTTATGGCACTACTTTCAAAAGCTGCACAGACCAAAACGGTGGGAGCGGGGTTGCTCGCGAAAGCGGTATATCAGACAGATTCAGATTGGCTGACACACCGCTTTCGCGAGCAAGCCCGCTCCCACACTGGATGTTCATTGTTCACGAAATTCGGGCAAAAAGCGTTCATAGAGTGTTGTTCACGATTGTTCATTGTCAATCGCCCAACTGTTCAAATGTGTTCAGCGATGAATACCCATTTCCCACGTTTTCGGCACTTTTCAAGACAAATCAACCACTTGCCATTTCTGGCACGAATGTCGCTCTGCTGCACAGGTCGCTTGACTCCAATAATAAAAAAGGCCGAGCCATGTCACTCACCCTGGAGCACGTCAGCCGTACCGTCGAGGGCCAGATCTGGATCGACGATGCCTGCCTGAAATTCGAACCCGGATCCTTCAACGTTCTGCTCGGCCGCACACTGTCCGGCAAGACCAGCCTGATGCGCCTGATGGCAGGTCTGGACAAGCCCGACAGCGGCCGCATCCTGATGAACGGCGTCGACGTCACCCAGCGCCCGGTGCGGTTGCGCAATGTGTCGATGGTCTATCAGCAGTTCATCAATTACCCGACCATGACCGTGTTCGAGAACATCGCCTCGCCGCTGCGTCAGGCTGGGGTCTCGAAAGACATCATTCACGGCAAAGTGCTGGAAACCGCGAAGATGCTGCGCATCGAGAAGTTCCTGCAACGCTATCCGCTGGAGCTTTCCGGCGGTCAGCAGCAGCGCACGGCGATGGCCCGGGCGCTGGTCAAGGACGCCGAGCTGATCCTGTTCGACGAGCCGCTGGTCAACCTCGACTACAAGCTGCGCGAAGAACTGCGCCAGGAAATGCGCGAGTTGTTCAAGCTGCGCCACACCATCGCGATCTACGCCACCACCGAGCCCAACGAAGCGCTGGCACTGGGCGGCACCACCACCATTCTTCACGAGGGCCGGGTGATTCAGAGCGGCCCGTCGACCTCGGTGTATCACCAGCCGCAATCGGTGCTGGCGGCGGAGTTGTTCTCCGAGCCGCCGATCAACCTGATGCCCGGGCGCATTGTCGGCAATGAAGTCAGCTTCGCCAACTTCGTGCACTTCCCGTTGAACGTCGATCTGCGCCCGGTGGGTGAGGGCGAGTTCCGCTTTGGCGTGCGCCCAAGCCATATCTCGCTGGTGCCGAGCAACGATGACGACCTGGAACTGGCGGTCACTGTCGAAGTGGCGGAGATCAGCGGTTCGGAAACTTTCCTGCATGTGCGCAACGAGCATTTCCTGCTGGTGCTGCACCTGCCCGGGGTTCACGAGTACGACGTCGATGCGCCGATCCGCATTTACATCCCGACCCACAAGCTGTTCGTGTTCGATGCGCAGGGCCGTCTGGTGCAGGCACCGGGCCTGCGTGTCGCGAGGGTTGCCTGATGGCCGAAATCCGTTTGCAGCACCTCGCCCACAGCTACAGCAAAACCCCGAGCGGGCCTGATGATTATGCGATCCGCGAGATGGATCACGTCTGGGAACAGGGCGGTGCCTATGCCTTGCTCGGCCCTTCGGGCTGCGGCAAGTCGACGTTGCTCAACATCATTTCCGGCCTGCTCAGCCCCTCGCAGGGCCATGTGTTGTTCGACGGCAAAGCGGTCAACGACCTGACGCCGGAGAAGCGCAACATCGCCCAGGTGTTCCAGTTTCCGGTGGTCTACGACACCATGACCGTGTTCGATAACCTGGCTTTTCCCCTGCGCAATCAGGGCATGGCCGAGGCGAAAGTGCACAGCAAGGTGCAGGAAATCGCCGAAGTCCTCGACCTGCAAAACCTGTTGAGCAAGAAGGCGCGTAACCTCACTGCCGACGAAAAACAGAAAGTCTCTATGGGCCGTGGCCTGGTGCGCGACGACGTTTCGGCGATCCTCTTCGATGAACCGCTGACGGTGATCGACCCGCACCTGAAGTGGAAGCTGCGGCGCAAGCTCAAGCAGATCCACGAGCAGTTCAACATCACCATGGTCTACGTCACCCACGATCAACTGGAGGCCTCGACCTTCGCCGACAAGATCGCGGTGATGTACGGCGGCCAGATCGTGCAGTTCGGTACGCCCCGCGAATTGTTCGAGCGGCCCAGCCACACTTTTGTCGGCTACTTCATCGGCAGCCCCGGGATGAATCTCATCGAAGTGCAGCCGCAGCCGGGCGGGGTCGGTTTCGCTTCGACGCACCTGCCGCTGTCCGAGGCCTTGCAGCGGCATATCGAACACGGTCAGTGGAAAAATCTGAAGGTCGGCATCCGTCCTGAATTCATTCACGTCTGGGACGAGCCGTTTGACGACGCGATGCAGGCCCGGGTGGTACACGTCGAAGACCTCGGCACCTACAAGATCCTCACCCTCGACCTCGATGGTGCGCCGCTGAAGGTGCGCCTGGCAGAAGACAAACCGGTGCCGCAGGGCACGGCGTACATCAGTTTTCCGGCGCAGTGGCTGATGGTCTATGCCGACGAGTTCCTCCTGGAAGACACCGACCCTGCCGAGGTGCAGCCATGAACAAGGTACAGAACAACAAGGCCTGGTGGCTGGTGTTGCCGGTGTTCCTGCTGGTGGCGTTCAGTGCGGTGATCCCGATGATGACCGTGGTCAACTATTCGGTGCAGGACATCTTCGACCAGTCCAGCCGCTACTTCGTCGGTGCCGACTGGTACAAGCAGGTGCTGCTTGATCCGCGTCTGCACGATTCGTTGCTGCGTCAGTTCATCTACTCGGCGTGCGTGCTGCTGATCGAAATCCCGCTGGGCATCGCCGTCGCCCTGACCATGCCGACCAAGGGCCGCTGGTCGTCGGTGGTGCTGATCATTCTGGCGATTCCGCTGCTGATTCCGTGGAACGTGGTCGGCACCATCTGGCAGATCTTTGGTCGCGCCGATATCGGTTTGCTCGGGTCGAGCCTGAATGCGCTGGGCATCAGCTACAACTATGCGGCCAACACCATGGACGCGTGGGTGACGGTGCTGGTGATGGACGTCTGGCACTGGACTTCGCTGGTGGCGCTGCTGTGTTTTTCCGGGCTGCGGGCGATTCCCGACGTGTATTACCAGGCCGCGCGCATCGATCGTGCTTCAGCGTGGGCAGTGTTCCGGCACATTCAGTTGCCGAAGCTCAAGAGCGTGCTGCTGATCGCGGTGATGCTGCGCTTCATGGACAGCTTCATGATCTACACCGAGCCGTTCGTGCTCACCGGCGGCGGGCCGGGCAATGCCACGACCTTCCTCAGCCAGACGTTGACCCAGATGGCTGTCGGCCAATTCGATCTGGGACCGGCAGCGGCGTTCTCGCTGGTGTACTTCCTGATCATCCTGTTGGTCTCGTGGCTGTTCTACACCGCCATGACCCATTCCGACGCCAATCGTTGAGGCCCGGCCATGAGCAAAAGAAAGCTTATCCCGCTGCTGGTGTACATCCTGTTTCTGCTGGTGCCGATCTACTGGCTGCTGAACATGTCGTTCAAGAGCAACACCGAGATCCTCGGCGGCCTGACCCTGTTTCCGCAGGACTTCACCTGGCACAACTACAAGGTGATCTTCACCGACCCGAGCTGGTACAGCGGCTACATCAACTCGCTGTACTACGTCAGCCTGAACACGGTGATCTCGCTGAGCGTGGCATTACCGGCGGCGTACGCGTTTTCGCGCTATCGCTTCCTGGGCGACAAGCATCTGTTCTTCTGGCTGCTGACCAATCGCATGGCGCCGCCGGCGGTGTTTTTGCTGCCGTTCTTCCAGTTGTACTCATCGATCGGGCTGTTCGATACGCACATCGCCGTGGCGCTGGCGCATTGTCTGTTCAACGTGCCGTTGGCGGTGTGGATTCTTGAAGGCTTCATGTCCGGCGTGCCCAAGGAAATCGACGAAACCGCCTACATTGACGGCTACAGCTTTCCCAAGTTCTTCGTGAAGATTTTCATCCCTCTGATCGGCTCCGGGATCGGCGTCACGGCGTTTTTCTGCTTCATGTTTTCCTGGGTCGAACTGTTGTTGGCGCGCACGCTGACCTCGGTCAACGCCAAGCCGATTGCTGCGGTGATGACGCGCACGGTCTCGGCGTCAGGCATTGACTGGGGCGTGCTGGCAGCGGCGGGGGTGCTGACCATCCTGCCGGGCATGCTGGTGATCTGGTTTGTTCGCAATCACGTGGCCAAGGGCTTTGCCTTGGGTCGGGTCTGAGGAACGCATGATGGAATGGATGAGCTGGACCACCCCGACAGCGGGCTTCTTCATCGCCATTGGTCTGCTGCTGGTGGGCATGACCACGTGGGAATTGCGCTCGCCGAGCATCCTGCGACGAGGTTTTCTACCGATTGCCACCACCCGTGGCGATCGCTTGTTCATCGGTCTTCTCGGCAGCGCCTACCTGCATTTGCTGGTCATCGGCGCCACCGACTGGAGCATCTGGGTAGCGTCCGCGCTGTCTCTGGTGTGGCTGTTGGTTGTGATGCGCTGGGGCTAGTCGAGTCGCTCGGCAATCGTGCTCCGAAACTCTAACTGGAGGTCTCTATGTTCGATAAAAACAATAAGCTGCGACATAGCATTTCATTGGCAGCCATGCTGGCACTCAGCGGTTTGAGCGCATCTGCCTGGGCCGATGCCTACGAGGACGCTGCGAAAAAATGGATCGGCAGCGAATTCAAACCGTCGACCCTGACGGCCGATCAGCAACTCGAAGAATTGAAGTGGTTCATCAAGGCTGCCGAGCCGTTTCGCGGCATGGAAATCAAGGTGGTTTCCGAGACCCTGACCACCCACGAATACGAGTCCAAGGTACTGGCCAAGGCCTTCACCGAAATCACCGGGATCAAGCTCACCCACGACCTGCTGCAAGAAGGCGACGTGGTGGAAAAAATGCAGACGGTGATGCAGTCGGACAAGAACATCTACGACGGCTGGGTCAACGACTCGGACCTGATCGGTACGCACTTTCGCTACGGCAAGACCGAATCGATCACCGACCTGATGGCCAACGAAGGCAAGAACTTCACCTCGCCGACCCTCGACATCAAGGACTTCATCGGCATCTCGTTCACCACCGCGCCGGACGGCAAGATCTATCAACTGCCCGACCAGCAATTCGCCAACCTCTACTGGTTCCGCGCCGACTGGTTTGAACGCGCCGATCTCAAAGCCAAGTTCAAGGAAAAGTACGGCTACGAACTCGGCGTGCCGGTGAACTGGTCAGCCTATGAAGACATCGCCAAATTCTTCAGCGAAGACGTCAAGGAAATCGACGGCAAACGCGTCTACGGGCACATGGACTACGGCAAGAAAGACCCGTCGCTCGGCTGGCGCTTCACCGATGCCTGGTTTTCCATGGCCGGCGGCGGCGACAAGGGCCTGCCCAACGGCTTGCCCGTGGACGAGTGGGGGATTCGCGTCGAGGATTGCCACCCGGTCGGTTCCAGCGTGACCCGCGGCGGCGACACCAACGGCCCGGCCGCGGTGTTTGCCACGCAGAAATACGTCGACTGGCTCAAGGCCTACGCACCACCGGAAGCGGCGGGCATGACCTTCTCCGAGTCGGGGCCGGTGCCGTCGCAGGGCAACATCGCGCAACAGATTTTCTGGTACACCGCGTTCACCGCCGACATGACCAAACCCGGCCTGCCGGTGGTCAACGCCGATGGCACGCCGAAATGGCGGATGGCGCCGTCGCCGCGTGGCCCGTATTGGGAGGAGGGCATGAAGCTCGGGTATCAGGACGTGGGGTCGTGGACGTTTATGAAGTCCACGCCTGAGAAACAGAAGCTCGCTGCGTGGCTGTATGCGCAGTTCGTGACGTCGAAAACTGTCTCGCTGAAGAAAACCATCGTCGGCCTGACGCCGATTCGTGAGTCGGACATCAACTCGCAGGCGATGACCGATCTGGCGCCGAAACTCGGTGGCCTGGTTGAGTTCTACCGCAGCCCGGCCCGCGTGCAATGGACCCCGACCGGGACCAACGTGCCGGACTATCCACGTCTGGCGCAACTGTGGTGGAGCCACATCGCGGAAGCTGCCAGCGGCGAGAAGACCCCGCAACAGGCGCTGGATGGCCTGGCCAAGGATCAGGACGCGATCATGACGCGCTTGGAACGCTCCAAGGCCCAGGCTGTTTGCGCACCGAAGATGAATCCGGAACGCGACGCGCAGTATTGGTTCGATCAGCCGGGCGCACCAAAACCGAAACTGGCGAACGAGAAGCCGAAAGGCGAGACCGTGAGCTACAACGAACTGCTGAAATCGTGGGCGGATGCGCGCAAGTGATAGCGGCACTGTGAAAGGCGAACGGCACCGAAAGGTGCCGTTTTCATGTGTGCCTGATCGGCCGCCTTCGCGAGCAAGCCCGCTCCCACAGGTTTCGGCGGCGTCCACACATTTTGCGGATGACCGCGATCACTGTGGGAGCGGGCTTGCTCGCGAAGGCGGTGTGTCAGATAACAAAAAGGTGCCTGACCCGACGCCTTCGCTTGCAGGCAAGCTCCCACAGGTTTCGCGGTGTTCACAACTGCAGGGCTCACCGCCGATCACTGTGGGAGCGGGCTTGCTCGCGAAAGCGGTGTGTCAGATAACAAAGAGGTGACTGACCCAACGCCTTCGCTTGCAGGCAAGCTCCCACAGGTTTCGCGGTGTTCACAACTGCTGGGCTCACCGCCGATCATTGTGGGAGCTTGCCTGCAAGCGATGGCGGTCTGACATTCAACATGGGGATCTACTGGCAAGGCGTAATGGTGAGTCATTCACGCTTTGGGTCAAACCAGAACAGCCAGATCAGTGTATTGAACAACCAAAGGGTCTGCGGTAAGCAGTTTCATCGGTTCGGTCATTGCGGCGGCGACTATAAGCCGGTCAAACGGATCTCGGTGATGATGCTCAAGATCCTTCACGGCAATGGCGTGTTCGGAGGTCACCGGCAGTTCGATGAAACCGCTGTCGAGGCAATATTGGCGGATTTCATCCAGATCAACGTTTAGCTTTCCGAGCCCGACCTTGATTGCCATTTCCCAGAAGGAGGCGGCACTGATGTAGATATCGGCAGCGTTTTCAATCAGCTTTCTGGCTTTGCCGGACAGTCTCGCATCATCACTAAGTGTCCAGAGCAGGATGTGCGTGTCGAGCAGAAGTCTCATGCCTGAGTGCCCTCAAATGCGTCCAGCATGTCATCGGGCATTGGTGAGTCGAAATCGTCGGGCAGGATCAGCTTGCCTTTCATGGCGCCAATGCGCTGTGCGCTGGTTTTTCCTACAGGAACGAGACGTGCCATCGCCCGACCATGTTTGGCGATCGTGATGATTTGCCCGGCCGCAGCATCGTCGACAAGCTTGGACAGATTGTTTTTGGCTTCCGCCAGCGGAACGATGATCATCAGTTCACCCCTAAATTCTGGACAAATATAGCCAGAATTTCCCAAGGCTGTAAAATCGCGCCAGTGCTCTGAGCAACCAAGAGGCCGAACCGTCCACCTGCGTTGATAGGACTGCTGCGCGATACTGCTGTGTTGCTGGGCTGTCAAAGCATCGATGCCCTCAGTCAACTCACAAAAGATATCTCGTTTCATCATTTGTCTCGCCTCGATATTCAACCTGCCAAGACACTCACCTTAGTGCTATCCACTCAAGGCTGACTGTAGGACGAAGCGGAGGTTATGGCGGGAGCTTTCGGAGTGTGCGCGGAGACGAAAGCGCATCGGTAAAAAATCGTACAGAACTGCCGATTTTCAGTCTGGTATTCAACCTGGATATCGCCTGACCCAACGCTTTCGCGAGCAAGCCCGCTCCCACAGGTTTCGGCGGCGTCCACACATTTTGCGGATGACCGCGATCACAGTGGGAGCGGGCTTGCTCGCGAAGGCGGTGTGTCAGATAACAAAAAGGTGCCTGACCCGACGCCTTCGCTTGCAGGCAAGCTCCCACAGGTTTTGAGGTGTTCACAACTGCAGGGCTCACCGCAGATCATTGTGGGAGCTTGCCTGCAAGCGATGGGGGCGTTCCTGTCACCGCAGGAAAACCAAGCCTGAACACCGTCATCACCCCTGGCAGGCTTTTCACCTCGGCCACCCCCTGATGCAGGCTCATGATCGAGCGCACGATGGCCAGGCCCAGCCCGGTGCTGCCTTGCGAGCGCGAGCGGGCGCTGTCGACGCGGTAGAAACGGTCGAACAGGTGCGACAGATGCCGGGCCTCGATGCCGGGTCCAGGATTGCTCACCAGCAGCGAGCTTTGCGTTGCACCTTGCTCGATCAGCAATGTCACGGTTTTACCGTTCGGGCAGTGTCGCAGCGCATTCGACAGCAGATTTGAAATCGCCCGCTGAATCATCAGCCGATCGCCCGCCACCGTCGCGCAGCCCACCACGCTCAGGTGAATGTCCTTGTCCTGCGCCGACAGCGAAAACATCTCCGCGACCTTCGCTGCTTCATCCTCCAGCGCCACCGGCTCAAACGGCGCCAGCGCCGACGGATGGCTGACCTGCGCCAGAAACAGCATGTCCGAGACAATCCGCGCGACGCGCTCCAGCTCCTCGGTGCAGGACACCAGCACGTCCTTGTACTCTTCGGTCGTGCGCTCGCGGGACAAGGTTACCTGCGCCTTGCCCATCAGGTTATTGATAGGCGTGCGCAATTCGTGGGCCAGATCATCGGAAAACTGCGACAACTGCTGCACGCCGGCGTCCAGCCGATCCAGCATGAAATTGATGCCTTGTGCCAGTGCGCTCAACTCCTGCGGCATGTTCACCACCGACAGTCGATGCTCCAGATCCTGGGTCGAGACCATCGCCGCCACCTTGCGGAACTCGCGCAGCGGTGCCAATCCGCGTTGCACTGCGCCCCAGGCGGTCAGGCCGATGAACACCAGCAGCAACGGCAAGGCAACCAGCGTCGAACGCAAATAGGCACTGAGCAGCGCCTGATCATGGGCATTGTCCATCGACAACAGCACCGGCACGCTGCTGCCATCCTTGAGGCGAATCAGCTTCGAGGCAGTGAGGAATCTGGCGCCTTCGGCATCGGTACTGTCGCTGTAGGCCAGTTGATCGGTGGTCCCGCGAACCGCTCTGAGTTCCACCCGTGGATCGGTCAGCCCCGAGCCAGACTTGAGCAGCGGCGAGCGCAGGTTCAAACGGTCATAAATCGTCAGTGTCAGGTTGTCGTGGCCCATCACCTGATCAAGCAGAATGTGCGGCTTGCCGCTGACTTCATTGGCATCGACGTACAGCGACAGGCTGTGTTCAACCTGCGCCATCTTCTTTTGCAGGCTGTCGCGGGACAGCGCATTTAGCTCATGGGTCAGGGCGAAATACGCCAGGATCGCCAGAAACACCACCAACATTGCGCCCAGCGTACTCACCGTCAGACCAAGGCGCATCGACAGGCTGGCGGGCTTCATTCCCGCGCCTCCAGCACGTAGCCGACACCGCGCAGGGTGTGGATCAGCTTGTGGTCGAACGGGTCGTCGATCTTTGCCCGCAAGCGGCGGATCGACACTTCGACCACGTTGGTGTCGCAGTCGAAATTCATGTCCCACACCAGCGAGATGATCTGCGTACGTGTCAGCACCTCGCCAGACTGGCGCATCAACAGATGCAGCAGGGCGAATTCCTTGGTGGTCAGGTCGATGCGCTGCTCGCCACGAAACGCCCGATGTCGGCCCGGATCGAGTTCCAGATCAGCGACTTTCAGCACCTGCGGCACCGGAATGTTTTCGCTGCGGCGCATCAATGTACGCACCCGCGCCAGCAGTTCGGGAAATTCGAACGGCTTGACCAGATAGTCGTCGGCACCCAGATCCAGACCACGAATCTTGTCGGCCAGGCGCCCGCGCGCGGTGAGCATCATCACCCGCGTTGAGTGCGTGCGGCGCAGTTGTTCCAGCACGCCCCAGCCGTCGAGTTCCGGCAAGTTCACGTCGAGAATGATCAGGTCATACGCCTGTTGTTGCGCAAGATGCAAACCGTCGGCGCCATTGATGGCGTGGTCAACGACATAACCACTTTCGGTCAAACCCTGATGCAAGTATTCGGCAGCTTTAAGCTCGTCCTCGACGACAAGGATTCGCATGATCTATCACCACTTTTATTTAATGGATATTTAATTAAGGTGGTCGGGAAAGTTATTGTTTTTGTAGGGCTTCCGGACGGATTTCAATAAGTGAATGGCATGTACGGTAAAGGCTGTAGCGGCTACAGGGTCAACCCAGGAGGCCTTTAAAACGGCCATCCGCGACAGCCTGTCGCAGCCTGAGTGCGCTAAAAACATGTATTGCATTCAGGCAAGTGCTGTTCGGCAGATAACTACTGTGTATTTGTTTCCATGTGTTGCGGCAAAGCCTTTTGCACTTCGCATCCTAGAACAAAACAACTTCCGTAAACCGTGGATAACGGATTTGTAATCTTTCAGTCACCTTGTCGATAAGTTCAAAACCCTACCGTGGCGGCATCGAAAAATCCTGAACTAAAGGAAGTCTTCCATTGTCCGGTTTAATAGAACTGACGGCGCGATCACGCCTGAAAAAAACCGCCAGCGGGCTCTTGTTGCTGGTCGGCAGCAGCCTGGCCAGCGCATCGACCCTGACCCTGGATCAAGCCCTGCAAAGCGCCTTCGCCGGCAACCCGGATCTGGCCGCCGCGCAATGGGAAATCGGCATTGCCGAGGGCGACCGCAAGCAGGCGGGCCTGATCCCCAACCCCGAAGTTTCCTGGGAAGCCGAAGACACCCGGCGCAACTCGCGCACCACCACAGTGATGCTCAGCCAGCCGATTGAGCTGGGCGGCAAACGCGGCGCCCGCATCGACGTCGCCAGCCGCGCGCAGGATGCTGCCGGCATCGAGCTGGAGCGCAAGCGCAACGCCTTGCGTGCCGATGTGATTCAAGCCTTCAACAGCGCGCAAACTGCGCAGCAACGTCTGCAGCTGTCGCGCCAGTCATTGCAACTGGCCGAACACGGTTTGCGTGTGGCCCAAGGGCGCATCGAGGCCGGCAAATCGTCGCCGGTCGAAGGCACGCGAGCACAGGTGCAGCTTTCTGAAGTGCGCCTGGAACTGAGTCGCGCCGAGCGCGATCAGGCCAACGCCTATCAGCAACTGGCGCAGGTCATGGGCGCACCGTTGCCAACGTCGACCAACGTGCAGGCCGCCACACAAAACCTCACCAGTGTGCCGCCGCCGATCCGTTTGCTCGAGCGTTTGAACGAGACTGCCGAACTGCGTCTGGCGAAGTTGCAGATCGACCAGCGCGAAGCGTCGCTGGGCCTGGAAAAGTCCCAGCGCATTCCCGACCTGACCGTGAGCATTGGCAGCCAGTACAGCGAGACCGAGCGCGAGCGGGTCAACGTGGTCGGGCTGTCGATGCCGATTCCGCTGTTCAACCGCAATCAGGGCAACGTCCTCGCGGCTGCACGCAGAACCGATCAGGCGCGCGATCTGCGCAACGCCACCGAGCTGCGCTTGCGCACCGAAATCCAGACCAGCCTCGAGCAATGGCAGACCGCCAACGGCGAAGTCAAAGCGTTCAACCAGACCATCCTGCCCGCCGCGCAAAGTGCGGTGGACAGCGCCACGCGCGGCTTCGAAATGGGCAAGTTCGGTTTCCTCGACGTGCTCGACGCCCAGCGCACGCTGATCGCCGCCCGCAGCCAATACATCCAGGCCGTCAGCGAGGCGACCGACGCTCGCGTGCGCATCGAACGGATCTTCGGCGACCTCAGCGTCCGCCCTTGAATTTCACTTTCAGACAACTGCGCGATGGCACGGCGCAGAGGAGTTTCCATGGACAAAAGACTGATGGTTGTCGCGGTGGCGACGTTGGCATTGGGCATCGGCATCGGCGCGATGTGGCCGGCCTCGAGCAATATCGAAGCGCACGCCGACGAGGCTTCTGAACACGCGGATCACGCCGAGGAAGGCGCTGCGGCCGATGGCGAACATGACGAAGAAGGGCACATCGAACTAAGCACCGAGCAGATCACTGCCGCAGGCATTCAACTGGCCGAGGCGCGGGCGCAGAGCATCAGTCTCGGCCTGTCGTTCCCCGGCGAAGTGCGCTTCGACGAGGATCGCACGGCGCATGTCGTGCCGCGAGTGCCAGGGGTGGTCGAGTCGGTGGCGGTCAACCTCGGGCAATCGGTGAAAAAGGGCCAGTTGCTGGCGGTGATCGCCAGTCAGCAGATCTCCGATCAACGCAGCGAACAGGCTGCCGCGCAACGGCGTCTGGTTTTGGCGCGGACTACCTACGAACGCGAGAAAAGGCTGTGGCAGGACAAGATCTCCGCCGAACAGGATTTCCTGCAGGCGAAGCAGGCGCTGGAAGAGGCGGAAATCGCCATGAACAACGCCCGGCAGAAAATCAGCGTGCTCAGCGGCAGCGTGGTCGCCACTGGCGGCAATCGTTACGAACTGCGCGCACCGTTCGACGGCGTGGTGGTGGAAAAACACCTGACGCCAGGGGAGGTGGTCGATGAGACCACAGCAGCGTTCACCCTTTCGGATCTGTCGCGGGTGTGGGTCACCTTCGGTGTTTCGCCCAAGGATCTGAACAAGGTGCAGGTGGGCAAACCGGTCACCGTCAGCGCTGCGGAATTGAAAGCCGAGGTCACCGGCACCGTGGCCTATGTGGGCAGCTTGCTTGGTGAACAAACCCGCACCGCGACTGTTCGCGTCACCCTGGAAAACCCGCAAGGCTCGTGGCGCCCGGGGCTGTTCGTCAGCGCGCTGGTCGCCACCGACAGCCGTCTGGCAAAAGTCGCCGTGCCGGAAACCGCGATCCAGACCGTCGAGGACAAACCCACGGTATTCGTGCGCACCGACGATGGCTTCAAGGTGCAAGCGGTGGAGCTGGGCAGTCGCGCCGCCGGTTTAGTGGAAGTCACTCAAGGGCTGGACGCCGGCGCGCAAGTCGCCAGTGCTGGCAGCTTCGTCCTCAAGTCGGAGCTGGGCAAAGCCTCAGCCGAGCACAGTCATTAATTCTGGAAGGTCCTCATGTTCGAACGCCTGATCCAGTTTGCCATCGAGCAGCGCATCATCGTGCTGCTCGCCGTTCTGCTCATGGCCGGCCTCGGCATCGCCAGTTATCAAAAGCTGCCGATCGACGCCGTGCCCGACATCACCAACGTCCAGGTGCAGATCAATACCGGCGCCGCCGGATTCTCACCGCTGGAAACCGAGCAGCGCATTACCTTTGCGATTGAAACCGCGATGGCCGGTTTGCCGGCGCTGGAGCAGACTCGTTCGCTGTCGCGCTCCGGGCTGTCGCAAGTGACGGTGATCTTCAAAGACGGCACCGACCTGTTCTTCGCCCGCCAACTGGTCAACGAGCGTCTGCAGATCGCCAAGGAGCAATTGCCCGAAGGCGTGGAAGCGATGATGGGGCCGATTTCCACCGGCCTCGGCGAGATCTTCCTGTGGACGGTGGAAGCCAGGGAAGGTGCTCTCAAGGATGACGGCAGCGCCTACACGCCGACCGATCTGCGGGTGATTCAGGACTGGATCATCAAGCCGCAACTGCGCAACGTGCCTGGCGTGGCCGAGATCAACACCATCGGTGGCTTTGGCAAGGAATACCAGATTGCGCCTGATCCGAAACGCCTGGCCGCGTACAAACTCACGCTCACCGATCTGATCACTGCGCTTGAGCGCAACAACGCCAACGTCGGCGCAGGTTATATCGAGCGTAGTGGCGAGCAGTTGTTGATTCGCGCCCCGGGTCAAGTCGCGAGCACCGAGGACATCGCCAACATCGTCATGGCCAATGTCGACGGCACGCCGATCCGGGTGAAGAACGTCGCCACCGTGGAAATCGGCCGTGAACTGCGCAGCGGCGCGGCCACGGAAAATGGTCGCGAAGTGGTGCTCGGCACGGTGTTCATGCTGATCGGCGAGAACAGCCGCACGGTGTCGCAAGCGGTCGCGAGCAAGCTTGAACAGATCAACAAATCCCTGCCGCAAGGCGTGATCGCTGTACCGGTGTACGACCGCACGCACCTGGTCGATAAAGCCATCGCCACGGTGAAAAAGAACCTCGTCGAAGGCGCGATTCTGGTGATCGCGATTCTGTTCCTGTTCCTCGGCAACATCCGCGCGGCGCTGATTACCGCGATGGTGATTCCGCTGTCGATGTTGTTCACCTTCACCGGCATGTTCAGCAACAAGGTCAGTGCCAACCTGATGAGCCTGGGTGCGCTGGACTTCGGCATCATCGTCGATGGCGCCGTGGTGATTGTCGAAAACACCCTGCGCCGCCTGGCCCATGCGCAGCAGCATCACGGGCGATTGCTGACCCGTGCCGAGCGTTTCAAGGAAGTCTTTGCGGCGGCGAAAGAGGCGCGGCGTCCGCTGATTTTCGGCCAGTTGATCATCATGGTGGTGTACCTGCCGATCTTCGCCCTGAGCGGTGTCGAAGGGAAAATGTTCCATCCGATGGCGTTCACCGTGGTCATCGCATTGCTCGGTGCGATGTTGTTGTCGGTGACCTTCGTGCCGGCGGCGATTGCGTTGTTCGTGACCGGCAAGGTCAAGGAAGAAGAGGGCGCGGTGATGCGTGGCGCACGTCGTGTGTACGCACCGGCGTTGGGCTGGGTCATGGCGCATCGCACGGTGGCCGTGGGCGCGGCGTTGGGCGTGATCGTGTTCAGCGGCGTGTTGACCAGTCGCATGGGCAGCGAGTTTGTACCGAGCCTCAGCGAGGGTGATTTCGCCCTGCAAGCCTTGCGCGTTCCGGGCACCAGCCTGACGCAGTCGGTGGACATGCAGCAGCGTCTGGAAAAGTTGATTCTGGCCAAAGTGCCGGAGGTCGAACGCGTCTTTGCCCGAACCGGCACCGCGGAAATCGCTTCCGATCCGATGCCGCCAAACATCTCCGACAGCTACGTGATGCTCAAGCCCAAGGATCAATGGCCGGACCCGGGCAAGTCCCGCGAAACCCTGATGGCCGAACTGCAAGCCGCCGCGGCGACGCTGCCGGGCAGCAACTATGAACTGTCGCAGCCGATCCAGCTGCGCTTCAACGAACTGATTTCCGGCGTGCGCAGCGATGTCGCGGTGAAGGTGTTCGGTGATGACATGGACGTGCTCAACGCCACGGCCGCGAAGATCGCGGCGGCGATGCAGAAGGTCACCGGCGCCTCTGAAGTGAAGGTCGAGCAGACCAGCGGGCTACCGGTGCTGACCATCAACATCGACCGCGACAAGGCCGCGCGTTATGGCCTCAACGTTGGCGATGTGCAGGACACCATCGCCGTGGCGGTGGGCGGGCGTCAGGCCGGCACCTTGTACGAGGGTGATCGACGTTTCGACATGGTGGTGCGTTTGTCCGATGCCATGCGCAAGGACATCGACGGTTTGTCGGCGCTGTTGATTCCGGTACCGGCGCTGAGCGGCGCGGCGAACCAGATCGGGTTTATCGCACTGAAGGACGTCGCCAGCCTCGACCTGGTGCTCGGGCCGAATCAGGTCAGCCGTGAAAACGGCAAGCGTCTGGTGATCGTCAGCGCCAACGTTCGTGGGCGCGATATCGGCTCGTTCGTCAGCGAGGCCGCTGAGGTGATCGAACGCGACGTGCAAGTCCCGGCCGGTTACTGGACCAGTTGGGGCGGGCAGTTCGAGCAACTGCAATCGGCGGCCAAGCGCCTGCAGATTGTGGTGCCGGTGGCGTTGCTGCTGGTGTTCGGCTTGTTGTTCATGATGTTCAACAACCTCAAGGACGGTTTGCTGGTGTTTACAGGGATCCCGTTTGCCTTGACCGGCGGCGTGATGGCGCTGTGGCTGCGCGATATTCCGTTGTCGATATCGGCGGGTGTCGGGTTTATTGCCTTGTCCGGGGTGGCGGTGCTCAACGGCCTGGTGATGATTGCGTTCATTCGTAATCTGCGTGAGGAAGGGCGGTCGCTGGCGGATGCGATTAATGTCGGCGCGCTGACGCGATTGCGCCCGGTGTTGATGACCGCGCTGGTGGCGTCGCTGGGCTTTATTCCGATGGCGCTGGCGACGGGTACGGGGGCCGAAGTGCAGCGACCGCTGGCCACCGTAGTGATCGGCGGAATCCTGTCCTCCACGATCCTTACGTTGCTGATCCTGCCCGCGCTCTACCAACTTGCCCACCGCCGGGATGAGGATCCGGTTCTCACTCAGTAGGTGATTCCCCCCTGTGGGAGCGGGCTTGCTCGCGAAGAGGCCGTGTCAGTCGACATCAATGTTGAATGCCACACCGCCTTCGCGAGCAAGCCCGCTCCCACCGTTTTTTGTCTGGTCTGGAACCTGTGCCAGGCACATTACGGATATGTAATTTCCCCGCCACCGTCACGAAAGGTTCGGATTGTTACCTTGATCCCGTCAGTTACTTAAACGAGGAATCAAAGATGAAAATCGTACAGATAGGTGCTTTTGTAGTGGCGTTGGCGATGTCTTCCCTGGTCATGGCTGAAGGCGGCGGCGACCGCACTTTCGACCGGATGATGACCAACAACGACCGCTCCATGGAGCTGTTCGTGGCCAAGGAAAAAGCCGCCGGCAACCCGGTGGTGGTCAATGAAAAAGCCGTCGACAACAGCAAGAGCCTGTAAGCGACAGCACTTGATCAAGCCCGTCATCGCGCATCGATGCTGGGCTTTTTTTTAAGCCTGGGTGGGAAGGAAATGGATATGAAAATGCTCAAGTTGATCGCGTTCGCCGGTGTCATGGCGATGTCTTCTCTGGTCATGGCCGAAGGCGGCGGTGACCGCACCTTCGAGCGCGCCTTCAGCGCCAACGCCAAAGCCATGGAGCAATACGCCGCCGAGCAAGGCAAAGCGGCGCCAGTGGTGAAGGACTACGAATACGGCATGAAGCTGGACGTGGTGAAAATCGTCAGTGTGGTGAAGCCGCAGCCAGGTTGCGCGGTGGTGCCGACGGCCATGACCTACGAGGATTCGAAAGGACAGCTCAATACGCTCAAGTACAGCGTGGCGGGTGTGTGCCGCAACAGCGGTGGCTGAGGATGCACACGTTGCGTATTTCAATTCGGAATGTTTAAAACTTGTGTGGGAAATGCTGAGCTTTCCCACATAAGTTTTCAGGTTGTCCGTCGGACATCCGCTCTCTACCCAAGGTTCCAACCTGCGTACAACTTCCACCCTTTCCCTGGCCTCGGCCACGGTGATGCTCGGCGACTTTGCTGCGTTGCTGGAAGGCACTCATTGCAAGACGCTTCTCGGCATCGCCCAAGTCGTCATGCTCGGCGAACTGGCGGTGAACAAGGCACTGGATAACGTCAATCCTGCCGCATAACTCGGTGGGAGCGGGCTTGCTCGCGAAAGCGGTGTGTCCATTCAATATTGATGTCGACTGACACGGCCTCTTCGCGAGCAAGCCCGCTCCCACAGGTATCTGCGGTGTGATATCGATCGGGCACAAAAAAAGCGTCCCGAAGGACGCCAAAAATTCACCTCTGACCAAAGGAGCAAGGAGCTTCTAAAAGGTGAATGGTATTGCTCGTTAAACTCAGAGAATCGCCAGCGGGTATTCGACGATCACGCGTACTTCATCCAGGTCGGATTCGAACGCCGTGGCGCGGGTGGTGGCTTGACGCAGGCGCAGCGACAGGTCTTTCATCGAACCGCTTTGCACCACGTATTTGACTTCGACATCCCGCTCCCAGCGCTTCTGGTCGGTCAGCGGATTACCCTCGGCATCGCGGCGCATGTACACGGCGTTGGCGTTGGAATAGTCCGCGTCAGTGCCGCGTGCGTAGCGAGTCATGAAGGACAAACCGGGTACGCCGTACGCGGTCATGTCGAGGTCATAACGCGCCATCCACGAGCGTTCTTTCGGCGAGTTGAAGTCGCTGTACTGGATCGAGTTGTCGAGGAAGATCGAGTCCGACTGGCGCAGGTAATCGAAGTCGTCGTTACCGTTGTTGCGCTGGTGGGAGAGGGCGACGGAGTGGGCGCCGAATTTCACGCCGACACGGCCGCTCCAGATGTTGTTGTCGAACCGCCCGAGCAACTGCTTGCCTTCGTCGACAGCCTTGTAATAGTTCAGGCCACCGAACAATGACACGTCATCGGACAGTGGATAGGTCCATGCGGTGCCGGCGTAATACTGATTCCAGGCGTCCTTGAGGCGACTGGAATAGAGGCTGAAGCTGAGGTTCTTGTTCAGCGCATAATCGCCACCGCCGTAAGCGATCCACGGCGAATTGACCGGGCCTGCGTAGAAGGTTGCGAAGTTCTCGCGCATGTCGCTGGAAACCGGTTGGCTCATCGCGTGCAGGCGTCCACCCTGAATCGACAGGCCTTCGATGCTGGTGTTGCTCGCTGTTACCCCGCGAAAACTTTCCGGCAGCAGGCGCGAGTCACCGGCCGCCACCATCGGGTTGGCCGGGAACACATCACCGACCTTGACCACCGTATCGAACGCCCGCACTTTCGCGGCGCCACCGACCTTGGTGTATTCATCCCGCGCCTGACCGTCGCTGTTGACCGGCAACACATCAAACGAACTGCGGCCACCGTTGCGTCCGTCACCGGTATCAAGTTTCAGCCCGATCATGGCAAACGCATCGACCCCGACCCCAACGGTGCCTTGGGTGAAACCGGATTCGAACTTGCTGATCACCGCATGGGCCCAGGCTTCGGAATAACCGTTGCCGGTAGGGCTGGACTGGCCGTTGCGGTGATCACGATTGAAGTAGAAGTTGCGGTTGAGCACTGTCAGGCTGCTGCCTTCGACAAAGCCCTCGGGCTTGTCTTCTGCAAGCACCATGGACGGCCCGGAGCCGACCACCACCGCTAAAGCGGCCATCGATATTTTTGTAGGGTTAACCATCAAACACTCCTTGGGTTCGGCAGAACGGGAACGTGCGTCGGCGTGGGTTTTATTGTTCGACGGGCATGGGGCTCGTCGGCATGGTCGCCGGGGGACATCGTTACAAGCTGCGGATAACGCCAAGGTGATGGGGGAATTACAATTTCGTCATGTGAGTGGAGTGAAAACGGTCAGGTCAGGGCTGCGAGCTGTTCGATCGTTTGGGGGAAACGTTCGACCAGACGGATCAGGGTTGTGGCCTGAGCATTGGGCGTTGCTCGTCCTTGCTCCCAGTTTTCGAGTGTTCGCGTGTTGGTGCGTAGATACATCGCGAATACTGACCGGGAAAGATTAAGTTGCTGACGGATGGCTACGACTTCCTCCGCAGTGATCGGCATCAGTTTTGGCAGCTGAACCTTGTGGGTACGCAAGGTGATTTTGCCTTGGCGTTCATCGGCCAGTGCTTCCAGTCCATCCATCAATTCGGAAAAAATGTCACGTTTCATAGTGGGTTCTCGCGTTGAGTTCTCTATCCAGTGTTTTTCTGAAAAGTTTTTTCTGGGCAGGTGTCAAATCGTCCTGCTCGTTTTTGGTGTAGACGGTAAAGAGCCAGAACTGATCGAAGCCTGACCACCAGTAATAAATCACTCGTAATCCGCTGCGCTTACCTTTGCCTCTTCGTTGGTCGCTAAAGCGAATTTTACGAAGCCCGCCTGTGTCCTCAATGAGATCGCCCGCTTGCGGATTTTTCAGCAACTCCAGTTGAAAGCTGCGAAACAGTTCGTCATCCAGATAGTCGTCTCGGTGCTTCTGAAACACAGGCAATTCGATAAATAGAGCATCCATGTTCTGTACGCTACCTACGTATAGTGTTGTCTCGATAATCGAATCGGTCAAGGCCTCCTGGCCTTGCTTTTCGTCCCTTTTTCAACGATAGACGCCGGTCGTAAAAACACCTGTAGGACGAATTGACGGGAGCTGTAGGAACGTTCGACTGATCTGTGAAGAGGCTTCGCAACTGGCGTGTCGGAACAATCGCGCAGCAGTGTCCAGCGCCGAATGGCGAAAGTGGCGGGGTGTGAAGCTATGAAGAGGGTGGATGTGCCGACGCCATCGCGGGCAAGCCACGCTCCTGCAGTAATCCGGGGTGGCACAGAATTTGTGAATGACACACAGCCTGTAGGAGTGAGCCTGCTCGCGATAGCGGAGTGTCAGGCACTGAATATGGTGGAAGTGCCGACGCCTTCGCGAGCAGGCTCGCTCCCACATTGGTTTTTGGGTGTCCCCGGATTTTGTGAACGACGCACAAACCTGTGGGAGCCGGGCTTGCCCGCGATGAGGACAGCGCAAGCGCTCGAGATATCGAATCCTGTAAAAACAAAAACGGCACCCGAAGGTGCCGTTTCTTTTGTTGCCAGTTCTAACGGAGCAATCAGCCTGCCAGACCCGCCTGCTGAACCAGTGTCAGCAATGGCTGCGGGTACACACCCAGGAAGAATGCGACCAGGGCGATGGCCAGCAGCATTACGCCGCCTGCCTTCTGTTCCCAGTGCAGCTGGGCGTCATGGCGACGCAGGTTTGGCTCGATCAGGTACAGGGTGACCATCACGCGCAAGTAGTAGAAGACGCCGATGGCGCTGCCCAGTACCAGCGAACCAACCAGCCACCATTGGTGCGATTCGACACCGGTCGCGATGATGTAGAACTTGCCGATGAAGCCAGCGGTCAGCGGGATACCGGCCAGGGACAGCATCATCACGGTGAGTACGGCGGTCAGGTACGGACGGCGCCAGAACAGGCCGCGGTACTCGTACAGTGCGTCGGCGTCACGGCCGTTGTACGGCGAGGACATCAGCGTGATCACGCCGAACGCGCCGAGGCTGGTGATCACGTAGGTGACCAGGTAGACGCCGATGGCTTCCACCGCCAGACCCTTGCTCGCCACCAGTGCGATCAGCAGGTAGCCGAAGTGCGCGATGGACGAGTAACCGAGCAGACGCTTGAGGTTGCTCTGAGTCAGGGCCAGCAGGTTACCGAACAGGATCGAGGCAATGGCGATGACGGTCAGTACGTCGCTCAGCACGCCACTGCTGGCAGCAGGGGAGATCTGGAACAGACGCACCATGACCGCAAACACCGCAACCTTCGAAGCGGTCGCAAGGAAGGCTGCGACCGGTGCCGGAGCACCTTCGTAGACGTCAGGCGTCCACAGGTGGAACGGTACCAGCGACAGCTTGAACGCCAGACCGATCAGCATCATGCCCAGGCCCAGTTGCGCCAACGAGCTAGGCAGGCCGGTTGCAGCCAGTGCCTGACCGATACCGACGAAGCTCAGCGAACCCGAGTCGGCGTACAGCAGCGCCATACCGAACAACAGGAACGCGGAACCGGCGGCCGACAGCACCATGTACTTGATGCCGGCTTCCAGCGAACGCTTGTTGAAGAAGGCGTAAGCCACCAGACCGTAGACCGGTACCGAGAGCAGTTCCAGACCGATGAACAAACCGGCCAGGTGCTGCGCGCTGACCAGAACCAGACCGCCGGCGGCGGCCATCAGGATCAGCAGGTAGAGTTCTTCACGGTTGCCCGGGTAACCCGAACCGCCATCGCCCAGATAGGCGTGGGCGAGGGTGACGCAGGCGAGGGTGGCAACCAGGATCAGCGCCATGTACAGGCAGGCGAAGGTGTCGATTTGCAGCAACGGGGTCACGGCCAGAGGCGCGACTTTCAGTGCCGGCAGGATCGACAGCAAGGCCAGGTTCAGACCGGCGACCGAGATCAGGAAGGTCTGCGAGTGGTTGCGGCGCCAGGCGATTGCCAGCATCACCACGATAATGGTGAGGCTGGTGATCAACAGTGGCGCAAGCGCAATAAAGTGTTGAATCGTGAATTCCATAGCGCTCTTACCGGGCCGAAGCGAGTTGAGTGAAGGCGGTGCCGAGCCACTGCTGCACGCCATGCATCGTGGCGGCGGAAGTGTCGAGGAACGGCTGCGGGTAGACGCCGAGGTAAACCAGCAACGCCGCAAGGCCCAGCACCATGATCAGTTCGCGACCGTCCATACCGTGCAGGATCGAATCCGATTTGGCCGGGCCGAAGTAGGCGCGGTGGATCATGATCAGCGAGTAGACCGAACCGAACACCAGACCGGACGTGGCAATCGCAGTGATCCATGGCGCACTGGCGAACGTGCCGATCAGGATCAGGAATTCGCCGACGAAGTTACCGGTCCCCGGCAAGCCCAAGGATGCGGCGGCGAAGAACAGGCTGATTGCCGGCAGGTAAGCGATACGCGACCACAGACCGCCCATCTCACGCATGTCACGAGTGTGCAGACGCTCGTACAGCTGACCGCTGAGGATAAACAGTGCCGCTGCCGACAGACCGTGCGCCAGCATCTGGATCACAGCGCCTTGCAGCGCCAGTTGGCTGCCGGAGTAGATGCCGATCAGTACGAAACCCATATGGGAAACGGACGAGAAGGCGATCAGACGCTTGATGTCGGTTTGGGCGAACGCCAGGAATGCACCGTAGAAAATCCCGATCAGACCGAGGGTCATGGCGATCGGCGCAAACTCGGCCGAGGCGTTCGGGAACAGCGGCAGGGCGAAACGCAGCAGACCGTAGGCCGCGGTTTTCAGCAAGATACCGGCGAGGTCGACGGAACCTGCGGTCGGTGCCTGGGCGTGAGCGTCAGGCAGCCACGAGTGGAACGGCACCACTGGCAGCTTGACCGCGAAGGCGATGAAGAAGCCGAGCATCAGAATGTACTCGGTGGTCATCGACATCTTGGTTTTCAACAGGTCGGCGTAGTTGAAGGTAATCACGCCGGTGTTGTTGAAGTTGACCAGCACCAGACCCAGGATCGCCACCAGCATGATCAGGCCGGAAGCCTGAGTGAAGATGAAGAACTTGGTTGCTGCGTAGATCCGGGTTTTCTTGCCGTCCGAAGAACTGTGACCCCAGAGCGCGATGAGGAAGTACATCGGCACCAGCATCATTTCCCAGAAGAAGAAGAACATGAACAGGTCGAGGGCGAGGAACACGCCGACAACGCCGCCCAGGATCCACATCAGGTTCAGGTGGAAGAAGCCAACGTGACGTTGAATCTCTTTCCACGAGCAGAGTACCGAGAGGATACCCAGCAGACCGGTCAGCAGGATCATCAACAGCGACAGGCCGTCGAGGGCCAGGTGCACGTTGATGCCGAAGCGCTGGATCCAGACATGCTTGAACTCAAGCGCCCAGGTCGGATCGGCGCCAGGCGCCGGAGCAAATGAATAGTCACCGTGGGCCCACAGCCAGAGGCCGAGGGCGAGTTCCAGGGTCATGGTCAACAGCGCAATCCAGCGGGGGAGGGTAGCGCCGAAGCGCTCACCCATCCAGCACAGCAGGCCGCCGATGAAGGGGATCAGGATTAGCCAAGGCAGAATCATGACGGGCTCGTTTCCTTTCGCAAATTCGCAAGGTTCATATCAGACCGCTACCAGCACGATGGCGCCGATTACCAGCACGGCACCAGCAGCCATCGAAGCAGCGTACCAACGCAGTTGACCGGTCTCGGTGCGGCTCAGGGCGGTGTGACCACCCTTGGCCATACGCGGGATCAGACCGATGGTCTGGTCGAGCGGGTCTTTGCGCAGCATGTGGCTGATCGCAAGGTACGGCTTGACGAACAGTTTGTCGTAGATCCAGTCGAAGCCCCAGGCAGCGAACCACCAGGCCGAGAGGAAACGGCCGATGCCGCTGTTGGCGATTGCCGTCACGAAGCGACGCTTGCCGAGGAACAGCAGGGCCGCCAGCAGGATACCGGCCAGGGCGATGGCGCCCGAAGCGATTTCCAGACTGTGCTTGGCTTCGCCACCGGCATGCCCAACGCTTTGCGGCAGTACGCCGTGCAGCGGTGGAACGATCATGGCGCCGACGAAGGTCGACAGCACGATCAGCACCGACAGTGGCAGCCAGTGAGCGATGCCGTGACCGGCGTGGGCTTCAGTCTTGGCTTCACCGTGGAACGTGATGAAGATCAGGCGGAAGGTGTACAGCGACGTCATGAACGCACCGACCAGACCTGCGTAGAGCAGACCGTGGTTGCCGCTGGCGAACGCTTCCCAAAGGATTTCGTCCTTGGAGTAGAAGCCCGCGGTGACCAGTGGCAGAGCGGACAGCGCAGCACCACCGACGATGAAGCTGGCGTAGGCCAGTGGCAGTTTTTTCCACAGGCCGCCCATCTTGAAGATGTTCTGCTCATGGTGGCAGGCAACGATCACCGCACCGGAAGCAAGGAACAGCAGGGCCTTGAAGAAGGCGTGGGTCATCAGGTGGAAAATCGCGCCATCCCATGCGCCAACGCCCAGCGCCAGGAACATGTAGCCGATCTGGCTCATGGTCGAGTACGCGAGGATACGTTTGATGTCGGTTTGTACCAGTGCCGCGAAGCCTGCGAGAACCAGAGTCACACCACCGACGATGCCGACCAGGTGCAGGATTTCCGGTGCCAGGGTGAACAGACCGTGGGTACGGGCGATCAGGTAGACACCGGCGGTCACCATGGTCGCGGCGTGGATCAGTGCCGAAACCGGGGTCGGACCGGCCATCGCATCCGCAAGCCAGGTTTGCAGTGGCAGTTGCGCCGATTTACCGACTGCGCCACCCAGCAGCATCAGGGTTGCCAGAGTGATCCAGAAGTCACCGACCTGGAATTTCTGCGGTGCCAGCACCAGCAGTTCCTGGATGTTCAACGTGCCCACTTGCTGGAACAGGATGAACAGGCCGATGGCCATGAACACGTCGCCGATCCGGGTCACGATGAAGGCCTTGAGTGCGGCGTTACCGTTGTTGCGGTTGCTGTAGTAGAAACCGATCAACAGGTACGAGCACAGGCCCACGCCTTCCCAGCCGAAGTACAGGAACAACAGGTTATCGCCGAGCACCAGGAACAGCATGCTGGCGATAAACAGGTTGGTGTACGAGAAGAAGCGCGAGTAACCCGCTTCGCCGCGCATGTACCAGGACGCGAACAGGTGGATCAGGAAACCTACGCCCACCACCACGCCGAGCATGGTGACCGACAGGCCGTCGACGTAGAGGGCGAAGTCGGGCTTGAAGCCTTCCACCGCCATCCACTTCCAGAGCACCAGGGTGTAGTGACCGCCTTCGGGTGGCGCGACGTTGAATTGCCAGATGACGTAGGCGGCAACAATCGCCGACAAGCCAATGGAACCCACGCCGATCAGCGCCGAGAGGTTTTCCGACCAGCGTCCACGGGAGAACGACAGCAGCAGGAAACCGATCAGAGGGAATACAAAAGTCAGAAAGATTAGGTTCATCCGCGCATCTCACTGGCAGCGTCGATATCGAGCGTGTGGAAGCGGCGATACAGTTGCAGCAGGATCGCCAGACCAATACTGGCCTCGGCGGCTGCAAGGCTGATCACCAGAATGAACATGATCTGTCCATCCGGTTGCGCCCAGCGGGCGCCCGCCACGATGAAGGCCAGTGCAGAGGCGTTCATCATCACTTCCAGGCTCATCAACACGAACAAAATGTTGCGGCGGACCATCAGGCCGACCAGACCAAGGCAGAACAGGATGCCGGCAACGGCCAATCCATGCTCGAGAGGGATAGCAGGCATGTCTTACTCCTTCGCCTCGTTACGGCCCAAATGGAACGCCGTGACGGCTGCGGCGAGCAGCAGCATCGAGGCGAGTTCGACCACCAGCAGGTACGGGCCGAACAGGCTGATGCCCACGGCTTTCGCGTCCACGGTGGTGTGGCCGATGGCCTGACCGCTCTGATGAGCGAACAGTACATACAGCAGTTCGGCCAGCAGCAGGGCGGCAAGAATCACCGGCCCCGCCCAGATACCGGGCTTGAGCCAGCTGCGTTCCTGCTGAACCGAGGCTGGGCCCAGGTTCAGCATCATCACCACGAACACGAACAGCACCATGATGGCGCCAGCGTAGGCGATCACTTCCAGCACGCCGGCGAACGGTGCGCCGAGTGCGAAGAAGGTCATGGCCACGGCGATCAACGAGATGATCAGGTAGAGCAGGGCATGCACAGGGTTGGTGTTGGTGACCACACGTAGCGTGGACACAACCGCGATACCCGATGCGAAATAGAAAGCGAATTCCATCGTTCTTCCTTAAGGCAGCAAGCTCTTCACGTTGATCGGTTCGGCTTCGTTCTGCGCAGAGCCTTTCGGCTTGCCAGCGATTGCCATACCTGCAACACGATAGAAGTTGTAATCAGGGTTTTTGCCGGGGCCGGAGATCAGCAGATCTTCTTTCTCGTACACCAGGTCCTGACGTTTGAACTCGGCCATCTCGAAATCCGGGGTCAGCTGGATTGCGGTGGTCGGACAGGCTTCCTCGCAGAGACCGCAGAAAATGCAGCGCGAGAAGTTGATACGGAAGAAGTCCGGGTACCAGCGACCGTCTTCGGTTTCAGCTTTTTGCAGCGAGATGCAACCGACCGGGCAAGCCACGGCGCAAAGGTTGCAGGCTACGCAACGCTCTTCGCCATCGGGGTCGCGGGTCAGGACAATACGGCCACGGTAGCGTGGCGGCAGATAGACCGCTTCTTCCGGGTATTGCAGGGTGTCGCGCTTGCGAAAGCCATGGCCGAAGACCATGACCAGGCTGCGCAACTGGGTACCGGTACCCTTAACGATGTCGCCAATATATTTGAACATGGGTCAAATCCTCACTGAACCGCAACCGCAGGTGTGTTCCACAACACAACCGCAGCGGTTATCAGCAAATTGATCAGGGTCAGTGGCAGGCAGAATTTCCAGCTGAAATCCATCACCTGGTCATAACGCGGACGCGGGATGGAAGCGCGCAGCAGGATGAACAGCATGATGAAGAACGCGGTCTTCAGTGCGAACCAGACGAAGGACAGTTGCGGCAGGATGCCGAACGGACCGTGCCAGCCACCGAAGAACAGGGTGACCAGCAGCGCCGAGATCAGGATGATGCCGATGTATTCACCGACGAAGAACATGCCCCATTTCATACCGGCGTATTCAATGTGGTAACCGTCGGCCAGTTCCTGTTCCGCTTCCGGCTGGTCGAACGGGTGACGGTGAGTTACAGCCACGCCAGCGATGAAGAAGGTACAGAAGCCGAAGAACTGCGGAATGATGAACCACAGGTTCTGCGCCTGGTACTCGACGATGTCGCGCATGTTGAACGAGCCGACCTGCACCACGATGCCCATCAGGGCCAGGCCCATGAACACTTCGTAGGACACGGTCTGCGCCGAGGCACGCAAGCTGCCGAGCAGGGCAAACTTGTTGTTGCTCGACCAGCCGGCGAACAGCACCGCGTAGACCGACAGACCGGCCATGGCGAAGAAGAACAGCAGACCGATGTTCAGATCCGCCACGCCCCAGGTCGGGGTGATCGGGATGATCGCGAAGGCGATCAGCAGGGCGGACATGGCCACCACCGGCGCCAAAGTGAAGATCACTTTATCGGCAAACGGCGGGGTCCAGTCTTCCTTGAAGAACATCTTGAGCATGTCGGCGGCGATCTGGAACATGCCGAACGGACCAACGCGGTTCGGGCCGTAACGGTCCTGCCACCAGCCCAGCAGGCGACGTTCGACAAAGCTGAGCAACGCGCCTGCGACCACAACGGCCAGCAGAATCACGATGGCTTTGATGACCGTCAGGATCACATCGATCACTTCAGGGGTGAACCAGGTCATTGCGCTGCCTCCTGCAGACCGTCGACGGACACGCCGGCGAATGCCGGTGGAATGCCGGCGATGCCCGCAGGCAAGGCCACCAGACCAGCGCCCAGTTCTTCATTGATGCGCAGCGGCAGACGCAGGGTCTGACCGGCCACGTTCAGGCTCAGCAGGGCACCGTCGTTGACGCCCAGGCGATCTGCTTCGGATTTCGCCAGAGCAACATAAGCAGCCGGGATGCGCTCTTGAACCGGCGCGGCTTTCGACGAGTTTTCGTCGCTGCCGAACAGGTGGTAGAACGGCACGGCCTGCCAGGTGCCCGGCGCCGGGTTGAACGCACGCGGAGCGGCAGCGAACCAGTTCAGCGAGTCGCCAGTGCTTTCGATCAGGCGAGTGCCCGGATCGCCAGCGCGCAGGTGACCACCGACTTCGTCCTGGAACTTGTTCCAGGCTTGCGGCGAGTTCCAGCCTGGCGACCAGGCGAAAGGAACCTGCTGACGCGGCTCAACCGAACCCGAGTAACCTTCCATGGAGAAGGCGAACGCGGTGTCTTTGTCCTGCGGAGTGCGTGGTTCGTGAACGCTGATGTCGGCGCGCATTGCGGTGCGACCGGAGTAGCGCAGCGGCTCACGCGCCAGTTTCAGACCCTTGATGCGGAACGCGGCAGACGGAGCGGCATCAACGATACGCGCCAGTTGCTCAGTGCTCGAGGCAACGGCAGCGGTTACGTGGTCGAGTTGCGTCCAGTCGATCGGCTGTTTCAGCAGGGTCGCGCGCAGGGCGTGCAGCCAGCGCCAGCCTTCGTGAACCAGGATGCTCGCATCCATGTACTGCGGATCGAAAACCTGGAAGAAGCGCTGGGCGCGACCTTCCTGGCTGACCAGCGTACCGTCGCCTTCAGCAAAGCTTGCCGCTGGCAGAACCAGTTGCGCGCGATCGGTGGTGGCAGTCTTCTGGTGGTCGGCAACGATCACGACTTTCGCCGCGTTCAATGCCGCATCGACCTTGGCTTTCGAGGTGCGGGTGTACAGATCGTTTTCCAGCACGACGATGGCGTCTGCTTTGCCGTCGATGACCGCTTGCAGCGCCGCGTCGACCGATTCGCCACCGAGCATGGCCAGGCCGAGGCTGTTGGCTTCCGGCACGATCAGGCTGATCGAACCGTTTTTCTCGCGCAGCTTCAGCGCCTTGGCGATGTTCGCTGCGGCTTCGATCAGGGCTTTGGAACCCAGCGAAGTACCGGCGATGATCAGCGGGCGCTTGGCCGCGAGCAGGGCGTCGGCGATGCGCTTGGCCAGTTCCAGCGCTTCAGCGTCCAGACCTTCAACGGCAGGCGCGCTGGCGTCCAGGGCGTGGGCCACGGCGAAACCGATGCGCGCCAGGTCGTCGGGAGCTGCGTGTACGCACTCTTCGGCGATGTCGTCGAGCTTGGTTTCCGCCAGGCTGGCGATGAACAGCGGGTTCAGCGCGTGCTGACCGATGTTCTTCACTGCCGCGTCGAGCCAAGGCTGAACGCGCATGGCTTCGGCCATGTCTTCGGCTTTGCCTTTGACCGACTGGCGCAGGGCCAGGGCCATACGGGCAGCGGTCTGAGTCAGGTCTTCACCGAGGACGAACACAGCGTCGTGGTCTTCGATGTCGCGCATGTTCGGCACAGGCAGCGGGCTGTCTTTCAACACTTGCAGAACCAGGCGGATACGCTCCAGTTCGGATGCTTCGATACCGGAGTAGAAGTGCTCGGCGCCGACCAGTTCACGCAACGCGTAGTTGCTTTCGAGGCTGGCACGCGGCGAACCGATACCGACGATGTTGCGGCCGCGCAGCAGATCAGCGGCTTTATCCAGCGCAGCGTCGAGGCCCAGCTTGGTGCCGTCGGCCAGCAGCGGCTGACGTGGACGGTCGGTGCGGTTGACGTAGCCATAACCGAAACGGCCACGGTCGCACAGGAAGTACTGGTTCACCGAACCGTTGAAACGGTTTTCGATGCGACGCAGTTCGCCGTAACGCTCGCCCGGAGAAATGTTGCAACCGCTGGAGCAGCCATGGCAGATGCTCGGCGAGAACTGCATGTCCCATTTGCGGTTGTAGCGCTCGGAGTGAGTCTTGTCGGTGAACACGCCGGTCGGGCAGACCTCGGTGAGGTTGCCGGAGAACTCGCTTTCGAGGGTGCCGTCTTCAACGCGACCGAAGTACACGTTGTCGTGGGCGCCGAATACACCGAGGTCGGTGCCGCCGGCGTAATCCTTGTAGAAACGCACGCAGCGGTAGCAGGCGATGCAGCGGTTCATTTCGTGGGAAATGAACGGGCCCAGTTGCTGGTTCTGGTGGGTGCGTTTGGTGAAGCGATAACGGCGCTCGTTGTGGCCGGTCATCACGGTCATGTCTTGCAGGTGGCAGTGACCGCCTTCTTCGCACACTGGGCAGTCGTGCGGGTGGTTGGTCATCAGCCATTCAACAACACTGGCGCGGAACGCCTTGGACTCATCATCGTCGATGGAGATCCAGGTGTTGTCGGTGGCAGGCGTCATGCAGGACATGACGATGCGACCACGGGTGTCGTTCTCGTCGGTGTACTGCTTGACCGCGCACTGGCGGCAGGCCCCGACGCTACCAAGCGCGGGGTGCCAGCAGAAATAAGGGATGTCGAGGCCCAGCGACAGACATGCCTGTAACAGGTTGTCTGCCCCGTCGACTTCGAGCGCTTTGCCGTCTACGTGGATAGTGGCCATGGTTCAAAGGTCTTCGTTGGCCCGGTGTCAGCGGGCGTGGCTAATGGAATCTTGTTATTCGTCCGAATCCAGTCAGCCCCGAAAGGCGTCATCGGACGAAAGGCGAAGGGCACGGACCCTTCGCCTTTTTAAGCGTTTACGCGCCGACTACGATCGGCCTTGCCAGAGGCGGGACGGCGGCGCTTGCAGGCGCGATACCGGCTTCGAACTCTGGACGGAAGTATTTGATGGCACTGCCCAACGGCTCTACGGCACCCGGTGCGTGAGCACAGAAGGTCTTGCCTGGGCCGAGGAAGTTGACCAGACCCAGCAGGGTCTCGATGTCGCCTGGCTGGCCGCGGCCTTGTTCGATCGCCATCAGGAGCTTGACGCTCCATGGCAAACCATCACGGCACGGGGTGCAGAAACCGCACGACTCGCGAGCGAAGAACTGCTCCATGTTGCGCAGCAGGGAGACCATGTTGACGCTGTCGTCCACCGCCATGGCCAGGCCGGTACCCATCCGGGTGCCCACTTTGGCGATGCCGCCGGCGTACATCTGTGCGTCGAGGTGCTCCGGCAACAGGAAACCGGTACCGGCCCCACCTGGCTGCCAGGCCTTGAGCTTGAAGCCGTCGCGCATGCCGCCGGCGTAGTCTTCGAACAGCTCGCGACCGGTGACGCCGAATGGCAGTTCCCACAGGCCAGGGTTCTTGACCTTGCCGGAGAAGCCCATGAGCTTGGTGCCCATGTCTTCGCTGCCTTCGCGAGCCAACGATTTGTACCAGTCAACACCGTCGGCAATGATTGCCGGCACGTTGCACAGGGTTTCTACGTTGTTCACGCACGTCGGCTTGCCCCACACGCCCACGGCGGCAGGGAAGGGCGGCTTGGAGCGCGGGTTGGCGCGGCGGCCTTCAAGGGAGTTGATCAGTGCGGTTTCTTCACCGCAGATGTAACGCCCGGCGCCGGTGTGGACGAACAGCTCGAAATCGAAGCCGCTGCCCAGGATGTTCTTGCCCAGCAGGCCGGCTGCCTTGGCTTCTTCCACGGCACGGTTGAGGTGCTTGGCGGCGGTGGTGTACTCGCCACGCAGGAAGATGTAGCCACGGTAGGTTTTCAGTGCGCGGGCACTGATCAGCATGCCTTCGATCAGCAGATGGGGCAGTTGCTCCATCAGCATGCGGTCTTTCCAGGTGTTCGGCTCCATTTCATCCGCGTTGCACAGCAGGTAGCGGATGTTGATGGATTCGTCCTTGGGCATCAGGCCCCACTTCACGCCCGTGGGGAAGCCTGCACCGCCGCGACCTTTGAGGCCAGCGTCTTTCACGGTCTGGACGATGGCGTCCTGATCCATGTCGGCGAAGGCTTTGCGCGCAGCGGCGTAACCGTTCTTGGCCTGGTATTCGTCGAGCCACACGGCTTCGCCGTCGTCACGCAGACGCCAGGTCAGCGGGTGAGTCTCGGCCGAACGCTGGATGCGGTTGGCAGGACCGAAAGATGTCAGGGTCATACGTAGCCCTCGAGCAGTTTGGCCACGCCAGCAGGCTGCACGTCGCCAAAGGTGTCGTCGTCGATCATCAGCGCCGGTGCCTTGTCGCAGTTGCCGAGGCAGCAGACAGGCAGCAGGGTGAAACGACCGTCGGCGGTGGTCTGACCCAGGCCGATGCCCAGATTGTTCTGGATTTCGCTGACCACCGACTCGTGGCCACCGATGTAGCAGACCATGCTGTCGCAGACGCGAATGATGTGGCGGCCAACCGGCTGACGGAAGATCTGGCTGTAGAACGTCGCCACACCTTCAACGTCGCTGGCCGGGATGCCGAGGATCTCGCCGATCGCGTACAGGGCGCCATCCGGCACCCAGCCGCGTTCTTTCTGAACGATCTTCAGGGCTTCGATCGACGCCGCGCGCGGGTCTTCGTAGTGATGCAACTCGTGCTCGATGGCCGAGCGCTCGGTTTCACTCAGGGTGAAACGGTCTGTCTGGATAAGCGTGCTGTTCATGCTTAGCGGTCCACGTCGGCCATAACGAAGTCGATACTACCCAGGTACGCAATCAAGTCCGCGACCATGCTGCCTTTGATCACCGAAGGGATCTGTTGCAGATGCGGGAAGCTCGGAGTACGGATCCGGGTACGGTAGCTCATGGTGCCGCCGTCGCTCGTCAGGTAATAACTGTTGATGCCCTTGGTCGCTTCGATCATCTGGAAGGATTCGTTGGCCGGCATGACCGGGCCCCACGAAACTTGCAGGAAGTGCGTGATCAAGGTTTCGATGTGCTGCAGCGTGCGCTCTTTCGGCGGCGGCGTGGTCAGCGGGTGATCCGCCTTGTACGGGCCTTCCGGCATGTTGCGCAGGCACTGGTCGATGATCTTGATGCTCTGGCGCATCTCTTCGACGCGGACCATGCAGCGGTCGTAGGCATCGCCGTTGGCAGCCAGCGGAACTTCGAACTCGAAGTTCTCGTAGCCGGAGTACGGACGCGCTTTACGCAGGTCGAAGTCGCAACCGGTCGAACGCAGGCCGGCACCGGTGACGCCCCACTCCAGGGCCTCTTTGGTGTTGTAGGCAGCGACGCCGATGGTACGGCCCTTGAGGATGCTGTTCTGCAGGGCAGCCTTGGTGTATTCGTCGAGGCGCTTTGGCAGCCATTCAACGAAGTCTTTCACCAGTTTGTCCCAGCCGCGCGGCAGGTCGTGGGCAACACCGCCGATGCGGTACCAGGCCGGGTGCAGACGGAAACCGGTAATGGCTTCAATCACCGTGTACGCCTTCTGGCGGTCGGTGAAGGTGAAGAACACCGGAGTCATGGCGCCGACGTCCTGGATGTAAGTCCCCAGGAACAGCAGGTGGCTGGTGATCCGGAAGAACTCGGCCATCATGATGCGGATGACGTCGACCTTCTCGGGCACCTTGATGCCGGCCAGCTTCTCGACCGAGAGCACGTACGGCAGGTTGTTCATCACGCCGCCGAGGTAGTCGATACGGTCGGTGTAAGGGATGAAACTGTGCCAGGACTGACGCTCGGCCATCTTCTCGGCACCACGGTGGTGGTAACCGATGTCCGGCACGCAGTCGACGATCTCTTCACCGTCCAGTTGCAGAATGATGCGGAAAGCACCGTGCGCGGAAGGGTGGTTCGGGCCGAGGTTGAGGAACATGTAGTCCTCGTTGGCACCGGAACGCTTCATGCCCCAGTCTTCAGGACGGAAGCGCGCGGCTTCTTCCTCAAGCTGCTGCTTGGCGAGGTTGAGGCTGTACGGATCGAATTCGGTGGCGCGCGCCGGGAAGTCCTTGCGCAACGGGTGACCTTCCCAGGTCGGCGGCATCATGATGCGCGACAGGTGCGGGTGGCCTTTGAAGTCGATGCCGTACATGTCCCAGACTTCACGCTCGTACCAGTTGGCGTTCGGCCAGATGCTGGTGACGGTCGGCAAGCTCAGGTCGCTTTCGGACAAGGCGACTTTGATCATCACGTCACTATTACGCTCAAGCGACATGAGGTGATAGAACACGGTGAAGTCGGCGCCCGACGGCAGCCCTTGACGCTTGGTGCGCAGACGCTCGTCCACGCCGTGCAGGTCATAGAGCATGACGTACGGCTTGGGCAGGTTGCGCAGGAAGGTCAGGACTTCGACGAGTTTGGCGCGAGCCACCCACAGCACCGGCATGCCGGTGCGAGTCGACTGAGCGGTGAACGCTTCGGCGCCAAAACGGTTGTTCAATTCGACGACCACATCCTGGTCGTCTGCCTTATAAGGCGGGATGTACAGAGCGCTGCCTGTAGTCATGGTTATTTTTTCGCTTTCGGTCAACGTAAAGAATGAAGCCAGCTTCTCGTTTCTTTGTAAGAACAGACTGGATCAGACTTCGTCAGGGCTGCGCAGGTTGGTGACTGCGATTCGCTGTTCGCGGCGCTGTTCTTTCTGCGAAGGCATGTCGGCGCGATAAACGCCTTGATCACCAACGACCCAGGACAGTGGGCGACGCTCCTGGCCAATCGATTCCTGCAACAGCATCAAGCCTTGCAGAAATGCTTCTGGACGGGGCGGGCAGCCAGGTACGTAGACGTCCACGGGCAGGAACTTGTCCACCCCTTGAACCACGGAGTAGATGTCGTACATGCCACCGGAGTTGGCGCACGAGCCCATGGAAATCACCCACTTCGGCTCGAGCATTTGCTCGTAGAGACGCTGAATGATCGGCGCCATCTTGATGAAGCAGGTGCCGGCGATAACCATGAAGTCGGCCTGACGCGGTGATGCCCGGATAACTTCGGCGCCAAAGCGCGCGATGTCGTGGGGCGCCGTGAAGGCGGTGGTCATTTCCACATAGCAGCACGAAAGGCCGAAGTTGTACGGCCACAGGGAGTTTTTACGCCCCCAGTTGACCGCGCCACTCAGCACGTCTTCGAGCTTGCCCATGAAAATGTTTTTGTGGACTTGATCTTCTAACGGATCGGAAACGGTCTCCCGTTCGCCAATCGGATATTGCTCGTTAGGAGCATCGGGGTCGATTCTGGTGAGATTGTATTGCATTGCCAAAGCCTCATTGTTTCAGCTTCGCCTGCCGCTTGCGACGAGCTTCCGGAGCCCAGTCAAGGGCGCCCACTCGGAACAGGTAGACAAGACCTGCCAACAGAATTGCTATGAAAACGAGAGCTTCGACGAATCCGGTCCAGCCGCTTTCGCGGACGGACACAGACCATGCAAAGAGAAAGAGGGCTTCGATATCGAAGATCACGAACAGCATCGCGACCAGATAGAATTTGGCTGAGAGCCGCAAGCGGGCGCCACCGGTAGGTAGCATGCCGGACTCGAACGGTTCGTTTTTGCTGCGGCCCCAGGCTTTTGACCCGAGGAGGCTGGAGACGCCGAGCATGAAGGCACACAGGCCGACTACACCCAGAAGGAAAATGGCAAAGCCCCAGTTGTGGGCCATGAGTCCTGTCGCTTCGGGCATGCTGGTAATCCTTAACAGAGAGCAAAGGTCTCTGAGCTTGATAAAGAAATAAGGCAGTGACGATATGTCGCAGCAATCAATCGGGCTGATTTTATGGCTAAACACCCAGCAAGTAAAATTCCTATAGCGAAATTATTTATTGGAATAAGGACATAGCGCACCTCCAATGCCCTGCAGCCCATGCGTTGCGGGCATTAGCCGGGTTTACGCGAATTATGTTTTGTGGGAAATGTAACGAACATAGTTACTGCTAAATGATAATTAATATCGTTTGGAGTGGTTTTGTAACTGTTTAGCGGTGCAGTAATCGGAAAGTTGTCTTATATGCCCGTTACTGCAAGTAGCGGTGGCGAGCGTTTTACCGGTTTTTTGTGACGCGGGTACCGCTCTGGATCAATGTTTTTTGTCGCGGCTGACGCTTTTCCTGTGGGAGCGAGCCTGCTCGCGAAAGCGGTGGATCAGTCACTGCATGTGCAAGCTCACACAGCGCCTTCGCGAGCAGGCTCGCTCCCACAAGGGATTTGCGGTGCCGGTGAGGTTTTCAAAGGCAAAAAAACGCCCCGAACCAGTCGGGGCGTCAGTCGTGCAGCTCTGCGGTTAGCTTTCTATCCGATCCGCAAAGGCCGTTTGCTCAGCGAAGCCGAATCAGTGGAACTGTTCTTCTTCGGTCGAACCGGTCAGTGCGGTGACCGAGGACGAGCCACCCTGGATCACGGTGGTCATGTCGTCGAAGTAGCCAGTGCCCACTTCCTGCTGGTGAGCCACGAAGGTGTAACCCTTGGCGGCGTCAGCGAACTCCTGCTCCTGCAGCTTCACGTAGGCAGTCATGTCGTTGCGGGCGTAGTCGTGCGCCAGGTTGAACATGCTGTGCCACATGTTGTGAATGCCGGCCAGGGTGATGAACTGGTGCTTGTAACCCATGGCGGACAGTTCGCGCTGGAACTTGGCGATGGTCGCGTCGTCCAGGTTTTTCTTCCAGTTGAAGGAAGGCGAGCAGTTGTACGACAGCAGTTGGTCCGGGTATTCCTTCTTGATCGCCTCGGCGAAGCGACGGGCTTCTTCCAGATCCGGCTTGGCGGTTTCGCACCAGATCAGGTCGGCGTACGGCGCGTAAGCCAGGCCACGGGCGATTGCCTGATCCAGACCGGCACGTACCTTGTAGAAGCCTTCCTGAGTACGCTCGCCAGTTACGAACGGCTGGTCGTACGGATCGCAGTCGGACGTCAGCAGGTCAGCAGCGTTGGCGTCGGTACGGGCCAGGATGATGGTTGGCGTGCCGGCAACGTCAGCCGCCAGACGTGCAGCGGTCAGCTTCTGCACGGCTTCCTGAGTTGGAACCAGTACTTTGCCGCCCATGTGGCCGCATTTTTTCACGGAAGCCAGTTGGTCTTCGAAGTGAACGCCGGCGGCGCCTGCTTCGATCATGCTCTTCATCAGCTCGTACGCGTTCAGCACGCCGCCGAAACCGGCTTCAGCGTCAGCCACGATTGGCGCGAAGTAGTCGATGTAGCCGTCGTCACCCGGGTTCTTGCCGGCTTTCCACTGGATCTGGTCAGCGCGACGGAACGAGTTGTTGATGCGTTTGACCACGGTTGGAACCGAATCCACCGGGTACAGCGACTGGTCCGGGTACATCGATTCTGCGGAGTTGTTGTCCGCAGCCACCTGCCAGCCCGACAGGTAGATTGCCTGGATACCGGCTTTAACCTGCTGAACAGCCTGGCCGCCGGTCAGGGCGCCCATGCAGTTGACGAAATCTTTCTCTGGGCGGAAGGACGGCTTGGCACCCTGGGTCACCAGGTTCCACAGCTTCTCGGCGCCCATTTTCGCAAAGGTGTGCTCAGGTTGAACCGAGCCACGCAGACGGACGACGTCAGCAGCGGAGTAAGTGCGAGTCACGCCTTTCCAGCGCGGGTTTTCAGCCCAGTCTTTTTCAAGGGCTGCAATTTGCTGTTCGCGTGTCAGTGCCATGGAGATAAACCTCGTCGCGTCTTTATGAAAAGTTGTTCTGCGGTGGAAAATTCCTGCGCTCGCTGACCAGAAGCTTAGGTGGTCAAGTCGGATTCGGCGGGGTAGGCGACGGGATGAACGATGGGCTCGAGGGGAAGTGAGCAGGTAGTGGCGCACTGCGGAGCGCATTCGGGCGTCGTGGGCCTTTATACGAACTACAGCGTGAAGCCGGGTTACCTAATTACGCTTCCGTCCCTCGGGACAACTTCGTTCCAGTCGGCAACCTCGTCAAACACACCTTGTGGGCGGTACAGACACGAAGCGGTTCGCGGGGTAGGTGCGAAACATCGCTTCGAAGGCCCTTGCCAGGGCCTCTGATTAGCGGGAGCGAGGCCATCATGCCTTCGCTTTTTTGCCTCGTCAAACGTTTTGTAGTGCTTTTTTTCAAGCACTACATCTTTCGTCTAATACGACTAATCAGTCAGTTTTCGGTGCTTTAGTCCAGGGTGTCGACTTTCACCCGTAAAGTCATGTCATCCCGGCCTTGAGTAGAGTAGCTGCGGGTCTGGCTCTGTTTGTCGGCCTGGGTTTCGCGGTTTATGCCGGCGAGGGTGATCCACTCTCCCAGCCGGCCGCTGACGGTTGTGTCGGTACTTTGCACGTTCACTACATCGGGACGTTCCTGGCTCATGCGGTCACGGTTGGTACTGATTGCCAGGTGAACGATGTCGCCGGTGACGCTGGCGGTGACGTAGAAGCCCTGGGTGACGTTGCGGTATTGGGTCTGGCTGCTGTAATCGCCGTAGGAGTTGGTCTGGCTGCTGGTGATCGGCACGCTCTGGCCGACCTGGATCAGTGCCGGTGCGCCTTCGCTGGCCTGTACCTGCTGGATGCCGCCATCACGGCTGGCGGTGCTGTAGTTGATGATCCTGGTCTGTTGGTCGCCGGTGTTCTGCTGGTTGTTCTCGTTGGTGTCGACGGTGATCAGCAGGCGCTTGGGCGCGGTGTCGAGCTGAGTGACCAGGGCTTTGAGTTCCTGAATCTTGTCTGGCTCGGCCTTGATGATCAGCTGGTTGCCATAGGCGCTGACCTGGCCGTCCTTGCCGATGAAGTCTTGCGCCATCGGCAGCATGTCGGCGCTGGTGCGGTATTTGAGGGGCACGATTTCGGTGGCTGCCATCACCGAAAAACTGCAGGCGAGCAGCAGGGTGGTGAGCAGGGTGCGTAGGGACATGTCCGTTATCTCCGCTTTCGAAAGGCTTGATATTGCCAGTTTGTCGGCCCGGGGTGGGGCAAGTTGAATCGTAGACAGCAAAACGCCCCGGCATCTGAAAATGGCGGGGCGTTTTGTGGTGTTCTGAAGGGCCTCTTCGCGAGCAAGCCCGCTCCCACATTGGATCTCTGCGGGGCACAAAATCTGTGTTCGCTGGAGATCCCCTGTGGGAGCGGGCTTGCTCGCGAATGCCGCGACGCGGACTTATGCCGAATGCCGAACCATATCGACATGCGGAATCCCGGCTTCGAGGAATTCCTCACTGACCAGGCTGAAGCCCAGACGCTCATAGAACGCCGTGGCTTGCACCTGCGCGCTGAGCATCTGCTGCTTCAGCCCGCGGGCTTCAGCTTCGGCGATCACTGCTTGCATCAGCGCATCGCCGACCTTCATCCCGCGCCAGTCTTTGAGCACTGAAACGCGACCGATGTGCCCATCAGGCAACAGGCGCGCAGTGCCGATCGGAAAGTCGCCTTCGAACGCCAGAAAATGCACGGCGGTCGCGTCATCCGCGTCCCATTCCAACTCAGGTGGCACCGATTGTTCGGCAATGAACACCGTTTCACGAATGCGCCGGATCTCGGCGATGTCCTTCTGCCAGTCTGCGACACGTACGCGAATCTTATTCATCGGCGAATCCCAGGCTGCCCTGTTTGACCAGCTCGCACAGCAGACCGCGGCCGTCTTCGTCGTTCAGCCACTCGCCGAGGTTGTCGGCGTGCAGCGCGTCGGCGGCGCAGATCATCTTCAGCAGCTCGCGCAGCTTGCCCGGCAGGTAACGGCTCTGGCCGCTGGCGAACAGCAGCAGGTCGTCATCGACTTCCGACCAGGCCAGGCGCGCGCTCGGGTTGCGGATCAGCACGGCACCGTCTTGCAGGGCAGCGAGGAAGTCATCTTCTTCGACGTCTTCCGGACCGACCACCAGTTCCGGGTAGCGCGGCTCGGTCATGTACTGGCCGAACCAGGTCAGCAGCAGGCGCTCATCGCTCATGTGCTCGGCGAGCAGGCTTTTCAGGCGATCCAGTGCATCGTGCTGAATCTGATGCGGATCGATGGCTGGCTTGGCGTCGGCATCGGTGTAGCGCTCTTCGTCAGTCAGGAACTGGCTGAGGAAATCGGTGAAGTGTGTCAGCACTTCGGAAGCGCTCGGTGCACGGAAGCCGACCGAGTAGGTCATGCAGTTGTCCACGGCTACACCGCAGTGGGCCAGGCGCGGCGGCAGGTAAAGCATGTCACCCGGTTCCAGAACCCACTCTTCAGTCTCGTGGAATTCGGCGAGGATGCGCAGGTCGGCGTGTTGCAGCAGCGGGCTCTCGGAGTCGCACATCTGGCCGATTTTCCAGTTGCGCTTGCCGTGGCCTTGCAGCAGGAACACGTCGTAGTTGTCAAAGTGCGGACCGACGCTGCCACCCGGGGCGGCGAAGCTGATCATCACGTCGTCAACGCGCCAGCTCGGCAGGAAACGGAAGTTTTCCAGCAGCTCGCTGACTTCCGGGACGAACTGGTCAACCGCTTGCACCAGCAGGGTCCACTCTGTTTCCGGCAGTTTGCTGAACTCGTCTTCAGCGAACGGGCCGCGACGCAGTTCCCATGGGCGCTCGCCGTGTTCGATCACCAGGCGCGATTCGACTTCTTCTTCCAGGGCGAGGCCGGCCAGTTCGTCGGCGTCGATCGGGCTTTCGAAGTCAGGAATCGCCTGGCGGATCAGCAATGGCTTTTTCTGCCAGTAGTCGCGCAGGAACTCGCGCGCCGTGATGCCACCCAGAAGTTGAAGAGGAATATCGGGATTCATATGTAACCTATTGAAAAAAAGCACTTTTCAGACGGGAATAAAAACGCCCGGCGCGGCCGGGCGTCTCAAACGGGTCAAGCGGTCGATCAGATGCGTTTGGCTTGTGCTACAGCGTTGCCGATGTAGTTGGCCGGAGTCAGCTGTTTCAGCTCGGCTTTCGCTTCGGCTGGCATGTCCAGGCCGTCGATGAAAGTCTGCAGCGCTTGCGGGCTGATGCCTTTGCCGCGCGTCAGTTCTTTCAGTTTCTCGTACGGGTTTTCAATGTTGTAGCGGCGCATTACGGTCTGGATCGGCTCAGCCAGAACTTCCCAGCAAGCGTCGAGGTCGGCGGCAATCTTCTGCTCGTTGAGTTCCAGTTTGCTGATGCCTTTGAGGCTGGCTTCGTAGGCGATCACGCTGTGGGCAAAGCCGACACCGAGGTTACGCAGTACGGTGGAGTCAGTCAGGTCGCGCTGCCAGCGGGAGATCGGCAGTTTGCTCGCCAGGTGCTGGAACAGTGCGTTGGCGATGCCCAGGTTGCCTTCGGAGTTTTCGAAGTCGATCGGGTTGACCTTGTGCGGCATGGTCGACGAACCGATTTCGCCGGCGATGGTGCGCTGCTTGAAGTAACCCAGGGAAATGTAGCCCCAGATGTCACGGTCGAAGTCGATCAGGATGGTGTTGAAGCGCGCGATCGCGTCGAACAGCTCGGCGATGTAGTCGTGCGGTTCGATCTGCGTGGTGTACGGGTTGAAGCCCAGGCCCAGCTCGTCTTCGATGAAGGCGCGGGCGTTGGCTTCCCAGTCGATCTGCGGGTAGGCCGACAGGTGCGCGTTGTAGTTGCCGACAGCGCCGTTGATTTTGCCCAGCAGCGGAACGGCAGCGACCTGAGCGATCTGACGCTCGAGACGGTAAACCACGTTCGCCAGCTCTTTACCCAGGGTGGTCGGCGAGGCCGGTTGACCGTGGGTGCGCGACAGCATCGGCACGTCAGCGAAGCGGATCGCCAGTTCGCGGATGGCGTTGGCGGTCTGGCGCATCAGCGGCAGCATTACGTCGTCACGGCCTTCGCGCAGCATCAGGGCGTGGGACAGGTTGTTGATGTCTTCGCTGGTGCAGGCAAAGTGGATGAACTCGCTGACCTTGGCCAGCTCCGGCAGCTTGGCCGCCTGCTCCTTGAGCAGGTATTCGATCGCCTTGACGTCGTGGTTGGTGGTGCGTTCGATCTCTTTGACGCGCTCGGCGTGCTCCAGCGAGAAGTTGTCAGCCAGTTCATTCAGAACGGCGTTGGCCTCGGCGGAGAAGGCTGGCACTTCCGGGATACCGGCGTGGGCGGCCAGGCGCTGGAGCCAGCGCACTTCAACCAGAACGCGGGCACGGATCAGGCCGTACTCGCTGAAAATCGGGCGCAGGGCCTGGGTTTTGCCGGCGTAGCGGCCGTCAACAGGGGAAACCGCAGTGAGCGAAGAGAGCTGCATGGGGTGTTCTCGGACAGTCGGGCAACGAAATGGGGCGCGTATCATACATGAAAAAATCCGCCGGTCCGTTGCCAACTGACCGGCGTATTACGCGCTACAGACTACAAAATTTTATTGCGCGACGATTTACTCGCTGCGCATCAACGGATACAGCTCTTTGAGCAGCTTGCGCCGGCTGATCACCAACTGCCAGCGGTGGCCGCCGAGCTGTCGCCACAGGCGTGCCGAGCGGATGCCGGCCAGCAGCAGTGCACGGATCTTCGAAGCGTTGCTCGGTTGCTGCAGGTTGCGCATGTCGCCATGCACCTGAATGCGTTGGCGCAGGGTGCTCAGGGTGTCCTGATACAGCGCGCCACAGGCAGCGACCACGTTTTCGTGGGCCGGGCCGAAGTGTTCGACCTGCGACTGGATCTGCGGCAGGCGCTTGCCGATGGTGTCGAGCATGTCGTTACGTTTGGCCAGTTGCCGCTCGAGGCCAAGCATCGACAGGGCGTAGCGCAATGGCTCGCGCTGCAGGGTGCTCGGGTCGCGTTCGAGCGCGCCGATCAAGGCCCGGTAACCTTCGCGCAGATTGATGTCGTCGCCGCCGTACACGTCCAGTGTGTCCTTCGGGTCGCGCACCAGCAGGCTGCCGAGCATGCAGCTCAGGCCCGCCTCGCTGGTCTGGCCGGTCTTGGCGATCCGGTCGACCAGCACGGCGGCGAGAAACACGCCGCCCAGCGCCGTCAGTTGCTCCTGAGTCGGGCTCATGCCTGGCCGCTCCACGGCTCGGCGACTTCGATCACGCCGCCGCCAAGGCAGATTTCACCGTCGTAGAACACCACCGATTGGCCCGGAGTGACCGCGCGTTGCGGTTCGTCGAACACGGCGCGGTAGCCGCTGGCGGTTTTTTCCAGGGTGCAGGCCTGGTCGCTCTGGCGATAGCGAACCTTGGCAGTCAGGCGCAGCGGCTGGCTCAGGTCGATCGGGTTGACCCAATAGATTTCCGAAGCGAGCAGGGCGCTGGAGAACAGCCATGGATGATTGTTGCCCTGGCCGACGATCAGTTCGTTGGTATCCAGATCCTTGCGCAGCACGTACCACGGTTCGTCGCCGGCATCTTTCAGGCCGCCGATGCCCAGACCCTGACGCTGGCCGATGGTGTGGTACATCAAGCCGTGGTGACGGCCGATGACTTCGCCTTCGGTGGTTTTGATTTCGCCCGGTTGTGCCGGCAGGTATTGCTTGAGGAAGTCGCTGAAACGACGTTCGCCGATGAAGCAGATTCCGGTGGAATCCTTCTTCTTGGCGGTCGCCAGCTCGTATTTCTCGGCAATTGCGCGTACTTCCGGTTTTTCCAGTTCGCCGACCGGGAACAGGGTCTTGGCGATCTGTTCGCCGCCGACGGCGTGCAGGAAATAGCTCTGGTCCTTGTTCGGATCGAGGCCCTTGAGCAGTTCGGTGCGGCCCTCGATGTCGCGGCGACGCACGTAGTGGCCGGTGGCGATCAGGTCGGCGCCGAGCATCATGGCGTAATCGAGGAACGCCTTGAACTTGATCTCGCGGTTGCAGAGGATGTCAGGGTTCGGCGTGCGCCCGGCCTTGTATTCGGCCAGGAAGTGCTCGAACACGTTGTCCCAGTACTCGGCGGCGAAGTTGGCGGTGTGCAGCTTGATACCGATTTTGTCGCACACAGCCTGAGCATCCGCCAGGTCGTCCATGGCGGTGCAGTATTCCGTTCCGTCGTCTTCTTCCCAGTTCTTCATGAACAGGCCTTCCACCTCGTAACCCTGCTCGATCAGCAGGAGAGCGGAAACGGAAGAGTCCACGCCGCCGGACATGCCGACAATGACGCGCTTCTTGGATGTGTCAGAAGGGGCTGGATCACGCATAGGGATTCAATGAGTGTCTTGAAAAAGGACGCGATTCTATCAGGCTCACGGCCTCAAGGCTAAAGAGAAGGGCGGATCAGTTCGAGACTGAAGTGATGACCGGCCAGATAATCGTCGATGCAGCGGATGATCAGCTCGCTGCGCCAGTTATCGCGCTGGGCGATTAATTCGTCGCGGGTCAGCCACTTGGCGCCGACGATGCCGTCATCGAGTTGATAGTCGGGGTGGTGTTGCACGGCTTTGGCGCTGAAGCACACGCGCTGGTAAGTCACGCCGTTGCTCGGAGCGGTATACAGGTAAATGCCGATCACGCCGGTGGGTTCGACGTCCCAGCCGGTTTCTTCGAGGGTTTCGCGCACGGCGGCTTCGATCAGGGTTTCGTCGGGGTCGAGATGGCCGGCGGGCTGGTTAAGCACATTACGTCCGGCCTTGTGCTCTTCGACCATCAGGAAGCGGCCGTTGTCTTCGACGATGGTGGCGACGGTGATGTGGGGGAGCCATTCCATAAAACTTCCTCAATCTCTTGGTTAAAACCCGATCCCTTGTGGGAGCGAGCCTGCTCGCGAAAGCGGTGGGTCAGTCAATGAAGATGTTGAATGATAAACCGCATTCGCGAGCAGGCTCGCTCCCACAGGGGGGGTATTGCAGGCAGAAACACAAACCCCGGCACGGGGCCGGGGTTTGTTTACAGCGCTACAACCTTATACCAGCGCAGCAATTGCCGCGTTGAAGGTTGCGCTTGGGCGCATGGCCTTGCTGATCAGCTCGGCATCGGCGTGGTAGTAACCACCGATGTCCACTGGCTTGCCCTGAACGGCGTTGAGTTCGGCAACGATGATCGCCTCGTTCTCGGTCAAGGTTTTGGCCAGGGTCGCGAACTGCGCTTGCAGTGCAGCGTCTTCGGTCTGGGCGGCCAGGGCCTGAGCCCAGTACAGCGCCAGGTAGAAGTGGCTGCCGCGGTTGTCGATGTTGCCGACTTTGCGCGATGGCGACTTGTTGTTGTCGAGGAACTGGCCGGTAGCCTGATCCAGGGTCTTGGACAGCACCAGCGCTTTCGGGTTGTTGTAGTTCACACCCAGATGCTCGAGGGACGCTGCCAGTGCGAGGAATTCGCCCAGCGAGTCCCAGCGCAGGAAGTTCTCTTCAACCAGTTGCTGCACGTGCTTCGGAGCCGAGCCGCCGGCGCCGGTTTCGAACAGACCACCGCCGTTCATCAGCGGCACGATCGACAGCATCTTGGCGCTGGTGCCCAGTTCCATGATCGGGAACAGGTCGGTCAGGTAGTCACGCAGAACGTTACCGGTGACCGAAATGGTGTCCTTGCCTTCGCGGGTGCGCTGCAGGGTGTACTTCATTGCGTCGACCGGGGCCATGATCTGGATGTCCAGGCCGGTGGTGTCGTGATCCTTCAGGTAAGCCTGAACTTTCTCGATCACTACGCCGTCGTGGGCGCGCATCGGGTCCAGCCAGAAGATTGCCGGGGTGCTGCTTGCGCGAGCGCGGTTGACGGCCAGTTTGACCCAGTCCTGGATCGGGGCGTCTTTGGTCTGGCACATGCGGAAGATGTCGCCGGCTTCAACAGCCTGTTCCATCAGCAGGGTGCCTTTGCTGTCGGTCACGCGAACCACGCCGTCAGCCTTGATCTGGAAGGTCTTGTCGTGCGAGCCGTACTCTTCGGCTTTCTTCGCCATCAGACCAACGTTTGGCACGCTACCCATGGTGGTCGGGTCGAAAGCGCCATTGGCTTTGCAATCTTCGATCACGGCCTGGTAGATGGTCGCGTAGCAACGATCCGGGATCACAGCCTTGGTGTCGTGCAGTTGGCCGTCGGTGCCCCACATTTTGCCGGAGTCACGGATCATCGCCGGCATCGAGGCGTCGACGATAACGTCGCTTGGCACGTGCAGGTTGGTGATGCCCTTGTCGGAGTTGACCATCGCCAGCGATGGGCGAGCGGCGTAGACCGCTGCCATGTCGGCTTCGATCTGAGCTTGTTGCTCGGCTGGCAGGGCCTTGATGCGCGCGTACAGATCGCCGATGCCGTTGTTGAGGTTGAAGCCGATCTGGGCCAGCACGTCAGCGTGCTTGGTCAGGGCGTCTTTATAGAACTCGGCAACGATCTGGCCGAACATGATCGGGTCGGAGACCTTCATCATGGTCGCTTTCAGGTGAACCGACAGCAGCACGCCTTGTGCCTTGGCGCTGTCGATTTCAGCGGCGATGAACGCACGCAGGGCGTTTTTGCTCATCACGGCGCAGTCGAGGATCTCGCCGGCCTGAACAGTGGTTTTTTCTTTCAGGACGGTAGCGGTACCGTCTTTGGCGATCAGCTCGATCTTCACAGCGTCAGCGGCGTCGATCAGGGCAGCTTTTTCGCTGCCGTAGAAATCGCCGGTGCTCATGTGAGCGACGTGGGACTTGGAGTCCTTGGCCCAGGCGCCCATTTTGTGCGGGTGCTTGCGCGCGTAGTTCTTGACCGACAGCGGAGCGCGGCGGTCGGAGTTGCCTTCACGCAGAACCGGGTTCACGGCGCTGCCCTTGACCTTGTCGTAACGCGCCTTGGCGTCTTTGTCGGCGTCGCTGGTCACGGTTTCCGGGTAGTCCGGCAGGTTGTAACCCTGGGCTTGCAGCTCTTTGATCGCCGCTTGCAGCTGAGGAACCGAAGCACTGATGTTCGGCAGCTTGATGATGTTGGCTTCAGGCGTAACGGCCAGAGCGCCCAGTTCGGCGAGGTGGTCGGCTACGGCTTTGTCGCCCAGTTGCTCGGGGAAGCTGGCCAGGATGCGTGCTGCAAGAGAGATATCGCGGGTTTCCACGGCGATATCGGCCGAGGCGGTGTAAGCCTCGATGATCGGCAGCAGGGAATAGGTGGCGAGGGCTGGAGCTTCGTCGGTGAAGGTATAGATGATCTTCGAGCGGGTGGGCATATTCGGATTAACTCTCTCTTCTTTGCTAAAGCGTGCGCAGAAACTCGAGGGGCGCCGGGTAAGCGCGTTCGTTCAAAGTCATCCATGAACCGAATGTCGAGATTCTTCGCGGTGATGTTGGGTGCATCAGTAGAGCGTCAAGCAGTCGGACTGCGGTAACAACCCGACCAATCAGGCGGAAAGTCTCGTGCTAGAGAGGCCAGCCGTCGTGACCCTTTGGTCAGCGGGCGGCATTATACATAGGTAGCTGGCAATCTGCCGATGGTTCATATGCAACGATTCTCGTCCATTGGTCTAAAGGTCGCAGGGCAGGGTGGCGCGTAGAGTCGCTGTGAATGCTTGAGTTTGGCGCTTTTCCCCTTGCTTTCAGGCTTGTACGAAACCAGATGTGCCCGCGCCGTGAACAGAGGGTTTGCGTGTTGATTTAACTGGGTTACGCTCGAACCAAGCCAGATGTTCAATCCAAACAATGGAGTTCAGCATGGGTTACAAGAAGATTCAGGTTCCAGCCGTCGGCGACAAAATCACCGTCAATGCAGACCATTCTCTCAATGTTCCTGATAACCCGATCATCCCCTTCATCGAAGGTGACGGCATTGGTGTCGACATCAGCCCGGTGATGATCAAGGTTGTCGATGCTGCTGTTCAGAAGGCCTACGGCGGCAAGCGCAAGATTTCCTGGATGGAAGTCTATGCCGGCGAAAAAGCCACACAGGTTTACGATCAGGACACCTGGCTGCCCCAGGAAACCCTGGACGCGGTCAAGGATTACGTGGTTTCCATCAAAGGCCCGCTGACCACGCCGGTCGGTGGCGGCATCCGTTCGCTGAACGTGGCCCTGCGTCAGCAACTCGACCTGTACGTCTGCCTGCGCCCGGTGCGCTGGTTCGAAGGCGTGCCAAGCCCGGTGAAAAAGCCTGGCGACGTCGACATGACCATCTTTCGCGAGAACTCCGAAGACATCTACGCCGGCATCGAGTGGAAGGCCGGTTCGCCGGAGGCCACCAAGGTCATCAAATTCCTTAAAGAAGAAATGGGCGTCACCAAGATCCGTTTCGACCAAAACTGCGGCATCGGCGTCAAGCCGGTTTCGCTCGAAGGTACCAAGCGTCTGGCGCGCAAGGCCCTGCAATATGTGGTCGACAACGATCGCGACTCGCTGACCATCGTGCACAAAGGCAACATCATGAAGTTCACCGAAGGTGCCTTCAAGGAATGGGCCTATGAAGTGGCGGCCGAGGAGTTTGGCGCGACCTTGCTCGACGGCGGTCCGTGGATGCAGTTCAAGAACCCGAAAACCGGCAAGAACGTCATCGTGAAAGATGCCATCGCCGACGCCATGCTCCAGCAGATCCTGCTGCGCCCGGCCGAATACGATGTGATCGCGACCCTCAACCTCAACGGCGACTACCTCTCTGACGCTCTGGCGGCGGAAGTGGGCGGTATCGGTATCGCGCCGGGCGCCAACCTGTCCGACACCGTGGCGATGTTCGAAGCGACTCACGGCACTGCGCCGAAGTACGCCGGCAAGGATCAGGTCAACCCGGGTTCGCTGATTCTCTCGGCCGAGATGATGCTGCGCCACATGGGCTGGACCGAAGCGGCGGACCTGATCATCAAGGGCACCAACGGCGCCATCGGTGCCAAGACCGTGACTTATGACTTCGAACGTCTGATGGATGGGGCCAAGCTGGTTTCGTCTTCGGGCTTCGGAGATGCGCTGATTTCGCACATGTAAGCGGTGCGGGTACAAAAAAACCGCCTTCGGGCGGTTTTTTCATGGATGAGTGACGGGTAGCGTCAGCTCGACACCTTTTCGGTATGGTACGCAGGCACGGCCGGCTCGCTGGCAGTTGTCGCAGCTTGGATCTTGACGGCGTGCAGGCCTTTGGGGCCTTGAACGATGTCGAAGCTCACGGCCTGTCCGGCCTTGAGGGTTTTATACCCGTCCATCTCAATGGCGGAGTAGTGCGCAAAGAAATCAATGTCTTTGCCATCCTCGTCGCGTCCTTCGCGGGCATCGGTGTTGATGAAGCCGAATCCCTTGGCATTGTTGAACCACTTGACCTTGCCGACAGCCATGCTCAAATCCCTCTGCAACAGACTCCATCGCTGGAGTATCATCCAGGACATCCGCAATCGAATTCGGTTAAATGAATTGACTCCGCGGATCTTTTTTACCCACTGTGGGCTCTATTGGTTGTAACACCGTTTTCCCGATAGTCAAGGTGACCGGGCAGTCGGAGTTGAAAAGGTGCACAACCGCCCCCACCACTGTATTTGCACAACTGACGAACCTTTCTTTCCATGCATGCAATCAGCCAGATTCGACTAACATTCAATCAGGATCGCCCGCTTCTCCAAAAGGATCTTCCACAGGAGCACGACGACGATTCGGCAGGCGTTGCTGTTCAGGAAGCAAAGCCTGCGTTACAGGCGCCGCCGATGTACAAGGTGGTTTTGTTCAACGATGACTACACACCGATGGATTTCGTCGTCGAAGTGCTCGAGGTGTTTTTTAACCTGAATCGCGAGCTGGCGACCAAGGTCATGCTGGCCGTCCACACAGAAGGACGGGCAGTATGTGGAGTGTTTACCCGCGACATCGCCGAGACAAAGGCCATGCAGGTCAACCAGTACGCCAGGGAAAGCCAGCATCCGCTACTCTGTGAAATCGAGAAGGACGGTTAATCGCCGACCACTTGGGTATGAGGTGAAGCTATGTTAAACCGCGAGCTCGAAGTCACCCTCAATCTTGCCTTCAAGGAGGCTCGTTCGAAGCGTCATGAATTCATGACCGTCGAACACCTGCTGCTGGCCCTATTGGACAATGAGGCTGCCGCCACCGTATTGCGTGCCTGCGGCGCAAACCTCGACAAACTCAAGCACGACCTGCAGGAGTTCATCGACTCCACCACGCCATTGATCCCCGTCCATGACGAAGATCGCGAAACCCAGCCAACCCTGGGCTTCCAGCGTGTACTGCAACGTGCTGTTTTTCACGTACAGAGCTCGGGCAAACGCGAAGTGACTGGCGCCAACGTGCTGGTTGCAATCTTCAGTGAGCAAGAGAGTCAGGCCGTGTTTCTGCTGAAACAGCAGAGCGTTGCGCGCATTGATGTCGTCAATTACATCGCCCACGGCATTTCAAAGGTGCCTGGGCACGGCGATCACTCTGAAGGTGAACAAGATATGCAGGACGACGAGGGCGGTGAGTCTTCTTCCTCAGGCAATCCTCTGGATGCTTATGCCAGCAACCTGAACGAACTCGCGCGCCAGGGTCGCATCGACCCGTTGGTCGGCCGCGAAATGGAAGTCGAGCGTGTCGCGCAGATTCTTGCGCGTCGGCGCAAGAACAATCCGCTGCTGGTGGGTGAGGCTGGCGTGGGTAAAACCGCGATTGCCGAAGGTCTGGCCAAGCGTATTGTCGACAACCAGGTGCCGGATCTGCTGGCCAACAGCGTCGTCTACTCGCTCGATCTCGGTGCTCTGCTCGCGGGCACCAAGTATCGCGGTGATTTCGAGAAGCGCTTCAAGGCGTTGCTCAATGAACTGAAAAAACGTCCGCAGGCGATCCTGTTCATCGACGAAATCCACACCATCATTGGTGCGGGTGCTGCGTCCGGTGGCGTCATGGATGCCTCGAACCTGCTCAAGCCATTGCTGTCGTCTGGCGACATTCGCTGCATCGGCTCGACCACGTTCCAGGAATTTCGCGGCATCTTCGAGAAGGACCGTGCTCTGGCGCGGCGCTTCCAGAAGGTCGATGTCGTCGAGCCATCGGTGGAAGACACCATCGGTATCCTGCGCGGCCTGAAAGGGCGTTTCGAACAGCATCACAACATCGAATACAGCGATGAGTCGTTGCGCGCCGCTGCTGAACTGGCATCGCGCTACATCAATGACCGGCATATGCCGGACAAGGCCATCGATGTGATCGACGAGGCGGGCGCCTATCAGCGTCTGCAGCCGGTCGAGAAGCGCGTGAAGCGCATTGACGTGCCGCAGGTTGAAGACATCGTGGCGAAAATCGCGCGGATTCCGCCGAAACACGTCACCAGTTCCGACAAGGAGCTTCTGCGTAACCTGGAGCGCGACCTGAAGCTGACGGTGTTTGGTCAGGACGCAGCGATCGATTCGCTGTCGACCGCGATCAAGCTGTCCCGTGCCGGCCTGAAGTCGCCTGACAAACCGGTCGGTTCGTTCCTGTTCGCAGGGCCTACCGGTGTCGGTAAAACCGAGGCTGCGCGGCAGCTGGCCAAGGCATTGGGGATCGAACTGGTGCGCTTCGACATGTCCGAGTACATGGAGCGCCACACCGTATCGCGTCTGATCGGTGCACCTCCGGGCTATGTCGGGTTCGATCAGGGCGGTCTGTTGACCGAAGCGATCACCAAGCAGCCGCACTGCGTATTGCTGCTCGATGAAATCGAAAAGGCGCATCCGGAAGTCTTCAACCTGCTGCTGCAGGTGATGGACCACGGTACGCTCACCGACAACAACGGGCGCAAGGCGGACTTCCGCAACGTGATCATCATCATGACCACCAACGCCGGTGCCGAGACCGCAGCGCGTGCTTCGATCGGTTTCACCCATCAGGACCACTCGTCTGATGCGATGGAAGTGATCAAGAAGAGCTTTACGCCTGAATTCCGTAACCGCCTGGACACCATCATCCAGTTTGGTCGCCTCAGCCATGAGGTCATCAAAAGTGTGGTGGACAAGTTCCTCACCGAACTGCAGGCGCAACTGGAAGACAAGCGTGTGTTGCTGGAGGTTACCGACGCGGCGCGCAGTTGGCTGGCGGCCGGTGGTTACGATTCGGCCATGGGCGCACGTCCGATGGCGCGCTTGATCCAGGACAAGATCAAGCGTCCGTTGGCGGAGGAGATTCTGTTTGGCGAGCTGGCCGAGCATGGCGGTGTGGTTCACATCGACATCAAGGATGGTGAGCTGACGTTTGACTTCGAGACTACGGCTGAGATGGCCTGACGGTCGGTTGTAAGCTCTAAAGGCGCCTTCGGGCGCCTTTTTTATTTGGGTGTATATCCATTGCTGCGGTGATGGCCGCTTAGGGTTCCGCCCTTACGGCGGGTCACTTTTGGCAAACGCCCCAAAAGTAACCAAAAGGTCTATGCCCTGACGTTCGGCCCGCTCGCTGGGGCTCGGGGTTCCTTCGCTCCGGGTTTCATCCGGGGGCATCGCCTACGGTTTGCTTCGCTGCACCTCCTCTCGATGCATTTGGCTGCGCCAAACGGCGCTGCGCGCCCACCCCCGGATAAATCCCTCCACTCAGCCTGCCGACGGGCCTTGAGATCAAAAGCTTTACTCGAGCTAACGCTCATCGTGTTGAGTGGTGAAAAGCACAGCGTGCCTGGCTTTGGGGTTGTGGTGGATTTGCCCCTCACCCCAGCCCTCACCCGAGGGAGAGGGGGCCGATTTGTAGGCTTTTCAATATCTGAGTTCAACGCGGTATCGCACGTCGGCGTAGCTCGCCCAAACACCGCGATCAGTCCCCTCTCCCTCTGGGAGAGGGCTAGGGTGAGGGGCTTTTGATCTTGTTTTGGCTTTGGCTTTGGCTCTTGATCTTTTGCCCCTTCGGCAGGCCGAGCGTAGGCGTTCATCAGGGGGGAGGCGCGCAGCGCCGTGCGGCGAAGCCGCATACATCGAGAGGAGGTGCAGCGAAGCAAACCGTAGGCGATGCCCCCTGATGGACACCGTAGGGAGGGAACACTGAGCCTCAGCGAAGTGCCGTACGCCGGGGCAAAGCCTTTTGGTTCCTTTTTGGCGTTTGAAAAAGGGACTCGCTGTAAAAGCGAAACCGCCAGCCGCAACACCCGCAGCAACGGATATACACCCAAAACCAAAACCAAAACCCAAATCGCAGACAAACAAAAACGCCCGGCATAGCCGGGCGTCTTGTATTGACTTGATTAGCGAGCGCGGTAAGTGATGCGCCCTTTGCTCAAGTCATAGGGCGTCAGCTCGACGCGCACTTTGTCACCGGTAAGAATACGAATGTAGTTCTTGCGCATCTTGCCGGAAATATGCGCGGTTACGACGTGCCCATTTTCCAACTCCACACGAAACATGGTGTTGGGCAGGGTGTCGACGACAGTGCCTTCCATTTCGAAGCTGTCTTCTTTCGACATGCAGTAAAGCCCTCGGTGTCCAATGAATGGCCCGGTGCAACTGCGCCAGGCAAAAGCGGCGTGCATTGTGCCCGAAAAAGGGGGTTTAAGCCAAGGGGTTTAGGGCCTGCGATTAGTTCAGGATCACCCAGCGCTGATTAATCAGCAATTCGATAGGGCGATACTGGGTCTTGTAGTTCATCTTTTTGCAGTTCTTGATCCAATAACCGAGATACACCGCTTCCAGCCCCAGCCGCTGGCTTTCGGCGATTTGCCACAGGATCGCGAAACGTCCCAGGCTGCGGCGCTCCTCGTCAGGTTCGTAAAAGGTGTAGACCGCCGACAGGCCGTTGGGCAGCAAATCGGTTACCGCAACGGCGAGCAACCGTCCGTCGAGACGAAACTCATAGAAGCGCGAGAAGGGCAGGTCACGTACCAGAAAGGTCGAGAACTGGTCACGACTGGGCGGGTACATGTCGCCGTCGGCATGCCGCTGCTCGATGTAGCGCTGGTACAGGTCGAAATATTCTTCACTGAAATGCGGTTTTATCGGGCGCACCTGCAGATCGGCATTGCGTTTGAAAATACGTTTCTGCTGACGGTTTGGGTTGAACTGCGCCACCGGAATGCGCGCAGGCACGCACGCATTGCAATTCTGGCAATGGGGCCGATACAGGTGATCGCCGCTGCGACGAAAGCCCATTTCCGAGAGATCTGCGTAGACGTGCACATCCATGGGCTGACTCGGGTCGAGAAACAGCGTCGTCGCCTGCTCCTCGGGCAGATAACTGCAGGAATGAGGCTGAGTGGCATAGAACTTCAAGCGCGCCAACTCGGTCATGATCAACCCTCGGGATAAGCTGGTGAATTAAGTGTAAGCCACGCGCGCAAAAGTCGCTCAGCAAACCCAGGTGGCACGACTGGGTTGATCCAGATGGCGGGCCAGATAGTCGGCGAATTCGTGGCGAGGGATCGCCCGGGCGCCGAGGCTGTGCAGATGATCGGTCGGCATCTGGCAGTCAATCAGGACGAATCCGGCGTCTTTCAGGTGCTGCACCAGAGTGGCAAAGCCATATTTGGACGCATTGTCGGCGCGGCTGAACATGGATTCGCCGAAAAACAGCTGCCCCATCGCCAGGCCATACAGGCCGCCGACCAGTTGGCCTTGATCCCAGACCTCGACGGAGTGGGCGAAACCGCGGCGGTGCAGTTCCAGGTAGGCGTCCTGCATGGCTTCGGTGATCCAGGTGCCGTCAGCGTAATCCCGGGGCGCGGCGCAGGCGCGAATCACGGCGTCGAAATCCTGATCGAAGGTCACCTGATAGCGTTCCTTGCGCAGCAGTTTGCCGAGGCTGCGCGAGACGTGCAGTTCGTCGGGAAACAGCACGGTACGCGGATCCGGCGACCACCAGAGAATCGGCTGGCCTTCGGAAAACCACGGAAAACAGCCGTGCCGGTAAGCCTGCACCAAGCGGTCGGCGGACAGATCGCCACCCGCAGCCAGCAATCCATTGGGATCGCGCATGGCCTTTTCCAGGGGCGGGAAGGTCAGGGAGTTGCGTTGTAACCAAGTCAGCATGGCGTCCAGGCTTGCAGAAGGGGAGGGCGGTGCGGGCGCAGGGCCCGCGATAAAGTGTGCCGTTAAATGACAGGAATGTCGTCCAGATACTTCTCCGCGTCCAGTGCCGCCATGCAACCGGCCCCGGCCGAGGTCACGGCCTGGCGGTAGACGTGGTCGGCTACATCGCCGGCAGCGAAGACGCCGGGGATTTCAGTGGACGTCGCGTCACCGTCACTGCCGCCTTTGATCAGCAGATAGCCGTCGCGCATCGGCAACTGGCCCTGAAACAGATCGGTGTTGGGTTTGTGGCCGATGGCGATGAATACGCCAGCCAGTGCCAGTTCACTGGTTTGCCCTGTGTGGCTGCCGCGCAAACGTGCCCCGGTCACGCCACTGGCGTCGCCCAGCACTTCGTCCAGATTCTGGTTCCAGTGCAGGCGAACGTTGCCATTGGCGGCTTTTTCGAACAGTTTGTCCTGGAGGATTTTCTCCGAGCGCAATTTGTCGCGCCGGTGGATCAAATGCACCTCCCTGGCGATGTTCGACAGGTACAGCGCCTCTTCGACGGCGGTGTTGCCGCCACCCACCACGGCGACGACCTGGTTGCGGTAGAAAAAACCATCGCAGGTCGCGCAGGCTGATACCCCCTTGCCGGCGAAGGCATCTTCCGAGGGCAGGCCCAGGTATTGCGCCGAAGCGCCGGTGGCGATGATCAGCGCGTCGCAGGTGTAGGTGCCGCTGTCACCGATGAGCTCGAACGGACGCTGCTGCAACTTGGCGGTGTGGATGTGGTCGTAAACGATCTCTGTGGCAAAGCGTTCTGCGTGTTTTTGCATGCGCTCCATCAGTACCGGGCCGGTGAGGCCTTCGACGTCACCGGGCCAGTTGTCGACTTCGACGGTGGTGGTCAGTTGACCACCGGCCTGCAGCCCGGTAATGACCACCGGTTTGAGGTTGGCACGGGCGGCGTACACGGCGGCACTGTAACCGGCGGGGCCGGAGCCAAGAATGATCAGGCGTGAATGCTTCGCTGCGTTCATCAAATACACCTCATAAGCCTTTGTCACAAAAGACAATGCATGCTCAAATTGAGCCGCAGGATTTGTGGGGTTGGCTATGCTCTGCTATGGGGTTTGAAGCATGGCATCAGCCGCACAAACCCGTACAATGCCGGGCTGTTACAAAATATTCGCCGTATGCCGTGTTTATAGCCGTGTTTATAAAAGCTGCGGCACAGTGTTAAAAGTAGTCTCAGATGCGCCGGTTCACTTTTTTACCTGCCTGGATTGGGCAGTTTTTTATCGTCATTCAATAGATGGACGCGCCCCGGGCGCAGGAAAAGAAGCGTTTTGAAGAAATCCACCGCAGCACCAAAAACAGTCGTTCCGCTCTGGCGTCAGCAATTGCACTACCGGCTCAAGGAAGGTGCACTGATCGCCATCGGTGCCTTGTGCCTGTTCCTGATGATGGCCTTGCTGACCTACGGCAAGGACGATCCGGGCTGGAGCCATAACAGCAAGATCGACGACGTGCAGAACTTCGGCGGCCCGGCCGGCTCATACAGCGCCGACATCCTGTTCATGGTGCTGGGTTACTTCGCGTACATCTTTCCGCTGCTGCTGGCGATCAAGGCGTATCAGATCTTCCGTCAACGCCACGAACCGTGGCAGTGGAGCGGCTGGCTGTTTTCCTGGCGCCTGATCGGTCTGGTGTTCCTGGTGCTGTCCGGTGCTGCGCTGGCGCACATCCATTTCCACGCCGCCACCGGTCTGCCGGCGGGTGCGGGCGGGGCGCTGGGTGAGAGTCTCGGTGATCTGGCGCGCAACGCCCTGAATATCCAGGGCAGCACGCTGTTGTTCATCGCGCTGTTCCTGTTTGGCCTGACGGTGTTCACCGACCTGTCCTGGTTCAAAGTGATGGACGTCACCGGCAAGATCACCCTCGACCTGTTCGAACTGTTCCAGGGCGCGATCAACCGCTGGTGGTCGGCCCGTACCGAGCGCAAGCAACTGGTCGCGCAACTGCGTGAAGTCGATGACCGCGTCCATGATGTGGTCGCGCCGACCGTCACCGACAAGCGTGAACAGGCCAAGGTCAAGGAGCGCCTGATCGAACGCGAGCAGGCCCTGAGCAAACACATGTCCGATCGCGAGAAGCAGGTGCCGCCGGTCATCGCTCCGGCACCGGTCAAGGCGCCCGAGCCGAGCAAGCGCGTGCAGAAAGAGAAACAGGTGCCGTTGTTTGTCGACAGCGCCGTGGAAGGCACCTTGCCACCGATCTCGATTCTCGATCCTGCGGAAAAGAAACAACTCAATTATTCGCCTGAATCCCTGGCAGCGGTCGGCCACTTGCTGGAGATCAAGCTCAAGGAATTCGGCGTCGAGGTTACAGTGGACTCGATCCACCCGGGGCCGGTGATTACCCGTTACGAAATCCAGCCTGCCGCCGGCGTCAAAGTCAGCCGCATCGCCAACCTGGCGAAAGACCTGGCGCGTTCGCTGGCGGTGACCAGTGTGCGGGTGGTCGAGGTGATTCCGGGCAAGACCACGGTCGGTATCGAGATTCCCAACGAAGACCGGCAGATCGTGCGTTTCTCCGAAGTGCTGTCGACCCCCGAGTACGACAACTTCAAGTCGCCCGTCACCCTCGCTCTGGGCCACGACATTGGCGGCAAGCCGGTCATCACCGACCTGGCGAAGATGCCGCACCTGCTGGTGGCCGGTACTACCGGCTCCGGTAAGTCGGTGGGTGTGAACGCGATGATCCTGTCGATCCTGTTCAAGTCCGGCCCGGAAGACGCCAAGCTGATCATGATCGACCCGAAGATGCTCGAACTGTCGATCTACGAAGGCATTCCGCACCTGCTGTGCCCGGTAGTCACCGACATGAAGGACGCCGCCAACGCCCTGCGCTGGAGCGTTGCCGAGATGGAGCGCCGTTACAAGCTGATGGCGAAGATGGGCGTGCGCAACCTGTCCGGCTTCAACGCCAAGGTCAAGGAAGCCCAGGACGCCGGCGAGCCGTTGAGCGATCCGCTGTACAAGCGCGAAAGCATTCACGACGAAGCGCCGTTGCTGCAGAAGCTGCCGACCATTGTCGTGGTCGTGGACGAATTCGCCGACATGATGATGATCGTCGGCAAGAAAGTCGAAGAGCTGATCGCCCGTATCGCGCAGAAGGCGCGTGCCGCCGGTATCCATTTGATTCTCGCGACCCAGCGACCTTCGGTGGACGTGATCACCGGTCTGATCAAGGCCAACATTCCGACCCGTATGGCGTTCCAGGTATCGAGCAAGATCGACTCGCGGACCATTATCGACCAGGGCGGCGCCGAGCAACTGCTGGGCCACGGCGACATGCTCTACATGCCGCCGGGCACCAGCCTGCCGATCCGGGTTCACGGCGCATTCGTCTCCGACGATGAAGTCCACCGTGTGGTGGAAGCATGGAAGCTGCGTGGTGCGCCTGAATACAATGACGACATCCTCAACGGTGTCGAAGAGGCGGGCAGCGGTTTTGAAGGCAGCAGCGGTGGTGGCGACGGCGATGATCCGGAAGCCGACGCGCTGTATGACGAAGCCGTGCAGTTCGTCCTGGAAAGCCGCCGTGCTTCTATTTCCGCGGTACAGCGCAAGCTGAAGATCGGCTACAACCGTGCCGCACGGATGATCGAAGCCATGGAAATGGCCGGGGTCGTCACCTCCATGAACACCAACGGTTCGCGTGAAGTTCTGGCCCCGGGCCCGGTACGCGACTGATTGCAAAAGCAAGAGGCGGGACAATGATGTGCCGCCGCTCTCCCAACGAGTATTCACGAGGACTCCCATGCGTCTTATCCGCATGCTGTTGCCAGTACTGGCGCTGACCACGCTCACGGCCTACGCCGATGACAAGGACGTGGCGCGTCTGACCCAACTGCTGGAAACATCGAAAACCCTGACCGCGAACTTTTCCCAACTGACCCTCGACGGCAGCGGTACCCAGTTGCAGGAAACCACCGGTGAGATGACCCTGCAGCGTCCAGGTCTGTTCTACTGGCACACCAATGCGCCGAACGAGCAGACCATGGTCTCCGACGGCAAAAAGGTCACCCTGTGGGACCCTGATCTGGAACAGGCGACCATCAAGAAGCTCGACGAGCGCCTGACTCAGACTCCGGCACTGCTGCTGTCCGGTGACGTATCGAAGATCAGCCAGAGCTTCGACATCACCGCGAAAGAAGCGGGCGGCGTGATCGACTTCACTCTCAAGCCGAAAACCAAGGACACCCTGTTCGACAACCTGCGTCTGTCGTTCCGCAATGGCCTGGTCAATGACATGCAACTGATCGACAGCGTCGGCCAGCGCACCAACATCCTGTTCACCGGGGTCAAGGCCAACGAAGCGGTTCCGGCGTCGAAGTTCAAGTTCGACATCCCCAAAGGTGCCGACGTGATCCAGGAATAAACCCATAACCTTTGTGGGAGGGGGCTTGCTCCCGAAGGCGGTGGATCAGCCGCCATCGAGGTAGGATGGCACACCGCTTTCGCGAGCAAGCCCGCTCCCACAGGGGTAAATGATCGATCTTGAGATCAAATAGAGGTTTCAACGCTACGTGATGGATCTGTTTCGCAGTGCACCGATTGCCCAGCCACTGGCCGCGCGTTTGCGTGCGACCAATCTGGATGAGTATGTCGGTCAGGAGCACGTGCTCGCTCGCGGTAAACCTCTGCGTGAGGCGCTGGAGCAGGGTGCCCTGCATTCGATGATCTTCTGGGGCCCGCCGGGCGTGGGCAAGACCACACTGGCGCGGTTGCTCGCGGAAGTCTCGGATGCGCACTTCGAAACGGTCTCGGCGGTGCTTGCCGGGGTCAAGGAGATCCGTCAGGCGGTTGAAATCGCCAAGCAGCAGGCCGGCCAGTACGGCAAGCGCACGATCCTGTTCGTCGATGAAGTGCACCGCTTCAACAAGTCGCAGCAGGATGCGTTCCTGCCGTACGTTGAGGACGGTACGTTGATCTTCATCGGCGCCACCACCGAAAACCCTTCGTTCGAACTCAATAACGCCCTGTTGTCGCGGGCGCGCGTTTACGTGCTGAAAAGCCTCGACGAAACGGCGCTGCGCAAGCTGGTGCACCGCGCGCTCACCGAAGAGCGTGGCTTGGGCAAGCGCAATCTGACGTTGAACGATGAAGGCTTCCAGATGTTGCTGTCGGCCGCCGATGGCGATGGTCGGCGTCTGCTCAATTTGCTGGAAAACGCCTCGGACCTGGCCGAAGACAACAGCGAGATCGGCACTGAGCTGCTGCAAAGCCTGCTCGGCGACACCCGTCGGCGTTTCGACAAGGGCGGTGAAGCGTTCTACGACCAGATTTCCGCGCTGCACAAATCGGTACGCGGCTCCAATCCCGACGGCGCTCTGTACTGGTTCGCGCGGATGATCGATGGCGGATGCGATCCGCTGTACCTGGCACGACGTGTGGTGCGCATGGCCAGCGAAGACATCGGCAATGCCGACCCGCGCGCGTTGAGCCTGTGCCTGGCGGCGTGGGAAGTGCAGGAGCGCCTCGGCAGCCCGGAAGGTGAGTTGGCAGTGGCGCAGGCCATTACCTATCTGGCCTGCGCGCCAAAAAGCAACGCGGTGTACATGGGTTTCAAAACCGCCCTGCGCGCCGCCGCCGAACACGGCTCGCTGGAAGTGCCGCTGCACCTGCGCAACGCGCCGACCAAGCTGATGAAGCAATTGGGTTACGGCGATGAATATCGCTACGCCCACGACGAACCCGATGCTTACGCCGCCGGCGAAGATTATTTCCCGGAAGAACTCGACCCGATCCCGTTCTATCAACCGGTGCCCCGAGGCCTGGAATTGAAGATCGGCGAGAAGCTCAACCACCTCGCCCAACTCGACCGTTTAAGCCCAAGACAGCGGAGAAAATAGTGCTTCCATTGATCGTTGCGGTCTCCGCCGGCGGAGTCGCTGGCACCTTGTTGCGTTTCGCAACGGCCAATTGGGTCAACGCCAATTGGCCGCGGCACTTCTATACCGCGACGCTGGCCGTTAATATCGTGGGCTGTCTGTTGATTGGCGTGTTGTACGGCCTGTTTTTGATACGCCCGGAAGTACCGATCGAGGTGCGTGCCGGGTTGATGGTCGGCTTCCTCGGGGGGCTGACGACTTTTTCATCCTTTTCACTGGATACGGTGCGCCTGCTGGAAAGCGGGCAAGTGCCGCTGGCCCTGGGCTATGCGGCACTCAGCGTATTCGGCGGGCTGCTCGCAACGTGGGCTGGCCTGTCTTTGACCAAACTTTGATAACGAGAAACCGACATGCTCGATTCCAAACTGTTACGTAGCAACCTTCAGGACGTAGCGGACCGCCTGGCTTCCCGTGGCTTTGCCCTGGATACCGCGCGCATCGAAGCGCTGGAAGAACAGCGCAAGACCGTCCAGACCCGCACCGAAGCACTGCAGGCTGAGCGTAACGCGCGTTCCAAATCCATCGGTCAGGCCAAGCAGCGCGGCGAAGACATCGCGCCGCTGATGGCGGATGTCGAGCGCATGGCGGGCGAACTGAGCGCCGGTAAAGTCGAGCTGGATGCGATCCAGACCGAACTGGACTCGATCCTGCTCGGCATCCCGAACCTGCCGCACGAATCCGTTCCGGTCGGTAAAGACGAAGACGACAACGTCGAAGTGCGCCGCTGGGGCACGCCGACCGCGTTCGACTTCGAGGTCAAAGACCACGTCGCCCTGGGCGAGAAGTTCGGCTGGCTGGATTTTGAAACCGCCGCCAAACTGTCCGGCGCCCGTTTCGCCCTGCTGCGCGGCCCGATCGCCCGTCTGCACCGCGCGCTGGCGCAGTTCATGATCAACCTGCACGTCAACGAGCACGGCTACGAAGAGGCCTACACGCCTTATCTGGTTCAGGCCCCGGCGCTGCAAGGCACCGGTCAGCTGCCGAAATTCGAAGAAGACCTGTTCAAGATCGCTCGCGAAGGCGAAGCGGATCTGTACCTGATCCCGACTGCCGAAGTGTCGCTGACCAACATCGTGGCCGGTGAAATCGTCGACTCGAAACTGCTGCCGATCAAGTTCGTCGCTCACACCCCGTGCTTTCGCAGCGAAGCTGGCGCATCGGGTCGCGACACTCGCGGCATGATCCGTCAGCACCAGTTCGACAAAGTCGAGATGGTCCAGATCGTTGAGCCGTCGACGTCGATGGAAGCGCTGGAAGGCCTGACCGCTAACGCCGAGAAAGTCCTGCAACTGCTGGGCCTGCCTTACCGCACTCTGGCACTGTGCACCGGCGACATGGGCTTCAGCGCCGTGAAGACCTACGACCTGGAAGTGTGGATCCCGAGCCAGGACAAATACCGTGAAATCTCGTCGTGCTCCAACTGCGGCGACTTCCAGGCCCGCCGCATGCAGGCGCGTTTCCGCAACCCGGAAACCGGCAAGCCTGAGCTGGTGCACACCCTGAACGGTTCCGGTCTGGCGGTCGGTCGTACCCTGGTTGCCGTGCTGGAGAACTACCAGCAGGCCGATGGTTCGATCCGTGTGCCGGACGTGCTGAAACCGTACATGGGTGGCCTTGAGGTCATCGGCTAAATGAAATATCTGCCGCTGTTTCACAACCTGCGCGGCAGTCGTGTGTTGGTCGTCGGTGGGGGGGAAATTGCCTTGCGCAAATCCCGCCTGCTGGCCGATGCCGGTGCGCTGCTGCGGGTGGTCGCACCTGAGATCGAAAGCCAACTGCGTGAACTGGTCACTGCCAGCGGTGGCGAGTGCCTGTTGCGCGGGTACGTGGAAGCGGACCTGGACGGTTGCGGGCTGATCATCGCCGCCACCGACGATGAAGCGCTGAATGCGCAAGTTTCCAGCGATGCTCATCGGCGCTGCGTGCCGGTCAACGTGGTCGACGCGCCGCAGTTGTGCAGCGTGATCTTCCCGGCGATCGTCGACCGTTCGCCATTGATCATTGCGGTGTCCAGCGGCGGCGATGCGCCGGTGCTGGCCCGGCTGATTCGCGCCAAGATCGAAACCTGGATTCCTTCGACCTACGGCCACTTGGCCGGACTGGCTGCGCGTTTCCGCCATCAGGTGAAAAACCTGTTTCCGGATGTGCAGCAACGTCGCGGTTTCTGGGAAGACGTGTTTCAAGGCCCGATTGCCGACCGCCAACTGGCCGGGCAGGGCGCCGAGGCCGAACGACTGCTGCAAGCCAAGATCGATGGTGAAGCCGATATCACCACCGGTGAGGTGTATCTGGTGGGCGCCGGGCCGGGTGATCCGGACCTGCTGACCTTCCGCGCCTTGCGCCTGATGCAGCAAGCCGACGTGGTGCTGTACGACCGCTTGGTCGCGCCGGCGATTCTTGAGCTGTGCCGTCGCGATGCCGAACGCATTTACGTCGGCAAGCGTCGCGCCGATCACGCGGTGCCGCAGGATCAGATCAACCAGCAATTGGTCGACCTGGCCAAGGCCGGCAAGCGTGTGGTGCGGTTGAAAGGCGGTGATCCGTTCATCTTCGGCCGTGGCGGGGAAGAGATTGAAGAGCTGGCGGCCCACGGGATTCCGTTCCAGGTGGTGCCGGGTATTACGGCGGCCAGCGGATGCGCGGCGTATGCCGGAATTCCGCTGACCCATCGCGATTACGCGCAGTCGGTGCGGTTCGTTACCGGGCATCTGAAGGACGGTTCCACCGATCTGCCGTGGGCCGACCTCGTCGCGCCGGCACAGACGCTGGTGTTCTACATGGGCCTGGTGGGCTTGCCGATCATCTGCGAGCAGTTGATCAAACACGGCCGCTCGGCGGCTACCCCGGCGGCGTTGATTCAGCAGGGCACCACGGTCAATCAGCGGGTCTTTACTGGCACGCTGGCCGACCTGCCGCGTCTGGTGGCGGAGCATGAAGTGCATGCGCCGACATTGGTGATCGTAGGGGAAGTGGTGCAACTGCGCGAGAAACTGGCGTGGTTCGAAGGGGCTCAGGCGCAAGTCTGACAACCGAGCAGTCCTCATTCGCGAGCAAGCCCGCTCCCACGCTGGATTTGTGCATGACACAGATCCAGTGTTGGAGCGGGCTTGCTCGCGAAGGGGACCCTCAAAAATCGCACAAATATCAACCCCTGCGCCAAACTCCTTTCCCGTTTAGCCGCGCCCGATCGTGCGCCACGCTGAAATCCTGCTCCGGCCCCTTCGGCACAATCCCCGTCGGGTTAATGGTCTTGTGACTGCCGTAGTAGTGATGCTTGATGTGCTGAAAATCCACCGTCTCGCCAATGCCCGGCATCTGATACAGCTCACGCAACCAGTTCGACAGGTTCGGATAATCGGCAATCCGTCGCAGGTTGCACTTGAAGTGCCCGTGGTACACCGCATCGAAGCGAATCATCGTGGTGAACAAGCGTACGTCGGCTTCGGTCAGGTACTCGCCAGTCAGATAACGGTTGGCGCCCAGCACCCGTTCCAGGTGATCGAGCTCGGCAAACACCTCATCGAAGGCTTGTTCATAGGCCGACTGTGACGTGGCGAAGCCTGCGCGATACACGCCGTTGTTTACCGCCGGGTAGATCCGCTCGTTCAGCGCGTCGATCTCGCCACGCAAGGGCGCGGGATAGAAGTCCAGTTCGTTGCCTGTCAGGTCATCGAAGGCGCTGTTGAACATGCGGATGATTTCCGCCGATTCATTGCTGACGATGCGCTTGAGTTTCTTGTCCCACAGCACCGGAACGGTGACGCGGCCGGTGTAGTCCGGTGTGTCGGCGGTGTAGCGCTGGTGCATGAAATCGAAGTGATCGAGCTTGTCGCCGGTCGAGCCGTGGGCCTTGTCGAAGGTCCAGCCGTTTTCCAGCATCAGCCAACTGACCACGGACACGTCGATCAGGTTTTCCAGGCCTTTGAGTTTGCGCAAAATCAGCGTGCGGTGCGCCCAGGGGCAGGCGAGGGAGACATAGAGATGATAACGACCGGCTTCGGCGGCAAAACCACCTTCACCGCTCGGCCCGGGCTGGCCGTCAGCGGTGACCCAGTGGCGGCGTTGTGCCTGTTCGCGCTGGAACGCGCCGTCCTTGCTGCTTTCGTACCACTTGTCCTGCCAGTGGCCATCGACGAGTAAACCCATGATCAAGACTCCACAACCCAATAAGCGTTGGAGCCGAGTCTATTCCGATGAGTTCGAACAAAAAGCGCAAAGATCGGGCGTCAATGATCGGTTAAATCGATTTGTTGCGTGCTGCCCAGTACTGTTCGGCCGTTTCGAACGCTTGCTCGCGGCTTTGACCAAGGCCGCGCAGGGCCAGGGCCATGGTCGAGATCAGGGCCATTTGCGGATAGCTGTCGAGCGCCTCGCCGCGCCACACGGCCTTGAGGTGTTCCACGTCCAGCGTGCCTGGCTTGACGTGGCGCTGGCTCGACAGTTGCGGCCATTCCTCGTCCCAGCTCTCGCCGCCAGTGGTGCCGTACAGGTGGCTGTCGGCATCCGGGTTGATCTCGATTTCGCCGCCATCGCCCTTGACCACGATCGCTGTGTCACCGAGCAGGCCGCTGGCATCGCGATGCACCGCTTGATAGCCCGGGTGGAAAATACTTTGCAGGCCACACCGCGCGCGCAGCGGATTGAGAATCCGTGCCAGCGAATGGATTGGCGAGCGCAGGCCCATGGTGTTGCGCAGGTCGATCATCTTCTGCAACGGCGGCGCCCAGTCCATCAGCGGCATGAACGCCAGGCCGCCATTGTCCAGCGCACTGCCGACTTGCTGCCAGGTGCGGCACAGCGGGATGTTCAGCTCGCCGAGCAGTTGTTCGGTGTACAGGCGCCCGGCAGTGTGTGCGCCGCCGCCATGCATGAAAATGCGCACGCCGTTTTGCGCCAGACATTTGGCCGCCAGCAGATACCACGGCAGATGACGTTTCTTGCCGGCGTAGGTCGGCCAGTCCAGATCGACGTTCAACGCCGGCGCCTGCAAGCGCTCGCGCAAGGCTTCGGTGAAACCGGCCATCTCCTCGGCGCTTTCTTCCTTGTGCCGTAGCAACATCAGGAAGGCCCCGAGCTGGGTGTCTTCGACCTTGTCGTCGAGCACCATGCCCATGGCTTCCCGGGCTTCCTCACGGGTCAGGTCGCGGGCGCCGCGCTTGCCCTTGCCGAGGATCCGCACGAATTGAGCGAACGGGTGTTCGGCGGGCGTTTCGAGGGTCAGCGCTGGAAAGTCGGTCATAAGCAATTCGTCGGTTTGGGCAGGCCCGCCAGTTTCGCGGCGAGTTTGGCAGGGGTGCCTTTGAACAGTCGGTTCAGGTGCAGGCTGTTGCCTTTGTCCGGGCCGAGTTTCAGTGCGGTGTACTTGATCAGTGGACGCGTGGCCGGCGACAACTGGAATTGCGCGTAGAAGTTGCGCAGCAGTTCGAGGACTTCCCAGTGTTCGGCGGTCAGTTCGATGCCTTCGGCGGCGGCGAGGGCGCCGGCGACATCACGGGACCAGTCGCTGAGGTCGACCAGAAAGCCGTCCTTGTCCAGTTCGATGGCGCGGGCGCCGACGGTCAAAGAATTCATAGCCAGCTGTTGACCTTGTCGTGGTGAATCGACAGCTCGACAAAGCCCGGGTAATCGATGGCTTTGGCCCAGTCCGGCACCTGCACGGCACGCGCCTGCGCATCTTCGGCCAACACCCAGAGTTTCACCTGACGGCTTTGCAGCGCAGTGAACGGCGCGGTGCCGGGTTGCAGGGCATACACCGCGTCGCCGGACAGTAGCAAGGCATCCTTGGCGCCGATCACGCGCAGGCAACTGGTCAGGCGCTCGTCGCCGAACGGGGAATGAGACAACACATGCAAAGTCGACATCAGAGGGTGATCACCTGATCGTAACGGTCAATAAGGGCGGTGATTTGCTCGGCGCCAAGTGGCTGCGCTTCGTCCAGCGACAGATCGCTCAGGCCACGCACGCTGGCGCTGTCGGCGCAATAGAACAACTCTTCAACGCCGAACATCGGCAGCGCCTGCAGGTTGGCGCTCAGGTCTTTCTGCTGCAAGGCCTTGGCGTTTTGCCCGGCGGCCAGTTGCAGCACGCCGTCATCGAGAAACAGCAGGCCGATCGGCAGGTCGAACGCGCCACCGGCCAGCACGATGTCCAGCGCCTCGCGGGCGCCAGGGCCAGACCACGGCGACTGGCGGCTGATGATCAACAGGGATTTGGCCATGTTACGCGCCTCCGAAACAGATCAGTCGATCGGCGTCCTGCACCGCATCGTGCAACTGGCCGAGGCCGGACAGTTCCCACGGTGCGCTGACCGAGACCGCCTCACGCTGGTAGCGCTTGGCTTCTTCGCCGTTCAATGCGCCACGGCGCAAAGCGGCGGCGATGCACACCACGCCGTCCAGTTGCTGCTGGGTGATGAATGCACGCCATTGTTTGGGCAGGTCCAGTTCGTCCTGCGGGGTAACCACCGCGTCGGAGGCGTTGTAGACGCCGTCCTGATAGAAAAACAGCCGGACAATCTCATGCCCACCGGCCAGTGCTGCCTGAGCGAACAGCAGGGCGCGGCGAGAGGAGGGCGCATGGGCGGCGGAAAACAGCGCAATGGCGAATTTCATGACAGACTCGATCAGCAAAACTGCGCTCATGATAAAGCTTTATGAAGTCATGCACATGCCCCCTGTGGGAGCGGGCTTGCTCGCGAAAGCGGTGGTTCAGTCAAAGATGTTTCGAATGACACGGCGCATTCGCGAGCAAGCCTGCTCCCGCAAGAGCGCATTTCAGCGTGGCATGTAGCCAAGTTGCCAGCGCCGCGGAATGCTCAGCGACAGCACGCCAAGCACCGCCGCCAGCAATCCGCTGGCGAACAATGCCCGAAGCCCGAAATGATGCTCCAGCACCGCGCCCAGGATCGCACCGATGAACATGCCGGTCCACGGCACCAGTTGCACCCGCCAGCCGTTCCGGCGTTCGCCGAGCATCCAGCGCCCAAGTCCTCGACCAAACCGCGATAGCGCCCCGGTCACGTAGGTCAGGCCGACCGGCAACCCGTTCACTTCCTCGACCGCGGCGTTGAGCATGCCCATCGCGACGATCGCCGCCAGCAGCGCCGGCAGTTGCGTGTCTGATGGCAACGCGGCTGCCACGCAGAGCAGGGTGGCGATGCATAGCAACAACGGCAGTGTGCGCCGCCCGCCCACCCGCCCGATCACAATCCCCAGGGCATTGCCGAGCACAAACGTGGCGACAAGGATGACCAGGCGCAATGTCAGCCCCAGATCGCCGACACTGATCGCCACTGCCAGCCGTGTGGTGTTGCCGCTCATGAACGAGACGAAATCGCCGCTGGCCATGAAGCCGATGGCGTCGGTCATCCCGGCCAGTACCGACAGGCTGGCCACCAGTGCCAGACCGATGCGCCCGCGCCATTTCTGCCGATGCAGATGCCCGGAAGTGGCGCGGTGAGTGGAGGTGGAGGGCAGCATCGATATCCTTGAGCGGTTGTTAGGGTTCCAGCCCGTACAGGTCGCAATAATCCGCCCAGCTCATGTGCGCCATTTCCGCCACTTCGCGATGCACCTCCATGCGCTGGGCCTGATACTCCTCGGGCGTTGCCGCCGTCAGCAGCAAGGTCAATTCCCAGGCGAACAGGCCTTGATTCTCAGCCTCGGCCTCGAAGGCCTCGTGCAGGCGCTCTTCACGGTATTGCGCCGCCGTTTCACCTTTGGCCTGGGCCAGCAGCGGGTTGAGATGATCGAGGGTTTCGCGCAGTTCGGGGCGTGCGTCGAGAAACAGTTTCAGGGCTTGTTCATGTCGCTGATCGGTGGGCGCCATGTGCGTTCCTTGTGAGGCTGATGACCCTAGGGTGCCGGAGCGGCCCGTGCGTGTCGCGCTATTAATGCAGTAAAGCAGAACGATTTTGCCTGTTGCGGTGATACAGTCCGCTTTTTTCTGAATGAGCGAATGCAATGCGAATTCTGATGGTAGCGCTGGCCGCGACGGTGTTGGCCGGCTGCGCGGGATCGGTAATGGACGATTCTCGCACCAAAGCCCCCTACAAGGTCCTGACCTCGGACAAACCCGAGAAAGTCGTGGCCCAGTGCGTGCAATTCGGCTGGCAGGACGAAGCGGTGTTCGGCGTGGATGCCGGGGCGTATCTGCAACCGGGCAAGAAGGGCGGGTCGACGGTTTATACCCGTTCGGCGGAATCGTTTGTTGACGTATCCACCGATGCTTCCGGGACCGTGCTCAATTACTACGTGCAGAAGGATGACTTTGTTGCCAAGCGGCGGTTGGCGGCGTTGGCGACCTGTCTCTGATCAGGCGTTGAGGCAACTGCCGTCATCGCGAGCAGGCTCACTCCTACGTTGGATTTGCGTTTGCCACCATCCTGTAGGTGTGATCCTGCTCGCGAAGAGTCCTGCGGATCAGCCGATCAACCGCTTCTGGAAATAATGGCGGCTGTGCCCCGGCGGGTAATCGATGATCTCGCCAAACTGGCTGAATCCCAGCTTCTTGTAGAATTCCGGCGCCTGAAAATCAAAGGTGTCCAGCCAGATCCCCAGGCAACGCTTCTCGTTGGCCAGTTCTTCGGCCATGGCCATCAGTCTTGAGCCAATGCCCTGGCCGCGCCCCTGTTCCGGCACTGAAAGCAACTCGATGTACATCCACTGGAAAATCACCCGGCCGTACAAACCGCCGAGAATCGCGTCGTGTTCATCCCGCACCATCAGCGCGAAAGGTTCCGACGTGGAGCCGCCGGTCTTGGCGTCGTTATAGGCAATCAGTGGCTCGAGAATGGCTTTGCGTTGTTCTTCGGTGGGGTTCTGCGACAACTCGATTCGCAACGTCATGTGCAACTTCCTTGTGAGATGAACTCGCAGCCTATCCTGTCCGGAGGGCGTGTTCCAAGTCCTTCCTCAACCCTTTGGAACCGTCGTTGATGCGCTGGGGTCTAGCCTTTACAGCGTCATTTCCGAACGCGGTTGATGAGGACCCTCCATGAACATTTTCGAAGCCCTTCGCGAAAGCCACGACCGCCAGCGCAGTTACGCCAGGATTCTGGTGCAAACCAGCGGCGACACCCCCGAACGGGTTGAGGCCTACCAGCAGCTCAAGGCTGAGCTGCAGGCCCACGAAACGGCCGAGGAGCGCCACTTCTACATCCCGCTGATGGAGTTCGACAACGGTGTCGACCTCAGTCGCCATGCCATCGCCGAGCACCATGAAATGGATGAAATGATGGAAGAACTGGACGAGACCGAGATGTCCAGCCCGGCGTGGCTGGCAATCGCGAAGAAGCTCTCGGACAAGGTCCATCACCATCTCAAGGAAGAAGAGCAGAAGTTCTTCCAGATGGCCGGCAAGTTGCTCGACGACAAACAAAAGGAACAGCTCGCCGGCCAATACGAAAAGGAATACCAGGCACAACTGCCGTGAACGGTGAATGGCGGTTTTTGCAGCGTTGGCGTGTAGTCTTTTAGCCATGCGTCGGGTGGGTTTTGTCGCAATAGACTGTATATACATCCAGTATTTTCGGCGTTTTCAGCCATCAAGGGTGAATGCCTGCGCCAAAACCGCCGATGGACAAAAAATCCACCTCCGTTAGCTTGAAGGCCTCTCCTCGGGAAGGAGAGTTCTTAAATCAACGGAGTGAACAACATGAATCAAGCAAATCCTGAAACCCAACTGCGACACGGTCGCGTCACCTCCCCAGCCAGCCGTGGCTCGGTCGCCATCGACCTTGGTCTGCTGGCCGGCTGGCAAGTCAACGAAATGGAAGGCGGCAAGAACTTCCCGGCACTCGCGGCCGGGCCGTTCCCGGCGCCGTATGGCTCCGACAGTGACAGCGTCACGCCGCCGGCCGATGGCTACGTCCTCAGTGGCGGCAAGGCCGATGCCCGTGATTGCGTGAACTTCACCAGCGCCGAAATGAGCAAGAAGCTCAATCGCCCATTCGAGTGGCCGCTGCTCAACGTCACCCCGGGCCAGACTCTCAAGGTCAACTGGGTGTACACCGCGCCGCACACCACCCGTGGTTATCGCTGGCTGATCACCAAGGATGGCTGGGATCCGCAGCAGCGCATCAGCCGTGCGCAACTGGAAGCACAACCGTTCTTCGAGGATTTCTACACCCAAGTGCCGTACTACAGTCATGCGGGTGAGATGAAGGCCAAGGTCGATCACGAAGTGAAACTGCCGGCCAACAAGAAGGGGCATCACGTCATCGTGCTGATGTGGATCGTCGCCAACACGGGCAACGCGTTCTATCAGGCGTTCGACGTCGACTTCAAATAACGGCGCAACGTCGCCAAATTCACAGGTTCTGAAGGATTAGAACATGTCAAAAATCGACTTTTCATTGATGCAAAACGCGGCGGGTGACGCTGCTTCGTTAATGCCGAGCATCGCCGGCAAGAAGATCCTTATGGGCTTCTGGCACAACTGGCCGGCCGGTCCGAGTGACGGCTACCGTCAGGGCCGGTTCGCCGAAATGCCGCTGGAGGCAGTGCCCAAGGAGTACAACGTGGTCGCGGTGGCGTTCATGAAGGGCAGCGGAATTCCGACCTTCAAGCCATACAACGTCTCCGATGCCGAGTTTCGTCGTCAGGTCGGCGTGCTCAACAGTCAGGGGCGGGCGGTACTGATCTCCCTGGGTGGTGCCGATGCGCACATCGAACTGCGTGCCGGACAAGAACAGCCGCTGGCCAATGAAATCATCCGCCTGGTGGAAACCTATGGCTTCGATGGACTGGACATCGATCTTGAACAGAGCGCGATTGATTTCGCTGCCAACAAGACCGTGCTCCCGGCCGCACTGAAACTGGTCAAGGATCACTACGCAGGCCAGGGCAAGCACTTCATCATCAGCATGGCCCCGGAGTTTCCGTACCTGACCACCAATGGCAAGTACGTCGGTTACCTGCAGGCGCTCGAAGGCTACTACGACTTCATCGCCCCGCAGTTCTATAACCAGGGCGGGGACGGGGTCTGGGTGCCGGAAGCCAACAACGGCAACGGTGCGTGGATCGCGCAGAACAACGACGCGCTGAAAGAGGACTTCCTCTATTACCTGACCGAAAGTCTGGTGACCGGTACCCGTGGCTTCACCAAAATCCCGGCAGACAAATTCGTGATCGGCCTGCCGGCCAACGTTGACGCCGCCGCTACCGGTTATGTGATCGACAGCACCGCAGTGGGCAATGCGCTCAAGCGCCTGGCGATCAAAGGTCTGCCGATCAAGGGGCTGATGACCTGGTCGGTGAACTGGGACAACGGCGCCAGCAAGGACCGCGTGCCGTACAACTGGGAATTCAGTCGGCGTTATGGACCGCTGATTCACGGAGCCCGCACAGCGGCGCAGGAGACGGATGACGCGTTGTCGCGCCTCGCCCGTTAAACGCAAATAAAGAAGCCCGGTAGCGCTGCCGGGCTTTTTTGTGCAGCCAGAGTGCTGAAGGGGCTGAGGTGAATGGCCATCGGGCGGGTCGTTTATTCAAGCGTGGTGTTCGGCGCCTTGAGTGAATGAGTTGATAAGATCCAGCAGGCAGGCAGCAGCATGGTTTATCTGCTCATCAGTGAGGGCTGCGTAGCCAATCAATACGCCTGGTTTGACCGTGTGGCTGCTGGTAAACGCCGAGACGGGTTGCAGGCAGAGGTTGAAGAGGGTCGCGCGTGCGCAGAACTCTTCTTCATCAATGCCGGCCGGGAGTGACAGCACAAAGTGCAGCCCGGATTGCTCGCCGGAAATTTCCAGATCAGGGTTTTCTCGCAGTTTGGCGATCAACAAATCTCTTCGATGCTGATACGTCTGCCGGGAAATCCGCAGGTGTCGGACATATTTTCCGGTGCAAAGAAACTGGTTGAGCGCAAGCTGGCCGAGTATGCCTGGGGTCTGCCCGGTGTCTTCGATAAGGTTGATTATTTTCTTCTGCAAGTGCCTGGGAATAACCATGAAGCCCAGGCGAAAGTTGCTGAACAGGGTTTTATTGAAGCTGCCGCAGAAAATAACCCGGTCATGTTTATCTATCGATTTGATGGCGGGAAGGGGAGCACTGCCGTAGTTGTACTCGCTGTCATAGTCGTCTTCGATAACGATCGCATTCATTTCTTTCGCCGAGGCCAGTAGTGCCTGGCGTCTTTCCATGCTCATGCAAACGCCCAACGGGGCCTGATGTGAGGGCGTTACATAAACAGCGTGGACTTGCTTGATTCGAGACAACGCTTCAACGATCAAACCCGCATTGTCGACTGGAATGTCGATGATGGTGTTGGCGGAACAATTGAATATTCGCCTTGCCCAGTAATAACCAGGGTCTTCCATTGCAACTACTGCATCTTTTCCCAGTACCCGACTGATCAAGTCAAGGCAGTGCCTGATGCCGTGAGTGATCACGATGTCCTGAGGCGAACAATCAATGCCCCGATAGATCTGGATATGATCACAAATAGACTTTCGCAAGTTTTCATCGCCTCCCAGCGACGAAGCCGATACTGCGGTGGCGAGGTCTTTGGCCGAAGGTGTGCAGAGCGACTTCACATCTTTCTCTTCAAGCAAACCGGGATCGGCCAGCCTGGAAATAAACGGTACATAAGGCTGTAAGTAGGTGATTGGCGCAGGTGTTTCAGATGACCGGTCGGTATTAGGCCTGACTTGCAGTTCTGGGGTTTTGGCTGCCGCGAGCAGATTGTCCGGCAATGTCGCGCAGACAATCGAACCGGCACCTCGTTTGCGAAGGATGAAACCTTCTTCGCGTAATTGATCGAAAACCGTCTCCAGAGTACCTCGGGAAACGCCCCATCTTTGTGAGAGCGTGCGGGTGGAGGGCAGTGCTTCGCCGGGCGCAAGCCGCCGCGAGCTGATGAGGTGTTCAAGGAAACGATACAAAAGCTGGTGTTTGGTGGACAGCGAATGTGAGGTCAATTCGAACGGCAAGACTAGATCGAGGCCAATTGGCCGCTTACCTCTGGTCATAGTGGTACACACCAAAATCCATTTAATGGATCTTCATCTTATCGCGGCATACAAATACGCTCAACGCCGCTCAAGCTAACGCGTTGAGAGGCGACGCGCGAGTCATTGGGGTCAAGAAAAACTGGATTGGTATAGGGATATCGTCGGCAATGACTGCTTTTGAAAAACTGTCAACACTCAATAAGACTAATCATCGCGAGCCGCAACTAAAGATTGCGATAGTCGGTGGTGGAGCAACAGCGATTAGTGTAATTGATGCGTTGCAGCGAGACGCAAAGCTGAACAATATGGATGTTGCAATTACCCTCTATGAACCCGACAAGAAAATCGGGCCTGGTCGCGCCTATCAAAACGATGGTGATTATGGCTTGATCAATCGTCAGGCCAGATTCATGTCCGTTAAAAGTGATGACCCCAAACACTTTGTCGGATGGGTTACCCATAAATATGGCAGCGCGTTGGCGCAGCATGATTTTCTGCCACGCCATTATTTCGGTGAGTACCTGTCCGATTGTTTTGCCGAGCAAGTTGCTCTGGCACGAGAACTGAAACGTCCGATTCGCGTTATCGGGCAAAAGGTCACCAGTTTGTCGATGCATGATGATAAAGCGGTCGTGGGCATCGAAAACGGGCCGCAGCAGGTGTTTGACCGTGTGATTCTGTGTATCGGTACAGCGGAGCCGGCGGATATCTTCTCGTTGGCCTGTTCCCAGAACTACATTGGCAACCCTTATCCGATGTGGACAAAGTTTTCCGCCATTGGTGTTGAAGACCAGGTGTCGATCATTGGTTCCAGTCTGTCCGCAGTCGATGCCGTCCTGGCTCTGAACGCCCAGGGGCATCGAGGGAAGATCGTCATGTTGTCGCGCAATGCATTGCTGCCGGCCGTCCGCATGCCGCATCACGACTTCTCCTACAAGGTCATCACCCGAGATCGAATCGAAGAACTTCGCGATGACGAAGGGCTGATTTCCTGGTCGAAGTGGCTTGGTCTGATCACCTTCGAAATGACGGCGCAAGGCGTCGATCTGGAAAAACTCAAGGCCGAACTGGCACCCGGCCAACTGCCGTTCGAGCGGCTTGAGCGCCATCTGCAAGCTTCGACCAATGGCGACAAGTGGTTGTCCATCCTGATCGATATCGCCAACGATTACGTCGAGCTGGCCTGGGACAGTCTGAGTGCCGCTGACCGCCGCTTTTACATGGCCAACTATCACTCGATCTTCATGAGCCTGTGCAATCCGATGCCACCGGCCACAGCCAACAAGTTGCGCAACATGCTCGAAGCCGGGCAACTGGTTATTCGTCCGGGCCTGAAAGAAGTGGAGCTGTGCCCTGATGGCGGTTTCGTTCTGAATTACCAGGCAGGGGCCTGTCATTCGGACTGGGTCATCAACGCCACGCGATCTGAAACAGGTGGAGTAGGCCAGGCCGGGACCGAGCTGGTGTCGTCGATGGTCAACAATGGCGTTGCTCAACACCACCCGTTTGGCGGCCTGCATGTGTCTTTCGGTTCGCACAAGGTGATCGACCGCAGCGGCAAGGCCAGCGATGTCATTTATGCCCTGGGTCAACTGGCGGCAGGCAACCACTACTACACCAGCTCGTTGGCGATGATCACGCGTCAGATTGACCGGGTTCTGCCGCACTTGTTGACGAGTGATCAATACCTCAAGGAGCTTTCTGCGTGAAATCCAGCAGTCCCGGAATCCTGTTGCCTGCCGCACTGTTGGCAGCTGTAATTGTGCCGCAGCTTGGGCTCGGCCTGATGACTCCCACCGTTGCAAAACTGGCCGAGGAGTTTCGAGTTCCCCAAGAAGCCATTCAGGAAACATTCGTTGTTTACATGGTCGGGTATGCGTTGTCCGTGGTATTGGCAGGAATTCTTGCCGATCGTATCGGCCCCCGCCGCGTACAACTTTCGGGGTTGCTGATTTGCGCTGCCGGTTGCGTGCTTGCCGCGTTCTCGGATTCTTTCCACCTGTTTGCGATCGCGCGTTTCATGCAGGCCCTGGGCGGCTGTGTGGGGACGGTAACCACGCGGCTGATTGTGAAATCGAACTACCCGGAAAGCGGGCGGCTTCGAATACTCACGACCCTGGCCTCGGCCATCGCCCTCACACCGTGTATCGCACCGTTGTTAGGCGGCTTGTTACTGCCGACGATGGGATGGCGCTGGATGATGGGCGGCGTGGCGGCCTTCAATTTTGGCGCGTTGCTGCTCTTCTGGCGCGTCGAGACATCCCCGGGCGCGAGCGATTCGACGGGACGGAGCATCATTGCCGTCTACGCCGATAACTTCAAAAACATCGATTATCTGATTTATGCAGCCGGCATCAGTCTGGTGTGGATGAGTTACTTCGTCTTTTTGTCGTGTTCGACTTACGCGCTGCAGACCGAACTGGGAATGTCCAGCATCGGCTACGGTGCGGTGATCTCCCTGTGTGCGGTCGGTTATGTCGTTGGCAGTACGCTGGCGCGCGCATTGAGTACCCGGTGGGCGCTGAACGAAATCCTGTTGCTGGGGAGCAGGGTAGGCATGGTCGGTTGTATCTTGCTGGCCATTTTGTTGTCGGTGTTTGGCAGTGTGTTGCCAGCGCTGCTGCTTCCGATGGTGTTCATTCTGTTGTCGGTCGGCATGGTGATTCCTGCGACTCAGGCTGGGCTGTTGAAGAGTGTCAGCCGCGATATCGGTATTTCCTCGGGACAGTTTTTCTTTTTCCAGATGGCGGCCGGCGCGGGTTACGGGTTGTTCGTCAGTTCGTTTCCTGAACTGGGTGTTCGTGCCCTGGCACTGTTTATCGCGATTCCCATCGTCGTGTTGTTTGTCTTCCTGAATATGTCGCGGGCGCTGTCGAAGTCTGCGCCCAAGGAATTGAAAGCAGTCTCTCGGACCTGATGATTGTTGTTGCCGCGGTCCTGATAAAAACAACAAGGAAGTTTGATCGTGCAGTATCTGAAATCGCTGAAACTGAACAGTGTGTGTTATGACATTCGTGGCCTGGCACTCGAGCAGGCCAAAAAGATGGAGGAGGATGGCCAGCGCATTCTCAAGTTGAACATTGGCAATCCGGCCCCCTTTGGTTTCGAGGCACCCGACGAAATTCTCCAGGACGTGATCCGCAATCTGCCGACAGCGCAAGGCTACAGTGACTCAAAAGGCTTGTTCAGCGCGCGCAAGGCGGTCATGCAGTACTGCCAGCAGAAACAGATCGAGGGTGTCGGCATCGACGACATCTATCTGGGTAATGGCGTCTCCGAACTGATTGTCATGTCGCTGCAGGCGTTGCTCAACAACCGGGATGAAGTCCTGGTGCCTGCACCGGATTATCCGTTATGGACCGCCGCAGTCAGTCTTGCCGGTGGCAACGCGGTGCACTACAGGTGCGACGAGCAGCAGGACTGGTGGCCAGACCTTGACGACATCCGCGCGAAAATCACCTCCAATACCCGCGCGCTGGTCATCATCAACCCCAATAATCCCACGGGCGCGGTGTACCCCAGAGAAGTACTGCTGGGGATGCTGGAGATTGCGCGCCAGCACAACCTGGTGGTGTTCTCCGATGAGATCTACGACAAGATTCTCTACGACGAGGCCGTGCACATCAGCACCGCCTCGCTCGCGCCGGACCTGCTGTGCCTGACCTTCAATGGTTTGTCCAAATCTTACCGGGTGGCCGGCTTTCGCTCCGGTTGGTTGATTATTTCGGGGCCTAAACACAACGCGGCCGGCTACATCGAAGGGATCGACATGCTGGCGAACATGCGCTTGTGCGCCAACGTGCCGGCACAGCACGCGATCCAGACCGCGCTGGGAGGCTATCAGAGCATCAATGACCTGGTGTTGCCCCAAGGCCGCCTGCTCGAACAGCGCAACCGGGTACATGCATTGCTCAACGATATTCCCGGCGTCAGTTGCGTCAAGCCGATGGGCGCGCTGTACGCGTTCCCGAAAATCAATCCCAAGGTTTGCCCGATCATGGATGACGAGAAGTTTGTCCTTGAGCTGCTGATGTCGGAACGCTTGCTGGTCGTTCAAGGCACCGCGTTCAACTGGCCCGAGCCGGATCATTTCCGTGTGGTGACGCTGGCGGCCGTTCCGGATCTGGAGGATGCCGTGGCGCGCATTCATCGATTCATCAGCCGTAAGTCGGTCAAAAACCTGAGTAATCGCCGGGCGTTGAATAGCGCCCGGGATCTGTGGCCAGTGTTCTGATTAAAACAGCAATCAAGTAATCAAGTTGTCGGTGCCAGACGCAAGTTTGTGGCAGGCGTGTCAGCGGCGCGCGTCAGGCTGGATGCCACGCTCGGCCATCTTTCCAGGTTGTGCAGCATAAAGGGAATTAGTATGCGGAACTTTGATGTGCAAGTTTCTTATCGAGTCATGCTCTCTCAGGATGATGTAAAACATCGCGGGGCCGATTGGGAGAAAGATGCCTTGGGCGAGTTGGCAGAGCGACTTGAGGCAGGCTCTGATTTTCCCTGTATCTTTTCGAAAAACGCGTTCAAGAAATCGGCGATCAAGTTTGTGTTTGTCGAAACGCTGGATGCAACAGGCCTGGCAAAACTGGCCGAAGGTTTGAAAGAGTATGTAACGCTTTCCAGAACCTGGAGCGGTTCAATCGAAGACGCTTATCCGCTCATCGTGTTTTTCGCAACTGAGGCCATTAGCGCCGATACCGCCCAGGCCTATCACTCGGCCGGGTGGGGCGTGCTGCAGAGCCTGCATTGGCTGGACGAAAGTCCCTGGCCGGAAAGTGTCGATGTCGATCCGGAGTCTCCGTTCTGGTCGATGTGCTTCGCTGGTATGCAACTGTTTGTGAATATGAGTTCTCCGGCACATCAACAACGCAAGAGCAGAAACCTGGGGTCAAGATTTGCGCTGGTGATTAATCCGCGTGAACGCTTTGATGTGTTTGCCGGCGATACCGTGGGTGGACGTAATGTTCGGGCGAATATACGTAAACGCATCCTTAAATATGATTCGGCGCCCCACGCTTTGCAATTAGGCGGTTTTGGATCTGGCGCCAAAGAGTGGTGGCAATACGGTTTGATTGAAGAAAATGCAGAACGCACGGATGTTTGTCCATTCAAACATTCCAGCCATAAAAATAAAGAGGAAGCCTGATGTTCAAGTTGATTGTATCCAACGGCAGGGTAGCGGACCGAACTGCCTTTACACGCATCGGTGCATTGAAAGCCGCTTCGGCACTCGAAGAAAAGTACGCGGTAGCGCCGCTGTATGTCGGTAACGCAAAGTGCGAACCGGCAGCCGATGACTGGACGGTCAGTCTGCCAGCCGGGCGTGAGCAGATTGATTCACTGCACCGCGCCGTGGCCTGCGCGCTGGAGCAAGAGCAGCTCACTGTGGTCATCAACGGAACCTGCCCGGCCAGTCTGGGCAGCATCCCTGCCGCAGCCCGGCAATACCCTGACCTGTGCCTGTTGTGGGTTGATGCCCACGGCGATTTCAATATCCCGGCGACGACCGACACGGGCTACCTTGGCGGGATGGTGGTGTCTGCGCTGTGCGGTCTCTGGGACAGCGGCTGCGGCGCGGGCATACGCTCGGAGAACGTGGTGCTTTTGGGCGCTCGCGACATCGACGCGCAAGAGCGCCAACTGTTGAGCGCCCATAACGTGCGCACGATTGCACCGCAGGACGCCACTGCCGAGAACGTGCGCCGCGCCATCGGACAATCGAAAGTCTGGGTGCACATCGATTGGGACTCCCTTGAGCCGGGTTATGTGCCAGCCGACTACGCGGTGCCCGGCGGCCTGCTGCCACAACAACTCAGCTCGATTCTGGGAGCAATTCCGCTCGAGCAGATCGTGGGCCTGGAAATCGCCGAGTTCAATGCCTCCTGCGATGCCGCCACGGCCCAGCGTGCGACGAACTACATCATCGATATCGTCGACCCGATCCTGTCCAAGGCGCAGCTTGAAGCGAGCGTGTGTCATGCATAAACACACCGCCGATACTGGGCGGCTGCGTTTCAGCAAAATGCACGGCGCGGGCAATGACATGATCATTCTGGATCTGCGCAATGCACAGGATCCGTCGCGCGAGCTGTGCAAGTACCTGGCGAATCGCAATAAAGGGATCGGTGGCGATATGGTCCTGGGCGTCAAGGCGCCGCGCAATCCGTTGTCTGTCGCCTCATTCGATATCTGGACTGCACAGGGCGAGTCGTCCCGGCAATGCGGCAATGGCGCGCGATGTGTGGCGGCATGGCTGGTACGTGCAGGCGTGACTGACGCGTGCGAGTTCACCCTCGACAGTCCCTCCGGAACCCATCGGGTCCGGGTCATGGAGGGTGGCACTTATCAGATCAGCATGGGTGCGCCGAACTTCTCGCCCGCTGCAATACCGGTCTTCGGCTTCACTGAGCCGCAGGCGGATTACGAGGTCGAAGTCGCCGGGCAGAACCTTGTGTGTGCCGCCGTATCGATGGGCAATCCCCACGCGGTGATCGATGCCCAGGACAAGGATTACCCAATCCCGGCTGTCGGCAGCGCCCTGCAAAACTCCGGGTATTTCTCTCCAGACGTCAACGTCGGGTTTGTACAGCTGGAGTCGCGAAACAAGATAAAACTCAAGGTTTACGAATACGGCGCCGGCGAAACCCTGGCTTGCGGCAGCGGCGCGTGCGCGGCTGTCGCGGTGTTGGCGCGCGCCGGACGGGTCGACCGTTCGGTCGATGTCGAACTGCCCGGCGGAACCCTTGAAGTGACATGGGAGAGTGATTTGTCCGCGATGTATCTCTCCGGCCCTGCTGAATTCGTATTTGATGGAGAACTCGCTCATGCCGTTGTATGAAAGCATTCTGGACACGATCGGCCGTACGCCAATCGTCAAGTTGCAAAGACTCGCCCCGGAACACGTCACCGTCTATGCCAAGGTTGAGTCGTTCAATCCCGGTGGTTCGGTCAAGGACCGGTTGGCACTGGCCGTGGTCCTCGATGCCGAGGCCAAGGGGCTGCTCAAGCCTGGCGATACGATCGCCGAATGCACCTCCGGTAATGTCGGGATTGCGCTGGCGATGGTGGCAGCGGCACGTGGCTACAACTTTGTGGCGGTGATGTCCGACAGCTATTCCATGGAGCGGCGCAAACTGATTCGCGCCTATGGGGGCAAGGTCCTGCTGTTTCCTGCCCACCTGGGCAGCAGCGGCGGCAATCAGTTGGCCGATGAGCTGGCGCAGAAATTCGGCTGGTTCAGGTCCCGGCAGTTCGATAACCCGGCCAACCCTTCCTATCACCGCGAAACCACCGCTGCGGAAATACTCGGCGATTTCGCCGGTAAACGGCTGGATTACTTCGTCACCGGTTTCGGCACCAGCGGCACGCTGACCGGCGTCGGCCAGATGCTGAGACTCGCCCGGCCGGCGGTGCAGATCGTGGCAGCGGAGCCGGAAAACGCCGCGCTGCTGTCGGGCGGTACCTGGGGCGTGCATCAGATCCAGGGGCTGGCGCCCAACTTCACGCCGACCATCATGGACAAGACGGTCATCGATACCGTCCTGACCGTGAATGAGTATGAAGCGCGCGATACGTCTCAACGGCTGGCCAGGGAAGAGGGCATTTTTGTCGGTATTTCTTCCGGGGCCTCGGTTGCCGCAGCGCTGAAAATTGCCGAGACCGCGCCGGCAGGTTCGGTGCTGCTGGCCATGCTTCCGGACACCGGTGAGCGTTATCTCTCGACTTTCCTGATGGACGGCATCGCCGAAGGTTCCGACGATGACTGGCTGCAATCGCTCGATCAGTAACAGGGAACGGTTACTTCGCAGAGCACCTGTTCTAAGGGATTGGCATCATGGTGGAAACTCTTCCGGCAGCAGATTACATAGCGTTCACGCGCCCGTTTCCAATGCACCGTGGTGGTGTACTGGAAGATCTCAGGCTAACGTATGAGACGTTCGGGCAACTGAATGAACGTCGCGACAACGTCGTTCTGATCCTCCCCGGCATGTCGGCCAACAGCCATGTCTGCAGTGTCGCCCGCGATCCTGAGAGCGGGTGGTGGGAAGACTTTGCCGGCCCGGCCAAGCCGATAGATACAGACCGCTGGTTCGTGATCTGTTTCAACTACCTGGGCGGTTGCAAGGGAACGACCGGGCCGATGTCCATCGACCCGAGGAGCGGCAGACCTTACCGGTCGCGTTTTCCCGAGCTGGCCATCGAAGACATCGCTGACACGATCGTCATGGCCATGAAGGCGTTGGACATGGATGAAGTGGCCTGCCTGATCGGCACCTCGATGGGCGGCATGTGCGCGCTGGCCCTGTTGACCCGGCATCCGGGTTTTGTCCGGCATCACATCAACCTCTGCGGCGCCGCCAGTTCGCTTCCGGTGTCCACGGCCTTGCGGTCATTGCAGCGGGAAGCCATTCGCAGTGACCCGCTCTGGGCCGGTGGCGAGTACTCGCCGGATGCGCGGCCGATTCACGGGATGACGCTCGCCCGCAAGATGGGCCTGCTGAGTTATCGCTCCGGCGCGGAGTTGAATCGCCGATTTGCCCGCCCGGATGAGTCGGCAGGGAAATCAGCGGGCACGGCTCACGACTTCGAAGTTGAGGATTATCTGCAAGCCAATGCCTGTCGATTCGCCCGGGACTTCGATCCCAACAGTTATTTGCAACTGAGCCGCGCGATCGACCTTTATGCCTGCCTGAAAACCCCCCGGGGCGGTTTTCAGACTGTAGGCCTCGAGCAGGTTCTGGTGGTGGGGGTCGAGAGCGACACGTTGTTTCCTGTTGCCCAACAGCAACACATCGCCCAAGGACTCGGACAGGATGGCGCGCAGGTGACCTTTGTCCGGCTGGATTGCCGTGACGGGCACGATGCCTTTCTGACCGATCTGCAAGCGTTCGGGCCACTGCTGGAAAATTTCATGAATCGTATTGGCTCCGTCCTTCCTGCGGGCAGGGCGGAGCGTCGCCTGGAGTTGCACGATGAACGATTTTGACAAGGTTGCATTGGTGACCGGCGCCAACCGTGGCATCGGTTTCGAGGTGGCACGCCAACTGGCCGGTGAAGGGGTGACGGTCGTGCTCAGCGGCAGGGATTATCAGGCTGTCGCGCAGGCCTGCGATACGCTGGTCGGCATGGGCCTGAAGGCCTTTCCGTGCCTGCTGGATGTCACGGATGAAAACAGCATCGCCTCGGCGGCCAAACTGCTGGAGGCTCGGTTCGGTCGGCTCGACATCCTGATCAATAACGCCGCGATTCGCATCGAATCCTACGGGTTGAACCCTTCGCAACAGCCACTCGAACAGTGGCGACAGACGTTTGAAACCAACTTGTTCGGCATGGTCGCGGTGACGCAGCACTTACTGCCGCTGATTCACAAATCCCCGGCCGGACGCATCGTCAACGTCTCCAGCCTGCTGGCATCGCTCACCACTCATACCGACGTTGATTCATACGCCTATTCACCGATGTTCAAATCCTTGCCGGGGTATAGCGCCAGTAAAAGTGGCGTGAATTCGTGGACGGTGCACCTGGCTTACGAACTTCGCGACACGCCGATCAAGGTGAATGCGGTACATCCCGGTTATACCAAAACCGGCATGAATGACGGTGCCGGTGATCTTGAGGTGCAGGAGGGCGCGCGGACCAGTGTCGCGCTGGCAATGATCGGCGCCGATGGCCCCACGGGCACCTACCGGCATCAGGACCGCGTCATCCCCTGGTGAGTCAATGGCGGTTTTTATTCTTGTTGTTCAGTAGAAGGGATTCTTCATGATTAAGCTTGCACTCGTCACAGATAAGCCGAACCTGCACATCGATTACGACATGCCGCCATTGCTCCAGGCTTGCGAGCAACTGTCGATCAAGGCCGATGTGTGCTTCTGGGACGATGAATCAATCGATTGGGCGGCCTACACCGCCGTGTTGATTCGCTCACCGTGGGATTGCATTGAAAACCTCGACGCGTTTTTTGCCTGGTGCGACAAGGTGCACGCACTGACCTGCCTGTTGAACGTGCCGTCCGTGGCCCGTTGGGGATTGAACAAGTTGTACCTGAAGGACATTGCTGCGCGCGGCGTGCCGATCATTCCCAGCGTGTTCCTGGCGCCTGACGATACTCCCGAAGGATTTCTGGCGGACTTCCTGCGGGCGAACAGCGACAGCCATGAGTTTGTCGTCAAGCCGACCATCGGTTCGTATTCGCGCGGGGTCAAACGGTTTGTCCGCGATGACAGCGCTGCGGCGCTGGCGCATATCCGTTCGCTGCAACAGCGTGGTTCGCATGTGATCATCCAGCCGTACATCACCACCATCGACACGTATGGCGAGACGGACCTGACGTTCTTCGATGACACGTTCAGCCATTCCATCCGCAAGGGCGCCATGCTCATGGCGGACGGCACGGTCAACGTTCCGACCCCCGAGTTTCGCCAGCCGCGAGAGGCGGATGCCGAGGAGCAGGCGGTGGCGCTTTCCGCGCTTGTGGCGTCTGCGCAGGTGTTGGGTCTGGAGCTGCCGCTGCTCTATGGCCGGGTCGATGTGATCCGCGATTATGCCGGCCGGCCGATGATCATGGAGATGGAAATATGCGAGCCGTCGCTCAACCTGCCGTTTCGGGCTGACAGTGCGATGAACCTGATCCAGGGCGTGCTCAAGCGCATCGATCGGCATTTGGTTGATCTGTGAAGCCACGCTGACGCCCGTAAACAAGCCCGGCTGCACTGCCGGGCTTTTTTTGTGGGCGCGATTATTCGACTATGGGGGCTTTGCGATGACAGAAGGATCATGCGTCATGTCCGACACAGCCAAGCGGGTCAACATTGTCGACACCCAAGTGTTGTCCCACGACTGGTACCTGTTGAAAAAAATCACCTTTGACTACCTGCGTAACAATGGCGACTGGCAGCGCCAGACCCGTGAGGTCTACGACCGTGGCAACGGTGCAGCGATTCTGCTGTTCAACCGCAACAAGCGCAGCGTGGTGCTGACCCGACAGTTCCGGCTGCCGGTATTCGTCAATGGCCACGATGGCTTGTTGATCGAAGTGGCGGCGGGGCTGCTGGAAGGTGCGGCGCCGGAACAGCGGATCCGCGACGAGGCCGAAGAGGAAACCGGCTACCGCGTGCACGAGGTGAAGAAGGTGTTCGAGGCCTACATGAGCCCTGGCTCGGTGACCGAGAAACTGCACTTCTTCATCGCCGAGTACGACGCGAAGTCGAAGGTCAGCGAGGGTGGTGGCCTGGAAGAGGAGACCGAAGAACTGGAAGTGCTGGAGTGGGCCTTTGATGACGCGTTGGCGGCGTTCCATCGCGGCGAGATCTGCGACGCCAAGACCATCATGCTGTTGCAGTATGCGGCAATGAATAACCTGTTCAGTGCCTGAGTCAGAACAGATCCCCGGTTGTGCCAATCGCTGACCACTGGCCACCCTCCAGCGTCAGCAACCGCTCCTTGGCCTCAAGCCCTCCGGCAAATCCGGTCAACTTCCCCGACGCGCCGATCACCCGATGACACGGCGCGACAATGGAAATCGGATTGCGCCCGTTCGCAGCGCCCACCGCTCGCACGGCGGTCGGGCTGCCGATCTGTTCGGCGATCTGGCTGTAGGTGCGGGTTTCGCCAAAAGGGATGGTCAGCAGCGCAGCCCAGACCTTCTTCTGAAAATCGGTACCGACGAAATCCAGCTCCAGATCGAAGCAGTCGCGGTTGCCGGCAAAATATTCTTGCAACTGCCGAGCGGCTTTCTGCAGGAACGGATCGTCCGGCGCTTGCGTCATCGGCCCGAGGCGCACCCGGCCTGGTTTATCGTTTTCCCAGAGGATGGCCGCCAGTCGTGCGCCGTTCGCGACCAGCTTCAATTCGCCGACCGGTGAGGGCAGGGTGATGAACGTGTAGGGCATGGGCAGAACTCCGGATCGGCACGGCAAGAGCGCCCAGCATACTGCCTGATCGAGGAGGCGCAAATCGCAATAGCGGCCATACTGCTTGTTGCTTTTGAAGCGTTCCTTTCTGTCCTGCACAGAATCCAAAAACAATAAAAGAGATCGACTCATGAAGTACGAACCTTTGGCCAAAACGCTGATTGCGACGTCACTGGCACTGAGCTGCCTCATGGCCCACGCTGCGTCGGTGGCACCGGTTGCCGCCGAGAACGGCATGGTGGTCACCGCCCAACACCTGGCCTCCCACGTCGGCATCGATGTGTTGAAAAACGGTGGCAACGCCGTGGATGCCGCGGTTGCCGTTGGCTATGCGCTGGCGGTGGTCTATCCCGCAGCCGGCAATCTCGGCGGTGGCGGTTTCATGACCATTCAGCTGGCGGACGGGCGCAAGACGTTCCTCGATTTCCGCGAAAAAGCCCCGCTGGCGGCGACCGCCAACATGTACCTGGACAAGGACGGCAACGTCGTCCCGGACCTGAGCACCCGTGGCCATCTCGCCGTGGCAGTGCCAGGCACCGTGTCAGGCATGGAGCTGGCGCTGAGCAAGTACGGCACCAAGCCGCGCAAGGACATGATCGCCCCGGCGATCAAACTGGCTGAAGACGGTTTCGAACTGGAGCAGGGCGACGTCGATCTGCTGGACTACGCCACCGATGTGTTCAAGAAGGACATGCGCGATTCCGGGTCGATCTTCCTGCACAACGGCGAACCGATGCAGGTCGGGCAGAAACTGGTGCAGAAGGATCTGGCGAAAACCCTGCGCACCATTTCTGAAAAAGGCGCCGATGGTTTCTATAAAGGCTGGGTAGCCGACGCCATTGTCACCTCCAGTCAGGCCAACAAGGGCATCATCACCCAGGCCGATCTCGACAAATACAAGACCCGCGAACTGGCCCCGGTGGAGTGCGATTACCGTGGCTACCACGTGGTCTCGGCGCCACCGCCAAGCTCCGGCGGGGTGGTGATCTGCGAGATCATGAACATCCTCGAAGGCTATCCGATGAAGGACCTGGGCTTCCATTCGGCCCAGGGCATGCATTACCAGATCGAAGCGATGCGCCACGCCTATGTGGACCGCAACAGCTATCTGGGCGACCCGGATTTCGTCAAGAACCCGATTGAGCACCTGCTGGACAAGAACTACGCAACCAAACTGCGCAACGCGATCCAGCCGCAGATGGCCGGGATCTCCGCCGAGTTGAAACCCGGCGTCGCGCCGCATGAAGGCAACAACACCACGCACTATTCGATCGTCGACAAGTGGGGCAACGCGGTGTCGGTGACCTACACCCTCAACGACTGGTTCGGCGCCGGCGTGATGGCGAGCAAGACCGGGGTGATCCTCAACGACGAAATGGACGATTTCACCTCCAAGGTCGGCGTGCCGAACATGTATGGTCTGGTCCAGGGTGAAGCCAACGCCATCGCGCCGGGTAAAACCCCGCTGTCGTCGATGAGCCCGACCATCGTCACCAAGGACGGCAAAGTGGTCATGGTGGTCGGCACGCCGGGTGGCAGCCGGATCATCACCGCCACCTTGCTGACCATGCTCAACGTCATCGACTACGGCATGGGCCTGCAGGAAGCGGTCGACGCACCACGTTTCCACCAGCAATGGATGCCGGAGCAAACCAACCTCGAAGACTTCGCCGCCAGCCCCGACACGAAGAAGATCCTCGAGAGCTGGGGCCACAAGTTTGCAGGGCCGCAGGACGCCAACCATATCGCTGCGATCCTGGTCGGTGCGCCGTCGCTGGACGGTAAGCCGGTGGGCAAAAACCGTTTCTACGGCGCCAACGATCCACGGCGCAATACCGGGTTGTCACTGGGTTACTGACAGGCGTAAAAGAGGGGAGGCGGACTTTGGTCCGCCCCCGTCTCAAGGATCGATCAAGGAAGGCCCATCATGTCTAGCGCATTGCTGATCATCGACGTCCAGCAGGTCCTCTGCTCCGGCCAGTACCAGTGCTTCGACATCCACCGCGTCATCGCCACCATCAACCAGCTCAGCACGCGCGCGCGTGAGGCCAGTGTGCCGGTGGTGCTGATTCAGCATGAAGAAAACGACAGCCCGCTGGCCCACGGCGCCGAAGGCTGGCAACTGGCCGAAGGCTTGCTGACTGATACGCAGGACCTGCGTGTACGCAAAACCACCCCGGATTCGTTCTACCTGACCGACCTGGGCAAACTGCTGCCCGGCGAAGACTTCGAACGCCTGATCATTTGCGGCCTGCAAACCGATTACTGCGTCAACGCCACCGTGCGTCAGGCCCATCAACTGGGGTATGACGTGGTGCTCGTCGCGGACGCCCACTCCACCCTCGACAACGGCAACATGAGCGCCGAAGACATCATCGCCGAACACAACAAAGACCTGGCGCACCTGACGGGTGCTACCGGCCGTATCGACGTCAAACCCGCAGCCGATATCGTTTTCTAGAGCCCGCGGATATTCCCTGTGGGAGCGAGCCTGCTCCGGGCGGCGTTCCGACGAAAGCGGTGTGCCTGTGACGCATGTGTTGGCGGGCACGACGTTTTCGCGAGCAAGCCCGCTCCCACTGGGGATTGTGGGTGGATGAAGGATTTGCGGCTGACCGAGATCAAAAGTGGGAGTGGGCTTGCTCACGAATGCGCCGGCACAGCCAGCATCAATGTCGACTGACCTGACGCCTTCGCGAGCAAGCCCGCTCCCACAATAATGTGTGGTGTTCGCAGGTTTCCCTGTCCGGCATAAGTACCCTGTGGGAGCGAGCCTGCTCGCGAAGGTGGCAGCACTGACAACACTTCGCTGGCATAATGCCGCCGCCCCGAAGAATGGAATCTGTCGATGTTGTCTTTGAAACCCCGCCACGTTTTTCTGCTGGCGTCCCTGATGTTCATTCCCGCTGTACACGCCAGCAGTTTCGATTGCGCTAGCGCCACCAGTCCGGCTGAAAAAACCATTTGCTCTGATCCCTATATCTCGAATCTTGATGAGAAACTGGGCTCGCTGTGGCGTGCTACGTTGCCGAACGTTGTGGATTCGAAAGCCTTGAAGGTCGATCAACGAGGCTGGCTGAAGCAACGCAATGAATGTGCTGCGGAGGTTGCTTGTTTGCGCCGGCAATACCTGATGCGCCTCAAGGCCCTGGAGTTCATGACAAAACCCTTCAATTGGGATGCGACCTGGCAGCTCATTCCATGGGGCGTTTCAGCGGCGGTTGTGGTGAATACCAAGCGTATCGATGCCACTCATATCGCCTTTGATATTTCAGGCGTGGCCGGCGCCAACTCCGGCGACATGGATGGCGTCGCCACCATTGAGGGCAGCGAAGCGCACTATGCCCAAGACGACTGTTCGTTGAAATTCAGCGCATTCAATGGACTGTTGGACATTGCACAAGATGGTGCAGACCCTACTTGCGGTGGTGGTATGGGGGTTTATTACGGCGGGCGCTACGTGGCGTCGGAACAGTCACTGTCGATTGATTACGACCTGCTCAGTCTGGGGGTGGCGCGGACTGAGCAGGAAAACGAGCTGTTGCACACGCTGCTCAAAGGCGATTATCAGACGTTGTTGCAAAACAGCGGCTCGATGGTGACGGGCGAGGCTTCCAGCGATGTGCCGGATGCTCAGGTCGATGAGTTCTGGTTACGTGGGCTGGCCAATACCAATGCAGGCATCCTGATGCGAGCGCCGGACGCTCGGATATGGCTCGTGTTATTGGTGTTCGATGAGCAGCGTCAATTGCGTGCCCGCTATTACACCAACGTACCGCAATGGAAAAAACGTGTGCCCGAAGCGCTGCTTGCCTGGCATAAGCGAATAGCAAACGGTGAGACTTTGCCGCTGGATTTCATGCCCTGATTCTCTACCGCGAGGGACTGAGCGACACATCGACGGGGCTGCCCTGCAGGCCCCGCTTGGCTCAAGTCGCAAACATCCACCCTCGCGCACTCGCCACCGGCTCCGACACCACCCCCTCCAGCACCATCCGCGTAATCGTATCCGCTGCCGTTTGGTAGTCCTCATCCTGCGGCACCGGGCGCCCGGTGATGCAGCCCATTTGCCAGCCGATGTTGGTGTAGGTGCGGGTTGCCGACCAGATGAACAGCATCAGATGCTCCGGGTCCACCGGTGCCAGCAAGCCGCGCTCGATCCAGCTGCGCAGGCAGTCGACGTTGCGTCGGGCTTCGGCGTGCAGCAGGTCACGGCATTCGTCCGGCAACTGTCGACCGCCGAGCAGCAGTTCACCACTGAACACTTTGGCAATCGCCGGATGCTCGCGGGCGATGCGGATGCGTGCGGCGACATAGGCGCGCAGGCCAATCAGCGGATCGTCGCTTTCACGCAGCGCTGCCGAGGCTTCCAGCAGCGGTTCGACGAACCCCAGCAGGACTTTGCAATACAGGTTTTCCTTGGTCTGGAAGTAGTAATACAGGTTGGCCTTGGGCACGCCGGCGCGGGCGGCGATGTCGCGTGTCTGGGTCGCGTCGAAGCCGTTGGCGGCAAACTCCTCGCTGGCGGCGGTGAGGATCAGTTGCTCGTTGCGTACGCGGATGGCGCTCATGGGAATACGATGTGAGTGGATGGCATGGGCAGGTTCTGGCGAATTCGGTTTCGCAATATACAAAACTATATAGCGGTGAGGCCAGCTAACTCGTCGGACAGCGCTATGCTGGTTCGATCATTGGAATAACGGGGAGGGGATATGACTATTCAGGTAATGCGCGCGACCACGGCTCAGTTGGAGGCGGTGGCAGAGCTGTTCGACGCTTATCGCGGTTTCTATCAGCAGCCGTCGAATCTGGCGCAATCGCGAGCGTTCATTTCCGAGCGCATGGCCGGCGATGAGTCGGCGATTTTTCTTGCGCAGGATGAAAACGGCGGAGCGCTGGGCTTTGTACAGTTGTATCCGACGTTTTCCTCGATCGATGCCCACCGCACCTGGCTGCTCAGCGACCTGTTCACCGCGCCTGCCGCCCGTGGTCGCGGGGCCGGGCGATTGCTGATGAACACGGCCCGCGACTTTGCGCTGCAGACCGGCGCCAAAGGGCTGGTGCTGGAAACCGCTACCGACAACTTCACCGCGCAGGGGTTGTACGAGTCACTGGGTTATGTGCGTGATAGCGGTTATTACACCTATATGCTCGATCTGCGGCAGGACTGACTGACTTTTTGTGTAAATTTCCCGATTCAGTCTTTCCTCAAGCGACTGCTCTCTCTAGAATCCGCCCGGCCTCCGCAATGGAGGCTCTTTGATATCACTTGGCTCGGTTCAGATAGGGAAGACAATATGCAATTCGGGAAAATCCTGGCGCTGGGCCTGGTGTTTACGCTGGGTGGTTGTGCCAGTTTCACCAAAGACGAAGTGGCGCCGGTCAAACTGCCATCGATGGCCAGCTACGCCAACAAGCCCAATGTCTATGTGGATTTCGACTTCTATCAGGGCGAGCCGAAAAGCGCTTCGGCTGTAGAGGTGCCGCAGGCACGTGACCAGCTCAAACCAGAGCTGCAAAAGATTCTGAGCGATTCCGGCCTGTTTGGCCGTGTCACGCTGGACGAGTTCCAGAAGCAACCGGGCGATTACAGCCTGCGCCTGAAAATGTACAACCATCCGCCGAATGCCGGTTCGATGGTGCTGGGCTTCATCAGTGGTTTCAGTCTGGGGGTGATCCCGGCATACGGCACTGATCAATACACCATGAGCCTCGAAGCCGTGGACGGAACGGGTCAGGCCCTGACCACCGCGAGCAACCACGATGCGGTGGGTACCTGGATCGGCATCTGGTTCATTCCGCTGATGGGCAATACCCCGAAGGCGGCGGTCAATGACACGTTCGCCCGTCAGGTCAATGCGCTGCTCAAGCAAATGATCGACAACAACCACCTTAAATACTCGGCGCTCGAGACTCGTATTCCACGGGCGTGATGCGAAAAAAAGAGCCGCAATCGCGGCTCTTTTTTTGCCCTTATTTCAGGGCCTGAATGAACTGAGGATCGCTGTACAGTTCCTTCAGCAGATCGCGCAGCATCGGGTTGTAGGCATTCACCGCATTCGGAATCGCAATGAAACCGAAGAAGCTGCTGCTCCACTGGCTGCTGACATTCTTGGTCGCGTCGTAGACCACGTGCTGACCGTCAAGCAGCGTGAAGCGTGCAGCGAGTTCGCCATCGCCTGTGCCCATGCCGGCCGACAAGTTGTTCTTCACCACCAGCACTTTCAGCTGACGCTGGGCTTGCGGATCAAGCAGGCCGGCCTTGCGCAGCTCTTCGGTGATGGCGTCCTGAATGTGCGCCGGGATGCTGCCGGACGGCGAGCGCACCGGGTTGGCCCGCACCGTCAGCGAACCCTCGCCGGACTCGGCACTCACTTGCGGATTGCTGATCGCATGCAGGGGAGGGGTCTGCTTGAGCTTCTGAACGTTTTCGTAGCTTGGCTCATAGCGAGTCATGGTCATGCCACAACCTTGCAGCAGCACGGCCAGCATCGGGATCAACAACAGAGACTTTTTCACGGCGTTTCCTTGCGTGCGGAATAAAGGGGGGCGAATTATGGGCAGAGTGCCATCATTGGGCAACCGTCTTCGCCCATGAAGCGCTCAGTGCTTCAATAGACTCTCGATCTGTGCCAGCTCCCAGGTGCTGAGCAGATTCACCGGGTCGGTGCCGTAACGGCTGTCGAACCGCCATTCGCGGCCGTCCGGACAGCGGCAATGGTCACAGTGATGCAAGCGCCCACCCTCAACATCCAGCAACAGACGCCAGCCCTCGATATCGACCGCAGCCAGTCCGCCGTCGGCGGGTGTCATGCATCTTTCGAACTTCAGTACACCCAGCGCTGCCTCGCGCAGGCGCTGGCAAACGTCGCGGGCACTCAGCAATGCAGTCATGGTCGTACTCGATGGTGGTAGAAGCGCGTCAGCATAAATCGCGAGTCGACGGGTGTCAGCGATCGCTGGCCCGATTCCAAACTATTCCGTAACATCCGCCCCCCGCTTTTATACGAACATCCGCGGCCACGCTCGTCGGCCGCTCAGTCAGGTAAGCCATGAAACCGATACGTCTGCGCGCCGATGTCCTGGCCGGACTCACCACCTCGTTTGCCTTGTTGCCCGAATGCATTGCATTTGCGCTGGTGGCCCACCTCAATCCGCTGATGGGCCTGTACGGCGCCTTTACCATTTGCACGTTGACCGCGTTGTTTGGCGGCCGGCCGGGGATGGTTTCCGGGGCCGCGGGTTCGATGGCGGTGGTGATCGTTGCGCTGGTGGTGCAGCACGGGGTGCAATACCTGTTGGCGACGGTGCTGCTCGGCGGCTTGATCATGATGGCCTTCGGCTTGCTGCGCCTTGGCAAACTGGTGCGCATGGTGCCGCACCCGGTGATGCTCGGGTTCGTCAACGGCCTGGCGATCATCATCGCGCTGGCACAACTGGAGCACTTCAAGAGCGGCGAACACTGGCTCAGCGGCACACCGCTGTACCTGATGACCGGGCTGGTGCTGCTGACCATGGCCATCGTCTACCTCTTGCCACGCCTGACCCGCGCGGTGCCGCCGGCACTGGTGGCGATCCTTGGTGTGGGGCTGCTGGTTTACCTGTTCGGTTTACCGACCAGAACCCTTGGCGACATGGCGCATATCGCCGGCGGCCTGCCGAGCTTCGCGCTGCCGGACATCCCGTGGAACCTGGCGACTCTACAGATCATCGCTCCGTACGCGATTCTGATGGCGCTGGTCGGCCTGCTGGAAACCCTGCTGACCCTCAACCTCACCGACGAAATCACCGAAACCCGTGGCTACCCGGATCGCGAGTGCGTGGCGCTGGGTGCGGCGAACATGGTCTCTGGCGCATTCGGTGGCATGGGCGGTTGCGCGATGATCGGCCAGACTGTGATCAACCTCAGCTCCGGCGGACGCGGGCGCTTGTCCGGGGTAGTGGCGGGGGGGCTGATTCTGTTGTTCATCCTGTTTCTGTCGCCGCTGATCGAGCGTATTCCGCTGGCGGCGCTGGTGGGCGTGATGTTTGTGGTGTCGCAGCAGACCTTCGCCTGGGCCTCGTTGCGGGTGCTGAACAAAGTGCCGCTCAACGATGTGCTGGTGATCATCGCGGTGACCACCATCACCGTGTTCACCGACCTGGCTACTGCCGTGCTGTGCGGGATCATCATCGCTGCGCTGAATTTTGCCTGGCAGCAGGCCCGTGAGTTGTACGCCGACGCGCACCTCGAAGCTGACGGTAGCAAACTCTACCGCCTGCACGGCACGCTGTTTTTTGCCTCGACCACGCCGTTCCTCAACCAGTTCGACCCGGCCAATGACCCAGCCAAAGTCACGCTGGATTGCCGGCATCTGAGCTTTGTCGATTACTCGGCGATTGCCGCGCTGAAAACCTTGCGCGAGCGTTACGCCAAGGCTGGCAAGGAGTTGCAGGTGTTTCACCTGTCCGAGCGCTGCAAGAAACTGTTGAAACGCGCCGGAGTGGAACACGACTGATCAATTGTGGGAGCAAGCCAGCTCGCGAAGGCGTCAGGCCAGTCAACACGAATGCCGGATATGCCGGCCCCTGTGGGAGCGAGCCTGCTCGCGAAAGCGTCAGATCAGTCGACATCAAGGCCGGATACGCCGGCCCCTTCGTGAGCAAGCCCACTCCCACCCTCGATCTTGGCCAGCCCCCAAATCCTTCATCCACCACCAATCCAGTGTGGGAGCGGGCTTGCTCGCGAAAGCGTCAGATCAGTCGACATGAATGCCAGATGTGCCGGCCCCTGTGGGAGCGAGCCTGCTCGCGAAAGCGTCAGATCAGTCGACATCAAGGCCGGATATGCCGGCCTTTTCGTGAGCAAGCCCACTCCCACCCTCGATCTTGGCCAGCCCCCAAATCCTTCATCCACCACCAATCCAGTGTGGGAGCGGGCTTGCTCGCGAAAGCGTCAGGTCAATCAGAATCGATGCCGGATACGCCGGCCCCTGTGGGAGCGAGCCTGCTCGCGAAAGCGTCAGATCAGTCGACATGAATGCCGGATGTACCGCCCCCTTCGTGAGCAAGCCCACTCCCACCCTCGATCTTGGCCAGCCCCCAAATCCTTCATCCACCACCAATCCAGTGTGGGAGCGGGCTTGCTCGCGAAAGCGTCAGGTCAATCAGAATCGATGCCGGATACGCCGGCCCCTGTGGGAGCGAGCCTGCTCGCGAAGGCGTCAGATCAATCAACAATGATGCCGGATGTACCGCCCCCTTCGTGAGCAAGCCCACTCCCACCCTTCGATCTCGGCCAGCCCCCAATTCTTCATCAGTCACTAATCCCCAGTGGGATCCCAAAGAGGACTACCGGGCGAATTTCTTGGCCCCGGCCACGCAGAGGATGACGCCTACCGTCACCGCCAGCATGCCGATGCTGACGTGCTCATGCAGTAACGTCGCTGCCAAGGCCAGGCCAAAAAACGGTTGCAGCAACTGTAACTGTCCGACGGCCGCGATCCCGCCTTGGGCCAGTCCGCGATACCAGAACACAAAGGCAATCAGCATGCTGAACAGCGAAACGTAGCCCAGGCAGACCCATGCCGACACGCTGATGCCGCTGAACGACGGCGGCGCCAGCCACAGGCTCGCGACGGCCATCAATGGCAGCGACAAGACCAGCGCCCAACAGATCACCTGCCAGCCACCCAGCGTGCGCGACAGCTTTGCGCCTTCGGCATAACCGAGGCCACAGACCAGAATCGAGGCCAGCATCAGCAGGTCACCGGTGGGCGAGGCGGACAGCCCTTGCGACAAGGCAAATCCAACCACCAGCGCACTGCCGAGGATCGAGAAGATCCAGAACACCAGGCGCGGACGCTCGCCACCGCGCAACACACCAAACAACGCAGTCGCCAGCGGCAGCAAGCCAACGAACACAATCGAATGTGCCGACGTCACGTGTTGCAGGGCCAGCGCCGTCAGTAGCGGGAAGCCGAGCACGACGCCCAATGCCACGATGACCAATGACAACCACTGATCCCTTGCCGGTCGCCGTTCACGGAACAACCACAACAACGCCACGGCCAGCACGCCGGCAATGGCCGCACGCGCGACGGTGAGAAACACCGGGTCAAACTCCAGCACTGCCAGGCGCGTGGCCGGCAGCGAGCCGCTGAAGAACACCACGCCAATAAAGCCGTTGATCCATCCGCTGGTTTTTTCCAGTGCAGGGTTGCTCAGGTTCGAAGTCCGTTCCATACGATTCACGCTCATTGTGGGTTGCTTTGAGAGAATCCTATGATCGAGAATCAGGACAATCAAAAAATTGTCATGGATACATCCCGACATGTCGCGTTCCCGTTACAAGACCCTCGTTGACACTTACGCCGCCGACATTCGCACCGGTCGACTGGCCCCCGGCACGCGACTGCCGACGCACCGGCAGCTGGCCACGCAGGAAGGGTTGGCGCTGGTCACGGCCTCGCGGGTGTATGCCGAACTCGAAGCCATGGGGCTGGTCAGCGGCGAAACCGGGCGCGGTACTTTTGTGCGTGAAACTTCGTTGTCACCGGGGCAGGGCATCGATCAGAAAGATGTCGCGGCCGGCATGATCGACCTCAATTTCAACTACCCGTCGTTGCCCGGTCAGACGCAGTTGTTGCGCAGCGCCTTGCGTCAGTTGGCATTGTCCGGTGACCTGGAAGCCTTGTTGCGCTATCAGCCGCATGCCGGTCGTGCCCATGAGCGGGCCTCGGTTGCCCGGCATTTGCGCAGTCGCGGGGTGACGGTGGATGCCGAGCAAGTGCTGATCGTCAACGGTGCCCAGCAGGGGCTGGCGGTGACGCTGATGGCGTTGCTCAAGCCCGGCGACGTGATTGCCGCCGATGCGTTGACGTATTCCGGGTTCAAGGTGCTGGCCGAAGCGTTGCATCTGGAAGTGGTGGCGATCCCGGTCAACGAGCACGGGCCGGATCTGCCAGCGCTGGAAAAACTCTGTCGCAGTCGTTCGGTACGTGCCGTGTACAGCATGCCGACCCTGCACAATCCGCTGGGCTGGGTGATGCCGCTTGCGCAGCGCGAGGAACTGGTAGCCATCGCGCGGCGGCATGATCTGACCCTCATCGAAGACGCGGCCTACGCCTTTCTGGTGGAAAACCCGCCGCGGCCCTTGGTTGATCTTGCGCCGGAGCGCACGGTTTACGTCTCTGGTCTTTCGAAGAACATCGCCACCGGCCTGCGCGTTGGCTTCATCGCCGCACCTGCAGCCAGCGTGCCGGCATTGGAGCGGATTATCCGCGCAACCACCTGGAACACGCCGGGGCTGATGACCGCGATTGTCTGTGGCTGGCTTGACGATGGCACCGTGATCGAGCTGGAAGCGCAAAAGCGCAGCGACGCTCAGGCCCGCCAGGCACTGGCCGTCCGGTTGCTCAAAGGCTTGCCGTGCGTTGCCCATCCGAATTCGTACTTCCTGTGGCTGCCATTACCGGAAGACGTGCGCGCTGATCAGATCGTGGTGGAGTTGATGCACGAGCAGATTTCGGTGACCACGGCCGAGCCGTTTGCGGTATCGGCGCATGTGCCGCATGCGATTCGGCTGGCGCTGGGGTCGGTGGAAATGGATGTGTTGGAGCAGGCGTTGATCACTGTCAGGAGGATCATCGCTGCTTACCTGTAAAACGAGACCCTGAGTACAAATGCTACCCTTGCGCAGCCAGATTCAAGCCGTTCCGGAACCTTAGATGAAAAACACCGTTGCACTCTTGCTAGCCTTGACCGCCACCGCGGTTCTGTTCAGCTCGACCACCCGCGCCGCAGGCGACCCAGGCGCTGGCGAAAAAATCTTCCCGCGTCTGTGTGGCGGCTGCCATCAGGTGGGGCCGGACGCCCGTCCGGGGTTCGGCCCGCAGCTCAACGGCATCATTGGTCGAGCGGCCGGAACCTCGGCCAATTACGTGTATTCCGACGCCATGAAAAACTCTGGCGTGACCTGGGATCGCGACACGCTGACTGCGTATCTGAAAGACCCCAAAGGCGTGGTGCCGGGCACGCGGATGATTTTCTGGGGCCTGAGTGATCAGGAGAAAATTGATAACCTGCTGGCGTATCTGCAGCAATTCTCCGATTAAAGATGGTGCTCGGCCTGCCTGGCAAACCACTGCATGACCACCTCGCACGCCGGATTTGAAGCCGCTGCCGGCTGCAGGCACAACGCGTAAATTCCGCCGGTCTTCAACGGCTGCCCAAACGGCACCACCAACACTCCACGCTCGATGGACTCCGCCGCGAGCGTCATGTCCGTCACCGCCACGCCCAGACCTCGCGCCGCCGCATCCAGCGCCAACTCATCGAGGTTGAACGGGATGTGCCGGTAGCGCTCCAGCGGCTGGCCGTCATTGGCTGCCAGCCATTCGATCCAGGCCTGCCGATCGGCCGAGCGATGCAGCAAGGCGAAACGCTGTAACTCATCAACTGACCGGGGTGCCCCCGCAAGGCTGGGCGCGCACACCGGCACCAGGGTTTCCTCGAACAGCGTCAGACAATCCGCGCCAGCGGACGGCTGCGACAGATAAAGGATGTAGGCGTCGCTGTCACTGGCCGGTTCGACGACTTCGGTGGCAACGGTTTCAATCGCCAGCGAGACCTCGGGGTGGCTGAGGTAGAAGTCGCTGAGTCTGGGCAGCAGCCAGCGTACCGCCAGTGACACGTGCATACGGATACGGAACGGGCGCTTCTGCGGGACGAGGCGTTCTTCGAGGGTTTTCAGTTGGTCGAGAATGCTGATGGCGCTGGCCAGAACCTGTTCGCCTTCCGGAGTCAGGCGCAGGCTGCGGCTGGTGCGGATGAACAGCGCGACGTTGAAATGGCTTTCCAGTTGCTGAACCTGCCGGCTGACGGCGCTCTGGGTCAGGCACAGTTGCTGTGCAGCCTGAGTGAAGCTGGCGCAGCGGGCGACTTCAACCAGCGTCTGCATGGCTTGCAGCGAGGGCACGTGGCGGATTTTATCCATGCGTTTTCAGAATGGCTCGATGATTTTATAACGTTGGTTGGGCAAGCCAGGACCTTATAGATTTTAGCTCTGGCGGCGACCTTTGCAGTTTTCTCATGCGATTCACGCATGGAGCAGGGCGAAAGGCAAGCCGTGGAACGACAGTCGAATGAGGTCAGCAATGGAAAACGTATGTGGCTGGATCGCGCAGGCCGGCAGTTCGCCGCAGCGCGGTCGCCTGAGCGATACGCAACACGCCGACTGGCTGGTTATCGGCGCTGGCATCACCGGTCTCAGCGCCGCGCACAACCTGGCACAAATGCACCCGCAGGCGCGCATCGTGGTAGTGGATCGGCAGCGCGCGGCGCAAGGCGCTTCGGCGCGTAACTCGGGATTTGTCGTGGCCCACGAGCATCCCGCCGACAGTGAATTGATCGGCGCACCAGGCTTTGCCGGGTTTGAAATCGACACCGCGATTTCCCGTGCGGCCAGCGACGCCGTACGCCAGTGCATCGCCGACCATGCGATTGACTGCGACTTTCGTGACAACGGGTATTTCTTCGCTGTCAGCGACGCCGCCAAGCTCAGCCATGTCGACGCCAAACTGGCGACCTTGCGCGCCCTGGGTGCCCGCGCTGAATTTCTTCAGGGCGCGGCACTGGCGCAAAAGCTCGGCACACCGCACTACACGGCGGCGATCTGGTGCGGCAACGGCAATGCGCTGCTGCAACCAGGCAAATACGTGAAAGGTCTGCTCAATGCCTTGCCGGGCAACATCACGGTTTACGAACACACCGACATCACCCGCCTGGAGCGCATGAGCCACGGGCGACTGCGGGCCAATGCGCTGAGTGGCAGCGTCGAGGCCAAACGGGTGCTGGTGTGCCTGAATGCCTTCATCCCCCGGGTCGGAATCCATGACAGCAGTACCTTCCCGATGGAACTCAGCGCCAGTCTGACTCGGCCGCTCAGCGATCAGGAGTTTCAGGCCATCGGCGCGGTCGAGCCGTGGGGCGTGCTGTCGACCCGGCCGTTGGGTGCCACGGTGCGGCTGACGCCGGATCGTCGGGTGATGATCCGCAACACTGCCGAATACCGCACGCGGGACCTGTCCGAGAGTGAATTGGCAGTGCGCCGTCAGCACCATGTTCGCGGCCTGCAACGGCGCTTTCCGTTCCTCGGCGAGCAAGACCTGCAATACACCTGGAGCGGTCACTTGAGCGCGACCCGCAGCGGTCAGGCGTTTTTCCAGCGCGTGGAAGAGGGCGTGTTTGCCGTGGCCGGTTGCAATGGCTCAGGGGTGGCGCGCGGCACGCTGTGGGGGCGTTTACTGGCGGAACTGGCATCCGGCGTTGATTCACCGCTGCTGCAATCGGTGATGCAACGGGCCGAACCCGGTTGGCTGCCGCCGCGACCTTTTTTCGACATCGGTGCCATGCTTCGCATGCGCGTGGAGGCAGTCAGGGCCAGAACAGAAAGCTGAATATTCGTCTACCGCACAACAACAACAAAAGCCACTCAACACAGGTGACAGACCATGCGCGTCAATCCACTTTCCCTGGCGATTCTGCTCGCGGCCAGCACGGCCGCTTGTGCCGACGAAGCCGTCAACATTTCCAACTGGAACAGCTACATCGCCCCGGACACCCTGGCCAATTTCACCCAGGCCACAGGGATCAAGACTACCTACGACATTCACGACAGCAACGAAGTGCTGGAATCGAAATTGATGACCGGCAACACCGGTTATGACGTGGTCAGTCCGTCGAACCACTTTCTCTCGCGGTTGATCAAGGCCGGAGCGATTCAGAAGCTCGACAGGGCGCAACTGCCGAACTGGAAAAACCTCGACCCGGTGCTGCTGCAAAAGCTGCAAGTCAACGATCCCGGCAACCAGTACGGCTACCCCTACATGTGGGGCACGGCCGGGATCGGTTACAACGTCGAGAAGATCAAGGCGATCTTCGGCAGCACCGATGTCACCCAGTCATGGGACTTTTTCTTCAACGAAGAAAACATCAAGAAGCTCAGCCAGTGCGGCGTGGCGTTCATCGACAACCCGACACAGGTGCTGCCGATCACGCTGAACTACCTGCACTTGCCAGCGCACAGTCATGAGCCAGCGGATTACAAACAGGCCGAACAGGCCTTGCTGAAAATTCGCCCGTACATTCAGTACTTCCACGCTTCGAAGTACATCAGTGACCTGGCCAACGGCAACGTCTGCGCGGTGATCGGCTTCAACGGCGACATCGTTCAGGCTGCCGCCAGTGCCAAGGAAGCGAAGAACGGCATCAACATCGCGTACTCGATTCCGAAAGAAGGCACGACCTTGTGGTTCGACATGGTGGTCATGCCCAAAAGCGCGCCGCATGAAAAGAACGGTTACGCCTACATGAACTACCTGCTCGACCCCAAAGTGGTGGCCAACATCAGCAACAGCATTCACTACGCCAATCCGAATGCGGCGGCCGAGCCGTTCCTCAATGCGGACGTGAAGCAGGATCCGGCTATCTACCCGCCCAAGGACGTGATGCAACGGTTGTTCACGGTAGAAGAGTTGCCGGCAGCGATTGCGCGGTTGTCGACGCGCTTGTGGACCAAGTTGAAAACCAATACCTGAGTGCACGCACTCGACTCGCGCTGTGCAGGGATGCACGGCCTGTACCCGCAAGGCTTCACTCTTGTCTGTGCGCTGACACCGCAATCGGGATGGCGTCCGCGTGTTCAATGACGCCAACCCCATCGGCTATTCACCCGAGCAATACGCCATCGATCCCGAGGCATTGCGCAAGGCATTCAGGCTGATCAAGCCACCTGATTGCGTCCAGCCGCTTTCGCCTGATATAGCTGCTGGTCGACGCGTTTGATCAGCATGGCGTGGCTGTTGTCCGCCGGATCGGCCAGGCCGACGCCGATGCTCACGGTAACCTGTCCGATGTTGGGGAAGTGCGACTGGGCCACGGCGGCGCGGATTTTCTCCGCGACCACGTCCGGCGTATCGGGCTGGGCGATTTCCGGCAGCAGCACGGCGAACTCCTCGCCGCCGTAACGGGCGACGAAATCGGTGGCGCGGACGTTGACCTCAATGATCTGCGCCAACTGCTGCAGCACGTCGTCGCCAATCGCATGGCCGTAGGTATCGTTGATGCGCTTGAAGTGATCGGCGTCGACCAGCAACAGGGCAAACGGTCGCCCGGTACGGCGGAACAGCAGGCTGTATTCACTGAGTTTTTCATCAAGGCGACGCCGGTTGTAGACACCGGTCAGCGCATCGTGGGTCGCCAGGTTCAACAGCTCGGCGTTGGCCTGCATGAGCGCGGCGGTGCGCTGGGTGACGATGGCTTCAAGCGAGGCGTTCGCTTCCTGCAACTCGCGTTCCTTGGCCAGCAGCGACCGGGTCATGGCGTCGATCGACTGACCGAGCTGGGCGATTTCCAGTACCGGGTGCTGTAACGGGAAGTGTGCGCCAGGCTGCTTGTTCTGTACCTGTTTGGCCGAGTGCGCGAGTTGCTCGATCGGGCGGCTCAGGTATTGCGCCAGGTAGTACGCCACCAGGGCGAATCCGACCGCCGCCGCAACGCCCAGCAGCAACAATTTATAGAGCAGCAGACGCGCCGGCTCAAGGGCAGTGTCCAACGGCTGGCGTACGGCGATCGACCAGGACAGCGCGGTACTCGGCGGCGTCGGTACGCTGACCATGCTGGTCAGGTAACCGTTGCCAACCGACCAGCCCGACGACTTCGCATCATTCACCGCCAGTTGCTGGCCCACCAGCGCTTCGGGGTACAGCACCTTGCCGTCGTGATCGATGATCAGCGCCTCGATATCCGGCGATGTGTTTTTATGAGAGAACGCCGCGGACTCGACGATGTGGGTCACCCAGCTCCAGTGCGCGTGCGCTCCCAGCACACCAATCAGCTGGCCGTCGGCGTTGCGGATAGGTGCGGCGAAGTCGATGAAACGCAGCGGCTCGCCGTTGGGCATTCCCGGTAGCAGTTTGGCCAATAACACGGCTTCGTGCGGATCGCCGGTGTACTCGCCGCGCAGACCGGCCTGAAACCATGGTCGCTGTTGCACCGATTGACCGACCAGCAGATTGTTGACCGCTTGATGCACCTGACCTTGAGCATCGGTCACGCCCATCCACGCATATTCGGCACGGGCCTGGGTGCGCAGTTGCATTGATTTGAGAATCGCCGGGTTGTCCAGATCGCCCCGTTCGAGGTGCGGCGCGCGGCTGAGCAGGTAAACCTCCAACTGGCGCTCGCGCAACTGATCACCGAGCAACGTCGCTGCCGAACGCGCGGTATTCAACAACGCATTGCCGCTGGCCTGTTTCATCTGTTCGGTGGCGATATGACCGACATAGAAACCGACGCTCACCAGTGTCAACAGGGACAAACCGGCAAACCAAAGGGTCAGGTGGCTTCGCAGACTGGCTTTGAGCATGGGCGGGCGAATTCTGTTTTGGAGTTGTCGGCGCATGGTATGCGCAATGAGCGTCGGGCTGCCAGTCAGTCGATTCGGTCACTTGTTGTCGGAGCTTTCGCCAGTGCTCGCTACCGCGTCGTCATTGCTGACGGCCTGTGTTGAAACAAGCCACAACTGCAAAAAATCGAGATGAAAAAAGCCCGGCTGATCAGGCCGGGCTTCCGGGGAGAACCATTGGTTCAGGCGTTGCGACTTTCGATCAGGCGATCCGAGCCACCTTCTGCAACACGGCGTTCCAGCAGACGATCCGAGCCACCTTCAGCAACACGGCGTTCCAGCAGACGATCCGAGCCACCTTCAGCAACGCGACGTTCCAGCAAACGATCGGAGCCACCTTCGGCAACGCGACGTTCCAGCAAACGATCAGAACCACCTTCAGCCAGACGGCTTTCTATCAACTTGTCCGAGCCGCCTTCAGCGACCAGGGTGTGAGCGGGCGTTGCTGCAAAAGCGTTGACTGCGAGAACCGAGAAAGCGATGCCGAGGATGGTTTGGCGTTTCATGATCGTGTGCTCCGGGGTGTAGTTGGTTTGTCTGGAGCCGATGTTACGCCGCGGATTTTTTATGAGAACTTCATTGGCGTGATGGTGACTATCGACGCCAGCGATGTGTGCCGGAACCCGCGATTCAGAGGCCCGCCGCCCGAATGCACAGCTCCCCGGTGGCGCGGGTCAGGGCCAGATCGTGCAATGCATCGTGGGTCAGACCCTGACGCGCCCTGGCCAGCCAGACCGGACAATCAGGGTCACGACGATAAGGGACGAAGTCGGCGTATTGGCGCAGCAGACGGCTCTGCAATTGGTCCAGTTGCGGGCGAATCTGTTTCGCCAGATCCGGGCGCGGCGTGTCCGGCGCGCGACCTGCCGCCTGCCATTGCGCCAGCAGCCCGTACTGCACCAGTTTGTTCGCTTCCATTTGCGCGGCGATCAACTGGGCGACTTCTTCGGGATCAAGCTTGTATTCGCTCGCCAGCGTCCGGGCATTGGCGATGACCTGTGCTTCGCGCGGGCTGTCCTGAATCGGCTTGCCGCTGTCCCATTTGGTCAGCGCTACGAGGTCGCCGATGTTCAGGCGTTGGTTCAGGGTCGTCAGCAAAGGCTGCAGTGGATCAGGTGTCGCAGAGGGCATGGCGGCATTGGCCGTGCTGGCGAGCAGAGCCAGCACGGCGCCTGCAGATACACGCAAGGTGCAGGACATGAACAGTGTCTCAGTGGATGAACGAACCTGCGGTTTATCACGATTGTGTTGAAGAGGGTACCGGTTACGCGCACTCGACCCGGTCTGCCGGCGACCGATAAAAAGTGGTCACTCTCTACGGTTCGACGGTAATCCCCGCGGCAATAATAAAAAACGCGTGCAAACCGTGGGTCCGAGGACATCGAGATGAAAACTTCAACATTCACCGAGAAGTTCGTTGATCATCGCCCTGAACTCACCGAAGCTGTCGTCTATCAGTCCCCAGCAGCCGAGATGGATCTGCCCTCAATGCGAACCCCCAGTGCCACCAAACCCCTCTGGCAAACCTATCTGCTGTTCCTTGCGCCGATGGTGCTGTCTAACTTCCTGCAGTCGATGTCAGGCACGGTCAACAGCATCTACATCGGGCAGATGCTCGGTACGCAGGCACTGGCGGCGGTGTCGGGGATGTTTCCGATCATCTTTTTCTTTATCGCGCTGGTGATCGGGCTGGGCGCGGGCGCCGGGGTGTTGATCGGCCAGGCGTGGGGCGCGCGCGAGGCGCACATGGTCAAGGCAATTGCCGGGGCGACGTTGTTGCTGGGCGTGTTGATCGGGCTGGCGGCGGCGGTGCTCGGCAGTGTGTTCGCGCGGCAGGCTTTGCAGGGGTTGGGCACGCCGGCGGATGTGCTGGACGATGCAGTGGCCTATGCGCACGTGATGATGTGGATTCTGCCGTCGATGCTGGTGTTTGTGCTGTTCACGCAATTGCTGCGCGGGGTCAGCGATACCGTGTCGCCGTTGTTGGCGTTGATGGTGTCGACCTCGGTCGGGCTGGCGCTGACCCCGGCGTTGATTCGTGGCTGGTTCGGTTTGCCTCAGCTGGGCATCCAGAGTGCTGCCTACGCCGGCCTTGCGGGTAACCTGTCGGCGATGGCGTGGCTGGCGTGGCGGCTGATTCGCAAGAACCATCCGCTGGCACCGGATCGCGAGTTCTTCGCTGCACTGCGGATGGACGCGGCGATTCTCGGCAAGGTCCTGCGCATCGGCCTGCCGACCGGGGTGCAGATGATCGTGTTGTCACTCTCGGAGCTGGTGATTCTCGCGCTGGTCAACCAGCACGGCTCGCAGGCCACGGCGGCCTACGGCGCGGTAACGCAAATTGTCAACTACGTACAATTCCCGGCGCTGTCGATTGCGATCACCGCCTCGATCCTCGGCGCGCAGGCCATCGGTGCCGGGCGCCTGGAACGCATGGCGCCGATCCTGCGCACCGGGCTACTGATCAACGTGTGCCTCACTGGCGGTCTGATTGTGCTGGGTTATCTGTTATCGCACTGGTTGCTGGGGCTGTTCCTGACCGAAGATTCGACCCGGGTGATGGCAGAACACTTGCTGCACATCATGCTCTGGAGCCTGCTGGTGTTCGGCTTCCAGGCGATCATTGGCGGCATCATGCGCGCCAGCGGCACGGTGCTGGTGCCGGTGGCGATTGCGATTGTCTGTGTGGTTGGCGTGCAACTGCCGGCGGCTTACTGGCTGGATGGGCAGTACGGCCTGCAAGGCGTGTGGATGGCGTTCCCGGTGGCGTATCTGGGCATGCTGGTGTTGCAGACCCTGTATTACAAACTGGTCTGGCAGCATCAGAAGATCGAGCGGTTGGTCTGAGGTTGATCCTCATGGGCAGACAGGTGACATGGCGCATTCGCAGGTTGTTTGCTTAAGTCAGTCGAAGCCTTGAAGGTTTGCCCTGTCCGGAGAATCCCATGCGTGCCCGATTCACCGCTGCGGCACTGTCTGTCTGCCTGTGCGTCATGCATGTCGTGCAGGCCGCTGAATACAACCGCGTCAACACGACTGCCAGCCAGATCAGTTTCACCTACAACCAGATGGGCTCGCAGATGTACGGCACCTTCGGCAAGTTCGACGCGACGCTGCAGTTCGACAGCGACAACCTCGCCGGCGCCCACACCACGTTGCACATTGACCTCAACAGCATCGACGCCGGCAGCACCGATGCCAACACCGAGCTGGTGAAGCCGGCGTGGTTCGATACCCAGCGCTTTCCCGTGGCGCTGTTCGAGTCCAGTCGGTTTACCCAGGTGGCGGACAATCACTATCTGGTCACCGGCCAGCTCACCGTCAAAGGCATCACCCGCGAGGTGCAGGTGCCGGTCGAGTTTAAACCGGACAGCGCGATCGGCATTTTCGACGGCGAACTGGTACTCAAAAGGAGCGAGTTCGGGCTGGGGGCGGGGGAGTGGGCGGACACGGTGGTGTCCAACGACATCGCCATCAAATTCAAGGTGGTGGCGCCACAGCAGTGACGCCAGCCCATTGGGTCAATAGGCCCGCCAGTGTCCTGGCACCCAGCGCCATTCATTGCCGCCCCAGCGATAATGACCGGCGACCCAGTGATAACCCGGTGCAGGCATGACCGGCACGACTTCCACCGGCGGCGGTGGTCGGTGCGGACGCGCCGGGGCAACGACGCATCCGGACAGGGTGATGGCCACCAGTGAGGCGGCGAGCAAGGCTTTAACGGTTCTGGACATGGGAAGTTCCTTATGGTTGAGAGGCTCAGGTTGACGAGATTTCAGCGCACCCAGCGCCCTTCAACCCAGAACCAGTTCGGCCCGCGAGCCTGCCAGTGCCCCGGCCGCCAATGCGCGCCGTAGCGCACCGGTTGCCAGTGACCGGGCATCCACACATAGCCACGTCCTTCCCATCGCCAATGGCCCTGGTCCCAGACATAACCGTGACGCGGCCCGGGCATCACTTCCATGCGCATCGGCGGCGGGGCTTGCTGGACGATCACCACTTGTTGGGCGAACACCGGCGCACTGGCCAGCGCCGCCAGTGTCATCGGCACCAGCAGCAGGGTCTTTCGCCATTTGAACAGGGAACGCAAAACGCTCATGACAACTCCTCAAGGCCTGCGTGAAAAACACATCGCAGTTGAAGAATTGGACGCCAAATCGGCGAAAGATCCGGTTTGCAGCAGATGAAATTTTCTTCAGGGTCGAGCAGGTGGCCGCAGGGTTCGTCGAGCGCTAGGGGGCTTTCAGTTCACGGGTGAGTTCGGCCAGGAATGTGCGGACATCCGCTTCGTTCAGTTCGGCATTGATGCGGGTGCAATCACTTTCCGAAATGGGCGCATGTGTCAGGCTGATCATCAGAGAAATGAGTCGGTAGTCTTGTTTATTACCCCGTCCGGCATTGTTCTTGATGATCGCGGCGAGATCATCGACTTTGCTGCGCTCCCCGGCGTGTTGCGGATCTTTGAGCGTGTCGAACAGGGCGTGGATGTAAACATCGAACGCTCGGTAATTCTCGCCGGCATAGACGTCATCCGGGCTTTGGAACAGCGCGAAGAGATGCCCGTAGGCCTCGGGGTAGGCGTGGGGGGCTTCAAACGGTCCGTAGACATGGGCATAGCTATCGCCGAGGGCATGGATCAGGAAGCCGGTTTTCCAGTCCGACGTTGTGCCCTTCGCATACGAGGCAGCCACCAGTCTTTGCAGGTTGGACCGTCTGGCAGCGACGGCCTGGCTGTCGCCGCCATGCAATGAATGCAGTGAATTGACGATCTGGTGCCGCCAGGTTCGGTCGTAGAAGGTATTTTTGATCGAGACCGGAATGGCGTTGTAAGTGCTTATTGCGTCCGGCGCCTGAGAAAAACACGTCAACCTGTCGGCTCTGCTGCGTTCGACACCTGCCAGCTCGGCGATATAAGAAACGGTGTAGAAATGTCCACCTATCTGATACAGCGGGATCAGATGAGCAGGAATCGCAAACTGCTTCTGTAGCACTTCTGCGGTAGGGACATCCATGTGTGGCGCGTTAAACGTGGGACCGTCGGCGGCGGAACACACAGGTGCTGCAAGGAACAGCAAAGTTGCCAGCGAAAATCGACGTCGTGTGTTCATTCCATGCTCCGAGCATCCTGGTCAGCGCCACCCGTGCAAGCGGGAGCGGGCGTATCCCGCTCATCCTGTTTGTAGTTCGCAATCGGCAAACACGCCAACATGCCATGGCATCAAAGGATGCGCAGCGCATCAATAAAACCGGTCTTGCTCTTTCATGGCCTGGATCTGCCAGAAGGTGCGGCCCGAGATCAGCAGGCACAGCAGCCCGAGCAGGAAACCGCCGGTCATGATGTAGAAGCCTGGACGATAGGTGTGAAGCTCGCTGGCCAGGGTGCTCTTGTCCGGCAACCAACGCGATACCAACAGCGGCACCGGGCCGCCGACTGCGTATTGGCTGTGCTCGGCGTAGCGTTCGTCCTGATACTGGCCCTCGTGAGTCTGGCCTTGAGTGTCGCTGTAACGATAATGAATGATTTTGCCGTTGCGGTTCATCATGATCTCTTCCAGCTCCGTGACGGTGCCGCTGACTTCCAAGCCGTTGAAATTCAGCGCGCCATACACAATGCCTTGCTGTCGGGCCATGCCGGCCAGCAGCAACAAGACGCAGCAGGCGACGGTCAGCAAGACGATACGGTTGTAGAGGTGGTCTCTTGCAGATTCGCGGGGATAGAACATGACCTGATCCTTGGTGATGGCAGACGCTGGAAGTCGCTGCATCGGCGCTGTACCCGGGAACTTTAGGCCGTGGCCGGGCCGGGCACGGTATGATGTCGCGGTTCGCTGGCAGCCCGACCGCCGGCAACATGTCTTTACCGCCGGAGTTCAGCTGTCATGCCACGCATCACCCACTACAAATCCCCATGCCCCGAAAGCGTCAACAGCCAGATTCTGCAACTGGTGGTCGACTATCTGACCGACATCAGCGCGGTCGGTCTCGGCCCGAGCAACCTGCTGTACAACGTCTATCAGTACGCGGTTGGCTATGAGGTGCATCTGTATCTGGAAGCGCTGAACGGTGAGAAGGGCAGCGAGGTGGAGTTGCTCGTGGCCACCGATGAGCAGGACCCGGAGCAAGTGATCGGCTTCCTGCTGTACCTGCCGGTGCAGGGCGATTGGGAGGCCTGCAGCGTCGCCTACATGGCCGTGCGCGAAGGGTATCGGCGCCAGGGTGTGGCACGGGCGATGATTGGCGAGATGGTCAGCCGTTATCCGCATGCCGAACTGACCTGCAGTGTCGGCAAAGTACCGTACTTCGAGGCGCTGGGTTTCGAGGTGATCGGCGCGCGCGAAACACAAGTGCTGATGAGCACCCGGCATTACCGCAGTAACGGCTTGCGCGGTTTTATCGACACCACGCCGATCTACCGTTCGCTGGAAGTGCAGCAGATCCACACCTACCTGCTGCAGAAGAACGGCAAGCGCGCGATGCTTGATGCCGAGAAACAGCGCGACCGGCAGCTGGATCAGGTCACCCGGCACACCGAGGCATTTGTCCGCCAGCGCCTGACGCTGCACTGATTATCCGTCTGCCTCCAAAAGCCTTTGTTGCGCGTCCCGCAGCAAGGGCTTTTTTGTGGCTATGAATTCGAAGCAAGCGACCGAATGCGACACCAGCGTCGGCGCGATCTTTCACCATGTCGGCAACAAGAAAAGGCGGTGGCGGTGCTGATCATCGGCCAGGCCGACAGTTATTGCCGGGCGTGGCGTTCGATTCGTGGTGCTGACGGCGCTGACACCTGAAATGCACAGACAAAAAAAGAGCCTCAAAGCTCTTTGATGGGGAGGAAGTAGAGCCCGTGAGGCTCAAGGTGCGCGTGGAACAAGGCGTGGGCTTGATTGGGGTTCAGAACACCCGCGCCTACGCAGCGCTGGAGGAGCCAAGTCGCTGCGTAACTCCATCCTAGGAGTGTGCCGGGGTCGGCTCAAGTACCGCCAGTCGCACGGGCGGCGGCGCGTTCGACCATTGCAACGATGGTTGCAAACAACTCGTCGCTGGCCTCTGCAGCGCTTATCTCGCCATTGGCGGCGGCATGCGACAGCGCTTCGGCCGAGCCGAGCATGGCGCGCAGTCCGGCCTGAGTGATCTGTCCGCCATTGGCATGGGGCGCCAGATCGCTGCGGCATTTTTCGAGGAAGATCGCCTCGTAATCGCGCTTTATTTTCTCAAGCTCCGGGCTGCTTGCCAGCGCGGCAATCACCCCCGGTATCTCGTTGCCCTGCAACAACACGCAATCGACATACGCCGTGGCGATCACCCGTGCGGTGCCGGTCAATGTCGGCTCGGCATTGGCAATCGCGGCGTTCATCACTGCGGTCTGGCGGGTGTCGAAATCCCGGTACAGCGCGGCGAGCAGCCCGGCACGTGTGACGAAGTGGTCGTAGACCACCGGTTTGGTCACCCCGGCCTGTTCCGCAAGATAGCCCAGGGTCAAGGCATCGGTGCCTTCGGCGCGGATGATCTGCCAGGCGACGTCGAGCAGTTGGCGATTGCGGTCTTCGCGCGACAGACGGCGGCGCGGTTGGGCAGGGGAATCGGCTTCGCTCATTTCAGTGGTTGACATCGCTAATATACCAAACGTAACTTACTGTTCGTAACTTGCCAAGAGTATATAGCCCTTGGTCAGCGCAAACTTACAGGAGAATCCCCATGCACGCATTGATTGTTATTGCGCATCACCAACCGCGTTCGCTGACGCACAGCGTGGCGACGCAGATTGCCGAGGGCCTGACCCTGGCCGACTCCGCCAATACCTTTGAAATCGCTGATTTGTACGCCGAAGGTTTCCAGCCGGTTTTCGGCGCAGCGGATTTTGCCGTGCATCACCGCGAAGCGCATCCGCCCGCCGACGTGCAGTCCGAGCATGCGCGAATTGACCGCGCCGACGCGCTGGTGCTGGTGTTCCCGGTGTACTGGTGGTCGATGCCGGCGCTGCTCAAGGGCTGGATCGACCGGGTGTTCAGCAATGGCTGGGCGTTCGATTACGGCAGTGACCAGAAGCATGTGAAGAAGCTGCAGCGACTGCGGGTGCACTTGGTCGGGCTGGGAGGGGCGGACGCCGGGGCGTTTGAACGCCACGGCTATGGCGCGGCGATGAAAGCGCAGATCGAGCACGGCATTTTCGATTACAGCGGGGCGACGGTGCAGAGTTCGACGTTGCTGCTGGAATCGGAGTCGAGTGATCCTTTGGTGCATCTGCAGACGGCTTATAAACTAGGTGTCCGGATATTCCCGGTTCTGGGTGGGAGCGAGCCTGCTCGCGAAGGCGCCCATGACGTTGAACTGATTGCCAACTGACAGACCGCTTTCGCGAGCAGGCTCGCTCCCACAGGGCATCTTTCTTAATGTCAGCGGGTGCCGGGCCAGCCTGCCCTGGCGAGGGCGGCGAGCAAGGTTTCCTTGTCCAGCCCCGGCACCGCATGCCCGTTGCCTGCGGTGCTGTCGCTGGCGAGCAGGGCGTTAATGATCGCCTCTTCTACCGCTTCGGTGGCAGCCAGGAACAACTCGCTGATGTGGTCGTTGTTGACCATGCGCAAACCGTCGCAGGTGGGTGCACCTTTGCCTTCATACGCGGCAGGCTGGACGTGATCATTGCCGGTGGCGAAGGCGATGAAGATGTCTCCGCTGTGGTCTTCGTTGCCGCCGCCGCTGCGCGCCAGGCCGAGGCTGGCCCGTTGCGTCAGACGCGTGCACTGATGCGGCAGCAGCGGGGCATCGGTGGCCAGGCAGACCACGATCGAACCCATGCCCGGGTGTGGCAGCGCCGCGCGCAGGAACGGCGAATCCACCTGCTCCATGTAACGACCTACCGGATAACCGTCGACCCGCAACTCGCTGCGAATCCCATGGTTGGCCTGGACAATCGCCCCCACCGTCCATCCGCCTTGCGCCCTGCTCAAGCGGCGCGATGCGCTGCCGATCCCGCCCTTGAATTCATGGCAGATCATGCCGCTGCCGCCGCCGACTGCACCTTCTTCGACGGCACCGTCATGCGCGTCATTCAGCGCCTCGGCGACATGCTCGGGGCGCACGTGGAAACCATTGATGTCGTTGAGCAAGCCATCGAACGTCTCCAGCACCACCGGCATGTTCCAGTAGAGGCGGCCGTCGTCCGGTTGCTGCTGGCGATCCAGCGCAATCAGCGCATCGCGCACCACGCCAAGGCTGTGGGTGTTGGTGAAGGCGATCGGACTGGTCAGCAGCCCGGCCTCGCGAATCCACTCAAGGCCGGTGGCATCGCCATTGCCATTGAGCACGTGCACGCCGGCGAAACACGGTTGCTGGTTGGTCGAGCCGCGACGCGGTTCGATCACGGTGACGCCGGTGCAGATGTCGCGTCCGGCATCGCTGCGCCCGCGCACATTACTGTGGCCGACGCGCACGCCGGGGACGTCGGTGATGGCGTTCAGCGGGCCGGGTTGTAATTGGCCGATGCGGATATTGAGATCACGGGCACGGGGTTTCATCGAATTCTGTCTCTCTAAAGTTGCTGGATTGTTCACCGCTCCCACAAGGGAAATAGTGGTGGGTTTACTGGCCGTTCTTGACCTTGCTCCACACCCGCGTGCGCACCCGCTCAGTGGCTTTGGGCAGCGGTTCGAGGGTGTACAACGTGGCCATCGCGGTGGCGGACGGATACACCGCCGGGTTATCACGAGTGGCTTCGGCCACCAGTGGCGTCGCGGCGCGATTGCCGTTTGGATACGACAGGTGATCACTGACTGGCGCGATCACTTCCGGGCGCAGCAGGTAGTCGATGAATGCCAGGCCCTGAGCGCGGTTCGGCGCATCCTTGAGCAGCACCAGCGTGTCGAACCACACCGGCGCGCCTTCCTTGGGCAGGCTGTAGGCGATCTTCACGCCGTTGTTGGCTTGCTCGGCATTGGTCTTGGCTTCGAGCATCGCACCGGACCAGCCCACGGCCACGCAGATGTTGCCGTTGGACAGGTCGCTGATGAATTTCGACGAGTTGAAGTAGGCAATGTGCGGGCGCAGTTTGAGCAGCAGCGCTTCGGCTTTCTGGTAGTCCTCGGGGCGGGTGCTGTTGGGCGGCAACCCGAGGTAGTGCAGGGCCACCGGGAGCATTTCCGACGGCGAATCGAGCATCGCCACACCGCACTGGCCGAGCTTGGCGAGGTTCTCTTCGTTGAACACCAGGTCCCAGGAATCCACCGGCGCCTTGTCACCGAGGGCGGCGCGAACCTTGTCGACGTTGTAACCGATGCCGTTGGTGCCCCACAGGTACGGCACGGCGTATTGATTGCCGGGGTCGTTGTTGGCCAGTTTGCTCAGCAGGTCGTTGTCCAGATTCTTCCAGCCCGGCAGTTGATCGCGCGGCAGCGGGGCGAGGGCGCCGGCCTTGATCAGCGTCGGCAAGCTGTAGTTGCTCGCCACCACCACGTCGTAACCGCTGCGACTGGTCAGCAGTTTGCCTTCGAGCACTTCGGCGCTGTCGAAGGTGTCGTAAACCGGTTGAATGCCGCTGTCGCGCTTGAAGTCAGCCAGGGTCGTGGGGCCGATGTAGTCGTACCAGTTGTAGACGTGCACGCTCGGTGCATCGGCGGCACTGGCGGCGCCTGCGACGCTGATGCAGGCCAGCAGGCCCAAGTTGATATAGCCACGGTGACAACGCATGATGCGGCACTCCTGGCCTGCGGCAGGCCGGTGATGATCGGGAGTGCTCAGCCTATCGGGCCGGTCACGCCTGACCCATTCCCATCATGGGTTACTCAAAAGGGGTAGTGCGTGGACGCGTTGTTGCAGGAGTTGCCGGTGCATCAAAGTCTGGCGCGGGTATTTGCCGCGGTCGGCCAGGACGCTTTCTGGCGCGCGCTGGTGGACACGTTGCGGCTGCTGGTGCCGCTGGACAATGCGCTGGTGGCGTTGATGAAGACGGGGCAGGCGCCACGATTACTGATCGATTTCGACAGCAAGGGGCGCGCCGATGAGCAGGAGGAACTGGCCAGCTACAGCGCCGGGATGTACCTGCTCGATCCGTTTTATCAAACCGCCTCGACCGGCATTGCCGACGGCTTGCGCAGCCTGGCCTCGGTGGCGCCGGACCAGTTTCTGCACAGCGAGTATTACCAGAGTTATTTCCGTTCGGTGGTGGGCGAGGACGAGTTGCAGTTCATGATCAACGTCGAAGGCGGTGTGCTTGGCTTGTCACTGGGGCGCTCGACCGCTTTCGATCTGGCCGAGCAGGGGCGCTTGCTGTGTGTGCGCGACTGGGTGCTGGCAGCGATGCGTCGCCATGTGCAGCTGTTGCCGCCGCAAGGGGCGGGCGCTGAACCTGTGGCGGGGGATCTGGCGACCTTGCTCGACCGCTTCGATGCGCGCCTGACCGCGCGCGAAGTCGATACCGCGCGGCTGATTCTGCAGGGTTTCTCCAGCAAGGCCATCGCTCAGCAGATGGGCATTTCGCCGGAGACGGTGAAGGTGCATCGGCGCAATCTTTATCACAAGCTCAATGTGAACGGGCATGGCGAGCTGTTTGCGCTGGTGCTGCGCCCCCACGCCTCCTGAACCCCCACAATTCCCCTTGTGGGAGCGAGCCTGCTCGCGAAAGCGTTCTGTCAGTTGAAATCCTGGCTGACACACCGCATTCGCGAGCAGGCTCGCTCCCACATGGGTTATCGGGGGGTCAGGTCATTCCGTGCGTTTGAAGACCAGCGCTTTAAGGCCACTCTGCGGATCAACATCCGCAAACTCCGGCGGATTCTCCAGCCGCTGCTCGAAGCGCAAGCTGGGCGCTTCCTGAGTCACGCCATCAATCAGAAAGTCCGAACCGAACGAGGGGTCATTCATGCACGCCAGCACCGAGCCTTGTGGCGTCAGCAATTCCGGCAGGCGACGCAGCACCCGCTGGTAATCCTTGGTCAGCAGGAAACTGCCTTTCTGGAACGACGGCGGGTCGATGATCACCAGGTCGTACGGGCCGCTGTTGATCACCTTGCCCCAGGACTTGAACAGGTCGTGGCCGAGAAAACTCACCTTGCTCAGGTCATGCCCGTTCAAGCGATGATTGTCGCGGCCACGGCTGAGGGCGGCGCGGGACATGTCCAGATTGACCACATGGCTGGCGCCGCCTTCGATCGCGGCCACGGAAAAGCCGCAGGTGTAGGCAAACAGGTTAAGCACCCGTTTGCCAGCCGCCTGCTCGCGGACCCAGTTGCGCCCGTAGCGCATGTCGAGAAACAGCCCGGCGTTCTGCTTGCGACCGAGATCGACGCGGTACTGCAAGCCGCCCTCGACAATGCTCATCTCGTCGATTTCATCCCCCAGCAGCCATTCGGCGGTGCTTTGCGGCAAGTAGCGATGTTGCAGCAGCAAAGTGTGGGCGCCGCACTGTTGCCACTGCGCCGAGGTGCTGATGTCGAGCAGCAATTGCTTGAGCGCCTCGAGCTGCTCCGGCGCTGGTTCCTTGAACAGTGAGACCAGCACCACGCCTTGCAGCCAGTCCACTGTCAGTTGCTCCAGCCCCGGCCAGCAACGTCCGCGCCCATGGAACAGGCGGCGGGTTTCGCTCGGTGCCGCGACGAGTGCAGGCAGCAGATGGGCGCGGAGGGTGGCGAGGGCTTCAGGGTTCATCAGTCATGGTCGGCAAGCAAAAGGGCCGGCATTTTAACCACAAAAACCGCTTGGCGAACGCCTGTCGCCCAAGGCCGCTCAGCACTGTTAAGAAAAGACCTGTATCAAAAATGAATTTATGCAGGTCGCGCTGCTCATACCAGATAAGCAGCGGATTCGAGCCGCTAAATCGTTAATGCAATTCAGGGAGTGCCAGTTCATGAGTCCAATACCGACGTCGAGCGCGCACCTTCCTGGCGGGTTGATTCTAGTGGTTGAGGACGATCCGTTGATTCTGGAGTTTCTCTGCGAAATTCTTCAGGAGGAAGGTTTTGTGGTCGAACCGCGGACCAGCGCGGATGACGCCAAGCTGTATCTGGAAGAGCACGCGCCCGAGGTGGCTTTGTTGCTGACCGACATCACCATGCCCGGTGAAATCAACGGCGCTGGGCTGGCCAATCTGGTCGGCGAGCGCTGGCCGGACAAACCGGTGATGGTCATGTCCGGTTATGAAACCCCGGAGACGTCCGGGGTCAAGCATCCGGTGGCGTTTATCAAGAAGCCCTGGGCCATCGGCCAGTTGCTCGACTGCGTGGACAGCGCGTTCAAGTCCAAGGCTCCGCGCCTGCACTGAAGTGGCAGGTCGAATCGCCGGGCAAAAATGCTACATTGCCCGGCCAATCTGCCAAGTCTTGTCAAAGGATGCGACCTTGTGTCTGCTCACGATAACGTCTTCGACCGCGCGTTCGACGCGTTCCTGTTCGACATGGACGGCACCGTCCTCAACTCCATCGCCGCTGCCGAGCGGGTCTGGGCCGCGTGGGCAGAGCGCCACGGGGTTGATGTCGAGACGTTTCTGCCGACCATCCACGGTGTGCGCGCCATCGACACCATCCGCCGCCTGAACCTGCCGGGAGTGGACGCCGAGGCTCAAGCGGCGTTCATTGCCCAGGCGGAAATCGACGACGTGCAAGGGATTGTGCAGATTCCCGGCGCTGCCGCGTTTCTCGCCAGCCTGCCCGCCGGGCGCTGGGCCATGGTGACGTCGGCGCCACGGGATCTGGCCTTGCGCCGGATGGCGGCGGCGGGGATTGCCGAGCCTGCGGTGATGATCACTGCTGAGGATGTGAGCGCCGGTAAACCTGATCCGGCCGGTTATCGCCTGGCGGCGAAGCGCCTTGGGGTCGAACCTGGCGACTGCCTGATTTTCGAAGACGCCACCGTTGGCATCCAGGCAGCAGAAGCGGCGGGCGCAGCGCTGATGATCATCACCACGACGCACCAGCATCCCCTCGAAACCAGCCATGCGACCGTCGGCAGTTACGAAGCGCTCAGCGTTACCGTCGACGGCAAAGGTCAATTGCACCTGCAAAAAAGCTGACTCAAAACAGCCCGTGTGGGAGCAGGCTCGCTCCCACAGGGATTTGCGGTGACCTCAGGTCAGTAAACCCCCGGCAATAACCGCCAGCTGCGCGCGCAATAGGCATCGTACTCAGCGCCGAACTGGCCACGCAGCAGTGCCTCTTCCGAGTGGATGCGGGCGATCAGCGGGATCAGTGTCAGCGCCGCCAGAATCAACCCGACGCTGGAACGAAACGCCAGCGCCCAGCCCATCGCGTTGACCACCAGCCCCAGATAGCTCGGATTGCGCAGGCGTCTGTAAATGCCTTCAGTGACCAGGCGATGGCCCGGTTGAATCGCCACCAGCCCGCTGAACCGCCGGCCCAGCACAAACACCGGCCACAGTCGTAGCGCACCACCGACGATAAACAGCAAGGCACCGAGCCAGCGCACACCTTCGGCGCCGAAGGTCCAGAAGTCGACGCGGTCGCAATACGCCGGCAGAAAACCGCTGACCAACCCGATCACCGCGAACGCCGGAATCACCCAACGATTGGCGCGATCCTCACGCTCGCCGGAGCTCATGTTCACATCGGTGAACAGTGACGCCACCACCATCAGCACGGTTGCCAGCGCAATCACCACCAGCGCCCCGTGGGCAAAGAATACCGCCGGCCCGCCAATGCCCCACACCGCAAGGCCCAGGTAGGCGAGGGTGGCGAGCACCGCGACCACGATCATTTGCGCAGACATCTTCATGGGCACCTCACGGCAGATCGCTCGTCCCCTGAGTGTAGATCGCCAGCGGCAGCGCTGTACCCGTGGGAGCGGGCTTGCTCGCGAAGGCAGAGTGTCAGTCAGCATATGCGGTGGCTGACATGGCCTCTTCGCGAGCAAGCCCGCTCCCACTGTTTTAATCGAGTGGTGACAGTGTCACTGGCACAGCACCGGCCCCATGTGGGAGCGAGCCTGCTCGCGAAAGCGGTGTGTCAGTCAGCATATGCGGTGGCTGATGTGGCCTCTTCGCGAGCAAGCCCGCTCCCACTGTTTTAATCGAGTGGTGTCAGTGTCAGTGTCACTGGCACAGCGCCGGCCCCATGTGGGAGCGGGCTTGCTCGCGAAGGCAGAGTGTCAGTCAGCATATGCGGTGGCTGATATGGCCTCTTCGCGAGCAAGCCCGCTCCCACTGTTTTAATCGAGTGGTGTCAGTGTCACTGGCACAGCGCCGGCCCCATGTGTGGTGCGGGCTTGCTCGCGAAGGCAGAGTGTCAGTCAGCATATGGGGTGGCTGACATGGCCTCTTCGCGAGCAAGCCCGCTCCCACCGTTTTAATTGGGTGGTGTCAGGGGTACTGGCACAGCACCGGCCCTTGTGGGAGCGGGCTTGCTCGCGAAGGCGGTGTGTCAGTCGCTGATGATGTTGGATGTGTCGGCGCCATCGCGAGCAGGCTCATTCCTGCAGGGGAGTGTGTGCTGGTCTGCGGGGGCGGTCAGGACTTTGCGAAAGGTCTCCACCAACGGCCGCAAATTGATCCGGTGCCACGCCGCCCACAGCGGTGTGGTGAACGCCAGCCACGGCACTTCGCGCAGGATCACACCGGGTGGTGCGTTGTGGCTCAGGCCCTTCTGAATCATCGCGATCCCCAGCCCTGACGCCACCAGCCCCAACGCGGTGAATGGTTCGGTGGCCTGCATGCGCACATCCGGAGTGAACCCGGCGCGGATGCAGGCACTGACAAACTCGTCGCCTGCGCCCTGACGCGATTGCACGCCGATCCACTCCTGATCGGCCAGATCCGCCGGACGCAGCACCGCCAGCCGGGCCAGTGGATGCTGTTCGGGGAGCGCCAGCAGCATCGGATCGTCCAGCACCTGAAAGCCCAAAAGGTCCGGATCGTCATCGGTCGGCGGCTCACTCACCAGGGCGATATCGAGACTACGCTGACGCAGGCCTTCGAGTTGCTCAGCGGCGCTCAGGTTGTACAGCGCGACATGCACATTCGGCCGATCGACCCGCAACACCCGCAGCGCATTGGGCAACACCCCGGCGTGCATGGCGTTCTCGCTGTAGCCGATGCACAGGCCGCCTTCTTCACCGCGGCCCAGGCGTTTGCCGAGGGATTCCAGGCGACTGGCGTGAGTCAGAAGGGCGCGAGTTTCGGCGAGGAAAGTCTGACCATCGCGAGTCAGGCGGATGCGCTGTTGACTGCGTTCGAACAGCGTCAGGCCCAGGCGCTCTTCGAGCTGGGCGATCTGCCGGCTCAGTGGCGATTGGGAAATGTGCAGCCGTTCGGCGGCGCGGCCGACGTGTTCTTCTTCGGCGACGGCGACGAAGTAGCGCAATTGGCGGATGTCGATCATGTAAGACCTATAGGGACTCAAGTGCTGCACATTATGTCTTGGACGGTCTCGGCGCCGCAATCTAGGATCTGCCCAACGGTCACACAGACCCAGACACCTACGAGGACTCCTCAATGAGTTTGAAAGACAAACTGCCTGGCCAACTGGGCTTCGGCACTGCGCCACTGGGCAACATGTTCCGCGCCATCCCTGAAGACGAAGCGCAAGCCACCGTGCACGCCGCGTGGGACGCCGGCGTACGCTACTTCGACACCGCGCCGTTCTACGGCTCGGGCCTGTCGGAAATCCGCTTGGGCGAGGCGCTCAAGCAATACCACCGCGATGACTACGTATTGAGCAGCAAAGTCGGCCGGGTGATTCTCGATGAAGTCGAGGACGCCGCCGCCCGCGACCTGGGCGAAAAAAGCGGGGTGTTCGAACACGGTCGGCCGAACAAGATCGTCAACGATTACAGCGCCGACGCCACGCTGCGCTCGATCGAAGACAGCCTCAAACGCCTGCAGACCGATCGCCTGGACATCGTCTGGGTTCACGACATCGCTCAGGATTTCTACGGCGATCAGTGGCTGGAGTACTTCAATCAGGCCCGCACCGGGGCCTTCAAAGTCCTCACCCGCCTGCGCGAGGAAGGCGTGATCAAGGGCTGGGGTTTGGGTGTGAACAAGGTCGAGCCGTGCGAATTGACCCTCGACCTTGCGGAAGCGCAGCCCGATGGCTTCCTGCTCGCCGGGCGCTACACCTTGCTTGATCACGAGCGTGCGCTACAACGTCTGATGGACGCGGCGCTGGCGCAGAACGTCGAGATCGTGGTCGGCGGCCCTTACAGCTCGGGGATCCTGGCCGGCGGCGCGCACTTCGAATACCAGAAGGCCAGCCCGCAGATCATCGCCAAGGTCGAGCAGATCAAACGCATCGCCGCTACGTTTAACGTCGATGTAAAAGCCGCCGCCCTGCAATTTTCGCTGGCCAACCCGGCAGTGGCAGCGGTGATTCCCGGTGCGAGCAAGCCGGGGCGCATTGCTGAAGATGTCGCAGCATTGTCGGCCACGATTCCGGCCGGTTTCTGGCAGGCCCTGCGCGACGCAAAACTGGTGTCCGAACGTGCACCGTTGCCAATCGATGAGGTGAAAGCATGAAAATCGATCTGAGTGGAAAACTCGCAATCGTCAGCGGCAGCACCGCCGGCATTGGTCTGGGCATCAGTCAGTCGCTGGCAGAGGCCGGCGCCACCGTAGTGGTGATCGGTCGCGAAACGGCCAAGGTCGAACAGGCACTGGCGAGCATTCGGCAGAAGGTGCCAGGTGCACAGTTGCGCGGTCTTACGGCCGATCTGGGCACCGCCGAAGGCGCTGAAAAACTCTTCGCCGCCGAACCGCGCGCAGACATTCTGGTGAACAACCTCGGGATCTTCGACGCGGTGGATTTCTTCGATACCCCGGACAGCGAGTGGACACGTTTCTACGAGGTCAACGTGATTTCCGGTGTGCGCCTGTCGCGGCATTACGTGCCGGCGATGGTCGAGCAGGGCTGGGGCCGGGTGATTTTCCTGTCTTCTGAATCCGGTGTGGCGACGCCGGCCGACATGCTCAACTATGGCGTGACCAAAAGCGCTAACCTTGCGGTGTCCCATGGTCTGGCCAAACGGCTGGCCGGCACTGGCGTCACGGTCAATGCCATTCTGCCGGGGCCGACCTTCACCGATGGTCTGGAGCAGATGCTCAAAGGCGCTGCGGCCGAGTCCGGGCGCAGCCTGCGTGATGAGGCTGACGCCTTTGTACAAAAGGCCCGCCCGACCTCGATCATCCAGCGCGTGGCCGATGTCGAAGAAGTCGCGCATCTGGTTACCTACATCGCTTCGCCGCTGTCTTCGGCCACCACCGGCGCGGCCCTGCGGGTCGATGGCGGCGTCGTCGACAGCATGGCGATCTGACCCCGAATCTTTCTGGAGCAACGTTTATTTATGGCAACTGCATCTGCAACCATCGACATCCCGGCCTCGGCCGATCAGGTCTGGCAATTGATCGGCGGCTTCAACACGCTGCCGGACTGGCTGCCGTTCATTCCCAAGAGTGAACTGAGCGAAGGCGGGCGCGTGCGCACCCTGCAAACCGCCGATGGCGGCGTAGTGATCGAGCGTCTGCAAGCGTTCGACAACGCAGCGAAGGCCTACAGCTATTCGATTGAACAGGCGCCGTTTCCGGCCACTGACTATCTGGCGACCCTCAAGGTTGAAAGCCATGGACAGGGCGCTCGCGTGACGTGGTCGGGGCGTTTTACCGCCAAAGGCGTGAGCGATGAGGAAGTGGTGGCGTTGTTCAGCGGCATCTACCAGGGTGGTCTTGAGGCGCTGCGGGCGAACTACCCCGCGTGAGGTGACAAAGATCCCCCTATGGGAGCGGCGGTGCGACGATTCCCATAGGGGGGCCATGTCCTGTCAGGTATTGGCGATCAAACTCTGCCGACAATCCAGCACCAGTTTCGCGCCCCCCAGCTCACTGCTGCCCACCTCAAGATTGAAGCCATGCAGGCTGACAATCGCCGCGACAATCGACAGTCCCAGGCCAAAGCCACTTTGCGGTTGTCCACCTTCGGCCCGATAAAAACGCTGGAACACTGCCTCACGCTCGGCTTCGGGAATCCCCGGCCCGGAATCGTGGACCTCGATCCGCGTATGCCCGCCGTTATTCACGCCACGCAAGATCACAGTCCCGCCAGTCGGGGTGAACTTGATCGAGTTGCTCAACAGATTCGCCAGCGCCTCGAACAGCAGCGCCCGGTCACCGTTCAGGCGTGGCAGGGTTTCCGGCATGTTCAACACGAACAGCAGTTCGCCTTCCTCGGCGAGCGGCAGGTAAAACTCATGCAACTCTTCCAGCAACTGCACCGGATCGAGTTCGATAAACCCTGAGCGGCGCTGGCGGTCTTCCAGCTCGGAAATCCGCAGCAACCCGCGAAACCGCGCCATTAACGTATCCGCCTCGGCCAACACCAGATCCAGTTGCGCGGCTTCCTGTGAGCCTTCGCCCGCCTGTTGCTGCATGCGGTACAACTGCGCGCGCAAACGCGTCAGCGGCGTGCGCAAGTCGTGGGCGATGTTGTCGCACACACCTTTGACTTCATGCATCAGCCGTTCGATGCGATCAAGCATGGCGTTGACGATGGCGGCGAGCATGTCCAGTTCATCGCGGCGATTGGACAGCGGCAAACGGTGGGTCAGGTCGCCGGCGACAATCGCCTGAGCGCTGTCCTGAATGGCCCGGATGCGGCGCATCGGTCGGCGGCGCAGCAGATGCCAACCGGCAATCCCCGGCAGAATCGTCAGCGACACGCCCCAGAACAACGCATGCAGAATGATCCGCGTCACTGCGAACAGCGAACCGTTGTCGCGCAGCAACACCAGCCAGCGACCGTCACGGGTCTGGGTCGCCACCGCGTCGCAACTGTCGGCGGGCAGGGTCGGGTCGTCGGAGTCAGCGCAGTCATCCAGGGTGTGGATCTTGCCGTCCAGCGGCAGGCCTTCGGGCAGTTGCTGCAGCGCACCGCCGAGGTACACGCCCTGGGCGTCGAACAGGCCATAGGCGTCGATGCCGCGGATGTCGAAGGTCATGCTGGCGGCGAGCGCTTCTTCCAGTTGCTCACCGCGAAAGTGCGAAAACAGATGCTGACGCTGCATCAACGAATGCTTGGCGAGGTTGTCGAGGTAACCGGAGACCTCGAAATACATGACCCCCATGAGGATCGCGCTCCACGCCACGAACAGTGAACTGTACAGCGCCAGCAAACGGCTGCTGGAGGAACGCCAGCCGTCAGACGGGTTCGGCAATGACATAACCCGAGCCCCGTACCGTGCGAATCAGCGGAACATTGCCCGCCGCGTCGATCTTCTTGCGCAGACGACCGATGTGCACGTCGATCAGGTTGGTGCCCGGGTCGAAGTGATAACCCCAGACTTCTTCGAAAATCATCATCCGCGACAGAATCTGTCCGCTGTTGCGCATGAGGAATTCCAGCAGCTTGTATTCGGTCGGCAGCAGCGTCAGCACCTGTTCGGCGCGGCGCGCTTCGTGGCTGATCAAGTCCAGTTCGAGGTCGGCGACCTGCAGCGTGGTGGCCTGAGTGGCGACGCTGTTCTGGCGGCGCAGCAGCACTTCCACGCGCGCCGCCATTTCGTCGGTGGCGAACGGCTTGGTCAGGTAGTCATCACCGCCAGCGCGCAGGCCACGCACACGTTCATCGACATCGGAGAGCGCGCTGATCATCAGAATTGGCGTGGCCACGCCCATGGTGCGCAGGGTGGTGACGATGGCCAGGCCATCGAGTTCGGGCAGCATGCGATCGAGGGTGATCAGGTCGTAGTTGCCGCTGACGGCACGGTCCAGGCCTTCGCGGCCATTGTCGACCCAGTCCACCTCCAGGCCGTGGCTGCTGAGTTCGGCGACGATTTCACGGGCAGTCACGGCGTCGTCTTCGATGGTCAAAATACGAGTCATAGGGCAGGCCTTGATCGGTTCAAACGGAATGGCAGCATTTTGCCAAGTATTTTCCGTGACGCTTTAAATTAACTTTCATGTTTTAGCTGCGATTTGCCAAGGCTGCGGAATTATTTCCGCGATCATTGATATCATCTGGCCATAATTTTCGACAGGAGTGGTTCCGTGCGTACTTCGATTCGCCGCGGCTGGATGCCGATCACCGGTTTGTTGCTGATGCTGCTGAGCACTGCAACCCTGGCCGGCAACACACCGTGTTCCGGGAAGAAGGGCGGCATCGATCGCTGCGACGGCGATCTGTTTTTGTGCAACGACGGCTCCATCAGTGGCTCGAAAAAGAGTTGCGCGGCAATGTTCGGAATCAAGGGCCAAGCGCGCTCACAGCAATTTCTGCAAAGCGATGATGGCTGCACCTGCGGTACCGGCTCATTTTGCACCGGGCCGCGTGGCGGCGTGTATTGCCTGACGCCAAGCGGAAACAAAAGCTACAAGCGCAAATGACTCGCCTTGTGCCAGTGCATAAAACCCGCTGCTTTCAGTGCTTTGTTGCAAATTGCAATGATTCTAGAAGTTCAGTCTTTTTAACCTGTTGAAAAATAACGATTTATTTAAAGTTGATAGATGGCACGGTCGCTGCAATTCCTCTGATGACGAGTTGTAACACCATTTTTCATGCCTGGAGCACTACAACAATGAATAGATCCTCTGATGGGTTTTATCCTGCCTTCGAAGGAGAATCGAGCAACGTGTCAGGCGTGTCCTGGGGCGCGATTTTCGCGGGCGCAGCGGCGGCCGCAGCACTGTCGATGATTTTGGTGCTGCTCGGCTTCGGTTTGGGATTTTCTGCCGTTTCACCCTGGGCCGGGGAGGGCGTCAGCGCCAAGAGCCTGGGGATTTCGACGATTGTCTGGCTGGCGGCGACGCAAATCATCGCGTCGGGCCTTGGCGGCTACATTGCCGGTCGCCTGCGGGTGAAGTGGGCCAACATGCACGGTGATGAAGTGTATTTCCGTGATACCGCCCATGGTTTCCTTGCCTGGTGCGTGGCCACGCTGGTGACCGCGGTGCTGGTGGTCGGCTCGGTCAGCAGTGTGATCAGTGGCGGTGTGCAGGCCGGTGCCAGTGTGGCCGGTGGCGCCGCAGCTGCCGTGACTCAAGCGGCCGGTACCGCTGCTGCGAACACCAGCAGCGACCAGTACGGTTACTTCGTCGACAGCCTGTTCCGCGATGATCGCCCGGCATCCGTCAGCGATGACGCCGCCCATGGCGCCGTGACCCGGATCTTCGCCCAGAGCCTGGCCAACGGCCAACTCAGCCCTGAAGACCGTACCTATCTCGCGCAACTGGTCGCCCAACGGACCAACCTGAGTCAGGCCGACGCCGAACGTCGTGTCGATGAAGTCTATGCCCGCACCCAGAAAGCCATTGCCGACGCCAAAGTCAAAGCCCAACAGGCTGCCGACACCGCTGCCAAAGTCGCTGCCTGGACTTCGTTGTGGATGTTCATCGCGCTGCTTGCCGGTGCGTTCTTCGCCAGCCTCGCCGCTACCTTCGGCGGTCGTCGCCGGGATGCGGTCGAGTACGTAGAAGTCGACACCTACGCCACCACTACCACCACGCTGCCTCCAGTCCGTTAAGCAAGGAGAATCACCATGCGCTCATTACTGCTGTTTTTCCTCGGCGTGCCGATCCCGATCATCATCCTGATCGCCCTGTTCGTACACTGATCCCTCTGAGGCGATTGCCTCGGCCGCTTCCACTTCACGGTGGAAGCGGCTTTTTGCTTTCTGCAGTCCAACAAGGCGAGAATCGGCGGCTGAAGCGCTGCGCTTCATACCGCGAGCCCTCTATTTAAGGAAAAGTACGTTGGACAAGAAGGAAATCAAACGTCAGGCCATGCAGATGCTTGAGGCGGGGCGCTCGAAAACCGAGACCTTCCAGGCGCTGGCAGGTGGTGCGGTCAAGGACAAGGTGCTGGCTTACTGGATCGGCTCCCGCCCGGATCCGCAATTGCTTGAGCGTCATGCCGGCAAGATCAAAGTGTTGTTGGGGCTGATTTACGTGCAGGCGTTGATCGGGCTGCTGGGCGGCTATCTTCTGGGGCTGACCATCAGCAGTGGTTTTGCGATCTTCCTCGGATTGCTCGGTGGCGGTGTGCCGCTGCTGTTCGCCTGGGGTTTTTACCGCAACTCGGCGCAGACCTACACCGTGTACATGCTGCTTTCGATCAGCCAGTTGCCACGGCTGTTCAAGGATTACGCCGAAGACCCGGTGTCGGTCATCGTCGGTGCGGTCATCACGCTGGCCATGGTGTTTTTCGTGGCCTGGGTGAAAAACCTGCTGTTTCCCGACCTCGGTTTCATGGGCTCGAAAAAGATCAAGGGGCAGTTCGTCTTCTCCAACTGAGATCGTTGAACAATCCGACCGCTTTCACTGGCCTGGATCAATATTTCGTTCGGTCATTTCGCCTAACGTAAATGATCCAGGCCTTTGCTGAGGTATGAACTACAGTGCTTCACGCGCATCTCGTTGCGCTGACGAAGTACCCGCGCCGACGCCCCAATCAAAGCAATAAAAGTCGACACGGTGTAGTGCAGCAAGGAGCTGACACAACCTCAACCGAACATTCACGGATGAACATTGCAATGCACTGCCTAGAAAGAACCTTCGATATCCAGCCCCTGACCCAGGCGGATATGACCGTCCACATCAACGGCCAAGCGGTGACTGCCGCCATCGGCGAAACCGTCCTCAGCGTCATCCAGTCCATCGGCGTGCGCCAGATCGCGCGCAATGATCATGACCAGATCAGCGGTGCCTACTGCGGCATGGGCGTGTGCCAGTGCTGCCTGGTGAAAATCAACGGTCGCCACAAGCGCCGTGCCTGCCAGACCGTCGTGCGTGACGGCATGCAGATCGAAACCCAGGTCAATCGCGTTGCTGCGCAGGAGGTCGTATGAGCCAGCAACCGGTGATTGTCGGCGGCGGCCCGGCGGGGATGGCGGCAGCCATCGAACTGGCGCGCCACGGAGTGCGCTGCACGTTGCTCGAAGAAGCATCGCGCCTTGGCGGTGTGGTCTATCGCGGGCCGTTGCGCGACGGTGTGCAGCTCGACTATCTGGGGCCACGCTACTCCGAGGCGCTGGGCAAACTGCACGGTGATTTCCAGGAACACGCCGCTCTGATCGACGTGCGCCTGAACCACCGCGTGGTTGGCGCCGAAGGCACCCGGGCGCTGGTGGTGCTCGATGGTGACGAGCAACTGCACGAGATTGGCTACCCGCAGCTGTTGCTGGCTGCCGGTTGTCATGAGCGCAGCGTGCCGTTCCCCGGCTGGACACTGCCGGGAGTGATCATGCTCGGCGGCCTGCAACTGCAAATCAAAAGTGGCGTGGTCAAACCGCAGGGGCCGGTGATCATCGCCGGTACCGGGCCGCTGCTGCCGTTGGTGGCGACCCAGTTGCATGCGTCCGGCGTCAAGGTCGCGGGCGTGTATGAAGCCTGCGCGTTCGGCAAGATTGCCCGCGAAAGCCTGGCGCTGCTGAACAAACCACAGCTGTTCCTCGATGGCCTGAGCATGCTCGCCTATCTGAAACTGCACGGCATCGCGATGAACTACGGCTGGGGTGTGGTCGAAGCGCACGGCGACGGTGAGCTGAAAAGCGTCTCGGTGGCACCGTACTCGGCCACCTGGGAGCCGGATCTGACGCGCATCGAGCGCTTCGAAGCCAAGACCCTCGCCGTCGGCTACGGCTTCATTCCGCGCACCCAGCTCAGTCAGCAAATGGGCCTGGATCACGGCTTCAGTGACGACGGTTACCTGCGCGCCAATTCGAATATCTGGCAGCAAAGCAACGAGCCGCACGTGCACCTGGCCGGCGACATGGGCGGGATTCGCGGCGGTGAAGCGGCGATGCTCGCCGGCAAGATCGCCGCGACTTCGATCCTGCTCCAGCGCGAGATTATCGAAGAAGATCTGGCGCGGGTGCGTCGCGACCGATTCCTGAGCAAGCTGAAAACCATCGTGCGTTTCCGCGCGGCAGTGGACCGCTACACCGAACGCGGTGTCGGCCAGACTGCGCTGCCGGCCGCTGACACAGTGATCTGCCGCTGTGAGCATGCCACTCGCGCCGACATCGATCTGGCGCTGGAGCAGGGCGTGCAGGACATCGCCAGCCTGAAGATGCGTACCCGGGTGAGCATGGGCGATTGTCAGGGGCGGATGTGCGTCGGCTATTGCAGCGACCGCCTGCGCCAAGCCACCGGGCGCAAGGACGTCGGCTGGTTGCGCCCGCGTTTCCCGATCGATCCGATTCCTTTTTCCGCGTTCCAGTCCGTCGGCACGGAGGCCGCTTCCCATGAGTAAGTTCTATGACGTGATCATTGCCGGCGGCGGTGTGATCGGGGCGTCCTGCGCCTATCAATTGTCCAAGCGCCAAGGCCTCAAGGTCGCGCTGATCGACGCCAAACGCCCGGGCAATGCGACCCGTGCGTCGGCGGGTGGTTTATGGGCCATCGGCGAGTCGGTGGGGCTGGGGTGCGGGGTGATTTTCTTCCGCATGATGTCGGCCAATCGCAAGCGCGAAACCCAGGGTGCGGCCGTGGCAGTGGATGCCAGTACGCCGCACATCCTGCCGGAGTCGTTCTTCGATTTCGCCTTGCAGTCCAACGCGCTGTACCCGGCGTTGCACCGTGAGCTGAAAGACAATCACGGCATGGATTTCAAGTTCGAAAAGACCGGGCTGAAATTCGTCATCTATGACGACGAAGACCGGCTCTACGCCGAGCACATCGTCGGCTGCATTCCGCACCTCGCCGATCAGGTGCGCTGGCTTGATCAGGCGGCGCTGCGCGAAGCCGAGCCGAGCGTCAGCCACGAGGCCCGTGGTGCGCTGGAGTTCCTCTGCGATCACCAGGTCAGCCCGTTCCGCCTCGCCGATGCCTACATGGAAGGCGCGCGGCAAAATGGCGTAGACATTTACGTCAACACCAACGTCACCGGCGTGTTGCACCACGGCACCCGTGTGACCGGTGTGCAGACGGCCGAGGAGGGCGTGTTCCACTGCAAGACCCTGATCAACGCCGGCGGTGCGTGGGCGGCGGACCTGAGCGAGTGGGCCACCGGGGTGCGCATTCCGGTGAAACCGGTCAAGGGCCAGATCCTGCTGACCGAGCGCATGCCGAAGATCCTCAACGGCTGCCTGACCACCAGCGATTGCTACGTGGCGCAAAAGGACAACGGTGAAATCCTGATCGGCAGCACCACCGAGGACAAAGGCTTCGACGTCACCACCACCTATCCGGAAATCGCCGGACTGGTGCAGGGCGCAGTGCGCTGCCTGCCGGAACTCAAGGACGTCAATCTCAAACGCACCTGGGCCGGTCTGCGTCCGGGGTCGCCGGATGAGCTGCCGATACTCGGACCGATGCGTGGGGTGGAGGGCTATCTGAATGCCTGCGGGCACTTCCGCACGGGCATCCTGACCTCGGCGATTACCGGGGTGCTACTGGACAAACTGGTCAATCACGAAGCTCTGCCCCTGGACATCACGCCGTTTCTGGCAGATCGGTTTGAGGCCGTACCAGTGCAAGAGGAGCGCGAACTGGAACTGGCCTGACCCACGTCCAGGGCCAACCCCAGCGGGCGCGAGCCTGTTCGCGAAAGCAATCTGTCAGTTGCCGGCGTGTTGGCTGACACACCGCGTTCGCGAGCAGGCTCGCTCCCACATTGATCAATGGCATGCCGATCATTTGCGCACGACACCAAACCCTGTGGGAGCGGGCTTGCTCGCGAAGGCGTCCGGTCAGGCGAAATCAATGTTGAATGTACTGGCCTCTTCGTGAGCAAGCCCACTCCCACAGGTTTGTCGGGTGTTCACAAAATCCAGGTACGGCACAGAACCCCGTGGGAGCGAGCTTGCTCGCGAAGGCGTCCGGTCAGGCGAAATCAATGTTGAATGTACTGGCCTCTTCGTGAGCAAGCCCACTCCCACAGGTTTTTCGGGTGTTCACAAAATCCAGGTACGGCACAGAACCCCGTGGGAGCGAGCCTGCTCGCGAAGGCGTCCGGGCAGGCGAAATCGATGTTGAATGTGCCGGCCTCTTCGTGAGCAAGTCCACTCCCACAGGTTTATCGGGTGTTACAAAGTCCAGGTACGGCACAAGACCCCGTGGGAGCGAGCCTGCTCGCGAAGGCGTCCGGTCAGGCGAAATCAATGTTGAATGTACTGGCCTCTTCGTGAGCAAGCCCACTCCCACAGGTTTGTCGGGCGCTCATAAAATCCAGGTACGGCACAAAATCCCGTGGGAGCGAGCCTGCTCGCGAAGGCGTCCGGTCAGGCGAAATCAATGTTGAATGTTCCGGCCTCTTCGTGAGCAAGCCCACTCCCACAGGTTTGTCGGGTGTTACAAAGTCCAGGTACGGCACAAGACCCCGTGAGAGCGGGCTTGCTCGCGAAGGCGTCCGGGCAGGCGAAATCGATGTTGAATGTGCCGGCCTCTTCGTGAGCAAGCCCACTCCCACAGGTTTATCGGGTGTTCAAGAAATTGCAGGCAATAAAAAACCCGCCAATGGGCGGGTTTTTTATTGGCTAAGCGAAGATTACTCTTCGATGTTGCCCATGGCGGTGGTGTTGAAGCCGCCGTCCACGTACATGATTTCACCGCTGATGCCCGACGCCAGGTCGGAGCACAGGAAGGCGCCGGCATTGCCGACTTCGTCGATGGTGACGTTGCGACGCAGCGGGGTTTGCGCTTCGTTGGCGGCCAGCATCTTGCGGAAGTTCTTGATGCCCGACGCTGCCAGGGTACGGATCGGGCCAGCCGATACGCAGTTGACGCGGGTGCCGTCCGGGCCCAGGGAGCCGGCCAGGTAACGTACGCCAGCTTCCAGCGAAGCCTTGGCCATGCCCATGACGTTGTAGTTCGGCATGGTGCGCTCGGCGCCCAGGTACGACAGGGTCAGCAGGCTGCCATTGCGGCCTTTCATCATTTCGCGACCCGCCTTGGCCAGGGCCACGAAGCTGTAGGCGCTGATGTCGTGAGCGATGCGGAAACCGTCACGGGTGGTGGCTTCGGTGAAGTCGCCGTCCAGTTGGTCGCCCGGGGCGAAACCAACGGAGTGCACGATGCAGTCCAGGCCGTCCCACTTCTTGCTCAGTGCTTCGAAGACCTTGGCGATTTCTTCATCGCTGGCCACATCGCACGGGAAGCACAGCTCAGGGCTCGAACCCCAGCCTTGGGCGAATTCTTCAACACGACCTTTGAGTTTGTCGTTCTGATAAGTGAAGGCAAGCTCAGCGCCCTCGCGATGCATGGCGGCAGCGATGCCGGATGCGATGGACAGCTTGCTGGCGACACCGACGATCAGTACGCGCTTACCGGCGAGAAAACCCATGTGTTGCTCCTCTTTCAGGTTATTGCGCAGTGGCTGGTGCCAAAAAAGCGGCTTCCAGCAACTGCTGTGTATACGGATGTTTAGGGGCGGCAAAGATTTCTTGCGCGTCTCCCTGTTCGACCACTTGGCCATGCTTGACCACCATCAACTGGTGGCTCAGCGCTTTGACGACAGCCAGGTCATGGCTGATGAACAAATACGTCAGGTTGTACTTGGCTTGCAGTGAACGCAACAGCTCCACCACTTGCCGCTGCACCGTCCGGTCGAGCGCCGAGGTCGGCTCGTCCAGCAGGATCAGCGCCGGTTTCAGCACCAAAGCCCGGGCAATGGCGATACGTTGCCGTTGCCCACCGGAAAACTCGTGGGGGTAGCGGTGCCGGGTTTCCGGATCCAGACCTACCTCCTTCAATGCCGCAATGATCGCCGCTTCCTGTTCGGCTGCGGTGCCCATCTTGTGAATCCGCAGGCCTTCGCCAACGATGTCGCTCACGCACATCCGTGGGCTCAGGCTGCCAAACGGGTCCTGAAACACCACCTGCATCTCCCGACGCAACGGGCGAACCTCATTCTGCGTCAGGCAGTCTAGCTGCTTACCCTCAAAGCGGATCGCGCCTTTGCTGCCGATCAACCGCAAAATCGCCAGACCCAGCGTGGATTTACCGGAACCGCTTTCCCCCACAATCCCCAGGGTCTGACCCTGAGGCAGGCTGAAGTTGATGCCGTCCACGGCCTTGACGTGATCCACCGTGCGCTTGAGCAGGCCTTTCTTGATCGGGAACCAGACTTTCAGGTTCTCGACTTCAAGCAGCGGCGCGCCGATTTTATTGCTCGCCGGGCCTCCGCTGGGCTCCGCGCCGAGCAATTCCCGAGTGTACGGATGCTGCGGCGAACGGAACAGCTCTTCGCACGATGCCTGTTCGACGATGCAACCGCGCTGCATGACACATACGCGATGCGCAATTCTTCGCACCAGGTTCAAATCGTGACTGATCAGTAACAGCGACATGCCCAATCGAGCCTGAAGTTCCTTGAGCAAATCGAGGATTTTCAGCTGAACGGTCACGTCCAGCGCAGTGGTCGGTTCATCGGCGATCAGCAGTTCCGGCTCGTTGGCCAGCGCCATGGCGATCATCACCCGCTGGCGCTGGCCGCCGGACAATTCGTGGGGCAGGGCCTTTAGGCGCTTGTGCGGCTCGGGGATGCCGACCATCTCCAGCAGCTCCAGCGTGCGCTTGGTCGCGACTTTGCCGCTCAGACCCTTGTGGATGCCGAGGATCTCGTTGATCTGCTTCTCGATCGAGTGCAGCGGGTTGAGCGAGGTCATCGGCTCCTGAAAGATCATCGCGATCCGGTTGCCACGGATGTGGCGGATGGTTTTCTCGCTCAGCCCCAGCAGATTCTGCCCGGCGTAATTGATGCTGCCGGCCGGATGCCGGGCCATCGGGTAGGGCAGCAAACGCAGGATCGAGTGCGCAGTCACCGATTTGCCCGAGCCGGACTCGCCGACCAGCGCCAGGGTTTCGCCGCGTTTGATGTCGAAACTCACGCCTTCGACCACGCGATGCACGCGCTCGCCGAAACCGAATTCGACGGCCAGGTCGCGCACTTCGATCAGATTGTCCTGATTCATTTCACTTCCTCGGGTCGAAGGCATCGCGAGCGGACTCGCCGATAAACACCAGCAGGCTCAACATCAGGGCCAGCACGGCGAACGCGCTCATGCCCAGCCACGGCGCTTGCAGGTTGGATTTGCCCTGAGCCACCAGTTCACCCAGCGACGGACTGCCGGCCGGCAAGCCGAAGCCGAGGAAGTCCAAAGCGGTGAGGGTGCCGATGGCGCCAGTGAGGATGAACGGCATGAAGGTCATGGTCGAGACCATCGCGTTAGGCAGGATGTGGCGGAACATGATCGCGCCGTTGCGCATACCCAGCGCCCGTGCGGCGCGCACGTATTCGAGGTTGCGCCCACGCAGGAACTCGGCGCGCACCACATCGACCAGGCTCATCCACGAGAACAGCAGCATGATCCCCAACAGCCACCAGAAATTTGGCTGGACGAAGCTGGCGAGGATGATCAGCAGGTACAGCACCGGCAACCCCGACCAGATCTCCAGAAAACGCTGCCCGGCCAGATCGACCCAGCCGCCATAGAAACCCTGCAAGGCCCCGGCGATCACGCCGATGATCGAACTCAATACCGTCAACGTCAGGGCGAACAGGACCGAAATACGGAAGCCATAGATCACCCGTGCCAGTACGTCACGGCCCTGATCGTCAGTGCCCAGCAGATTGTCTGCCGAGGGTGGCGCGGGTGCCGGGACTTTCAGGTCGTAGTTGATGCTCTGGTAGCTGTAGGGAATCGGCGCCCACAAGACCCACGCATCCTTGGCCTTGAGCAGTTCGCGGATGTACGGACTCTTGTAGTTGGCTTCCAGCGGGAATTCGCCGCCGAAGGTGGTTTCCGGGTAGCGCTTGATCGCCGGGAAGTACCAGTTGTTGTCGTAGTGCACCACCAGCGGTTTGTCGTTGGCGATCAGCTCGGCGCCCAGGCTCAGGCCGAACAGGATCAGGAACAGCCACAGCGACCACCAGCCACGCTTGTTGGCCTTGAACAGTTCGAACCGGCGGCGGTTGAGAGGGGACAGGTTCATCTCAATGCTCCCGGCTGGCGAAGTCGATGCGCGGATCGACCAGGGTGTAGGTGAGGTCGCCGATCAGTTTCACCACCAGCCCCAGCAGGGTGAAGATGAACAGGGTGCCGAACACCACCGGGTAATCGCGATTGATCGCCGCTTCGAAACTCATCAGGCCGAGCCCGTCGAGGGAAAAGATCACTTCCACCAGCAACGAGCCGGTGAAGAAAATGCCGATGAACGCCGATGGGAAACCGGCAATCACCAGCAGCATGGCGTTGCGGAACACGTGGCCGTAAAGCACGCGATTGCGCGTCAGGCCCTTGGCCTTGGCGGTGACTACGTACTGTTTGTTGATCTCGTCGAGGAAGCTGTTTTTGGTCAGCAGGGTCATGGTTGCGAAGTTGCCGATCACCAGCGCCGTCACCGGCAGCGCCAGGTGCCAGAAGTAGTCGAGGACCTTGCCGCCCAGGCTCAGCTCATCGAAGTTGTTCGAGGTCAGCCCGCGCAACGGGAACCAGTCCAGATAACTGCCGCCGGCAAACACCACGATCAGCAGGATCGCAAACAGGAACGCCGGAATCGCATAACCGATGATGATCGCCGAACTGGTCCAGACGTCGAAGTGACTGCCATGCCGCGTGGCCTTGGCGATCCCCAGCGGGATCGACACCAGGTACATGATCAGCGTGCTCCACAGCCCCAGCGAGATGGAGACCGGCATCTTTTCCTTGATCAGGTCGATGACCTTGGCGTCGCGGAAGAAGCTGTCACCGAAGTCCAGCTTCGCGTAGTTCTTGACCATGATCCACAGGCGTTCCGGGGCCGACTTGTCGAACCCGTACATGTGCTCGATTTCCTTGATCAGCGCCGGGTCCAGGCCTTGCGCGCCGCGATAGGCGGAACCGGCCACCGACACCTCGGCACCGCCACCGGCGATGCGGCTGGTGGCGCCCTCGAAGCCTTCGAGCTTGGCGATCATCTGCTCCACCGGGCCGCCGGGCGCGGCCTGGATGATCACGAAGTTGATCAGCAGGATGCCGAACAGGGTCGGGATGATCAGCAACAGTCGCCGAAAAATATACGCCAGCATCTGATTACTCCGTGCCCACAGGGTCGGCTTGCAGTTTGGTTTCGACTTCTATGGCGGGTTTCGCGTCGGGCTTGACCCACCAGGTGTTAATCCCGATGTCGTATTTGGGCGAGACTTTCGGGTGACCGATGTGGTTCCAGTAGGCCACGCGCCAGGTTTTGATGTGCCAGTTGGGCACCACGTAGTAACCCCATTGCAGCACCCGATCCAGCGCCCGGGCATGGGCCACCAGGCTGTTGCGCGAATCGGCGTTGATCAGGTTTTCCACCAGATGATCGACGATCGGGTCCTTCAGGCCCATGGTGTTGCGGCTGCTCGGTTTGTCGGCGGCGGCGCTCATCCAGAATTCGCGCTGCTCGTTACCCGGCGAGTTGGATTGCGGGAAGCTGCCGACGATCATGTCGAAGTCCCGCGAGCGCACACGGTTGATGTACTGCGAAACGTCGACGCGGCGGATCACCAGATCGATGCCGAGGTCGGCCAGGTTGCGCTTGAACGGCAACAGCACGCGTTCGAATTCGGTCTGCGCCAGCAGGAATTCAATGACCACCGGTTTGCCCATGGCGTCGACCATTTTGTCGTCGACGATCTTCCAGCCGGCTTCTTGCAGCAGTTGATAGGCCTCACGCTGCTGGGCGCGGATCATGCCGCTGGCGTCGGTCTTCGGGTTCTCGAACGCTTCGCTGAACACCTGGGCCGGGAGCTTGCTGCGAAACGGTTCGAGGATCGCCCGTTGTTCGGCGTCCGGCAGGCCGGTGGCGGCCATTTCCGAGTTCTCGAAATAGCTGCGGGTGCGAAAGTAGGCACTGTTGAACAGTTGTTTGTTGGTCCATTCGAAATCGAACAGCAGGCCGAGCGCCTGACGCACGCGCACATCCTGGAACACCGGGCGGCGCAGGTTGTAGACAAAGCCCTGCATGCCGGTCGGGTTGCTGTTGGCGATCTGTTCCTTGATCAAGCGACCTTCGGTGACCGCTGGAATGTTGTAGGCGTTGGCCCAGTTCTTCGCGGTCATTTCCAGCCAGTAATCGAACTGGCCGGCCTTCAGCGCTTCGACGGCGACGGTGTTGTCGCGGTAGTAATCGGTGGTCATCACGTCGAAGTTGTAGAACCCGCGATTGACCGGCAGGTCCTTGCCCCAGTAGTCCTTGACCCGCTCATAACGCACCGAGCGCCCAGCCTTCACGTCGGCGACCTTGTAGGGGCCGCTGCCCAGCGGAATCTCCAGGTTGCCCTTGGTGAAATCGCGAGTGGCCCACCAGTGCTTCGGCAGCACCGGCAACTGCCCGAGAATCAGCGGTAACTCACGATTGTTGTTGTGCTTGAACTTGAACAGGACCTTGAGCGGGTCTTCGGCGATGGCCTCTTCGACATCGCTGTAGTAGCCGCGAAACAGCGGCGAGCCGTCCTTGGTCAGGGTCTGGAAGCTGAACACCACGTCTTCGGCGCGCACCGGGTGGCCGTCATGAAAACGTGCTTCCGGGCGCAGGTAGAAGCGCACCCAGCTGTTGTCCGGGGCTTTTTCGATTTTGGCGGCGATCAGGCCGTATTCGGTGAACGGTTCGTCGAGGCTGTGCTTGGTCAGGGTGTCGTAGATCTGCCCGACGTCATCGGCCGGTACACCCTTGCTGATGAACGGGTTGAGGCTGTCGAAGCCGCCGAACCCGGCCTGACGGAAGATCCCGCCCTTGGGCGCGTCGGGGTTCACATAGTCGAACTGCTTGAAATCGGCCGGGTATTTCGGCGGCTCGTTGTACAGGGTCACGGCGTGTTGCGGGGCGGCGCAGGCCAGCCCGGCGAACAGCAGGCCGCTGGCCTGCACGAGCAGGGCGCGGATGGGCGTCATTTATTGTTCTCCGAAGATTTCAGCCACCACGCGCTCAGGCCCAGGGTGTAGGGCGGCGTGGTAACGAAAGCCAACCGGTTGCGGTAGGCCAGTCGGTGATAATTGAGGTACCAGTTGGGAATGCTGTAGTGCTGCCACAGCAGCACGCGGTCGAGCGCCTTGCCGGCGGCGACCTGTTCATCGCGGGTTTGCGCGGCGAGCAGTTGTTCGAGCAGGTGATCGACCACCGGGTTGGCGATGCCGGCGTAATTCTTGCTGCCCTTGACCCCGACCTGGCTGGAATGGAAGTACTGCCATTGCTCCAGGCCCGGGCTGAGGGTCTGGTTGAGCGTCATCAGGATCATGTCGAAATCGAACTGGTCCAGACGTTGTTTGTACTGGGCGCGATCCACCGTGCGCAGGCGCGCATCGACGCCGATGCTGTTGAGGTTCTCGATGTACGGCTGCAGGATCCGTTCAAGGTTCGGATTGACCAGCAGCAACTCGAAACTCAGCGGCTGTCCTGCGGCGTTTTGCAGACGCTGGCCGTTGAGTTTCCAGCCGGCTTCGGCGAGCAATGCCAGCGACTTGCGCATGGTTTCCCGCGGGATGCCGCGACCGTCGGTTTGCGGCAACGTGAACGGCTCGGTGAACAACTTGGCCGGCAGTTGCTCCTTGTACGGCTTGAGCATCAGCCATTCATGCCCGACCGGGAGCCCCGTCGCGCAAAACTCGCTGTTGGGGTAATAACTGGTGGTGCGTTTGTAGGCGTCGCTGAACAACGCGCGATTGGTCCACTCGAAGTCGAACATCAGCCCCAGCGCCTCGCGAGTCTTCACATCGGAAAACGTTGCGCGGCGGGTATCCATGAACAGACCCTGGCTCTGGGTCGGGATCTGGTGCGGGATCTGCGCCTTGATCACTTCGCCACGGCGCACGGCCGGGAAGTTGTAGCCGTTGGCCCAGTTCTTTGCCTGATGTTCGATGTAGATGTCGAATTCACCGGCCTTGAACGCTTCGAAGGCGACGTCGCTGTCGCGGTAGAACTCGACCTCCATGCGATCAAAGTTGTACTTGCCGCGATTGACGGCCAGGTCCTTGCCCCAATAGTCCTTGACCCGCTCGAAGATCAACTGGCGACCTGGCGTTACCGAGGTGATGCGGTACGGCCCGCTGCCCAGCGGCGGTTCGAAGGTGGTGGCCTTGAAGTCGCGACCTTTCCAGTAATGTTGTGGCAGCACCGGCAGCTCGCCCAGACGCAGGATCAGCAGCGGATTGCCCGAGCGCTTCATCACGAAGCGAATGCGTTGCGGGTTGAGGATGTCGACGCGTGAGACTTCCTGCAGGGCGGTACGGTACAGCGGATGTCCTTCCTTGAGCAGTAACCGATAGGAGAACGCCACGTCGTAGGCGGTGATCGGCGTGCCATCGTGAAAGTGCGCCTCGGGGCGCAGATTGAACACCACCCAGCTGCGATCTTCGCTGTACTCCACCGATTGTGCGATCAGGCCATAGCTCGACGCCGGCTCGTCACCAGACGGCGAATACTGGCCGGTGCCGACCATCAGCGGTTCGTTCAGTTCGTTGATGCCGTACTGCAGGAAGTTCGGTGTAGTGACCGGGCTGGTGCCCTTGAAGGTGTACGGATTGACCGTGTCGAAGGTGCCGAACGCCATCACCCGCAACGTACCGCCCTTGGGCGCTTGCGGGTTGACCCAGTCGAAGTGGGTAAATCTGGCCGGGTACTTGAGCGTGCCGAACTGCGCATAACCATGACTTTCGGTAATCGTCGCGCTTGCGGGTGAGCTCAAGGCCAGGCTGATCAGGAGCAGGAGGAGGGGACGCTTCAAGTCAGATCCGGTCCAGGCGGCTTGGGCTTTGTGGGCCGTACAGTAACAGCTTGTCTGGACAGGAAAAAGACAGCGGTTTAATGCGCTGTTAATCGTGTTCTATTGCTTTTGCTTTTGTGGGAGCCAAAAGCCAAAAAAGCCCCTGAATGTCAGGGGCTCTTCTGTCAGTGCGGCTGGTAAACCGTGAGCATCTGCCCAGGCTTCAACGCCTTGCCGGCACCCGGGTTCCAGCGCTTGAGATGCTGCATCTCGACGTTGAAACGCTTGGCCACTACGTACAGGGTGTCGCCACGCTTGACCTTGTACTGGGTCTGCTGCTGGCTGTCGGCCTTGCCTTTGGTCTTGCTGTTGGCGGCGATCACCGTGTTGACCCGGCCACCGCTGCGCGCCGGGGTGCGCTTGGTGGTGTCCTGCATCACCAGGGTCTGGCCGACCTTGAGGTTCTTGCCAGTCAGCTTGTTCCAGCGCTGCAGATCCTTGACTTCGACCTTGTTGGCCTTGGCGATGGAGCCGAGGTTGTCACCGCGTTTGACCCGGTAGGCGCGCTTGAGCTTCGCCACTTCGCTTGGGTCGGCGCCGTCGAACACCGGTTTCAGCGAACGCGGACTGATCAGTTCTTCAGGCCGCATGGTCTGCAGGCTGGCGGTCAGCAGTTGCGCCTTGGACGTCGGCACCAGCAGATGCTGAGGGCCATCGACGGTGGTGCGTTGCTTGAACGCCGGGTTGAGCTGGAACAGTTCGTCTTCGTCGATGTTGGCCACTGCCGCGACCTTGGACAGGTCCATGCGCTGGTTGATTTCGACGACCTGGAAGTACGGTTCGTTGGCGATCGGGTTGAGGTTCACCCCGTAGGCTTCCGGGGCCAGCACCACTTGCGACAAGGCCAGCAGTTTTGGCACGTAGGCCTGGGTTTCCGCCGGCAACGACGACAGGTTCCAGTAGTCGGTGGGCAGGCCGAGCTTCTCGTTGCGCTCGATGGCGCGGCTGACGGTGCCTTCACCGGCGTTGTAAGCCGCCAGAGCCAGCAGCCAGTCACCGTTGAACATGTCGTGCAGACGGGTCAGGTAATCCATCGCGGCGGTGGTCGAGGCGGTGATATCGCGACGGCCATCATAAAAACGGGTCTGGCGCAGGTTGTAGTAGCGGCCGGTGGACGGGATGAACTGCCACAGGCCCGACGCGTCGGCCCGGGAATAGGCCATCGGGTTGTAGGCGCTCTCGATCACTGGCAACAGGGCCAGTTCCAGTGGCATGTTGCGCTCTTCAAGACGCTCGACGATGTAATGAATGTAGAGGCTGCCGCGTTCGCCGGCATTCTCGAGAAAGGACGGGTTGCTGGCAAACCACAGGCGCTGTTGCTCGATGCGCGGGTTCACGCCCAGGCCGTCCTGCAGCTGGAAACCGCCGCGCATGCGCTCCCAGATGTCCTGAGGCACCTGTGGGCTTGGCTTTTCAGTCAGCCAGATCGGCTTCTGCTTGGCTCGCGCAGCAATGTTCGGCGTATGGCTCGCTTCAGTCTGCGGAGCATGGCTGGAGCAGCCCGCCAGCGTGGCGGACACAGCCACCGCGATGGCTTGCGCCAAGCGGGTCAACGTGTCTGAATTGACGGACTTACGTATGGATGACGACATTGGCTGGAAGTAAGTTCCGGGCAAAAATGTCGGGCGATTCTAGAAAGCGCACCCCCTGCGGTCAACCATTCAGAATTTTTGTACCGAGTGGTGAGTCACTTAGAACGTATCTTTCCAGGCCCGCAGAGCCGCAAAAACCTCACTCGGCGCCCGGTTTTGAGCGCCTGCCCGTTCGTCCACTTTTTGTGTAACCAATGTTTCAGCGGTGCGCAAAAACGGATTGGTGAGCTTTTCCAGGGCCAGGGTCGAGGGCAGGGACATGACGCCTTTCTCGCGTTTTTCGCTGACCTCTTTCAGACGGGCGGCGATGTCCGGGTTGCTCGGTTCGACCGCCGCGGCAAACTTCAGATTGCTCAGGGTGTATTCATGGGTGCAATACACCAGCGTATCCTCGGGCAGGGCGGCGAGACGGCTGAGCGACTGGTGCATTTGTTCCGGCGTGCCTTCGAACAAGCGTCCACAGCCGGCGGCGAACAGGGTGTCGCCGCAAAACAGAAGACCGTGGTGGTAATAGGCGATGTGGCCGAGGGTGTGACCCGGCACCGCATAGACATCGAAGTCCCAGCCGAGGACGCTGACCGTGTCGTTGTCCTGGAGCGCCACGTCGCGCCCCGGAATGTTCTCGCTGGCCGGGCCGTAGACTTTGGCGCCGCTCGCCGCTTTCAGACGCTCGACGCCACCGACGTGATCATGGTGGTGATGGGTAATCAGAATGTCGCTCAACACCCAGCCCGGGTGCGCGGCCAGCCAGGCCTGCACCGGCGCGGCATCGCCCGGGTCGACCACGGCGCAACGCTGGGTGCGGTGATCCTGTAACAACCAGATGTAGTTGTCGGTGAACGCGGGCAGGGCACTGATCTGTATCATCGTCGGAATTCGCCAAGCGGAAAACATTGGCGCATCTTAGAGCTTCTAGCGGCGTTGGAGAATGACATGACCGATAAAGCGTTCGCTCAGGCCGATCCCGACTGGCTGGCGTTGATCGGCGCGGCCCGTGAATGGCTGGCCGGCCCGCTCGGGCAATTTCTGCTGGATGAAGAACGGCGCATGCTCGAAGACGAGTTGGGCCGCTTCTTCGGCGGTTATCTGGTGCATTACGGGCCCTCGGCCCAGACCCCGCCGTCAGCGCCGCAGGTGCAGCGCAACGTGCGCCTCGGTGCGCCGTTGCCGGGCGTGGAGATCGTCTGCGAGGAGCAGGCCTGGCCGTTGAGCGAGCACGCCGCCGACGTGGTGGTGTTGCAGCATGGCCTGGATTTCTGCCTGTCGCCCCACGGTTTGCTGCGTGAAGCGGCGAGCAGCGTGCGGCCCGGCGGGCATTTGCTGATCATCGGCATCAACCCTTGGAGCGCCTGGGGGCTGCGCCATGTTTTCGCCCACGATGCCTTGCGCCAGGCGCGCTGCATCTCGCCGTCACGGGTGGCTGACTGGCTTAATCTGCTGGGTTTTGCGCTGGAGAAACGCCGCTTCGGGTGCTATCGTCCGCCGCTCGCGTCGCCCAAGTGGCAGGCCCGACTGGCCGGCTGGGAACGCAAGGCCGGTGACTGGCAACTGTCGGGCGGCGGCTTCTATTTACTGGTCGCGCGCAAGATCGTGGTCGGCCTGCGTCCGGTGCGTCAGGAGCGCCGCGAGCCGATGGGCAAGCTGATTCCGCTGCCGATGGCCAAGGTCAACCGCCGTCGTATCGAACCGTAAACCTTCTTTTTATAGTGGCCGGACTTGCTCCGGCCGCGGCCATCGTCGATCCGCGATTGACGGGGCCAGGCATTTTTCTGGATAGAGTGGCATGAGCGAAAGCGTCGATAGCGTAGAACTGTTCACTGACGGCGCCTGCAAGGGCAATCCCGGCCCCGGCGGCTGGGGCGCCTTGCTGGTGTGCAAGGGCGTCGAAAAGGAACTGTGGGGCGGCGAAGCCAACACCACCAACAACCGCATGGAACTGCTCGGCGCCATTCGTGGCCTCGAAGCCTTGAAGCGGCCGTGCGAAGTGCTGCTGGTGACCGACTCGCAATACGTGATGAAGGGCATCAACGAGTGGATGGCCAACTGGAAAAAACGCGGCTGGAAAACCGCAGCCAAGGAGCCAGTGAAAAACGCCGACCTGTGGAAAGAGCTGGACGAGCAGGTCAACCGGCACAAGGTCACCTGGAAGTGGGTGCGCGGGCACATCGGTCATCACGGCAACGAGCGGGCTGACCAGTTGGCCAACCGGGGGGTTGACGAAGTGCGCGGTTACAAGCAGAGCTGATTCCCTCCATTGCACCGAGTCGTGGCCTTCGCGAGCAGGCTCGCTCCCACATTGGAATGCGGTTACCTGTGGGAGCGAGCCTGCTCGCGAATGGGCGCGATACGGTCTGACTGAAACACCCCGCCGAGCGTGTTAACATCGCCGCCTTTGCACGATTGACCCCGTTGAGAATTGAACACTGATGGCCACCAGATCCGTTGTACTCGATACCGAAACCACCGGCATGCCGGTGACCGATGGTCACCGGATCATTGAAATCGGCTGTGTCGAACTGATCGGTCGGCGCCTGACGGGCCGACACTTTCACGTTTATCTGCAACCGGATCGCGAGAGTGACGAGGGCGCGATCGGCGTCCACGGCATCACCAACGAGTTTCTCGTCGGCAAGCCGCGTTTCGCCGAAGTGGCCGACGAGTTCTTCGAGTTCATCAACGGCGCGCAGCTGATCATCCATAACGCGGCGTTCGACGTTGGCTTCATCAACAACGAATTCGCTCTGATGGGCCAGCAGGATCGTGCTGACATCACGCAGCACTGCAGCATCCTCGACACCCTGATGATGGCCCGGGAACGTCACCCGGGGCAGCGCAACAGCCTCGATGCATTGTGCAAGCGTTATGGTGTCGACAACTCCGGCCGTGAACTGCACGGCGCCTTGCTCGACTCGGAAATTCTCGCCGACGTCTACCTGACCATGACAGGAGGCCAGACCAGCCTGTCGCTGGCCGGCAATGCCTCTGACGGTAATGGCACTGGCGAGGGCGCGGACAACTCCGCCACTGAAATCCGCCGCCTGCCGGCTGATCGTCAGCCTGCGCGGATCATTCGTGCGACGGAAGAAGAGCTGGCGGCGCATCAGGTGCGGCTGGAAATCATTGCCAAATCCGCTGGCGGCCCGGCGCTGTGGACGCAGATCGCCGAGGCTGATGCTCAGGCCTGATCCCCTCTGTGGCGAGGAAGCTTGCTCCCTCGTCACAAATAGCAGTGCTCTCTGGGCTGCTCGGCCACTGTGCTCAATGAAGCCAACTGGCCACCCTCGCCACTTTCGCTGCAACCCTCTACCCTGAGTGCATTGGCAGACATTGATCCGCCGCCTCAGGACACTGAGCCTCATGTACAAAGATTTGAAGTTTCCGGTGTTGATCGTCCACCGCGACATCAAGGCCGACACGGTCGCCGGTGACCGTATCCGTGGCATCGCCCGTGAGTTGGAGCAGGAAGGTTTCAATATCGTTTCGGCCATCGACTACACCGAAGGGCGGTTGGTGGCGTCGACCCATCACGGTCTGGCGTGCATGCTGATCGCTGCCGAAGACGCCAGCACCCATTCGCACTTGCTGCAGAACATGGCCGAGCTGATCGGCCTGGCCCGGGTGCGGGCGCCGGATCTGCCGATCTTTGCCCTGGGCGAACAAGTCACCCTGGAAAACGCCCCGGCCGATGCCATGGCCGAGCTCAATCAACTGCGCGGCATTCTCTATCTGTTCGAAGACACTGTGCCGTTTCTGGCCCGGCAAGTGGCGCGGGCGGCGCGCAAGTACCTTGATGGCCTGCTGCCGCCGTTTTTCAAGGCGCTGGTGCAGCACACCGCTGATTCCAACTATTCCTGGCACACCCCCGGGCATGGCGGTGGCGTGGCGTATCACAAGAGCCCGGTCGGGCAGGCGTTTCACCAGTTCTTTGGCGAAAATACCCTGCGTTCGGATTTGTCGGTATCGGTGCCGGAGCTCGGCTCGCTGCTCGATCACACCGGGCCACTGGCTGAGGCGGAGGAGCGTGCGGCGCGCAATTTTGGCGCCGATCACACCTTTTTCGTGATCAACGGCACCTCGACCGCCAACAAGATCGTCTGGCATTCGATGGTCGGCCGTGATGATCTGGTGCTGGTAGACCGCAACTGCCACAAGTCGGTGCTGCACGCGATCATCATGACCGGGGCGATTCCGCTGTACCTGTGTCCGGAACGCAACGAGCTTGGGATCATCGGGCCGATTCCGCTAAGCGAATTCAGCCGCGAATCGATCCAGGCCAAGATCGACGCCAGTCCGCTCACCAAGGGGCGCGCGCCGAAAGTCAAACTGGCGGTGATCACCAACTCGACCTACGACGGCTTGTGCTACAACGCCGAGCTGATCAAGCAAAGCCTGGGCAACAGTGTCGAAGTGCTGCATTTCGATGAGGCGTGGTACGCCTATGCGGCGTTTCACGAGTTCTTCGCCGGGCGCTATGGCATGGCCACTTCGCGCACCGCAGACAGCCCGCTGGTGTTCACCACCCATTCCACGCACAAGCTGCTCGCCGCGTTCAGCCAGGCCTCGATGATTCATGTGCAGGACGGCGGCGCGCGGCAACTGGATCGTGACCGTTTCAACGAAGCGTTCATGATGCACATTTCGACCTCGCCGCAATACAGCATCATCGCCTCGCTGGACGTGGCCTCGGCGATGATGGAAGGGCCGGCCGGGCGTTCGCTGTTGCAGGAAACCTTCGACGAGGCCCTGAGTTTCCGTCGTGCGCTGGCCAATCTGCGCCAGCATATCGCTGCGGATGACTGGTGGTTCTCGATCTGGCAGCCGCCGGGTGTCGAAGGCATCGACCGGGTGCAGACTCAAGACTGGCTGTTGCAGCCGGACGCCGACTGGCACGGCTTCGGCGAGGTCAGCGACGACTACGTGCTGCTCGATCCGATCAAGGTGACGCTGGTGATGCCCGGCTTGAATGCCGGTGGCGCGCTGAGCGAGAAGGGCATTCCGGCGGCGGTGGTCAGCAAGTTCCTCTGGGAGCGCGGGCTGGTGGTGGAGAAGACCGGGCTGTATTCGTTCCTGGTGCTGTTCTCGATGGGCATCACCAAGGGCAAATGGAGCACGCTGCTCACCGAGCTGCTTGAGTTCAAGCGCAGTTACGACGCCAACGTCAGTCTGGCGAGTTGCCTGCCCTGTATCGCGCAGCAAGATACCGCGCGCTATCGCGGCATGGGTCTGCGTGACTTGTGCGATCAACTGCACGCCTGCTACCGCAGCAACGCCACCGCCAAACACCTCAAGCGCATGTACACGGTGCTGCCGGAGATCGCCATGAAACCGGCCCACGCCTACGATCATCTGGTGCGGGGCGAGGTCGAGGCCGTGCCGATCGATGAGCTGGAGGGACGGATCGCCGCGGTGATGCTGGTGCCGTATCCACCGGGCATTCCATTGATCATGCCCGGCGAGCGCTTTACCGAATCGACTCGCTCGATCATCGATTACCTGAAATTTGCCCGCACGTTCGATAGCAGCTTCCCCGGTTTTGTCGCTGATGTGCATGGACTGCAACATGAAGATGAAGGCAATGGACGGCAGTACACCGTCGATTGCGTCAAGGAATGAGGACTTTTCCGAGTATGCAACCGGTCATGAATCCAAAATACCCAGGGCTGTCGGTGCGCGTTGCCGACGATGGTTTTGCCGCCTACATCTGGGGCAGCGACTTCAGTTTCGAAGTGGCGGCCTACGGCGCGGCGGTGATCGGTCAGCCCGTGGCGCAGTGGGCAGTGACGCCGATTGTGCCGTACCGCAAATGCTATGGCATCGATCCCGAGGAGTTCAGCAGCTATCGTGATGCCGCCGACAGCGCAATTTTCATGGCTTATCTGGACGACGAGCCGGTCGGTCATCTGGTGATCAGCACCAATTGGAACGGCTTCGCGCACATCGACGAACTGGCGGTGCATGCACCGGCGCGCCGACATGGCGTGGCCAAGGCGTTGCTGGATGTGGCGCAGTTCTGGAGTCGCAAGAAGAAGCTGCCGGGGATCATGCTCGAAACCCAGAACAACAACCTCGGTGCCTGTCGCCTGTATGAGCGTTGCGGCTACGAGATTGGTGGCGTCGACCACTTGCGTTATCGCGGCATTGATTCGAACACCGCCGAAATCGCGTTGTTCTGGTATCGACTGTTCGATAACCCGTTGGAAAACCCGCTCAACTCGCCAGCATCGCCTCGGCTTGTTCCGTGACGATCGTCAGCAGGGTCTGAATCGCCGCCGGCGTGGCGCTGTGCTGGTAGGTCAGTGCATACAGGCTGATCGGCACCGCCGGTGACAATGGGCAGACGTCCAGTCCGCCCGCTCGCGCGCCGAGGGCGGTGAACGGGTCGACGATGGCCAGTCCTTCACCGGCCTCGACCATGCTGCGCATCATCTGATGGGTTTGCACCCGGGTCTGGATGCTCGGCGTCGGGTGCAGGGCCTGGAGTTTGTTGTCCAGTGCCGGGTTCAGTGGGTCGTGGCCTTCGAGGCCGACCATCGCCTGCCCGGCCAGGTCCTGCAGGGAGATGTATTTCTGCTTCGGCTGCAGCCAGCCGTGGGGCGCGAGCAATTGCAGCTTGCCTTGGGCCAGCGGCCGGGCGTGGATGTCGGGGTGTTCGGGGTCGTGCAGGCTCAGGCCCAGATCGCTTTCGCGCAACAGCAGGCTGCGCACGATGTCGCACGTGGCAGCGCTAAGCAGACGGCACGGCGCATCAGGCAAACGCCGACGCAGCAGCGCGATGCTCTGTGGCAACAGGTGTTGCGCCAGCGGCGGGGTACCGATGATGCGCAGGGGCGCGGCGAGGTATTGCTTGAGGCTGCTGGCAAGGCGCTGCACCGGCTCCAGCGCTTCATAGACGTGAGCGATCTCGACTTGCAGCGCCCGTGCTTCAGGCGTCGATTGCAACCGGCCGCGAACGCTGGCGAACAACATGAACCCCAACTGACTCTCGGCTTCGCGCAATCGCTCTTCGACCTCGGTCACCGGGAGCTGCAGCCATTCGGCAGCGGTGCCCAGGTGACCGGTCTGCAAGAGCGCCTGAATCACTTCGATATGACGTAAACGCATGCGTGAAGTCCATGTTCAGCAGGTGGGGTCAGTGGCTGAATCCTACCCCAAGTCTGCGCATATGACTTCTGCTCATAACGCGCGGTTATTGAGCGACGGTTGGCTCGGGTTCGCGGATCAGGGTGATGTCCGACTGAACCAGCAAAAACTCGCTGTCACTGAGCTTTTTGACGCGATCGCCAATGGCCAGCTTGTAGGTGGTGACAGGCTCCATGCCGGTGAGACCGTCTGCCGACGGGGTGGATTCCTGAAACTCATGCACGGAATAAACGCGGCCTTCCGCATCTCTTGCATGGAACTGACCGACGAGTACTGCTGCCATCTGCTTAGAACCTCTGGAGATAAAACGCTTGATTTGCGGCTTGGTAGACCGTCATCAAGCCCTGTAAGTTTTCCTACAGGAAAAAAATAATCAACGCGGAGGAATTTCCCTCGCTCACTGGTGAAACCGTCATCGAATCATCTATAACTACACGCTCTTCCCACGGACAGTCGAGAGTCTTCCATGAGCAATGTCTACAACGTCGCTGTAGTCGTCGGCAGCCTGCGCAAAGCATCGATCAACCGCAAAGTCGCACTGGCGCTGGCCGAGCTGGCACCGGCGAACCTCAAACTGAAGATTGTCGAAATTGGCGATCTGCCACTCTACAACGAAGACATCGACGGCGATTCACCGCCGGCAGCCTACAGCACTTTCCGCCAACAGGTGGGCTCTTCCGACGCGGTGCTGTTTGTCACCCCGGAATACAACCGCTCGGTGCCGGCGCCGTTGAAGAATGCGATTGACGTGGGATCGCGGCCCTATGGCCAAAGCGTCTGGGGTGGCAAGCCGGGGGCGGTGATCAGCGTCTCGCCGGGGGCCATCGGTGGTTTTGGTGCCAACCAGCATCTGCGTCAATCCTTCGTGTTTCTCAACGTGCCGTGCATGCAGCAGCCGGAAGCGTATCTGGGCGGCGCGGGCTCGGCGTTTGACGAAGCGGGCAAGCTGAGCGAGTCGGTCAAGCCGTTCCTGCAGAACTTCATCAATGCGTATGGGCAGTTTGTGGAACAACACAAAAAATAATCTGGTCAGATCTGCGGTAAAACAGAGATCCTGTGGGAGCGGGCTTGCTCGCGAAGGCGGTGTGTCAGATGACAATTTTGCATCCGACACTCCGCCTTCGCGAGCAAGCCCGCTCCCACATTGGGGTCTCCACTCATTTGAAATTTGAAGGCTGTCGCGAATGCTCGCTGCGTCACTGATCTTCCTGCTGACCATTACCCTTGTCATCTGGCAACCCAAAGGCCTCGGGGTCGGTTGGAGCGCGACGCTCGGCGCGGTGCTGGCGCTGATCTGCGGCGTCGTGCACCTGAGCGATATTCCGTTGGTGTGGCAGATCATCTGGAACGCCACCGGCACGTTCGTCGCACTGATCATCATCAGCCTGTTGCTCGATGAAGCGGGTTTCTTCGCCTGGGCTGCGCTGCACGTGGCGCGTTGGGGGCGGGGCAGTGGACGCAAGCTGTTTGCCTTCATGGTGCTGCTCGGCGCGCTGGTGTCGGCGCTGTTCGCCAATGACGGCGCCGCACTGATCCTCACCCCGATTGTGATTTCGATGCTGCTGGCACTGCGCTTTTCACCGGCGGCGACCCTGGCGTTCGTGATGGGCGCCGGTTTTATTGCCGACACGGCGAGCCTGCCGCTGGTGGTGTCGAACCTGGTCAATATCGTCTCGGCGGACTTCTTTCACATTGGCTTCAACCGCTATGCCGCGGTGATGGTGCCGGTCAACTTCGTCAGTGTGGCCGCGACGCTGGGCGTGTTGCTGTGGTTCTTCCGTCGTGACATCCCCAAGGTTTACGACCCCGAACAACTCGACCAGCCGCACACGGCGATCCACGACAAAGCCACGTTCTACGCCGGTTGGGTGGTGCTGGTGATCCTGCTGATCGGCTGCTTCTTCCTCGAACAACTGGGCATTCCGATCAGCGCGATCTCGGCGGTCTGCGCCGCGCTGCTGCTGGCGATTGCCGCCCGTGGCCACAAGATTTCCACGCGCAAGGTGCTGAAAGAAGCGCCGTGGCAGATCGTGATTTTCTCGCTGGGCATGTACCTGGTGGTCTATGGCCTGCGCAATGCCGGGCTGACCGGGTATCTGGCCGGTTGGCTGGACGTGTTTGCCGGGTATGGCGTGTGGGGCGCGGCGCTGGGCACCGGGGTGCTGACGGCGTTGTTGTCGTCGATCATGAATAACTTGCCGACGGTGCTGATCGGCCTGCTGTCGATCGATGCCAGTCAGGCCAGCGGTGTGGTCAAGGAAGCGATGATTTATGCCAACGTGATCGGCAGCGATCTGGGGCCGAAGATCACCCCGATCGGCAGTCTGGCGACCTTGCTCTGGCTGCATGTGCTGGCGCGCAAGGATATCCGGATTGGCTGGGGGTATTACTTCAAGGTCGGGATTGTGCTGACGGTGCCAGTGCTATTGATTACCTTGGCGGCTTTGGCTCTGCGGCTTTCCATCTAGACCGCGTTGAGCCCTTCGCGAGCAAGCCCGCTCCCACATTTTGAACTGCATTCCAATTGGAATGCGGTCCCCCTGTGGGAGCGTTCTTGCTCGCGAAAGGGCCGGAACAGGCGCTACAAAAACTCACGCCTGGCCGGGTACATTCGGCCAAAGATCCGACACCAGAAATAACCGCTCCGCCTCTTCCCATTCGCCCCGCGCGTTCTCGATCAGGCGCACCATCAGTTGCGCCGGGGCCAGCGGCTCCAGGGCCTCCAGCCACATCTGCAGATGGTCAGCGTTCCAGGTCTGATCTGCCGGGTAATGCGCCGGCGCCAGCCACGCATGCCGGGGCAGGGGTTGCCAGCGCCCGGGCGGGCGCTGTTCGACAAACGCCGGCCAGTCCTTCTGGTGCAGCCAGCTCCCACGCAGGTGCTGCGGATGCGCGCCTTTTGGTGGTTCGGCCTGACCGGGCCACGGATACAGCAGATAACCGCCCAGCCACAACTGCGCACTGAACACTTCAATATCCAGCTTCGCCAGCACCGCGCGGCTTTCCGGACGCGCCGAGATCGGCAGTTGGTGTTCCGCCAGGTGCGCCAGTTTACGGTCCAGTCGATCGTGACAGCCCGGGCCCAGCCACTGCGCCGTATCATGCCCGTTGCCATGCTGCGGGCCGAGGTAGAGCTTGATCGCCAGTTCCAGGTGATGCACGCCGTCACGATCGCGCAGCAGCATGTCCAGTTCGCCGAGGGTGTGGCCCTCGCGGCGAATCGGCAGGTTGGCGGCAATCAGTTCAATGCCCGGCGCATGCTCCACGGCAAACTGCCACAACCGCTCGTAATACAGGCCCAGACGCCGGGTGCGCGCCTGGGACAGCCAATGCAGCAAGCCATAACTGTCGCGATCGAGTTGCCGCAGCCACTGCTCCAGGCGCTGTGGATCGCTCACCCAATCGCTGCCGGCCAGCGGGTGACGCTGCGGCCACGGCGTCGTTGCGAGCATTGGCGGGGCGAGAATCACCCACGCCAGATCCCGCACCTCCGGATGGCGTAATTGGTGTGGCAACTGGAGCAGCTCGGGAAACAGGATCATCTTGCGAGCATAGCCTGAAACACGAGCGCACCCTTGAGGCTGAAAGGATTTTGTCTATGGCGGGCTTTCGCCCATAATCGTGTTTTTCGCGTTTTCGATTGTCCGCAGAGGTCCCATGGAGCAATTTCGTAATATCGGCATCATCGGTCGCCTGGGTAGCTCCCAGGTGCTGGATACCGTCCGCCGACTGAAACGCTTTCTGCTCGATCGTCACCTGCACGTGATTCTCGAAGACACCATCGCCGAAGTCCTGCCGGGCCATGGCCTGCAGACCTCATCGCGCAAGATGCTCGGCGAAGTCTGCGACATGGTCATCGTCGTCGGTGGCGACGGCAGCCTGCTCGGCGCTGCACGGGCGCTGGCCAAGCACAATATTCCGGTGCTGGGGATCAACCGTGGCAGCCTCGGCTTTCTGACCGACATTCGTCCCGATGAGCTGGAAGTCGAAGTGGCCAAGGTGCTCGACGGCCATTACCTAGTGGAAAACCGCTTCCTGCTGCAAGCCGAAGTTCGCCGCCATGCCGAGGCCATCGGCCAGGGCGATGCGCTCAACGACGTGGTGCTGCACCCGGGTAAATCGACGCGGATGATCGAGTTCGAGCTGTACATCGACGGCCAGTTTGTCTGCAGCCAGAAGGCCGACGGCCTGATCGTCGCCACCCCGACCGGTTCCACCGCTTATGCGCTGTCCGCCGGCGGGCCGATCATGCATCCCAAGCTGGACGCCATTGTGATCGTGCCGATGTACCCCCATATGTTGTCGAGCCGGCCAATTGTGGTCGATGGCAACAGTGAGCTGAAAATCGTCGTGTCGAAAAACATGCAGATCTACCCGCAGGTCTCCTGCGATGGGCAGAACCACTTCACCTGTGCGCCGGGCGACACCATTACCGTCAGCAAGAAAGCGCAGAAGCTGCGGCTGATTCACCCGCTCGACCACAACTACTACGAAGTCTGCCGGACCAAGCTCGGCTGGGGCAGCAAGTTGGGTGGTGGAGGCGACTGATGCTCGATCCCGCGCGCAGTTATGACTTGATTGGTGACGTGCACGGATGCGCCCTGACCCTGGAACACTTGCTTGACCGACTCGGTTATCACAAGCAAGGCGGGGTCTGGCGGCATCCATCGCGCATGGCCGTGTTCGTCGGCGACATCATTGACCGTGGCCCGCGGATCCGCGAGGCACTGCACATCGTCCACGACATGGTCGAGGCCGGACAGGCGCTGTGCATCATGGGCAACCACGAATTCAACGCACTGGGCTGGAGCACGCCGGCCCCTCCGGGCAGCGGCAAGCAGTTTGTCCGCGAGCACACGCCGCGCCATGCGCGTCTGTTGCACGAGACCCTGACCCAGTTCGAGGGCCACTCCGGCGACTGGCACGATTTTCAGCGCTGGTTCTACGAGTTGCCGCTGTTTGTCGATGCCGGGCGGTTCCGCGTGGTCCACGCCTGCTGGGATGCCGGGCTGATCGAGCCGCTGCGCGCGTTGTTCCCCAATGGCTGCATCGACGAACACTTCCTGCAGGCTTCGGCAGTCCCGGACAGCTTTGCCTGCACCGTGTTCGATCGCCTGTTGCGCGGCACCGACATGCGCCTGCCGGATGGGCTGACCATGACCAGCGGCGACGGTCTGGTGCGTTCGTTCTTCCGTACCAAGTTCTGGGAAGACGACCCGAAAACCTACGGCGACATCGTCTTCCAGCCGGATGCACTGCCGGAGCCGGTGGCGCAGAAGCCGCTGACCTCCAGCGAAAAAAACAACCTGCTGCGCTACGGCGTCGATGAGCCTTTGCTGTTCGTCGGCCATTACTGGCGCAGCGGCAAACCGGCACCGATCCGCCCGAACCTCGCGTGCCTCGATTACAGCGCGGTGCTCTACGGCAAACTGGTGGCCTATCGTCTGGATCAGGAAACACGCCTGGATCCGCATAAATTTGTCTGGGTCGATGTCGAGCGGCCGGAGGTGCTGCAATGAGTGCGGTAGCGGTATTGCGTCTGCCGTTGGCGGTAGACCTGAGCGGTTTTGTCAAACTGTTGCAACGCATGCAGGTGCCCCATCGGGTCAGCGAGGAGGCGGGGGAGCAGGTGCTGTGGGCACCGTCGGAAATCAGTGAGGATGTGCGTTCGCTGTACGAGCGTTTTCCAGCCGGCGATCCCGATCAGCAACTGGACATCCCGCTGGCCCCGACCTTCAAGCGTCCAAGCTTCGCCGAGCAACTCAAACACGCCAGGGCCACCGGTTTCATCCTGCTGCTGAGCCTGCTGGTCGGCGGCCTGACGTACCTGGGTGACAACCTTGAGACCGTGCGCTGGCTGACCTTCCTCGACTTTCGCGTCGTCGGCGATTACATCCACTTCACACCACTGGCCGACAGCCTTGCGGCGGGGCAGTGGTGGCGGCTGTTTACGCCGATGCTGTTGCACTTCGGCATCCTCCACCTGGCCATGAACGGCATGTGGTACTGGGAACTGGGGCGGCGCATCGAATCGCGCCAGGGCAGCATCAATCTGCTCGGCCTGACGCTGCTGTTCAGCCTGGTGTCCAACTACGCGCAGTTTGCCTGGAGCGGCCCGACCCTGTTCGGCGGCCTGTCCGGCGTGTTGTACGGGCTGCTCGGTCACTGCTGGATCTTCCAGTTGCTGGCACCGAACCCGGCGTATCGCCTGCCGCGTGGCGTGCTGGTGATGATGCTGGTGTGGCTGGTGATCTGCATGTCCGGGCTGGTCTCGATGATCGGATTCGGCCAGATCGCCAACGCCGCCCACGTCGGCGGGTTACTCATCGGATGCTTCACCGGTTTGTTGGGTGGTTTGTATAACCGCCGTAAACTGGCCGCCTAAAATTTCAGTGAATAAAGAGCACGGAGACCCTGATGTCCTCTTTTAACGACATGATCAACAACATTACCCCGGACATCTACGAGAGCCTGAAACTGGCCGTGGAAATCGGCAAGTGGTCCGACGGTGGCAAGCTCACCGCCGAACAGCGTGAGCTATCGCTGCAGGCGATGATCGCCTGGGAGATCCAGAACCTGCCTGAAGACCAGCGTACCGGTTACATGGGCCCGCAAGAGTGTGCGTCGAAGTCGATCGAAGTGCCGAACATCCTGTTCAAGTCGGACGCTATCCATTGATCGAGATTGGCCGCGGTGCAGTCAGCAAAATGTCGGCGCGCCTGGACGGGCCGAATGTGCAATACGCGTTTCGTCTGGATGACGTCGAGGTGCCGGTCAATCCCATGATCGGCACCACGGTGCGTCTGGAATACCTGGGGGCGATCCATTGCACCCATTGCGGGCGCAAGACCAAAACCAGTTTCAGCCAGGGTTACTGCTATCCGTGCATGACCAAACTGGCGCAGTGCGACATCTGCATCATGAGCCCGGAGCGCTGCCACTTCGAGGCCGGCACCTGCCGCGAGCCTGCGTGGGGCGAGAAATTCTGCATGACCGATCATGTGGTGTATCTGGCCAACTCGTCGGGGATCAAAGTCGGTATCACTCGCGCGACGCAACTGCCGACCCGCTGGCTCGATCAGGGCGCGAGTCAGGCATTGCCGATCATGCGCGTGGCGACTCGGCAGCAGTCTGGCTTCGTCGAAGACCTGTTTCGCAGCCAGGTGGCGGACAAGACCAACTGGCGCGCGCTGCTCAAGGGCGACGCGGCGGCGGTGGATCTGGCCCAAGTACGCGATCAGCTGTTCGCCAGCTGCGCCGAAGGGCTGCAGGGGCTGCAACAGCGATTCGGCCTACAAGCAATTCAGACGATTACTGATGTAGAACCTCTCGAAATCCGCTATCCGGTCGAGCAATACCCGGCCAAAATCGTCAGCTTCAACCTGGACAAGAACCCGATTGCCGAAGGCACGTTGCTGGGGATCAAGGGCCAGTACCTGATCTTCGACACCGGCGTGATCAACATTCGTAAGTACACGGCTTATCAGCTCGCCGTGCATCAATAAGGATTCCAGCATGCGCACCGAACAACCGAAGATGATTTACCTGAAGGACTATCAGGCGCCCGAGTACCTGATCGACGAGACGCACCTGACCTTCGAGCTGTTCGAGGACCACAGCCTGGTTCACGCGCAACTGGTGATGCGCCGTAACCCGGCGCGCGGCCCGGGCCTGCCGCCGCTGGTGCTGGATGGGCAGCAGCTGGAGTTGCTGTCGGTGACCCTGGCCGACCAGGAACTCGGCGCCGACGACTATCAGCTGACGGAAAACACCCTGACCCTGCAGCCGGCCAGCGCCAGCTTCACCGTCGACACCAGCGTCCGGATCCACCCGGAAACCAACACCGCGCTGGAAGGCCTGTACAAGTCCGGCACGATGTTCTGCACCCAGTGCGAGGCTGAAGGCTTCCGCAAGATCACCTACTACCTCGACCGCCCGGACGTGATGAGCAAGTTCACCACCACGGTGGTCGCCGAGCAGCACAGCTACCCGGTGCTGCTGTCCAACGGCAACCCGATCGCCTCCGGCCCGGGCGAAGATGGCCGGCACTGGGCGACCTGGGAAGACCCGTTCATGAAACCGGCGTACCTCTTCGCGCTGGTGGCCGGTGATCTGTGGTGCGTCGAAGACACGTTCACCACCATGACCCAGCGCAACGTCGCGCTGCGCATCTATGTCGAGCCGGAAAACATCGACAAGTGCCAGCACGCGATGAACAGCCTGAAGAAGTCGATGCGTTGGGACGAAGAGGTCTACGGTCGTGAGTACGACCTGGACATCTTCATGATCGTCGCGGTAAACGACTTCAACATGGGCGCCATGGAGAACAAAGGCCTCAACATCTTCAACTCCAGCGCCGTGCTGGCCCGCGCCGAAACCGCCACCGACGCCGCGCACCAGCGGGTCGAGGCGATCGTCGCCCACGAATACTTCCACAACTGGTCGGGCAACCGCGTGACCTGCCGCGACTGGTTCCAGCTGTCGCTGAAAGAAGGCTTCACGGTGTTCCGCGATGCCGGTTTCTCTTCGGACATGAATTCGGCCACGGTAAAGCGCATTCAGGACGTGGCGTACCTGCGTACCCACCAGTTCGCCGAAGATGCCGGGCCGATGGCCCACGCGGTGCGTCCGGACAGTTTCATCGAGATCTCCAACTTCTACACCCTGACCGTGTACGAAAAGGGCTCGGAAGTGGTCGGCATGATCCACACCCTGCTGGGCGCCGATGGCTTCCGCAAGGGCAGTGACCTGTACTTCGAACGCCACGATGGCCAGGCCGTGACCTGCGACGATTTCATCAAGGCCATGGAAGATGCCAACGGGGTCGACCTGACCCAGTTCAAGCGCTGGTACAGCCAGGCCGGCACACCGCGTCTGGCGGTGAGCGAGTCCTACGACGCGGCGGCAAAAACCTACAGCCTGACCTTCCGCCAGAGCTGTCCGGAAACCCCGGACAAGGTGGAAAAACTGCCGTTCGTGATCCCGGTCGAACTGGGCCTGCTCGACAGTCAGGGCAACGAGATTGCCCTGCGTCTGGCCGGTGAAGCGGCGGCGCAAGGCACCAGCCGCGTGATCTCGGTGACCGAAGTCGAGCAGACGTTCACCTTCGTCGACATCGCCGAACAGCCGCTGCCATCGCTGCTGCGCGGTTTCTCGGCGCCGGTGAAGCTGAGCTTCCCGTACAACCGCGACCAGTTGATGTTCCTGATGCAGCACGACAGCGACGGCTTCAACCGCTGGGATGCCGGTCAGCAACTGTCGGTACAGGTGCTGCAGGAGCTGATCGCCCAGCAGCAGAAGGGCGAGAGCCTGGTGCTCGATCCGCGTCTGATCTCGGCGTTGAAAACCGTGCTGTCCGATGAGTCGCTGGATCAGGCCATGGTCGCCGAAATGCTCTCGCTGCCAAGCGAAGCCTATCTGACCGAAATCAGCGAAGTGGCGGACGTCGAGGCGATCCACAACGCTCGCGAGTTTGCCCGCAAACAATTGGCGGACAACCTGTTCGAAGCGCTGTGGCTGCGCTATCAGGCCAACCGTGATTTGTCGAAGCAAACCCCTTACGTGGCCGAGGCCGAGCATTTCGCTCGTCGTGCGTTGCAGAACATTGCGCTGTCGTACCTGATGCTCAGCGGCAAGCCCGAGGTGCTGGCCGCCACCCTTGAGCAGTTCGAAAACAGCGACAACATGACCGAGCGCCTGACCGCGCTGGCTGTGTTAGTCAACTCGCCGTTCGACGAGCAGAAGGCGCGGGCGCTGGCGAGCTTCGCCGAGCACTTCAAGGACAATCCGCTGGTCATGGATCAGTGGTTCAGCGTGCAGGCCGGCAGTACTTTGCCGGGCGGTCTGGAGCGTGTGAAAGCCTTGATGCAGCACAAGGCGTTCAACATCAAGAACCCGAACAAGGTGCGCGCGCTGGTCGGTGCGTTTGCCGGGCAAAACCTGATCAACTTCCATGCCGCCGATGGTTCGGGCTACCGCTTCCTCGCGGACCTGGTAATCGAGCTGAACGGCTTCAACCCGCAGATCGCTTCGCGCCAATTGGCACCGCTGACCCGCTGGCGTAAATACGACACTGCGCGGCAGGCGTTGATGAAGGCCGAACTGGAGCGGATTCTGGCTTCGGGGCAGTTGTCGAGCGATGTGTACGAGGTGGTGAGCAAAAGCCTGGCGTAACCCGTAACGAAATGTGGGAGCGGGCTTACTCGCGAATACGGTGTATCAGGCACAGAGATGTCGACTGATACTCCGCTTTCGCGAGCAAGCCCGCTCCCACCGTTTTTATTGGGGCGAACACATATTCTGTCCCCGCCACAGATCCTTGGCAGGAGTGAGCCTGTTTGAGAATGCGGTGTGTCAGACAAGGAGATGTCATCTGATACACCGCAATCGCGAGCAGGCTCACTCCTACAGGGGGTTGCGTCTAGTCAGCTACTTCAGGTCAAACCGATCCAGGTTTGTCACCTTCGTCCAGGCTGCCACGAAGTCCTTCACGAACTGTTCTTTGGCATCCGAACTGGCATACACCTCGGCCAATGCCCGCAGTATTGCGTTGGAACCAAACACTAGATCAACCCGCGTCGCCGTCCATTTCACGCTGCCTGTTTTGCGGTCGCGTCCTTCGAACTCGTCCGCCGCCGGTGACGTCGGTTTCCACTCCACGCCCATATCGAGCAGGTTAGTGAAGAAGTCGTTGGTCAGCGCTTCGGTGCGTGTGGTGAACACGCCATGCCGGCTCTGCCCGACGTTGGCTCCCAATACCCGCAGACCACCCAGCAGCACGGTCATTTCCGGGGCGGAGAGGGTCAGCAATTGGGCCTTGTCGACCAGCAATGCTTCGGCTGAAACGGTGTATTTGCCCTTGCTGTAGTTACGGAAGCCATCGGCAATCGGTTCGAGGAAACCAAACGACTCGACGTCGGTTTGCTCCTGAGTCGCATCCGTGCGCCCTGGATTGAACGGCACAGAAACCGAGTGCCCGGCGTTTTTCGCCGCTTGTTCGACCCCGGCATTGCCCGCCAGCACGATCAGGTCTGCCAGCGAGACTTTCTTGCCGGAAGCTCCGGCATTGAACTCGTTTTGAATGCCTTCGAGGGTCTTCAGCACCTTGTCCAGTTGCTCAGGCTGGTTGGCCTGCCAGGAGCGCTGAGGCTCCAGACGCAGACGGCCACCATTGGCGCCACCGCGTTTGTCGGAACCGCGAAACGTAGACGCCGCGGCCCACGCGGTGGAGACCAGTTGCGACACCGAGAGGCCGGATGCCAGCACTTTGCTTTTCAGCGCCTGCGCATCGTTGCTGTCGATCAGCGGGTGAGTGGCGTCAGGAATCGGGTCCTGCCACAGCAGTTCCTCGTTGGGCAGTTCCGGGCCGAGGTAACGCGAGAGCGGGCCCATGTCCCGGTGGATCAGCTTGTACCAGGCGCGGGCGAAGGCGTCTGCCAGTTGATCCGGGTTGGCCAGGAAGCGCCGGGCGATCGGCTCGTAAATCGGGTCGAAACGCAGGGCCAGGTCGGAGGTGAGCATGGTCGGCGAGAGTTTCTTGCTCGGATCGTGGGCATGCGGAACGGTGTCGGCCCCGGCGCCGTTTTTCGGTTTCCACTGGTGCGCACCGGCCGGGCTTTTGAACAGTTCCCACTCGAAGCCGAACAGGTTTTCCAGATAGTTGTTGCTCCACTGGGTCGGGGTGGTGGTCCAGGTCACTTCGAGGCCGCTGGTGATGGTGTCGGCGCCCTTGCCGCTACCGAATGCGTTGCGCCAGCCAAGGCCTTGTTCTTCCAGCCCGGCGGCTTCCGGCTCAGGCCCGACGTTGTCGGCGGGGCCGGCGCCGTGGGTCTTGCCGAAGGCGTGACCGCCGGCGATCAGGGCCACGGTTTCTTCGTCGTTCATGGCCATGCGGCCGAAGGTTTCGCGGATGTCGCGACCCGATGCGACCGGATCTGGATTGCCTTCAGGGCCCTCCGGGTTCACATAAATCAGGCCCATTTGTACGGCGGCCAACGGGTTTTCCAGATTGCGTTCGCCCTGATCGGTGCGGCTTTGCTCTTTGCCGTGCAAATCGGGTTCGGCTACCAGCGTGCCGTCACCGGGTTCCTGCATGGCGGCCTTGTCTTTGCCATAACGGCTGTCGCCGCCCAGCCATTCATGTTCCGACCCCCAGTACACGTCTTCATCCGGCTCCCACACATCAGGACGGCCGCCGGAATAACCGAAGGTCTTGAAGCCCATCGATTCCAGCGCGACGTTGCCGGTGAGGACGATCAGGTCGGCCCAGGAAATGTTTTGCCCGTACTTCTGTTTGATCGGCCACAGCAGGCGGCGGGCCTTGTCGAGGCTGACGTTGTCCGGCCAGCTGTTGAGCGGGGCGAAACGCTGTTGTCCGGAACCGGCGCCACCGCGGCCATCGGCGGTGCGATAGGTGCCGGCACTGTGCCAGGCCATGCGGATGAACAGCGGGCCGTAGTGGCCGAAGTCTGCCGGCCACCAGTCCTGAGAGTCGGTCATCAGCGCGCGAAGGTCTTGTTTCAGCGCCTGGAAGTCGAGGCTCTTGAAGGCTTTGGCGTAGTCGAAGTCCTTGCCCAGCGGATCGGACTTGGGCGAGTGCTGGCTGAGGATCTTCAGGTTCAGTTGATTCGGCCACCAGTCACGGTTCGTCGTACCACCACCGGCGGCGTGGTTGAACGGGCATTTCGATTCGTTTGCCATGTTCGGGTCCTTATCAGGTCTCTACGGCCGGCTCGTGCCGACTTCGGACTAGTAAGGCTAGACCCGACTCGGGCAGTCAGCTAATAGGCCGACTATTGGAGGCTGATAGCCGCAGTCTTTCAGCGCCTTCATGCGCTTTTGCAGGCTGCCGGGCCGTTTGACCAAAGCCGCAAATCCGCGTCCTTGAGCGCTTGCTGTACAACAAATTGCAAGAATCGGGATGACAGAAAGAAATGTTATTGTATAACATAAAAAAGATTTCATTCTGTTTCTGCCGGTAATTATCAGCAAAACGCCGGCAGCGATTCTCATTGTTCTGCTCATGGAAGTTCTGAAATGCCTGCCCGTTCCCAGCCCCTTCAACGACGCCTGACGCCTCTGGCCGCCACGCTGCTGCTTGCCTCGCCGGTGTTCGCCGCCGAACCGCTCGAGCTGCAACCACAAGTCATCACTGGCAATCCACTGGGCAGCCAGACCCTGGCATCGCCCTCGACCGTCCTCAGTGGCGACGACCTCACGTATCAGCAGAAAGGCAGCCTGGGCGAGACCCTGAACAAGCAGCCCGGCGTGTCCTCGTCATACTTCGGCCCGGGCGCGAGTCGGCCGATCATTCGGGGGCAGGACGGTGACCGCATTCGCATCCTGCGCAACGGCGTCGGCGCGCTGGACGCTTCGTCGCTGTCCTACGATCACGCGGTGCCGCTGGATCCGGTCAATGTCGAGCGCATCGAAATCGTCCGCGGCCCGGCAGCGCTGCTGTACGGCGGCAGCGCGATCGGCGGGGTGGTCAACACGTTCGATAACCGCATTCCTACCGAAGCCATCGACGGCATCCATGGCGCCGGCGAGCTGCGCTACGGTGGCGCCGACACGACCCGCAGCAGTGCGGGGAAACTGGAAGCGGGCAACGGCCAGTTCGCCTTGCACCTGGATGCCAGCGCCCGTGAATTCAACGATCTGAAAATCCCCGGTTACGCCAAGACCGGCGCTGCGCGCGCCAACGACGACGGTGATTCGCGCAAGCATCGGCTGGCCAACAGCGACGGGCGCCAGGACGGCGGCGCTGTTGGCGGTTCCTACACCTGGGATGACGGTTACGCCGGTCTGTCCTACAGCAATTACGATTCGAACTACGGCTCACCCGCCGAAGATGACGTGCGCATCCGCATGCAGCAGGAGCACTACGCGTTTTCTTCGGAAATCCGCAACCTCGACGGCCCGTTCAGCTCAATCAAACTCGACGCGGGTTACACCGATTATGAGCATCGGGAAATCGAGGGCGGTGAAGTCGGTACAACCTTCAAGAACAAGGGTTACGAAGCACGGGTTGAGGCTCGGCACCAGCCGCTGGGGCCGTTCAATGGGGTGATCGGCGCTCAGGTCAGTCGCAACGAATTCTCGGCGCTGGGCGAAGAAGCATTCGTGCCGCACACCGATACGGATGCCGGCGCACTGTTCATTCTGGAAGAGTTACAGGCCACCGAGCGACTGCTGTTCACCCTCGGCGGGCGACTGGAACACACCACGGTCGATCCGGATGCCAAAGGCAACGAGCGCTTCGCCAACGCCGACCGCTCCAGCAGCTTCACCGCCGGCAGCCTGTCGTCCGGCGCGGTGTACACGCTGACGCCGATCTGGTCGGTCGCCGCGACACTGGGCTACACCGAACGCGCCCCAACGTTTTATGAGTTGTACGCCAACGGCGCGCACGTCGCGACCGGCACCTATGAAGTCGGCGACGCCGGACTGTCGAAAGAAAAAGCGGTGTCCAGCGACCTGGCGTTGCGCTTCGACAATGGCACGCACAAGGGCAGTGTCGGCGTGTTCTATAGCCATTTCTCCAATTACATCGGTCTGCTAGGCACGGGTCGCACGCTCAATGACGAAGGGGAACAGGACGCCGGTGGCATTCCCGAATACACCTACTCGGGCGTGCGCGCACGTTTCAGCGGCATCGAAGCGCAGGATCGCTGGACGCTTGGCGAAAATGCCTACGGCAAGTTTGCCCTGGAACTGTCGGGCGATTACACCCGTGCGAAGAACCTCGACAACGGCCAAGACCTGCCGCGCATCGCGCCGCTGCGCTTGAACAGTGGTTTGTTGTGGGAACTGGATCGCTGGCAGGCGCGGATCGATATCGAGCACGCCAGCTCGCAACATCGCGTGCCGGCCAACGAAAGCAGCACCGATGGCTACACCACGCTGGGCGCCAATGTGGGTTATCACTTTGATGTCGGTCAGAGCAAATGGCTGGCTTTCGTCAACGCCGAGAACCTGACCAACCAGACCGTGCGTTACGCCAGTTCGATCCTGCGCGACGTTGCGCCGGCAGAAGGGCGCAGCATTCAGGTGGGATTGCGCACGACGTTCTGATTGGACCCGGCGATTGCCAACGTCACGCCAGGTGCGTGACGTTGGCAATATCCTCAACTCGATTGCGCGGTGTCGTCGTCCGGCAGCGCATCCAGTGGATCTTCCTGCCCTGGCAACTCAGTGATCACACTGAAATCCGTGACCTCGACCGCCCCCAGCCCATAGCCCAGCAAGTGGAACGAGAAGGCCTTGCGCTGTTTCGGGTTGTCGAAACTGAAATCCATCTCCAGTGGCTGGTCCGCCGTGGCGACCATCTCGGTCGGCAGTCCCAATTGCACGTCCTGTTCGAACTCCTTGGCCTTGAGCTGAATGTACGCCGTCTGCTGTGGATCGACTGAACGCACGGTCAGGCGCACGCGAGTGTGCGAGCCCTTGGGCATTTCCAGGTATTGCGCACCGATCAGGTTGTCGGCCCAGTCATCCTTGATCTGCGCCTGCAGCGGGATCACGTTGTTGCTGCCGAACTGATAGCGTTGATTGAGCGGTGTGCGCAGCAGCGACAGGTCCAGCGCCATGGCGCGCGCCGCAATCTGTCGGGCCTGCTGGCTGCTTTCGTTGCCCTTGAAGGTGGCGCTGTCGGCAATGAACCCGGCACTTTCGTAGTAGCGGCAACGGCGCGGCATGTCGCACTCGGAGAACGTCCCCTGACCGTTGTGGTAGCGCAGTTTGCCGTTGGTGTAAGACATGATTTCACGCCCGCTGGCGTAGTCGCGAAACAGCGAGCGGCCGCTCAATGCCGTAGGCACCGGCAGGTCGAAATAGTCGAGGATCGACGCGCTCAGGTCGACATGCCCATAGACTCCGGCATTCAGCCGCGGCAGTTGTTCGTGTTCCGGCGCCAGCGTCAGGTTGAAACCCCAGGACGATGCCAGGCGCACGCCATCGATGCCGTGGGATTCATCCGAGGTGATCACCACCAGCGTGTCCTTGAGCACGCCCTGGCGTTCGAGACCGCTGAGGAACTGCTCCAGCGCATCGTCGAGATAACCGACGGCGGCCTGTTTCGGTGTGTCGTAACGCTCCAGGTATTGCTCCGGTGCGGAGTAGGGCTGGTGCGTGCCGACGGTCAGCAGGGTGAGCATCCACGGTTGTTTCTGCTTCTTCAGTTGGCTGACGTAATCCAGTGCGCCTTCGAAGAACGCCTTGTCATCCTTGCCCCAGGGGAATTCCAGGTAGTTGGCGTTGGTGAACCACTCCAGACCATGGGTCGCATCGAAGCCGATGTGCGGCATGATCTTGTCTTTGGCCATGAAGCGCAGCCCGGCGCCTTGCAGGTAGTGGGTGCTGAACCCGTTCTGCCGCAGTTGCGCCGGCAGGCATGCCTGATTGCGTTCGTGCTGGGTGAGCATTTCCACGCCCTTGGGCGTACCGTTGTTGAGTTTGTCGTAATCGCCACAGAGCATGGCGTACAGGCCGCGAATGGTCTGGTGGGTATGCAGTACGTAATCGGGCGTGTTCATGCCTCGCTCGGCCCAGCGGCTGAGGTTGGGCATCAGGTCTTCCTGATAATGGCTGCCGATCGCCTCGCGGTTGGCGCGGATGTAGGCGCCGGGAATGCCTTCCAGCGTAATGATCAGTACGTTGCGCGCCTGCCCCGGCGCGGCCAGCAGTTTGTGTCCGTTGAGGTCCAGATCCGTCAGCCCGGTCATCTGCGGCGCGGGTTCTTCGGCGTCACCGTCCAGCCATTCTTCGGCCTGCAATTGCAGATCGGCCACCTGCGTGGCGAGCAAGTGGTGCGGCAGGTTGTACAGGCGCCACGGGTCTTGATCGTTCGGCCACAGGTTCTGCACACCCCAGTGCGCGGCAAACAGCAGCGCCGGTGCCGCCCACAGCGTGCGGGGCAGTGCGGGCGCGGGTTGGGCGCGATTGGCGAAACGGGTCGCTAGCCAGAAAATCAACGCCAGTCCCAGAATGATGCCCACGGCAGGATGGGCAAGACCGCCCCCCGTGGAGTTTTCCACGAACTGCGGGTCGCTCAGATAATGCAGATCGGCAGGGTTCGGCAGTCGGCCGACCGCGCTGACCAGCTCGGTCGTAGCCACCGCCAGCAGGCCCCAGAACAACAGCAACGGCAACGCCCACCACCACGCACGCCGATGCAGCAACACCAGCAGCAGGCTGCCGATCGCCAGATCGGACAAGTAGCCCAGCGGCGATGACCAGCCCAGCGCCGCGCGCAGGCACACCGGTACGATCAGTACCAGCAGAATCAGAGAAAAGAGGCGGGCGTGTGGTTGCCGCAACCAACGAAAAAGAACGCTCACAAAAAGATCTTCCAGCCATCAAACCGTCATAAAAGTGTGCGCGATGATACCAAGGGTGGGCTGTCTGATCGCCCTTTTAAACACATGCCTGATCTGCTCTCGTCAGCCCGGCAGATGCCCTCACGCCGTGCCAGGCGTTCGTGTCAGCCGAATAGGGGACCAATGATGAGTGGTGTGCTCCGGTGGATTTATTGTTTCAGACTGTTTAAGGGGCGCCGTCGCAGGCTCCGGTCGATGTGCTTTGTGGACAGGGTGATAGCCACTCAGTAGCATTTGCGCCCAACGGATTTTCCCTTTGCACGTCGCCCGGCGTGGAACCCTCAAGGAATCGACATGCGCGACACCCCCAATGGCCAACAACGAACGGTCGTGACCCTGGTCAGCGGCGAGATTCACCATAAAACCCGGATCAGTTCCAGCTCGGGGATGTCTCGGCAAAGTGTGCGTGATGCATTGGCACGAAAGCATTGATGACGACAGGCCAGAATTAGCCATGCAAGCGTTCAAGAGTGGAAAGATCGTCGTCGAGTTCGCTGATTTCAGAGGAACGATGGTTCGCCATGAGCAGTTTTTGATGCCTGACAGCGGGCGTCAGGATCGATATTGGGTCAGGACTGCACAGGGTGACCTGTCGCTGGATCTGTTCAACAAGGACCTGCCGGTCAAGCGGGGCCATGAGATATCGGTGCTCTACGGCTGCGTGCCGGGCGGCGAGCTCAGGAGCGCGATCTGTGTGTTCAACCACTGCGAGGGCCGACTCACGCCGCTGTCGGAGGGGAAAGCACTTCACGAAGAGTTGTTTCCTCGCAGCCGGAAGAACCTCCCGTTTATTGCCTGCCTGGCGACTTCCGCAGTGGCGGGGGCCTACTTCGATTGGTGGGGCGCGTCTGCGGGATTTGTCGTTTACTACCTGCTGAAAGCCGAGAGCGCCAAACGCAACATGCTTCTGGTCAATGGTCTGAATCTGCATCTGGAGAAATTGAGCAAGGGCTATGTGCGTGAAGCGACTCGGCGCAGGATCACGCGGTTGCTCGCGCGAAATCTTTGAACCAAGGGATGTGGGACAGTTATTCGCCGACGACTCATTTATGAACGCAGCGACTGCGTTTGGGCGGCCAGACACATGATCACCCGCGCGATTGCGCCAACGTGTAACGCGCAAAAAAAAAGGGGCGGCCTGATCAATCGATCGGGCCGCCCCTTTTTCATTACCGCAAAGTCGGATCAATGCATCTTGCTGTGATCGTGACCTTCCATAGTGGTCAGCGAACGGACTTGGGCTTTGACTTCAACGGTCTCTTTCTCGCCCTTGGCGTTTTCCACGGTGAGGGTCAGCGGCACGCTTTCGCCTTCCTTGAGCTGGCCGTTCAGGCCCATCAGCATCACGTGGTAGCCGTTCGGGTCGAACTTGACGGCTTTGCCGGCCGGCAGGTCAACCGATTTGACCGGGCCCATGCTCATCACGTCGTTCTTCATCGACATTTCGTGGATCTGCACATCTTTGGCCACTGGCGAGGCAACGCTCAGCAGTTTGCTGTCGCTGTCGGCGGTGACGGTCATGAACGCGCCGCTGGCCGATTGGGTCGGCACGGTCGCACGCACCCAGGCGTCGTCGACCTTGGTCTGGGCGGAAACCTGAAATGCCAGGCCCAGCAGGGACAGACCGAAAACGGCGCGTTTGATGTTGTTCAGAACGGGGTGCATCAGCAGACCTCCATAACGGTGAGCAAATCTTCCGTGCACTCTTGTGCCGAAAGCGATACAGACAGACCCATGCGCAGCTGGCCGCGCGAGTCGTAGACGTAACTGGTGGACGTGTGGGAGATGGTGTAAGTGTCGCCCGCCGGCACCTTCTCGTAGAACACGTCGAATTCCTTGGCGGTGGCCTTGGTTTCTTCCAGCGTGCCGTACAGCGCGACGAAGCTCGGGTCGAAGGCTTTGACGTAGGCGTCGAGGATCTGCGGCGTGTCGCGCTCCGGGTCCAGGGTGATGAAAATCACCTGCAGACGGTCGCCGTCCTTGCCCATCAGTTTCTTGATTTGCGCCGCGCGGGCGAGGGTGGTCGGGCACACCGCCGGGCATTGGGTGAAGCCGAAGAAGATCATCGGCATCAGGCCACGGAAGCTCGACAGCGACATGGTTTCGCCGTCGGTGCTCTTCAGTTTGAAGGTGCGTCCGAGGATCTTGTCACTCAGGTCCTTGCCGTACTTGTACGACAGTTGGCCACGGGTGTCGCAGCCGGCGAGCAGGCCCAGGCCCAGCACGCCCATTCCCGCAAGCACCTTGCGGCGAGTCAACAAAGCCGTCATCTAATACCGCCTTTTGCAGCCCGTCAGTCAGCAGGACTGGCGGGGGGTTAACCGTAAAAGCGGCGCATGATACCAAACTGCAGGCAGACGCCGGCCGCGGATCGCCGCGCAGCGTAGGATCGGGCGACAAAAGGTGTAAGAAAAAGTGACGAGTGACTACTGAACGCTGACCTCATCGGCCCGCCAGCCGCCGCCCAGCGCGGTGTACAGGTTGACCTCGGCGACCAGTTGCGCCAGCCGGTCAGTGATCAGACCCTGCTGCGAACTGAACAGTGAGCGCTGTGCGTCGAGAAACGTCAGGCTGCTGTCGACGCCGTTCTGGTAACGGTGTTGCGCCAGGTTGTAGTAGTCCTGCGTGGCCTGCACCAGGTCGCGCTGCGCCTGCAGTTGTTGCTGGTACGTGCCTCGTGCCGCCAGTCCGTCGGCGACCTCCTGGAACGCGGTCTGAATCGATTTCTCGTATTCGGCGACGGCCACATCTTTTTGCAGTTTCGAATAATCCAGGCTCGCGCGCAGGCTACCGGCGTTGAAAATCGGCAGGTTGATTTGCGGCTGGAAAGTCCACGCACCGGACCCTGCGCTGAACAGCCCGGCGAGATCGCGGCTGGAGGTGCCGGCGTTGGCGGTCAGGCTCACGCTGGGGAAAAACGCCGCACGCGCCGCGCCGATATTGGCGTTGGCGGCCTTGAGTTTCGACTCGGCCTGAAGAATGTCCGGGCGCCGTTGCAGCAGGTCCGACGGCAACCCGGCCGGCAGTTGCTGCACCAGATCGCTGGACAGCGGCTGCGCGGGCAACGTCGCGGGGACCTGAGTGCCGACCAACAGTGTCAGGCTGTTCAGATCCTGAGCCACTTGGCGTTGATAGCGCGCCAGATTGGCTCGCGAGCTGTCGACGCTGGTCTTGGCCTGCGCCTGTTCCAGCGCCGAAGACTTGCCGGCATCCCGGTTGCGGGTGGTCAGGCGCAGGCTCTGTTCGTCGGCCGCGAGGGTCTGGCGGGTCAATTCGAGCAGCTCCTGATCGGCACGCCAGGTCAGATAGGCATTGGCGACGTTGGCCACCAGGCTCAGCTCGGCACTGCGCCGCGCCTGTTCGGTCGAAAGCCAGGTCTGCAACGCCTGCTCGCTGAGGCTGCGTACCCGGCCGAAAAAATCCAGTTCATAGGCGCTGACGCCCAGATTCACCCCATAGGTCGAATTGATCAGCGCTTTGCTGCGGGTCACGCTGGGCGGCACGCGCTGGCGCGATTCACTGGCGTTGGCCGACACCGCCGGCAGCAGGTCGGCGCGTTGGATCCGGTACTGCGCCTGAAACGCCTCGACGTTCAGCGCCGCCACCCGCAAGTCGCGATTGTTGACCAGTGCGCTTTCGATCAACTGTTGCAGAGCCGCGTCGTTGAACAGCGTGCGCCAGTCTTCAGTGCGCGTTGCAGGCTGTGTCTGTGCCGGGTAAACGGCGCCTTGCGGATACTGCGCAGCGCTCGGCGAGGCAGGGCGCTGGTACTCGGGAATCAACGAACAACCGGCCAACACAACGGCCAGGGACAATAAGGAAATGCGCAACATCGAACGTTCTCATGCAGAAAAAAGGCGTGCCCGTTTCGGCACGGTCGGGCCAGGGCACTGCAGCCCCTCGGCCCAATGGAAAATCCTGATTGCGCTTGTCGGGGATCAGGCCCCGGCCATCCACCGTGCCAGGCCATGCCGCCCGCTGACCCCGAGTTTGGCGGTCGCACGTTTGAGATAGGTCTCGACCGAACTGCTCTTGACCCGCAGCTTCTCGGCCAACTGCGGCACGGTGCCGCCGGTCAGCAGACCGAGGCAGACTTCTTTTTCCCGCGCCGATAGAACGACGCCGCCCAGCGCCAGACGCTCATCGAACACCTGCTGCAAGGGTGCCTGTTCCAGATCGGCCAATGGCTGGCGTGGCTGTTTGGCGATGATCTGCCGACTCAGGTGCGCGTGGCGCTCGATCAGCGGCAACAGCGTGTCGGACAGGCTTTTGAGAAACGACAGCTCCGGCAGGGAAAACACCCGTTGCGTATGCGGCCGATAGAACGAGATGACACAACGGCGGTTGGAGGTGCGCGATACCAGATTGCACTGGTGCACGCTGTGCTGCGGATGTCTGGGCTGGAGCGATGCTTTGAGTTGAATCAGCAGTGAATCATTCATCTCGATCATCTTCTGCAACAGCGGATGATCGTCCGGGCGTTGCAACGGATCCGGCGGCGGGAAGGTCTGCGGCAGGCCCGCGCTGCCCAGCGCCTTGATCTCGACCACGCTGGCCTGGCGTTCGTCCAGCGTCCATTCGCTGAGATCGACCCGGTTGACCGGCACCAGGGTGTCGACCAACTGGAACAGGTTGCTGGCGAAATGATCGTCGCCGGTGCTGGCAATCAGTTCTCCCAGTTGCCAGTAGAAATGCGGGTTTTCCATGTTGCGAATGCTGCCGGTCAGATTCATATCCTTGTCATCCCTGGTTCCGAGTCATCACCGAGTCGTCCGCTGTTTATGCAAAAGCCGCCCACGCAATCATCTCTCCTTGAAACTGATCTGGGGCGGGATTTAAGCCTATGGTTTTGCCCTGCGTCTGTAGGGGAAACCGGGGACACAAAGTGCCATCATTTCTGAAAGTTGGCGCCGGGCTTCTGACGGTGTTTGGTACAGGTGCCGTGCTTTGTGTGACTGTTTGGTCACGTTAAAGCCCCGGAAACCGGGGAAGTTGCGCTGTTGTGTGCTGGCTGAGCAGGTCGATGGCAGCGCTAGCGTGTGGCATTTTTCCTACAAGCTTTTCAGTGTTTCCTCTCCGAACTTTTAGAAAGTTCCGGCCCTATCAGGCACAACAAGGGCTGACAGCCCCGTGCGGCGGACCGGATTGTCCGGGTTTCACGTGTCATGTCAGCGCCGGGGGCGATGCTTGAATAGGCGCAAAATCACATGAGAAGGATCTTATGCCGCCTATTTCTGCCCCTGCGGCGGACACCCCGTCCGCATCGCTCCAGACGTATCCGCTGACTGCTGCGCAGTTGGACATCTGGCTGGATCAGCTGAGTCGCGGCGATTCGCCGTTGTACAACATCGGCGGGTATATGAACCTGAGCGGCCCACTGGATCCGGCTTGCATGCAGGCGGCCCTCGAAGTTCTGGTGGCCCGGCATGACGCCATGCGCACGGTCCTGTTGCCGGGCGCCGGTGTCGATGGCCTGCCTTTGCAGCGATTTGCCCACGCTTTGCCTGCACCGATGCCGATTCACGATGTGTCGGCGCACGCCGACCCGGAGTCGGCAGCGCGGGCATTGATTCAGCAGCGCATCGATCAGCCCTTCGTGCTGGATGGCGGTCCCTTGTTCCGTTTCCTGCTGATCCGCCTCGACGAGCAGCGGCATTGGTTGTCGATTCTGGCCCACCATTTGATTGTCGATGGCTGGAGCTTCGGTGAAATGCTCAAGTCGCTGGACGAGATCTACAACGCCTTGGCGCACGGCCGGCCCGCACCGGCCACCGCGCCGTCGTACATCGACTTCATCGAAGACAATGCGCGCTATCACGGCTCGCCCCGCTATACGCTGGACCGTGCCTACTGGCTGGATAAGTACCGAGAATTGCCCGAGCCGCTGCTGCTGCCGCGCCACCAACAGAGTCTGGCCGGCGCCGCTGCCCAGACTCAGGTCCTTGCGCAGCCCCTGCCGGCGCTGCTGCACCAGCGCATGAAACAGGTGGCGCGGGAGTTTGGCGCTTCGGCGTTCCATGTCCTGCTGGCGGCGTTGCACGTGTATTTCAGCCGCACCGCGCAGCGTGACGAATGGGTGGTGGGGCTGCCGATCCTCAACCGCTCCGGTGCACGCTTCAAATCCACCCTCGGGCTGTTCGCGCAAATCAGTGCAGTGCGCATGGGCTTTGGCCGCGAACAGACATTCGGTGAGCTGATCAGGGCCATTCGCGATGAACTGAAAAAGGATTTCCGTCATCAGCGCTTTCCCTTGAGTGAGATGAACCGCGCCCTGGGCCTGTTGCGCGAGGACCGTTCGCAACTGTTCGAACTGACCGTTTCCTACGAGCAGGACACCCACGATTACCGCTACGGCGAGGCGCTGGCGCGGGTTACCAAGGTCTCCAACGTGGAAGAGGCGACGCCACTGGCGGTGCACCTGCTGAGTAATCTGGCCAACGATGACGCGCGCCTGTACCTGATTTACAGCGAGGCGTATTTCAGTGCCGAGGAGGTCAAGGCTCTGGCCGAACGCTGGCTGCTGATCCTGGAACAAGGACTGGAGGCGGTGAACCTGCCGGTCATGGAGTTCAGCCTGAGCACTCCTGAAGAAGTCGCGCTGCTGCAACAATGGAATGCGACGCGGGTGGACTATCCGAGCGTAACCACGATTGAGCAGCGCATCGAGGCTCAAGCGGTGCAACGGCCGCAGGCGTTGGCGGCGGTTCACCAAGGGCAATGCCTGACTTATGCCGAGCTCAATCAGCGCGCCAACGCGCTCGCTCATCATCTGCTCAATCTCGGCGTGCGCCCGGATGACCGGGTGGCGATCATCGCGCGGCGCGGGCTCGACACGCTGGTCGGGCTGTTGGCGATTCTCAAGGCTGGCGCCGCCTATGTACCGCTCGACCCGGCGCACCCGGCTGAACGCCTGAGCTATCTGCTGGATGACAGCGCGCCGCAGGCGGTGCTGACTCAAAGCGCATTGCGCGGGCATCTGCCGGCGTTGTCGGTGCCGGTGATCGAGCTGGATCGCCAGACTTGGTCCGCCGCCAACCTTGGCGCGCCGAAAGTGCCCGGACTGACCCCGGCAAACCTCGCCTATGTGATTTATACCTCCGGCTCAACCGGCCTGCCCAAAGGGGTGATGGTCGAGCACCGGACCCTGTGCAATCTGGTGGATTGGCACGCTGACGTTTTCGACTTGAATGCCGGCAGCCATACCTCAAGTCTCGCCGGGTTCGGTTTTGACGCGATGGCCTGGGAAGTCTGGCCGGCGCTGTGCGTGGGCGCGATCCTGCACCTGGCGCCCGCCAGCGATGGCAGCGAAGACATCGATGCGCTGCTCGACTGGTGGCGTGCGCAGCCGCTGGATGTCAGCTTTTTGCCAACCCCGATTGCCGAATACGCGTTCAGTCGGCAACTCGATCACCCGACCTTGCGCACCCTGCTGATCGGTGGTGATCGCCTGCGTCAGTTCCCGCGCCAGCAATCGTTCGCGGTGATCAACAACTACGGCCCGACCGAAGCCACGGTGGTGGCGACCTCCGGGCGTATCGACGCCGGGCAGGCGCTGCACATCGGCAAACCCGTGAGCAACGCCACGGTGTATCTGCTCGATGAGCAGCAGCAACCGGTGCCGCTTGGCGTGAGCGGTGAGTTGTACGTCGGCGGTGCCGGGGTCGCCCGTGGTTACCTGAACCGTGCGGACCTGACCGCCGAACGCTTTCTGCGCGACCCGTTCAGCGCTGAAACGGGGGCGCGGATGTACCGCACCGGCGACCTTGCACGCTGGCGCGCCGACGGCCACCTGGAATATCTGGGTCGCAATGACGACCAAGTGAAAATCCGTGGTGTACGCATCGAGCCGGGGGAAATCGAGAGCGCACTCGCCAGCCATGCGGCGGTGCGCGAAGCCGTGGTGCTGGTGCGCGACGGGCAGTTGTTGGCCTGGTTCACCGAGCAGGCGCCGCTGGACATCAATCAATTGCACGGGCACCTCAAAGAACGCCTGACCAGCGCCATGCTGCCGAGCGCCTACGTACGCCTGCCGGCTCTGCCGCTGACCGCCAACGGCAAGGTTGACCGCAAGGCGCTGCCGGTGCCCGGGCCGGACGATCTGATTCGTCGCGAATACGAAGCGCCGCAAGGCGAGGTCGAAATGGCCTTGGCGCAGATCTGGGCTGAAGTGCTGCAAGTCGAGCGGGTCGGGCGTCACGACCATTTCTTTGAACTGGGCGGGCATTCGTTACTGGCGGTGATTCTGATCGAGCGCATGCGTCAGCTCGATTTGAGCAGCGACGTGCGCGTGCTGTTCAGCCAGCCGACCCTGGCGGCACTGGCCGCCTCGGTCGGCAGCGGGCGCGAAATCGAGGTGCCGGCCAATCGCATCGCGGCCGATTGCACGCACATCACTCCAGCGATGCTGGCGCTGGTGCAACTGGAGCAGGCGGACATCGAGCGAATCATCGCCACGGTGCCGGGCGGAGCTGCCAATGTGCAGGACATTTATCCGCTGGCGCCGTTGCAGGAAGGCATTCTCTACCACCACATCACCGCCGCGCAGGGCGATCCGTACCTGCTGCAATCCCAATTGGCGTTCGACAGTATCGAGCGCGTCGAGGCCTTCGCCGCTGCGTTGCGCCAGGTCATGGCGCGTCATGACATTCTGCGCACGGCGGTGGTCTGGGAAGGCTTGAGCACGCCGGTGCAGGTGGTGTGGCGTGACGCGCTGCTGCCGTTGCAGGAAGTCGAACTTGATCCGCTTGACGGGCCGATCCTCGAGCAGTTGCACGCGCGCTTCAACGCCCGGCGTTATCGTCTTGACGTCAGTCAGGCGCCGCTGATGCGTCTGGTGTATGCCCGTGACCCGGCGCTGGGCAGGGTGGTGGGGATTCTGCTGTTCCACCACCTGGCGATGGACCACATCGCCCTCGAAGTGATGCGCGGCGAGTTGCAGGCCAGTCTGTCGGGGCAGGCTGTGGCGCTGGCGCCGCCAGTGCCGTATCGCAATTACGTGGCGCAGGCGCGGCTGGGCGTCAGCGAGCAGGAGCACGAGGTTTTTTTCCGCGAACAACTGGCGGACATCGATGAACCGACCCTGCCGTTCGGCCTGCAAGAAGTGCAGGGCGACGGGCGCGGCATCGACGAGGCGCAGCAGGCGCTGCCGACAGACGTCTATCAGCGTTTGCGCCATCAGGCGCGCCAGGCCGGTGTCAGCGTCGCGAGCCTGATTCATCTGGCGTGGGCGCGGGTGCTGGCGGCGACGTCCGGTCAGCAACGTGTGGTATTCGGCACGGTACTGATGGGACGCATGCAGGGCGGCGAGGGTGCTGACCGGGCGCTGGGGGTGTTCATCAATACCTTGCCGCTGCGCATCGACGTCGACGCCGGAGTGCTGGACGCCGTGCGTGTCACCCACGCGCGGCTGACCGCGCTGCTCGGGCACGAACACGCTTCATTGGCGCTGGCCCAGCGTTGCAGCGGGGTGGCGTCGCCGTCGCCGCTGTTCAGCGCGCTGCTCAATTACCGGCACAGTGATGAATCGGAGTTGCTGGAACCGTCCCGGCAGTCCTGGCAAGGCATCGAAACCCTGGCCAACGAAGAACGCACCAACTATCCGCTGACCATGAGCGTGGATGATTATGGCAACGGCTTGCGCCTCACCGGCCGGGCTGTGGCGCAGATCGGCGCGCAGCGGATCTGCGGTTACATGCACGCGGCGTTGAGCGGCCTGGTGCAGGCGTTGGAGCAGGCGCCGCAACAGCCGTTGAGCCGTTTGCCGATTCTGCAAGCCGATGAGTTGCAGCGCTTGTTGGTGGACTTCAACGCGACGCAAGTCGAGTGCTCGCTGGAGCAACCGCTGCACGCCTTGTTCGAAGCACAAGCGCAGCGCAAACCGGACGCCGTCGCGCTGCTCGGCGGTGAACGCAGCCTGACTTATCGCCAGCTTAACGAGCGCGCCAACCGCCTCGCCCATCACCTGCGCGAACTCGGTGTGCAGCCGGATGCGCGGGTGGCGATCTGCGTCGAGCGTGGGCTGGATCTGGTGGTTGGTCTGCTCGGCATTCTCAAGGCGGGCGGCGCCTATGTGCCGTTGGACCCGGACTATCCGCTGGAACGTCTGAACTACATGTTGCTGGACAGCGCGCCGGTCGCGCTGTTGGTGCACGGCGCCACACGCCAACTGCTCGGTGACCCGGGTGTGGCGCTGATCGACCTGGATCGCGGCAGTTGGGAGCAGCAGCCGACAGGCAATCTTCAGGTACCAGGCCTGAGCGCTTCGAACCTCGCTTACATGATCTACACCTCGGGTTCTACGGGCCTGCCGAAGGGCGTGATGATCGAGCACCGCAGCGCCTGCAACATGGTGCACTGGGGTTCGCAACTCAGTCCGCCAACCGAACACGGCGCACTGCTGCAAAAGGCGCCGTTCAGCTTCGACAGTTCGGTGTGGGAGATCTTCTGGCCGCTGTGCTCCGGCATGCGTCTGGTGCTGGCGCGGCCCGACGGCAACCGCGATTCGGCTTACGTGGTGCAGACCATCCGCCAGCAACAGGTGACGGTGGTCAAGTTCGTCCCGGCGTTGCTGCAGCAGTTCATCGAGCAGGAGGGTGTCGAGCAATGCACCAGCCTCACCGACGTGCTTAATGGTGGCGGCGAACTCAGTGCTGCGCTGGCGCGGCAGGTGCGCGCACGGCTGCCGTGGGTGCGTTTGCACAACGTTTACGGCCCGACCGAAACCACGGTCGACAGCACCGGCTGGACGCTGGAACCGGCAATGCCGGTGCCGGACAGCGCGGTGCCGATTGGTAAAGCGTTGAGCAACACGCGTTTGTATGTGCTTGACGCTTACGACCAACCGGTGCCGCAAGGCGTCAGCGGTCAGTTGCACATTGGCGGTGTCGGCGTGGCGCGCGGTTATCACGGCTTGCCCGAGATGCAGGCCGAGCGTTTCATCGACAGCCCGTTTGTAGCGGGTGATCGGCTGTACCGCACCGGCGATCTGGTGCGTTACAACAACGACGGTGAACTGGAATTCCTTGGTCGCAACGACTTCCAGATCAAGCTGCGTGGCTTGCGTCTGGAGCCAGGAGAAATCGAGGCGCGGCTGATCGAGCATCCGGCAATTCGCGAAGCGGTAGTGATGGTGCGCGACGAACGTCTGGTGGTCTGGTACAGCGTGCGCTCTGGCGTAGATGAACCCAGCCTGGAGACCTTGCGCGCCCACGTGCTGGAGCGTTTGCCGGAGTACATGGTGCCCGGTGCGTTCGTGCGTCTCGACGCCTTGCCGCTGACACCAAACGACAAGATCGACCGCAAAGCCCTGCCGGAACCGGGTGCGGATGCAGTGATCAACCGGCCTTACGTGGCGCCGCAGGGGGACGTCGAAACCACGCTGGCGCAGATCTGGGGCGAGGTGCTCGGTGTTGAACAGGTCGGGCGGCACGACAACTTCTTCGAACTGGGCGGGCATTCACTGCTGGCGGTGAGTCTGGTGGCGCGCATGCGTCAGAGTGGTCTGCACACCGACGCCCGGGCACTGTTCAGCCAGCCGACGCTGGCGGCGCTGGCGCTCAGCACCACCGATCAGGCGCAGCAAGTGCTCATTCCACAAACCACCATCCCGAGCCTCAACCGCAAACGCCGGCTCTGACCCGGAACTGATTGTGCAAACCAAACCCTGTGGGAGGGGGCTTGCTCCCGAATGCGCTGTAACAGTCGCCATCAATATCGACTGAACCAGCGCATTCGTCGGAACGCCGCCCGGAGCAAGCCCTCACCCACAGGGAGGATCTGCGGCGCCAAGGCCGGCCGCTTGTCCCCGCTTCCCATGTCAGCCCCCCAGGCCTCGATGTTTTAGCTTTTCCCGGCTGCGCGCATCTCGCACGGACTCGCGGCTGCGCGCTCCTTTTTCTCGTATTTACAGCAGGTTATCCCATGCATTTCAGCGAACTGATGGCTGTTATTTCCACCCATGCGATCCGCCTTCAACAGGAAGATGAAGACTTGGTCATTCTGGGCAGCGACGACGCGCTGGACGATGCGTTGTGGGACAGCCTCGCTGCGCACAAGGCGCAATTGCTGGAGCTGGTCGCCCGTCACGGTGGCGACTGGCTGAGCCCGGCATTTCGCATCACCCCGGACATGCTGCCGCTGGTGCAGCTGGATCAGCCCACCATCGATCGGCTGGTCGCCAACGTACCCGGCGGCGCTGCCAACCTGCAGGACATTTACCCGTTGGCCCCGCTGCAGGAAGGCATGCTTTACCTGCACTTGTCGGCGCCTGCTGGCGATCCGTATGTGTCGCAGGCGCGGTTCGCCTTTGACAGCCGCGAGCGCCTGGACGCCTTCGCCGAGGCGCTGCAATGGATGATCGAGCGGCACGATATCCTGCGCACCTCATTCGTCTGGGAGCGCCTGGATGAACCGTTGCAAGTGGTGCAACGACATGCACCGCTGCACTGCGAAGAAATCGCCCTGGACCCGGGCGTGGATGTGCTGACGCAACTGCTGGAGCGCCACGATCCACGGTCCTTCCGGCTCGACGTGCAGCAGGCACCGCTGCTGCGTCTGGTTCACGCCGCAGACCCGATCAACGGGCGCGTGGTCGCCTTGCTGCTGTTCCATCACCTGATCATGGACCACGTCGCCCTCGACGTGGTGCGCCGGGAAACCCGTGCGCATTTGCTCGGCCAGGCCGCGCAGGTCGGGCCGGCGGTGCCGTACCGCGATCACCTGGCCAAGGCGCGCCTGAGCCTGGATGAACAGGTTCACGAACAGTTCTTCCGCGAGATGCTCGCCGACATCGACGAGCCGACCTTGCCCTGTGGTTTGCAGGATGTGCAAGGCGACGGCCAGGGCATCGAAGAAGCCTTGCTGATGCTCGACACCGATTTCAGCCGGCAACTGCGCGGCCAGGCGCGTCAGCTCGGGGTCAGCGTCGCCAGCCTCATGCACTTGGCGCTGGCGCGGGTGCTCGGGCAGTTGTCGGGGCGCACGGCGGTGGTGTTTGGCACCGTACTGCTGGGACGGATGGAGGCGGGTGAGGGCGGCGAGCAAGCGCTGGGGATGTTCATCAACACCTTGCCGCTGCGAGTGGATGTCGGGCAGGACGGCGTGCGTGCCGGGGTGCTGGCCACTCATCGGCGCCTGACCGCATTGCTCGGCCATGAGCAGACGTCACTGGCACTGGCCCAGCGCTGCAGCGCGGTGGCAGTGCCGACGCCGTTGTTCAGCGCAATCCTCAACTACCGCCACAGCAGCCGCGAAGAGATTGCTGACGTCAGCGAGCTGGTTCCGGGTGTGCAGGTGCTGGGCGCCCGCGAGCGCACCAACTATCCGCTGACGATCAACATCGATGACCTCGGCGAGGACTTGCGCATCACCGCACTGGCGGATGGAGCGCTGGGCGCCGAACGCATTGCCGGCTATCTGCACACGGCATTGCACAGCCTGCTGCAAGCCTTGCAAACGACCCCGGATGCGCCGCTGCAACGGCTGAATATTCTGCCGGCCGCCGAGCGTGAATACCTGGTGCACGGGGTCAACTCGCCGTTGCCACAGTTCCCCGAAACACCGTTGATTCATCAACAGTTCGAAGCCCACGCACTGGCGCGGCCCGAGGCCACCGCGCTGATTTTCGAAGAGCAGACGCTGCGCTACGGCGAACTCAACCGCCGCGCCAATCAACTTGCGCATCACCTGCTGGCGCGGGGCATTCGTCCGGATCAGCGCGTGGCGATCTGTGTCGAGCGTGGCCCGCAAATGATCATCGCTCTGCTCGGCGTGCTCAAGGCCGGCGCCGGTTATGTGCCGATCGACCCGGCGTATCCGCTGGAGCGCATTGCCTACACCTTGCAGGACAGCGCCCCGGTGGCGGTATTGACCCAGGCCGATACGCTGGACAGGGTTGGCGCGCTCAACGTGCCGATCATCGATCTGGACAGCGTGCAGTTGCAGGCTGAACTCAGCAGCAATCCGCACATTCCCGAGCTGACTCCAAGTCATCTCGCCTACGTGATCTACACCTCGGGTTCCACCGGGCTGCCCAAAGGCGTGATGGTCGAACACCGCAACGTGGTGCGGCTGTTTTCGGCAACCCATGACTGGTTCAACTTCAACCCGCAGGACGTGTGGGCGCTGTTCCATTCCTTCGCCTTCGATTTCTCGGTGTGGGAAATCTGGGGCGCGCTGGCGTTTGGCGGCCAGTTGCTGCTGGTGCCGCAGGCGGTCAGCCGCTCGCCGGACGACTGCTACGCGTTGCTGTGCCGCAGCGGCGTGACCATGCTCAATCAGACCCCAAGCGCCTTCCGTCAGTTGATCGCAGCGCAGGGCCGCAGCCCGTTGCAGCATTCGCTGCGTGAAGTGATCTTCGGTGGCGAGGCCCTCGAACCGGGTGTGCTCAAACCCTGGTACGCCCGGGTCGGCAATGCCGGTACGCGGCTGGTGAACATGTACGGCATCACCGAAACCACCGTGCACGTCACTTATCGACCGTTGGTGGCGGCGGATGCGCAATCTGTTGGGCGCAGTCCGATTGGCGTGGGCATTCCCGACCTGCAACTGTACGTGCTCGATGCGCAGCGCGAACCGGTGCCCACCGGCGTGATCGGCGAGTTGTACGTGGGCGGTGCGGGGGTTGCCCGTGGCTACCTCAATCGCGAGGCGCTGACCGCGGAACGCTTTATTGCCGACCCGTTCAGCGGGCGTGCCGAGGCGCGTCTGTACAAGACCGGCGACCTCGCACGGCGGACCGCAGATGGCAGCCTTGAATACCTGGGGCGCAACGACGATCAGGTGAAGATCCGGGGCTTCCGCATCGAGTTGGGCGAGATCGAAGCACGCCTTGCAGCTTGCGCCGGTGTGCGCGAGGCGGTGGTGATCGCCCGCGAAGACAGCCCCGGCGATCAGCGGCTGGTCGCCTACTGGCTGGCCGCCGAAGGGCCTGAGCCGAGCGCCGCGCAATTGCGTGACGAGTTGCTGCTGTCGCTGGCCGAATACATGGTGCCGAGCGCCTTTGTGCGCCTCGAGGCCTTGCCGCTGACCACCAACGGCAAGCTCGATCGCAAAGCCTTGCCGCAGCCCGACAGCGATGCCTTCGCCCGTCGCGGTTTCGAAGCCCCAGTGGGCGACGTGGAAACGCTGATCGCCGGCCTCTGGCAGACCCTGCTCGGTGTCGAGCAGGTCGGGCGGCATGACAATTTCTTTGAACTTGGCGGCCATTCGCTGCTGGCGGTGAAACTGATCGAGCGCATGCGTCAGCACGATTTGCAGTGCGACGTGCGCGTGCTGTTCGGCCAGCCGAGCGTGGCGGCGCTGGCCGCGACCCTGGGCAGCGGCCACACCGTTGCGGCCCCGGCCAGTCTGATCGGCCCCGACTGCACGCAAATCACCCCGGACCTGCTGCCGTTGGCGGTGCTGGATCAGGCCGGGATCGACCGCATCGTGGCGACGGTCCCCGGCGGCGTCGCCAATGTGCAGGACATCTATGCGCTGGCGCCGTTGCAGGCGGGGATTCTCTATCACCACCTGGCGACCAGTGCCGGGGATCCGTACGTGCTGCAGGCGCAATTCGCCTTCGCCGGTCTGGCGCAGATCAAGGCTTTCGTCCGTGCACTCAACGCGGTGATCGAACGTCACGACATCCTGCGCACCAGCGTGGTCTGGGAAGGCCTTGAAGAACCGATGCAAGTGGTCTGGCGTGAAGCGCCGCTGGCGCTGGAGCGCGTCGACGCCGACCTGCTGGAAGGCGACGTGCTGGAGCAGATGCAGGCGCGCTTTGACCCGCGCCACTATCGCCTCGACCTGCGCCGCGCACCGCTGATGCGCCTGGCCTACACCGAAGATCGCGAACATCAGCGCTGGATCGGCATCCTGTCGCTGCATCACATCGTGCTCGACCACACCGCACTGGAAGTGTTGCTGGCGGAAATGAACGACAGTCTGCAGCCAAGTGGTCGCGACCTGCCGGCGCCGGTGCAGTACCGCAACTACGTCGCGCAGGCGCAACAGCAGGCCAATGCCCAGGCGCATGAAGCGTTCTTTCGCGACATGCTTGGCGACATCGACGAGCCGACCGTGGCCTTCGGTCTGCAGGACGTGCATGGCGATGGCAGCACGGTTGTCGACACCGTACAGGCGCTGGATTCAAGCGTTGCCCGCCGTTTGCGTGAACAGGCGCGGCGGCTCGGCATCAGCGCGGCGAGCCTGGTGCATCAGGCCTGGGGTCAGGTACTGGCGCAGGTCTCGGGGCGCGAAGCGGTGGTGTTTGGCACCGTGCTGCTCGGGCGCATGCAGGGTGGCGAAGGCGCCGAACGGGCGCTGGGCATGTTCATCAATACCTTGCCGCTGCGGGTCAGTGTCGGCGCGACCGCGGTGCAACACGGCGTGCGTGCTACCCATGAACGTCTGGCGCAACTGCTCGCGCACGAACAGGCATCACTCTCGTTGGCCCAGCGTTGCAGCGGCGTTTCTGCGTCGCTGCCGCTGTTCAGCACCTTGCTCAACTACCGCCATAGTTCTGAGAAATCGGCAGGCGTGGCCTGGGACGGGATCGAAATTCTCAGCTCCCGCGAGCGCAGCAACTACCCGCTGGTGGTCAACGTCGACGATCTGGGCGAAGGCTTCCGACTGACGGTGCAGGCCTTGCCGCAGGTCGATGGCGCGCGGGTCGGCGATTACCTGCAAACCGCGTTGCACCATCTGCTGCTGGCGCTGGAAGACAACCCGGCGACGCCGCTGCAACAGTTGTCGATTCTCTCGCCGAGCGAACGTCAACGGGTGTTGGTCGGTTTCAACATCACTGGTCGCGATTATCCGCGCGAGCAGACCGTGCATCGCTTGTTCGAAGCCCAGGCTGCACGCCGTCCCGCAGCATTGGCGGCGGTGCAGGGCGAACAGCGCCTGAGCTACGAGCAACTGAACCAGCGCGCCAACCGCCTGGCCCACCATCTGATCGGCCTCGGCGTGCAGCCGGGGCACAGCGTCGCGACCTTGCTTGAGCGTTCGCTGGAGTTGCTGGTGTGCCAACTGGCAATCAGCAAGTGCGCCGCGGTGTATGTGCCGCTGGACATCAACGCCCCGGCCGACCGGCAGGGCTACATGGTGCAGGACAGCCGCGCGGTGCTGCTGTTGACCCGCAGCAGCGAAACCGTCGGCTACCCGGCGCGGCGCCTGGACCTCGACACGCTGACGCCGGCCGAGTATCCGGCGCACAACCCGAACCTGCCGCAGTCCGGCGAAGCGCTGGCGTACATCATGTACACCTCCGGCTCCACCGGCGCACCGAAAGGCGTGCTGGTGCCGCACCGGGCGATCAGCCGATTGGTCATCAACAATGGCTACGCCGAGTTCAACGCCAGTGATCGGGTCGCCTTCGCCTCCAACCCGGCGTTCGATGCCAGTACCCTCGAAGTCTGGGCGCCGCTGCTCAACGGCGGCGCGGTAGTGGTGATCGATCAGAACCAGGTGCTGTCCCGCGAAGGCTTGCTCAACGAGCTGCTGGCGCAAGCCGTCAGCGTGTTGTGGCTGACCGCCGGGCTGTTTCACCAATATGCCGATGACCTGATGCCGGCGTTCCGTCGCTTGCGTTATCTGCTGGTCGGCGGTGATGTGCTGGACCCGGCGGTGATCGCCCGGGTTCTGCGCGACGGCGCGCCGCAGCACCTGCTCAACGGCTACGGCCCGACCGAGGCCACGACCTTTTCCACCACCCATGAAGTCCGTGCGCTGGAGGCCGGCAGCATTCCGATTGGCCGGCCGATCGGCAACGCCCGCGCCTACGTGCTCGATGCGCGTCAGCAGCCGTTGCCGGTGGGCGCCGTCGGCGAGCTGTACATGGGCGGCGCGGGGGTGGCGAAGGGGTACCTGAACCAGCCACAACTGACCCGCGAGAAATTCCTCGCCGACCCGTTCAGCGAAGTCCCGGGTGAGCTGATGTACCGCACCGGCGATCTGGTGTGCTGGTTAGCCGACGGCACCTTGCAATACCTGGGACGCAACGATCAGCAGGTGAAAATTCGCGGCTATCGCATCGAGCTGGGCGAGATCGAAAACCGCCTGGCCGAATGCGCCGGTGTGCGCGACGCCGTGGTCCTGCTGTGTGAAGACGTGCCCGGGGACAAACGACTGGTGGCCTGGTTCACCGCGCAGGACAACGCTCACGCGCCGGCAATCAGCGACCTGCACGAACAACTGCAAGGTCGGTTGCCGGACTACATGTTGCCTTCGGCCTACATACGCCTTGAAGCCTGGCCACTGACCGCCAATGGCAAGCTGGACCGCAAGGCCTTGCCGGCGCCGGATGAAGGCGCGCGGCTCAGCCGCGAATTCGCCGCGCCACAGGGCGAGGTCGAAATCGCCCTGGCGCAGATCTGGAGTGATCTGCTCAAGGTCGAGCGCATCGGCCGCCACGACCACTTCTTTGAACTGGGTGGGCACTCGCTGTTGGCGGTGAGCCTGATCGAACGCATGCGCCAACTCGGCCTCAGCGCCGATGTGCGCGTACTGTTCAGCCAGCCGACCCTCGCCGCACTGGCCGCCGCCGTGGGCAGCGGTCGCGAGATCGAAGTGCCGGCCAACCGCATTCCGGATGGCTGCACGCACATCACTCCGGACATGCTGACCCTGACCGAACTCGATCAGACGAGCATCGAGCGCATTGTCGCCACGGTGCCGGGCGGGGCGGCGAACGTGCAGGACATCTATCCGCTGGCGCCGTTGCAAGAGGGCATTCTTTACCACCACTTGAGCGCCGAGCAGGGCGATCCGTACCTGCTGCAATCGCGGCTGGCGTTCGACAACCTCGACCGTTTGCAGGGTTTCGCCAACAGCCTGCAAAAAGTCATCGCCCGTCACGACATTCTGCGCACCAGCGTGGTCTGGGAAGGGTTGGCGAGCCCGCAGCAAGTAGTCTGGCGCCAGGCGCCGCTGGTGGTGCAGCACGTGGCGCTGGACCCGGCGCAGGGCGATGTCCTTGAACAGTTGCATGCGCGCTTCGACGCCCGGCACAACCGTCTCGACCTGACCCAGGCGCCGCTGATGCGCATCGTCTACGCCGAAGACCCGGCGCAGCAACGGGTGGTGGCCATCGTGCTGTTCCAGCACTTGATCCTCGACCATACCGCCATGGAGGTGGTGGGGCAGGAAATGCGCGCGTTCATGTTCGATCAGGCCGACCGCCTGAGCACGCCGATGCCGTACCGCAACTACGTGGCGCAGGCGCGACTGGGCGCCAGTGAGCAGGAACACGAGGCATTTTTCCGCGACATGCTCGGCGATATCGACGAACCGACGCTGCCGTTCGGTCTGCACGACGTGCAGGGTGATGGCGGTGACATCGAAGAGGCGCAGCAAGCGGTCGATGCCGAACTGACCTGGCGTCTGCGCGAGCAGGCCCGGCTACTCGGTGTCAGCCCGGCGAGCCTGATGCACCTGGCCTGGGCGCAGGTGCTGGGCGTGCTTGCCAACCGCCGCGACGTGGTGTTCGGCACGGTGCTGATGGGCCGCCTGCAGGGCGGCGAGGGCGCCGACCGTACGCTGGGGGTGTTCATCAACACCTTGCCGTTGCGCGTGGACGTCAGCGAAGGCGTGCGCAGCGCGGTCAAGACTACCCACGCACGGCTGACCGCGCTGCTGGCCCACGAGCATGCGCCACTGGCGCTGGCCCAACGCTGCAGTGCGGTGTCCGGCGCGCCGCTGTTCAGCGCCTTGCTCAACTACCGGCACAGCGCGGCCGAAGCGCAGCCGCGTGACGGTCAGGGCATCTGGGAAGGTGTGCAGTTGCTCGGTGGCGAAGAGCGCAGCAACTACCCGCTGACCCTCAGCGTCGACGACCTGGGCGAAGGTTTTGCCTTGGCAGTGCTGGCGCTGGCGCAGATCGGCGCGCAGCGCATCTGCGGCTACATGCACACCGCGCTTGAGCATCTGGTGAACGCGCTGGAACAGGCGCCGCAACGCCCGCTCAACCGCTTGCCGATTCTTTCGGTGGAGGAATACGAGCACTTGCTGGTCGGTTTCAACCCGACAGCGGCGGCATACCCGCGCGGCGCGACGATTCAGGCCCTGGTGCAAGTGCAGGCCGAGCAGCAACCGCAGGCGCTGGCGGTGGTGCAAGGCGCGCAGCAACTGACCTATGCGCAACTCAATCAGCAGGCCAATCGCCTGGCCCATCACTTGCTCGGCCTCGGCGTGCAACCGGACGACCGGATTGCCGTGTGCCTGCAACGCGGCCCGCAGATGCTGGTCGCGATGCTGGCAATCCTCAAGGCCGGCGCCGGTTATGTGCCGGTCGATCCGGCATACCCGGCCGAACGCATCGCGTACCTGTTGCAGGACAGCGATCCGGTGGCGGTGCTGGCGCAGGCTTCGACCCGCGACCTGCTGGGCCGGGTGCCGGTGATCGATCTGGACAACCCCGTCTGGCAGGCCCTGCCGGACTCCAATCCACTGCTGCCGACGCTGACCCCGGCGCATCTGGCCTACGTGATCTACACCTCCGGCTCGACTGGTCAGCCGAAAGGTGTGATGGTCGAACACGCGACCGTGGAAAACCTGGTGCACTGGCACTGCGAGGCGTTCGACCTGCGCGCCGGCAGCCACACCGCCAGCGTCGCCGGATTTGGTTTCGACGCGATGGCCTGGGAAGTCTGGCCGGCGTTGTGCGTCGGCGCGACCCTGCACCTGCCGCCGCCGTCGATCAGCAACGAACACCTGGATGACTTGCTCGACTGGTGGCGCGGGCAGCCATTGCAGGTGAGTTTCCTGCCGACGCCAATCGCCGAATACGCGTTCAGCCGTGAACTGCAGCACCCGACGTTGCGCACGCTGCTGATCGGCGGCGATCGCCTGCGCCAGTTCAATCGCGAGCAAAGCTTTGCGGTGATCAACAACTACGGGCCGACCGAGGCCACGGTGGTTGCAACCTCCGGACAGGTCAATGCCGGACAGTTGCTGCACATCGGCCGGCCGATGAGCAATGCCAGGGTTTATCTGCTTGATGACTTGCAACGCCCGGTACCGGTCGGGGTCGCCGGCGAGTTGTACGTCGGTGGCGCGGGCGTGGCCCGGGGTTACCTGAACCGTCCTGAGCTGACTGCCGAACGCTTCCTCGAAGACCCGTTCAGCGACGAACCGCAGGCGCGCATGTACCGCACCGGCGACCTGGCGCGCTGGCTGGCCGATGGCAACATCGAGTACCTGGGGCGTAATGACGATCAGGTCAAACTGCGCGGCGTGCGTGTGGAACTGGGGGAAATCGACGCCGCGCTGTCCAGCCATCCGGCGGTGCAGGATGCGGTGGTGCTGGTGCGCGAGGCGCGCCTGATTGCCTGGTTCACTGCGCGCACGGCGGTCGACATCGAAGACCTGCGGCTGCATCTGCAAGCACGCTTGCCGCAGGCACTGGTGCCCGCCGCTTACGTGCGCCTGCCAGCGCTGCCGCTCACCGCCAACGGCAAACTCGACCGCAAGGCCTTGCCCGAACCGGATCAGGACGCCTGGCTCAGCCGCGAATATGAGGCGCCGCAAGGCTCGGTGGAAACTGCGCTGGCGCAGGTCTGGGCCGAGGTGTTGCAGGTCGAACAGGTCGGGCGACACGACAATTTCTTCGAACTGGGCGGCCATTCGTTGCTGGCAGTGACCCTGATCGAGCGCATGCGTCAGCTCGGCCTGAGCACCGACGTGCGCGTGCTGTTCAGCCAGCCGACCCTCGCCGCACTGGCCGCCGCCGTGGGCAGCGGTCGCGAAGTCGCGGTGCCGGCCAACCTGATTGCGCCGGGGTGCACGCACATCACTCCAGACATGCTGACGCTGGTGCAGCTGGATCAGGACAGCCTCGAGCGCATCGTCGCGACGGTGCCGGGCGGGGCGGCCAACGTGCAGGATATTTATCCGCTGGCGCCGTTGCAGGAAGGCATTCTTTATCACTACATCACCGCCGAGCGCGGCGATCCGTACCTGTTGCAATCGCGCCTGGCCTTCGACAGCCTTGAGCGTTTCCAGGCTTTCGCTGCCGCTCTGCGCCAGGTCATGAGCCGGCACGACATCCTGCGTACCGGGGTGGTCTGGCAAGGGTTGGCAACGCCAGTGCAGGTGGTTTGGCGCGACGCTGAACTGCCAGTGCAGGAAGTCGCTTTCGACCCGGCGGCCGGTGATGTTCTGGCGCAGTTGTACGAGCGTTTCGACGCGCGGCATTACCGCATCGATATCAGTCAGGCACCGTTGATTCGTCTGGTGTATGCGCAGGATCCGGTCAATGACCGGGTCGTCGCCATGCTGCTGTTCCATCACATCGCCATGGACCACACTGCGCTGGAAGTGGTGCAGCAGGAAATGCAGGCGATTCTCTTCGGGCAGGGCGAAGCGCCGATGCCGGCCGTGCCGTACCGCAATTACGTGGCGCAGACGCGTCTGGGCGTCAGCGAGCAGGAACACGAAACGTTCTTTCGCGCGATGCTCGGTGATATCGACGAGCCGACGCTGCCGTTCGGTCTGCTGGATGTACGCGGCGACGGCAATGACATCGAGGAAGTGCGCCAGAGCGTGCCCGAGGCCTTGGCCCTGCGCTTGCGCAGTCAGGCGCGGCAGATGGGCGTGAGCGTCGCGAGCCTGTTCCACCTGGCCTGGGCGCAAGTCCTGGCAGCGACCTGCGGGCAGGACCGTGTGGTATTCGGCACGGTATTGCTGGGGCGGATGCAGGGCGGTACCGGTGCCGATCGCGGCCTGGGGATGTTCATCAACACCTTGCCGTTGCGCGTGGACCTGGGCGACACCTCGGTGCGGGCCGGCGTGCGTGCGACCCATGCGCAACTCACCGCGTTGCTCGGCCATGAGCATGCGTCGCTGGCGCTGGCCCAGCGTTGCAGCGGGGTGGCGGCGCCGGCGCCACTGTTCAGCGCGATGCTCAATTACCGGCACAGCGTCAACGAACAACAGCAGCAAGCCAATCGCCTGACCTGGCAAGGTATCGAAAACCTCTCCAGCGAGGAGCGCACCAACTATCCGCTGAGCCTGAGTGTCGACGATCTGGGCGACGGTTTTTACCTGACCACGCTGACCCCGGCGCACATCGGCGCTGCGCGGATAGGCGGGTACATGCAGATGGCGCTGGCGGCATTGGCCCAGGCGCTGGAGCAAGCCCCGCAACAGTCGCTCAATCGCCTGACGGTGTTGCAGGCGCCAGAACGGCACAGGTTGCTGGTGGACTTCAATGCCACCGAGGTCGATTTCGATCTGCAGCAGACCATTCACGGGATGTTCGAGGCTCAGGCCCGACGCACGCCACAGGCGATTGCCGCGCAAGCCGGTGAGCGTCAATTGAGCTATCGCGAACTCAATGCGCAGGCCAACCGGCTCGCCCATCACCTGCGCCTTCAAGGCGTCGGGCCGGACATCCCGGTGGCGATCTGTGTCGAGCGCGGGCTGGAGCTGTTGATCGGTCTGCTCGGCATCCTCAAGGCGGGTGGTGCCTATGTGCCGCTGGATCCGGGTTACCCGGCCGAGCGCCTGAGCCATATGCTGCGCGACAGTGCGCCGCGGGTGGCACTGGTGCACGGCTCGACCCGCACGCTGCTCGGCGATTTCGGTGTGCCGCTGCTGGATCTGGATCAGCACGACTGGCAGGGCCACCAGGACAGCGATCCGCAGGTGCCGGGGCTCAGTGCGGCGAACCTCGCCTACGTGATCTACACCTCCGGCTCCACCGGCACGCCGAAAGGGGTGATGGTCGAGCACCGGGGCCTGTGCAACCTGGTGCAATGGAGCGCGCGCACCTGCCCGACCTCTGCGCAAGGTGCGTTGCTGCACAAGACTCCGTTGAGTTTCGATGCCTCGGTGTGGGAGCTGTTCTGGCCGCTGACTTCTGGCCTGCGTCTGGTGCTGGCACGCCCGGACGGGCAGCGTGATCCTGACTACCTGAGCGAAGTGATTCGCGAGCAACAGATCAGCGTGATCCAGTTCGTGCCGGCCTTGCTGCAGCAGTTCCTCGAAGCCCGGGACGTCGTCGAGTGCCGCAGTCTGACCGACATTTTCTGCGGCGGAGGCGAGTTGACGGCGGCGCTGGTGCACAGCGTGCGCGAGCGTCTGCCGCAGGTGCGCCTGCACAACGTCTACGGGCCGACCGAAGCCACTGTCGACAGCACGCTGTGGACGCTCGAGCCGCACACACCACTGACGGGCGACCTGCCACCGATCGGCAAACCGGTCGCCAATACCCGCCTGTACATTCTCGATGCGCAGCGCCAGCCGGTGCCGCAAGGCGTGATCGGCGAGCTGTATCTGGGTGGCGTGCAGGTGGCGCGCGGTTACCTCAACCGGGCGCAATTGAGTGCTGAACGCTTCCTCGACGACCCGTTCAGCGCAACACCGGGCGCGCGTCTGTATCGCACCGGGGACGTCGGTCGTTATCTGCCCGATGGCAGCGTGCAATACCTGGGGCGCAACGATGATCAGGTGAAGATTCGCGGCCTGCGCATCGAACCGGGAGAAATCCAGGCGCGCCTGAGCCAGATCAGCGGCGTGCAGGATGCCCTGGTGCTGGCCCGCGAGGAGGCCACGGGTGGCCAGCGACTGGTGGCGTACTACACCGGCGAACGGCTGGAAATCGAGTCGTTGCGCAGCCATCTGCTCGAGCATCTGCCGGACTACATGGTGCCGGCGCTGTTCGTGCACCTCAATGCCTGGCCACTGAGCCCCAACGGCAAACTCGACCGCAATGCCTTACCGCTGCCTGATCAGACCGCGGCCCTCAGCCGTGAATACGAAGCACCGGTCGGTGAAGTGGAAATCCTCCTCGCACGGCTGTGGGCCGAGTTGCTCAACGTGGAGCGGGTAGGGCGTAACGATCATTTCTTTGAACTGGGTGGTCACTCATTGCTCGCGGTCAGCCTGATCGGCCGCTTGCGTCAGGAAGGCATGGAAGCTGATGTCAGGGCGTTGTTCGAACAACCGACCCTGGCCGGCTACGCCGCAATTACAGAAAGAATGGAGATCGTCCTGTGAATGTGCTCGAACTGTTGGCGACACTGAAGGCAAAAGACATCCAGTTGACGGTCACGGACGACCAGTTGCGGGTGAACGGCAACAAACAGGCCTTGAGCGATCCGGCACTGCTGGCGGCGTTGCGTGAGCACAAACCGGCGCTGATCGAGCTGATCTCGGCCGGTGAATATTCGGCGGCGCGCACCGGTCAGGTCGAGGTGCCGGCCAATGGCATCGTGCCCGGCAGCAAACACATCACCCCGGCGATGGTGACGCTGGCCGAGGTCGATCAGCCGACCCTGTCGCGTATCGTCGACGGGGTGCCGGGCGGTGCCGCCAATGTGCAGGATATTTATCCGTTGGCACCGTTGCAGGAAGGCATGCTCTATCACCACATCAGTGCCACCCAGGGCGACCCCTACGTGATGCAGGCGCAGTTCGAGTTCGCCGGGCGCGAACGCTTGCAGGCGTTCATCGGTGCGTTGCAGGCCGTCATCGACCGGCATGACATCCTGCGCACCGCGATGGTCTGGGATGGCCTGGATACGCCGCTGCAAGTGGTGGTGCGCCAGGCGCAATTGCCGGTCGAGGAGGTGCTGCTCGACAGCGCCGATGGCGACGTGCTCACGCAGTTGCAGCAACGCTTCGATGCGCGGCGGTTTCGCCTCGACGTGACCCGGGCGCCGCTGCTGCGCCTGGTGCATGCCTGGGACGATATCGGTCAGCGAGTGGTCGGCATTCTGCTGTTTCACCACATGGCCATGGACCACTCGGCACTGGCGGTGCTCAGCCAGGAAATGCAGGCTTGCCTGTCCGGGCGGCTCGCACAGTTGGGCCAACCGGTGCCGTTTCGCAATTATGTGGCGCAGGCGCGGCTGGGGATCAGTGAAGCGCAGCATGAGGCGTTCTTTCGCGAGATGCTGGGTGACATCGACGAGCCGACGCTGCCGTTCGGTCTGCACGACGTGCAGGGTGAAGGGCATGACATTGCCGAGCTGTGCCTGCCGCTGACGGCGGCGCTGGGCGAGGGACTGCGGGAGCAGGCGCGGCAGCTCGGCGTGAGTGCCGCGAGCCTGTTTCACCTGGCCTGGGCGCAAGTGCTGGCGGTGGTCGCCGGCAAGCCGCAAGTGGTGTTCGGCACGGTGCTGATGGGCCGTCTGCAGGGCGCCGAGGCCACCGAGCGGGCGCTGGGCATTTTCATCAACACCTTGCCGCTGCGGGTGGATGTGAACGGACAAGACGTGCGCGCCGCGGTGAAGGCCACGCATGCACGCCTGACGACCCTGATGCGCCACGAACATGCACCGCTGGCACTGGCCCAGCGATGCAGCGGGGTCAGCGCGCCGACGCCACTGTTCAGTACCTTGCTCAATTACCGTCACAACGCCCGCGCAACCGACGCCGAGGCGCACGCCGCCTGGGAAGGCATTGGCATGCTGCATTCGGAGGAACGCACCAACTATCCGTTGGCGCTGAGTATCGATGACTATGGCGACAGCTTCAGCCTGAACCTGTTGGCGAGTCGCCAGATCGATCCGCAGCGGGTTTGCGCCTACATGATGTGCGCGCTGGAAAACCTCACGCTGGCGCTGCAGCAGGCGCCGCAGACACCGCTCGATCAATTGTCGATTCTGCCCGAAGCGGAGCGCGAGCGAGTGCTCGTCGCGTTCAATGCCACCCGGGCCGACTATCCGCAACCACTGACCATCGCACAGCGGATCGAGGCTCAGGTGGCCGAGCGCCCGCAAGCCATCGCGGCAGAGTTTCAGGGGCAGACGCTGACCTACGCCGAGTTGAATCAGCACGCCAATGCCCTGGCCTTGCACCTGATCGATCTGGGCGTACGCCCGGACGCCCGCGTGGCGATCGTCGCGCGTCGGGGCCTGGACACTTTGATCGGCCTGGTGGCGATTCTCAAGGCTGGCGCCGGTTATGTGCCGATTGACCCGGCACACCCGGCCGAGCGCCTGAACTATCTGCTGGGCGACAGCGCGCCAGTGGTGGTCCTGATCCAAAGCAATCTGCGCGAGCGCTTGCCGGCGCTGGCCGTGCCGGTGATTGAACTCGACCGCTGCACCTGGCCGTCGAGTGCGGCGCCTGACCCACAAGTGCCGGGCCTGACGCCTCGGCACCTGGCCTACGTGATCTACACCTCCGGCTCCACCGGCTTGCCCAAGGGCGTGATGGTCGAGCATCACACCTTGAGTAATCTGGTCGATTGGCACTGCACAGCGTTCGACCTGTGTGCCGGGCGCCACACCTCGAGCCTGGCCGGTTTCGGTTTCGACGCCATGGCCTGGGAAGTCTGGCCGGCGCTGTGCGCGGGCGCGACCCTGCATCTGGCGCCGACCCACGAGGGCGTTGAAGACATCGACGCGCTGCTGGCCTGGTGGTGCGCGCAGCCACTGGACGTGAGCTTCCTGCCAACGCCGGTGGCCGAATACGCCTTCAGCCAGCACCTCGAACACCCGACCTTGCGCACGCTGCTGATCGGCGGCGATCGCTTGCGGCAGTTCAACCGCCACCAGCATTTCGACGTGATCAACAATTACGGCCCGACCGAGGCTACGGTGGTCGCGACCTCGGGCCTGGTGGAAAGTGGCGATGCGCTGCACATCGGCAAACCGGTGAGCAACGCCACGGTGTACCTGCTCGACGAGCAGCAACGCCCGGTGCCGATCGGCGTTGCCGGTGAGTTGTACGTCGGCGGTGCCGGCGTCGCCCGTGGCTACCTGAACCGCCCGGAAATGACCGCCGAGCGCTTCCTGCACGACCCGTTCAGTACGGCTGCCAACGCGCGGATGTACCGCACGGGTGACCTCGCGCGCTGGCGCGAAGACGGCACGATCGAGTACCTGGGGCGCAACGACGATCAGGTGAAAATCCGTGGCGTGCGCATCGAACTGGGGGAAATCGAAACCTGCCTCAACCAGTTGCCGGGGATTCAGGAAGCGGTGCTGCTGGCCCGCGAAGACCAGCCCGGGCAGCCGCGACTGGTGGCGTATTTCACCGAACAGGCGCAGGTCGAGGCGCTGCCGGTGGGCGAGTTGCGTGCGCAATTGCTCAGCCGGTTGCCGGAATACATGGTGCCGGCAGCGTTCGTCAAACTTGCCGCGCTGCCGCTGACCGCCAATGGCAAGGTTGATCGCCGGGCCTTGCCGGCGCCCGATCTGGCAGCGTTGTTCACCCGCGAGTACGTGGCGCCCGAAGGCGAGGTGGAAACCGCGCTGGCGCAGATCTGGGCTGATGTGCTGCAGGTCGAGCGGGTGGGGCGTCAGGATCACTTTTTCGAACTGGGCGGCCACTCGCTGCTGGCGATGCGCATGGTCTCGCAGGTGCGGCAACGGCTGGGTGTCGAGTTGGCACTGAGTGATCTGTTTGCCAACGCCGAACTGGCGGCGGTCGCTTCTGTGCTGAGCGAGGCCGGACGCTGTGCGCAACCGCAGATCCTGCCGGTACCGCGTGACGGCGCCTTGCCGTTGTCGTTCGCCCAGCAGCGCTTGTGGTTCCTCGCACAAATGGAAGGCGCCAACACCGCCTACAACATTCCCGTGGCCCTGCGCCTGCGTGGCCGTCTCGACGACGCGGCGCTGCAACGCGCACTGGCGCGCATCGTCGCCCGCCACGAAACCCTGCGCAGCCGCTTCGCCCAATTCAACGACGAAGCCCAGGTGCTGATCGCCCCGGTGGATACCGGCCTGCTGCTGCGGGTCGAAGACCTGCGCCAGCACCCGCAGCCCGACGAAACCCTGCAAGCACTGATTCAGGGCGAAGCCTCAGGGCCGTTCGACTTGCAGGACGATCCGCTGATTCGCGGACGGCTGGTGCGGTTGGCCGACGATCACCATGTGCTGTTGCTGACCCTGCACCACATCATCTCCGATGGCTGGTCGATGGGGGTACTGACCCGCGAACTGATGGCGCTGTATCAGGCGTTCAGTCACGGTCAGCCGGACCCGTTGCCGCCACTGGCGCTGCAATACACCGACTACGCGGTATGGCAGCGGCGCTGGCTCAGCGGCGAAGTGCTGCAACGTCAGAGCGAGTACTGGCAACAGACGCTCGCCGGCGCTCCGGCGCTGCTGATGCTGCCGACCGACCGTGCGCGTCCGGCGCAGCAGGACTATGCCGGCAGCAGCGTCGAAGTGCTGCTCGATGAGCGTTTGAGCGCCGCGCTCAAGGCCTTGGGCCAGCGCCATGGCGTGACCTTGTACATGACGCTGATGAGTGCCTGGGCGATGTTGCTCAGCCGCTTGTCCGGGCAGTCGGACGTGGTCATCGGCTCGCCAGTGGCCAATCGCACCCGCGCCGAGATCGAAGGCCTGATCGGCATGTTCGTCAACACCCTGGCCCTGCGCATCGATACGTCGGGCGACCTCAGCGTCGAAGCGCTGCTGGCGCGGGTCAAGGCGCAAACCCTGCAAGCGCAGGCGCATCAGGACCTGCCGTTCGAGCAGGTGGTGGAAATCACCCGGCCGGTGCGCAGCCTGGCGCACAGCCCGGTGTTTCAGACGTTGCTGAGCTGGGACGGCCTCGAAAGCCCGGCACTGGCCCTTGGTGAACTGACACTGGAAGGCGTGGCCGAACCGAGCCACTTTGCCAAGTTCGACCTGTCGCTGAGTCTGGGCGAATCCAGCGGGGCGATTCGTGGCTCGCTGGAGTACGCCACGGCGCTGTTCGACGAGGCAACCGTGCAGCGTTTTGTCGGTTACTTCCAGCGCCTGTTGCAGGCAATGGTCGCCAACGATCAGGCCGTGCTGGAACATGCGCCGCTGCTGGCGCAGGAAGAGCAGCAGCGTTTGCTGGAGGGGTTCAATGCCACGGCGGTGGATTACAACCTCGAACAGACCATTCATGGTCTGTTCGAGGCGCAAGTGGCACGCACGCCGCAGGCCATCGCGTTGCAAAGTGATCAGTTGCGCCTGAGTTTTGCCGAGCTCAATGCCCGGGCCAATCAACTGGCGCGGCACCTGCGTGGATTGGGTGTGCAGCCGGATTCACGGGTCGGAATCTGCGTCGAGCGTGGTCTGGACATGGTGGTCGGGCTGTTGGCGATCCTCAAGGCCGGCGGCGGCTACGTACCGCTGGATCCGGCGTACCCGCTGGAGCGCCTGGCCTACATGCTGGAGGACAGCGCGCCATTGGCGGTGCTGGTGCAGGGTTCGACCCGCGCATTGCTGGGCGAGGGCGCGGTGCCGCTGATCGATCTGGATCAGCCGCACTGGCAGTTGCTGCCGACGGATAATCTCGCGGTCGCTCGACTGACCCCGCAGCACACCGCCTACGTCATCTACACCTCCGGCTCCACCGGTCAGCCGAAAGGCGTGATCAACGAGCATAGCGGGGTGGTCAACCGCCTGCTGTGGATGCAGGACGCCTATCAACTGACAGCGGCCGATACCGTTCTGCAGAAAACCCCGTTCAGCTTTGACGTGTCGGTGTGGGAGTTCTTCTGGCCGTTGATGACCGGTGCGCGACTGGTCATGGCGCAGCCGGGCGGGCACAAGGACCCGCAGTATCTGAGCGAAATCATCGAGCGTGAACACATCACCACGCTGCACTTTGTACCGTCGATGCTCGACGTGTTCCTCGCCCACGCCGACACCGTACGCTGCGGTGGCTTGCGTCAGGTGATGTGCAGCGGCGAAGCGTTGCCGGGCAGTGTAGTGCGGCGTTTCAAACGGCAATTGCCGGGCAGCGAATTGCATAACCTCTACGGCCCGACCGAAGCCGCCGTAGACGTGACCGCGTGGAACTGCGCCGGGCCGCTGGAGCAGACCCCGGACAACACACCGATCGGCAAACCGATTGCCAACACCCGTCTGTACATCCTCGACGCACAGCAGCAACCGGTGCCGCACGGCGTGGTCGGCGAGCTGTACATCGGTGGTGTGCAGGTGGCCCGCGGTTATCTGAACCGCCCGGAACTGAACGTCGAACGCTTCCTCGACGATCCTTTCCAGGCCAATGGGCGCCTGTACCGCACCGGCGACGTCGCGCGCTATCTGGCCGACGGCAACATCGAGTACCTGGGGCGCAACGACGATCAGGTGAAGATCCGTGGCCTGCGCATCGAACTGGGTGAAATCCAGGCACGCCTGACCCAGCTCGACGGCGTGCAGGAAGCCGCTGTGCTGGCCCGCGAAGACGTGCCCGGTGACAAGCGTCTGGTGGCGTACTACACCGGTGAGCCGTTGGACATCGACGCGTTGCGCAGCCATCTGTTGGAGCAGTTGCCGGATTACATGGTGCCTGCCGTGTTCGTGCACCTCGACACATTGCCACTGAGCCCCAATGGCAAACTCGACCGCAAGGCACTGCCTGTGCCGGATCTGGCGTCGCTACCGGGTCGCGCATACGAAGCACCGGTCGGTGACGTGGAAACCGTGCTCGCCGCGCTTTGGGCCGAGCTGCTCAACGTCGAGCGCGTAGGGCGCCACGATCATTTCTTTGAACTGGGCGGGCATTCGCTGCTGGCGGTCAACCTGGTGGCGAAAATGCGTCGTGCAGGGCTGACGGCAGACGTTCGCGTGTTGTTCAACCAGCCGACCCTGTCTGCACTGGCCGCGGCTGTCGGTGGCGAGCCGCAGGCTGACGTGCCGGCCAACCGCATTGCGGCGGATTGCCCGCGCATCACCCCCGAGCTGCTGCCGCTGGTGGCACTCGACCAGGCCGCCATTGACCGCATCGTCGCCAGCATCCCGGGCGGCGTCACCAACGTGCAGGACATTTATCCGTTGGCCCCGCTGCAGGCGGGGATCTTTTTCCATCACCTGTCGGCGCCTCAGGGCGACCCTTATGTGCTGCAAGCGCAGTTTGCCTTCGCCGACGAGCAACGTCTTGAAGCCTTCATCCAGGCTTTGCAGCAGGTGATCGAGCGTCACGACATTCTGCGTACTTCGCTGTTCTGGGACGGGCTGGAGGAGCCGGTGCAGGTGGTCTGGCGCCACGCGCCGCTGGCGTGTGAGGGCGTGCTGCTGGACGCGGCGAATGCTGATGCGCTGGAGCAACTGCGCAGCCGCTTTGACGCCGGTCACTATCGGATGCCGATCGATCAGGCACCGCTGTTGCGTGTGGTCCACGCGCCGGACACGGTCAATCAGCGTGTGGTGGCGATCCTGCTGTTCCATCACCTGGTGATGGACCACGTGGCACTGGAAGTGCTGCAACACGAAATGCAGGCGTTCCTGCTTGGTCAGGCGCAGCGTCTGGCCGAACCGGTGGCGTACCGCAATTATGTGGCGCACACCCGTGCCGGGTTGAGCGCTCAGGCGCACGAAAGTTTCTTCCGCGAAATGCTTGGAGACGTCAGCGAACCGAGCGTGCCGTATGGCCAAAGCAGTGTTGCGCAAGGTCTCGGTGAAGAAGCCCGGCGCTCGCTCGACCTGGACCTGAGTCAGCGCGTCAGGGCCAAGGCCCGGCGTCTGGGCATCAGTGCGGCGAGCCTGATGCATTTGGCCTGGGCGCAGGTGCTGGGACAACTGTCCGGGGGTGAAACGGTGGTGTTCGGCACCGTGCTGCTGGGCCGCTTGCAAGCGGGCGAGGGCGCCGAGCGGGCGCTGGGGGTGTTCATCAACACCTTGCCATTGCGCATTGATCTGGGCCAGCGCTCGGTCAAGGACGCCGCGCTCGCCACCCACCAACGATTGAACGCGCTGCTGCAACACGAGCATGCGCAATTGGCTCTGGCCCAACATTGCAGCGCCATGCCTGCCGGCACGCCGTTGTTCAGCACCTTGTTCAACTATCGCCACAGCGCGACTGCCGGCGCGTCTTCCCGGGCTGCAGCAAGCGCGTGGCAAGGCATGCAGTTGCTCAATGCCGAGGAACGCACCAACTACCGGCTGAGCCTGAGTGTCGATGACCTGGGCGAAGGCTTCAGTTTCACCGCAATGGCCGGCGACGGCATCGACGCCGGGCGCATCTGCGAGTACATGCAACTGGCCGTGGGCAATCTGTTGCGCGCGCTGGAACAGGCGCCGCAGTCGAGCGTTGATCAGCTGTCGATTCTGTCGCAGGACGAGCGCCGGCAACTGCTGGTCGAGTTCAACGCCAGCACGCGTGAATACCCGCAGACGCTGACCGTACATGCCCTGTTCGAAAGGCAAGTGCTGGCCGACCCACAAGCCATCGCCGCCGTGCATGGCGGACAAACCTTGAGTTATGGCGAACTGAACGCCCAGGCCAACCGCCTGGCGCATCACTTGATCGGCCAAGGCGTGCAGCCGGGCGACCACGTGGCGATCCTGTTGCCGCGCTCGCTGGAACTGCTGGTGGCGCAACTGGCGATTGCCAAGTGCGCGGCGACCTATGTGCCGCTGGACATCAATGCGCCGAGCGAGCGTCAGGCGTTCATGGTCGAGGACTGCCGCGCAGTGGCGCTGCTGACCCTCAGCAGTGAAACCATCTATTACGCCGCGCCACGCATCGACCTTGACCGGCTCAAGCTCAGCGGCCAGCCGACGCACAACCCGAACCTGGCGCAAAGCTCGGAGGCGCTGGCGTACATCATGTACACCTCCGGCTCCACCGGCACCCCGAAAGGCGTGATGGTTCCGCACCGTGGCATCGGGCGTCTGGTGCTGAACAACGGTTATGCCGATTTCAACGCGCAGGACCGTGTGGTGTTCGCTTCCAACCCGGCGTTCGACGCCAGCACCATGGACATCTGGGGCCCGCTGCTCAACGGCGGGCGCGTGGTGGTGATCGATCACCAGACCTTGCTCGATCCGAACGCTTTTGGCCGCGAACTGAGCAACTCCGGGGCGACGATCCTGTTCGTCACCACCGCGCTGTTCAACCAGTACGTGCAACTGATTCCGCAGGCGCTCAAAGGCTTGCGCATCCTGCTGTGCGGTGGTGAGCGCGGTGATCCGGCGGCGTTCCGCACGCTGCGGGCTGCTGCGCCGCAACTACGCATCGTGCATTGCTACGGCCCGACCGAAACCACTACCTACGCCACCACCTTCGAGGTTCTTGAGGTGGCTGAAAACGCCGAGAGCGTGCCGATTGGCGGGCCGATTTCCAACACCCAGGTGTATGTGCTCGACGCGCACCAGCAACCGGTGCCGATGGGCGTGACCGGCGAGTTGTACATTGGCGGACAGGGCGTGGCGCTGGGTTACCTGAACCGCCCGGACCTGACCGCCGAGAAGTTCCTGCGCGATCCGTTCAGCGACCGGCCTGGCGCGTTGCTCTATCGCACCGGCGACCTCGCACGCTGGCTGGCACCGGGGCAACTCGATTGCATCGGGCGCAATGACGATCAGGTGAAGATCCGGGGTTTTCGCATCGAACTGGGGGAAATCGAGAGCCGTCTGCTGGGCTATCCGGGCATCAAGGAAGCCGTGGTGCTGGCGCGCCGTGATGCTCAGGAGCCGCTGCGGCTGGTGGCTTACTACACCGCCCACGATGGCGCTGTGGACATTGCCACTCTGCGCGAGCATTTGCAGGCGCGGCTGCCGGAGTACATGGTGCCGAGTGCGTGGGTGGCCCTCGACAGCCTGCCGTTGAACAACAACGGCAAGGTCGATCGCAAAGCCTTGCCCAAACCGGATGAGGCGGCGCTGTTCACCCGCGAATATGCTGCGCCGCAGGGCGAGCTGGAAATTGCACTGGCGCAGATCTGGGCCGAGGTCCTGCAAACCGGGCAGGTCGGGCGGCATGACAACTTCTTCGAACTCGGCGGGCATTCGTTGCTGGCGATGCGCATGCTGTCGCAGGTGCGCCAGCGTCTGGGCGTCGAGCTGCCTTTGAGTGAATTGTTTGCCGATCCGCACCTGAGCGCGGTGGCCGAAGTGCTGAACCGCGCCGGGCGCAGCACGCTGCCGGAGATTGTGCCGGCACCGCGTGATCAGGCGCTGCCGCTGTCGTTCGCCCAGCAGCGCCTGTGGTTCCTGGCGCAAATGGCTGGCGGCAACTCGGCGTACAACATTCCGATTGGCCTGCGCCTGCGCGGGCGGCTCAATGGCGAAGCGCTGCAACACTCGCTGGGGCAGATCGTGGCGCGACACGAAACCTTGCGCAGCCGTTTCATCAGCCTTGACGATCAGGCGCAGGTGACGATTGCGCCGGTTGATAGCGGCCTGCTGTTGCAGGTGGAAGACCTGCGCCAAGACCCTCAGGCCGAAGCGACGTTGCAGGCGCTGCTTGCGCAAGAAGCCGCGACGGCGTTCGACCTGCAGCACGACCCGCTGATCCGCGGGCGGCTGGTAAAACTGGCCGACGAACACCATGTGCTGTTGCTGACGGTGCATCACATTGTCGCCGACGGCTGGTCGATGGGCGTTCTGACCCGCGAACTGATGGCGTTGTACCAGGCCTTCAGTCAGGGCCAGCCCGATCCGTTGCCACCGCTGGCGCTGCAATACGGCGACTACGCCGTGTGGCAACGGCGCTGGCTCAGCGGTGAAGTGCTGCAGCGCCAAAGCCAATACTGGCAACAGACCCTCGACGGTGCGCCGGCCTTGCTGACCCTGCCCACCGACCGTCCGCGTCCGGTGCAACAGGATTACGCCGGCAGCACGGTCGAGGTGCTGCTGGACGAACGTCTGAGCGCCGGGCTCAAAGCCTTGAGTCAGCGTCACGGCGTGACCCTGTTCATGACCGTGATGAGTGCCTGGTCGCTGCTGCTGAGTCGCCTGTCCGGGCAGTCCGATGTGGTGATCGGCTCGCCGGTGGCCAACCGTACCCGGGCCGAGATCGAAGGTCTGATCGGCATGTTCGTCAACACCCTGGCCTTGCGCATCGACACCTCGGGTGAGCCGAGTGTGGCCACGCTGCTGGCGCGGGTCAAGGCGCAAACCCTGCAAGCCCAGGCGCATCAGGACTTGCCGTTCGAACAGGTGGTGGAAATCGCACGACCGGTACGTAGCCTGGCGCATAGCCCGCTGTTTCAGACCACACTGAGCTGGGACAGCAGCGTCGGACCGAACCTCGCACTGGGCGACCTGAGCCTCGAAGGTGTGGCCGCCCCGGGGCAGGTCGCCAAGTTTGATTTGACCCTGACCCTGGGCGAAGCCAACGGGGTGATTCGCGGTTCGCTGGAATACGCCACGGCGTTGTTCGATCAGTCGACCATCCAGCGTTATGTCGGCTACTTGCAGTGCTTGCTGGCGGCGATGGTCAGTGATGATCAGGCGGTGCTGGAGCGGGTGCAGTTACTCGCCGAGGATGAGCGTCAGCGCTTGCTGTGCGGGTTCAACGCCACCGCGCGCGAGTACCCGCAGACGCTGACCGTGCACGGGGTATTCCAGCAGCAGGCCGCAGCGCATCCAAAGGCTGTGGCGGCGGTGCATGGCGAGCATTCGCTGAGCTACTTTGAACTGAACGCCCAGGCCAACCGCCTGGCGCATCACTTGATCGGCCAAGGCGTGCAGCCGGGCGACCACGTGGCGATCCTGTTGCCGCGCTCGCTGGAACTGCTGGTGGCGCAACTGGCGATTGCCAAGTGCGCGGCGGCCTATGTGCCGCTGGACATCAATGCGCCGAGCGAGCGTCAGGCGTTCATGGTCGAGGACTGCCGCGCAGTGGCGTTGCTGACCCTCAGCAGTGAAACCATCGATTACGCCGCGCCACGCATCGACCTTGACCGGCTCAAGCTCAGCGGCCAGCCGACGCACAACCCGAACCTGGCGCAAAGCTCGGAGGCGCTGGCGTACATCATGTACACCTCCGGCTCCACCGGCACCCCGAAAGGCGTGATGGTTCCGCACCGTGGCATCGGGCGTCTGTTGCTGAACAACGGTTATGCCGATTTCAACGCGCAGGACCGTGTGGTGTTCGCTTCCAACCCGGCGTTCGACGCCAGCACCATGGACATCTGGGGCCCGTTGCTCAACGGCGGGCGCGTGGTGGTGATCGATCACCAGACCTTGCTCGATCCGAACGCTTTTGGCCGCGAACTGAGCAACTCCGGGGCGACGATCCTGTTCGTCACCACCGCGCTGTTCAACCAGTACGTGCAACTGATTCCGCAGGCGCTCAAAGGCTTGCGCATCCTGCTGTGCGGTGGTGAGCGCGGTGAACCGGCGGCGTTCCGCACGCTGCGGGCTGCTGCGCCGCTACTACGTATCGTGCATTGCTACGGCCCGACCGAAACCACCACCTACGCCACCACCTTCGAGGTGCTTGAGGTGGCTGAAAACGCCGAGAGCGTGCCGATTGGCGGGCCGATTTCCAACACCCAGGTGTATGTGCTCGACGCGCACCAGCAACCGGTGCCGATGGGTGTGACCGGCGAGTTGTACATTGGCGGGCAGGGCGTGGCGCTGGGTTACCTGAACCGCCCGGACCTGACCGCCGAGAAGTTCCTGCGCGATCCGTTCAGCGACCGGCCTGGCGCGTTGCTCTATCGCACCGGCGACCTCGCACGCTGGCTGGCGCCGGGGCAACTCGATTGCATCGGGCGCAATGACGATCAGGTGAAGATCCGGGGTTTCCGCATCGAACTGGGAGAAATCGAGAGCCGCTTGCTCAGTTGCGCCGGGGTCAAGGAAGCGGTGGTGCTGGCACGTCGCGACGGCCAGGCAACCCCGCGTCTGGTGGCCTATTACACCGTGCACGATCAGCCGCTGGACAGCGCCGACCTGCACGCGCAATTGCAGGCGCGGTTGCCGGAATACATGGTGCCGAGTGCCTGGGTGCAACTTGCGACGTTGCCGCTGAACAACAACGGCAAGGTCGATCGCAAAGCGTTGCCCGCGCCGACCGAGGATGCGCTGCTCAGTCGCGCTTACGAGGCCCCGGTCACGGCGCTGGAAGCCAGTCTGGCCCGGGTCTGGGCCGAGGTGTTGCAGGTTGCGCAGGTCGGTCGTCACGACAACTTCTTTGAACTGGGTGGGCATTCGCTGCTGGCGATGCGCATGTTGTCGCAGGTGCGCCAACAACTGGGGATCGAGCTGGCGCTGGGTGAGCTGTTCGCCAACCCGGAACTGGCCGCCGTGGCGGACGTGCTCAGCCGTGCCGGACGCAGCACGCTGCCGGATATCCTGCCGGCGCCGCGTGATCAAGTGCTGCCGCTGTCGTTCGCTCAGCAACGCCTGTGGTTCCTGGCGCAGATGGGTGGCGGTAATAGCGCCTACAACATCCCGGTCGGCTTGCGCCTGCGCGGCCGGCTGGACGAAGACGCGCTGCAACGGGCGCTGGCGCGGATCGTTGCGCGCCACGAAACCCTGCGCAGCCGTTTCCATCAGCTTGACGATGAGGCCCAAGTGCAGATCCTGCCGGTGGACACCGGTGTGGTCCTGCGTGTCGAAGACTTGCGTGGCTATCCGCAGGCCGACGAGGCCCTGCACAGACTGGCCGAGGCCGAGGCCTGCGCGCCGTTCAATTTGCAGGACGATCCGTTGATGCGCGGTCGTCTGGTGCGGCTGGCGGACGATCACCACGTGCTGTTGCTGACCCTGCACCACATCGTCTCCGACGGCTGGTCGATGGGCGTGCTGACCCGTGAACTGGCGGCGTTGTATCAGGCGTTCAGTCACGGCCAGCCCGATCCGTTGCCGCCACTGGCGCTGCAATACACCGACTACGCGGTGTGGCAACGCCGCTGGCTCAGCGGCGAGGTGCTGCAACGCCAGAGCGATTACTGGCAACAGGCCCTGGCCGGCGCGCCGGCGTTGCTGACCCTGCCCACCGACCGACCGCGTCCGGCGCAGCAGGACCACAGTGGTGGCAGTGTCGAAATACAGCTGGGCGAACAGCTGAGTGCCGGGCTCAAGACCCTGTGTCAGCGCCGCGCAGTCACGCCGTACATGGTGATCATGAGCGCGTGGGCGATGACCCTCAGTCGCCTGTCCGGCCAGCCCGAGGTGGTGATCGGTTCGCCGGTGGCCAACCGCACTCGCGCCGAGATCGAAGGCTTGATCGGCATGTTCGTCAACACCCTGGCCTTGCGCATCGACACCTCGGACGAGCCGAGCGGCGAGGCGTTGCTGGCGCGGGTCAAGGCGCAAACCCTGCAAGCGCAGGCGCATCAGGACTTGCCGTTCGAACAGGTGGTGGAAATCTGTAAGCCGCTGCGCAGCCTGTCCCACAGCGCGTTGTTCCAGACGCTGCTCAGTTGGGACAACAACGACGGGCCGGCCCTGACCCTGGGTGAACTGAGCCTTGAAGGCGTGGCCGGGCCGAGCCGATTCGTCAAATTCGACCTGTCGTTGACCCTCGGTGAGCACCCGAGCGGGATTCGCGGGGCGCTGAACTACGCCACGGCGCTGTTCGACGAAGCGACCATTCGCCGCTTTGTCGGCTACTTCCAGCAACTGCTGGCGACGCTGGTCAACGATGATCAGGTTGTGCTGGCGCAAGTACCGTTGCTGGCGGCGGACGAGCGTCAGCGCTTGTTGGTGGACTTCAATGCGACGCAAGTCGAGTGCCCGCTGGAGCAACCGCTGCATGTGATGTTCGAAGCACAAGTGCGGCGCCGACCTGACGCGGTCGCCGTGCAGACGGCGGAACAGCGCCTGAGCTATCGCGAACTCAACGAACGCGCCAACCGCCTGGCCCATCACCTGCGCGAACTTGGTGTGCAGCCGGACGCGCGAGTGGCGATCTGCGTCGAGCGCGGGCTGGATCTGGTGGTCGGTCTGCTCGGCATCCTCAAGGCGGGCGGCGCCTATGTGCCGTTGGACCCGAGCTACCCGACGGAGCGTCTGGCCTACATGCTCAAGGACAGCGCGCCGACGGCGGTGCTGGTGCAGACGGCGACTCGCGGGTTGTTCGATAACGCGGCAGCCACGCTGATCGACCTTGACCACAGCACCTGGCAGACCCTGCCGGAGCTTGACTCGCAGGTGCCGGGCCTGAGCGCTTCGAACCTCGCTTACATGATCTACACCTCGGGTTCTACGGGCCTGCCGAAGGGCGTGATGATCGAGCACCGCAGCGCCTGCAACATGGTGCACTGGGGTTCGCAGCTCAGTCCGCCAACCGAACACGGCGCACTGCTGCAAAAGGCGCCGTTCAGCTTCGACAGTTCGGTGTGGGAGATCTTCTGGCCGCTGTGCTCCGGCATGCGTCTGGTGTTGGCGCGGCCCGACGGCAACCGCGATTCGGCGTACGTGGTGCAGACCATCCGCCAGCAACAGGTGACGGTGGTCAAGTTCGTCCCGGCGTTGCTGCAGCAGTTCATCGAGCAGGAGGGTGTCGAGCAATGCACCAGCCTCACCGACGTGCTTAATGGCGGCGGCGAACTCAGTGCCGCACTGGCGCGGCAGGTGCGCGCGCGGCTGCCGTGGGTGCGTTTGCACAACGTCTATGGCCCGACCGAAACCACGGTCGACAGCACCGGCTGGACGCTGGAACCGGCAATGCCGGTGCCGGACAGCGTGGTGCCGATTGGCAAAGCGTTGAGCAACACGCGCCTGTACGTGCTCGATGCTTACGACCAACCGGTGCCGCAAGGCGTCAGCGGTCAGTTGCACATTGGCGGTGTCGGCGTGGCGCGCGGTTATCACGGCTTGCCCGAGATGCAGGCCGAGCGTTTCATCGACAGCCCGTTTGTAGCGGGTGATCGGCTGTACCGCACCGGCGATCTGGTGCGTTACAACAACGACGGAAATCTAGAGTTTCTCGGCCGCAACGACTTCCAGATCAAGCTGCGTGGCTTGCGTCTGGAGCCAGGAGAAATCGAGGCGCGGCTGATCGAGCATCCGGCAATTCGCGAAGCGGTGGTGATGGTGCGCGACGAACGTCTGGTGGCCTGGTACAGCGTGCGCTCTGGCGTAGATGAACCCAGCCTGGAGACCTTGCGCGCCCACGTGCTGGAGCGTTTGCCGGAGTACATGGTGCCCGGTGCGTTCGTGCGGCTCGACGCCTTGCCGCTGACACCAAACGACAAGATCGACCGCAAGGCCCTGCCGGAACCGGGGGCGGACGCGGTGATCAACCGGCCTTACGTGGCGCCGCAGGGTGACGTCGAAACCACGCTGGCGCAGATCTGGGGCGAGGTGCTCGGTGTTGAACAGGTCGGGCGGCACGACAACTTCTTCGAACTCGGGGGCCATTCGTTGCTGGCGGTGCGGCTGGTCAATCTGATGCAAAGGGCCGGGCTGAAACTGTCGTTGGCCGAGCTGTTCCAGCATCCGAGCGTCGAATCTGCCGCCACGCTGCTGAGTCAGGACGAGGCGGGCGGGCAGCCGGACGGGCTGGTCGTGGTGCGCGCCGGGGAGCACGGTACGCCGTTGTTCCTGATGCATGAGTTCAGCGGCCGCGACGTGTATTTCCCGACGCTGGCCCAGCACATTGGCGGCGAGTTCCCGATCTACGGCTTGCCCGGCGTTCCCCTTGGGCAAGCGCAATTGCGCACCCTCGAGTGCATGGCGCAGCGCATGGTCGGGATCATCCGCGCGGTGCAGCCGCACGGGCCGTATCGTCTGGCCGGCTGGTCGTTTGGCGGCGTGCTGGCGCATGAGGTCGCGCAGCAATTGCTTGGCCTCGATGAACCGGTGGCGTTCATCGGCATGCTCGACAGCTATGCACCCAATCCGCTGGCCCAGGACAAGGCGATGTGGAGCGGTGAAGGGCTGGACAAACGTCAGTTGCTCGGCCATTGCCGTGGGCGTTCGATGATGCTCGGTGCCGAAGGCGAGGCGGCACTGGCGGCAGTGCAAGCGCTGGAAGCGCAGGTCGAACAGCTGGATTTCATTGAGCTGTTCCAGCGTTGCCAGGCGCAACAACTGACCGACCCGGAACTGGCGACGGTCAGCGCGGCGGATGCCTGGCACTACTTTGACCGCGAAGCGGCGCATCGCCTGGCGCTGGCACATTACCGGGTCAGCCCGGCGAGCCAGACGATCCACCTGTTCCGCGCCCAGGCGTTGATGGACGGGCAGTCCTTGCCGAGCCCGACCCGTGGCTGGGAAGAGCGTTTCGACCCGACGTTGCTGCGTTGCATCGACATCCCCGGCGATCACCGCACGATGATGAAACAGCCGCATATCCAGGCCCTCGGTCAGGCGATTACCCAGGCGCTGGAAACTCTGGTGGCGCCGGAGCCGACGCCGTATCAACCGCTGCTGACGATCCAGACCGGACACGTAGGGCATGCGCCGATTTTCTGTGTGCCGGGGGCGGGTGACAGTGTCACCGGGTTCATTCACCTGACCGAAGCCATCGGCCCGGAATGGCCGATCATCGGCCTGCAACCCCGGGGGCTGGACGGCGTCAGTGTGCCGCACAGCGAAGTGGAGGCGGCCGCGGCGTTCTACCTGCAGGCGATCGCGCAGATCTACCCGCAAGGGCCGGTGCATCTGATCGGCCATTCCTTCGGTGGCTGGGTGGCGCATGCAATGGCCGCGCAGTTGCAGGCGGCAGGACGTGAGGTGGCTTCGCTGACGTTGATCGACAGCGAGGCGCCGGGCGGCGACGGCACGGCCGGCAAACCGTACACGGCCACTGCCGCGCTGCAACGGCTGATCGACACACTGCAGTTGTCCTGCGGCAAATCGCTGGGCATCGATCCTGCACTGTTCGCCAACGCCGATGACACCACGCAATTGCGCTTGCTGCACGAAGGCATGGTGCGCGCCGGGGTGTTGTCGGAGCGGGCGGCGCCCAACGCGATGCACGGCCCGGTACGCACCTTCTCCAGCGCCTTGCGCACGGTCTATCAACCGCGTCTGGCCTATACCGGGCCGGTGCGGCTGGTACTGGTCGATGACCCGACGCTGGACGAGTGGGGCAATCAGCGCGAACAGGCGGCGGTGCTCGAGGGCTGGCAGCGTCAGGTCGACGATCTGGCGGTGTGGTACGGACCGGGCAACCACTTCACGATTCTCAAGGCGCCCAACGTCTTCAGTTTCGCGGCGTGGTGGCACGACGGCCTGTCGGTCGCGGTCGGCCAAGTGCTGTCCTGAATGGTGTTTTTCTATCAAGACCCGGCCGCTGGCCGGGTTCATCCCTGAACGGACTTGTGGTTATTTATGGAAAAGTCGAAGTTGCGCAAAGTCGGTATGGGGTTGGCGTTGGCGGCGGTGGCCGGATTGGTGCTGTACACGGTGCAGGCCCCCGCCGAGGCACCGAAATACCAGACGGCGCCGGTCGAGCGTACGGACATCGAAAACACCGTACTCGCCACCGGCTTGCTGGAGGGCATCAAGCAGGTGGACGTCGGCGCTCAGGTGTCGGGGCAGTTGAAGTCGCTCAAGGTCAAGGTCGGTGACAAGGTGAAGAAGGGCCAGTGGCTGGCGGAAATCGATCCGCTGGTACTGCAGAACACCCTGCGACAAGCGCAGGTCGATGAGGAAAACCTGCAGGCGCAAAAGCGCGCGACACAGGCTCAGCTCAGGCAGACCAAGGCGATCTACGAGCGCTATCAGAACCTGCAGGAAGACGCGTCGATCTCGCGTCAGGATTTCGAAACCGCGCAATCGAACTACGAAGTGCAGCAGGCCAACCTGTTGTCACTGGACGCGCAGATCAAGAGCGCACACATCCAGATCGACACCGCCAAGGTCAACCTTGCGTATACGCGGATTGTCGCGCCGATCGATGGCGACGTGGTCGGGATCGTCACTCAGGAAGGCCAGACGGTGATCGCGAACCAGTTGGCGCCGATCCTGCTGAAACTGGCGGACCTGGACACCATGACCATCAAGGCTCAGGTATCGGAAGCCGATGTGATTCACATCGCGCCGGGGCAGGCGGTGTATTTCACCATTCTGGGGGAGGACAAACGCTATTACGGCAAGCTGCGCGGCACTGAACCGGCGCCGCAGAATTTCCTCGAAACGCCGCCGGCCGGTACGCCGAAACAAAACAGCGCAGTGTTCTACAACGCGTTGTTTGAGGTGCCCAACCCCGACCACCGCTTGCGCATTTCGATGACCGCGCAGGTGCGCATCGTCCTCGACACCGCGCAATCGGTGCTGACGGTGCCGGTGGCGGCGCTCGGGCCGCGCAATGCCGATGGCAGCTTTACGGTGCGGGTCCTGGATGCCAGGGGCCAGGCGCAGTCGCGCAACGTGCAGACCGGGATCAACAACAACGTCAAAGTGCAGATCAATCAGGGCCTGAGTGAAGGCGACCGGGTCGTGATCGGTGATCCGTTACCTGCCGTGGCGGGGGCTTGAGCATGACGCAACCGCTGCTGCAACTGACCGGCATCACCCGCAGTTTCACCGCTGGCGATCGCGAGTTCCTGGCGCTGAAAAACATCAATCTGACGATCGAAGCCGGAGAAATGGTGGCGATTATCGGTGCTTCCGGTTCCGGCAAATCGACCTTGATGAACATCCTTGGTTGCCTCGATTACGCCACCGCTGGCAGCTACAAGATCAACGGTCAGGAGACCCGCGACCTCGACGATCAGGCGCTGGCCGAACTGCGCCGCGATTACTTCGGCTTCATCTTCCAGCGTTATCACTTGCTGCCGCACCTGAGCGCGATGCACAACGTCGAGATGCCGGCAATCTACGCCGGCACGCCTGCACCGCAGCGTCACGCCCGCGCTCGCGAGTTGCTGGCGCGGCTGGGGCTGGAGGGGCACCTGACGCACCGTCCAAGTCAGCTCTCCGGGGGCCAACAGCAACGGGTGAGTATCGCCCGGGCCTTGATGAACGGCGGTGAAGTGATCCTCGCCGACGAACCCACCGGCGCCCTCGACACGGCCAGCGGCAAGGAAGTGATGCGCATCCTGCTGGAGCTGCATGCGGCGGGGCACACGGTGATTCTGGTGACCCACGACCCGAAAGTCGCGGCCAACGCCGAACGCATCATCGAGGTCAGCGACGGCGAAATCCTCAGTGACCGCCTCAACGTGCGCGACAGCGGGCAACTGCCGAGCGAAGAGGACGTCGCGCCGAAACCACCGGCGACCCGCCGGCTGGTGGCCAGCCTGGGCCTGTTCAAGGAGGCGTTCAACATGGCTTGGGTGGCGCTGGTGTCGCACCGCATGCGCACCTTGCTGACCATGCTCGGGATTGTCATCGGCATCACTTCGGTGGTGTCGATTTCGGCCATCGGCGAGGGCGCCAAACGCTACGTGCTCAAGGACATTTCGGCGATCGGCAGCAACACCATCGATATCTATTCCGGCACCAGTTTCGGCGACAAGCGCGCGGCCTCGATCGAGACGCTGGTGCCGGCCGACGTTACCGCGCTGAATCAGCTGTATTACGTCGACAGCGCCACCCCGGTGGTCGGCCGCAGTATGCTCCTGCGTTATCGCAACATCGACCTCGACGCACAGATCAACGGTGTCAGCGACCAGTATTTCCAGGTACGCGGGATCAAGCTGGAGGCGGGCATCACCTTCAGTGAAAACGATGCCCGACGTCAGGCGCAGGTGGTGGTGATCGATTACAACACCCGGCATCGGTTGTTTGCCGAGGGCGTCGATCCGCTGGGCCAGGTGATCCTGATCGGCAACCTGCCGTGCACGGTGATCGGGGTCGCGGCGGAGAATAAAAACCTGTTTGCCTCGGGCAAGACCCTGAACGTCTGGGTGCCTTACGAAACCGCCGCCGGGCGCCTGTTGGGCCAGCGGTTTCTCGACAGCATCAGCGTGCGGATGAAGGACGGTCAGTCGAGCAAAGTGGTGGAAGAGCACGTCAACCGACTCATGCTGCAACGCCACGGTATTAAGGACTTCTACACCAACAATCTCGACAGCGTGATGCAGACCGTGCAGAAAACCAGCCGCTCGCTGGCGTTGCTGCTGTCGCTGATCGCGGTGATTTCGCTGGTGGTCGGTGGCATCGGGGTGATGAACATCATGCTGGTGTCGGTCACCGAGCGCACGCGGGAGATCGGCATTCGCATGGCGGTCGGTGCGCGTCAGTCGGACATTCGCCAGCAGTTTCTGGTGGAGGCGGTGATGGTCTGCCTGCTGGGCGGGGCGATCGGCATTTCCCTGTCGTACGCCATCGGGCACCTGTTTTCGGTGTTCATCAAGGAGTGGGAAATGGTCTTCTCGCTGGCCTCGGTGATCACGGCGGTGATCTGCTCGACCTTGATCGGCATCGTTTTCGGCTTCGTACCGGCGCGCAACGCCTCGCGTCTTGATCCGATCGAGGCGCTGGCCCGGGACTGAACGACGCCCGAAAAAAACCGCTGCCCGGGGAGGGCGGCGGTTTTTGCGTTCGGTCGAGGGCTCAGGCCGCCGTGGTGGCGTGGCTGGTGTCCTCGGGTGAATACATCCAGCGCATCAACGAATGCCGGCCGCTGATGCCCAATTTGATCGCGGCGCGCTTGAGATAGCTTTCCACCGTATTGACCTTCAACTGCAACTGCCCGGCCAGCTCCGGTGCGGTGCGCCCGGCAAGCAGACCGATGCACACCTCGGTTTCGCGATTGGACAGGCTCAGACCCAGTTGCTCGAGGCGCTCGGCAAAGCGTTGGCGCAGGTTTTCCAGGCCCGGTTGCGTGCCGTCGGCGTGGATCAATTGATCGTCTGCGCCGGGCCGTACCGGTTGCAGCGCATGGATGTGTTTTTCCACCATCGGTAACAGCACTGGGGAAATATCCTGCAACAAACTTCGCTCCTGGGCCGAGAAGCGCTGCGACTGATCGTTGCGATACACCGAGATCACATAGCGGTAGCCGTCCTTGCGCCGGGTGAGGTGCAGTTGCGAGGCGTCGGTACTGGCCGCCGGTAATGCGGCGGCCGGCTCAGCGGAGCGTGCGGCACTGTGTTCGGAGAACACTGTCTCGGCCAGCAGGGCCGGGTCTTTGCCGATGTCCGGCTGATTGTGACTTGCGGTGCGGCCCACCGGCTCAACGCGCACCTGGCGAATATGCGTGGCGTCCACCGCCAGTTGGGTCTGGATCAGGTCATGCAGCATCCGCGGAAAGTGCCGGCTGCCGGTGCTGGCGATGACTTTACCGATGTGGGGGAACAGGTGTGAGTTCATAAGCGTCATCCATGATTACAGGTGAAACAATCCATTCCTGGCCTGCGTCGACCGTATTCCTTGGCCGAGGCAAACTTCAGGAATTGGATCCTATCCTAGTACAACGTTTGGAAGACGGTTTAATGAAGGTGTTATTAGCTCATAACCGCCGACCCTCGGGATTTTTGTAGGCAGCGCCTGCATCTCTTTGCCCGATTGTCCCTTTTGAGTTGACAGTAAAACGCGTTTCAACAGATTTATCCGATCAGGTCGTGTCCGTAATCTGTGCCCATGTTCAACGCAACCCCAACCATCACAACCAAGAAAAGGGATTCAACCATGAGCACTGCAACCTACAACCGCCTGAACAAAGACGACGCCGTAGTCCTGTTGGTCGACCACCAGACTGGCCTGATTTCTCTGGTTCAGGACTTCTCGCCGAACGAGTTCAAGAACAACGTTCTGGCCTTGGCCGACCTGGCAAAATTCTTCAACCTGCCGACCATCCTCACCACCAGTTTCGAACAAGGCCCCAACGGCCCGCTGGTCCCGGAACTCAAGGAAATGTTCCCCGACGCACCGTACATCGCCCGCCCAGGCCAGATCAACGCCTGGGACAACGAAGACTTCGTCAAGGCGATCAAGGCTACCGGCCGCAAACAGATCATCATCGCCGGGGTCGTGACCGACGTCTGCGTAGCGTTCCCGACCCTGTCGGCACTGGCGGAAGGCTTCGACGTATTCGTTGTCACCGACGCCTCCGGCACCTTCAACACCACCGTCCAGCAAGCCGCCTGGAACCGCATGACCCAGGCCGGCGCACAAATGATGAACTGGTTCTCGGTCGCCTGCGAACTGCACCGCGACTGGCGCAACGACATCGAAGGGCTGGGCAATCTGCTGTCGCAGCGGATCCCGAACTATCGCAACCTGATGAACAGTTACTCGGCGATTACCGCAGCGCAGAAGTAAGCGTTGGTGCCAGACTAAAGCCTGCTTTGGAGAGCAGGCTTTTGTTTTTTCGACACCCGCAGCGCTGATCATCCCCAGCGCTAAGCTAATGCAAAAAAGATATTTGTTCGGTGTTTTTAATATCGTTTAGTTTTGGCTCACAGACGAACCAAAGCATCAAACCGATAGACCTCCCGATTGCCATGACGGCACACGCTGAATCGATCACAGGCTCTTCAGGTTTGATTCACACGGGAGTGAATCATGCCGCACGCATCAGTCATCAACACGCTGCCTATTCTTGATCTTTCGCTGCTCGACGGCTCGGCGCAGCAGCGCCGGCAATTTCTCGAAGACCTGCGCCATGCCGCCCGTGACGTCGGGTTCTTTTACCTGGCCGGGCATGGCATCGACGGTGCCTTGCTCAGGCAGGTCCAGGATCAGGCGCGGCAGTTCTTTGCCTTGCCGCAAAGCGATAAAGCCGCTGTCGGCATGATCAATTCGCCGCACTTTCGTGGTTACAACCGTGCCGCTTCCGAAATCACTCGCGGGCAACCTGACCTGCGCGAGCAGTTCGATCTTGGTGCCGAGCGCGAAGCGTTGCCGTGGTCGCCGGACAGCCCTTTCTGGACGCGGTTGCAGGGGCCCAACCAATGGCCGCAGGCCCTGCCGCAACTCAAGCCGTTGCTGCTCGACTGGCAGCAGGCGATGACGCGTATGTCGCTGCGTCTGTTGCGGGCGTTTGCCGAGGCGCTGTCGCTGCCGGCCGATGCCTTCGACCGCTTGTACGGCGACAAGCCCAACGAACACATCAAGCTGATGCGCTATCCGGGGCAGGCACGTGAGGCCAGTCATCAGGGGGTTGGCGCGCATAAGGATTCGGGGTTCCTGAGCTTTTTGCTGCAAGACCAGCAGGCGGGGCTGCAAGTGGAAGTCGAGGAGGGGCGCTGGATCGATGCGCTGCCCCGAGACAACACGCTGGTGGTGAACATCGGCGAACTGCTGGAGCTGGCCACCAACGGTTATCTGCGCGCCACCGTGCATCGGGTGGTGTCGCCACCTGAAGGCAGCGAACGTCTGTCCATCGCGTTTTTCCTCGGCGCGCAACTCGACGCCGTGGTGCCGCTGTATCCCTTGCCCACCGTGCTGCTGCGTGAAGCACGCGGCCCGGCGAGTGATCCGCTCAATCCGTTGTTTCGCGATGTCGGCTGGAACTACCTCAAGGGCCGGTTGCGCTCGCATCCCGACGTCGCCCGACGCTTTTATGCCGACGCACTGATGCCCGCTGCACCGGTTCGCAAGACCGCCAACGCCTGATTCATCACTCGCTCAAGGATTACGCCCATGTTGAAACAAGCAGGTTTGACCCTGGCCGTGCTTGGCGCGCTGGTGACTTCGTTTGGCGCTCAGGCGCTGGAGCCATTGCGGGTGGCGGCGGACCCGGTGCCGCACGCGCAGATCCTCGCCTACATCCAGAAGATCGATCCGCAACTCAACCTCAAGGTCATCGAGATCCCCAACGGCGTGAACTCCAACGAGTTGCTGGTGCACGGCGATGTCGATGCCAATTACTTCCAGCATCTGCCGTACCTCAAATCCCAGGAGCAGGCGCTGGGGCAGCAACTGGCGGTGGCGGCCACGGTGCATATCGAGCCGTTGGGGATTTATTCACGCCGGCACAAAAACTTCGCCCAAGTGCCGGAAAAAGGCACCGTGGCCGTCCCCAACAACGTCACCAACCTGAGCCGTGCGCTGTACCTTTTGCAGGACAACGGCCTGATCAAACTCAAGCCCGGTTTCAAGGACCCGGCGGCCGATCAGGCGACGCCCAAGGACATCGCCGAGAACCCCAAACAGCTGAAGATCCTTGAAATCGAATCGCCGCAGATTCCCCGGGCGCTGGACGATGTCGACCTCGCCGTGATCAACGGCAACTACGCGCTGGAAGCCGGGCTGGTGCCGGCCAGGGATGCGCTGGGGCTGGAGAAGGCTGAGCACAATCCGTACGCCAACATTCTGGTAACCACGCCGAAATTGCAGAACGATCCACGGATCGCGCAACTGGCCAGGGACCTGACTTCGCCGCAAGTGGCGAAATACATCACCGACACCTTCAATGGCTCGGTGATCCCAGTGGTGGATGCCACGCCATGATCGTCGTCGAGCAGGTCAGCAAAACGTATCCGGCCTCCACCGCGCCGGCACTCGATCAGGTGTCGCTGAACATTCCCGACGGCGCGATCTACGGCATTCTCGGGCGTAGCGGTGCGGGCAAATCGACCCTGCTGCGTTGCCTTAATCTGCTCGAACGCCCGGACAGCGGACGCATCCTGATCGACGGCGTGGACTTGCTGACGCTGTCCGCCAGCGACCTGCGCCGCCAGCGTCAGCGCATCGGCATGATTTTCCAGGGCTTCAACCTGCTGCACTCGCGCACCGTGTTCGACAACATTGCGGTGCCGCTGGAGATCGCCAACGTCGGCAAACCGTGGCGCCATGTACGGGTGCGCGAACTGCTGGAACTGGTCGGCTTGAGTGACAAGGCGCAAGCCTTTCCCTCGCAGTTGTCCGGTGGCCAGAAGCAACGCGTGGGGATTGCCCGCGCGCTGGCAGCAGAGCCGGCGTATCTGCTGTCGGACGAAGCCACCAGCGCGCTGGACCCGGACACCACCGCATCGATTCTCGACCTGTTGCGCGACATCAATCGGCAACTGGGCTTGACCATCGTGCTGATCACCCATGAGCTGGACGTGGTCAAATCGATCTGTGATCACGCCGCCTCCATGGCTGGCGGGCGACTGGTCGAGGCCGGGCCGGTGCCGCGACTGCTGGCGGATCCGCAGTCGCTGCTGGGCGCCTCGCTGCGTCCGACCTGTGGCCTGCCGTTGGGGCATGCCGCGCCGGGGCTGAGCTTCCTCAAGCAATACGGCGTACGGGCGGCCCAGTCATGAACCGCACAATCAATTGGGATGAAATCCTGCAACTGGTGTTCAACGCCACCGGCGAAACCCTGTACATGGTGCTGCTCGCCGGGCTGTTCACGCTGCTGATCGGTCTGCCGCTGGGGGTGTTGCTGTTTGTCAGCCGGCGCGACGGACTGTGGCCGCTGCCACGGCTGAATGCGGCACTGGGTTCGCTGGTCAACCTGGGGCGCTCGCTGCCGTTCGTGGTGATGCTGATCGCGCTGATTCCGCTGACCCGGCTGGTGGTCGGTACGACACTGGGCAGCACGGCGGCGGTGGTGCCGATCACCATTGGCGCGTTTCCGTTTTTTGCGCGGATCGTCGAGAACGCGCTGGATGAAGTTGACAAGGGCCGGATCGAAGCGATCCTCGCTATGGGCGGCGACATCCGCCACGTGATTTGCAAAGTGTTGCTGCCCGAAGCGCTGCCTGCGTTGCTGGCGGGGATCACCCTGACGCTGGTGATGCTGATCGGTTTTTCTTCCATGGCCGGGGTGATTGGCGGTGGTGGTCTGGGCGATCTGGCGATCCGTTATGGCTACCAGCGTTTCAACAATGAAGTGATGGTCGCCACCGTGGTGGTGCTGGTCATTCTGGTTCAGGGCGTGCAAAGCCTCGGAGACCGGCTGGTGCGGTCGCTGGCCCATCGACGTTAAGGAATCGTATGAGTGTCGTCGTGGCTCAAAAGCCGCTGATTCAAGTGCGCGAACTGAGCAAGACCTTCGGTTCGAACCGCGCGCTGGATAGCGTCAGCCTGCAGATTCATCCTGCCGAAGTGGTGGCGTTGCTCGGTGCCAACGGTGCGGGCAAATCGACGCTGGTGAAGATTCTGGCCGGCAGCCAACGTGCCGATGCTGGCGCGATTCATGTTGATGGGCAGCTCCGGCAGTTCAGCTCGCCGCTGTCGGCGCGGCGGGTGGGAATTGTCGCGGTGCATCAACAGATCAACGAGGGCATTGCCCCCGGTTTGAGTGTGGCGGAAAACCTGCTGCTCGATGAGTTGTGCAAACCCGACGCCGACTTCTGGCTCAATCGCAAGCGCCTGCTGGAACGCGCTGCGAGCATCGCCGCCGGGCTCGGGCTGGTGTTGCCGCTGGAGCAAACCATTGATCATCTGGGCCAGGCCGAACGGCAGTTGGTGGTGCTGGCACGGGCCTTTGCCTTGCAGCCGCGCCTGCTGATCCTGGATGAGCCGACGGCGGCGTTGTCCGACGCCGAGGCGCAGCGCCTGTTCGGTCTGATCGACACCTTGCGCAGCCGTGGAGTGGCGATCATCTACATCTCTCATCGCCTGTCCGATCTGCAACGAGTGGCGGATCGCGCCATTGTCTTGCGTGACGGGCGTCTGGCCGGGGAGTTCAGCGCGCGGCAGTTGCCCGAAGCGGTGCACGCGATGCTCGGGCAGGCGCTTGACGGGCATGTCTACAGGCCAGGGACTGTGGGGCGAAAAGTCCTGGGTGTGCGCGGCCTGCAGATTTTGCCACGCTCGCAACGGTTCGATTTCGACCTGCACGAAGGTGAGGTGGTGGTGCTGACCGGGTTGCTCGGCGCCGGCAAAAGCGAGATTGCCGAAGTGTTGTTCGGCCTGCGTGAAGCTGTGGCTGGCAGCCTGCAACTGGATGGCGTGGACTGGCAGCCGAACTCGCCAAGGGAAGCCATTCATCGCGGCGTGTTTCTCGCGGCGCAGGACCGGGCCAGCCAGTCGCTGGTGCCTGATTTTTCTTTGCGCCGCACACTGACGCTGCCGTTTCTGCAGCGCTTCACCCGCGCCGGTTTCATTCGCAACCGCGCTGAAGCAGCGGCGGTCGAGGCGCAAGTTGCGGCGCTGGGGATCAAGACCGCTGGAATCGAAGTGCCGATGAGCGCGCTGTCCGGCGGCAATCAACAGAAGGTCGTGCTGGGTCGCTGGTTGCTTGGGGCAGGGCGGGTGTTGATTCTCGACGAGCCGTTTCAGGGCGTTGATGTCCGGGCCCGCCGTGAGATCGGCCAACTGCTGCGCGACAGTGCCGTCGGCCGGGCGACGCTGGTGATTTGCGCGGATGTCGACGAAGCCCTGGAAATCGCTGATCGAATTCTTTTGTTGCGTGATCACGCGGTGGTCGCCGACTTCCCGCGCGCCGGTCTGCAACGCGCCACGCTGGTCGCCGCGCTGGCCGGCACCGAGGTGATCGAACATCCCTTTCATGCCACGCCAAGGAGCAGAGCGAGTGCCTGATTCGAGTTCACTGTTATCGAGCGCAGCGGCACCCGCCGAGCGCTTGCTGCAAGCGTTGATCCGCTATGGCCTGTTGTGGCTGCTGGCGCTGATCGTGGTGTTTTTCAGCGTCGCGGAGCCAGCGTTTTTACGCGTTGGCAACCTGTTCAGCATCTTGCAGTCGGTATCGATTGTTGCGCTGCTGGCGCTTGGTGTGACGTTGACCATGGCCGTTGGCGGGCTGGATTTGTCGATCGGTGCGGTGGCTGCGATGAGCCTGATGATCGCCAGCTACGTCATGGTGGTGCTCGGTTGGGGTGCGGTGCCGGCGGTGCTGATCAGTCTGGCCGGCGGCGCATTGGTCGGACTGCTCAATGGCTGGCTGATCGTCAAGCTGCGGGTGCCGGACATTCTCGCGACGCTGGGCAGCATGTTTCTGGTGATCGGGGTGCAACTGATTCCCACCGGTGGGCGCTCGATTGCGGTGGGCATGACTTTGCCCAGTGGCGAGGAAACTGAAGGGGCCTTCAGTGCGGCGTTTCTCGCCCTGGGTCGCGGACGGCTGTGGGAGGTGGTGCCGGTGCCGGTGTTGATCACTGCGCTGGTGGCGCTGGCGGTGTGGTTGTTTCTCGAGCGCACGCGCGTCGGGCGTTTGTTTTATGCGATCGGCGGTAATGAGCAGGCGGCGCGGCTGGCGGGGGCACCGGTGCAGCGCTTCAAGTTGCTCGCTTACGTGCTGTCGGCGCTGCTCGCATCGCTCGGCGGTTTGTTGTTGGCTGCTCGTTTGGGTCGGGGCGACGTCAGCTCCGGCAATGGTCTGGTGCTGGACGCGCTCGGTGCGGCGCTGATCGGTTTTGCCGTGCTTGGCGCGAAGAAGCCAAACGCTTTCGGCACGCTGGTCGGGGCATTGCTGGTGGCCTCGCTGCTCAATGGCCTGACCATGCTCAACGCGCCGTATTACGCGCAGGATTTCGTCAAGGGACTGGTGCTGGTGCTGGCCCTGATGTTCACCTTCGGCCTCGCGCATCGGGCGCGCTGAGTCGACATCGTTCAAGGAAAGTCGTATGCATGGTTCACTCAAACAGTTCGCGCGCCATTGCCTCGCCGGCGCCATGCTCTCGGCGTTGGCCTTGAGCGCTCAGGCCAAGGCCTTACCGGGTGCGCCGGCACCGTTTGACAAGGGCCAGGTGCAGATCGCTCTGGTCGGTTATCTGTTTTCCGGGGACTTTCCCGAGGCGTATCTGCGCGGCGTGGAGAAACAGACCGAAGCGCTGGGAGCCAACCTGCGGGTATTCGATGCGCGGCAGCAGGCGGCGAGTCAGGGCGAGATGATCGATCAGGCGATCGATCTCGGGGTCGACGGGATCATTGTGCAACTGGGGTTGGCGGAAACCCTCAAGGGACCGATTGACCGGGCGATCGCCAAAGGCATCAAGGTGGTGGCGTTCGACGTCGACCTGAACAGCCCGCAAGTGACGCAGGTCGAGCAGGATCACCACGCGCTGGCGCGACTGGCGCTGGAGCAGGCGGTGAAGGACAACGGCACACGGTTCGACGCCGGTTACGTGTACATCAGCGGCTTCACGCCGATGGAGCGTCGCGACGAGATCTGGAGTCAGGTGAAGAAGGCTAATCCGGGCATCATTGAAAAGGCGCGATTCGGCACGCTCAACCCGCCGATTGCCAACTCGGTGGCGGATCAGGCCAGCGCGGTGTTACGCGCCAATCCGGGGATCAGCGTGATCTTCGCGCCGTTCGACGAGTTTGCCAAAGGCGCGAAGATTGCTGTCGACGAGGCCGGGTTGGGGCGCAAGGTGAAGATCTACAGCGCCGACATTTCCACCGCCGACATCCAGATCATGAAAGAACCGGACAGCGCCTGGGCGGCGACCGCGGCGGTCAATCCGCAAGTAGCGGGGGCGATCAGCGTGCGCAGTCTGGCGATGTTGATTGCCGGCGAAAATCCGGGGCATCAGGTGCTGGTGCCACCGACCTTGATCACCCGTCAGCAGTTGCTGGACCTGGACGTGAAAAACGTCCGCGACCTGGCGCAGAAACTCCCGGCCTTCGGTGATACCGCCAATGTGGCGCGGGCCGAGTGGATACCTGTGGCCAACTGAAAACTATCATCCAACGACAGATTCCGTGGGAGCGAGCCTGCTCGCGAAGAGGCCATTCCAGTCAACATCTTCAGTGACTGATACACCGCTTTCGCGAGCAGGCTCGCTCCCACATTGGATCTATGTCGTACGGATAATCTGTGTTCCCCCCCAATAAAAACTGTGGGAGCGAGCCTGCTCGCGAAGAGGCCATTCCAGTCGGCATATTCACTGACTGACACACCGCTTTCGCGAGCAGGCTCGCTCCCACATTGGATCTATGTCGTACGGATAATTTGTGTTCCCCCCAATAAAAACTGTGGGAGCGAGCCTGCTCGCGAAGAGGCCATTCCAGGCGGCATATTCGGAGACTGACACACCGCTTTCGCGAGCAGGCTCGCTCCCACATTGGATCTATGTCGTACGGATAATCTGTGTTCCCCCCCAATAAAAACTGTGGGAGCGAGCCTGCTCGCGAAGAGGCCAGTCCAGTCGGCATATTCGGAGACTGATACACCGCTTTCGCGAGCAGGCTCGCTCCCACAGGTGTGGTGGTTATGCTTGAGTTAGTTGTTGGTTAGTTGAATTGCTGTTGTTCTGGCAACACTTGTGTTGCCCTTAAAACAACTAACTGCGCTGATCTAACCTAAGTGTTATTGGTTCTTTTGCGCCCGGCAGCGGCTCGTCTAGCATCAGCATTCAAGGGGGAATGACTTACTTTGGGGATTCTGCGTTTCACCCACTAACCACGTTAAAACAGCCTTCACCGCCTTCCTGATTTCTAAAACTACAGCAGACATTGCCGCGCATTGATTGCCGAACTCTTATTGTCGGCAACGGCCGGGTATTAGCTGCGATAAAGGAGCCGTAACATGCATCAGCGTTCCCGTTCATTACTCGCCATCGCGGTTGTCGGTGCGATCTGGCAACTTCCGGCGCAAGCCGAGGACACGTCCACGCGTGTTGACGATGACACACGGCTGGGTACCGTGCTGGTCACCGGCACCCGTGGCACTGCGCGCACGGTGCTGGACTCACCGGTGCCGGTGGACGTGTTGACCGCCGCCGACCTCAAGTCCACTGGCGCTGCCGACGGTGAGCTGGGCCAGGCGCTGCAGACGTTGCTGCCGTCCTTCAGCATGCCGCGTCAGTCCAACTCCGGTGGCGCTGACCATGTGCGCGCCGCGCAGCTGCGTGGCATGAGCCCGGATCAAGTTCTGGTGCTGGTCAATGGCAAGCGCCGCCACACTTCGGCGGTGGTCAACGACTCATCAAAAATCGGCCGCGGCACGGCGCCGGTGGACTTCAACTCAATCCCCATCAGCGCGATCAAACGCATCGAAGTACTGCGCGACGGTGCCGGGGCGCAGTACGGCTCCGATGCGATTGCCGGGGTGATCAACATCATCCTCGACGACGCCCCCGAAGGTGGTGAAGTGTCCACCAGTTACGGTGCCTATCACACCCATCAGGATGCGATCGGCCGCACCACCACCGACGGCCAGAACAGCGTGACCACCGCCAAGATCGGCACGCGCCTGGGCGAAGAGGGCGGTTTCATTCGCGGCGGCACCGAGTACAAAAACCGCAACCCGACCAACCGCGCCGGTTTCGACGGTTTCGCCGATACCCCCGAGCAGCGCAACTACGTGATGGGTGACGGTCTGGCGCGGGACGTCAACCTGTGGTTCAACAGCGAGGTACCGCTGGCCGGCGGCAAGGCTTACAGCTTCGGCACCTACAACCAGCGCCATACCACCGGCGCCGAGTTCTATCGCTACCCCTACGAGCAGCCGCAATTCTATCCCAACGGCTATCTGCCGCAGTCGCTGGGCGACAACAAGGACATCTCCGCCACGGCCGGTTTCAAAGGCATGATCGGCGAAGACTGGGATTTCGACAGCAGCGTCACCCATGGCCGCAACCGGTTTGACGGGTCCACCCGCCGCACCCTCAACGTCAGCCTCGGAGAAGATTCGCCGACGAAGTTCGACACTGGCGATTACGAGCTGCGCCAAACCACCACCAACCTCGACTTCAGCCGAGAATTGCGCCTCGGCGGGCGCTCGTTTGTGTTGGCTCTGGGCGGCGAATACCGCTACGAAAACTACCTGACCTACGCCGGCGACGAAGCCTCTTACATCGGCTCCGGCGCTGACGGCGCGAATGGCTTGCGCCCCAGCGAAGAGTCGGACCTGGACCGCAACGTGTTTGCCACTTACGCCGAGGTCTCGGGTGATCTCACTGACCGCTTCTTCGTCGACGCCGCAACTCGCTGGGAACATTACGACGATGCCGGCAGCAAACTCACCGGCAAGCTCAGTGGCCGCTACAAACTGACCGAACAGTGGGCGTTGCGCGGCGCGGTGTCGAACAACTTCCGCGCGCCGTCGCTGGCCCAAAGCGGTTTCCAGAACACCACCAGTAATTTCGGCGAAGGCGGCACCCTGACTGACATTCGCGTGCTCTCGGTCAACGACCCGATCGCCCGTGCGCTGGGGGCGCAAAAGCTCGATCCGGAAACCTCGAAGAACTTCAGCCTCGGCCTGACCTTCCAGTTGAACGAACGTTTCGACGCCTCGCTCGACGTGTTCCGCATCGACGTCAAGGACCGCATCACCCTGTCGCAGCGCATCGGCAGCGACGCCATGGAGCAATACATCAATGACACCTTCGGCGTGCCGGGGGTGCACGACGTCAATTTCTTCACCAACGCCGCCGACACCAGCACCCACGGCGCCGAACTGGTGCTCAACTACCACCAGCCGCTGTATGACGGACAACTCGGCTTGACCACCGCATACACCTATAACCACACCAGCGTCACCCACACCAAAGGCACGCCGTCGCAGCTCAGCGCGTTGGGCATCGGTGGCGACGCTCTGGTCGGCGTCGAAGAAACCAACACCCTGACCGACGCCGCGCCCAAGGATCGTTTCGTGTTCACGGCCAACTGGGCCAGCGAACACTGGGGCCTGCTCGGTCGTCTGACCCGTCAGGGCGAGACCACCCGGGTGTTCGATTTCGGTGACTCGCAACCGGAGCAGACCTATGGCGCGGTGTGGCAACTGGACGCCGAGGTGACCTACAAATTCACCCCGAAATTCAGCGTGGCGCTGGGCGGCAACAACCTCACCGACAATTACCCGGAACGCTCCGGCTCGGCGATCAACTACGGTGGCAACCTGCCGTATGACGTGCTGTCGCCGATCGGCACCAACGGTGCTTATTACTACGCCAGCGCCACCTACGGCTTCTGAGCCGAACCGCCATGGACGGCGGATTTTCTGCAGGACTGTTTATGAGCCACTCGAACGGCCCCAAGCGCCATTTGCCGGTGTTGCAGGCGTTGTTGATCACGCTGGGCATGGTGATCACTACCGACATCCTCAAGACTGCGCCGACCGTGGCACTGAACGTCGGGCCTTCCTGTTTTTACTGGGTCTGGGTCCTCGGCGGTCTGGCGTCGATGGCCGGAGCCTTGTGCTTCGCCGAAATGGCCACGGCCTTTCCGCATCCGGGTGGCGACTATCACTTTCTGCGCACCGCCTATGGCGAGCGCATGGGGCTCCTGTTCGCCTGGTCGCGTTTTTCGGTGATGCACACCGGGTGGATTGCCTTGTCGGCGTTCATGTTTGCCGATTACTTCAACGCCGTGGTGCCGCTCGGTCGATACGGCCCGGGACTGTTTGCCGGTGGAATAATAGCGGCGCTGGTGCTGCTCAATCTCACCGGCAAACACATCGGGTTCATCACTCAGACCTTGCTGGTGGGCTTGTTGGCCCTGGGCTTTTTGAGCATTGCCAGCGCAGGTGTGTGGCTGGCGTGGCAGGGGATCGAAGCAGCGGCTCCGAGCGTATCGGTCACGCCGGAAAACACTGGCATGGCCGGGTTATCGGCGGCGATGATTTTCGTGTTTCTCGCATTCGGCGGCTGGAGCGATGCGGCAACGTTGTCGGCGGAAGTGCGCGACGGTCGACGCGGCATATTCATTGCGATGCTCGGTGCACTGACGGTGCTGATGGCGATCTACCTGGCGCTGAACTGGGCGTTTGTCCAAGGCCTGGGTTTTGCCGGACTGGCCGCGAGCAACGCGCCCGCGGTGGAACTGCTGAACCGGGCGTTCGGTGCGCCGGGCGTGCTGTTGATTCTGCTGATGGTCGGTATCGCGGCCATCGCCACTATCAATTCGACCTTGCTGGTCGGCGCCCGCACCACCTACGCCGCCGCCCGCGATGTACCGCAATTGCGCCGCTTCGGCGAGTGGAATGAACGCGACGGCGTGCCGCGCAAGGCTTTGCTGGCGGAGGGCGCAGTCGCGTTGTTGCTGGTGCTGTTCGGCAGTTTCACCCAGAGCGGTTTCAACACCATGGTCGAGTACCTGACACCGGTGTACTGGCTGTTTCTCAGCTTGAGCAGCCTGGCCTTGATCATTTTGCGGCGGCGCTTTCCCGAGGTGCCGCGGCCGGTTCGGGTGCCGTTGTATCCGCTGTTGCCGCTGCTGTTTTTCGGTCTGTGCCTGTACATGCTCTATTCGAGCGTGACAGTGGTGGGCTGGGGCGCGTTTCTGGGGATTGGCGTGTTGCTGGTGGGCGCGTTGCTGTTGGCGGGATTGAGCCGCCTGGCGTCGACGCCTCGGCAAGCTCTTGGACCTGTCGCTGATTAAAACGAAACGTGCGCCGGTTGCGACAGGCGCAGTACCGACAAGTCTCCGGTAATGCGTTTGTACGCCAGCCGAATCGCCTCGATATTGCCGTCATTCTGCGGATTGTTTTCGTGCAAAATCACGATGACCTTGGTGCTCAGGCGCTCAGGCTCCTTTGCCCCATGATCGCGCCACTGTCCGTAGGCATCGAAGACGGTGAACCCGTCGGGAAACCTCGAGGTGACTTCCTTATCGAGAAACTCGCGCCAGCGCGCGGGGCTGACCGCACCTTCCTTGCCATCCACCGTGCCCACCGAGAAGTACAACTCGGTGCGAATCCACTGTGCCTGCGCCGGACGCGTGGCGTCGCCTTGCAGGGTCGAACTGACGGGGTCTTTGGTGTGCACGGAAACCGCAGGAGGACTGGCGCACCCGGCGACAGCGAGGAACAGCGCAGCCAATAACAGGCGTCTTTGCATGGAACATCCCTTTTGATGAGTTGAGTGCCGACGCGCAATTATAGAAGGCGAGGTTAATAGCGATAAAAGATTAAAAAATGGTTCTGTGCTCGATTTCTGGAATAAGAAAAGTCATCTGTCCGGGCTTGAGCGATACCTTGTTCCAGAATCGCGGCTTCCAAGCGATTCACTGCGAACACAAGTCTGGCGACCGACACGAACACTGTGGGAGCGGGCTTGCTCGCGAAAGCGCCGGGTCAGTCAACACGATGCCGGATGTGCCGACG
>NZ_AYMJ01000004.1 GCF_000633255.1 Pseudomonas sp. H1h
ATCGGGGCGTTTTTTATGGCTTGGCGCAAAACCAATGTGGGAGCGGGCTTGCTCGCGAAGGCGCCGTGTCAGACAACATCAATGTTGAATGATCTACCGCCTTCGCGAGCAAGCCCGCTCCCACAGGGGATCTTCAGCGTTATTCGGCCCAGGGCGCCCGGCGTGAATCATTGAGTCCCAGTAAATAACTGGTCCCGCCCAACTGGCTCATCTGCTGCCGAATCCAGCCGGCCCGGCGCGACACGTACGCGGTTGGATGGCTGGCGCTCCACACTCGCGGATTAGGTAATACCGCCGCCAGGTAACTCGCCTGCTGACGCGACAGTGACTTGGCGCTTACGCCGAAATGATGGCGGGCTGCGGCTTCGGCGCCAAACACACCGTCATCCCATTCGACGCTGTTCAGGTACACCTCAAGAATTCGCTGCTTGGGCCAGAGCACCTCGATCAGCGCGGTAAACCAGGCTTCCAGGCCTTTGCGCAGATAGCTGCGACCCGACCACAGGAACAGGTTCTTCGACACTTGCTGGCTCAAGGTGCTGGCGCCGCGAATCGAGCCGCCGAGTTCGTTGTGGGCCAACGCCGCCTGGATCGCACCGAAGTCAAAACCCCAGTGCTCGGGAAACTTCTGGTCTTCGCCGGCCATGACCGCGACCTTGAGGTCATCGGAAATCTCGTCCCACGGTTTCCAGGTGCGCTGCAGGTCGATCGGTTCGCCGTCGACCCAGGATTCGACCTTGCGCTCGACCATCAGCGCGGTCCCCGGTGGCGGCACGAAGCGAAACAGCAAAACCAGCAATACGCTGCCGCCCGCGAACCAGAGCAGGGCCTTCGTGAGACGACGCAAAAGTGAACGCAACATAGAGATGGCTTGGCCGAACCGATAGAGCGGGCCATTATACAGACCCTGCCGAACGAGTCTGACTGGAGTTCCACATGCTGCGTGGCTTTCTGATGCTGGCCGCTTTCTTTGGTTTTACCGGTGTCGCCCTCGGCGCATTCGCCGCCCATGGTCTGAAAAACCGCCTGACCCCCGAGTACCTGGCGATCTTCCACACGGGCGTGACCTATCAACTGGTGCACACCCTGGCGCTGTTCGGCGTGGCGCTACTCGCTTCGCAAATTCAGGGGCGGCTGGTGACTTGGGCGGGAGCTTCGTTCACCGTCGGCATCCTGTTGTTCTCTGGCAGTCTGTATCTGCTGACCACCACCGGCATCAGCAAGCTCGGCATCATCACCCCGTTCGGCGGCCTGGCGTTTCTGGTGGGCTGGCTGTGCCTGGGCCTCGCCGCCTGGCGGTTGAGCTGACCGGGCAGTCCATTTCACGATGAATGGCTTGGGTCGCCCAGTCTGATCGGGCTAGAATGCCAGCCCCTAAAAATGATGGCGGCCTAGCGCATGCGCATTCAGTTGAACGGCGAATCCCTTGAACTGCCCGACGGTGAAACCGTTGCGGCCCTGCTGACCCGTCTGGAACTGACCGGACGCCGGGTAGCAGTCGAGCTCAATCTGGATATCGTCCCGCGCAGCCAGCATGCCGAGACCACGCTCAACGACGGCGACAACGTCGAAGTGGTGCACGCCATCGGCGGCGGCTAGCCGCCCGGCTCGCAAGGGCACAGAATTCTGCAAGACCCTCACCCCTAAAGAGGACTCCCCATGAGCATCGTTCGTAGCGACAAGCCTTTCGTCCTGGCCGGTCGTACTTACCAGTCGCGTTTGCTGGTTGGTACCGGCAAGTACCGTGACATGGAAGAAACCCGTCAGGCCATCGAAGCCTCGGGTGCCGAGATCGTCACCTTCGCCGTGCGCCGCACCAACCTCGGTCAGATCGAAGGCGAGCCGAACCTGCTCGACGTGCTGTCGCCGGAGCGCTACACCTTCCTGCCAAACACCGCCGGTTGCTACGACGCCATCGAAGCTGTGCGCACCTGCCGTCTGGCCCGTGAACTGCTCGACGGCCACAACCTGGTGAAGCTGGAAGTGCTGGCCGACCAGAAAACCCTGTTCCCCAACGTGATTGAAACCCTCAAAGCCGCGGAAACGCTGGTCAAGGAAGGCTTCGACGTGATGGTGTACACCAGCGATGATCCGATTATCGCTCGCCAACTGGCGGACATCGGCTGCATCGCGGTCATGCCACTGGCCGGTCTGATCGGTTCGGGCCTGGGGATCTGCAACCCGTACAACCTGCAGATCATCCTTGAAGAAGCCAGGATTCCTGTGTTGGTCGATGCCGGTGTCGGCACGGCGTCCGACGCAACCATCGCCATGGAGCTGGGTTGCGATGCGGTGCTGATGAACTCGGCCATCGCCCACGCCCAGCAACCGGTGATGATGGCCGAAGCCATGAAACACGCCATCGTTGCAGGCCGTCTGGCCTACCTCGCTGGTCGTATGCCGAAAAAACTCTATGCCAGCGCCTCTTCGCCGCTGGATGGTCTGATCAAGTAAGAGCCATTGATGACTGAATCGAACGACACGCCTATCCAGACGGAAGAGGGCGACGAGCGCCAACACCGCCGCATCAAGAGTTTCGTGATGCGCGCCGGGCGCATGACCGAAGGCCAGCAACGTGGTCTGGATCAGGGCGCGCCGCTGTACGTGCTGCCACTGGCCGACGCGCCGGTGGATTACGATCAAGTGTTCGGCCGTTCGGCACCGCGCTCGCTGGAGATCGGTTTCGGCATGGGCCACTCGCTGCTGGAGATGGCCGCGGCCGCGCCGGATCAGGACTTCATCGGTGTTGAAGTGCACCGGCCGGGTGTTGGCGCGCTGCTCAATGGCGTACTGACCCAGGGCCTGACCAACCTGCGCGTCTACGATTGCGATGCGATCGAAGTGCTCAACCGCTGCATCGCCGATAACAGCCTCGATCGCCTGATGCTGTTCTTCCCGGACCCATGGCACAAGAGCCGTCACCACAAGCGTCGCATCGTTCAGGCGTCCTTCGCCGAGCTGGTGCGCAGCAAGCTGAAGGTTGGCGGCATCCTGCACATGGCCACCGACTGGGAACCGTACGCCGAATACATGCTGGAAGTGATGAACGTTGCTCCGGGCTATCGCAACCTCGCCGAAGACGGCAAATGCGTACCACGCCCGGCCGAACGCCCGATCACCAAGTTCGAACGTCGCGGCGAACGTCTTGGGCACGGTGTGTGGGATCTGAAGTTCGAGAAACAGTCCTGAGCATCACGCAAAACCGAATGTGGGAGCGGGCTTGCTCGCGAAGGCATCGGATCAGTCAACATCAACGTTGAATGATCGATAGCTTTCGCGAGCAAGCCCGCTCCCACAGTTGTTTTTGGGTCGGCTGAAAAGATCAGCGGCGGTCAGCGACGACGCCGATCAGCACCAGCACCACCAACAACACCGGCGCCAGGCTGTAGTTGTTGAACTGGCTCAAGCCCTTGACCACCCACGGCGTGGCGTAGATCAGCGCTGCGCCACTGCCGATCACGCACAGCAGGGCCATCAGCGGTACGCGCAGGGCGCCGGCGATGCTGCCCAGGCGTTGTTCGACCCAGCCTTTGAAGTCGGCGCCAAACAGCACCAGCAGGCAGCCCACGAGGGCCAGGGCGATTTCCGAGAGATTGCTGCGGCTCCAGCGGGACACGGTGGCGAGCAGGTCGAGTATCAAATCCATGCGTTTTTCCTTGGGGCTGCCGTTGGGGCGTGGGCTCAGCTCAGAAATTTCTGCAGCAAGTCGTTGAGAAAGAGTTGTCCGCGCTCGGTGGCCGCCAGACGTGACGGTTCGACCTGCATCAGGCCGCTTTGTTCGGCCTCCTTGCGGTGTTCGGCGAGACTTTCCAGGGGCAGGCCGGTGCGCTCCGGGTACAGGTGCGATTCCACACCAGCCGTCAGGCGCAGCGCGTTCATCAGGAACTCGAACGGCATCTCGTCGTTGCCCAGGGCTTTCTCGCCGGCCTGGAAGCTCTTGGCCGGGTTCAGATAGTCCTTCGGCAGGCGCGTTTTCCAGGTCCGGACGATGCGTCCGTCCGGGTGGCTGAGCTTGCCGTGGGCGCCGGCACCGATACCGATGAAGTCGCCGAAACTCCAGTAATTGAGGTTATGCCGCGCCGGGCGTCCGGGCTGGGCGTAGGCCGACACTTCGTATTGCGCGTAACCGTGTTCCGCCAGCAGCGCTTGCCCGGCCTCTTGAATGTCCCACAGCGTGTCGTCTTCCGGCAGCACCGGCGGCTGGTTCCAGAACACCGTGTTCGGCTCCAGTGTCAGCTGATACCAGGAGATGTGCGTCGGTTTCAGCTTGATCGCCTGGCGCAGGTCGCTCAAGGCATCGTCCAGCGATTGATCGGGCAGGCCATGCATCAAGTCGAGGTTGAAGTTATCGAACCCGGCCTGCCGCGCCATACCGGCCGCGCGCACCGCTTCGTCGCCGTTGTGGATGCGTCCAAGGGCTTCAAGCTTCTGCTGCTGGAAGCTCTGGATACCGATCGACAGGCGATTGATCCCCAGTTTGCGGTACGCGACGAACTTATCTTGTTCGAAGGTGCCGGGGTTGGCTTCCAGCGTAATTTCGATATCAGGGGCGAACGGAATGCGCTCCTCGACGCCTTTGAGCAAACGCCCAAGCGCTTCGGCACTGAACAGGCTCGGCGTGCCGCCGCCAAAGAAGATCGAACTGATTTCGCGCCCGTACACCGCGTGCAGGTCCTGATCGAGATCGGCCAGCAGCGCATCGACGTATTCCTGCTCCGGCAGCACCGGGCTGGCGGTGTGCGAGTTGAAATCGCAATACGGGCATTTGCGTACACACCACGGGATGTGGATGTACAGCGCCAGGGGCGGCAGCGTCGGCAGCGGTGCCCGAGGCGAGGAGGCGGCGCCGCCGATGATCAGCGACGACGCAGAGGGGCTGGCGGTCATTTCAGGCCCAGACGCTGGCGCAGCAGATCCATTGCACGGGCGCGGTGGCTGATCTGGTTCTTGTCGGCCGGGCTCAGTTCGGCGCTGGACACGTCACGTTCCGGCACCCAGAACAGCGGGTCGTAGCCGAAACCGTGTTCGCCGCTGGCGGCGGTCAGGATGCGCCCGTGCCACAGGCCTTCGCAGAGGATCGGCAACGGATCGTCGGCGTGGCGCACCAGCGCCAACACGCAGACGAATTGCGCGCCGCGCTCGGCTTCAGGCACGTCTTTCAGGGCTTCGAGCAGTTTGGCATTGTTCGCCGCATCGCCCTTGCCGTCGGCGTAGCGCGCCGAGTAGATACCCGGCGCGCCGCCGAGGAAGTCCACCGCCAGACCGGAATCATCGGCCAGCGCCGGCAGGCCGGAAAGGCGCGCGGCATTGCGGGCCTTGAGGATCGCGTTCTCGACGAACGACAGACCGGTTTCTTCCGGCTCGACCTTGCTCCATTCGCCGATCGAGCGCAGTTGCACCGAGTCGCCGAGCATGGCCTGGAGTTCTTTGAGTTTGCCGGCGTTATGGCTGGCCAGTACGAGTTGCTTGAGGTTCATCATTCGCCGGGAAAGAGTTCTTGGTTGAAATTGATGGTGTTGATCTTGTCACCGTTCTGCACCTTGATTTCAAAGGTGCGCGTTTCCTGCTGGTCCACCGGGTATTGGGCGATGTAGTAGATCGCGCCCTGTTCGGTGATCTGACGGAAATTCAGCGGCACGCTCTGGCTGGTCAGGTCTTTGACCGTGCCGGTGACGCTGGCGATCAACGGTTTGCCGTCCTTGATCACCGAGACATTGATCACGCCCTGGTTCTTGCTGCGGATCAGCTCGGCAGCCTTGGCGATGTCTGGCTGCAAATACGTGGAGTTGAAGGTGTTGTAGTGCACCGTCACGTCGCCGAAGGTTTCCTGGCGTTCGCTTTTGATGACGTCGGCTGCCATGGCCGTGACGCTCAGGCAGGCGGTTAATAACAACAACGCTAGACGACCCATGATCGTGCTCCTCGAAATGTCGTGGTTCAGACCGCGACCCGATGATCTGCAAGCACCGGGCTGCTGACGCGGTAGATACCTATCTCACCTAACAGATTAGGCCATAGCTTACTGGCCCACCCGTGACGGTGCTGTTGATCCACGGCAAGCCGATCAATGACCTTCGCATCACGTTCGCGACAAAGTTCTTCAAAGTCTTCGAAGGTGCAGAAGTGGATGTTCGGCGTGTTGTACCAGGTGTACGGCAGGAACTCGGACACCGGCATGCGGCCCTTGCTCGCCAGGTACCAGCGGCAGCGCCAGTGGCCGAAGTTGGGGAAAGTGATGATGCACTGGCGACCGACCCGGAGCATTTCGTCGAGGATCTTGTCCGGGTAATGCACGGCCTGCAGAGCCTGGGTCATGACCACGATGTCGAAGCTATTGCTGGCGAAGTTGCCCAGGCCCTTGTCCAGGTCCTGCTCGATGACGTTGATGCCCTTGGCCACACACTCGGCGATGTTGTCCGCGTCGTTTTCCAGGCCATAACCGGTGACCTGCTTGTGGTCGCGCAGCCAGGTCAGCAGTTCGCCGTCACCGCAACCGAGGTCGAGGACGCGGCTGCCGGCGGGGATCCATTCCTGGATGATTTCCAGATCAGCTCTCATGGCTTTCTCACAACGTGATTCGGTTCATGTAATTGCCGAACGCCTGCAAATAACGCGGGATCGGAATCAGGAAGGCGTCGTGGCCCTGTGGTGCGTCGATCTCCAGATAGCTGACGTCTTTGCGCGCCGCCATCAACGCGTCCACCAGCTCCCGCGAGCGGGCCGGGGAGAAGCGCCAGTCAGTGGTGAACGACATCACACAGAATTTGGCCGTGGCGTTCTCGAAGGTTTTCGCCAGGTTATCGTCGAAGTTCGCCGCCGGATCGAAGTAGTCCAGTGCCTTGGTCATCAACAGATAGGTGTTGGCATCGAAACGGCCGGAGAACTCTTCGCCCTGATAACGCAGGTAGCTTTCGACCTGGAACTCGACGCTGTGGAAGTCGTAGTTGAGCTTCTCGCTCTTCAGGCCACGGCCGAATTTCTCGCCCATCGAGTCGTCGGACAGGTACGTGATGTGCCCGACCATCCGCGCCAGCATCAGCCCGCGCTTGGGGATCACGCCTTGTTCCTGGAACGAACCACCGTGGAACTCGGGGTCGGTGAGGATGGCCTGACGCGCCACTTCGTTGAAGGCGATGTTCTGCGCCGAGAGCTTGGGGGCCGAGGCGATGGCCAGACAGTGACGCACGCGATCCGGGTAGGTGATGGTCCACTGCAGGGCCTGCATGCCGCCGAGGCTCCCGCCTATCACTGCCGCGAACTGACGGATGCCGAGCAGGTCAGCCAGACGCGCCTGGCTGTGCACCCAGTCTTCCACAGTGAGCACCGGGAAGTCGGCGCCGAACGGCTTGCCGGTGTCCGGATTGATACTGCTCGGCCCGGTGGAGCCGTTGCAGCCGCCGAGGTTGTTGAGACTGACCACGAAGAACTTGTTGGTATCGATCGGCTTGCCCGGGCCGATACAGCTGTCCCACCAACCGGGCTTGCGGTCGTCGACGCTGTGAAAGCCGGCGGCATGGTGATGGCCGGACAAGGCGTGGCAGATCAGCACGGCGTTGCTCGCCTGCGCGTTCAGCGTGCCGTAGGTTTCGTAGATCAGGTCATAGGCCGGCAGCGAACGTCCACAGGCCAATGCCAGGGGTTCACTGAAGTGCGCCGTTTGCGGCGTCACCAGACCAACAGAATCGGGGGGAAAGGCAGCTGGCATCGACCCTGCTCTCGTTGAAATGAGGCGTAAGTCTAAAGACCGGGGGGGTTAGCGGCAAGCAACGATCGGGCCCTGATGTGTTCGCTCTGGACCGAGGTGCAGCCATTCGCGAGCAGGCTCGCTCCCACAGGGGAATGCGATCCCCTGTGGGAGGGCATTTAGAAGTCAGATCCCTGGAATGCATTCCCCTGTGGGAGCGGGCTTGCTCGCGAATGGGGCGACTCGGTACATCAGATTGGTCGCATCAGATCAGGCAACTCCGGCAACTTCTTCGGCGAGCAAATCTTCACCCGTTTCTGCCGGTTCAACTCACCGCTGAGCAAACTGACCTGGCTCTTCGAGACCCCGAAAGCCTTGGCCAGAAAGCCCATCAGATAAGCATTGGCCTTGCCCTCGACCGGCGGCGCGGTGAGGCGAATCTTCAAGCGATCACCGTGCAGCCCGCAGAAATCATCGCTGCGGGCTGCCGGTTGCAGATGACATTCGAGGATCAGGTCGTCCCCGTCCCAGCGAAACCAGCTCACATCAGCAGGCGCAGGATTTCCGGCATCATCGTCATCGCCGCCAGATTGTTGATCACCAGCATGTCGATCAGCTTCAGCGCGAGGAAGGCGAAGATCGGCGACAGGTCCAGACCGCCGAGGTTCGGCAGGATCTTGCGGAACGGTGCCAGCGCCGGTTCGCAGATCTGGTTCACCAGTTCAGCGCCCGGGTTGTGACTGCCCGGGGCGACCCACGACAGGATCACACTGATGATCAGGGCGAAGAAGAAAATCTTCAGGAACAGCGCTGTCACGCCGATGATCGACCAGATGAACAGCTGCAGCGGGTTGCCGGTGGTGCCGTAGGTCAGCAGCAGGGTCAGGGCCATCAGGGCCAGTTGCACCAGAATCGCCAGGACCAGCGACGACATGTCGAGGCCGAATACGCTGGGGATAACCCGACGCAGAGGCTTGAGCAGCGGCTGGGTGGCCTTGACCACGAACTGGCACAACGGGTTGTAGAAGTTCGCCCGCACCAGTTGCAGGACGAAGCGCAGCAGCACGATCAACAGGTACAGGCTGCCAAGGGTTTGCAGCACGTAAACCGCTGCGGTGTTCAATCCAATCATGTAAGGCTCCTTATTTGCCCAGTTGTTCGGCCATTTCGGCCGAGCGGTGCGCGGCGGCGCCGAGTGCTTTTTCCACCAGGGCTTCGAAGCCGCCGGCCTGGAACGATTTGATTGCAGCTTCCGTGGTGCCATTTGGCGAGGTCACGCGGCGACGCAATTCAGCAGCGTCGACGTCACTGGAGACTGCCATGTGCGCGGCGCCCAGCGCCGTCTGCAGAGTCAGTTGCTCAGCGACTTCCTGCGGCAGGCCGAGTTTGACGCCGGCGGCGGTCATCGCTTCGATCAGCAGGAAGAAATACGCCGGGCCGGAGCCGGAGACGGCGGTTACCGCGTCCAGTTGTTGCTCTTCGTTCAGCCACAGGGCGATGCCCACGGCGGACAGCAGTTCTTCGGCCTGCTGACGCTGCTCGGCGGTCACTTCGCTGGTGGCGTACAGGCCGCTGACGCCCTGACGCAGCAGCGCCGGGGTGTTGGGCATGCAGCGCACGATTGGCTGCTCGCCGAGCCACGCGGTCATGCTCGCGCAAGTGATGCCAGCAGCGATCGAGACCACCAACTGCTGTGGTTTCAGGCTCGGGCGGAGAGCTTCACACACGGCTTTCATCGCCTGTGGCTTGACCGCCAGCACGATAACGTCGACGCCATCGATGGCCTGAGCGTTATCGGCAAAGGTTTCGATGCCGTGTTCGGCGCTGACGCGATTGCGCGTCTCTTCACCCGGATCGCTGGCGCGGATGTGACTGGCTTGCAGACCCTTGGCGCGCAGGCCGCCGATCAGACTGGCGGCCATGTTGCCGGCACCGATAAAGGCAATACGTGTGTTGCTCATGTCAGGTCCTTATTCAGAGGTTTGTCAGCCATTTCATGGCTGGCCGTAGTCGCGGGCACCAAACAGGGCGGTACCGATCCGCACCCAGGTGGCGCCTTGGGCGATGGCCGACTCGAGGTCGTGGCTCATGCCCATGGAAAGTGTGTCGAGCGGCAGATTCAGGCTGGCCTGCAGGCGTTGCACGGCAGCAAACGCGGCGTCCTGTTCGGCGCGATCTTCGGTCGGCTCGGGAATCGCCATCAACCCGCGCAACTTCAGGCGCGGCAGGGCGCTGATGGCCTCGGCCAACGCCGGCAGATCGGCCGGGGTGCAGCCGGATTTGCTGGCTTCGCCGCTGACATTGACCTGAATGCAGATATTCAGCGGCGGCAGGTCGGCCGGGCGCTGTTCGGACAGGCGTTGGGCAATTTTCAGGCGATCCACGGAGTGCACCCAGTCGAAATGCTCGGCAATGGCGCGAGTCTTGTTCGATTGAATGGGGCCGATGAAGTGCCAGATCAAGGGCAGGTCGGCCAGCTCGAGCTGTTTGCCCAGGGCTTCCTGCAGATAGTTCTCGCCGAAATCACGCAGGCCGGCGGCGTGGGCTTCACGCAGATCCCCGGCGGGCTTGGTCTTGCTCACGGCGAGCAACTGAACGCTGTTTTCAGCGCGCCCGGCAGCGGCGGTGGCGGCCTGGATGCGCGAACTAACCTGAAGGATGTTGTCTGCTATCGTGGACATCAAGAGGCGCCGGCGGTCTGAAGGTTCGCGGCATTCTACTGGAATTGAGGGACGCTATGGATATCACTGAACTGCTGGCGTTCAGCGCCAAACAGGGCGCTTCCGACCTGCATCTGTCGGCCGGTCTGCCGCCGATGATCCGTGTCGATGGTGATGTGCGGCGGATCAATCTGCCGGCGCTGGATCACAAGCAAGTGCACGAATTGATCTACGACATCATGAACGACACCCAGCGGGTCGACTTCGAGAAACACCTGGAAACGGATTTTTCGTTCGAAGTCCCCGGTGTGGCGCGCTTTCGAGTCAATGCCTTCAACCAGAACCGGGGCGCCGGCGCGGTGTTTCGCACCATTCCGTCGAAAGTGCTGAGCATGGAAGACCTCGGCATGGGCGACGTGTTTCGCAAGATCACTGATGCGCCGCGCGGGCTGGTGCTGGTGACCGGGCCGACCGGCTCCGGCAAATCGACCACGCTGGCGGCGATGATCGATTACCTCAACACCCATCGCCATCACCACATCCTCACCATCGAAGACCCGATCGAGTTCGTCCACGAATCGCGCAAATGCCTGATCAACCAGCGCGAGGTGCACCGCGACACTCGCAGCTTCGCCACCGCCCTGCGTTCGGCGTTGCGCGAAGACCCGGACGTGATTCTGGTGGGCGAGATGCGCGACCTGGAAACCATTCGCCTGGCCCTGACCGCCGCCGAAACCGGCCATCTGGTGTTCGGCACGCTGCACACCACCTCGGCGGCGAAAACCATCGACCGGGTGGTGGATGTGTTCCCGGGGGACGAGAAGTCGATGGTGCGTTCGATGCTGTCGGAATCGCTGCTGGCAGTGGTCTCGCAGACGCTGATCAAGAAGATCGGCGGCGGACGGGTGGCGGCGCACGAGATCATGCTGGGAACGTCGGCGATCCGTAACCTGATCCGCGAGGATAAGGTGGCGCAGATGTATTCGGCGATTCAGACCGGTGGGGCGTTGGGGATGCAGACACTCGACATGTGCCTGAAGGAGCTGGTGACCAAGGGCTTGATCAGCCGCGAGCATGCGCGGGAGAAGGCGCGTACGCCGGATAATTTCTGAAGGAGGCTTGCGGTGCTTTCACGGCCTCTTCGCGAGCAGGCCCGCTCCCACATTGGAATGCATTTCCATGTGGGAGCGAGCCTGCTCGCGATGAGGTCAGTACTGGCGATACAACTTGCGGATCAATCAGCTCAGCGCTGAACCACACGCATCTGCTTGCCGGCAGGCTCTTTGGGCAGCACACGCTTGGCAACCACGTAATGCTGTTCCCAGTACGGCTTGTTCAGCGTGTCGATGCTCACCGCTTTGCCACGGCGCGGTGCGTGGATGAAGCGGTCGTTGCCCAGGTAGATGGCAACGTGGTTGACCCGACGGCTCTTGATGTTGAAGAAAATCAGGTCGCCCGGTTTCAGATCCTTGCGCTCGACTTTCTCGCCATGACCGCTGGCCATGGCGTTGGAGGTGCGTGGCAGGTCGAACGTGGCGTCGTTGAACGCATATTTCACCAGCCCGCTGCAGTCGAAGCCTTTACTTGGGCTGCTGCCGCCCCAACGATAAGGAGTACCGAGAACGTTGACCGCACGGCTCAGGACGTTGCTGCTTTCCTTGTTGGCCATCGGCGGAACCAGCTTGCCGTGATTCTTGCTGGCGAGCGTGGTGTGTTTCGTTTGTTTGCTGCTTTTGCTCGAAGGAGCCGAAGCATGGGATTTAGGGGTGAAACCGTTAACGTTGGGAAGACGTTGCTCACGATTGGTGGCGTGGGCGGCCAGTGGCATTAATAGGCAGATGGTTAGCCATGTCTTGAAAAATGGTCGCATTAGGCGTGGCTCTTAAAGGTTTGCGCGCAACTTTATAACAGCTTTTTTGTCCCTTCCGAGGCCGTTGGTCGATTCAACCCGGGGGTCAATTTCGCCCAACAAGCGGCAATCTGGCGCAATTGTCGGACAGAACCCAAGCCCTGCAAGGCTTTGAGCAAGGTGTAACGCCCACGAACCACTTGTCGGCTCGACACAAAAAAGTCACAGAGATGCATAAAAAATTTATCTATCGACGCAAAAGAGGCCATTCATGAACCGCTATCAGCAGGTTGCTCAACCCCAGGATACGCACAGCAAAGTGATCGGTTATCTGCTGTGGATTTTCGGCTTTACCGGTGCTCACCGTTTTTATTACGGCAAGCCCGTCACCGGGACGATCTGGTTTTTCACCTTCGGTCTGCTGGGTATCGGCTGGCTGATCGACGTGTTCCTGATCCCGGCGATGGATCGCGAGGCCGATCTGCGTTTTACCGCAGGGCCGATCGAATACAACGTGGCGTGGATCCTACTGACGTTTCTGGGGGTGTTCGGCGTGCACCGGATGTACCAGGGCAAGTGGATCAGCGGTTTGCTGTACCTGCTGACGGGCGGATTGTTCTTTGTCGGAGTGCTGTATGACTTCTGGACCCTGAATGATCAGGTCTCGGTGCGTAACGCGCAGAACAGAGGCGCCTTCCAGTAAGTGATAGCGAGGGGGCAGACCGCCGACGCCAGTTCGCACGCTGGCAGGCAAGCCCCCTCGACACCCGGTCTTGCATTTGTGCTATTTCAATTGCGCGAAGGTTTGCATTTGGAAAACGACAAACGTAATGGCCGTGACACCATAAAGTATTGCAATGATGGCGTGATGGGGTTCGGACCAGTAGACAATCCTGTCAACCAAAATCACCAGCGATACTGTTGCAATCAAATAGGCTGACATTTTCAGTAACAGACCTGCGAGCGAGTGGGTGTAGGCCCAGCGTAATAAGAGAATCTGCAGCAGGTGCGTGAGTGTCAGTGTCAGGAAAATAATCAGCGTTGCACCAATGGGAAGGCCGATTGAGTCCTGATTTACATCATATATTTCTGCTCTGAGGTTTTTTATGAGTATGAGTACCCCTGCGCCAGATGTCAGTGCGAGAACGATAGGGTATATATAAATTAACAGTTTGCAGGCTCTGTTCATTCGCTCTCCATTGTGCAGAAGTTTGTGGAAATACTGATGCTCACGGAGCAGGGTGAAATCCTGTTCCGCTCAGCCTTATTTTATGGTCGCCGAAAATATCGATCTCATAATGTGTTCCGGAAAATACTCTACCTGCTGTCGTTAATAACTCAAGGGCAGTTGATCTGTTGCTTGCATCAAAGTCGTAAGTGTCAGTATAGGCACGAATAACGCCATCGAAAACCCAAGACCCTGTTTTGTCCCGGGTAAAGTTTCCCTCCATCTTTAACGTTATTCTTCCCAGATAAGCCCCGGTGACGTTGCTGTCATTAATAGTCGCGTAAGGGATCTTCGGGTCAGATAAGTAATAAGTTCCAGCTTCTCGAGTGCTGGCGATAGAGCTTGCCAATAGTGGCAATTCATTGGCGCTGACATTCAGCCCAATATTGTTGATGTTCACCCTCATCCTCTCACCCTTTCCCCAAAGATAATGAGCGAAAGCTTTGATCGGGCTAAAGGTGCCTCCGGAAAGCTCGGTTGTGAGTGTTTCGTAATTCAGAGTGTAGGGAGCAGTCGCGGAGACTTTGATCAGGGCTTCTATGGCGCTTAGTTTTTGCTGCGCCGCAAATGAATCTGCCAGGCTAAAATTGATGACTTTGTTCTTGAAGTAGCCGTGGCTGATAATGGCGGAGTTGCTTAGTAAATAATTGTCGCTTTCCGTTATTCTCCAGAGATCACGAATTCCACTCAGGGCGTCATTATTAATGGCCTTGCTCACCATTTGCAGTTCGTAGGTGAAGGCTTTGATTCCGGATTTCATTTCAAGCCAGGCATGGAACATATCCATTTCTGCTGAGGTTATTACCGGGCCATTGCTCAGAGGCAGTGAATAGGTTTTACCGTCATTGGTGATGATGGCCTCTCCTGCGCCCTGCCAGTCTGCTGTTGCGTAGGTTCCCCATTTGAAGCCCGAGTCGACTGTAAAGCCGCCAGAACTACTTGTTGTGCCTCTGGTGACAATAGGGGGAAGCGTAAGTCCATTTTTCATATGCTCATCCTTGTGGGTGTTGGTTATCCTTCTGACGGTTTTATATTAATAGCTGTGTGTAAACGTCACCTACGAGAACTTTGTAGGCTGTTTCTGATTGTGTCGAAGCTGTTTTTACAGGGCTGTAAAGCGTCGGAGATTTCTTTATGGCGAGTGGCCGGGTTCCTACGCCGCTTGGTGAAGATAGCGGTGGGAGTGGCGCGAGGGAGAGGGGTGTTGCGAGCAATGAAATTAAGCGGAATTTTTCTAGTAATGATGTTTATCGCTATCAAGCGATAGCAGGCCACTGCAGCCTGCTATCGCTTGTCTTCAGGCCTGGTGGCTGATTCGCCCATCCACCAGCGTGTAACGCACCACACCCGGCAGGGTGTGACCGAGGAACGGGCAGTTCTCGCCCTTCGACAACCAGCCTTCGCCGGCCACGGTGGATGCTTTCGGATCGAACAGCACGATATCCGCCGCGCCGCCCACCGCCAATTTGCCTGCCGGCAGGCGCAGTGCATCCGCCGGGCCAGCGCTCAGGCGCGCGAGCAGGGTCGGTAGATCCAGCAGACCATCCTCGACCAGTGTCATCGCCAGCGGCAGCAACAGCTCGACGCTACTGATGCCCGGCTCGGTCGCACCGAACGGGGCCAGTTTGGCGTCGCGTTCGTGCGGCTGGTGATGGCTGGAGATCGCTGACACCACTCCGGACTTCACCGCCTCACGCAGACCATCGCGGTCAGCGCGGGTGCGCAGTGGCGGTTGCACGTGATACAGGCTGCTGAAGTCGATCAGCGCTTCATCGGTCAGAATCAACTGGTACAGCGCGACATCCGCGGTGACCTTCAAGCCACGGGCCTGGGCCTGGGCGATCAGGGCCACACCGCGAGCGCTGGTCAGTTGACTGAAATGCGCACGCACGCCGGTCTGCTCGACCAGCAGCAGATCGCGGGCCAGGGCCACGGTTTCTGCGGTTTCCGGGATGCCCGGCAAGCCGAGGAAACTGGCGACAGCGCCTTCGTGGGCCAGGCCGCCATCGGCCAGATCGTGATCCTGTGAATTGAAAATCACCGTCAGGTCGAAGGTGGCCGCGTAGTCCAGCGCCCGGCACAGGGTGCGGGTGTTGCGAAAGCTCTCCAGACCGTTGCCGAATGCCACACAGCCGGCGTCACGCAAAGCAACGAGCTCTGCAAGCTGTTCGCCGTCCAGGCCTTTGCTCAGTGCGCCAATCGGGAACACCTTGGTGTTGCCGGCTTCGCGGGCGCGGTCGAGGATCAGCTCGGCCACCGCCGAGGTGTCGAGCACCGGTTTGGTCTTTGGTGGGCAGCATAGGCTGGTCACGCCACCGGCCGCTGCGGCGCGGGTTTCGCTGGCGATGGTGCCTTTGCGGCTGTAGCCCGGCTCGCGCAGGGCGACGTTCAGGTCGACCAGCCCGGGGGCGGCCACAAGGCCTTGGGCGTCGATGGTTTCGACAGCGCTGAAACCGGCCGGCGCGGCGCCGAGGGCGACGATCTTGCAGGCTTCGACGTGGATATCGGTGACTTGATCCAGGCCGCTGCTTGGATCGATGACGCGGGCGCCGAGAATGCTGAGCTTCACTGGGCGTTCTCCTGCTCGAATTGACGTTGCGCCGTTTGCCCGCTCATGGCCATCGACAGCACGGCCATACGGATGGCGATGCCGTAGGTGACTTGATTGAGGATCACCGAGTGCGGGCCGTCGGCCACTGCCGACTCGATTTCCACGCCACGGTTGATCGGCCCCGGGTGCATGACGATGCAATCGGGCTTGGCCCCGGCCAGGCGCGCCGTGGTCAGGCCGAACAGGCGGTAGAACTCGCCTTCGCTCGGCAGCAGGCCGCCGGTCATGCGCTCACGCTGCAGGCGCAGCATGATCACCACGTCGACGTCCTTCAGGCCTTCGGTCATGTCGGTGTAGACCTTGACGCCGTACTGCTCGATGCCGATCGGCAGCAGGGTTTTCGGCGCGATCACGCGGATGTCCTGGCAGCCGAGGGTCTTCAGGGCGAGCATGTTCGAGCGCGCCACCCGTGAGTGCAGGATGTCGCCGACGATCGCTACCGAGAGGTTTTCGAAACTGCCCTTGTGCCGACGGATGGTCAGCATGTCGAGCATGCCCTGGGTCGGGTGCGCATGACGGCCGTCGCCACCGTTGATGATCGCTACTTGCGGACAGACATGCTCGGCGATGAAGTGCGCAGCGCCCGAGTCTCCGTGGCGCACGACGAACATGTCGGCGGCCATCGCTTCAAGGTTGCGCAGGGTGTCGAGCAGGGTTTCACCTTTACTCGCCGACGAGGTCGACACGTTGAGGGTGATCACGTCCGCCGACAGCCGCTGGGCCGCCAGTTCGAAGGTGGTGCGGGTGCGGGTGGAGTTCTCGAAGAACACGTTGCACACGGTCTTGCCGCGCAGCAACGGGACCTTCTTCACCGCCCGGGCACCGACTTCGAGGAACGAATCGGCAGTGTCGAGGATTTCCGTCAGCAACTCGCGGCGCAGGCCGTCGAGCGAGAGGAAGTGGCGCAGCTGGCCCTGATCATTGAGCTGCAGCGGGCGCTTGGTGTCTAGAGGCGTCATCGCGAGGGGGACTCTCAATAGGGCGGATTAAGGGTTCAGGTCTTGCAGTTCGAGCGTCAGCGGCTCAGGGCCGGACAGCTTTACCCGCTCGTGCGGGGCGAGCGACAGGGTCGCGCCGACCACGTTCGGGCGAATCGGCAGTTCGCCAGCGTCCAGGTCCAGCAGGCAGACCAGGGTCACGCTGGCTGGGCGGCCGTAGTCGAACAGTTCGTTCATGGCGGCGCGGATGGTGCGGCCGCTCATCAGTACGTCGTCGATCAGCACCAGATGCTGGCCTTCGATCTCGAAGGGCAGGGCCGACGGGCGCACTTGCGGGTGCAGGCCGTTCTGGCTGAAGTCGTCGCGGTAGAAGGAAACATCCAGCGTGCCCAGCGGCGCATCACTGCCCAGCTCCTTGAGCAGGGCCTGCGCGACCCAGATTCCGCCAGTGCGGATGCCGATGTAGCGCGGTTCACTGATATCACGCTGGGCAAGGTGCGCCTTGAGGCGGGTCGCCATCTGGCTGATCAGATCGGCGGGATTTGGCAGGCTCATGGTTGCTCCTTCTTGGGGCCGAGCCAGGTCCTTGGACAAGGCTCGGGTCATAACGCAAAAGAAAAGCGCCGAAGCGCTTGTCAGGATTCAAACAATGCAGTGTTTTCATCGAGCCAGCCCTGCAACAGCAGGGCGGCGGCGATGGCGTCCACCGGGTTGTCGCGGTAACTGCCTTTCTGTCCGCCGCGCACCAGTCGCTCACCCTTGGCTTCAAAGGTGGTCAGGCGTTCGTCGTGGGTATAGAACGGCACATTGAAGCGGCCATTGAGGCGACGGGCGAACTTCTCGGCGCGCAGGCACATTTCGCTGGGCGTGCCGTCCATGTTCAGCGGCAGGCCGACCACCACGGCGTCGGGCTTCCATTCCTTGAACAGGGCTTCGACCTGATTCCAGTCCGGAACGCCGTTCTGCGCTTTCAGGGTGCACAGCTCGCGGGCCTGGCCGGTAATCACCTGGCCGACCGCGACGCCGATCTGTTTGGTGCCGTAGTCGAAGCCGAGAATCAGGCGCAGGGCCATCAGGCGTGCCCCGCCTGGCTGGTCAGCAGGCTGAGGTTGATCCCCAGATGCCGTGCCGCCGCTTCCAGACGCAGTTCGCTGCTGGTGTTGAACAGGATGTCGGCGTCGTACGGGCAGGTCAGCCAGGCGTTGTCGGCGAGCTCCGCTTCCAGTTGCCCGGCTTCCCAGCCGGCGTAGCCGAGGGCGATCACGCTTTTCGCCGGGCCCACGCCGTCGGCGATGGCGAACAGCACGTCCTGCGAGGTCGACAGCGCCAGATCGCCGTCCAGTTCGACAGTGGCCTGAAAGGTCTTGCCCGCCGGGTGCAGAACGAAACCGCGATCAGTCTGCACCGGGCCGCCGATGAAGATCGGCACATGCTGGCACAGTGCTGGTGGATCGATGTCCGGACGCAGTTGCTCGAGAATGTCGGCCAGATTCAGCTCTTGCGGTCGATTGACCACCAGCCCCATGGCGCCATTGGCCGTGTGCTCGACGATGTAGGTCAAGGTGTGGGCAAAGTTCGGGTCGGCCATGTGAGGCATGGCGATCAGGAAGTGATGCTTGAGGTAGCTGGGGCTGACGTTTTTCATGAGCGATAGTGTGGCGTCGTAGGGGCAAACTGACAAGCTGAGGATCAGGCAGTAACGCGGATCAAATGTGGGGCGGGCTTTGCGATGTTCTTAATTGCTGGAGAGCTTGTCGCCCCGGGCGAACTTCCAGGTGCGGATGATTTCCAGTCGGTCGATATCCGACAGATCGCCGGTAAACGGGGCAAACGGTGCCGCCAGTCGAACAATGCGCTGCGCTGCCTGATCCAGCAGCGGCTGGCCGGACGACTCGAGCACCAGCACTTCATACAGCGAACCGTCGCGATTGATCGAGACCATCAGGCGCAGGTTGCCGTAGATCTGCTTGCGTCGGGCCTCTTCCGGGTAATTGAGGTTGCCGATTCGCTCGACCTTCTTGCGCCAGTCGTCCTTGTACCAGGCGCCCTTGTCGCGCATGGTCGAGGCGGCGCTCAAACGGTGAATGCGCGGGCGCTTGGCGTACAGCTGTTGTTCGTTGGCCAGTTCCGCTTCGAGGCTGGCGATGTCGCTGGACAGCTGCGAGCTGTCGAACGTCGGCGCGTCAACTGCAGGTTTGGTCTCGGTTTTGGTTTCTTCTTTCTTGGTCGGCGCCTTTTGCTGTTTCGGCGCCACCGTGGTCACCGCAGCCTTGGGCGCCGCTTCGCGGACTTCCGGCTTGGCGGCCGGTGGCGGGGTGACTTTCTTGACCTGGTTGTCCTGGAACGGCGCGACCTCGGTGGTCTTGGGGATCGCCTTCTTGTCCAGGGTGCCGCTGCCTTGCTGGTTTTCCTGAGCGAGGAAATCGGCCTTCTCGGGCTTCTTTTCACTCTTGAAGGTGGCGAGGGTGATTTCCAGGGTTTTGCTGATCTGCTTGGGCTCGACCATGGTGAAGCCGACACCCAGCAGCAGCGCCAAATGAATCAGCGCCGCGAGAAACAGGGTAAATCCGAGGCGATCGGCCGGGCGCACGCCACGGTGGGCGAGTTCTGCGGGCAGATCGGACGGGAGGGTCATGACAGAAAAACCAACATCGCGTTTTTACGGGCTCGGCATGATAACGCAATGTTGGTTTTTAGCTGCAAGCTTCAAGCGACAAGCAGCACAGGAGCAGCAGCGAGTTTCGAGCTGCAAGTTTAAGGCTTGAGGCTTGCAGCTGGCCGTCAGGCTTGCAGCTTCTTCTCGATCGCGTCCATCAGCAGGCCGCCGATGTCGGTGCCGAACGCATTGTCGATCTCGCGGATGCAGGTTGGGCTAGTGACATTGATTTCGGTGAGGCTTTCGCCAATCACGTCCAGACCGACGAACAGCAGGCCTTTCTCGCGCAGGGTCGGGCCGACTTGTGCGGCGATCCAGCGATCCTTGTCGGTCAGCGGACGGGCTTCCCCACGGCCACCGGCGGCGAGGTTGCCACGGGTTTCGCCCTGAGCCGGAATCCGCGCCAGGCAGTAATCCACCGGCTCGCCGTCGATCATCAGGATGCGCTTGTCGCCGTCCTTGATCGCTGGCAGATAAGCCTGGCCCATGATCTGCTGGGTGCCGAGGGCGGTCAGGGTTTCGAGGATCACCGACAGGTTCGGATCGCCCGCGCGGTGGCGGAAAATCGAAGTGCCGCCCATGCCGTCCAGCGGCTTGAGGATCACGTCGCCGTGTTTGGCAGCGAATTCACGCAGCACATCGGCGCGACGGCTGACTACGGTCGGTGGCGTGCACTGCGGGAACAGCGTGGCGAACAGCTTTTCATTGCAGTCGCGCAGGCTCTGCGGCTTGTTGACCACCAGCACGCCGGCGGTTTCGGCCTGTTCCAGCAGGTAGGTGGAGTACACGAACTCCATGTCGAACGGCGGATCCTTGCGCATCAGGATCACGTCCAGGTCGCTCAGCAGGTTGTCCTGCTCGGCGTCCAGTTCGAACCATTTTTCCGGGTTGGCGAAGACTTTCAGCGGCTTCATGCGCGCCCGGGCCTGACCTTCGCCCTGATACAGGTCGCGCTGTTCCATGTAGAACAGTTCCCAGCCACGCTTCTGCGCGGCCAGCAGCATGGCCAGCGAGCTATCCTTTTTATAGGAAATGCTGGCGATAGGGTCCATGACAATCCCGACGCGAACGCTCATTGGGTTTTCCTCGAAAATTGGCTACCGGATCGGTATTGAAAAAGTGCCGCCAGAGTGGCGCTGGCAGGGTTTTCGGTCAAGGAAAAACCCGTCGATAGATTGCATCTGGAGACTGTGCTAAAAAGGCTGGCATAGCGTGCTGGCCCTTGAGCATCAAGGGTTTCCAGCCATTACTCATCGCAAAACGGACAATTTGATTCGCAAAGGCGACGGTAGAGCCCCCTTATGGAACAGCAGTCCAGCGCCTTGAAGGTCATGGTGATCGATGACTCGAAAACGATTCGTCGCACCGCCGAAACGCTGTTGAAGAATGTGGGCTGCGAGGTCATCACGGCCATCGACGGTTTCGACGCGTTGGCCAAGATCGCCGACAACCACCCCGGAATCATTTTTGTCGACATCATGATGCCGCGTCTGGATGGTTATCAGACCTGCGCTTTAATCAAGAACAACAGTGCGTTCAAGTCCACGCCGGTGATCATGCTGTCCTCGCGTGACGGTCTGTTCGACAAGGCCAAGGGGCGGATTGTCGGCTCTGATCAATTTTTGACCAAGCCTTTCAGCAAGGAAGAACTGCTCAACGCGATCCAGGCCCACGTTCCGGGCTTTGCCGCCGTTTTGCCGCAGTAAGACACGTACAGAGACGCTCGGCCAGCGGGCCGGATGTCGACAAGAAAAATGGGGAAGACCATGGCACGTATCCTGATCGTCGATGATTCGCCGACTGAAATGTACAAACTCACCGGCATGCTGGAAAAGCACGGCCATGAAGTGCTCAAGGCCGAAAACGGCGCCGACGGCGTAGCGCTGGCCCGTCAGGAAAAACCCGACGCCGTGCTGATGGACATCGTCATGCCGGGCCTCAACGGTTTTCAGGCGACCCGCCAGTTGACCAAGGATGCCGAGACCAGCCATATCCCGGTGATCATTATCACCACCAAGGATCAGGAAACCGACAAGGTCTGGGGCACCCGTCAGGGCGCAAAGGATTACCTGACCAAACCGGTCGAGGAAGACATGCTGATCAAGACCCTGAACAACGTGCTGGCCGGTTGATCGCGCCGCCATGAGCGAATCGCTGACCGCGTTCGAGTTGCTGTGGCAGATCGACCAGCGCTGCCGCCTGCTGGCGGCGGACCTGCCGTCGCAGCCCGGTCGCCAGGATCGCTGGAGCGGCATCGGTTTTCGCCTCGGCGAGCACTGGTACGTGGCGCCGATGGGCGAAGTCAGCGAAGTGCTGCACGAGCCGCGCTTCACTCAGTTGCCCGGGGTCAAGCCATGGGTCAAAGGGGTGGCTAACCTGCGTGGGCGCTTGCTGCCGATCATGGACCTGTGCGGGTTTTTCGGTCACGAACTGTCGCCACTGCGCAAACAGCGGCGGGTGTTGGTGGTGGAGCATCAGGACGTATTCGCCGGGCTGCTGGTTGATGAGGTGTTCGGCCTGCAGCACTTCGAACAGGGCAGCTTCGAGCCGATCTCGATCAGCAAGCGCCAGGGCTCCAAGGCCGAGTTCGTCAAAGGCTATTTCCGGCGCGAGCAGAACTGGCGGGTGTTCAGCCTGTTTGCGCTGGCCAAATCGCCGGTGTTCATGAGCGTCGCAATTTAGTCGAAACACCACAAACCCCACATTGGACCGTGGCAGGTTTCATAGGCGAGGACCGATGACAAAAGCAAAAACAGGCAAGTCGGCGGAAGGATCGCGCAGTCGCTCGCAGATCATCGTGCTGTTCATCGCACTGATCGTGTTCATCATGCTGCTGTTCGCCAACTTCGCGTACCTCAACACCCAGGCCAACTACGACAAACAGTACATCGGCCACGCCGGTGAGCTGCGCGTGCTGTCGCAACGCATCGCCAAGAACGCCACCGAAGCCGCCGCCGGCAAGGCTGCCGCGTTCAAGTTGCTCAGCGATGCGCGCAACGATTTCGCCCAGCGCTGGGGTTATCTGAAGAAGGGCGACCCGGCCACCGGCCTGCCACCCGCCCCGGCCACCGTGCGCCCTGAAATGCGCGCCGTGCAGCTGGATTGGGAGCGCTTGCTGAAAAACACCGATGCCATTCTCTCCAGCGAGCAGACCGTGCTGTCGCTGCATCAGGTCGCCGCAACGCTGGCCGAAACTGTGCCGCAGTTGCAGATCGAATACGAAAAAGTCGTCGAAATCCTCCTGCAACGCGGCGCCCCGGCCGCGCAAGTGGCGATGGCCCAGCGTCAATCACTGCTGGCCGAACGTATCCTCGGCGCGGTCAACACCGTGCTGGCCGGCGACGAGAATTCGCAGCAGGCCGCCGACGCCTTTGGGCGCGACGCCACCCGTTTCGGCCAGGTGCTCAACGGCATGTTGCAGGGCAACCCGACCCTGAAAATCAGCCAGGTCGAGGACCGCGATGCCCGTGCGCGCCTGAGTGATATTTCCGAGTTGTTCCAGTTTGTTTCCGGCTCCGTGGATGAAATCCTCGAAACCTCGCCAGAGCTGTTCAAGGTCCGTGAGTCGGCCGGCAACATCTTCAGCCTGTCGCAGACCCTGCTCGATGAAGCTTCACATCTGGCCACCGGCTTCGAAAACCTCGCCGGCGGGCGCAGCACCGATACCATCGGCGGCTACGTGTTGGGGTTGCTGGCGCTGGCCTCGATCATCCTGATCGGCATGGTCATGGTCCGTGAAACCAATCGCCAGTTGCGCGAGACCGCCGAGAAGAACGAACGCAACCAGAACGCGATCATGCGCCTGCTCGACGAAATCGAAGACCTCGCCGACGGCGACCTCACGGTCACCGCGTCGGTGACCGAAGACTTCACCGGGACCATCGCCGACTCGATCAACTACTCGGTCGACCAACTGCGCGATCTGGTCGCTACCATCAACCTCACCGCCGGCCAGGTGGCCGCCGCCGTGCAGGAAACCCAGGCCACCGCGATGCACCTGGCCCAGGCCTCTGAGCATCAGGCGCAGCAGATTTCCGAAGCCTCGACGGCGATCAGCGACATGGCCCAATCCATCGACCAGGTGTCGGCCAACGCCGCTGAGTCCTCGGCGGTGGCCGAGCGTTCGGTGGAGATCGCCAACAAAGGCAACGAGGTAGTGCATAACACCATCCACGGCATGGACAACATTCGCGAACAGATTCAGGACACCGCCAAGCGGATCAAACGCCTGGGCGAATCCTCGCAGGAGATTGGCGACATCGTCAGCCTGATCGACGACATTGCCGACCAGACCAACATCCTCGCCCTCAACGCGGCGATTCAGGCGTCGATGGCCGGGGATGCCGGGCGCGGTTTCGCCGTGGTAGCCGATGAAGTGCAGCGTCTGGCCGAGCGTTCGTCCGCCGCCACCCGGCAGATCGAGACCCTGGTGCGGGCGATCCAGACCGACACCAACGAAGCGGTGATTTCCATGGAGCAGACCACCACCGAGGTGGTGCGCGGCGCGCGGCTGGCGCAGGATGCCGGTGTGGCCCTGGAAGAAATCGAAGGTGTGTCGAAGACCCTCGCGGCGCTGATCCAGAGCATTTCCAACGCGGCGCAGCAGCAGACCTCGTCGGCCGGACAGATTTCCCTGACGATGAACGTGATCCAGCAGATCACCACGCAGACCTCGTCCGGTTCCACCGCCACCGCCGAGAGCATCGGCAACCTGGCGAAGATGGCCAGTCAGCTGCGCCGTTCGGTATCCGGTTTCACCTTGCCGTCGGCGTCCGCGACGGACAAGGCGTGAGTGGAGTGGTTATGGGTGACCGGCATGATTACGTGGCCCTCGAGTGGGTCAAGGGCGAAATTGCCGAAACGCTGAAACAGGCGCATCAGGCGATTGAAGCCGTGCTTGATGATCCGCAGGCCTTTCCTGGGCTGGACGAGTGCCTCGATTACATCCATCAGGTGCACGGCAGCTTGCAGATGGTCGAGTTCTACGGCGCCGCCTTGCTCGCCGAAGAGATGGAACACTTGGTCGAGGCCTTGCAGCACGAGCGTGTCAGCCATCGTGAAGAAGCCCTGCACCTGCTGCTGCAAGCCCTTGGACAGTTGCCGATCTACCTCGACCGCGTGCAGAGCGCCCGCCGTGATCTGCCACTGGTGGTGCTGCCGCTGATCAACGATCTGCGCAGTGCGCGGGGCGAAAGCCTGCTCTCGGAAACCAGCCTGTTCAGCCCGCAATTGCTCCAGTTGTCGCCGCTCAGCGATGCAGCGCTGGCGCTGCTGGAGCCTGCGGAACTGCCGAACGTGCTGCGCAAGTTGCGCCAGATGCTGCAAATGGCGCTGGTCGGTCTGTTGCGCGAGCAGGATGACCAGACGCATCTGGATTACCTGGCGAAGGTCTTCAGCCGTCTCGAAGCCTTGAGCGGCGAGGCGCCGTTGAGCCCGTTATGGCAAGTTGCGTCGGCGCTGGTCGAAGGCATGCGCGAAGGCGCGATTGCCAACAGTCCCGCGCTGCGCAGCCTGTTCAAGGATGCCGACAAGGAGCTCAAGCGCCTGCTCGAACAGGGCATGCACGGACTCAATCAACCGCCGCCGGCGGAGCTGCTCAAAAGCCTGCTGTTCTATATTGCCAAAGCCGAACATCCCACCGGGCAGATGCTGACCATGAAAGATCGCTACTCCCTGGACGACGCGTTGCCCGACAGCGCGATGCTCGACGAAGAACGCGCGCGCCTGGCCGGCCCCGACCGCGATGCGATGCGCTCGGTGCTCACGGCATTGTGTGAAGAACTGGTGCGGGTCAAGGAGCGGCTTGATCTGTTCGTGCGCAGCGACCGTCAGCATGCCTCGGACCTGGACAGCCTGCTGGCACCGCTGCGGCAAATCGCCGACACCCTGGCAGTGCTCGGTTTCGGCCAGCCGCGCAAGGTCATCATCGATCAACTGGCGGTGGTGCTCAGCCTCGCTCAGGGCCAACGCGAGCCGAGTGACGCCACGCTGATGGACGTCGCTGGCGCCTTGCTCTACGTCGAAGCGAACCTGGCCGGGATGGTCGGCAAGGTGGAGCCGGAAAGCCCCGAAGACGCGCGCTTGCCGACCACCGACCTGACGCAGATCCACCAGATCGTGATCAAGGAAGCGCGCATCTGCCTGCAACAGGCCAAGGACATGATCGTCGACTACATCGACGCCGACTGGGATCGCCAGCAATTGCAACCGTTGCCGGAGCTGCTGACCCAGGTGCGCGGCGCGCTGGCGATGATTCCGCTGAGCCGGGCGGCGAGCCTGGTCGAAGCCTGCAACCGTTTCATCCGCGAGCATCTGCTGCTCGATCCCCATGAGCCAGGCTGGCAACAGCTGGATAATCTGGCCGACGTCATTACCAGCCTTGAGTATTACCTCGAACGTCTGAGCGACGATCCGCAGGCGCCGAACGAGCCCCTGCTGGACGTCGCACAGAAGAGCCTCGCCAGCCTCGGTTTTTTTCCCAAGGACCCGCTCGACGAGCAGCCCGGCGAACCGCATGTGCCGCTGCTGGACGATGTGCTCAGCCCCGGCGAAGCGTTGGTGATGCAGGACCTGCAAGCGCTGGATGACCCCGAGACCGTGCAGTCGCTGGCCGATGTGCTGGCAAGCCCGGTGTCGGCGGTCAACCCGCCAGCCTTGATCACCCCCGGCAGCCTGATGCCGCCGCCCGCCGATGAAGAACCGGTGGACGATGAACTGCGCGAAGTGTTCCTCGAAGAGACCGATGAGGTGCTCGAGGTTCTGCACGAATACCTGCCGCGCTGGACGGCCGACACCCATGACCGCGCCGCGCTGACGGAACTGCGCCGGGCCTTTCACACCTTGAAGGGCAGTGGGCGGATGGTTCGTGCGTTGATTCTCGGCGAGCTGGCGTGGGCAGTGGAAAACCTGCTCAACCGCGTACTGGAACATAGCGTCGAGCCCGGCCCGCAGGTTAAACAGTTGCTCCAGGACAGCGTGCTGTTGCTGCCGGAGCTGATCAGCGAATTCGCCACTCAGCGCCAGCGTCAGCGCAGCGACGTCGATCAACTCGCGGCCCGCGCTCACGCCTTGGCCAAAGGCGCTGCGGCGCCGGCCGAGGAAGACGGCGCCGACGTTGCCGCGTTGGATCCGCTGTTGCTGGAGATCTTCCGCAACGAAGCCGAAACCCACCTCGCCAGCCTCAACCGTTTTCTCGATCAGGCCGCCGAGCATGTGCCGCTGCAGGCCAGCGACGAATTGCAGCGCGCCTTGCACACGCTCAAGGGCAGTGCGTCGATGGCCGGCGTGCTGCCGATTGCCGAACTGGCGGCACCACTGGATCAGTTGGCCCGTGAATTCAAGGCACATCAGTTGCCACTCGACCTGGACGAAGTGGAATTGCTGCTCGAAGCCGAAGGCCTGTTGCGCGTTGGCCTGCGGCAGCTCAAGCACGATCCGCTGGCGCCGATTGTCGGTGCACAGTCGCTGATCAAACGCACGGGCACACTGCTCGCCGAACGTCTGGAAGCCATCCTCAATGCGCCGAATACCGGTTTGCGAATCAAACGCGATCCGCAACTGATCAATAACTTCCTCGCCCAGGGCATGGACATTCTGCTCGACGCTGAAAGCCTGCTGCAGCGTTGGCAGCAACACCCCGGCGAGCGCCAGGAACTCAGCGCGCTGCTGGATGAACTGACCACTTTGGGCGAGGGCGCACACCTCGCCGATCTGCTGCCGGTGGACGTGCTGTGCGAAGCCTTGCTCGACCTCTATGGTGCGGTGGAAGAAAGCAGCCTGGCGGTCAGCGAAAGGTTTTTCCAGGAAGCGCAGAACGCCCACGAAGCGTTGATCAACATGCTCGACGAACTGGCCGCCGGCCAGGAAGTCACGCCGCAGCCGCAACGTATCCGCGCCTTGCACGAACTGCTGGATGAAAGCCTCGACCCGACGTCCATGGGGCTGATCCGCAGCGACGGCAGTCGCACCTTGAGCATCCATGAGCTGGGTGCTGCGACTGCCGAGCTCGCCCAAGCCAATGCCGAGACCGCCCCGGACGACGAGATTGTCGAGATCTTCCTTGAAGAGGCGGTGGATATTCTCGACAGCGCCGGCCAGGCCTTGCAGCGCTGGTTGGGCGACCCGGACAACGGCGCTCCGCTGTCATCGTTGCAGCGTGACTTGCACACGCTCAAGGGCGGCGCGCGGATGGCCGAAGTCGATGCCATCGGTGATCTGGCCCATGAGCTGGAAGGTCTTTACGAAGGGCTGGTGGATCGCCGCTACAGTCACAGCGATGCGTTGGGTCGGCTGTTGCACAAGAGCCATGACCGCCTGGCGTTGCTGCTTGAGCAGTTGCAGGACCATCAACCGCTGCGCCCGGCGCAGGAGCTGATCGAGGCGATCCGCCAGTTCCGTCAGGGCGCATCCGGCAGTGCCGAAGCCGCGCAACCGGCCGCCGATCACGACAGCGCCGCGCATGACCCGGAGCTGCTGGAGATCTTCCTCGAAGAAGGTTTTGACATCATCGAAAACTCCGGCGCGGCGTTGCTGCGCTGGCAGGCCGAGCCGGGCAATCGCCAGGAAGTGGAAACCCTGTTGCGCGACCTGCACACGCTCAAGGGCGGCGCGCGGATGGTCGAGATCGGCCCGATCGGCGACCTCGCCCATGAGCTGGAATACCTCTACGAAAGCCTCGTCAGCGGTGTGCTGCAACCGTCCGCCGAACTGTTCGCGCTGGTGCAGCGCGGGCACGATCGACTGGCGCAAATGCTCGATGGCGTGCGTGCCGGCCAGCCATGCCCGCCTGCGGATCGGCTGATCAGCGCGATCCAGAACTTCAGCCATCCGGCGACCCCCGACACGCCGCCGCTGCTGCCGATTCCGACCAAGACCGAGCCTGCGGCACCAGCCGCTGATGCCGCTGCGGACATGGTCAAGGTGTCCGCCGAGCTGCTCGATGAGCTGGTCAATCTGGCCGGTGAAACCTCGATTTTCCGTGGGCGTATCGAGCAACAGGTCAGCGATGCACAAACCGCGCTGAACGAGATGGAAACCACTATCGAGCGTATGCGCGATCAGTTGCGCCGGCTCGACACCGAAACCCAGGGGCGGATTCTCAGCCGTCAGCAGGTCGATGCCGAACGCCTCGGTTATGAAGAATTCGATCCGCTGGAAATGGACCGTCATTCGCAGTTGCAGCAACTGTCGCGGGCACTGTTCGAGTCCGCCTCCGACTTGCTCGATCTCAAGGAAACCCTCGACCGTCGTAACCACGACGCTGAGAACCTGTTGCAGCAACAAGGGCGGATCAACACCGAATTGCAGGAAGGCCTGATGCGCACGCGCATGGTGCCGTTCGAAAGGATGCTGCCACGGCTCAAGCGCATCGTGCGGCAGGTCGCCGAAGAGCTGAACAAGGACGTCGCGTTCATCATCGACAACGCCGAAGGCGAGATGGACCGCAACGTGCTGGAACGCATGGCGGCGCCGCTGGAACACATGTTGCGCAACGCCGTCGATCACGGCCTGGAGTCTGCCGAAGTACGACTGGCGGCGGGCAAACCGGCGCAGGGCACGATCAGCCTGGACCTGTCGCGCGAGGGCGGCGACATCGTTTTCGATATCCGCGACGACGGCGCCGGGGTGCCGCTGGACGCGGTGCGGCGCAAGGCGATCAAGCGTGGCTTGCTGGCGCCGGATGCCGAGATCAGTGACCGCGACGTGCTGCAGTTCATTCTCCAGCCGGGCTTTTCCACCGCTGAAAAGATTACCCAGATTTCCGGGCGCGGCGTCGGTATGGATGTGGTCCACGAAGAAGTCCGTCAGCTCGGCGGCACCATGAGTATCGATTCGGTGCGGGGGCAGGGCGTGCATTTCCGCATTCGCTTGCCGTTCACCGTGTCGGTCAACCGGGCGCTGATGGTGCAGTGCGGCGAGGATCAATACGCGATTCCGCTGAACACCATCGAAGGCATCGTCCGCGTCTTGCCGAATGATCTGGAGGGGCATTTCCGCAATGATCCGCCGAGCTATCACTACGGCGGTCAGCGCCATGAACTGTGTTACCTGGGCGAGCTGCTGAAAACCGCGCCCCGGCCGAAACTGCTCGGCCAGAGCCTGCCATTGCCGGTGCTGCTGGTGCAGTGCAATGACCGGCGCATCGCGGTGCAGGTGGACGCGATGGCCGGCACCCGCGAGATCGTGGTCAAGAGCCTTGGCCCGCAGTTCGGCGCGGTGCAGGGGGTGTCCGGGGCGACGATTCTCGGCGATGGCCGGGTGGTGCTGATTCTCGACTTGCTGGCGCCGATCCGCGCGATGCAGGCGCGGGTAGCGCAGCGTCCGGCGCATGCGGAAATCGACAGCGAGCCGCAGAAACCACTGCTGGTGCTGGTGGTCGACGACTCGGTCACCGTGCGCAAGGTCACCAGCCGTTTGCTCGAACGTCATGGCATGAACGTGCTGACCGCCAAGGACGGGGTTGATGCGATGCTGCTGCTCGAAGAGCACATGCCCGACCTGATGCTGCTCGACATCGAAATGCCGCGCATGGACGGCTTCGAAGTCGCCACCCAGGTGCGCAACGACGAACGCCTGCAACACCTGCCGATCATCATGATCACCTCGCGCACCGGGCAGAAACACCGCGACCGTGCAATGGCCATCGGCGTCAACGATTACCTCGGCAAGCCGTACCAGGAATCGGTGCTGCTCGAAAGTATCGCTCACTGGAGCAAGAAACATGCATGAGCGCCGCCACAACGCGCGCACCAGCCAACTCACCGGCCTGCTGCTGCCGCTGGCCGATCGCAACCTGATCCTGCCCAACGTCGCTGTGGCCGAGCTGATCGACTACCAGGCCAGCGCCTTCGACCTGGACACCCCTCCGTGGTATCTGGGGCGGGTGAGCTGGCGTGAACGGCAGATTCCGTTGCTGAGTTTCGAGTCGGCCTGCGGGCAGAAAATCGTCATCGGCGAGCGCGCGCGGATCGTTATCCTCAACGCCCTCGGTGGCTTGCCGCAGCTCAAATTCATTGCGCTGCTGGTGCAGGGGATTCCACGCTCGTACAAGCTCGACAGCCAGTTGAGTTATGTCGATGTGCCGTTGTGTGCGCTGGAGCAGGCGGCGGTGCAGGTTGGGGAGCAAGTGGCGAAGGTGCCGGATTTGTTGGGATTGGAGCAGTTGTTGGTGGATGCAGGACTGGTTCACTGATCCAGCCTTTGTGGGGGGCTGACTGGCCTCTTCGCGAGCAAGCCCGCTCCCACAGTAGATTTGTGTCGTGCACAAAATCTGCGCTCACTGAAGATCCCCTGTGGGAGCGGGCTTGCTCGCGAAGGCGTCAGTCGCCGCCCCTCAATCCGACAGGCAAACCCTCAATCTCTACAGCGCCATAAACTCCCTCCAGCCCAGCTGTTAAAAGACAGACTGATCCAGAATTTGCGATGCGTCGGCTGGCCTCTTCGCGAGCAGGCTCGCTCCCACAGTAGATTTGTGTCGTGCACAAAATCTGCGCTCACTGAAGATCCCCTGTGGGAGCGGGCTTGCTCGCGAAGGCGTCAGTCGCCGCCCCTCAATCCGACAGGCAAACCTTCAATCTCTACAGCGCCATAAACCTCCTTCAGCCCAGCTGTTTAAAGACAGACTGATCCAGAATTTGCGATGCGTCGGCTGGCCTCTTCGCGAGCAAGCCCGCTCCCACCTTGGATCTTCAGTGAATACAGATTATGCGTACGCCACCGACCCCCTGTGGGAGCGGGCTTGCTCGCGAAGGCGTCAGTCGCCACACCCCAATCCGACAGGCAGATCCTGAATCTCTACAGCGCCATAAACCCCATTCAGCCCAACTGTTTAAAGACAGACTGATCCAGAATTTGCGATGCGTCGGCTGGCCTCTTCGCGAGCAGGCTCGCTCCCACATTGGATCTTCAGTGATCCGGGATTTTGAGCACGACACAGAACCCTTGTGGGAGCGAGCCTGCTCGCGAATGCGGCAGTGAACGTTACGCTCAGCGTAATGATTCACCGCCGCACTTGATTGATGCCCACCCTTCACGCGCCTAACGTAGCTCCACGACAGCGAACCCCGTGGAGTGAGCATGACAACAACAATTTCCCCCGACTCGCGCTGGACGCGGCGGCGTGACGAGAAGCAGCGGCGCCTCGACAAGGTACGCGGGCTGGCCGATGGTGTGGTGTTGCCCACCGACAAGATCGTTGCCGCACTCGAAGCGCTGATCCATCCCGGCGACCGCGTGGTGCTTGAGGGCAACAACCAGAAGCAGGCGGATTTTCTTTCCCGCTCGCTGGCCAAGGCCGATCCGCAAAAGCTCCACGATCTGCACATGATCATGCCCAGTGTCGGTCGCTCGGAGCACCTCGACCTGTTCGAGCGCGGCATCGCCCGCAAACTGGATTTCTCCTTTGCCGGCACCCAGAGCCTGCGCATCAGCCAGCTGCTTGAAGACGGTCTGCTGGAAGTCGGCGCGATTCATACCTACATCGAACTCTACGCACGGCTGGTGGTGGACCTGATCCCCAACGTCGTGCTGTCGGCCGGGTTCATGGCTGACCGCGCCGGCAACATCTACACCGGCCCGAGCACTGAGGACACTCCCGCACTGATCGAACCGGCCGCGTTCAGCGACGGCATCGTCATTGTCCAGGTCAACCAATTGGTCGACGATGTCAGCGAACTGCCCCGCGTGGATATCCCGGCATCGTGGGTCGATTTCGTGGTGGTGGCCGACAAGCCGTTCTACATCGAACCGCTGTTCACCCGCGACCCAAGGCACATCAAACCGGTGCACGTGTTGATGGCGATGATGGCGATCCGTGGCATCTACGAAAAACACAACGTGCAGTCGCTCAACCACGGCATCGGTTTCAACACCGCCGCCATCGAATTGATTCTGCCGACCTACGGCGAATCCCTCGGCCTCAAGGGCAAGATCTGCCGCAACTGGACGCTCAACCCGCACCCGACACTGATCCCGGCGATTGAAAGTGGCTGGGTCGAAAGCGTGCATTGCTTCGGCACCGAACTGGGCATGGAAAACTACATCGCCGCGCGCCCGGACGTGTTCTTCACCGGCCGTGACGGCTCGCTGCGTTCCAACCGGATGTTCTGCCAACTGGCCGGGCAGTACGCGGTGGACCTGTTTATCGGCGCGACGTTGCAGGTCGATGGCGACGGCCATTCCTCGACCGTGACCCGTGGTCGTCTCGCCGGTTTCGGCGGTGCGCCAAACATGGGCCACGACCCGCGTGGCCGCCGTCACGGCACCCCGGCGTGGCTCGATATGCGTCACGACGACTCGCAGCAACCGATGCTCGAACGCGGCAAGAAACTCGTGGTGCAAATGGTCGAGACCTTCCAGGAGGGCGGCAAACCGACCTTCGTCGAAACCCTCGACGCGGTGGAAGTGGCGAAGAAAAGCGGCATGCCGCTGGCGCCGATCATGATCTACGGCGATGACGTCACCCACCTGCTCACCGAAGAGGGCATCGCCTACCTGTACAAGGCGCGCTCGCTGGAAGAGCGCCAGGCGATGATCGCCGCGGTGGCGGGCGTGACCGCTATCGGCCTGCGCCACAACCCCAAAGACACCGAACGCATGCGCCGCGAAGGTCTGATCGCCTTGCCCGAAGACCTCGGCATCCGCCGCACCGACGCCACCCGCGAACTGTTGGCGGCGAAAAGTGTGGCCGATCTGGTCGAGTGGTCCGGCGGCCTGTACAACCCGCCCGCCAAATTCAGGAGCTGGTAATGCACGCACTCAACCTGCAAGCGAAACCCCTCAGCCTGAGCGAACGCCTGGCGGATCTGGCGGTGGATGCGCTGATCGACGAAGCCGATCTGTCGCCGAAACCGGCGCTGGTCGACCGTCGTGGCAACGGCGCGCACACCGATCTGCACCTGGGCCTGATGCACGCGTCGGCGTTGTCTTTGTGGCCGGCGTTCAAGGAAATGGCCGAAGCTGCCAGCACGACAGGCGAGGTCGGTTTGCCATTGCGCGAAGCGATTGGCCGCATCGGTCGCGAAGGCGAGCAAGCGATGCTCGCGACCACTAACGGTGTAAACACCCATCGCGGGGCAATCTGGGCCTTGGGGCTTTTGATCACTGCCGCTGCACTGGAGCCGCAATCGTCCAGCGCCAATGCAGTCTCCCTGCGCGCCGCACGTCTGGCCTTGCTGGATGATCGTCATGCACCAAAACCCTTGAGCCACGGCGCCCAGGTCGCCCTCCGATATGGCGCACGCGGTGCCCGCGAGGAAGCGCAACTCGGCTTCCCGTCCGTACTGCAACGTGGCCTGCCACAACTCAAACGCAGCCGCGCCAACGGCCACGGCGAACAGAATGCCCGGCTCGACGCCTTGCTCGCGATCATGACTGACCTCGCCGACACCTGCGTACTTTACCGCGCAGGTGAACAAGGCCTGCACGCCATGCAAAGCGGCGCGCAAGCGGTGCTCGATGCCGGCGGCAGCACCAGCCTCAGCGGGCGTCGGCGCCTGCACGAACTCGATCAACAACTCATCGCATTGAATGCCTCGCCCGGTGGCGCCGCCGACTTGCTCGCCGCCACGCTGCTGCTCGACCGAATCGAGCGCGACGGCATCCTTCAGGGAGCGTTTTGATGGAAACCTTATCCTTTGAATTCCCCGCCGGGCAGCCGCCACGTGGTCGCGCGCTGGTCGGTTGTGTCGGCTCGGGTGATCTGGAAGTGCTGATAGAGCCGGGACTGGCCGGCAAGCTGACGATCAATGTGCAGACCTCGGTCAACGGCGCACAGCTGCGCTGGCAGCATCTGTTTGCGCGGATGTTCGACGGCGCCACGCCGCCGGCGATGGCCATCGATATTCACGATTTCGGTGCGACGCCGGGTGTGGTGCGGCTGCGGCTGGAACAAGGTTTCGAGGAGATCGGCCATGACTGACAGCGCGGCGCTTTTGCACAAACACAGCTTCGTCGAACTCGGTGCGCGGCAACGGGCGAAAGCCTTGCTCGATGCCGGGACCTGCCGTGAATTGCTCGACCCGTTTCAGCGCGTCATGTCGCCGTGGCTTGAACGCCAGGGCGTGGTGCCGCAAGCCGATGATGGTGTGGTGATCGCCAAGGGCAGCCTCGATGGTTTGCCGGTGGTGATCGCGGCGATTGAAGGCGCGTTTCAAGGTGGCAGCCTCGGCGAGGTCGGCGGGGCGAAGATTGCCGGTGCGCTGGAACTGGCCGCTGAAGACAACCGCAAGGGCATCCCGACCCGCGCCGTGTTGCTGCTGGAAACCGGTGGCGTGCGCTTGCAGGAAGCCAACCTCGGGCTGGCGGCGATTGCCGATATTCATGCGGCGATTGTCGATTTGCAGCAGTACCAGCCGGTTGTCGGTGTGGTCGCGGGCAGCGTCGGCTGTTTCGGCGGCATGTCGATTGCCGCCGCGCTGTGCAGCTATTTGCTGGTGACCCAGGAAGCGCGCCTCGGCTTGAACGGCCCGCAGGTGATCGAGCAGGAAGCCGGGATCGAGGAATACGACTCGCGCGACCGGCCCTTCATCTGGAGCCTGACCGGTGGCGAGCAGCGTTTCGCTAGCGGCTTGGTGGATCGTTATGTCGCCGATGATGTGGAGAAGATTCGGCAGCAGGTTGGCGAGTTGCTGCAACAAGGTTTACCGGCGCAACCACGCAGTCAGCGTGCCGAGTGGTTCCTTCAACGCCTCGGCAGCCTGAACACTGACCAGCAAATCGAACCGGCGGTGGTTCGCGATCTGTATCAAGGAGAGCGCTCATGAGCGGTTATTCATTGCGCGGTTTGAACTGGTTCAATGCCCTGAGCGCGGGGGCTGTTGCGGTGAAAGGGTTGCCGCCATCGTTGAAGGTGGCCGACGGTGAGTTGGGGCGTTTTATCGCCGTGGTCGCTGACCCGGACAACCGCTTTCCACGCGCTCGTAACGGTGAAGTCGGCCTGCTCGAAGGCTGGGGCTTGGCCAAGGCTGTGGATGACGCGATCAGCGCTGATCGCGACAACGCGCAGAAGCGTCCGATCATCGCCATCGTCGATGTACCGAGCCAGGCTTATGGCCGCCGCGAAGAAGCGCTCGGCATTCATCAGGCTTTGGCCGGTGCGGCGGACAGTTATGCCCGCGCCCGCTTGGCCGGCCACCCGGTGATTGCGCTGTTGGTGGGCAAGGCGATGTCCGGGGCGTTTCTCGCTCACGGTTATCAGGCCAACCGCTTGATTGCCTTGCGCGATCCCGGCGTGATGGTGCACGCGATGGGCAAGGCGTCGGCGGCGCGAGTGACCTTGCGCAGCGTTGAGGAACTGGAAGCGCTGGCGGCCAGCGTGCCGCCGATGGCTTATGACATCGACAGCTACGCCAGCCTCGGATTGCTCTGGGAAACCCTCTCGGTGCAGCAGATCGAGCAGCCGTCAGCGGAGGATCTGGCGCGAGTGAGCGAGTGCCTGAAACAAGCCATCGACGATATCTCCAGCACTGACTTGAGCAACCGTCTCGGCGCGAAAAATCGCCAAGCATCCAGCCGCGTGCGCGAACTGCTGAGGGCGCAGTGGTGAACATGCCACTGGCCCACGACCTGCTCTGGGGCATGACGCCGGCGCAGTTGCCGGCGGATGCGCCGCTGTGGGCCGTCGAGTCGCTGGCAGCCGGGCAACCGGTGGTGGTGCGGCGCGCCGTGAGCGCTGCAGGCCGGGTGGCGGTGGGCGTGCGCGGAGTGTTGCGCGAGCAGCGGCTGGCGGCGTTTATGCCGGTCGATTCGATTGCCTGTCGGGTCAGTCCCGAGGCGCTGTGTCGGGTCGATTGCGAGCGTGATTTACCGGTGATGCAGGCGCTTGAACAACTGCGGCCGTGGCTCGATGATTGCGGTTGGGTCTGGGGCGTCAGCGGCAGTGTCGGGTTTGAATTGGCCAGTGGTTTTGCAGCGATGCACGAGCGCAGCGATCTCGATCTGATCCTGCGCACGCCGCAAGTGCTGACGCGCAATCAGGCACGCAAACTGGTCGAGCGCTTCGATCAGGCGGTGTGCCGGGTCGACATGCAATTGCAGACGCCATTCGGTGCGGTGGCTTTGCGCGAATGGGCCAGCGAGTCGGCGCGCGTGCTGCTGAAGAATGCACATCAGGCTTGTCTGGTTGCTGACCCGTGGAACCCGCAGGAGCAGGCAGCGTGAGCAGTCTGTTGGTGTTCCCCGGCCAGGGCGCGCAGCAAGCGGGCATGCTCCAGCGCTTGTCTGGAGCAACGCTGACCGAGGCCAGTGATGTGCTCGGTGAAGATGTCTCGTTGCTCGATTCGCCCGAAGCGTTGCGCAGCACCCGGGCCGTTCAGCTGTGCCTGCTGATCGTCGGCGTCGCTGCGTCGCGGCAGTTGTTGCAGGACGGACTGACGGCGGACTACGTCGCTGGCCTGTCCATCGGCGCTTATCCGGCAGCGGTGGTCGCCGGGGCCTTGAATTTCAGCGATGCACTGCATCTGGTGAGCCTGCGCGGGGAGTTGATGCAGCAGGCTTATCCACAAGGCTACGGCATGACCGCGATCATCGGCCTGCAATTGTCCACCGTCGAAACGCTGCTGGCGCAGGTGCACAGCGAGGATGCGCCGGTGTACCTGGCCAACATCAACGCCGATAACCAAGTGGTGATTGCTGGCAGTGACGAGGCCATGCAAACCGTCGCCGAACTGGCACGCAGCCGTGGCGCCGGTCTGGCGAAACGGTTGGCGGTGAGTGTGCCGTCGCACTGTCCGCTGCTGGAAAAGCCGGCGCAAACCCTTGCCAAAGCCTTCGCCAACGTCGAATTGAAAATGCCGCAGATGGCTTATCTGAGCGGCAGTCGCGCGCGCCCTGTGACCAAAGTAGAAGCGTTGCGCGACGATCTCGCCTTCAACATGTGCCGCGTGGTCGATTGGCGCGGCACCGTGCAAAGCGCCTACGAGCGCGGCGTGCGTCTACACATCGAATTGCCACCCGGTGCCGTACTGACCGGGCTGGCGCGCCGGGTGTTCGAACAGGGCACGGTCACTGCCTTCGACAGTGCGCGGCTCGACACCTTGCAGGCGCTGCTGCGCGAGGAGGGTGGCCGCCGACCATAAACCGCCGCGACTCAGGCTTCGAACAACAAAAACAACATTCGACGATGCACTTTGAGGACTACAACAATGATTATTTACGGTGTGGCGTTTCTCGCCTTTTGTACGCTGGTGGGTATTTGGGTCGGTGAGCTGCTCGGCAAGTTGATCGGCGTGCCGGCCAACGTCGGCGGCGTCGGTATTGCGATGCTGCTGCTGATCGGGTTGGGCAGTTACCTGAACAAAAGCGGCTGGCTCAAAGGCAAGACCGAGCAGGGCGTCGAGTTCTGGAGTGCGATCTACATTCCGATTGTGGTCGCCATGGCGGCGCAACAAAACGTTTACGGCGCGCTGAAGGGCGGGCCGATGGCGATCCTCGCGGGAACGCTTGCCGTGGTCATCGCCTTTGCCTTGGTGCCGGTGCTGGTGCGCCTGGGTAACAAGGAACCGGCGCCGATCACACCTGCCAAGACTGCGGGGTGAGCGCCATGTACGAATCAATGATGAAAGTCATCACCGGCTACGGTTTGATCAGCGGCTTCCTGATTGTCGGCCTGACCATGTGGGTGTCCTACTGGATGTCCAACACCTTCACCAAGGGCCGTCTGCACGGCTCGGCCATCGCCATTTTGCTGGGACTGGTGCTGTCGTATGTCGGCGGTGCACTGACCGGTGGGCAGAAAGGCGTGGTGGATATTCCGCTGCTGTCGGGCATCGGTTTGCTCGGTGGCGCGATGCTGCGCGATTTCGCAATTGTCGCCACGGCGTTCGGCGTCAGTGTCGATGAGCTGAAGCGCGCCGGGTTTGTCGGGGTGCTGGCATTATTTGTCGGCGTGGGCACGTCGTTCGTTGCCGGGGTCGGTGTGGCGATGGCGTTCGGTTACACCGATGCAGTGAGCCTGACCACCATTGGCGCAGGGGCGGTGACTTACATCGTCGGGCCGGTGACAGGCGCGGCGATTGGGGCGAGTTCCGAGGTGATGGCGCTGTCGATTGCGGCGGGGTTGATCAAAGCGATTCTGGTGATGGTGATGACGCCGTTCGTGGCGCCGATGATCGGCCTGAACAACCCGCGCAGTGCGGTGATCTTTGGCGGTTTGATGGGCACCTCCAGTGGCGTGGCCGGCGGGTTGGCGGCGACCGATCCGAAACTGGTGCCCTATGGCTGCCTGACGGCGGCGTTCTATACGGCGTTGGGTTGTTTGCTCGGGCCTTCGCTGTTGTTTCTGCTGATGCGCGGGTTGATGGGCTAAGGCATCTGCTGTCTGGACTGACGCCTTCGCGAGCAGGCTCGCTCCCACACTTGGAATGCATTTCCCTGTGGGCGCGAGCCTGCTCGCGATTGGGACGACACGGTCTCATGCCTGGCGATTGGCATACATCCGACATTCCGCCAGCAACGCCAGCAGGTTCGGATCGCGCTCCTTGGCCTTCAGAAACACCACGCCGATGTGCTGCTGCAACCGGTACTTCTCCTGCAACGGGATCAGCTTCACCCGATTCTCGTACACCGCCGCAATCCGCCCCGGCAGTAACGCGTAACCGACGCCTGAACTGACCATGCTCAGCAGGGTGAAGATGTCGTTCACCTGCATCGCCACTTTCGGCTCGAACCCTGCCTGCTTGAACACCCGCACACCGTCCTGATGCGTGGCAAAGCCCTGGGTCAAGGTGATGAACGTTTCATCGCGTACCTGCGCCAGATCGACTTCGGTGCGTTGGGCAAACGTGGAATCCGCCGGCGTGGCGAGGAAGATGTCATCGGAGAACAGCGGGATCTGCTCGCAGTCCGGGTCGTTGATGCTGTCGTCCAGCGACACCAGAATCGCGTCGACTTCCATGTTTTTCAGCTTGTAGAGCAGGTCGATGTTCGAGCCGAGGATCAGGTCGATGTTGAGTTCGCTGCGGCGTATCTTCAGGCCCATGATCAGTTGCGGCACGGTCTTCACCGTCAGCGAATACAGCGAGCCGAGCTTGAAGCGTTCGGCAGAGAATCCGGCGGCTTCGCGGGTCAGGCGTACGCTTTCGACGACATCACTGATCAGCTTCTGCGCGCGCTCTTCCAGCACATAAGCGCTTTCCAGCGGCGTCAGGTTGCGGCCTTCGTGCTTGAACAGCGGGCAGCGCAGGGCGCTTTCCAGTGAATGAATGGCGCGATGCACGCTGACGTTGCTGGTCTGTAACTCGGCAGCGGCGCGCGCCAGATTGCCGGTGCGCATGAAGGCGAGGAACACCTCGAGTTTTTTCAGGGTCAATTCTTCGTCGATCAGCATGGCGCGGACTCTTTTTGGTATCGGCCGATTGTGCCCAATTACCACGACATGTGCAGACCCGCGTTGAACAGAAACATTGCGCTTTTACGCTCAAGGCCCGAGCCTTGCGCGTTGCGGTAACGAATCATGAGGTGAGCGACACATGTATCACGGGGAAAGACTCAACGCCTGGACGCATCTGGTCGGGGCGGTGGCAGCGTTTATCGGCGGTGTGTGGATGTTGGTGATTGCCAGTCTCGACGGCAGTCCGTGGAAGATTGTCAGCGTGGCGATTTACGCATTCACTCTGTTGGTGCTCTACAGCGCCTCGACCGTGTACCACAGCGTGCGCGGGCGTAAAAAAGCAATCATGAAAAAGGTTGATCACTTTTCGATCTACCTGTTGATTGCCGGCAGTTACACGCCGTTCTGTCTGGTGACGCTGCGCGGGCCGTGGGGCTGGACGCTGTTCGGCATTGTCTGGGGGCTGGCGTTGATCGGCATCCTGCAAGAGATCAAGCCACGCTCGGAGGCGCGAATTCTGTCGATCGTGATTTACGCGGTGATGGGCTGGATCGTGCTGGTGGCGGTCAAGCCGTTGATCGCGGCGCTGGGCACGACCGGGTTTGCCTGGCTGGCGTCGGGCGGTGTGTTGTACACCGTGGGGATCATCTTTTTTGCCCTTGATCACCGGTTGCGGCATGCGCACGGGATCTGGCACCTGTTTGTGATTGCCGGGAGTTTGCTGCACTTTGTGGCGATTCTGTTTTATGTCCTGTGAACGCAATGCTGGTGGGAGGGGGCTTGCTGCTGACATCTTTGTCGAATGACATACCGCATTCGGGAGCAAGCCCCCTCCCACAGTGAATCTTCTGTGTTCACAAAATGTGTGTTCACTGGAGATCTATTGTGGGAGCGGGCTTGCTCGCGAAGAGGCCCTAGAAATCACCCCAAAGTTGCTGGGCCATCGCCAATGCAAGCCCCCTCCCACAGTGAATTTTCTGTGTTCACAAAATGTGTGTTCACTGGAGATCTGTTGTGGGAGCGGGCTTGCTCGCGAAGAGGCCCTAGAAATCACCCCAAAGTTGCTGGGCCACCGCCAATGCAAGCCCCCTCCCACAGTGAATCTTCTGTGTTCACAAAATGTGTGTTCACTGGAGATCTGTTGTGGGAGCGGGCTTGTTCGCGAAGAGGCCCTAGAAATCACCCCAAAGTTGCTGGGCCACCGCCAATGCAAGCCCCCTCCCACAGTGAATTTTCTGTGTTCACAAAATGTGTGTTCACTGGAGATCTGTTGTGGGAGCGGGCTTGCTCGCGAAGAGGCCCTAGAAATCACCCCAAAGTTGCTGGGCCACCGCCAATGCGACCACCGGTGCCGTCTCGGTACGCAATACACGTGGGCCAAGGCGCGCCGCGTGGAAACCGCTGCCCTTGGCCTGCTCGACTTCGGCGTCGGACAACCCGCCTTCCGGGCCGATGAGGAAGGCCAGGCTCGAAGGCTTGGCGTGACTCACCAACGGCTCCGCCACCGGATGCAGCACCAGTTTCAACTCAGCTTCGGTCTGCTTGATCCAGTCAGCCAACAACACTGGCGGATGAATCACCGGCACTCGCGAACGGCCGCACTGCTCACAGGCACTGATCGCCACCTGACGCCAGTGCAGCAGGCGTTTGTCGGCGCGCTCATCCTTGAGCCGGACTTCGCAGCGGTCGCTGAAGATCGGGGTGATTTCATTCACGCCCAGCTCGGTGGCTTTCTGAATCGCCCAGTCCATGCGCTCGCCCCGGGACAGGCCCTGGCCGAGGTGGATATGCAGCGGCGATTCGACCTGACCGGCGAATTGCTCGTCGATCTGTACGGTCACGCGCTTCTTGCCGACCTCCAGCAGGGCGCCCCGAAACTCATGGCCGGAGCCGTCAAACAACTGCACCGCATCGCCCTCGGCCATGCGCAGCACGCGGCTGATGTAATGCGCCTGGGCTTCCGGCAGTTCGTGTTCGCCGGTGCTCAGGGGCGCGTCGATAAAGAAGCGGGACAGTCTCATTTCGGGGTCTCTGGAAAGATGTGAATCAGTTGGATCGGTGTCGACTTCATTCGCGAGCAGGCTCGCTCCCACATTTGAAATGCATTCCCCTGTGGGAGCGAGCCTGCTCGCGAAAGCGCCAGTCCAGACACCGCAAATCTCAAGTAAGCCGAATCAGCCCGGATCGCGGAAACCGGGGTGGAAATCCTTCGGCACCGCCACGCTCACGCTGTCACGCGTAGCGATGTCGATGCCCTCGCTGGCCACTTCGGCGAGGAAGTCGATTTGCTCCGGGGTGATCACGTACGGCGGCAGGAAATACACCACGCTGCCCAGCGGCCGCAGCAACGCGCCGCGCTCCAGCGCATGCTGGAACACCTTCAGGCCGCGCCGTTCCTGCCAGGGGTAGGCCTCTTTGGTGGCCTTATCCTTGACCATCTCGATCGCCAGGACCATGCCGGTCTGGCGCACTTCGGACACGTTCGGGTGATCGACCAGATGCGCGGTGGCCGAGGCCATGCGCTGGGCCAGGGCCTTGTTGTTCTCGATGACGTTGTCCTGCTCGAAGATATCCAGCGTCGCCAGTGCCGCCGCGCACGCCAGCGGGTTGCCGGTGTAGCTGTGCGAATGCAGGAAGGCGCGCAGGGTCGGGTAGTCGTCGTAGAACGCGCTGTAGACCTCGTCGGTCGTCAGGCACGCCGCCAGCGGCAGGTAGCCGCCGGTCAACGCTTTCGACAGGCAGAGGAAGTCCGGGCGGATGCCGGCCTGTTCGCAGGCGAACATCGTCCCGGTGCGGCCGAAGCCGACGGCGATTTCGTCGAGGATCAGGTGCACGCCATAACGGTCGCAGGATTCGCGCAGCAGCTTGAGGTACACCGGGTGGTACATGCGCATGCCGCCGGCGCCCTGAATCAACGGCTCGACGATGACTGCCGCGACGCTGTCATGATTTTCGGCCAGAGTCTGCTCCATGGCCGCGAACATGTTGCGCGAATGTTCTTCCCAGCTCATGCCTTCGGGGCGCCCGTAGCAATCGGGGCTCGGCACCTTGATGGTGTCCATCAGCAGGGCTTTGTAGGTTTCGGTGAACAGCGGCACATCGCCGACGGCCATCGCTGCCATGGTTTCGCCGTGGTAGCTGTTGGTCAGGGTGACAAAGCGCTTTTTGTTCGGCTGGCCGCGATTGAGCCAGTAGTGAAAGCTCATTTTCAGCGCGACTTCGATGCAGGACGAACCGTTATCGGCGTAGAACACCCGGTTCAGGCCTTGCGGCGTCATCTTCACCAGACGTTCGGACAGTTCGATCACCGGCTGATGGCTGAATCCGGCCAGAATCACGTGTTCCAGTTGATCGACCTGATCCTTGATGCGCTGGTTGATGCGCGGGTTGGCGTGGCCGAACACGTTGACCCACCAGGAGCTGACGGCGTCGAGGTAGCGTTTGCCTTCGAAGTCTTCGAGCCACACGCCCTCACCGCGTTTGATCGGGATCAGCGGCAGCTGTTCGTGGTCTTTCATCTGGGTGCAGGGATGCCACAGCACGGCGAGGTCGCGTTGCATCCACTGGTTATTCAGGCCCATTTACAGTCTCCTCGAGGCGGCTCGCGTCAGGCGCGGGCAAACAATCGCGCAAGCCTATGCAATGCATCGCGCCGGGACAACCCATTGCGTCGATTGAGCTACTTTGTATGGGGCGATAGACGTCGCTGGCGGCGTTTTGATGGCTGACGTATTCTTCGCGGTTCTTTGGGTCGTCTGGCCCGCAAAACTGCTTTTTCCTACGTGTATTTCCGGAGTTCGCTGAATGTCTGTCGGTTGGCTGCGCGCCTGTGCGCTGGTGATGTTGGGGCTGTTCAGCGTTACGGCGCTGGCCAAGGATAAAACCGCAATCGTGATCGGCGGCGGCCTGTCGGGCCTGACCGCGGCTTACGAGCTGCAGAACAAGGGCTGGCAGGTCACGCTGCTGGAAGCCAAACCGAGCCTGGGTGGTCGTTCCGGCATGGCCACCAGCGAGTGGATCGGCAACGACAAGACCCAGCCGGTGCTGAACAAGTACGTCTCGACCTTCAAGCTGAGCACCACGCCGGCCCCTGAGTTCGTGCGCACACCGGGTTATCTGATCGACGGCGAGTATTTCTCCGCAGCCGATCTGGCGACGAAGCAGCCGGCCACCGCCGATGCGTTGAAGCGCTACCAGAAAACCCTCGACGATCTGGCGCGCTCGATCGACGATCCGCAAAACCCGGCCGCGACCAACACCCTGCATGCGCTGGACCAGATCAACGTGTCGAGCTGGCTCGACAAGCAGAACCTGCCGGCCACTGCACGTCAGCTGATCAACCAGGACATCCGCACTCACTACGACGAGCCTTCGCGCCTGTCGCTGCTGTATTTCGCCCAGCAGAACCGCGTGTATCGCGGCGTCGCTGACCGTGATCTGCGTGCCTCGCGTCTGGTGGGCGGCAGCCAGGTGCTGGCCCAGGCCTTCGTCAAGCAGATCAAGACCATCAAGACCAACTCGCCGGTTTCGGCCATCACTCAGGACAAGGACGGCGTGACCGTCAAGGTCGGCAGTGTGGGTTATCAGGCTGATTACGTGGTGCTGGCGGTGCCGTTGCGTGCACTGAACAAGATTGCGCTGACGCCAGCGCTGGACGCTCAGCATCTGGCCGCGATCAAGGGCACCAACTACGGCTGGCGTGACCAGATCATGCTCAAGTTCAAGACGCCAGTGTGGGAAAGCAAGGCGCGCATGTCCGGCGAGATCTACAGCAACGCAGGTTTAGGCATGCTCTGGATCGAACCAGCCCTCAAGGGCGGCGCCAACGTCGTCATCAACCTGTCCGGCGACAACGCTCGGGTGATGCAGGCGTTCGGCGACAAGCAGATGGTCGATCAGGTGCTGATCCGTCTGCACGCGTTTTATCCACAGGCCCGTGGCTCGTTCACCGGTTATGAAATCCGCCGTTACAGCACCGACCCGTCGATGGGCGGCGCTTACCTGGCTTACGGCCCGGGCCAGATCAGCAAGTTCTGGCGTCTGTGGGAGCGTCCGCTGCAACGCGTGACCTTCGCTGGCGAACATACCGACACCTTGTACCCGGGCACACTGGAAGGCGCACTGCGCACCGGCCAGCGTGCGGCCAGTCAGGTAGAAGACCTGGCAGCCGGCAAGTCGTTTGAACCGGTCAAAGTGGTTCCGGCTGCAGCAGCGGCAGGCGCGGCGGGTGCCGTGGCGGCGAAGAAGGGCAACTTCTTCAGCAACCTGTTCGGTGGCTCGGATGATGAGAAAAAACCAGAGCCAGTGAAGGCACCTGAGCCCGCTCCAGCGCCAGTGGCACCAGCGCCTGCACCGGCTCCAGCCCCTGCGCCAGCTCCGGTGGAAGCACCGAAGCCAGCGGCCCCGGTGAAAGCCGAGCCGGCGAAGAAAGCGGCGGCCAAGCCTGCGGCGAAGAAGCCTGCGGCCAAAACCGAGGCGAAAAAAGCCCCGGCCAAGCCAGCAGCGAAAAAAGCCGAACCGGCGAAGAAGCCAGCGGCTAAACCGGCAGCAACTCCGGCACCGGCGGCAAGCACCGACAGCAAAGCGCAGTAAGTCTTTGCGGTGAACGAAAAAGCGCGGCTTTCATGCCGCGCTTTTTTATTGCCTGCCAAACCAGGCTCGCACAGTTGGAATGCGTACACCCTGTGGGAGCGGGCTTGCTCGCGAAGAGGCCGGTTCAGGCAATACAAACTCCGGATCTGTACGCAGCATTCTGCACCGCACTTTCCCCGTTAATCTTTCCTTAACCACTATGCTCAAGACTCTTGATCGTATTTCTCGATATTTCAAAGCAAAATTTTCCGCTTTAATTCGATAGATAACTCGCTAGTCTTGGTTCGCAGTTCTCACAGGATTTGGGCAATGCAGCTACGTAACTCTTCTTCACGCTATGGTTGGGTCAGCATCTTCATGCACTGGGGCGTGGCGCTGGCAGTCTTCGGGCTGTTTGCACTGGGTCTGTGGATGGTGGGGCTGGATTACTACAGCAGCTGGCGCAAAGACGCGCCGGATCTGCACAAGAGCATCGGTCTGGTGTTGTTGGGTGTGATGGTGTTGCGGGTGCTCTGGCGCTTTATCAGCCCACCGCCGCCAACACTGCAAAGCTACAGCCGGATGACCCGTATCGGCGCGAAGTTCGGCCACGGGTTTCTGTATCTCGCGCTGTTCGCTGTGATGATTGCCGGTTACCTGATTTCCACCGCAGACGGTGTCGGGATCCCGGTGTTTGGCCTGTTTGAAGTTCCTGCACTGGTCTCCGGGCTACCGGATCAGGCAGATACCGCTGGGGTGATTCATCTCTGGCTGGCGTGGGCGCTGGTAATTTTTTCCGGTCTCCATGCGTTGGCAGCATTGAAGCACCACTTTATCGATCGTGATGCGACCCTGACGCGAATGCTCGGTCGCAAAGCCTGAAATTCAACCTCGACTCAAAGGAAAAGAAAGCATGTTGAAAAAGACTCTGGCCGCTCTGGCAATCGGTTCGGCCGTACTGTCCGCGAACGTGATGGCTGCTGATTACACCGTCGACAAGGAAGGCCAGCACGCTTTCGTCGACTTCAAGATCAGCCACCTGGGCTACAGTTTCATCACCGGTACCTTCAAGGACATCGACGGCAAGTTCAGCTTTGACGCTGCCAAGCCTGAAGACAGCAAAATCGAATTCAACGTGAAAACCGCCAGCGTGTTCACCAACCACGCCGAGCGCGACAAGCACATCGCCAGCAAAGACTTCCTGGACGTGGGCAAATACGCTGACGCCAAGTTCGTCTCGACCAGCGTCAAATCCACCGGCAAGAACGCCGCTGGCAAAGACACTGCTGACGTGACCGGTGACCTGACCCTGCACGGCGTGACCAAGCCGATCGTGGTCAAGGCTGTGTTCCTGGGTGAAGGCAAGGATCCATGGGGCGGCTACCGTGCCGGCTTCGAAGGCACCACCAGCATCAATCGCCAGGATTTCGGCAAGATGATGGATCTGGGCCCGGCATCCAACAACGTCGACCTGTACATCTCGTTTGAAGGTGTGAAAGCGAAGTAATTTTCGCCGTCATGCAAAAACGCCCCCGGTCGCAAGGTCGGGGGCGTTTTTTTTGTGTACTCATAGCCCATATCACCACAAACCCCCTGTGAAAGCGGGCTTGTTCGCGAATGCGGTGTGTCATTGAAAGGGATGTTGGCTGACTGGCGCATTCGCGAGCAAGCCCGCTCCCACAGGGAAAGGTGTGTGTTGTGCATAAAAAATGCCCCGGCTCTTTCGAGTCGGGGCATTTTTCATGGCTGCGATAACTCAGCGATTGCGGGTCAGCAAGGCTGGTTTTTCGCCGCGCGGGCGGGTCGGCAGTTGATCGAGCTGCTCAGGTGTCGGGAAGCGGTCAGCCTTGGACTCCTTGTGCATGATCTTCGGCCCACTGCTGCGCGGATTCTGCACGGCCGGTTCGGCGCGTGGCTGATCGTCGCGAGCCGGGCGGCGGTTGCGCGAGGACTCGTCGCGACGGCCCTGGCCGTCACGCGGAGCACCATTGCGTGGGCCGCTGCGTTTGGCCGGCGGGGTGCCGGTGCTCGAACCGTTGCTGTTGCGCGGACCGTTCTGGCGACCCTGCGGCTGACCGCCACGGGGTGCGCCCGAACCTGCGCCCTGAGCTGGCGCGCCTGGACGGCGACCACGGCCACCGGCCGGGGCAGCTTTCGGCACGTAGTCAACGCGGTTACCGAAGTTATCGATATCGTCGTCGAGGAACTCGTCCGGGGCGCGATCAGCGGCGGCGCGTGGCGGCTGCGACGGCTGACGCTGTTCGCGGGCCGGGGTGCCTTCACGTGGTTTCTGCTGGCGGGCAGGGCGCTCGCCGCGTTCACCGGCCGGTTTTTCCTTGCCCTTGTCTTTGCCTTTGTCTTTACGACCGCCGCCACCGCCGCCGCCATTCGGACCGTCACCACGCGGGCCACGGGAGTTGCGCGGGTTGCGCATGTCCGGACGCTCACGCACTTCAGGCTTCTCGGCCTCGATGGTGCTGGCATCGAAGCCCATCAGGTCGCCGTCGGCGATTTTCTGCTTGGTCATGCGTTCGATGCTTTTCAGCAGTTTTTCTTCGTCCGGGGCAACCAGCGAGATTGCTTCGCCCGAACGACCGGCGCGGCCAGTACGGCCGATACGGTGCACGTAGTCTTCATCGACGTTCGGCAGTTCGAAGTTGACCACGTGTGGCAACTGGTCGATGTCCAGACCACGGGCGGCGATATCGGTTGCTACCAGGATGCGCACTTCACCGGCCTTGAAGTCGGCCAAGGCTTTGGTGCGCGCGTTCTGGCTCTTGTTACCGTGGATCGCCACAGCCGGCAGGCCGTGTTTGTCCAGGTACTCGGCCAGACGGTTGGCGCCGTGCTTGGTGCGGGTAAACACCAGCACCTGTTCCCAGGCGCCTGCGGTGATCAAGTGCGCCAGCAGGGCGCGCTTATGGCTGGCCGGCAGACGGAACACGCGTTGCTCGATGCGCTCGACCGTGGTGTTCGGCGGCGTCACTTCGATGCGTTCCGGGTTGTGCAGCAGTTTGCCGGCAAGATCAGTGATGTCTTTGGAGAAGGTCGCCGAGAACAGCAGGTTCTGACGCTTGGCCGGCAGACGCGCGAGGACTTTCTTCACGTCGTGCACGAAGCCCATGTCGAGCATGCGGTCGGCTTCGTCGAGGACGAGGATTTCGACGTGGGACAGGTCAACGCTGCCCTGGCCGCAGAGGTCGAGCAAACGACCCGGGCAGGCAACGAGCACGTCAACACCACGGGACATGGCCTGAACCTGTGGGTTCATGCCGACGCCGCCGAAGATGCAGGCGCTGACGAATTTCAGGTCACGAGCATAGATCTTGAAGCTCTCGTGAACCTGGGCCGCGAGTTCGCGGGTCGGGGTCAGGACCAGTACGCGCGGTTGGCGAGGGCCATGACGCTGGGATTTGTCCGGGTGACCGTTGGGGAACAACCGCTCCAGGATCGGAAGGGCGAAACCGCCGGTTTTACCGGTACCTGTCTGTGCCGCAACCATCAGGTCGCGACCTTGCAACACGGCGGGAATGGCCCGCTGTTGCACCGGAGTAGGCTCGGTATAGCCCGCATCTTCGATGGCACGGACTAAAGCCTCGGAGAGACCGAGGGAAGCAAAGGACATGAGTAATCCTGTTTTAGTTAGGGCTTGGCCCAATGGGAGTCTTGCCTGGCGCGAATCGCGTTTAAGAGGACGCGACCCCGTCCGGTCCTGCTGCGGTCTCGAAGGCACGTCAGGAGCGCTCGCGCGGGCTGAAAAGCTGCGCTGTAGCGGGTCTAGAGGCCTGTTACGGTTCCGGGCGTCCGGGCGTGAGCCTGGCGGGAACGCCGGAGTATAACAGAGCAATCACTGCGCGCTGCTTTCCTGCTGCTCAACGGTTTTGCTGTCGGCCGAGGCATTGCCCAGCGGCGCGGTGCCAGCCGGCGCTGCGCCGTAACGTGCGCTGAGCTCGGCGTAGGCCGGTTCGTGCTTGAAACGCTTGAGTTCGGCGCCGAAACGCTGCACCAGCAGATCCATCCCGGCATTGCGGCGAACCGCCAGATATTGGCTCTGGCGGCTAATAACAGTAGGGTTTTCGGTGATCTGATCGCGGATATTCAACTGATCGAGCAAGTGCTGACCGACGCGGCGATCGGTGATCAGCAAGTCGATGCGTCCGCGCAGCAGTTTGCCGAAATTGGCTTCGTGCGTCGGCGCCGGTTCACGGGTGAACAACGTCGATTCCCTGAAATCCGGGCTGTACAGATACCCCGGCGAGGTGCCGATGGTCAGGCCTTTGAGATCTTCGAGCTGGCGGAACGGGTGTGGCCGGTCGTTGGCGTAGAACATCACGAACTCGACGTCCGACAACGGTTCGATGGGGTAGAGCAGGGTGGCGTCGCGCTCGTTGCTGTGAAAGATGTCCAGAGCGCCGTCAGCCTGGCCGGTGTCGAGCATCGACAGGCAGCGCTTCCATGGCAGGAACTGCCATTCGACCTCGATTCCCAGGCGCTTGAACACGATGGCCGTGGTTTCGTAGTCCAGCCCGAGGTTTTTACCGCCCTCTTCGTAGACATAAGGCGCCCACGGCTCGGTGACAATACGCAACTTCTCGCCCCGAGCAGCAAAGCTCAGGCAAGCAAAAACCAGCACCGTGAATAACTGCGCGATCAAAGGCATGGCTTGAGATTACGACGAGAAACGCGAAAGAGCCAGAAAGTGGCTGTACAAGCTCTGTTTCGGGCGTTAAAAGCAAAAGATCGCAGCCTCTGACAGACTCCGCAGAGCCGGAAAACTGTCAAAAGTTGCGATCTTCAGGTCTTGCCCGGGTGTTGCTTAGCGCGGCAGCTTCAGGTTGTTCCAGATCGCCAGGCTCGGTTCGGCCTGATTCATGGAATAGAAGTGCAGCCCCGGTGCGCCACCCTGCAGCAGGCGTTCGCACATTTCGCTGACGACCTGCTCGCCAAAGCGCTGAATGCTTTGGCTGTCGTCGCCGTAGGCTTCCAGTTGCTTGCGGATCCAGCGCGGAATTTCCGCACCGCAGGCATCGGAGAAACGCGCCAGCTTGCTGTAGTTGGTGATCGGCATGATCCCCGGCACGACCGGAATATCCACGCCCAGCGCCTGCAAACGTTCGACGAAGTAGAAGTAGCTGTCGGCGTTGAAGAAGTACTGGGTGATTGCGCTGTCGGCGCCGGCGCGAGCCTTGCGCACGAAGTTGGCAAGATCGTCTTCGTAGTTGCGCGCTTGCGGATGCATCTCCGGGTAAGCGGCGACTTCGATGTGGAAATGATCACCGGTTTCTTCACGAATGAATTCCACCAGTTCATTGGCGTGACGCAGCTCGCCGCTGGTCATGCCCATGCCGGACGGCAGGTCGCCGCGCAGCGCAACGATGCGCTTGATACCGGCTGCCTTGTATTCGTTCAGCAGGCCGCGCAGGTCGTCCTTGCTGTCGCCGACGCACGACAGGTGCGGTGCGGCCGGTACTTTGACTTCGCTTTCCAGTTGCAGAACGGTGTTGAGGGTGCGATCACGGGTCGAACCACCAGCGCCATAGGTGCAGGAAAAGAAGTCGGGGTTGTAAGTGGCCAGCTGACGGGCAGTGGCGAGCAGTTTTTCATGCCCAGCATCGGTCTTGGTCGGGAAGAACTCGAAGCTGTAGCGACGGTCTTGGGACATGGTCATACCCTTGAAAACAAGAACCTTCGAGGCGCTGCAATCTCATGTGGGAGCGAGCCTGCTCGCGAAAGCGCTGGGACAGACAACACGGATGTTGAATGTTAAGCCGCCTTCGCGAGCAGGCTCGCTCCCACAGGGATAGCGAGCAGTCAGCGCCTGTTAGTAGCGGTAAGCGTGCGGCTTGAACGGGCCTTCGACGGTCACGCCGATGTAGTCAGCCTGTTGCTTGGTCAGTTGAGTGACCACGCCGCCGAAGCCGCGAACCATTTCCAGGGCCACTTCTTCGTCGAGTTTCTTCGGCAGTACTTCAACGGTCAGGCGCTCAGCTTTCTGGGCTGGCGACAGGTCGGCGTACTTCTGGCCGAACAGGAAGATCTGTGCCAGAACCTGGTTGGCGAACGAACCGTCCATGATGCGGCTTGGGTGACCGGTAGCGTTGCCCAGGTTCACCAGACGGCCTTCGGCCAGCAGGATCAGGTAGTCGTCGTTCTGCGCGTCGAATGCGCCCGGGCCGGTACGGTGGATCTTGTGTACCTGTGGCTTCACTTCTTCCCATGCCCAGTTCTTGCGCATGAAAGCGGTGTCGATTTCGTTGTCGAAGTGACCGATGTTGCAGACAACAGCACGCTTCTTCAGCGCTTTGAGCATGTTGGCGTCGCAAACGTTGACGTTACCGGTGGTGGTCACGATCAGGTCGATCTTGCCCAGCAGCGCTTTGTCGATGCTGGCTTCGGTGCCGTCGTTGATGCCGTCGATGAACGGCGAAACCAGTTCGAAACCGTCCATGCAGGCTTGCATGGCGCAGATCGGGTCGACTTCGGAGACTTTGACGATCATGCCTTCCTGACGCAGGGACTGGGCCGAACCCTTGCCCACGTCACCGTAACCGATGACCAGCGCTTGCTTGCCGGACAGCAGGTGGTCGGTACCGCGCTTGATCGCATCGTTCAGGCTGTGACGGCAGCCGTACTTGTTGTCGTTCTTGGACTTGGTTACCGAGTCGTTGACGTTGATGGCCGGGATCTTCAGCTCGCCCTTGGCCAGCATGTCCAGCAGGCGGTGTACGCCGGTGGTGGTTTCTTCGGTCACGCCGTGAACGCGATCCAGCACCTGAGGGTACTTGTCGTGCAGCAGCTGAGTCAGGTCGCCGCCGTCGTCGAGGATCATGTTGGCGTCCCATGGCTGGCCATCTTTCAGGATGGTCTGCTCCAGGCACCACTCGTACTCTTCTTCAGTCTCGCCTTTCCAGGCGAAAACCGGGATGCCGGCAGCGGCGATGGACGCAGCAGCCTGATCCTGGGTGGAGAAAATGTTGCAGGACGACCAGCGTACTTCGGCACCCAGGGCAACCAGGGTTTCGATCAGCACGGCAGTCTGAATGGTCATGTGGATGCAGCCGAGGATTTTCGCGCCCTTGAGCGGCTGCTCGGAAGCGTACTTGCGGCGCAGACCCATCAGGGCCGGCATTTCCGATTCGGCGATGATGGTTTCGCGACGGCCCCAGGCAGCCAGGGACATGTCGGCAACTTTGTAATCGTTAAAATCGGCAGGCGTGATAACAGCGCTCATGAAGAGCCTCCATTCGTAATGTATGCGAATGGGCGCCGTTGTGCGTTTAGTGTCTGGCCTGAGCCAGTCAACGCCCCATCCGAGCCTGACAGGTTGAACCTGCTGCAGCGCCCCTCGGACAGGTGGCGGGAAAACGGTAGCAAGTGAACGTTACCGTTTTGAAACGGGGGCGATTATAGCCGTCTAGACTGATCTTCCAAAGGGTTTCTGTCGGCCAAATGAAGATCGCTAATAGCGACCATAGTAGAAGGCTCATGGAGCCTGACCGCTCAGTCTGCCAAGATGGCCCCATCATTGGGCAAGACACTCAGGAGTGAAGATGAATTTCCACACCCGCAAATGGGTAAAACCCGAAGACCTGAACCCCAACGGCACCCTGTTCGGCGGCAGCCTGCTGCGCTGGATCGACGAGGAAGCGGCGATCTACGCCATCGTCCAGTTGGGCAATCAGCGCGTGGTGACCAAGTACATTTCCGAGATCAACTTCGTCAGCGCCTCGCGTCAGGGCGACATTATCGAACTGGGCATCACCGCCACCGAGTTCGGCCGCACCTCGATCACCCTGACTTGCGAGGTGCGCAACAAGATCACCCGCAAGAGCATCCTCACGGTCGAGAAGATGGTCTTCGTCAACCTCGGCGAAGACGGCCTGCCGGCGCCGCACGGGCGCACTGAAATCAAATATGTGAAAGATCAGTTTCAGGAAGATGAATTAGTCACCAAGTGACATCGGCGGTGCGCCCTTCGCGAGCAAGCCCGCTCCCACATCAGACCGCGTGCTGCCCCGCAACTCGGTCAACTGTGGGAGCGGGCTTGCTCGCGAATGCGGTTTTGTATTCACCGAAGATTCATCTGCTCAGTGAACAGCTGTGAACGGCGGGGGTCGTAGCTGAAAGCCCCCCACTGGTTGCCACGCCATGACCACCCCCACCGACGGCAAGACCCCCGACCTCTCGGCCAAGGAGCAACACGAAGTCGAGAAAAACCAGCCGCCACGCGCGGCGGTTCTGCATGAAATCATCCGCACCCAGGGCGATCAGGAGCTGGAGCGCAGCATTGCCGCGTTGTGGTGGTCGGCGCTGGCCGCCGGGCTGACGATGGGCCTGTCGCTGATGGGCATGGGTTTGCTCAACTCGCGCCTGCCCGAGGGCGACGAATTCAAGGTGATCGCCAGTTTCGGCTATTGCGCGGGTTTCCTCGCGGTGATCCTTGCCCGCCAGCAGCTGTTCACCGAAAACACCCTGACCGCGGTCCTGCCGGTCATGACCAAACCGACGATACGCAACTTCGGCCGACTGATCCGGCTATGGGGCGTCGTCCTGTTCGGTAATTTGTGCGGCACGATTCTGGTGGCGTACGTGATGCTCGAGTTGCCGATTTTCGACAGCAAGACCGACGCCGCCTTCCTCGAAATCGGCCGCAAGGTCATGGAAAACCACGCCAGCCAGATGTTCGCCAAGGGCATCGTCTCCGGCTGGATGATCGCCACCATGGTCTGGATGATCCCGTCCATGGAGAGCGCGAAGATGTGGATCATCATCCTCATCACCTACCTGATGGCGCTGGGCGACTTCACCCACATCGTGGTCGGTTCGGCGGAAGTGTCGTATCTGGTGTTTGCCGGCGAGCTGCCGTGGAGTGATTTCTGGATGGTGTTCGCCGGGCCGACGTTGGCGGGGAACATCATCGGCGGCAGTTTCATCTTCGCCCTGATCAGCCATGCGCAGATACGCAGCGAGAGCGGTGCGCCGAAAGACCCGGAAAAGCCGAAAGGGTCTGCGGGCCAGGTTGAACAGCCTGATCCGCAGCAGATCGGAAAATGATCAGTGGTGCGCGGGCTCAGCCGCTGTGGCTGGCTCGTCACGGGTGGCGTGCTTGACCAATTTGCCGATGGTCAGCCCCTGCAACAGGATTGACGACAGCACCACGATGTAGGTGATGCTCAGCAGCAGATCGCGCTCCGGGCCCAATGGCAGGGCCAGCGCCAGTGCCACCGAGACACCGCCGCGCAAGCCGCCCCAGGTCAGGATGCGGATGGTGCCGCGCGGCACCGTGCGCCAGCGACGCAGCAGGACGATGGCCGGGGCCACGGTGAGCAGACGCGAGAGCAGAATCGCCACCGCCAGCAGGCTTGCCGCCGCCACGTGCAGCCAGTTGAACGGCAGCAGTAACAGCTCCAGACCGATCAGCGCGAACAGCAGGGCGTTGAGCATGTCGTCAAGCAACTCCCAGAAGCCGTCGAGGTACTTGCGGGTCATGTCGTTCATCGCCAGGTTGCGCCCCAGGTTACCGATGATCAGACCGGCCACCACCATCGCAATCGGTGCCGAGACGTGCACCTCGCTGGCCATCGCCGAACCACCGATCACCAGCGCCAGGGTCAGCATCACCGTGATCTGATGCTGCTGGACGCTCTTGATCATCCGGTACACCAGATAGCCGATCAGCCCGCCGAACAGCACGCCGCCAATCGCCTCGTGAACGAACAGCATGGCCGTGGCGCTGATGGTCGGCGTTTCGCCCAGTTGGGCGATGCCCAGCAGCACGGTGAACACCACCACCGCCGTGCCATCGTTGAACAGTGATTCACCGACAATGGTGGTTTTCAGCGGCTTGGAAGCATTGGCCGTACGCAATACGCCGAGCACCGCGATCGGGTCGGTCGGCGAAATCAGCGCGCCGAACAGCAGGCAGTACAGGAAGCTCACGTGCCAGCCGAACAGGGCAAAAATGTAATAGGCGAGGCTGCCGATCACGGCGGTGGCGATCAGCACGCCGAAGGTCGCCAACAGGCCGATGGGCCAGCGGTAGCTGCGCAGGTCATTCAAGTTGACGTGCAGGGCGCCGGCGAACAGCAGGAATGACAGCATCCAGTTCATCAACAGATCGCCGAAGTCGATCTGGCCGATCAGTTGCTGCACGCGTTCTTCGAGGCCGGGGTAGCCGAGCACGCTCAGGCCTTGCAGCAACAGAGAGAACATCAGCGCGGTGACCATCACACCGATGGTCGGTGGCAGGCCGATGAAGCGGTAATTGACGAAAGTGAGGAGGGTGGTGAGGCAGATGAAAGCGGCTACGAGTTCAAGCATCCGGGGTCCTTTGGATGGGGGTGGAAAGACAGCGCCCCTGTTCTTCGGCGCACAGGTTGGATGGGCTGACTCGGGGTGGGGACACAATCACGTCCCCTCGGTTGGTCAGCCGCACACATTGGTGTAGGGTCAACAACAAAAAATCAAGGAGTGAAACGTGGCGGCGACAGTTCTGGTGTTGATAGCGGCGCTGTTGCATGCGGCGTGGAATACCTTGATCAAGTTCAGCGCCGAACGGTTGTTGGTGGTGGCTTGCATGGACACGGTGGCGCTGTTGTTCGTGGCGCTGGCGTCGCCCTTCATCAGCCTGCCGCCACTGGACATCTGGCCGTGGATTCTGGCCTCGGCGGCGTTCGAGCTGCTGTATCGCTATCTGTTGATTCAGGCTTATCGGGTCGGCGACCTCGGGCTGGTCTATCCGCTGATGCGCGGATTGTCGCCGCTGGTGGTGCTGGCGCTGACCCTGATCTTCGCCGGCGAAGTGCTCACTGCGCAGCAGATCTTCGGGATCATGCTGATTCCGTTGGGCATGGCCTGCCTGCTCTGGCAGGGCGGCGGCGGGAAGCATCTCCCCTGGTCGATGCTACCGGTGGTGGCACTGATCGGGCTGTGCATCGGTTGCTACACCTATATCGACGGTCAGGCCTTGCGGCGCTGGTCGCATCCGCTGGATTACCTGGTCTGGGTCACGCTGCTCAGCGCCTGGCCGTTTCCGTTGCTGGCATGGGTCGCCAAACGCCCGGCGTTCCTGGTGTTCTGGCGCGAGCAATGGAAGCTGGGGCTGGCGGTCGGGTTCTGCGTGTTGTTCAGCTACGCTCTGGTGCTGTGGGCGATGCAGTTGGGGTCGATTGCCGAGGCGGCAGCATTGCGCGAGATCAGCGTGATCCTGGTGGTGCTGTTTGGCATGCGTTACCTCAAAGAACCTTTCGGCAGGCCGCGGCTCTTAGCCTGTGGGTTGGTATTGATCGGCATGCTGGTAATGAAGTTCTGACCGCCCGCCATTTTCCATCAATCAAAGAAGGACGGCTTTATGACGGTAGCTCTGTGGTGCGTGTTGATCGCGATTTTCCTGCCCTATATCTGCACCGGCGTGGCCAAGGCAGTGGGTGGCTACCGGCTGAGCGACAACCATGATCCTCGGGACTTTCTGGAAAGTCTGAACGGTGTGGCCCGCCGTGCGCATGCGGCGCAATTGAACAGTTTCGAGGTGATGCCGGCATTCGCCATCGCGGTGATCGTCGCGCATCTGGTGGGCACCGCGCAGCTGGTGACGGTGAATGTGCTGGCGGTGATGTTTATCACCAGTCGCCTGTTGTACATCATCTGCTACCTGGCGGACTGGGCGATTCTGCGGTCGCTGGTGTGGTTTATCGGGATGGGGCTGATTGCTTCGTTCTTCTTTGTGTCTGTCTGATTCTGGGGTGTTGCTGCCTGCCTATTCGCGAGCAAGCCCGCTCCCACAGTAGTACACATGCTAACTGTGGGAGCGGGCTTGCTCGCGAAGGCGCTGAGGAACTTAAGGTTTGTCCTTCACCGTGTCGGCGACTTGCGGCACTTGCGGCAACGCCGCGCCTTTAGGCCAGAGCATCCAGATCTGACCCTGCTGTTTCATGTCGCCGGCCAGTTGCCCGGCCGCATCGCCAGTGCCCCAGAACAGGTCCGCGCGAACCTCGCCGGCAATCGCGCCGCCGGTGTCCTGCGCCGCCACTGGACGCACCAGTGCCGTGCCGTCAGGGCGGGTGGTCGACAGCCACAGCAGACTGCCCAACGGAATCACTTTTCGGTCCACCGCTGCGCTATAACCGGCCGTCAGCGGTACGTTCAGCGAGCCGCGTGGGCCTTCGTTGCTGTCCGGGTTGCGGGTGAAAAACACATAGCTCGGGTTGCTGCCGAGCAGTTCCGGAATGCGCGACGGGTTGGCCTTGGCCCAGTTGCTGATCGCGCTCATGGTCACGTCTTCTTTCTTCAGCTCACCCTGTTCCACCAGCCAGCGGCCGATCGGTCGGTACGGGTGGCCGTTCTGGTCGGCGTAGGCGATGCGCAGTTGTTTGCCGTCCGCCGTCTGAATCCGCCCGGAGCCCTGAATCTGCAGGAATTGCAGGTTCATCGGATCGGTCAGGTACGCCACCACGGGGGCTTTGACGCCTTTGGACTCGATGGTCGCGGCGTCGTCATACGGCTTGAGCACGCGACCTTCGAGACGACCGCGCAGGCGCTTGCCCTTGAGCTCCGGATAAATGCTGTCCAGCGACACGATGATCATGTCTTCAGGCACGCCATACACCGGCACGTTGGCGGCGTCGGTGGGCGTCAGGCTGCCGGGGTAGACCGGTTCGTAGTAACCGGTGATCAGACCGTTGGGGTTGTCATGCTCGGCGCGCAGGCCGAACACGTCGAGGTTCTGCTTGAGGAAGCTGCGGATTTCGCTGGCGCTCTGCGGCACGTTGGCCGCGGCGGCGCAGGTGCCGCCCCAGACCGGGTCGGCCTTGAGTCGGGTGCAGGCGCTGCGCCATGAGCCGAAGCCGGCGACCAGATCGCTGTCGGACACGGCTGGCAAAGCTTCCCAGGTGGCGCTGGAGTAAGTGGCCAAGGCGTGGATTTTCGGTTTGGCGGTGTCGCCGCCCGTGCAGCCGGCGAGGATTGCCAGCAGCGGAAGGGTTGCGATCAAAGGGTGACGCCAGGCCTTGAAGCGGCTGTTCATGGAGTGATTCCTGTGCCGGTTGCCCGAGTGCTCCATGCGCTCAGGCAACCCGTATTTTTAATAGGGCTATTGGTGTTTGTCGGCGACGCGAGGATACTGGCCGCCGAATTCCGTGACCTGAAGCCACCATGACTCTTAAAAGAATTTCTGTTGTATTGCTGGCCTGTCTGACCTTGTCCGCCTGTGGCGGTGTCGACCCGAATTCGCCGCTGGGTCAACGCAAGGCGATCTTCAAGCAGATGCTCAAGACCGGCGAAGAGCTGGGCGGCATGTTGCGTGGACGCATTCCGTTCGACGGACCGAAATTCGCCGACGGTGCGGTGAAACTCGATGCGTTGTCCCATGAGCCGTGGAAGCATTTCCCGCAGGTGCGCGAAGAAGATCACACCAGTGCCAAGGATGATGTCTGGCTGCGTCAGGCACGCTTTCAGGAACTGGCCCGCAACCTTGAGGCAACCACCGGTGAATTGGTGAGCGTCAGCAAGGTTCAGCCGTACAAGGCCAGCAACCTGGGGCCTGCCGTGCAGAAAGTTGAAGATGCCTGCAGCGCTTGCCATAAAGAGTTTCGGGATCATTGATCTCTGTTGTTTGAGATGAAGCCTTCGCGAGCGAGCCCGCTCCCACATTGGATTTGTGAGGTTCATACAATCCCTGAGGGAGCGGGCTTGCTCGCGAAGAGAGCATCAAATTCACCGCATGCCGGTTACTTGTCCAATTGGTCCAGCGCGTCCTGCAGTTCCTTGCGCGACTCGGCGAGCTTGTTCTTGCGCTTGTCGATCTTCTCCGGATCGCCTTTCTTCATCGCCTTGTCGAGATCAGCCTGACGCTTGCTGACTTCGTGCTTGGCATCCAGCACCTTGTTCTCGCGTTCTTTCTTCAGGCCGGCATCCGTGCAGTTCTTCGTCACTTCATCCAGTGCCGTTTGCAAGCCGGCCTGCTGATCGGCATTGCCGCGAGACTTGGCCTGTTCGATCTGGTTGATGATGCCCTGCTTCTTGGCGGCGCAACCGGTCAGCCCCGGGGCGTCTTCGTCGGCCATTACGGGGGCGGCCATCACGGCGCAGAGGGTCAGCAGGGCGAGCGGTGAAAGAAGTTTCATAAAAGCTCCATGTGCAAAGGCAATCGGGTCAGTCGGGCGCTGCGCAGTTGGAGCGCCTCGGCGGCCCTTGGGTTCCCGGCGTGCGGGGATTGCATGTTCAGAAACCGTCGATTCCGGCGGCATGTAATTGTTCGCTGATGGCCAGCACCTGCGGGTCGCGAAAGAATGCGCTCAATTGCGCTGCGCGTCCGGGGCCGATTCCGGCTTCAGCCTGCCATTGTTCGGTATTTCGTTGTGCCAGCGCTTGCCATGAATCAGCCAGTTGAACCCCGCCTGTCGGCGGCAGCCCCAACGCTTTGAGCCACTGCGCGAAAGGCCTTTGTCGGGCGCTGTGAAAGCTGTGTATCAGGCGTGCGCTGCTGCGCTCGCCGAAGCCAGCAATGTTAGCAAGCTCTGGCTCATCGAGGGTCAACCAATCCAGCAGGTTATTCAGACGGCCTGTTTCCAGAAGTTTCTCCCAGGTGCCTTTGCCCACATGGGGCATTGCCAGCCCTTGTTTGCCGCTGAGCCAGGTCAGGCGCGCGAGAAACTGGCTTTCGCAGCCGGGTATTGGTTGCCAGCAACTCAAAGTGTGAAAATCACTGGCGTCGGGTATGTCGATGGCGGCCCGCTCTGTTGTGCGCAGCACCACGCTGTCGAGCCGGGGAATCGTCAGCCCGGCCAGACTGATTGCCACCTGATCGCCGGGACGGATGTCGAGTGCCTGCCAGCGCTTGAGCGTACTGGCGCTGACACGTTTTATCTCCCGGTCATCGAGCATGACCGGCGTCAGTTCCAGCACCGGGGTGATGCGGCCGGTGCGGCCGATTTTGAAATCAACCTTGCGCACTTCGGCCAGCGCTCGTGCAAACGGGTATTTCCAGGCCACGGCCCAGTAGGGTGCGCTTGCCTGCCAGCGCTCCGCCGCTGGCCGCTGGCTCTGACGCAGGACAATACCGTCGCTGGCGAATGGCAGTGGCGATCGATACCAGTGCTCGCGCCATTTTTGCGCATCCCCAAGATGGTCGATTGACTGACTGAACGGCGCCGTGGTGGCGAAACCCAATGTCGCCAGCGTCGCTGTTCTTTCGGGTAGGCTCGCCGGCCCTTGTGGCCAATCCCAGACGAACAGACTGATTCCGGCCGCCTGCTCCTCGCTCAGGGTTTTACGGTTCATCAGTCCGGCGACGGTGGCGCGCGCGTTGACGCTGCCGGCGCGGGCTTGCACATGTTGAGTCAGGCGCCAGTAGAGTTCGCCCTGCACCAGCAGATCGCGGGGCTGTGTCAGTTGTTGAGGAATGGCTGCGATCTTGTGCGCCGACGCTGTCCAGTCCTGGCCGCTGATACCGTCTCCGCGACTGATCGCTTGCTGCAGCAGGCCGCGCCGGTAGATCAGCGTCACTGCAACGCCATCGACCTTGGGTTGGACCCAGACATCCTGGCGATCCTTCAGCCACGCTTGTACGGCCGCCGCTTCGTGCAGTTTATCCAGGCCAGTGTGGGCAACGGGATGCGCAATTGAGCCAGATGCGCTGCGTACGGGGTCGGGCGCTGCGGGCTGCTGGAAACACTGTCGCCATTCATTGATCCGCAGGCGGGCCTGGTCGTAGAGGTCGTCGGCGATCAGCGAGCGGCCTTCGCGGTGATAGGCGTCGTCCCATTGGTCGAGCTGTTTTTGCAGGGCGCTGATTTCGTTGGTTGCTTTGGCGGCAGACCAGTCGGGGCAGGCGGCGTAAGCGATCAGGTGGGTGAAACTCAGCAGAACAACTGAAAACAGGCGCAGCGTGGCAAGCATGGTGAGCGTCCTTGCTCAGGGGGAATGCTTGAAGGCTAGTCAGGATTTGGAGCAGCACCGGGTGGGTGTTTTGCATCGTGTTTCAGGGCTGAAACTCAGGTCGCCAGAGCTGGCCTCTTCGCGGGCAAGCCCGCTCCCACAGGGTTCCTTGTTTGTGTTCAAGGTGGCATTGCAGGCATGAAAAAGCCCCGCACGGCGCGAACCGTGCGGGGCTTTTTGTGCAGCCGGGGAAGTCTTACAGACCAGCAGCGGAGCGCAGGGCGTCGGCGCGGTCGGTTTTTTCCCAGGTGAAGGTGGTGAAGGTGTCTTCGCCAACAGTCTTGGTCTGCGGTGCGCGACCGAAGTGGCCGTAGGCTGCAGTTTCCTGGTACATCGGGTGCAGCAGATCGAGCATGGTGGTGATTGCGTATGGACGCAGGTCGAACACTTCACGTACCAGCTTGATGATCTTGTCATCGCTGATCTTGCCGGTGCCGAAGGTGTTCAGCGAGATCGAAGTCGGCTGAGCGACACCGATGGCGTAGGACACCTGGATCTCGCAACGCTCGGCCAGGCCGGCCGCGACGATGTTCTTGGCAACATAACGGCCAGCGTAGGCAGCCGAGCGGTCAACCTTCGATGGATCTTTGCCGGAGAACGCGCCACCGCCGTGACGGGCCATGCCGCCGTAGCTGTCGACGATGATCTTGCGGCCGGTCAGACCGCAGTCACCTACCGGGCCGCCAATGATGAACTGGCCGGTCGGGTTGATGTGGAACTGGGTGTCCTTGCTCAGCAGTTCGGCAGGCAGCACGTGCTTGACGATCAGTTCCATCACGCCTTCGCGCAGGTCTTTGTACGACACTTCAGGGTTGTGCTGGGTCGACAGAACCACGGCGTCGATACCGACAACCTTGCCGCCTTCGTAACGGCAAGTCACTTGCGACTTGGCGTCTGGACGCAGCCAAGGCAACAGGCCCGATTTACGGGCTTCGGCCTGGCGCTGCACCAGTTGGTGCGAGAAGGTGATCGGCGCAGGCATCAGCACTTCGGTTTCATTGCTGGCGTAGCCGAACATCAGGCCCTGGTCGCCGGCGCCCTGATCTTCAGGCTTGGCGCGGTCAACACCCTGGTTGATGTCAGGGGACTGCTTGCCGATGATGTTCATCACGCCGCAGGTGGCGCCGTCGAAGCCGACTTCGGAGCTGGTGTAGCCGATGTCGCAGATGACGTCACGAACGATCTGCTCCAGGTCGACCCAGGCGCTGGTGGTCACTTCACCGGCAACGATGGCCACGCCGGTCTTGACCAGGGTTTCCACGGCAACGCGTGCGTGTTTGTCCTGGGCAATAATGGCGTCCAGCACCGCATCGGAAATCTGGTCGGCGATTTTGTCCGGATGTCCTTCAGACACGGACTCGGAGGTGAAGAGGGAGTATTCGCTCATCTCGATGTTTTCCTGAATTTACCGATGGTGAGTGTCGCCAGCCGGTCGCTGAAAGTGGCGAACCTGGATCTGGAAACCATTACGTAAGCCTACATAGAGGCTGTCCCCGGGAACGAGTCCCGCAGCGGTGGCCCAACGGGCCAAATCGTCCTGTTCAAACCCCAACCACAGATCACCGCAGGCCTCCCTGGCCCAACTCTGGTTGTGGCTACATAACTCTGTCACGAGCAGGCTACCGCCCGGTTGCAGCAGGCCGGCCATGTGCTTGAGCGCTTCGGCCGGCGCGGCGAAATGGTGCAACACCATGTTCAGTACTACGCAATCGGCCTGAAGGCTTGTGCCATTCAATGCATCGGCCAATTGCAGGCTGACGTTAGCCAGCTGTTCACGTTCACATACCTGACGCGCCAGTTCGAGCATCGCCGGGCTGTTGTCCAGCGCGGTTACGGTGCCGAAGCGACGGGCCAGTTCCGGCAGAAAAGCACCATCGCCGGGGCCGACTTCAATGGCCGTGGCAGCACCATTGAAGTTCAGTTTGTCGAGCAGGGCCAGCACGCTGTCACGGTATTGCGGCAGCCCTGCGATCAAGTCTTGCTGGGCGCGAAATTTCTCCGCTACCCGGGCGAAAAAGTCCTGGCTGGCCGCCTCGCGTTGCCCGTGTACCTGGGCGATGCGTACCTGCACGTCGTCCGGCAGCGCCAGATTGTCGACTTCTTCTAACAGTGCCGCGTGCAACTTGCCACCCAGCAGCTCGGTGTGGGGCAGGGCGCGGCGATAGAAAATCGCGTTGCCTTCGCGGCGCGTCGCCACCAGATCGGCCTGGGCCAGCACCTTGAGGTGGTGGCTCATGCCGGACTGACCGATGCCGAAAATCTGCGCCAGCTCCAGTACGCCGAACGAATCGTTGGCCAGCGCGCGCAATACATTCAGGCGCAGCGGGTCGCCACCGGCCTTGCACAGGGCCGCCAGCTCGTCGCAATCGTCATGGCGAATGGAAGGCACGCGTAAGTTCATGGGGCAGCAGTCTAGTGACGGTGGGAAATCGCCGCAAGGGCAATATCAAAAAGTTTTGATATTGCTCGATAGATGGCACTTCTCACTGGCTGGTTAACTCTACAAACGAACAGCGGAAAGGTTTCACCAACAGAATCCACTGTTAACCACGGGAAAAACGTCTCCGTATGACTATCTGTCATTGCCCCGAGGCGCTCCGGTGAGGGAAAATGCCCTCCTTTTTTCCGTTTCAATTATTCACACCCAGGAGATCAGCGATGCCTAGCCGTCGTGAGCGTGCCAACGCCATTCGTGCCCTCAGCATGGATGCCGTGCAAAAAGCCAACAGCGGCCATCCCGGTGCCCCTATGGGTATGGCAGATATCGCCGAAGTGCTTTGGCGCGACTACCTCAAGCACAACCCGAGCAATCCATCGTTCGCCGACCGTGACCGCTTCGTGCTGTCCAACGGCCACGGCTCGATGTTGATCTACTCGCTGCTGCACCTGACCGGTTACGACCTGTCGATCGAAGACCTCAAGCAATTCCGTCAACTGCACAGCCGTACCCCGGGTCACCCGGAATTCGGTTACACCCCGGGCGTTGAAACCACCACTGGCCCGTTGGGTCAGGGTCTGGCCAACGCTGTGGGCTTCGCCCTGGCAGAAAAGGTTCTGGGCGCGCAATTCAACCGTCCTGGCCACGACATCGTCGACCACCACACCTATGTGTTCCTGGGTGATGGCTGCATGATGGAAGGCATTTCCCACGAAGTCGCTTCCCTGGCCGGTACTCTGGGCCTGGGCAAGCTGATCGCTTTCTATGATGACAACGGCATCTCCATCGACGGCGAAGTCGAAGGCTGGTTCACCGATGACACCCCGAAGCGTTTCGAAGCCTACAACTGGCAAGTGATCCGCAACGTCGACGGCCATGATCCGGAAGAGATCAAGACCGCCATTGAAACCGCGCGCAAGAGCCCGCTGCCGACCCTGATCTGCTGCAAGACCACCATCGGTTTCGGCTCGCCGAACAAGCAGGGCAAGGAAGACTGCCACGGCGCTCCACTGGGCGACGCGGAAATCGCACTGACCCGCAAGGCGTTGAACTGGAACTACGGCCCGTTCGAAATCCCGGCCGACATCTATGCCGAGTGGGATGCCAAGGAAAAAGGTCGCGCTGTCGAGGCCGAGTGGGATCAGCGTTTCGCTGCTTACTCCGCTGCATTCCCGACTGAAGCCAACGAACTGGTGCGTCGCCTGAGCGGCGAGCTGCCGGCTGACTTCTCCGAAAAAGCCAGCGCCTACATCGCTGAAGTCGCGGCCAAAGGCGAAACCATCGCCAGCCGTAAAGCCAGCCAGAACACCCTGAACGCGTTCGGCCCGCTGCTGCCGGAACTGCTCGGCGGTTCGGCTGACCTGGCCGGTTCCAACCTGACCCTGTGGAAAGGTTGCAAAGGTGTCAGCGCTGAAGATGCCAGCGGTAACTACATGTACTACGGCGTGCGCGAATTCGGCATGACCGCAATCATGAACGGCGTGACTCTGCACGGCGGTCTGGTGCCTTACGGCGCGACCTTCCTGATGTTCATGGAATACGCCCGCAACGCAGTGCGCATGTCCGCGCTGATGAAGAAGCAGGTCATTCACGTCTACACCCACGACTCCATCGGTCTGGGCGAAGACGGCCCGACGCACCAGCCGATCGAGCAACTGACCAGCCTGCGCACCACACCGAACCTCGACACCTGGCGTCCAGCCGATGCCGTTGAATCGGCCGTGGCCTGGAAAAACGCACTGGAGCGTAAAGACGGCCCGTCGGCGCTGATCTTCTCGCGTCAGAACCTGCAGCACCAAACCCGCGATGCCGGCCAGATCGCCGACATCAGCCGCGGTGGTTACGTGCTGAAGGACTGCGCAGGCGAGCCTGAGCTGATCCTGATTTCGACCGGTTCGGAAGTGGGTCTGGCTGTTCAGGCCTACGACAAACTGACCGAGCAGGGCCGCAAGGTGCGTGTGGTTTCCATGCCTTGCACCAGCGTGTTCGATGCTCAGGACGCAGGCTACAAGCAAGCGGTGCTGCCGTTGCAGGTCAGCGCACGTATCGCGATCGAAGCGGCCCATGCCGACTTCTGGTTCAAGTATGTGGGCCTGGAAGGTCGCGTGATCGGCATGACCACCTACGGTGAGTCGGCGCCGGCTTCGGCACTGTTCGAAGAGTTCGGCTTCACCCTGGAAAATATCCTGGGTCAGGCTGAAGAGCTGCTGGAAGACTGATTCAGAAGTCGCGTCGTCCGGACTGACGCCTTCGCGAGCAAGCCCGCTCCCACAGGGGGACTTGTTGTGTGACACAGACAGTGTCCATGACACAGATCCAGGGTGGGAGCGGGCTTGCTCGCGAAAGCGACGGTCTGGACACACAGCAATAACGGATTCAAACGGTAATCGAGAACCCCATGCCTCAACCGCGTCCCTACAAAGTTGCACTCAACGGCTACGGCCGGATTGGTCGTTGCGTCTTGCGTGCGTTGTTTGAGCGAGGCGAAAAAGCCGGGTTTGAAATTGTCGCGATCAACGATCTGGCCGACATGGCCAGCATCGAATACCTGACACGCTTTGACTCCACCCATGGCCGTTTCCCGGGCGAGGTGCGAGTAGACGGCGATTGTCTGCATATTAATGGCGACTGCGTGAAAGTCCTGCGCAGTGCCACCCCCGAAGGCATCGATTGGGCGTCGCTGGGCGTCGATCTGGTGCTTGAGTGCTCCGGTGCTTATCACACCCGTGAAGACGGCCAGCGTTTCCTCGATGCCGGCGCACCACGCGTGTTGTTCTCGCAGCCGATGGCCAGCGAGGCGGATGTCGACGCCACCATCGTCTACGGCGTCAATCAGGACTGCCTGACCGGCGCCGAACTGCTGGTGTCCAACGCCTCCTGCACCACCAACTGCGGCGTGCCACTGCTGCGCTTGCTGGACAAGGCGATCGGCCTGGATTACGTGTCGATCACCACGATTCATTCGGCAATGAACGATCAGCCGGTGATCGACGCCTATCACCACGAAGACCTGCGCCGCACCCGTTCGGCGTTCCAGTCGGTGATCCCGGTGTCCACTGGTCTGGCGCGTGGCATCGAGCGCCTGTTGCCGGAACTTGCCGGGCGAATTCAGGCCAAAGCCGTACGCGTGCCGACGGTCAACGTGTCCTGCCTCGACATCACGATGCAGACTGCTACCGCGACCGACGCGGGCGAGGTCAACCGGATCCTGCGCGAGGCCGCCACTAACGGCCCGCTCAAAGGCCTGCTGGCCTACACCGAGCTGCCGCACGCCAGTTGTGATTTCAACCATGACCCACATTCGGCCATCGTCGATGCCAGTCAGACCCGTGTTTCCGGCCCCAGGCTGGTGAACATCCTGGCCTGGTTCGACAACGAATGGGGGTTTGCCAACCGAATGCTGGACGTTGCAGAACACTATCTGCAAACAGCGATTTCAAAAAAACCTGCTCTCTAAGAACAGTTACTCAGGAAGTGCGACCCATGACCGTGTTGAAGATGTCCGACCTCGATCTGCAAGGTAAGCGCGTATTGATCCGCGAAGACCTCAACGTCCCAGTCAAGGACGGTGTTGTCACCAGCGATGCGCGTATCCTGGCTTCGCTGCCGACCATCAAGCTGGCCCTGGAAAAAGGTGCAGCCGTGATGGTCTGCTCGCACCTGGGCCGTCCGACCGAAGGCGAGTTCTCCGCCGAGAACAGCCTCAAGCCAGTCGCCGACTACCTGAGCAAGGCCCTGGGCCGCGAAGTCCCGCTGGTGGCCGACTACCTGGGCGGCGTTGACGTCAAGGCCGGCGACATCGTGCTGTTCGAAAACGTGCGCTTCAACAAGGGCGAGAAAAAGAACGCTGACGAACTGGCTCAGCAATACGCTGCCCTGTGCGACGTGTTCGTGATGGACGCTTTCGGCACCGCTCACCGCGCCGAAGGTTCGACGCATGGTGTCGCCAAGTTCGCCAAAGTCGCCGCTGCTGGTCCGCTGCTGGCCGCTGAACTGGACGCACTGGGCAAAGCCCTGAGCGCTCCGGCGCAACCAATGGCAGCCATCGTTGCCGGTTCCAAGGTCTCGACCAAACTCGACGTGCTGAACAGCCTGAGCCAGATCTGCGATCAACTGATTGTCGGTGGCGGCATTGCCAACACTTTCCTGGCTGCCGCTGGTCACCCGGTCGGCAAGTCGCTGTACGAGCCGGACCTGCTGGACACTGCACGCGCCATCGCCGCCAAGGTCAGCGTGCCGCTGCCAGTCGACGTGGTCGTTGCCAAAGAATTCGCGGAAAGCGCCGAAGCCACCGTCAAGCTGATTGCTGACGTCGCTGCCGATGACATGATTCTGGACATCGGCCCGCAAACTGCTGCCCACTTCGCCGAACTGCTGAAATCGTCGAAAACCATTCTGTGGAATGGCCCGGTCGGCGTGTTCGAGTTCGATCAGTTCGGCAACGGCACCAAAGTGCTGGCCCAGGCCATCGCTGACAGCGCTGCGTTCTCCATCGCTGGCGGTGGTGACACCCTGGCGGCCATCGATAAATATGGCGTGGCTGAGCAGATCTCCTACATTTCTACCGGTGGTGGCGCGTTCCTCGAATTCGTCGAAGGCAAGGTGCTGCCGGCCGTTGAAGTCCTGGAAAGCCGGGCCAAGGCCTGAGGCCGCCCGTTTGGCCAGGCAAAGGAGTGTTCACATGGTCAAGTCGTTAGCGCTGTTGTTGCTGACCGGTACGCTGGCGGCCTGCGGGAGTAACCCGAAGGCCGAGGCGACGCCTGCGCCGGGTGCGGCGCAGAAAGGCTGCTACCAGGCCGACTGGCAGGCTGAAACCAACCCGGTGCTGAACAAGCGCTCGGGGCCGGACGGCCTGGACAAATACGAGACGCAAACCCCGGCCAAGGAACATGGTTGTCCTTGACCGGTCTGACTCTTTAACTCAGGGCTGGCGGCGCTGGTTGTCAGTCGAGGAACACGGATGAAAGGCTTGATCGCCATTGCGGCGTTGGCATTGTTGGGCGGTTGCGCGCAGATGAACCTGTTTCAGTCGTCCGCTCCGGCGGATAACTGGACCACCTGGACCTGCGACAGCCAGGCCAAAGTGTTGTGGCGCTACGCCGATGCCGGCCAGAAGGAAGTCGATGTTCGACTCGGCGGCGGTGATCAGGTCTATCGCCTGAAAGAAGAGCCGGGCGCTTCGGGCGCGCTGTACAGCGACGGCATGCTGGCGTTTCACGTCAAGGGTGACGAAGGCCTGGTGTACTGGGTCGCCACCAATGACCTGATCGGCCGCGGTTGCAAGGCGCAGTAATTGACACACCGCAAGCCCATTGTAGGAGTGAGCCTGCTCGCGATAGCGGCCTGACAGTCGCTGCAATATTGACTGCAAGATTGCTATCGCGAGCAGGCTCACTCCTACAGGGGTTCTGCGCTGTTCTGAAGAATTTGCTTTATCGAATCACCAGACCGGGCTTCAACCCCCGATCTGCAATCACTTGAATAGCCGCCGCCGCTCCGGCAGGCTGGCACGATTAACGACCCTCAACCGGGAGAGACACACACAATGGCACTTATCAGCATGCGCCAGATGCTGGACCACGCAGCCGAGTTCGGCTACGGCGTTCCAGCCTTCAACGTCAACAACCTTGAGCAGATGCGCGCCATCATGGAAGCCGCTGACAAGACTGACTCCCCGGTGATCGTCCAGGCTTCGGCCGGCGCCCGTAAATACGCTGGCGCGCCGTTCCTGCGTCACCTGATCCTGGCCGCGATCGAAGAATTCCCGCACATCCCGGTGTGCATGCACCAGGACCACGGCACCAGCCCTGACGTCTGCCAGCGTTCTATTCAACTGGGCTTCAGCTCGGTGATGATGGACGGCTCGCTGGGCGAAGACGGCAAGACCCCGACTGACTACGAGTACAACGTTCGTGTGACTCAACAGACCGTGGCCATGGCTCACGCCTGCGGCGTTTCGGTTGAAGGCGAGCTGGGCTGCCTGGGTTCGCTGGAAACCGGCATGGCCGGCGAAGAAGACGGCATCGGCGCTGAAGGCGTTCTGGATCACAGCCAGATGCTGACCGACCCGGAAGAAGCCGCTGACTTCGTCAAGAAGACTCAGGTCGATGCCCTGGCCATCGCCATCGGCACCAGCCACGGCGCCTACAAGTTCACCAAACCGCCTACCGGTGACGTGCTGGCGATCGACCGCATCAAGGAAATCCACAAACGCATCCCGAACACCCACCTGGTGATGCATGGTTCCTCGTCGGTGCCACAAGAGTGGCTGGCGATCATCAACCAGTACGGCGGCGACATCAAAGAAACCTACGGCGTACCAGTTGAAGAAATCGTCGAAGGCATCAAGTACGGCGTGCGCAAGGTCAACATCGACACCGACCTGCGCCTGGCATCCACCGGCGCAATGCGTCGCCTGATGGCCACCAACCCGAGCGAATTCGACCCACGTAAATTCTTCGGCGCCACTGTGACTGCAATGCGTGACGTATGTATCGCTCGTTATGAAGCGTTCGGTACTGCCGGTAATGCTTCGAAGATCAAGCCGATCTCGCTGGAAGCGATGTATCAGCGTTATCTGAAAGGTGAGTTGAACGCCAAGGTCAACTAAGCCTGATCGTTAAGTTGCGTTGATGAAAAACCCGCCGAGAGGCGGGTTTTTTATTACCTTGTGTCTAAGTTACTCAACGTTTCTTTCAGCTATTTTTAATGTGATTTTTGGACCAATCAGACCAACGTCGCCACCTTTTGTACACACATAGGCAGCCCATTGTTTACCCTGCGACGGTTCGTAAACTGCTTTTTTATGAAGTTCTATTCCCCCGTCTCTACAAACGAGTTCCAAGTCCGAATTACTGGCTTCGGTCATATCATTTAAAGTGACTACTTTGCCATTTCTCTTAAAGCTGAAGGCGTTTGATTCGGAGCGTGGGCGGTAAGCAAAAATATAACTATTATCGGTTATTCCCAAATAGCAACCCGTATAAAATCCGGGGTCTCTACTAGTGATGATGTATTTGCCGTAATTGTCTGTCTGTTCGAAGTGGAGCAGTGCGGCTGAGCTTTCTGGGGCAGTGTTTGCGCACAAGTAATCAGTTTTTGGTAGTAGTAATTTTATTCCTGTTTCATTGGCGGCAAATCCACGCCCACTGTATGTACTGTTTGAATCCAAATATTGGAAGCCTAGTTTGCAAGGTAGTGAGTAGCCGGAAATGTATAAGCTGCCTGTGAATGAGCCTTCCTTGTTCATGATGGACCTCGGGAGTCTGTTTTTGGGGATAAGTAAAGGGGGCGGTTTTTTATGTTTCGTAAACGATTTTAGGGGGTGTTGGTCGAACATTCACCTGTCATAGTTGACAGGTTTTAAGGCGGTTTTGTCATAGACTATATAATAAATACTCAGGATTTTTATAATGAATAAGGCGCGGATTTGTTGTCAAGATAATGTCCGGTTTTTTGCATTTTACATTTCTCCAGCGCACTGCAACGGTCGACCTCTCGCCCGATGCAGTATCCGTAGTCTCGCAATGACTTCAATTTCATCGGTAAACTGTATACTGCCTGTCAGTTGACTAGGCTGAAGCGCATTTCTTGTTAACTTCAGATCCTGTGACGAACTAGCCTGGCCCATCAATTCAATGTGACGATCACCGCGTGTGGCCGGCGTCGGACCGACAGGTGTGCATTTATATCATTTGGAGTTAAATAGATCCGTCATCTTTGTTTTTTTGAATCACGTTGATATATGCCGAACTTTTTCCCAGTGAGTAGACGAGAATAAAGTTTATTGGTTAGTTGGGTTTGCGTTCAAGTCTGATGCCGGTGGCAAGGTGTTGCCGCGGCTTTATTCGTCTTTGAAAGGCAACTCTGCGCTATTTTTTATTGAGTAAGGCTCACCATTGCAAGCCATGTTTTACAAAGCTTGTAATGGAGGGTTTTAGAATGGGTGTTTTATAGTCTCTCGGTTTGAAAAGTAAGAGTTCAACCTTTGCGCTTCCATGCTGCCTCTTCTTTGACCCTGGCTGCGTATTTGGGGTCGTCGATATAAGAGGGCTCATTTGATGGCTCTGATGTATATGATACTTGAGTTGGTTGTGGCTCTAATAACTTATTGAGAAGAGCTTTATCGTCGACGTATTGTTGCGATGATTTATATTTCTCAAGTGCTTCTCTTTCGACGGCTTCCTGTGCTTCCCTGTTCGCCGTGGCGATCGCCAGTTCTTTAATATACTCCGTCGGGTTTAAAGGTCCTGCGAAGTAACCGCCGTTGCCGTAGCAGCTGCAAAAAACATAGTTAGGATCTTTATTGCATTGGCAATTTTTAGGGTGCCAAATCGATTCGCTTTTCCAAGTGTATGAGCCAGGCATCTCGTTACTCCCTCTAATAATCGTGAAAGGGGACGGATTTGCTTATTGAAACTGTCCCGTTATTTGGGTTTCGCGTGATTGATATTGGAGTGGAGATGTTGGCTCGTCACCTGTAAAAGCTGACAGGTGTTGATACCGTGTTGCGATACTGAAGGATCATAAAAGGAATAAGGTCCAGAATAGACTCGGCGCAGTTAAAAAAGGCCGGCTAAACGAATCGAAAATGGAACAAAGACGGGGGTATTGGTCATATTGCTTATGTCATTAAGTTTCGCCGGGGCCTTCGCAGGCCTACCTCTCGACCCGCTGCAATATCTTCAATCCGGTATCTCCTGGGTCTCACCTGAAGGGCTAATTGAACGCCAAGGTCAACTAAGCCTGAGCGTTAAGCTGCGTTGATGAAAAACCCGCCGAGAGGCGGGTTTTTATTACCTTGTATCTAAGTTACTCAACGTTTCTTTCAGCTATTTTTAATGTGATTTTGGGGCCAATCAGACCAACGTCGCCACCTTTTGTACACACATAGGCAGCCCATTGTTTACCCTGCGACGGTTCGTAAACTGCTTTTTTATGAAGTTCTATTCCCCCGTCTCTACAAACGAGTTCCAAGTCCGAATTACTGGCTTCGGTCATATCATTTAAAG
>NZ_AYMJ01000005.1 GCF_000633255.1 Pseudomonas sp. H1h
GAGCAGGCTCGCTCCTACAATTGGATTGCGTGTGTTCAGGTGGAGATTGGTCGGCTGTCAGGCCGCCATCGCGAGCAGGCGAAGGCCTACAGTTTAGATTTGTGTGCACCACACGCGGCAAAGCCGCCCCACTCAACAGGATGAGCGCAAGCTCGGCTGCAGCTTTTGATCTTGATCTGAAAGGCCCCTTCGGCAGGCTGAGTGGAGGGGTTTATCCGGGGGTGGGAGCGCAGCGACCGTTTGGCGCAGCCAAACACATCGAGAGGAGGTGCAGCGAAGCAAACCGTAGACGATGCGCCCGGATGAACCCCGCAACGAAGGAACCCGAGCCTAAGCGAGGGCCGAACGCCGGGGCCCAGCCTTTTGGTTACTTTTTGGCGTCTGAAAAAGTGACCCGCTGTAAGAGCGGAACCGCCACCCGCACCACCCGAAGCAACGGATATACCCCCCAACCCCAAAAGAACATGGTCGGCCCAGAGGCCGCCAAGTCCAAAGAAACCCTGTCAAAACCCTGAACACACAAGCAGAAACATCCACCCCCATTGAAACCACCCAACCCCCGCCCCATCTAAGACCCATACCCCATTGCGCAGGTGCCCCATGAGCGACCAGCAAGAATTCCCGGACAACCCAGACGACTACACCGAAGCCGAACACATCGAACACACCTCCTCCGGCAAAGGCCTGGCCCTGCCCGGCCAGAACCTGCCGGACAAGGTCTACGTCATCCCGATCCACAACCGCCCGTTCTTCCCGGCCCAAGTGCTGCCGGTCATCGTCAACGAAGAACCCTGGGCCGAAACCCTCGATCTGGTCAGCAAATCCGACCACCACTCCCTGGCCCTGTTCTTCATGGACACACCCCAGGAAGATCCTCGCCACTTCAACACCGGCGCCCTCCCCGAATACGGCACGCTGGTCAAGGTGCACCACGCCAGCCGCGAAAACGGCAAACTGCAGTTTGTCGCCCAAGGCCTGAGCCGTGTGCGCATCAAGACCTGGCTCAAGCACCACCGCCCGCCGTACCTGGTGGAAGTCGAATACCCGCACCAGCCCACCGAGCCGACCGACGAGGTCAAGGCCTACGGTATGGCGCTGATCAACGCGATCAAGGAACTGCTGCCGCTCAACCCGCTGTACAGCGAAGAACTGAAAAACTACCTCAACCGCTTCAGCCCCAACGACCCGTCGCCGCTGACCGACTTCGCCGCCGCCCTGACCTCCGCCACCGGCCCCGAGCTGCAGGAAGTGCTGGACTGCGTGCCCATGCTCAAACGCATGGAAAAAGTCCTGCCGATGCTGCGCAAGGAAGTCGAAGTCGCGCGCCTGCAAAAAGAAATCTCCGCTGAAGTGAACCGCAAGATTGGCGAGCATCAGCGCGAGTTCTTCCTCAAGGAACAACTCAAGGTCATCCAGCAGGAACTCGGCCTGACCAAGGACGACCGCAGCGCCGACCTCGAACAGTTCGAACAGCGCCTCGAAGGCAAAGTCCTGCCGGCGCAAGTGCAAAAACGCCTCGAAGAGGAAATGAACAAGCTGTCGATCCTCGAGACCGGCTCGCCGGAGTACGCGGTCACCCGCAACTACCTCGACTGGGCGACTTCAGTGCCGTGGGGCGTGTATGGCGAGGACAAACTCGACCTCAAACACGCGCGCAAGGTGCTCGACAAACACCACGCGGGTCTGGACGACATCAAGGACCGCATCCTCGAATTCCTCGCGGTCGGTGCCTACAAAGGCGAAATCAGCGGTTCCATCGTGCTGCTGGTCGGCCCGCCGGGCGTGGGTAAAACCAGCGTCGGCAAATCCATCGCCGAATCGCTCGGCCGGCCGTTCTATCGCTTCAGCCTCGGCGGCATGCGCGACGAAGCCGAGATCAAGGGCCACCGGCGCACCTACATCGGCGCACAGCCGGGCAAACTGGTGCAGGCGTTGAAAGACGTCGAAGTGATGAACCCGGTGATCATGCTCGACGAGATCGACAAGATGGGCCAGAGCTACCAGGGCGACCCGGCCTCGGCGCTGCTGGAAACCCTCGACCCGGAACAGAACGTCGAATTCCTCGACCACTACCTCGACCTGCGCATGGACCTGTCAAAAGTCCTGTTCGTGTGCACCGCCAACACCCTGGATTCAATTCCCGGCCCGCTGCTGGACCGGATGGAAGTGATTCGCCTGTCGGGCTACATCACCGAAGAAAAAGTCGCCATCGCCAAGCGCCACCTGTGGCCGAAACTGTTGGAAAAGGCCGGCGTGTCCAAGGGCAGCCTGAGCATCAGTGACAGCGCGCTCAAGGCCTTGATTGACGGTTACGCCCGTGAAGCCGGTGTGCGCCAGCTCGAAAAGCAAATGGGCAAACTGGTGCGCAAAGCGGTGATGAAACTGATCGAAGACCCGAAAGCGGTGATCAAGCTCGGGCCGAAAGATCTGGAAGCCTCGCTGGGCCATCCGGTGTTTCGCAATGAGCAAGTGCTGTCCGGTACCGGCGTCATCACCGGTCTGGCCTGGACCAGCATGGGCGGCGCGACCCTGCCGATCGAAGCCACGCGGATTCATACACTCAACCGTGGGTTCAAACTCACCGGGCAACTGGGCGATGTGATGAAAGAGTCGGCCGAGATCGCCTACAGCTACGTCAGCTCGCACTTGAAGGCGTTCGGCGGTGATCCGAAGTTCTTCGACGAAGCCTTCGTTCACCTGCACGTGCCGGAAGGCGCGACCCCGAAAGACGGCCCGAGCGCCGGCGTGACCATGGCCAGCGCCCTGCTCTCGCTCGCCCGCAACCAGCCGCCGAAAAAAGGCGTGGCAATGACTGGCGAACTGACCCTGACCGGTCACGTACTGCCGATTGGCGGGGTACGTGAGAAAGTGATTGCGGCGCGCCGGCAGAAGATCTTCGAGTTGATTCTGCCGGAGCCGAACCGTGGCAATTTCGAGGAGTTGCCTGACTACCTGAAGGACGGCATCACCGTGCATTTTGCCAAGAAGTTTGCGGATGTGGCGAAGGTGTTGTTCTGATTGGAGGTATGGCGCTCTCAGTCATGAGCTGTTAGCGCCAATCCGCCATAAAACACATGTTATCCAACATAATTAATATAAAAACCTGTCATATATGACAGTAGCCAAGTCCGACCTTGGCGATCACTATTTTCCGTGCCCCTCTCACACGGAAGAAGATCGCCATGACAGCCAACACCGACAGCTCCGCAGTTAGTGACCTCCAGCGCATTGAAGGAACCCTTCAATTAAAGACAGAAAGGCAAGTCGAAATCACATCATCGCAACTTGAAACTTACGCTAGCAGAGACAAGACAAACACAACGTTCTCTTTTTCTCTCAACACAATCAATAACACTCAAAGACAAACGTTCTCAATTACACTTTCAAATAAAATCACGTCAGGAACCTACCCACTAGACAGACTTGGCAACTTTATCGGTGCCCATTATCTTGAGCAATTAAAAATAGACGATACTACCTATCAGAGTTTAAGCTCCGAAGGCATCAATGGCTCGTTGACTATCGTGGTTGATGACTCAGGAACCGGACAGCGCATTTACAAAATAAATACTTTCAGCATTTCCGTTAAAGCCGTTCAAGGTAACGCAGAAACCCAAGTATTGGCTGGCAATCTCATCGTCGCACAGGGTGATGTCACACTGGATACCCTGCTCCCCAACATCAACGCACTGGCTGCCAGACTTCAAAACATAACTGGCGAGTTCAATGCCCGATTTCTGAATATAAATGGGCAGAATTCAAGGGCGCCTTATACATCCCGATCAATTCAAAATCATGCATTCGAAGATGACGACTATCTTTCATTCCGTGCCATTGCAGGCGACACCGCCTTACAACCTCGCTTTGCCAGTGATCGACGCGAATTCCTGCTCAAGCTGAAAAAAGATATTGCGTCCGGCACTCATACATTCAAACAGGGTGTTCCCGGCAGTATCCTTGACGTCCAGTATGCAGAAATACGTTACTCTGACATAACTAAAAATCATCAATTAATTTCAACTACCGCACTCGAAGCAACACTCGACTTAAAGATCTCGAGCGACGGACTCTGCTACTCATCAAACGATTTCAATCTCAAGGTACAGACAAGCAGCGGATCTATACTCATCATCGAATCCAATTTCAAAATTTATTTGACGAACGAATAAAAAAGCACTTCCGACTCAGCAACCAAACAATACAGCGCCCTCAAGAATAGCTAATACCAGGAGCAGGCCTATGAAAACCGTCACCAACGGAACCATCAACTTCATTACTGAAAAACGGGTACTTTCCCCCTCAATAAACTTTCTAATCTGAAACTACAGCGTTCCGAAAGTCTAGACATCAGTTTCTCTGCAAATGGCGCTAGCACTAGCCACATGCAAAGTTTTTTGACATGGACGGGGGAATCGTTACCGGAACATACACCATCGGAGCTAACAACTCTGGTGGCTCCGCTACTGGACCTTGAATACTTCAAGCCCCCCAATCGAGCCCGAGGTATCAGCACACTCAGCCGAGAGTGGTAGCGCCGCATCTGTCACACTTTGTCTCATCTTCAGTTATGCTCGCCGTTCGTCGCCAACGTCGGAGCCGCTGACCTTATGTCCCCCACTCGCCTGTTTGTCCCCCTCGCCCTCTCTCTGCTGGCCGCCTGCGCCACGCAGCCCAAACAGAACGTGACTGTGGAAAAACAGAGCGAATGCCCCGTGCGGCTGAGCAACGGGCAAAACCTGATCGTCATGCTACCGAGCAACCCCACCACCGGTTATCGCTGGGCGATTCAGGATTCGGCCGGTGGCGTACTGCGTGCGCTGAGCCCCGAGGTTTACAGCAGCCCGAAAGATTCCGGCATGGTCGGCGCGGGCGGCTTTTCCACGTGGCGCTTCCAGGCATTCGCCACCGGAACCGGCCGTTTGCGCCTGACTTCGCAACAGCCATGGGAGCCTGAAGTCACGCCAGCGGAAACCTTCGACTGCGCGATCTCGGTGAACTGATCGTGGGCTGGCTGATTCTGGCGCTGATGGGCGCGGTGACGTTTCTCTACGGTGTGAGCACCCATGCGGCGCTGCTGTGCCTGCTGGTCAAACCGTTACCGGTGTTGGCGCTGCTTGGCTGGCTGCATGATGCGCCGCCCAGCGACTATCGCCGCTGGATCAGCCTCGGTCTGATTTTCTCTGTGCTCGGCGATGTGTTGCTGGCGTGGCCGGGTGATCTGTTCGTATTTGGCCTCGGCGCGTTTCTGGTCGCGCACCTGGCGTATCTCAAGGCGTATCTCAGCGACTGCAAGCGCCTGGCGCTCTTGCCGCTGGTGCTTGCCCTCGGCCTCGGGGGTGTTCTGCTGGGCATCCTGATATCCGGTGGCTTGGGGCCGTTGCTGGTGCCGGTGATCGTCTATGGCAGCGCAATCAGCGCCATGCTCTGGCGCGCCCTCGCCCGCCTCGGCACCGATGTTCCCCAGCGTTCCGCGCTATTGGCGGCAGCAGGTGCAGGGGCATTCGTGTTCTCAGACAGCGTGATCGGCATCGACCGCTTCGTGGCGCCGTTTCATGCTGCGCCGTACGTCATTATTCTCAGTTACTGGCTTGGACAGTGGGGGATCGCCGCTTCCGCTTTCTCACAGCGCCTCAATACAAACTAAAGTCAGGAAGCCTCTTCAGAAGTGTGTTACTTATTTCAAAAAGAGCTAAACAACTGTCAGATATGACAGTATCTCGATATTGTTCTGAAACTTACCATTAGCGCGCACTCACCGACTTCGCACTAATACAAGGAAGAACAACATGAGCTTTTTTAAAAACCAAAACTCCATTGCATCTGTTGAACCCGTCATTACTGTAAGCGCGGAAACAGTGGCAAAGGTTTCAAATCGCGTAGAGCTTAAAAGCCAAATCATTGAATTCGAAGCTGACCCCTCGAGCGACCTGATTGCGCTCGTTACCCGAGCCAACACTCAGGACTACTCTCACAGAAGCAAAAAAGGTCTGGTTTTTATCTTCGACAAAAACATAAAATCGGGCGAGTACACCTTCAAGAATAGTCCCTTCGCCAATTTTTACTATTTTGAAACCGGAACGATCCCGGGTTTCACAACGTCCCATGAATATAAGCCAACACAGGGTTCATTCACTGTAGAGGTCATCTCGAATACATCGGAAAAACTTCATTACAACATCAACTTTGACTTCAAAGCCGTCCACAAAGGGGACGAACTAAGCATCAAGGGTCAATCTACCTACATCGTTTTGTTCAGAACCCTGTAAAACACTGTGAGTATCGAATGACCGGGTTCGCTGTTGGGATCCCGGTCTTTGTGCCGTCCTGCAAAACACTCTCTGCACTCTGCTTTCTATCCTTCACCTGCAGATCGCCGCACGCCTTCCCGGCGCTTTATCAGACAACCCAAGCATCCCAGCGCCCTTTTGGCTAAAATGCCGGCCTTTTCCACCGACACCGCCGGAACCGCCGTGAGCAAAGAACCCGATCGCATTTTCGCCCAGCCGATGGCCCAGGTGCCTGACTTCGCCTTCAACGAGGACGTGGTGCGGGTGTTCCCGGACATGATCAAGCGCTCGGTGCCGGGTTACCCGACCATCGTCGAAAACCTCGGTGTGCTGGCGGCACAATTCGCCCAGCCGAACAGCGTGCTGTATGACCTCGGCGCTTCGCTCGGCGCAGTGACTCAGGCCCTGCGTCGCCATGTACGCACTGACGGTTGCCGGGTGATCGCGGTGGATAACTCCGCAGCGATGGTCGAGCGCTGCCGCGAATACCTCAATGGTCAGGACTCGATGTTTCAGGAGTTGCTGCCGGTCGATGTGATCGAAGGCGACATCCTCGCGCTCGACTTCAAACCAGCCTCGGTGGTGGCGCTGAATTTCACTTTGCAATTCATCGCCCCGGAGCAGCGCACCGCACTGCTGTCACGCATCCGCCAATCGCTGCTGCCCGGCGGCGCGTTGATTCTGTCGGAGAAACTGCGCTTCAACGATGCCGAAGAGCACGCGCTGCTCACCGATCTGCACGTCGCGTTCAAACGCGCCAATGGCTACAGCGAACTGGAAATTGCCCAGAAGCGCAGCGCCATCGAAAACGTCATGAAGCCCGACAGCCTCGAAGAACACCGCGAACGCCTGCTGGCCGCCGGGTTCTCGAAAGTCGTGCCGTGGTTCCAGTGTCTTAACTTTGCCTCGTTGATTGCCTTGCCATGATTGATCTGTCCCCCCTCGCCCGCCGTCTGGCCGGTACCCCGCTGGCCGACTGGGCCAATACCCTGCAAGTGCAACTCGACAAGAAAATGGAGAAGGGCCACGGCGATCTGGAGCGCTGGCAAAGTGCGCTGGACGCGTTGCCGAAGATCCAGCCGAGCGAAGTCGATCTGCTCAATGGCCTGAAACTCGACACCGAGTGCGACGACGAAACCCGCACCCAAATGCGCACCGCGCTGATGGGGCTGTCACCGTGGCGCAAAGGCCCGTTCGACCTGTTCGGCGTGCACGTCGACACCGAATGGCGCTCGGACTGGAAGTGGTCGCGGGTGTCTCCACACCTTGATCTGAAGGGCAAACGCATCCTCGACGTCGGCTGCGGCAACGGCTACTACATGTGGCGCATGCTCGGCGCCGGCGCTGATAGCGTGATCGGCGTCGATCCGAACTGGCTGTTCTTTTGCCAGTTCCAGGCGGTGCAGCGTTACCTGTCCGAGCCAAACGCCTGGCATCTGCCGTTCCCGTTCGAAGACCTGCCGCCGAACCTCGAAGGTTTCGACACGGTGTTTTCCATGGGCGTGTTCTACCACCGCCGCTCGCCGATCGAGCATTTGCTGGCGCTCAAGGATTGCCTGGTCAAGGGTGGCGAACTGGTGCTGGAAACGTTGGTGGTTGAAGGCGACAAGCACCAGGTGCTGGTGCCGGAAGACCGCTACGCGCAGATGCGCAACGTGTGGTTCCTGCCCTCGGTTCCAGCGCTGGAGTTGTGGCTGCGCCGAGCGGGCTTCACCGACATTCGCTGCGTAGACGTCAGCACCACGACGGTTGAAGAACAGCGCGGCACCGAGTGGATGAAGTATCAGTCGTTGAGCGACTTTCTTGATCCGCAAGATCACAGCAAGACCATCGAAGGCTTGCCGGCGCCGATGCGCGCGGTGATCGTCGCCAAGAAATAACCCGACCTCCCCTTGAAAGGAGATCCCCCTGTGGGAGCGGGCTTGCTCGCGAAAGCGGTGTGTCAGGGACATCAATGTCGACTGGCCCTCCCTCTTCGCGAGCAAGCCCGCTCCCACATTTGTTTTGTTTTTATTCAGTGGATTTTGCGCGGCGCGCCCTGAAGAACTCGGTCAGCACGGCGCCACACTCCTCCGCCAGCACCCCGCCTTCATACAGTACCCGGTGATTCAAAAAGCCCTGGGTAAAAAACTGCCCCTGACTCTGCACAATCCCCGCTTTCGGCTCCAGCGCGCCATACACCACCCGGGCAATCCGCGAATGCACGATCAGCCCTGCACACATGCTGCACGGCTCCAGCGTCACGTAGAGCGTGCTGCCCGGCAGCCGATAATTGTTTACCGCTTGGGCGGCCGCACGAATCGCGACCATTTCCGCATGGGCACTCGGGTCGCTGCCACTGATCGGACAGTTGAAGCCGCGACCGATGATCTCGCCATCCTGCACCAGCACCGCACCCACCGGCACTTCGCCAAGGGCTGCGCCTTGGGCAGCGAGGGCCAGAGCTTCGCGCATGAAATCCCGGTCACGGCTGCGGTCGATGATCGCGGCGGGGCGAATCTGGCGCATCACTTCACCTCAATGGCGGCCATCAGGCCGGTTTCCATGTGGTCGATCACGTGGCAATGGAACATCCACACGCCCGGGTTATCCGCCACCAGCGCCACTTGCGCACGCTCGTTCTTGCCCAGCAGATAGGTGTCAGTGAAATACGGAACGATCTTGTGCCGGTTCGACGCAATCACCTTGAAGCTCATGCCGTGCAGGTGGATCGGGTGTTGGTACTGGGTCATATTCTTCAATTCGAAAATGTAGCTCTGGCCCAGTTTCAGGCTGGCGATCGGCCGATCCGCGCAGGTCTTGTCGGTGATGTCCCAGGCCTTGCCGTTGATCTGCCACAGGCTCGGCGGCTTGCCGTTGTCGACGTTGACCGACACCGAACCGACCCATTCGAAATTGAAGTTGAGTTTCTCGGCATTCGCCAGATCCGGCTCGGCCACCGGGTTGGCCGGCAGGGCTTTTGGCCAGTCCGTCGGCGCATCATTGTTGGCCACCGAGCGTAATGTACCCAGGCGTACCGGGCCGTTGCGCAGCGACAATTCTTCACCGGCCGGCGGCGCCTTGATCGCCAGACAAATGCGCATGCCCGGGCCCAGCCAATATTCCTTGCCCAGCGGCCGCGGCTCGACCGGGTTGCCGTCCAGCGCATAGATCTGCGCTTCGACGCCAGGGATGTTGATGCGATACGTCAGGGTGTTGTCGAGGTTGAGCAGACGCACGCGGGTGATCTGCCCGGCCGGCAACTCGATCACCGGCGCCGGCACACCGTTGATGGTCGAAAGACGTCCCGCCGTGCCGCCACGGGCCGCTTCCCGAGGGATGCTGAATTCGACGAAATTGCCTTCATCGTCGATGTGCCAGTTCTTCAGGCTCAGGGTCTTTTCGTACTTGAACCCGGTCGGCTCGCGCTCTTCGACAATCAACGGCCCGACCAGCCCGCGCCCCAATTCTTCACTGCTGCTGACGTGCGGGTGATACCAGTAGCTGCCGGCGTCAGGCACGCGGAATTTGTAATCAAAATATTCACCGGGCAATACCGGCAATTGCGACACGTACGGCACGCCGTCCATCTCCAGCGGCAGACGGATACCGTGCCAGTGAATGGTGGTTGCCACCGGCAGATGGTTGATGAAGCGCACTCGCAGCCATTCACCCTGACGCACGCGCAATTCGGTGCCAGGTGCCGAAGGGCCGAATGCCCAGGCCTCGGTCTTGTGCCCCGGCACCAGCTCCACGTCCAGCGGCGCGGCGATCAACTCGTAGTCGTGGCCTGCGTCAGCGTCGGCCATCTTGCCCAGCCAGTAGCGCGACGCGCCTCCCGCCCCGACGCCAACGACAACAAGACCGGCCAGGCCACCGAGGATTTGGCGACGGGTAAAGGACATGAACTCAACTACCTCTCGTATCAGCGTCGGGCGGGCTGCCCGCAAAAGGCAAATACGATACACCTGCAATTGCGAAACAGTAAGGCCGGCGCGGCGTAAGGACGCAGTTACGCCTCGCGCTTACACGATTTCGACTGACCAGGTGACATAACTATGTAGTGCACATGCGTCGAGCAGTCGCGTCACTCTGTACCACACGTTTTCTCAAGGACCGAGAGTTCACCCACATGCCAAACCCACTGCCCAACGCCACAGACAAGGCTGCGCTCAAGGCTATTGCCGCTACCGTCATCCAGACCTGCCCGAGCCTGCAAGATGCCGCCCGACAAGTCGCCAGCGATCTGCTGAAGAAATACCGCGTCCGCGGCCTCGACCCGGATCAGGTGTATTTCCACCGCTTCGACGCCTCGCAAAGCAGCACCAAAGCCTTCACCGGCTGGGAGCACGTCCACGCCACGCCCACTTCAAGCATGACGCTGACCCAACTGGTGACTCACCGCTTTCGCGTCGACGACCAGGACAACGCCGACCTGCTCGATGTGTATGCCGGTTTCTACCGCGCAGGTCCCGACGCCCGTACTTTCGACGACAGCAATGAAGTGCGCCTGCACGGCAACGACGTGCTCAAGGAGTTCTGGGGCATCGACTTCAGCTCGCTGTACGACACCCAACTGCGCGAGTTCTGGAGCACCAGCGGCGGCGATTTTCGCACCCTGGCCAAGTGCAATTTCCTGATCAACGCGGTACAGGCGCGGGACAAACGTCAGTTGAGCGACGAGGACTTCCTCTTCGTCACGCAAGCGGCGATCGGCCCGCTGACCTGGCCAGTGAGCCTGCAAATGCTGCAGGCCCAACACCGTTGTCCGAACAGCGTGCGCACACTGGATCTTGCCGGTTATGCGGCTATCAATGCGCTGCGTTTCGTCGCACCCAAGGGTCGGCAGATCCTCTACCTGCCCGGTGAAAGCAATGCCTTCCAGGTCTTGGAATCCGCCACCGACCTGCACTTCTGGATGTTGCAACGGATGAACGAACGCGCTGCACGCGAGACATTTCTTGCGCGTTTCTCGCTGAGTGACCGCCAGCAGATCAACGATAACCTCAGTGACCTGATGAATCGCCTGGTGGCAACGTGGGGCAGCTACGACCACTCCATGATCAATCAGCACAACCTTGCGGTCAGCGGCGACGCGTTCACCTGGCTGAGCGACTCGACGCAGGCGGCGATGTTCGCCGAGGCCAGTCTTTCCCTGACCTCCAATGGCGACCTGCGCAAAAAGCTGTGGATCGGCTACCTCAGCGCCGGGGTCAAGGTGTTCGGGCCAATGGCGGTGGTTGGCTGGCCAATCGCATTGCCGGTGATCGGCGCCAGTATTGCCAGCATGGGGTTGAACATCGATCAGGCGGTCCATGGCAAAACCGCCGCCGAGCGCAAGGCCGGGATCCTCGGTGCCGTGCTCAGCGGCATCGACATGCTGTTCAACCTGCTGGTGCTCAAAGGCCCCGGATCACTGGTCGAAGTCGGCCCCGAAATGGATGCTGCCGAAGCGACGGAGATGGCCGACCTGAGGGAGGGCAGTCAATCTGAAAGCGCACCACCAACTGTGCAGGCATCACCCGCCCCGAATGATCTGCCCGCACCGCAGTCGGCACATCCGCAAATACCGGAGTCCTTCACGATCAAGCAGACATTGGGCGCGGACACATTGATCAGCGAGCCTGGCAAATTCCGTGGCATCCATCGACTCGCTTCCAACCCCTCGTCCGCGGTCACCCTTGGCAATAACGCCTATTACGTGCGTTTTGAGGAAAATCTCAACGGTCGTGGCACGTGGGCAATCATCGATCCGGCCCGGCCCGAAGCCTTCTCCGGCTCGATCCCCGTACGCCTGAACGCTGAGGGTGCCTGGGAAGTTGCGCCCAGGTTGGGGCTTCGCGGCGGTGTCGATACCCCAATGATCGCGGGAGCAGGTGAAGCCAGCGAGACCACCGGCGAACCGTGGGCACAGGCGCCGGGCATCCATGTACCCGGACTCGATGATCCGGCCATGCGTGCCTGGGCACTCGGCGGCCCGGATCTGCAAAGCCAGTTTCGCCGGACCTGGACATTGGGCGGCATCGACATGCACAGCGTGGTCCAGCCAGAAACCGGCGTCGGCAGTGCACTGCTGCCCACAGCAGGAGACGCGGTGGTCTCTTTCAGCGAGTTCGATATGGCTCAGGAACAGCCCCGTGCAATGCTGATCGATGATGCCAACGCCTGGTACGAACTGCACCCGCCCCTGCCCCGCCCACCCGTCATGACACAAATGCCCGTCGCGTCCGCGACCGAACTGTTCGAGGCCGCGTTGACGGAGAAACCCGGGGTGGTCATCGGCGAAAGCCGGGGCAGTGTCGGCAGTAAGAAACTGCTCATTGAAGACATGCCCAATCTCGCTCGCAACGGTGTGAAGACCCTGTATTTGCAAGAGTTGTTGGCCAACGTCAATCAACTGGATCTGGATGCTTTCGCCCGCACCGGGGAGATGTCCGAGGAACTGCAGAACTACCTGGCCCGAATCGACTTCAGAGCCGGCAACGACCCGGATGGCAGATTCAACCTCATGGCTCTGGTCAAAGCCGCCAACGCCCAGCGCATCAGGGTTCAGGCGCTCGACCTGTCGACCACTTACAACATCAACAAGGATCCGCTGCATCCGCTCCCGAACCAGCAGATGAGCAGAAGTTTTTTTGCCGGCGAGGTCATTCGCTTCCATCAGGAACTCAATGGCCCAGGCAAATGGGTGGCGCTGGTCAATCAGGAAAACATGAGCACCTTCCGCGGTTATCAGGGTATCCGCGAACAGACCGACGCCTTGAGCGTGCGTATCGATGATGTGACGCCGGGGCAGGCACAAACCATTGGCTGCGACCCAGGCCTGGCGGTGGAATATGCCAATTACCCCGACTCCCCGGTCGAAGAGATCGCCGACGTGCTGAGCGATCCTGACAGCATTCAGAATCTGATCAAGGGCGACTGGCAAGTACAAGTGGAAACGCCGTGGGCATACCGCAGCCCGCAGAGTCTGCGAGCGCTTTTGCCGGAACCGGGGATGTTCACCTTTCAGCGCTATCGCAGCAGTCTGCTGGTGGTCTACCGCAATGCCGAGCGCCACATGGCCGACAGCGTGATCAGAATGACGCCCGGTGGCCGACTCAATCTGGATACACCGCTCGCCCCGGCCCCTGAGTCGCTGACCGTGGACACGCTGGACGAGTTGAAACAGGCGCTTATCGAAAAAGGCCTGAAACCGATGGGTTGGCCTTCGACCGGTACTGCAACGCTGCTGGAGGACAGTCCGCGACCGGTCATTCCGCCGGGCTGGCAGGCCAATGAATTGCTGGACGGAATTGCTCCCGTGAGCGAGCCTGGAAAACTCCAGGGTATTTATCTGCTCGACTCGAATCCTTCGACCGCCATCTTGATCGATGACACGGCCTATTACGTACGCTACGAAACCGACATCAACGGAACAGGACACTGGGCCGTCATCAATCCCGAGCATCCCCAAGGCTTCACTCGCTCAATCCCGGTACGCCTGAATCCGCAGGGTGAATGGGAAACCATGCCCCGCGCAGGGCTCAGCGGCGGTGGCAAGCCTTCAGTGCTGGCCGGTTCGAGCAGTCGTAGCCCTCTGCCCCCCCTTCCCGCCTCGCAATATGACGTACCTGCGCCCCTCAAAGTACATCTGGAGGAAGGCGCTGCCGGACTGAACGACGAGGCACTACGTGACTTCTACGACAGCTTGAACGAGTTCGATGCGTACCGCGATTTCAAGGTCCTGCGCAAACGCCTGTATCGCGACGCGCTGGATTTTTTCAGCACCCTGCACCTGCCGGAACGCCCTCCTGTACCGACCCTGGCTGCAGATGCGACAGCCGAGGAGATCATCGAAAAAATCCTCGAACATGCCCGGGGCCTGGTGATCGGAGAGAGCCATACCGCCATTGGCAGCAAGCAATGGTTGATCGAGAACATGCAGTTGCTGGCCAGCAAACAGGTGAAGAGTCTGTACATGGAGCATTTGCTGACAGACTTCCATCAAGCCGCACTGGATGAGTTCTTTCAGACCGGTAGCATGCCAAAAAAACTCGAGACGTATCTCAAGGCGCTCGATGTCGGCAACATGACCGATCCGCTGGAGCGCTATACGTTTCTGGAACTGGTCAAGGAAGCCAGAAAGCAGGGCATCCATGTGCAAGCCATCGATTGTATGGCGAGTTATCGGCTCAACGGGATGGACCTGCCTTCCGTCGATGAGACGGCGCGCCAGAAAATGATGAATTACTTTGCGCGCCTGATGATCCGTGCAGATCAATCCGCACGCGGCGCGCACAAATGGGTGGCGCTGATGGGCAACTCGCACTCCAACAGCTTTGAAGGTGTTGCCGGCGTCAGCGAGCTGGAAGAAGCCATCGGCATTCGCGTCGAAGATGTTCCCGAAGGGACTTCACATGGAATAGACGTCGATCCCGGAAAAATCATGCAGTTGGCCGATACGATACATGATCGTTCGGCACTGGTCAGAGGCGACCTGCGCCTGCAAATCGAAACGCCCTGGACTGCGCGTACCATGTCGGAATTCGAAAAACTGCTGACTCGATACGGTATGTATTCCCTGAAGCAGCAACCCAACATGACCTTCATCGTGCATCGCAGCCGCACGCGAGAGCTGATACGTACCGTCATCGAGACCGATGGCAAAAGCTTCCACATCGAACGCCCGAGCTGGCCTTCGGTCAGCGGCAAACGCTACCCCAGCATGAAAACGCTGTTGCAGGCACTGGATGACATGGGCATGCAACTGGGCGGCTGGTCACAACCGCTGTAATGCAAAAACAGAAAAGCCGTGTGAAACGGATTTCACACGGCTTTTCAGTTGCAGCGATCAAGCCTTTACGGCTTGCGCAGGATCACTCCCACTCGATCGTCGCCGGTGGCTTGCTCGACACGTCGTACGTGACGCGGGAGATGCCTTCGATTTCATTGATGATACGGCCGGAGACGGTTTCCAGCAGTTCGTAAGGCAGGTGCGCCCAACGTGCGGTCATGAAGTCGATGGTTTCTACGGCACGCAGTGCTACAACCCAGGCGTAACGACGGCCATCGCCGACCACGCCAACCGATTTGACTGGCTGGAACACCACGAACGCCTGGCTGACCTTGTGGTACCAGTCGGCCTTGCGCAGTTCTTCGATGAAAATGTGGTCGGCACGACGCAGCAGGTCGGCGTATTCCTTCTTCACTTCACCGAGGATCCGCACGCCCAGGCCCGGACCCGGGAACGGGTGACGGTAGACCATGTCATACGGCAGGCCGAGTTCCAGGCCCAGACGACGGACTTCGTCCTTGAACAGTTCGCGCAGTGGCTCGACCAGTTTCAGGTTCATCTCTTCCGGCAGACCGCCCACGTTGTGGTGCGACTTGATCACGTGCGCCTTGCCGCTTTTCGCGCCAGCCGACTCGATCACGTCCGGGTAGATGGTGCCTTGCGCCAGATACTTGATGTTGTCCAGTTTGCAGGATTCGGCATCGAACACGTCGATGAAGGTGCGGCCGATGATCTTGCGCTTCTTCTCTGGATCAGCTTCGCCGGCCAGATTGCCGAGGAACTGTTCTTCAGCATTGGCGCGGATCACTTTGACGCCCATGTTCTCGGCGAACATGGCCATCACTTGTTCGCCTTCGTGCAGGCGCAGCAGGCCGTTGTCGACGAAGACGCAGGTCAGTTGGTCGCCGATGGCCTTGTGCAGCAGCGCCGCAACCACCGAGGAGTCAACGCCGCCGGACAGACCCAGCAGCACGTTGTCGGTACCGACTTGTGCGCGGATGTTGGCGATGGCGTCTTCAGCGATCTTCGACGGGGTCCAGAGCGCTTCACAGCCACAGATGTCCAGAACGAAGCGCGACAGGATGCGGCCGCCCTGCTTGGTGTGGGTCACTTCCGGGTGGAACTGCACGCCGTAGTAAGCGCGATCATCGTTGAACATGCCGGCGATCGGGCAGCTCGGGGTGCTGGCCAGGATGTGGAAGTCTTCCGGCATCCTGGTGACCTTGTCACCGTGGCTCATCCACACGTCGAGGCCGAACAGGCCGTCAGCGTCGATGTGGTCTTCGATGCCGTCGAGCAGGCGGCTCTTTCCGACCACGTCAACGCGGGCGTAACCGAACTCACGCAGCTCGGAACCTTCAACCTTGCCGCCCAGTTGCTCGGCCATGGTCTGCATGCCGTAGCAGATACCGAAAACCGGTACACCCAGGTCAAACACGGCTTGCGGGCAACGCGGGCTGTTGGCTTCGTGCACGGACTCGGGGCCGCCGGCGAGGATGACGCCTTTAGGTGCGAATTCGCGGATCGCATCTTCGTCCATGTCGAACGGGTGCAGTTCGCAGTACACACCGATCTCGCGCACGCGGCGGGCGATCAGTTGGGTGTATTGCGAACCGAAGTCGAGGATCAGGATGCGGTGAGCGTGAATGTCGAGGGCCATGATTCAGTCTCGTCTTAAGTAATTCAGAAACAGTCGTGATTCAGAAACAACTCGGGGCTGAATAAAACAGCCCCGGTTGCTTGATGATTTGCTTGAAGCCTCAACCTACGCGGTAGTTTGGCGCTTCTTTGGTGATCTGCACGTCATGAACGTGGGATTCGGCCATACCGGCACCGGTGATCCGCACGAACTCAGGCTTGGTACGCATTTCTTCGATGTTGGCGCTACCGGTGTAGCCCATCGAGGAACGCAGACCGCCCATCAACTGGTGAATGATCGCGCTCAGGGTGCCTTTGTACGGCACACGGCCTTCGATCCCTTCAGGTACAAGTTTCTCGGCGCCTGCCGAGGAGTCCTGGAAGTAACGATCGGACGAGCCTTGAGCCTGGGACATGGCGCCCAGCGAGCCCATGCCGCGATAAGCCTTGTACGAACGGCCCTGGAACAGTTCGATTTCGCCCGGCGCTTCTTCAGTACCGGCGAACATCGAGCCCATCATCACGCAGGAAGCACCGGCCACGATGGCCTTGGACAGGTCACCGGAGAAACGGATGCCGCCGTCGGCGATCAACGGAACGCCAGTGCCTTCAAGGGCAGCAGCAACGTTGGCGATGGCACTGATTTGCGGCACGCCGACACCGGCGACGATACGGGTGGTGCAGATCGAGCCTGGGCCGATACCGACCTTGACGGCATCGGCGCCGGCTTCGGCCAGGGCCTTGGCAGCTGCGCCGGTGGCGATGTTGCCGCCGATCACCTGTACTTCAGGGAAATTCTCTTTGACCCAGCGAACGCGGTCGATCACGCCTTTGGAGTGACCGTGCGCGGTGTCGACCACCACCACGTCCACACCGGCGTTGACCAGAGCGGCTACGCGGTCACCGGTGTCTTTACCGGTACCGACAGCAGCGCCAACGCGCAGACGACCTTGGTCGTCCTTGCTGGCCAGCGGGTAGGCTTTGGCTTTTTCGATGTCTTTGACGGTCATCATGCCTTTGAGGGCAAACTTGTCGTCGACGATCAGGACTTTTTCCAGACGGTGCTTGTGCAGCAGCTCGCGGACTTCGTTCTTGTTGGCGCCTTCACGTACGGTGACCAGACGCTCTTTAGGCGTCATCACTTCACGTACGGTGGCATCCAGACGGGTTTCGAAGCGCACGTCACGGGAAGTGACGATGCCGACCAGGTCACCATCGTGCAGAACCGGAACGCCGGAGATGTTGTGCATGCGGGTCAAGTCGAACAGATCACGAACCGTGGCGTCAGCCTCGATGGTGATCGGGTCCTTGACGACGCCGGCTTCGAACTTCTTGACCTTGCGGACTTCGGCAGCTTGCTGCTCGATGGTCATGTTCTTGTGGATGATACCGATACCACCTTCCTGAGCCATGGCGATTGCCAGACGGGCTTCAGTGACGGTGTCCATGGCAGCGGAAACCAGTGGAATATTCAGCTCGATGCCACGGGTAAGGCGGGTCTTGAGACTGACTTCGTTAGGAAGCACCTCGGAATAACCAGGCACTAGGAGAATGTCGTCGAATGTCAGAGCTTCTTGGCTGATACGCAGCATCGCGGGGGCTCCCGAGCGGGAAAATGGAAGCGCGCCATTATAGTCAGACACCCCCCGCTGTTCAATGTAAAACTCAGCTTAATATCAATGTTACTGATGTACGGGGATCCCCGCGTCTACAGCTCCACCTTGACCCAAGAGACAGGTTGGTCGAGCCAATCAGCAAACTCATCGATAAAGCTTTGCTTGAACCCGGCCTCCAGCCAGTTGTTGAAGATGAAACCCAGGTTGGAAAACGCACATTCCTGCAAATACAGAAAGCCGTTGATGTCGTCTTCATGCCCGCATTCAGGGCAGGTGAAATTGTCGGTGCGCCCGGGCATCCAGTCTTCCAGGCTCTCGAACAGCGCTTCACCGACTTCGCGGCGGCACTCGGCGCAACCGGCCTCTTCGAGAAAACCCTTGGCCGGGGTGTAGATGCAACGCTTGACGATGATCTCCAGCCCGTTGATCGGTTCACCGAAAGGCAGCGCCTCGGGGTGCAGCACCACCGCACGCGCGCCATCGGCAATCGCATGCCCCATGCGATTGCCGGTGCGACCACAGGTGGTCAACTCTTCTTCGATGATGTTCTTGCGCACCAGCCAGCGCACGATCGCCCGCGCCCGGGGTTCGTGGACCGGCAGGGTGGAGATTTTCGGGACGATGATGCTTTGCGAATTCATGGTGCAGCCTGCGACGTCAAATGGAAGTTCTGCGGTGCTCACTCCGCCGCCTTCGCGGGCAAGCCCGCTCCCACAGGGATCTCGACGATCACAAATGTTGTGTATACCAGAGAAACCTGTGGGAGCGGGCAAGCCCGCGAAGACGTCAGTGCGGCCGGCAGCTTAATCCCTGACAAAATCCGGTCAAGTGCTGAGATAGCGCCCGATCAACGCCAGACCGCTCGCCAGCACCAGCCACGTCACCAGCCGCACAAACGCCTCGCGCGACAAGCGCATGGTCTACCGCCGCCCGATCCACAACCCCAGCGCCATGGCCGGCAACAGACACAGCGCCAGCATCAACAAGGGTAGCTCGGCATAGACCCCGGCGATGGCGAACAGGCTCAGGCGCACCACCGTGCTGCAACTGATCAGCGCACTTTGCGTGGCTCGGGCCGCGTCTTTAGGCAAGCGGCTGTTGAGATAGATTGCATATAAGAAGCCACCGCTGCCAAACAGCGCACCAAACAGCCCGCCCACCGTGCCCATCGGCAGTGCCCAACCGGCGGACAACTGCGTCGGCCGGGCTTTCACCCATAGGCTGTAAACCGCATAGGCACTGATAAACAGCCCCATCAACAGCAACAACAGATCGGATTTGAGGTTAAGCAGAAAAATCACCCCCACCGTGCAGCCCACTGCCATGCACGGCAGCAGCCGCAACAACTCGGGCTTGGCCACATCCCGCCGCGAAGGCAGCAGATTGCCGAACGCCGCGACAAAATCCAGCAACACCAGCAACGGCACGATCTTCGACAGGGGCATGAACAGAATCAGAATCGGCCCCGCGACCAGCGCCGTACCGAATCCGGCAATTCCGAACACGATATAGGCCAGCGCAATGCCCGAGCCAATCACAACCCAACCACCCGCACCCCACGACCACTCGCTCAACAACCCCAGCACACTCATCGACCTACTTCCTTTATTAGCCTGAGATGACTTTAGCCAGCGCCCAGCGTTGCGACTAATATGTTCAATGTCGCTTACTCATCTCGAAAAGGCATATCAGGTGCTATCGACCCGTCAATTGCGCTACTTCGTGGAAATTGCCGAGTGCGGCAGCTTCAGTGCTGCCGCCGAACGCCTGTTCATCGCGCAATCGGCCCTGAGCCGGCAGATCAAGGACATGGAAACCCGCCTGCAAACGCCGCTGTTCGAACGCACTGCGCGCCAGCCCCGGCTCACGGCGGCAGGCGAGGCGTTTTTACCGCGAGCCAGAAACCTGCTCAACGAACTGAGCAAAGCCAGCGCGATGGCAACCGAAGTGGGCAACGGCCAACGGGGCACATTGCGCCTGAGCCACTCCAGCACCGTGTCGCTCAGCGGACATTTATTACGCCGGATCAGCACGTATCTGGAGCAGCAGAATGGCGTGTCGCTGGACATCGGCAAACTGTCCTCCGAGGCGCAGCTTGAGGAGCTGGCTGAAGGTCGTCTCGACATAGGCCTGTTGCGCCTGCCGGTATTGCGGCAGCGAGAAGGCGTTCAGGTGCTGCCTTTATTCACCGAACGTCTGCTGTTGGCGGTGCCGGCCGGTCATCGCCTGGCCGATTCAGCCGTTGTCGAACTGACGCAACTGAGAGACGAACCGTTCATCTCGATCCCGCATCCGCAGCGTGGCGGGCTCAGCTATCTGTGCGCCGACCTGTGCATGCGCCAGGGTTTCTTCCCCACAGCGGCGCGGGTGATGTCGCGCAAGACCACTCAGTTGCAACTGATTCAGGCTGGATTCGGCATCGCCCTGCTGCCCGAATCGATGCAGGACATTGCGCCCGACGGCGTACGATTTCTGCCGCTGGCCGATCCCGATTGCCAAAGTACGGTCGCCCTCGCCTACCGGCAAAACCCCACACCCCTGGTCAACAACTTCCTCCAGTCCTTCAAAAAATCCTGTGGGAGCGGGCTTGCTCGTGAAGGCGCAGTGTCAGTCACTGGAGACGTTGAATGCTAAACCGCCTTCGCGATCAAGCCCGCCCCAACATTGGATTGGTGGTGATTGCCTGGCGAATGCCCTTAAACTGCGCCCCATGATTAAAGATCCCTTTTCAAGGCTCGGCCTTGACCGTGAAGTCCTGACCGTCAGCCAGCTCAACGGCCGCGCGCGGGTGTTGCTCGAAGACGTGTTCAGCAACATCTGGGTCGAAGGCGAAATCTCCAACCTTGCTCGCCCGGCGTCCGGCCACGTGTATTTCACCCTCAAGGACAGCGGTGCGCAGGTGCGTTGCGCGTTGTTCCGCAATAATGCGGCGCGGGTGCGTCAGGCGCTGAAGGACGGCCTGGCGGTGAAAGTACGCGGCAAGGTCTCGCTGTTCGAAGGGCGCGGCGACTATCAGTTGATTCTCGACACCGTGGAGCCCGCCGGTGACGGTGCGCTTCGCCTGGCCTTCGATGCGCTGAAGGAAAAGCTCAGCGCCGAAGGCCTGTTCAGTGCCGAACGCAAAGTGCCGTTGCCAGCGCATCCGCAACGCATTGGCATCATCAGTTCGCCGACCGGCGCGGTGATTCGCGACATCATCAGCGTGTTCCGCCGCCGGGCGCCGCAGGTGCAACTGACACTGATCCCCACCGCCGTGCAGGGCCGCGAAGCCACGGCGCAGATCGTCCGCGCACTGAAACTGGCCGATGCCCGTGGTTTCGACGCGCTGATCCTTGCCCGGGGCGGCGGCTCGCTGGAGGACCTCTGGTGCTTCAACGAAGAAGCCGTGGCCCGCGCGGTGGATGCCTGCGTCACGCCGATCGTCAGTGCCGTCGGGCATGAAACCGATGTGTCGATCAGCGACTTTGTCGCCGACGTCCGCGCCCCCACGCCCTCCGCGGCCGCCGAATTGCTCGCTCCGGATTCCAGCGACCTGATGCGCCGGGTCGAAAGCCTGCATCGCCGGCTGGTGATGCGCATGCGCGACCGGCTGATGCGGGATCGTCTGCGCCTGGAAGGCATCTCACGCCGTTTGCGTCACCCCGGCGAGCGTCTGCGCCAGCAGGCTCAGCGTCTGGATGACCTGGACATGCGCATGCGCCGGGCGTTCGAGCGTCAACTCAATACCCGTCGCGAACGTCTGATCCGTCTGGAAACCCGCCTCGCCGGACAGCACCCGGGACGCCAACTGGCGATGTTGCGCCAACGCCTCGACAGCCTTGCCGAGCGCCTGCCTCGGGCCATGCGTGAAGGCCTGAAAAGCCGTCGCCTGCAACTGCACAGCCAGATGCAGACACTGCATGTGGTCAGCCCATTGGCGACTCTCGGTCGTGGCTACAGCATTCTGCTGGATGAGCGCGGCCAGGCGATCCGAAACGCCGCGCAGACTCACACCGGCCAACGCCTGAAAGCCAGACTCGGCGAAGGCGAGCTGCAAGTGCGCGTCGAGGACAATCACCTGACGCCCGTCACCCTCTCTTTACTGGACTGATCCATGCCGCGTTTTTTCGCTCCGCTACTCCTGCTGTGCCTGACCACCCTCAATGCTCATGCCGACAGCTACATCACCCGCCTGCTGAACAAGCCGGTACCGGGCGGCGTGGCGGTGGTTGATCTGGGCAGCGCCGCGCAGGCGCCAACAGCCACCTATCAGGGCAAACCGGTGCTGGTGGTCAAGGAACAGAACAACTGGCTGGCGATTGTCGGCGTGCCGCTGAGCGTCAAACCCGGCAGTCAGCAGATCAGCAGCGGCGGGCGTAATCTGCCGTTCACAGTCGGCAACAAGAAGTACCCGGAACAGCACATCACCCTGAAGAACACCCAGCAGGTCAACCCCAACCCGGCCAACCTCAAGCGCATCGAGGGCGAACTGGCCGAACAGATCAAGGCCTACCGCAGCTTCAGCCCGACGACCCCGAGCAACCTGCTGCTGGACAAACCGGTCAACGGGCCGCTGTCGAGCAAGTTCGGTGTACGCCGCTTCTTCAACGGTGAAGAGCGCAACCCGCATGCCGGCCTCGACTTTGCGGTACCGGCCGGCACGCCAATCAAGACCCCGGCGGCGGGCAAGGTGATCCTCACCGGCAACTACTTCTTCAATGGCAACACGGTGTTTGTCGATCACGGGCAGGGCTTTATCAGCATGTTCTGCCACATGTCGAAAATCGATGTGAAAGTCGGCGATCAACTGGCACGTGGCGCAGTGGTCGGCAAGGTCGGCTCCACCGGTCGCGCGACCGGGCCGCACATGCACTGGAACATCAGCCTGAACGATGCGCGGGTGGATCCGGCGATTTTCATTGGTGCGTTTCAACCGTGATTGTTGATTGAGCCGACCGGCCTCATCGCGAGCGGGCTCACTCCTACAAAGGGTTAGTGTCGTGAACACGATCAACTGTAGGAGCGGGCTTGCTCGCGAAGGCGCCCGATCCCACACCGCAAAATACCGCTGACACCCCACCAGCTTCAATTGCGCCCCAATCAAACCCTGCGCAAACATCAAAACGATCTGCAGCCTGGCGCACAATAAAATCGCGCAAATCCCCGCTTTTCGAGTATTCCTCTCAATTTTTTTCGACTGCTTGCCATCCTCTCCCCTCGCGGTTAGGGTTGAAGACATGAAAACCTCTCACACCCTTATTCAGCTTCGCCAGCACCGCAGTCTGTGCCTCGTCAGCGCACGACTGCCGGGCTGAATCGCTGCGCCTCGTCCCAAGCGTTTCCCCGAACATTCGTTCCACCGGCAGGCCGCCTCTTTTCGGCCCAGACAATAAGGAATTTCCCGATGAGCATGCTCAAAGACCCGTCTTCGAAATACCGCGCGTTCCCCGTCATCAATCTGCCGGATCGCACCTGGCCGTCGAAAACCATCGACGCCGCGCCGATCTGGTGCAGTTCCGACCTGCGTGACGGCAACCAGTCGTTGATCGAGCCGATGGACGCGGTGAAGAAGCTGCGCTTCTGGAAAACCCTCGTTCAAGTGGGTGTGAAGGAAATCGAAGCCTCGTTCCCGGCCGCTTCGCAAACCGACTTCGACTTCGTGCGGACCCTCATCGAAGAAGGCCACATCCCGGACGACACCACCATTCAGGTGCTGACCCAGGGCCGTGAAGACCTGATCGAGCGTACCTTCGAGTCCCTGCGCGGAGCGAAGAAAGCCATCGTTCACTTGTACAACGCCACCTCGCCTTCTTTCCGTCGCATCGTGTTCAACCAGGACAAGGACGGTATCAAGGCCATCGCGGTCAACGCGGCCAAGCTGTTCGTCAAATACGCAGCGATGCAGCCGGACACCGAGTGGACCTTCGAATACTCGCCGGAAACCTTCAGCGCCACCGAGCTGGAATTCGCCAAGGAAGTCTGTGATGCGGTGATCGAGGTCTGGAACCCGACGCCTGAGCACAAGATGATCCTCAACCTGCCCGCGACGGTCGAATGCGCAACGCCGAATATCTACGCCGACCAGATCGAATGGTTCGGCCGCAACATCAACCGTCGTGACAGTGTGATCATCAGCCTGCACACCCACAACGACCGTGGCACTGGCGTCGCCGCCACCGAGCTGGGCCTGATGGCGGGTGCGGATCGCGTCGAAGGCTGCCTGTTCGGCAACGGCGAGCGCACCGGTAACGTCGACCTGGTCACCGTGGCACTGAACATGTACACCCAGGGTGTCGACCCTGAGCTGGACTTCTCCGACATCGACGGCGTGCGCAAAGTTGTCGAAGAGTGCAACCAGATTCAGGTACACCCACGTCATCCGTACGTCGGCGACCTGGTCCATACCGCATTCTCCGGCTCGCACCAGGACGCCATCCGCAAGGGCTTCGCCCAGCAGAAACCGGACACCCTGTGGGAAGTGCCGTACTTGCCGATCGACCCGGCCGACATCGGCCGCAGCTATGAGGCGGTGATTCGCGTCAACAGCCAGTCGGGCAAGGGCGGTATCGCTTACCTGCTGGAGCAGGAATACGGCATCAGCTTGCCGCGTCGCATGCAGATCGAGTTCAGCCAGGTTGTGCAGCGTGAAACCGACCGTCTGGGTCTGGAGATGACCGCCAAGCAGATCCACTCGCTGTTGATCAGCGAATACCTGCAAGCCAACACCCCGTACGCGCTGGTCAGCCATCGCCTGCAGGAAGAAAACGGCAACAGCGCCGTCGAAGTGGAAGTGGCGAGCAAGGGTCAGGGCGAAACCAACCTGCACTGGCGCGGCAAGGGCAACGGTGCGCTGGAAGCCTTGGTGGCTGGCCTGCCGATCCCGGTGGAAATCATGGATTACAACGAACACGCCATCGGCGCGGGCACCAACGCCAAGGCAGCGGCTTACATCGAGCTGCGGGTGAACGGTGAGCGTGCGGTGCACGGCGTGGGTATCGATGAAAACATCACCACCGCCAGCTTCAAGGCGCTGTTCAGTGCACTGAACCGCTCGTTGAGCCAGCCGGAAGCGAAAGCGGCGTAAGCGATCGCTGAAATGCACAAGGCCCCGGAGTGCGAACTCCGGGGCCTTTTTTATGCCGGCTGGTTTTGTGTTGCCTGATCGGGCCTCTTCGCGAGCAAGCCCGCTCCCACATTTGGAATGCATTCCCCCTGTGGGAGCGGGCTTGCTTGCGAAAGCGGTCGCTCAGGCGACGCGAATATCAGGTGAACTCGAACGTGTCCGCATCCAGATTCGCCGGAAAGCGCTCGCGGTAAGCCGCCAATGGCGCCGCTTCCAGCACAGCCTTGAACACTCCGTCCGCCTCCCCCGCCGCCAGCAACGTCTCACCCTGGAAATCCAGCACCTGACTGTCGCCGGTATAGGCAAAACCCTTGCCGTCAGTGCCGACGCGATTCACGGCGGCCACGTAGCACAGGTTTTCAATCGCCCGTGCCGGCAACAGGCGGTTCCAGTGCAGACGCCGCGCGCCCGGCCAGTTGGCGGTGTACAGCAGCAGGTCTGTGTCCTGAGCGTCGCGACTCCACACCGGGAAGCGCAGGTCGTAGCAAATCAGCGGCCGAATCCGCCAGCCCTTGAGCTCGAACTGCACCTGACGTTCGCCGGGGGTGTAATGGTTGTGCTCGCCGGCCATGCGGAACAGATGGCGTTTGTCGTAGTGCCAGACTTCACCATCCGGCCGCGCCCACAACAGGCGATTACGATGGCTGCCGTCCGCCGCCTGAATGATCACGCTGCCGGTAATCACTGCATTGAGCTTCGCCGCCTGCGCCTTCATCCACTTGCTGGTCGGGCCATGCTCGGCTTCAGCCAGGGTCTCGGACTCCATCGAGAAGCCGGTGGTGAACATCTCCGGCAGAATAATCAGGTCTGCCCCTTGGGCCTGCTCCAACAGCATGTCGAAGTGTTCAAGGTTGGCCTGACGATCGTGCCAGGCCAGGCTGGTCTGGATCAGCGCCAGATTGAGATCGGGCAACGCACTCAGATCACGCATAGTTTTGCCGCCGCCTCGCGCAGCGTCTCCTCGCGTTTGGCAAAGCACAAGCGCACCAGGCGCTGGCCTGCGGGTGGATTCTGGTAGAACACCGACACCGGAATGCTCGCCACGCCGTGTTCGCGGGTCATCCACATCGCCATGTCGACGTCATTCAAGTCGGGACGAATCTGCGAGTAATCGACAAGTTGGAAATAGGTGCCGGTGACACGGGTGAAGGTGAATCGCGACGGCGCCAGCAAATCACAGAACAGATCACGCTTGGCCTGATAGAAACCCGGCAGCTCTTCGACGTGTTCCGGATGCTCGGCCATGTAGTCGGCCAAAGCATATTGCAGCGGCGTGACACCGCAGAAACTGACGTACTGGTGCACCTTGTGCAGTTCTGCCGTCAGCGCCGGCGGAGCAACGACATAGCCGGTTTTCCAGCCAGTGACGTGATAGGTCTTGCCGAACGAGCTGACCACGAAGGCACGCTGATACAACTCTTCATGGGCCAGCACGCTGACGTGCGGCACGCCGTCGAACACCAGGTGCTCATAGACTTCGTCGCTGATCAGGTAGATGTCGCGACCACGGATCAATTCTGCCAGTTGATCCAGCTCGGCACGGCTGATCAGTGCGCCGCTCGGGTTGTGCGGGGTGTTGATGACGATCATTTTCGTGCGCGGGCTCAGGGCCGCGGCGAGCATGTCGAAGTCGATGGAGAAATCGTCCGGACTCAGTTGTACGTGCACGCAACGACCGCCCGCCAACTCCGTCGCCGGTTCGTAGCTGTCGTAGCACGGGTCGAACACGATCACTTCGTCGCCGCTGTGGATAACCGCCTGAATCGCACAGAAGATCGCCTGGGTCGCGCCGGGCGTCACGGTCACTTCGGTGTCCGCATCCACTCGTGCACCGTAGCTACGGGCGATCTTTGCCGCAATCTGCTGGCGCAGTGCCGGCAAACCGGTCATGGGTGAATACTGGTTGTGCCCACTGGCAATATGCCGACCTACCGCATCGCGCAGCGACTGCGGACCATCGAAATCAGGAAAACCCTGGGAAAGATTGATCGCTCCGGTCTGCGCCGCGAGCTGAGACATCTGCGTGAAAATAGTGATGCCGACATTCGGCAGCTTACTGGTAATCATCGGGGTTCCCTGCTCAACACCCGGCTCTGTCAACGGCGCGGGAGAGCCCGAGAATAGCCCATCCGGCGCTCATAAAAAAAGGGCGCTCTGGTGAGCACCCTTTCTTCTGTCAAACCCGACTCAAAGCGGCGAATTACTTCTTGTCGCGGCGCTTCTTGCTGGCTTTCTTGTTGTGCGACATCAAACGACGCTTCTTGTTGACCTGGCGGTCGGTCAGCGTGTTCTTGTTGCCTTCATACGGGTTCTCGCCGCCCTTGAACTCGATGCGGATCGGCGTACCAACCAGCTTCAGAACACGACGGTAAGTGTTTTCCAGATAGCGCACATACGACTTCGGCACTTTCTCGATCTGGTTACCGTGGATCACGATGATCGGCGGGTTAGCACCACCCAGATGAGCGTAACGCAGCTTGATCCGGCGGCTGTTGACCATCGGCGGCTGGTGTTCGCTGACCGCGTCTTCGAGGATCTGGGTCAGACGGCTGGTCGGCCAGCGGGTTACCGCGGACTTGAACGAGTTCTGTACCGAGGCATAGAGGTTGCCCACGCCAGTACCGTGCAGCGCCGAGATGAAGTGGATGTCGGCGTAATCAACGAAGAACAGGCGACGTTGCAGCTCGACTTTCACGAAGTCGCGCTCGCTTGGCGTCATGCCGTCCCACTTGTTGATCGCGATGACCAGCGCACGACCGGATTCGATCGCGAAGCCCAACAGGTTGAGGTCGTGATCGACCACGCCTTCGCGGGCGTCCATCACGAAGATCACCACGTTGGCGTCTTTGATCGCCTGCAGGGTTTTGACCACGGAGAACTTTTCGACTTCTTCGTGGATCTTGCCGCGCTTGCGCACACCGGCGGTGTCGATCAGCGTGTACTTCTCGTCATTGCGCTCGAACGGGATGTAGATACTGTCGCGGGTGGTGCCGGGCTGGTCATAGACGATAACCCGGTCTTCACCGAGCATGCGGTTGACCAGGGTCGACTTGCCGACGTTCGGACGGCCAATGATGGCAATCTTGATCCCGTCTTTTTCGCTCGGGCCAGGAATACGCTTGGCTTCCTCGCCTTCGGCGACGATCTCTTCCTCTTCGCCTTCCTGCGGCTCGTCTTCGTCACGCGGGAAATCGCTCAGTGCCGCTTCCAGCAACTGAGTGATACCCCGGCCGTGAGCACCGGCGATCGGGATCGCGTGGCCCATGCCCAGCGGGGCGAATTCGGCGCGGGCCATTTCCGGATCGATGTTGTCGACCTTGTTGGCAACCACGTGGGAGCGCTTGTTACGCTTGCGCAAATGTTCGGCGATCATCTGGTCGGCGGCGGTGAAACCGGCCTTGGCATCTACCAGGAACAGCACAACATCCGCTTCTTCAATGGCCAGCAGCGACTGCTCGGCCATTTTTTCGTCCATACCGTGCTCGTCACCGGAGATACCACCGGTGTCGATCAGAATGTAGGAACGCCCTTGCCACTTGGCCTCACCGTACTGGCGATCACGGGTCAGACCGGACAAGTCGCCGACGATGGCGTCACGCGTCCTGGTCAGGCGGTTGAACAAGGTGGATTTGCCGACGTTCGGTCGGCCCACCAGGGCGATTACGGGAACCATGCGGCTCTCCACTTCGTTATTTCAGAAAATACAAAAGCCGCTGCGAGGCAGCGGCTGGTGCTCGGGGCAACACTGTGGGAACGGGCCGCTTGCGAAAAACCGTAGCAGCACCGCGTTTATTCAGCCTGTACGCGTCATCGTTGACGCCCTTCGCGAGCAAGCCCGCTCCCACAAGTGAGGCTGCCTGGGGGTGTTAACCCCAAGCATAGTTGTTACTTGATGGTCAGGGCTTCCAGTTTGCCGCTGTTGCCATACACATAGATCGTGTTGCCCACCACCAGCGGACGGGCACGCAGGCCGTCGCTGTCGATACGCTCACGACCCACAAAACGACCGTCCACCTGACTCAACAGGTGCAGGTAACCTTCCAGGTCACCGACGGCTACGTAGCTGGAGAACACTTCCGGAGCCGACAGTTGACGGCGAGCCAGCGAGTCGTTGCTCCACAGTGCTGTGGTGGAACGCTCATCGACGCCCTCAACGGTGCCCGAAGACAGGCTCACGTAGACGCTGCCGAAACCTTGGGCAACACCGGCATAGCTCGACGCATCGCGCTGCCAGAGTTGACGGCCGCTTTGCAGATCGAGTGCCGCGACGCGACCCTGATAGCTGGCGACGTACAGGGTTTCACCGGACAGCAGCAGACCACCGTCGATGTCGACCACGCGTTCCAGTTCCGAACGACCGGTTGGAATCGCGACGCGTTGCTCCCAGACCGGCACACCGTTGGAAATGTCCAGGGCGACCACTTTACCGGTCGACAGCCCAGCCACCGCGAGGCGGTTGGTCACGACTGGCGCACTGGTGCCGCGCAGGGTCAGTACCGCAGGGGTGCTGTCGTAGGTCCAGCGACGATTGCCGGTAGCCGCGTCCAGGCCGATCAGACGATCGTCCTGAGTCTGCACCACCACCACGTCACCGTTGTTGGCCGGCGGCGCGAGGACTTCGCTGGACACCCGGGCGCGCCACTTCTCTTCGCCGTTGATGGCGTCGAGGGCAACGATTTCACCCTTCAGGGTACCGATCGTGACCAGACCGTAACCCACGCCAACGGCGCCGGAGACAGGCAGGTCAAGATCCTTTTTCCACTTCACGTCGCCATTGCTGCGATCCATGGCCATCAGCACGCCGGTTACATCGGCCGCGTAGATGGTGTCACCGTCGATCGCCGGCACCAGCATGTTGTAGGTTTCGCCCTGACCGTCACCGATCGAACGACTCCACTGCTTCTGCAGGACTACTTCTTCTTTGAAGTCGGTCAGCTCGGCCGGTGGCAATTCTTTTTTGCTGTTGCTGCTGCAACCCGCGGCCAGAATGGCCAGAGCCAGCAATGCTGCATGCTTCCAACGGATCACGTCACGCATCCCCTTTGGCCAGGTCGTCGAGCTTGATTTGAAGGCCGCCGACTGCCGCTTCATCCGACAGTGCCGCCTTGGCTTTTTGATACGCGCTGTTCGCCTCGTCGGTACGACCCAACTGCACCAGCAGGTCACCCTTGAGCTCTTCACGAGTGGCCAGGAACGCCTTGTCGGCATCGCCGTCGAGCAGCTTCAGAGCTTCATCGGCCTTGTTCTGCGCACCCAGCACCTGCGCCAGACGCTGACGGGCGATTTCGCCCAGCGCCGGGTTCGCCGGTTTGGCAACAATGGCTTTGAGTTCGGTCGCTGCGTCGTCCAGCTTGCCGCTGTCGACGGCCACTTTGGCCACGAACAGGCTGCCGTACTGCGCATACGCCGTACCGCCGAATTCGCTGTTGAGCTTGCCGGCCAGATCTGCAACGCGCGCAGCGTCAGGCTTGCCGTCCGGGGTCAGCGTGGTTTCCAGCAGCTGCTGATAGAGCACCGAGGCGCCTTGCGACTGGTTGCTCTGATACTTGTGAAAAGCCTGCCAGCCGAACACGATGACCAGCGCCAACAGGCCGCCGGTGACCAGAGGTTTGCCGTTACGTGTCCACCAGTCCTTCAAATCCGCCAACTGTTCGTCTTCGGTACTCGACACCCCAATACTCCTTAATCGCTAAATCGGCTGTTTAGACAGCTTCAACCCTGCACGACGCAGGTGGCCAGGTGAGCGGCAAGCGCATCCCAGGCAATGCTTTGTTGTTCGCCCTGGCCACGCAGGGGTTTGAAACCTACCACTTGCTGGGCCATTTCGTCGTCACCCAGGATCAGTGCGTACAGTGCACCGCTCTTGTCGGCTTTCTTGAACTGGCTTTTGAAGCTGCCGGCGCCGGCATTGACTTGCAGACGCAGGTTTGGAAGCTGGTCACGCACACGCTCGGCCAGGGCCAGACCGGCCAGTTCGGCCTGTTCGCCGAAAGCGCAGAGGTAGACGTCGACCTGACGGGAGATTTCTTCCGGGATCTGCTCCAGGGTTTCGAGCATCAACACCAGACGCTCGATGCCCATGGCGAAACCAACGCCAGTGGTCGGCTTGCCGCCCATCTGCTCGACCAGACCGTCGTAACGACCGCCCGCGCAGACAGTGCCCTGGGCACCGAGCTTGTCGGTAACCCATTCGAATACGGTTTTGCTGTAGTAATCGAGGCCGCGCACCAGTTTCGGGTTGAGCACGTACGGAATACCGACCGCGTCCAGGCGCGCCTTCAGACCTTCGAAGTGCGCACGGGACTCGTCATCCAGGTAGTCAGCCATTTTCGGCGCATCGACCAGCACCGCTTGAGTGTCGGCATTTTTGGTGTCGAGTACACGCAACGGGTTGGTTTTCAGGCGACGCTGGCTGTCCTCGTCGAGCTTGTCGTGGTGCGCCGAGAGGTACTCGACCAGCGCTTCACGATAGCGACCCCGGGACTCGCTGGTGCCCAGGCTGTTGAGTTCGAGCTTGACCGCATCACGGATGCCCAGCTCGCCCCACAGGCGCCAGGTCATGATGATCAGCTCGGCGTCGATGTCCGGACCGTCGAGATTGAATACTTCCAGACCGATCTGGTGGAACTGGCGATAACGGCCTTTCTGCGGACGCTCGTGACGGAACATCGGGCCGATGTACCAGAGCTTCTGAACCTGACCACCGCCGGTGATGCCGTGTTCCAGCACCGCACGCACGCACGCCGCAGTGCCTTCCGGACGCAGGGTCAGGGAGTCGCCGTTGCGGTCTTCGAAGGTGTACATCTCTTTTTCGACGATGTCGGTCACTTCACCGATGGAGCGTTTGAACAGCTCGGTGAACTCGACGATCGGCATGCGGATCTGCTTGTAACCGTAGTTATCCAGCAGACGTGCGACAGTACCCTCGAAATAACGCCACAGCGGGGTCTGTTCGGGCAGGATGTCGTTCATGCCACGAATGGCTTGCAGAGACTTGCTCACTTTAAATCCTTAAATTCGTTCGGCGCTTCAGTCAGGTCAGCCGCGTGCGATAACCGCTGCGTCAGCTTCGACCTTCTCGGCCGCTTTCTCGCGGATCAGCTTTTCCAGCTCGTCCACCAGATTGTCATTCGTCAGTTTCTGCGACGGCTTGCCGTCGATGTAAATCAGGTTTGGCGTGCCGCCGGTCAAGCCGATATGGGCTTCCTTGGCTTCGCCGGGGCCGTTGACCACACAACCGATAACCGCGACATCCAGCGGCACCAGCAGGTCTTCAAGGCGCCCTTCCAGCTCGTTCATGGTCTTGACCACATCGAAGTTCTGCCGCGAGCAGCTCGGGCAGGCGATGAAGTTGATGCCACGGGAACGCAGATGCAAAGACTTGAGAATGTCGTAACCGACCTTCACTTCCTCGACCGGGTCGGCCGCCAGCGAGATGCGGATAGTATCGCCAATCCCCTCGGCGAGCAGCATACCTAGGCCCACGGCGGATTTCACTGTGCCCGAACGCAAACCACCAGCTTCGGTGATGCCCAGGTGCAGCGGCTGGACGATTTCCTTGGCCAGCAAGCGGTAGGCTTCGACGGCCATGAACACGTCGGAGGCTTTCACGCTGACCTTGAAGTCCTGGAAATTCAGGCGCTCAAGGTGCTCGACGTGACGCAGCGCGGACTCGACCAGCGCAGCCGGCGTCGGCTCGCCGTACTTCTTCTGCAGATCCTTTTCCAGGGAACCGGCGTTGACGCCGATGCGGATCGGGATCCCGCGGTCACGGGCCGCATCGACCACGGCGCGCACACGGTCTTCGCGACCGATGTTGCCCGGGTTGATGCGCAGGCAGTCCACACCCAGTTCGGCGACGCGTAAAGCGATCTTGTAGTCGAAGTGGATGTCGGCAACCAGCGGCACCTTGACCAGTTGCTTGATCTTGCCGAACGCCTCGGCGGCGTCCATGTCCGGTACCGAAACGCGGACGATGTCGACACCGGCCGCTTCCAGACGATTGATCTGGGCGACGGTGGCAGCGACATCATTGGTGTCGCTGTTGGTCATGCTCTGCACCGCGATAGGCGCATCGCCGCCGACAGGCACGTTACCGACCCAGATCTTGCGCGAAACGCGACGTTTGATTGGAGATTCGCCGTGCATGACTTATTGACCCAACTTCAGGCGAGCAGTCTCGCCACTGGTGAACGGAGCGATATCGACCGGCTGGCCGTTGTAGCTGACCTGTGCGGCGCGAGCCACACCCAGGCGTACCGCCAGTGGCGGCTTGCCGGAAACCGAGACGCTGTCGCCTTTATGTTTCAGACCGCTGAACAACACCTTGCCGCGACCGTCGGTGACCTGTGCCCAGCAATCGGCGGTGAACTGCAGTTGCACCTGACCGTCGCCGGCAGCTGGAGCAGCTGCTTCTGCGGTTGGCGCAGCGGTGGCCGCAGCCACTGGCGCAGTCACGGTCGGTGCTGGAGTGGCCGGAACGTTCGGAGTCGGGGTAGCCGGGGTGGCGACAGCCGGGGCCGGGGTGTGAACCGGTGCAGCGGGCGTCGCGGCCGGAGCAGTGGCCGGAACGGCTGGCTCGGCGCCGGTCGCTTCAGCGGTAGTTTCCGACTGTGGCAGCGCCAGAGCGGTCGCGCCCTCGGTCTGGCCTTCGGCAACGGCCTGGTCTTCCGGCTCGTCGATCGGGTGAATCTGCGTGGTGCCGTCGGCGCCTTCGACTTCAACGTGCTCCGGGGCGAGGCTGGTCACGTCCTTGGTGCGCAGCGAGGTCTGATCCTGCCACCAGACGAAACCGCCGCCGATGACCGCAATCAGCAACAACAGGCTGACGATCCGCAAAATGGTGTGGGAAACCCGCACAGGCTCTTCGATACGACCCAGCGCATGCACGTTGCTGCCCTGCGAGTCGGTGCCGGTGGATTGGTCGAATTGCTGAACCAGAACCGTCTGGTCCATGCCAAGCAATTTGGCATAAGCGCGAATGTAACCGCGAGCGAAGGTATGCCCTGGCAACTTGTCGAAAGCGCCAGCTTCAAGATTGCTCAGGGAAGTCACGGTGAGGTTGAGCTTGAGGGCCACTTCGGCCAGCGACCAGCCATTGCTTTCGCGGGCCTGGCGCAAGGTCTCACCGGGATTAACGCGAGTCGCTGCTACAACTTCGGGATGCGCCGCTTTCATCATTGCTCCGACAGGTATTGCTGATATTCCGGCGTACCGGGATAGAGTCGTTTTAATTGCAGGCCGTAACTGGCGGCCTTGTCGCGATCTTCAAACACTTTTGCCAGCCGAACGCCGAGCAATAGACTACGTGCATTTTGCTCGGTTAGCAGGCTGAAACGGTCGTAATAGTCACGCGCGGGCACATAATGCCTGTCTTCGAAGGACAACTCAGCCATTTCCAGCAAAGCGCGCGGTTGTTGACGGTTCAGCCGCAGGGCTTTTTCCAGTTGCTGCTGCGCCAGTTCTCGCTGCCCGAGCTTTGCCGCGGTCATGCCGAGGTTCTCGAACACCCGCGAACGCTCAGGATACAGCGTATCGGCGGCGGCCTGTTCAAAACGCTCGTAGGCTTCCTTGTAACGCTGCTCTTCGTAGAGAAAACTGCCGTAATTGTTGAGGATGCGCGCATCGGCGGGACGGGAGGACAAGGCTTTGCGAAAGTGTTCGTCAGCCAGTTTGGGTTCCATTTCGGCCTGGAACACCAATCCGAGGGCGGCGTTGGCATCAGGATCGGAACCGTCCAGCTCCAGCGCCTTCTTCAGTGGCACCTTGGCCCGCTCGGTCATCCCCTGCTGCAGGTATCCCAGCCCCAACTGCACGTAGGCAGCCCGCGCTTCATCGCGGCCCTTGCTGGTCTTCATCGGGTTGTAGTCACCCGACAGGACACAACCAGCACACAGGCTGGCCATCAGCAACAGCAGCGCAAAGCGCAGGGACATAGAGATCCTCTCTTAGTTAGTGTTCGCGGCGTTCTGTGCCAGATCGCTATCGGCGCTCAACTCGCGCACGGCGATGTAACGTTCGCTGCGACGGGTGCGATCCAGCACCTGCCCTACCAATTGACCACATGCAGCGTCGATGTCTTCGCCACGGGTGGTGCGGACAGTGACGTTGAAACCGGCCTGATGCAACTGATCCTGGAACCGACGAATGGCGTTGTTGCTCGGCCGCTCGTACCCGGAATGCGGGAACGGGTTGAACGGAATCAGGTTGATCTTGCACGGAATGTCTTTCAGCAGCGCGATCATTTCCACCGCGTGCTCAACCTTGTCGTTGATGTCCTTGAGCAAGGTGTACTCGATGGTCAGCACACGCTTCTCGCCAAGGGCGGACATGTAGCGCTGGCACGACTCGAGCAGCATCTTAAGCGGATACTTCTTGTTGATCGGCACCAATTGGTTACGCAATGCGTCATTGGGTGCGTGCAGGGACAACGCCAGGGACACGTCGATGTGCTTGGCCAGCTCATCGATCATCGGCACCACACCCGACGTGGACAGGGTCACGCGGCGCTTGGAGATCCCGTAGCCGAGGTCATCCATCATCAGATGCATCGCGGCGACGACGTTGTCGAAGTTCAGCAGCGGCTCACCCATGCCCATCATCACCACGTTGGTGATGGCACGGTCGACGGTTGCCGGGACGCTGCCGAAAGATTTGTTGGCAATCCACACCTGACCGATGACTTCGGCGGCGGTGAGGTTGCTATTGAAGCCTTGCTTGCCGGTGGAGCAGAAACTGCAATCCAGGGCACAGCCTGCCTGGGACGAAACGCACAGAGTGCCGCGTTTGCCCTGGGGAATGTACACGGTCTCGACGCAGCTGCCGGATGCCACGCGCACCACCCACTTACGGGTGCCGTCGCTGGAGATGTCCTCGCTGACGACTTCGGGACCACGGACCTCGGCAATAGCCTTGAGCTTGTCGCGCAAGGCCTTGCTGACGTTCGTCATGGCGTCGAAATCATCGACGCCAAAGTGGTGAATCCATTTCATTACCTGACCGGCACGGAAACGCTTCTCCCCGATCGAGTCGAAGAATTTTTCCATTTCCTGTTGAGTCAGACCCAGCAGGTTGGTTTTTACAGTCGATGTAGTCATGGATTCACCTTCACTCTTAAGCCAATGCTTAGCGAGTGGTTACTTCAGTAGCTGCGAAGAAGTACGAGATTTCACGAGCAGCTGCGGCTTCGGAGTCCGAACCGTGAACAGCGTTGGCGTCGATGGAATCAGCGAAGTCAGCGCGGATGGTGCCGGCAGCAGCTTCTTTAGGGTTGGTAGCGCCCATCAGCTCACGGTTCAGAGCGATAGCGTTTTCGCCTTCCAGAACCTGAACAACAACAGGACCGGAGATCATGAAAGCAACCAGGTCGCCGAAGAAACCACGAGCGCTGTGCTCAGCGTAGAAGCCTTCAGCTTCAGCTTTGGACAGTTGCTTCAGTTTCGAAGCTACAACGCGCAGGCCTGCTTTTTCGAAACGAGTGGTGATCTCGCCGATGACGTTTTTTGCAACAGCGTCAGGCTTGATGATGGAGAAAGTACGTTGAACAGCCATGGTGTAACTCCAGAAACGGTAATTTGCGAAAAATTAAACCCGCGAATTATACGCGGGTTCTTGGGTATTGCCTAACCTGCGGGGACGATCAGTCCAATTCTTCGGCCCAAAGTGTCTGAACCGCCTCCAACACCTTCTCGCCAACACGACCAGAGGTATTGTCGAAATCCGGCAGCTCTTTGATCCATTGCTGCAGATCGACGAAATTGACAGAAAACGGATCTACACCCGGCTTGGCTTCGGCCAACTCTTCTGCAATGCGTTGAACATCATTCCAACCGTAGCTCATGACAGTCTTACCAGTCAGTGCGGCGCTTCAGCCGCATGGTTAAGCGAATATTTCGGAATCTCGACGGTAATGTCTTCTTCACCGACGATCGCCTGACAGGCCAGGCGCGATTGCGCTTCCAGGCCCCAGGCACGGTCGAGGAAGTCTTCTTCCAGCTCGTCAGCCTCTTCCAGCGAGTCGAAACCCTCGCGAATGATGCAGTGGCAAGTGGTGCAGGCGCAAACGCCGCCACAGGCACTTTCCATTTCGATGTGGTGTTCGTGAGCCAGTTCGAGAATCGAGGTGCCGGGTGCAGCCTCGACCACCATGCCTTCAGGGCAGAACTTCTCGTGAGGCAGAAAAATGACCTGCGGCATCAAATATCCTCGATTTCATTCAGGTTGCGCCCCGACAGAGCGGCTTTCACCGTCAGATCCATGCGGCGGGCAGCAAAAGCATCGGTCACTTGCGACAGACGCTTGGTCTGCTGCTCGATGGCATAACCATCAGTGCCTTTCATCAGTTCAGTGAGTTCCTGCACCTGCAGGTCGATGACCATGCGCTCTTCGGCGTCGAGCAAACGCTCGCCATCAGCCTCCAGAGCGCCCTGCACCGCTTCGATCAGGCGCTGGGCATCGACTTGTTGTTCACGCAGAACCCGAGCGACCTTGTCGTCGTTGGCGTGCTGGAACGAATCTTTCAGCATCCTGGCGATTTCGCCGTCGGTCAGACCATAGGACGGCTTGACCTGAATGCTCGCCTCAACGCCCGAACCCAATTCACGGGCAGACACGCTGAGCAGACCGTCGGCATCGACCTGGAAGGTCACGCGAATCTTCGCCGCGCCGGCCACCATCGCTGGAATTCCGCGCAGTTCGAAGCGTGCCAGAGAGCGGCAATCGCTGATCAGCTCGCGCTCGCCCTGCAACACGTGGATCGCCATGGCCGACTGGCCGTCTTTATAAGTAGTGAAGTCCTGAGCGCGGGCGACCGGGATGGTGGTGTTGCGTGGAATCACCTTTTCCATCAGCCCGCCCATGGTTTCCAGCCCCAGGGACAACGGAATCACGTCGAGCAGCAGCAGTTCGCCACCATCGCGCTTGTTGCCAGCCAGCGTATCGGCCTGGATCGCGGCCCCGATGGCCACCACTTGATCCGGGTCGATTTCAGTCAATGGCTGACGACCGAAGGCTTCGGCGACTGCTTCGCGAACACGTGGCACGCGGGTCGAACCACCCACCATGACCACCGCGTGCACGTCTTCCAGTTCAATACCGGAATCACGTACGGCGCGGCGACAGGCTTTCAGGCTGCGCGCGACCATCGGCTCGATCAGTGCATCGAAGGCTTCGCGGGTCAACTGCGCTTTCCAGTCACCGTAGGCGACTTCCACGCTGTCCATGTCGGTCAGGGCTTCTTTGGCCGCGCAGGCGGTTTGCAGCAAATTGCGTTGTGCGCCCGGGTCGAGGTCGGCAGACAGACCCGCGCTGTCGATGATCCAGCTGGCAATCGCGTGATCGAAGTCGTCGCCGCCCAGCGCACTATCGCCGCCAGTGGCCAGGACTTCGAAAACACCACCCGTCAGACGCAGAATCGAAATATCGAACGTACCGCCGCCCAGATCGTAAATCGCGACCAGGCCTTCGGCATGTTGATCCAGACCATAAGCCACGGCGGCGGCGGTTGGCTCGTTGAGCAGACGCAGCACGTTCAGACCCGCGAGCTTTGCCGCATCCTTGGTGGCCTGACGCTGAGCGTCATCGAAATAGGCTGGAACAGTGATCACCGCGCCAACCAGCTCGCCACCCAACGTCGCTTCAGCACGCTGACGCAGCACCTTGAGGATATCGGCGGAGACTTCGACCGGACTTTTCGGACCCTGCACGGTGTCGATGAACGGCATGTGCGATTCGCCGCCGACAAAGCGGTACGGCAGTTGCTCGCCCAACTGCTTGACGTCGGACAGACCACGGCCCATCAGGCGTTTGACCGACAGCACAGTGTTCAAGGGATCGGAGGACGCAGCCAGCTTGGCCGACTCGCCAACCTCGACGCGATCGGCGTGATAACGCACGGCGGACGGCAGGATGACCTGCCCGTCAGCGTCGGCCAGCGGCTCGGAAAGACCACTGCGCAACGCAGCGACCAGCGAATTGGTAGTGCCCAAGTCGATCCCCACAGCCAGACGACGCTGGTGCGGTTGAGGACTTTGGCCGGGTTCGGCGATCTGCAGTAGGGCCATCGTGATCAGGACTTATCTGTATATCAGGCGTGCGACCGGAGCGGCACTGGGTTAATCGTCGAGGCGCTCTTCTAACTGGCGCACTTCGTAGGTGAGCTTGTCGAGGAACTGCATGCGCCGCATCAGGCGTTCGGCCTGTTCGCGTTGCGCCGCATCATCCCAACAGGCTGCGAAGCTTTCGTTCAATTGTTCCTGAGCGACTTTCAAGCGACGCTTGAACACCGCGACACCGTCGATATCGGCGCTGTCCTGGAGGTCTTCGAGCTCTTCGCGCCACTGCATCTGCTGCAGAAGGAACTCGGGGTCATGGACCGTGACTTCCATCGGCACTTCATGCCCGCTGATGTTCAGCAGGTAGCGTGCACGCTGCGCCGGGCTCTTGAGCGTCTGGTAGGCGTCGTTGAGCCGCGCAGACTGCTCGAGTGCCGCCCGCTGCTCACGCTCGGGGGCGTCGGCAAAGCGGTCAGGATGAACACCGCGCGCCAACTCACGATAGCGCGTGGCTAACTGCTCGAGATCCAGACGGAAACTCGGTTGCAGCTCGAATAATGCGAAATGACAAGGAATACCCACGACAAGCCTCAGATGTTGAAGCTTTCGCCGCAGCCACATTCACCGCGTACGTTGGGGTTGTTGAACTTGAAGCCTTCGTTCAACCCTTCCTTGACGAAATCGAGTTCGGTGCCGTCCAGGTAGGCCAGGCTTTTCGGGTCGATGATCACTTTCTCGCCGTGACTTTCGAACACCTGATCCTCTGCAACCACCTCGTCGACAAACTCCAGCACGTAGGCAAGGCCGGAACAGCCTGTGGTGCGAACACCCAGACGAATCCCTTCACCTTTGCCGCGCCCGTCGAGGGAGCGTCGCACGTGTCGAGCAGCCGCTTCTGTCATGCTGATAGCCATCGTTGACTCCTTACTCGTCGCGCAATGCTTAGATCAAGCCTTTCTTCTGCTTGTAGTCGCGAACGGCCGCCTTGATGGCGTCTTCAGCGAGTACCGAGCAGTGGATTTTCACTGGCGGAAGGGCCAGTTCTTCGGCCAGCTGAGTGTTCTTGATGGTCTCGGCTTCGTCCAGGGTCTTGCCCTTCATCCACTCGGTGGCGAGGGAGCTGGAAGCAATGGCCGAACCGCAGCCGTAGGTCTTGAACTTGGCGTCTTCGATAACGCCCTGGTCGTTGACCTTGATCTGCAGACGCATCACGTCGCCGCACGCCGGAGCGCCGACCATGCCGGTGCCGACATCCGGGTCTTCCGCGTTCATCTTGCCGACGTTGCGCGGGTTTTCGTAGTGGTCGATGACCTTTTCACTGTAAGCCATGGTGCTTAATCCTCACTCATCAGAGAGTCGCTCTTTAAGCCCCGGAACCGGAAGTTCACAGGGCTGGTTCGCGGCGACTTGAAATCAGTGTGCCGCCCACTCGATTTTCGAAATGTCGACACCGTCTTTGTACATATCCCACAGCGGCGACAGAGCGCGCAGCTTGGTAACGGCCTCGCAGACTTTCTGCGCGGCGTAGTCGATTTCTTCTTCGGTAGTGAAACGGCCGAAGGTGAAACGGATCGAGCTGTGTGCCAGTTCGTCGTTGCGGCCCAGGGCGCGCAGTACGTACGAAGGCTCCAGGGAGGCAGAAGTGCACGCCGAACCGGACGATACCGCCAGATCCTTGAGGGCCATGATCAGCGACTCGCCTTCAACGTAGTTGAAGCTCAGGTTCAGGTTGTGCGGAACGCGGGCGGTCAGGCTGCCGTTGACGTACAGCTCTTCCAGGTGCTCGACCTGCTTGAAGAAACGGTCGCTCAGGGCCTTGATGCGCACGTTTTCGGCAGCCATGTCTTCCTTGGCTACACGGAACGCTTCGCCCATGCCGACGATCTGGTGGGTCGCCAGGGTGCCGGAGCGCATGCCACGCTCGTGACCGCCGCCGTGCATGGTCGCTTCGATGCGCACACGCGGCTTGCGGCTGACGTACAGCGCGCCGATGCCTTTAGGGCCATAAGTCTTGTGGGCGGAGAACGACATCATGTCGACTTTCAGCTTCTGCAGGTCGATCTCGACCTTGCCAGTGGACTGAGCCGCGTCGACATGGAGCAGAACGCCCTTGGAGCGGGTCAGTTCGCCTATGGCAGCGATGTCGTTGATGGTGCCGATTTCGTTGTTCACGTGCATGACCGACACCAGGATGGTGTCTTCGCGCAGTGCCGCTTCGATCATGGCTGGAGTGATCAGGCCATCTTCGGTCGGCTCAAGGTAAGTCACTTCGAAACCTTCGCGCTCCAGTTGGCGCATAGTGTCGAGGACGGCCTTGTGTTCGATCTTGCTGGTGATCAGGTGCTTGCCCTTGGAGCCATAGAAATGCGCAGCACCCTTGATTGCCAGGTTGTCGGATTCGGTGGCACCGGAGGTCCAGACGATTTCACGCGGGTCGGCGTTGACCAGATCGGCCACCTGACGACGAGCGTTTTCGACGGACTCTTCAGCCTTCCAGCCGAACACGTGGGAACGGGACGCCGGGTTACCGAAGTTTCCGTCGACCAGCAGGCATTCACTCATCTTTTGCGCAACGCGCGGATCGACCGGGGTGGTCGCAGAGTAATCAAGGTAAATCGGCAATTTCATGGACTATCTCCTAAATCAGGGCTGGCGTTCCGCTAGCTCTTCGGCTGTCATTCGACGGCGGACGCTTCAATCTTGTCCAGGCGTGGCGCCTTGCTGTTGCAACGGCGCTGGTCCTGACGCTGGGCTACTTCTTGCACCTCACGGCGAGTCACAAGATCAGCCAAGCTGATACCACTTAGAAATTCGTGAATCTGCAGGCTCAGGTCGCACCACAAGTGGTGAGTCAGGCAGGTATCACCGGAATGGCAATCGCCCTGACCCTGGCATTTGGTCGCATCGACCGATTCGTTGACCGCATCGATCACCTGAGCCACCTGGATGCCCTGCATGTCGCGGGACAGCTGATAACCACCGCCTGGACCGCGAACACTGGAAACCAGGTTACTGCGGCGCAGCTTGGCGAAAAGCTGTTCGAGATAGGACAGGGAGATGCCTTGGCGCTCGGAGATATCGGCCAGGGACACCGGCCCGTGCTGCGCGTGCAACGCCAGGTCAAGCATGGCGGTCACGGCGTATCGGCCTTTTGTAGTCAGTCGCATGGACAATTACCACGGAGTTCGGAATGGGCGGGAGTATGCAATTCCCGAGCATTTAAGTCAACTATAAGACCTAGTGCTTTAGTCGGGTTTACCCGCAAAAGAGCGCGCGCATCATAGCAAAGGCTGGCGGCGTACAGCCAGCAGTACCGCGCCATCGTTCTTCGCGAGCAGGCTCGCCCCCACAAGGGAATACATTTCAATTGTGGGGGCGACCCGGTTTAGCTGGCCTGGCTCTGATCCTTGCCTTTCACACAGGCGAAATCTTCTTCACGCAGCTCAGGCAGATCTTTCGCACAATAGTTACTGCCCAGATCCTTCAGTGCACCGCACATCCCTTCCAGCCGCCCGTCCACCGCCTGCAGGTGATCGAGCAGCTGACCAATGGCGCGAGCCACCGGATCGGGCATGTCTTCGCTGACACCATAGGCATCGAAACCGATCTTCTCGGCCATCGCCTTGCGCTTGGCATCCTGCTCTTCATCGGACTTGACGATGATCCGGCCTGGAATACCCACCACCGTGGCACCCGGCGGCACTTCTTTGGTCACCACGGCATTCGAACCGACTTTGGCGCCAGCTCCAACAGTGAACGGCCCGAGCACCTTGGCGCCGGCACCGACCACCACACCGTCACCCAATGTCGGATGGCGCTTGCCTTTGTTCCAGCTGGTGCCGCCGAGGGTCACACCCTGATAAATGGTCACGTCATCACCAATCTCGGCGGTTTCGCCAATGACGATGCCCATGCCGTGGTCGATGAAGAAGCGCCGGCCGACCTTGGCGCCCGGATGAATCTCGATCCCGGTCAACCAGCGACCGAAGTTGGACACCAGTCGCGCCAGCCATTTCAGCTCGTTACGCCACAACATGCCAGCCAACCGATGAATCCAGATCGCATGCATGCCGGGGTAGCAGGTCAGGACTTCAAAAGCGTTACGCGCCGCCGGGTCTCGATGGAATACGCTTTGGATATCTTCACGCAAACGCTCAAACATCATTCAGTCCTTCCGCTTAAGAAGCTCACCACGGGCCGCTTTCTGGGTTTCCGTGAGAATGCCACGCAAAATATTCATTTCCGCCCGGCTGACCGAGCTGCGTCCGTACAACCGGCGCAGGCGCGCCATCAGGTGCCGTGGTTTTTCCGGATCGAGAAACTCGATGGCGACCAGCGTCTGCTCCAGATGCTCATAGAAGCGCTCAAGCTCATCCATGGTCGCAAGCTCGGCGCTTTTCACCGAGGCCACTTCTTCTTTCTCGATCTTGGTCGGCTGCCCTTGAGCGGCCAGCCAGGCCATGCGCACTTCATAGCTCAACACCTGCACCGCCGCCCCGAGGTTCAGCGAGCTGAACTCAGGATCGGAGGGGATGTGCACGTGAAAGTGACATCGCTGCAGCTCGTCATTGGTCAGGCCGGAGTCTTCACGACCGAATACCAGAGCGATCTCCGCCCCCTGCCCCGCCTCTTCAACCACTTTGCTGCCGCATTCGCGAGGATCGAGCAGTGGCCAGGGAATGCGACGGTCACGGGCGCTGGTGCCCAGCACCAGATTGCAGCCAACCAGAGCGTCCTCCAGGGTGGCAACGACCTGCGCGTTTTCAAGGATGTCCCCGGCACCGGAAGCGCGCGCATCGGCTTCGTGATGCGGAAACAACCGCGGTTCGACCAGCACCAGCCGCGACAGACCCATGTTTTTCATGGCGCGCGCGGCCCCGCCGATGTTGCCGGGGTGGCTGGTATTGACCAGGACAACACGAATGTTCTGCAGCAAGGGAGGCGCTCTCGGACACAGGAAAGGGGTGCAAATCTTACAGAACAGCCTACCGTTAAGCTATGAAAGCGAACAGCGTCCTTCACCTGAAGAAAAGTTCTGATAGAATGCGCGGCTTTCTTTAACAACCTTAGGTGACACATCCATGCAGCCCATGCTGAATATCGCGCTGCGCGCCGCCCGCAGCGCCAGTGAACTGATCTTCCGCTCCATCGAGCGCCTGGATACCATCAAGGTCGACGAAAAAGACGCCAAGGATTATGTATCCGAGGTGGATCGCGCCGCCGAACAGAAAATCATCGACGCCCTGCGCAAGGCTTACCCGAATCACTCGATCCAGGGTGAAGAGACCGGCATGCACGTCGGTAACGGCATCGAAGGCGAAGAGTACCTGTGGATCATCGATCCGCTGGACGGCACCACCAACTTCCTGCGTGGCATTCCTCACTTTGCTGTCAGCATTGCCTGCAAATACCGTGGTCGCCTGGAACACGCAGTGGTTCTGGACCCGGTTCGCCAAGAAGAATTCACCGCCAGCCGTGGTCGCGGTGCTCAACTGAACGGTCGTCGCCTGCGCGTCAGCGGTCGCACCAGCCTCGACGGCGCCCTGCTCGGCACTGGCTTTCCGTTCCGCGATGACCAGATGGACAACCTCGATAACTACCTGGGCATGTTCCGCGCCCTGGTCGGCCAGACTGCCGGCATCCGCCGCGCCGGTTCCGCCAGCCTGGACCTGGCCTACGTGGCTGCCGGCCGTTTCGACGCGTTCTGGGAGTCGGGCCTGTCCGAGTGGGACATGGCTGCAGGCGCCCTGCTGATCCAGGAAGCAGGCGGTCTGGTGAGCGACTTCACCGGCGGTCACGATTTCCTTGAAAAAGGCCACATCGTTGCCGGCAACACCAAATGCTTCAAAGCAGTACTGACGGCGATCCAGCCGCATCTGCCAGCTTCGCTGAAGCGCTAAGCTTCCCGCGAAACGCAAAAAAGCACCCTTCGGGGTGCTTTTTTTATGCCCGCGATTACAGCCCCTCCACAAAGACCCTGCGGGAGCCGGTTTGCTCGCGAATGCGGTCTACCATCCAGAATTGATGTTGAGTCACGCGCCGCCTTCGCGAGCAAGCCCGCTCCCACCGTGGATTGGGGTGGAGACTGAAATCACAGGCACAAAAAAGCACCCCGCAGGGTGCTTCTTGTTTAAACAGTCGGTCTTTATTGACCCGGCTGATTCTGCGACAGAATCAACTTGCCTTCCTTGTCGACCGGAATCTGATTGCCCGGATCACGATCCATCCGCACCTTGCCTTCCTTGCCATCCAGCGAATAACGCACGTCGTAACCTACAACCTTGTCACTGATGTCATTCACTGTATTGCAGCGAGTCTGAGTGGTGGTGTAGGTGTCGCGATTCTGCATGCCTTCCTGCACCTTGTTACCGGCGTAACCGCCACCGACCGCACCAGCAACGGTAGCAATTTTCTTGCCGTTACCGCCGCCGACCATATTACCCAGCAGACCACCGCCTACCGCACCGAGCACCGTACCCACGATCTGGTGCTGGTCCTTGACCGGCGCCTGACGGGTTACAGCAACATCCTTGCACACTTCACGTGGAGTCTTGATCTGTGTTTTAACCGGTTCAACGGCCAACACTTGCGCATACTCAGGGCCGCTTTTAACCAGGCTGTAGGTGGCAACAGCACCCCCGGCAGTCACACCGACAGCACCCAATACCGCACCAACCAGCAACGACTTGTTCACATGAACCTCCTGACCATCACATGCGGGACGCGCCCGCGCTTCTCCCAGCCTTGGAGCATAAAAAAAGGCGCGAGTTCAACTCGCGCCTTTTTCGGGCTGACAACCGGAGAAGCGATGGCCGTTATGGACGGTCGTCGATTTCCTTCTCGGTGTTGGCCGGAGGAATCAGGTCCTCGGTACTCAGGTTCAGCCAGATCAGCACCACGTTAGCGATGTAGATCGACGAGTAAGTACCCGCCAGAACACCGATGAACAGCGCGATGGAGAAACCGAACAGGTTGTCGCCACCAAAGAACAGCAGCGCCGCGATCGCCAGCAAGGTGGAGATCGACGTCGCCATGGTGCGCAGCAGGGTCTGGGTGGTCGAGATGTTGATGTTCTCGATCAGCGAAGCCTTGCGCAGCACACGGAAGTTCTCACGAACCCGGTCGAATACCACGATGGTGTCGTTCAGCGAGTAACCAATGATCGCCAGCACCGCCGCCAGCACCGTCAGGTCGAAGGTGATCTGGAAGAACGACAGGATACCGACGGTCACGATCACGTCGTGAATCAGCGAAACGATGGCGCCGACCGCAAATTTCCACTGAAAGCGGAAAGCCAGGTAGATCAGGATGCCGCCGAGCGCCAGCAGCATGCCGAGGCCGCCCTGGTCGCGCAGTTCTTCACCGACCTGCGGGCCGACGAATTCGACGCGCTTGACGGTAGCCGGGTTGTCGCCGCCGACTTTCTGCAGCGCTGCTGCGACCTGATGACCCAGCTGCGGATCTTCACCCGGCATGCGCACCAGCAGGTCGGTGGTCGCACCGAAGTTCTGCACGATGGCTTCGTGATAACCGGAAGTCACCAGTTGCTCGCGCACCTTGGTAACGTCAGCCGGACGCTCGTAGGTCAGCTCGATGAGCGTACCGCCGGTGAAGTCCAGACCCCAGTTCATGCCCTTGTGGACGACGCTGAAAATAGCCAGCAACGTGAGAAACACTGTGACGCCGAACGCGAAGTTGCGAACGCCCATGAAGTTGATTGTACGTAACATGGCAGCCCCTTAAATCCACAACTTCTTGAAGTCACGTCCGCCGAAGATCAGGTTGACCATTGCGCGGGTCACCATGATGGCCGTGAACATCGAGGTAAAGATCCCGAGGGACATGGTCACTGCGAAACCCTTCACCGGGCCGGTGCCCATGGCGAAGAGGATGCCGCCGACCAGCAGAGTGGTCAGGTTGGCGTCGAGAATCGCGGTGAATGCCCGGCCGAAGCCTTCGTTGATTGCACGCTGCACGGTCATGCCCGCGGCGATCTCTTCACGGATCCGCGAGAAGATCAGCACGTTGGCGTCGACCGCCATGCCCATGGTCAACACGATACCGGCGATACCAGGCAAGGTCAGCGTTGCACCCAGCAACGACATCAGCGCCAGCAGCAGCACCATGTTCACCGCCAGCGCGACGGTGGCGATCAGGCCGAAGAAGCGGTAGATGGCGATGATGAACAGCGAGACGAACAGCATGCCCCACAGCGATGCATCGATACCCTTGGTGATGTTGTCAGCACCCAGGCTCGGACCGATTGTGCGCTCTTCAGCGAAGTACATCGGAGCCGCCAGACCACCGGCACGCAGCAGCAGCGCCAGCTCGGACGATTCGCCCTGGCCGTTCAGGCCGGTGATGCGGAACTGCGCACCCAGCGGCGACTGAATGGTCGCCAGGCTGATGATCTTCTTCTCTTCCTTGAACGTCTGTACCGCGACGTCTTTCTCGACGCCGTCCACAACCTGCTTGACGTAGGTGGTCACCGGACGCTGTTCGATGAAGATCACCGCCATGCTGCGACCCACGTTCGAACGGGTCGCGCGGCTCATCAGCTCGCCACCGTGACCATCCAGACGGATGTTCACTTCAGGTGTACCGTGCTGCGAATCGAAACCGGCCTTGGCGTCGGTCACCTGGTCACCGGTGATGATCAAACCACGCTCGATCTGTACCGGAGGACGCTTGCCTTCACGGAACTCGAAAGTTTCGGAGGTGGCTTTCGAAGCACCCGGCTCTGCAGCCAGACGGAATTCAAGGTTGGCTGTCTTGCCGAGGATACGCTTGGCTTCGGCAGTGTCCTGCACGCCCGGCAGCTCAACCACGATGCGGTTGGCGCCCTGACGCTGGACGATCGGCTCGGCAACACCCAGCTCGTTGACGCGGTTACGTACCGTGGTCAAGTTCTGCTTGATGGAGTATTCACGGATTTCCGCCAGCTTGGCCGGGGTCATCGCCAGACGCAGCACCGGTTGACCGTTGAGGTCGGCCGGAACAATGTCGAAATCATTGAAGTTCTTGCGGATCAGCGCACGGGCCTGTTCGCGGGAATCAGCATCGCTGAAGCCCAACTGAATGGCACCGCCCAGTTGCGGCAGGCTGCGATAGCGCAGCTTCTCTTTGCGCAGCAGGCTCTTGACGTCACCTTCGTAGACTTTCAGGCGTGCATCGAGGGCTTTGTCCATGTCCACTTCGAGCAGGAAGTGCACACCACCGGACAAGTCCAGGCCCAGCTTCATCGGGTGCGCACCCAGGTTGCGCAGCCATTGCGGGGTGGTTTGTGCCAGGTTCAATGCGACGACGTAGTCATCACCCAATGCCTTGCGTACAACGTCTTTGGCCGGCAACTGGTCTTCAGCCTTGGTCAGACGGATCAGGCCGCCCTTGCCGTTGGCCGCCAGGCTCGAAGCCTTGACGTTGATTCCGGACTCACGCAGCGCCGTGCTGACGCGATCCAGATCGGCCTGATTCACCTGCAGAGCCGTGCTGGCGCCGCTGATCTGAATGGCCGGGTCATCGGGGTATAGATTCGGAGCGGAATAAATCAGACCGATCGCCAGCACCGCCAGGATCAGAATGTATTTCCACAGAGGATATTTGTTCAGCATCACGCCGCCCGTTATGACGCGGGGCGCCTTGCGCGCCCCGTCGATTGAGTAGAAGTTGTTGCCCTTAGATCGCTTTCAGCGTGCCTTTTGGCAGCGTGGCGGCGATGGCGCCCTTCTGGAACTTCATTTCCACGGTGTCGGAAACTTCCAGAACCACGAAGTCATCGGCCACTTTGGTGATCTTGCCGGCGATGCCGCCGGTGGTGACCACTTCGTCGCCCTTGGCAAGGCTGCTCAGCAGGTTCTTCTGCTCTTTGGCGCGCTTGGCCTGTGGACGCCAGATCATCAGGTAGAAGATGACCAGGAAGCCGACCAGGAAAATCCACTCGAAGCCGCCGCCCATTGGGCCGGCAGCAGCCGGTGCAGCTGCGTCAGCCATGGCGTTAGAGATAAAAAAGCTCATTTAGCACTCCAGTTGCAAATGTTGAATCTTGGGGTCAGAAAACTCAGTCCAAAGGCGGAACGGGGAGCCCGCGTTTGGCGTAGAAGGCATCGACAAAGGCGGCCAATGTACCCTGTTGAATAGCCTCGCGCAAACCAGCCATCAGCACCTGATAATGGCGCAAGTTGTGGATGGTATTGAGCATGCTTCCCAGCATTTCGCCGCACTTGTCCAGGTGATGCAGATAAGCGCGGGAGAAGTTCTGGCAGGTATAGCAATCGCAGGTCGGATCGAGCGGCGAATCATCATGGCGATGGAACGCGTTACGGATCTTCAGCACGCCTGTATCAATGAACAGATGCCCATTGCGGGCATTACGGGTTGGCATCACGCAATCGAACATGTCCACACCGCGGCGCACACCCTCAACCAGATCTTCCGGTTTGCCAACGCCCATAAGGTAACGAGGTTTGTCAGCCGGCATCATGCCCGGCAGGTAATCCAGCACCTTGATCATCTCGTGCTTGGGTTCGCCTACCGACAGACCGCCGATGGCCAGGCCGTCAAAGCCGATCTTGTCGAGGCCTTCCAGCGAGCGCATGCGCAGGTCCTGGTGCATACCGCCCTGAACGATGCCGAACAACGCCGCGGTGTTGTCACCGTGAGCATTTTTCGAACGCTGGGCCCAGCGCAGCGACAACTCCATCGACACGCGAGCGACGTCTTCGTCAGCCGGGTACGGCGTGCATTCGTCGAAGATCATCACGATGTCGGAGCCCAGATCGCGCTGCACCTGCATCGACTCTTCCGGGCCCATGAACACTTTCGAGCCGTCGACCGGAGAGGCGAAAGTCACGCCCTCCTCCTTGATCTTGCGCATCGCGCCCAGGCTGAACACCTGGAAGCCGCCGGAGTCGGTGAGGATCGGGCCTTTCCACTGCATGAAGTCGTGCAGGTCGCCGTGTTCCTTGATCACCTCGGTGCCCGGGCGCAGCCACAGGTGGAAGGTGTTGCCCAGAATGATTTCTGCGCCAGTGGCGACGATGTCACGCGGCAACATGCCCTTGACTGTGCCGTAGGTGCCGACCGGCATGAAGGCCGGGGTCTCGACGGTGCCACGCGGAAAGGTCAGACGACCACGACGGGCCTTGCCATCAGTGGCCAGGAGTTCAAAGGACATGCGACATTCGCGACTCATTCTGTTTCCTCTGGGCCTGTTTGTTCAGGGGCAGTCGGGGCGGGATTACGGGTGATGAACATCGCATCACCGTAGCTGAAAAAGCGGTACCCGTTATCGACGGCGGCTTTATAGGCGGCCATGGTTTCGGGATAACCAGCGAACGCCGAAACCAGCATCAACAGCGTGGATTCGGGCAAATGGAAGTTGGTGACCAGGGCGTCGACCACATGGAACGGCCGGCCCGGGTAGATAAAGATGTCGGTGTCGCCACTGAACGGCTTGAGCACGCCATCGCGCGCAGCACTTTCCAGCGAACGCACGCTGGTGGTGCCAACCGCAATCACCCGACCGCCACGCTCACGGCACGCGGCAACGGCGTCGACCACATCCTGGCCGACTTCCAGCCACTCACTGTGCATGTGGTGATCTTCAATCTTGTCGACGCGCACCGGCTGGAACGTGCCGGCACCGACGTGCAGGGTCACGAACGCAGTCTCGACGCCTTTGGCGGCAATCGCCTCCATCAGCGGCTGATCGAAATGCAGCCCCGCCGTCGGCGCCGCCACCGCGCCAAGGCGCTGGGCGTACACGGTCTGATAGCGCTCGCGATCCGAGCCCTCGTCCGGGCGGTCTATATAAGGAGGCAACGGCATGTGCCCGACGCGATCGAGCAACGGCAGCACGTCTTCATCGAAGCCCAACTCGAACAGCGCATCGTGACGCGCGAGCATCTCGGCTTCGCCTCCGCCGTCGATAAGGATCTTCGACCCCGGCTTCGGCGATTTGCTGGAGCGCACATGGGCCAGCACGCGGTGCGAATCGAGCACCCGTTCAATGAGGATTTCCAGCTTGCCGCCCGAGGCTTTTTGCCCGAACAGCCGCGCCGGAATCACCCGGGTATTGTTGAACACCATCAAATCGCCCGGGCGCAAATGCTCAAGCAAATCAGTGAATTGACGGTGTGCAAGGGCGCCGCTCGGCCCATCAAGGGTCAGCAGGCGACTACCGCGACGCTCGGCCAGGGGGTGGCGGGCGATCAGCGAATCAGGAAGCTCGAAGGTAAAGTCAGCAACGCGCATGATGGGGTTCGTCTAGCAGGGCCGGAAAGTCTAGCGGAAATATCGAAAATTGACCATGAAACGTGATTGACCAACGGTAATCACCTCTCTATACTTCGCCGCCATTGAGCCCTGATGGCGGAATTGGTAGACGCGGCGGATTCAAAATCCGTTTTCGAAAGGAGTGGGAGTTCGAGTCTCCCTCGGGGCACCACATAGCAGTATCTGAGAGTCTCTACCAGCCTCTCAGATCCATAGAAACCGGCCACTTGGCCGGTTTTTTTATGCCTGTCTGTCCACCACTGTATCCCCTTATCCGTTGTATCCCTGTATCCCTGCTTGTATCCTGAGAAAAATACCGAACTTTGGGATACAAGGATGAAGCGCGCAGACATCAAGCGCCGCCCTCTCGCTGACACTACGCTTGCGGGACTGGAGCCGGAATCAAAGGAATACCGAGAACTGGACGGAAACGGTCTCTACTTCAGGGTTAAACCTGATGGTGGTAAATCCTGGCAGCTTCGCTACAAACGTCCGGCGGGCAATTGGGCTTGGATGGGGCTCGGGGGTTACCCGGAAGTAAGTGGTGCGTTGGCACGAGACAAAGCTGCGGAACTGCGCAAGGTAGTTAGCAGCGGGGCCGATCCTCTCGAACAGAAACGCTCTGCCAAAGCTGCCATTGATGCTGCCAGGACTCGGACCTTCCGAGCTGCTGCTGAAGCTTGGCTCAAGGCCAAAGAAGAAAAGGGCCTCGCCCCGTCCACGATTAACAAAATCCGCACCTACCTCGACAAAGACATACTCCCGGCGCTGGGAGATAAGCCCCTTGACGAAATCACTCGTACTGACTGTGCAGAACTCCAAGCATCTCTCGAAGCCCGGGATGCACACAACGTGGCAGAGAAGTGCCGCACGTGGATCAATCAGATATTCGGGCGAGCCATCGGTCTAGGCCTTACGGAAAACGATCCAGGTAGCCGCCTGCGAGATATTGCAGCTCAAGCCCCGAAGACTCAGCAGCATCCTCATTTGCTGGAGCCTGAGTTGGCAGAGTTCCTCCAAGCACTCAAAAATACCCCCAGCAGGCTGACGGCCCGAACTGCTGCATGGCTCTGTATCTGGACCGCATCTAGACCGGGCATGGTTCGGTTAGCTGAATGGAAAGAGTTCGACCTGGATAAAGCGATATGGACGACGCCTGCCGCCAAGATGAAGATGCGCAGGGACTTTGTGTGCCCACTTCCTAAGCAAGCTCTTTCCGCTCTCCAAGAACTTCATTGCCTTACAGGTCGTAGTCGCTGGCTGTTCCCTGGTGTGGGCGCTAAGAATCCAACGATTAGCGAAAACACCATCAATAAGGTCTTCGCGACGGTTGGTTACAAAGGTCGCTTGGTTGGTCATGGTACTCGTCACACCGCCAGCACTCTGCTCAGGGAACACGGCTGGCCGAAAGAACATGTCGAAGCGCAGCTTGCTCACAAAGAAGAGGGAATATCTGGGGTATACAACAAGGCTCAATACCTTGAGCACCGGGTGAAGATGATGCAGTGGTACGCAGATCACCTTGATGCTTTAGCAAGTGGAAAAGTAATCAATGGCAAGTCCGGGAAAGCGGTATGACTACGCATATCCATACTCCCCTCAAAATCCATGTTACCGGTGTTACTCGTGTAACGACCTTGGCCAAACGCCCGGGTTCATTGGCTTTCAAGCCCGTTACACTCATGAGCGACCTTCCGTACACCTCGTGTGACATTGACCAAACGTGTAACGCTAGAGCGATCCCATACTCGCTGCGGGCAGGCGTCGGGTTAGGCGTGTGCCGCTGGAGACGATTGCACGACACAGGGCGCGGGATTGAGCGAAATGCTTTGGGGCAACATCAATGCCCGTAAATGCGAGCGAGATCGGTGAAAGCATTCAATGGCCAAGCTCAACAGCCGATCTGGTTGAGTACCTGTCAGCCCAACCGCTGTATCCCCTCTGCCGCGAACAGATCCTGCATGCGTGTCAGTTGATCGACCGATGCCGCTTACGCCTCCACCAAGCCGGACTCGGTGACGCTCTCAATTCCATGTGCATCAAGGTGACGCAGCACGAGGAAACGATTTCAGAAAATGCCATGTCAGCCCCTCCCGAATTTCTGGCAAGCGCTGTTCGCCAACATGGTCGGCGCGATTTCGTCGCAGATGATCAGGCATACGCGGTGTACATCATGGCCTGCGCGGTCAAAGCCTTGGAGGTTATGAATGATTGGATGTGCGACGTCGAGCAGACAGCCCTGCCCAAGGGAGTACCTATGCCGGACTGGTCGTGGGAATTTTATTGCGAGTACGTAGAGCGCCAGGTTAACGAGGATGACCGCATAGATGCGCTGGACTTGTACGCTATCCACTTGGAACCGATCACCATTCTGCCTGCATTACGTCGCGACGAATTGAGACCTTTAGCACTCAGCGCAATCAGAGAAGCGACCCGGCGAAAGGCCGGCATCCTCAGCGGCAAAGACCGAGCCGACGAGGTGAGCGAACGCGATGCGGCGCTTGTCGAAAAAGCTCGCGCTCTAAAGCTGGAAGGCATGTCACGACGCTATGTGACAACCGAAGTACACCGCTGGTTTATACAACAAGTCGCCAAGGCCCGCGGGCAACGGCCCAAATGGATAGCCCTCGAAACTGACAATGCACTCTCCCGCAAACGCGTAGAGGCGATCCTTAAACAACACAAGGTGTAGTTCACCTGAAATTTCAAATGGAACTGAACTCCTTCAAAGATTCCATCGCCTAGATCATTGCTCTCGTCAGTCCAAATCAATCGAGAGCAATACCTATGAACACCTCTGTTACCGATTTTACCGGCAAGACGCCCACCAATTCGCCCTCCCTTTTTGATGCCTCGTCGACTTTGATCAGAATGCGTGAGGTGGAAGGCATCGTAGGGATGAAGCGTTCGACCATCTACAAACTGATGCAGCGCACCGACTGCGGCTTTCCGCAGCCCGTCAAACTGAGCACCAGTAAAGCACGCGGCGCCCCTGTCGCTTGGGTTCTTTCCGAGGTTCAAGCCTGGGCACGCAGCCGCATCGAGGCGCGTGATCAGGTGGCCGCATGAAGCGCAACTACAGCCCATTCAAGGGGCCATTTCACGACACCTACGCCATCGGATTTCGTCTCTACGTTCCCGGATCGATCAACTGGCGGCACCGCACCATCGCGGGCGTGAGCTGGAATGGCAATGACCAGGAAGCGTTCTTTTTCAGCCCTGACGGTCTTGCCCTGCCGCTGAAAGCCAATCCGTGGGAACTGCCTGAGTTGATCCGCCGCAACGCGGTGCGCAGAGAGTTCGCCAGTGTTCACGGCACCGGACATTTCGCCATGAAGACAGGCCGCCTCGCCTCGCTGAAATCTCTCGGCATGACCGACTGGGTCACCTATTGGCTGGTGGATCAGTCGGGCGGATACGCGAACGATCCGGCAGTGTGGCAACGCATCACCGAACAAGATCTTGCGGTTGAAAAAACGGCGAGCGAGCGCGTTCACCATGACAGACGTTTGACCTCGGATCTGGCCGACTATGTGGATGAGTGCGCCGCGCAACGCCGCGAGCAAATGGCTGTACAGCACCGTCGTCGCTGTGCCGAGGACGGCAAGATCCTGGCTTGGCTGAAAGGCGAAACACCGTCACCTCTGTTCGCCAACGTGCAGGAGGCAGCATGAGCCACAAGACCGCGAACAACGCCTTGATGCACCCCTTTTCCATCTTGCGTCGGATCGGTTTTTCGCCTTGCGTCATGCAGCGCCTGGAACGCTACCGCAGCCAACAGGACAAGCAAGGTCGAGTGGTCAGCGTGCTCAGCTGGGCCGACGGCACCTGGTGCGCCCTCTCCCTCCACTGCGAAAAGACCGGGGCCGTGGTCGTCGACGATAGCCGGCAGGCCGACGCCTACGAAGACGCCCGCTCCATGCTCAGCGGTGGGTTTCTGCCCCTTCTTTCCATGCGCTGGGAAGCCCACGCCTGAAATGAAAACGCCTCCGGAGGCGATCCGGAGGCGTTGAGGTCAATCTACATGCCAGAACAATTTATGCCGCACCTGAAAAATCTGCAAGCCATCAGCGCAGTTGCACTTTCCAAAAACGGACGTTACTCTCTGGCCGTCGCTGCAAATTCAGCGACCGGGTTTGACGGCCCGATCAACAATAGGCGCACAGGCGCCCCCCATTACGATTGCAGGCGCTTTTTTTGTGCCCGCATTCCTGTTTATGGTGGCTGTGCGTGGGAGACCTTCGGGTCTGCCGGGTTCCTATTGTCCCGGTCCGTCAACCTGCGCACAGCTACCACCCTAATTCGTTTGACGGCGGACGGTGGTAGCTCCTCAACAATAGGAGTTTCACCACATGCACGCCCTCAATCCGTCCAAAATTCGCGCCACTGCACACCGTGCAATGGCTCTCGCCGCTTTACACGCCAACTCCAGCCTCGCTACACGCCTCTCCCGTTACAACGCTCACATGGCCAAAGCCCGCGCACTCGAAACCGCAGGCGGTGCCCAATGAACAACGCCCTGAGCTTTGCCCTGCCCGAAGACCTGCTCTGCGTGAATCCAACCGCAGAAGCCGGCGTACCTATCGACGCCATCACCTGCGCCATTGACCGCGCTGACTCAGTACTGACGTTGCTTGAGGACCACTTCGAAAACGAATCCTCACGCCTCGCCAATCACGTCATTGCCGCTGTCCTCTGGGACGTGCGCGGCACCCTCGGTCTGATCAAAACGCTGGCCATGCACGGTGACACCACCTCAACGCCTGCGGTGCAGAAAGGCGGTGCGCTATGAGTATTTCCACCACACCGGGCCATGCCACCTTTTCTCGCGTCAACGCTACCGACCTGAAGCTGTTTCGCGTCAATGCCGGCGTGCCAGTCGAGGATGCACTGGAGATGGTGTCGTTGCTTCAGCATCAAGCGAACCAGCTCAATTTCGACGCTGCCATGAGTGACAACGGCGAGCGATTCAGTTGGCCCGCCTTGTACCTGGGCGAGATGGCCAAAGCATTGATCGACGACATCAACGACGCGCTGTTTCTGCCGAGGGCTGACACATGAACCAACGCCCGAACAGCACCGCGAAACGCCCAAGCTTTGCCGACGTGAAAGCCGCCGCATTGAAAGACATTGATCGTGTCTTGTCGCACTGGCTGCCCAACGGCAAGCGCGTCGACGGCGGCAAGGAATACACCGCACCGAATCCAACCCGCAGCGACAAGCGCGCCGGCTCGCTCAAGGTCAGTTTGAGCAAGGGTACCTGGGCCGACTTCGCCACCGGGGACAAAGGCGGCGACCTGATCGATCTGGTGCGCTATCTGGACGGCGGCACCGACGTCGAAGCCTGCAACAAGCTGGCCGATTTAATGAACGTCGCGCCCGGCGACGCCAAGGCAATGGCCGCTCCGAGCAAGCCGAAGGCGCCGACGTGGAACGCAATTCAGCCGATCCCGACCGAGGCCATGAACAAGTGCCCGGCCAAGCATCGCGATCACGGCGTACCGTCCAAGGTGTGGATTTATCGAGATGCACAAGGGCAGCCCCTCATGGCGCTGTATCGGTTCGACCTCGGCCCGGATGAAGACTTCAAGCCGAAGAAAGTCTTCGCCCCGCTAACTTGGTGTCAGCGCGCTGATGGCCAGACTAAACAATGGCGCTGGCAGGGCCTGCCGGATCCACGTCCGCTGCTGCGCCTTGATCAACTGGCCCAGCGCGCTGACGCACCGGTGGTTCTGTGCGAAGGCGAGAAAGCTGCCGATGCCGCCGTCGAGCTATTGCCGAACTACGTGGCCACCTGCTGGCCGAACGGCTCCAACTCTTGGCACAAAGCCGACCTGACGCCGCTCAAGGGACGCGAAGTTGTGTTGTGGCCGGACAATGACGACAGCGGTAAAGCCTGCATGGACACCGTCGCCGAGAGGCTGCGGGAAATCGGCGCAGCCTCAGTCCGGGTAATCGCGCTGGAGGTTTTCAAACGCAAGCCGACGCTGAAGAACGACCGCGCCGCGTTCGCCAAGGATGGTCAATGGGATGACGGCGACGATGCCGCCGATGCGCTTGGCAAAGGCTGGACCGCCGGCCACTTCGCCGCGCTGGAAAGCAGCGGCGAGCTGTTCGGCGTGATCAAGCAGGAGGTGGTTGCTACTCCAGTTAAACGCGAGCCGGAAGCGAAGCCCAAAGCACCGGCCAAACGCCCTACCAAATCGAAAAACGACCTGATGCCGGGCGGCTTTCGCCTGACGCCCGAAGGTGTGTTTTATGCCGGCGATGATGGTGAAGCACGGCCAGTGTGTTCACCACTGGCGATCCTCGCCCGTACGCGTGACGAGAAGGGACACAACTGGGGCTTGCTGGTCGAGTTCGACGATCCCGATGGCACCAAGAAACGCTGGAACATCCCGGCTCGCACCATGACCGGCGACTTCGGCAAGGACGTGCTTGGCCCACTGGTAGATATGGGTTTGCGTCTCGCCGGTAGTCGCTCGGGACGCAACGCACGTAATGACCTGCAAAGTTATCTCGGTGGCTTCGACAGCGCCCAACGGGCACGGCTGGTCACGCGATTGGGTTGGCATGACACAGCCTTTCTACTGCCCGAGCAGCAGGTCGGCACGCACAGCGAACACCTGCACTTCTACGAGGCCGGTGCGCAGCTTCCGCCGATCAACGAAGCGGGCACGCTTGAGCAATGGCAGGAACAGATCGGCGCGCTGTGCATCGGTAATCACCGTTTGGCGTTTGTCGTCGGCGTGGCCTTCGCGGGGCCGCTGCTGCACATGCTTGGCCATGAGTCGGGCGGCTTTCACCTGTACGGCGACAGCTCCGGCGGCAAGACCACGCATTTACAAGTCGCCGCCTCGATCTATGGCGGGCCGCGTCTGGTGCGTTCGTGGCGCTCGACCGACAACGCGCTCGAATCCATCGCCGCCGCCCATTCCGACGGCCTTCTGGTCTTGGATGAAATCGGCATGTGCGACCCGCGCATCATCGGCGAGACGGTTTACATGCTCGGCAACGGCACCGGTAAGGCACGCGCCAATGATCGAGGCCAAGCGGGCCGACAGGTACAGGAGTGGCGTTTGCTGTTCCTCTCCACGGGCGAGAAGACCTTGGCTCAGCACATGGCCGAGGCCAACAAGGAGCTGAAAGCGGGCATGGAGGTGCGCATGCTCGCCGTTCCGGCCGATGCCAGCAAAGGCCTCGGGATGTTCGACACGCTCAACGGTTTCGAAGACGCGGCGGCACTGTCCGACGCGCTCAAAGCCCGCGTGGCGAACTACTACGGCACACCACTCACTGCCTTCCTGACGGCGCTATGCGAACCCGGCAAGCGTCACGGCTGGTCGTCCATCCTGCGCCGCACGCTGGAAGGTTTTATCGCCAAGTCGCTCCCGGCGTCCGCCAGCGGACAGGCACATCGTGCTGCTGCTCGCTTCGGCCTCGCGGCTGCCGCTGGCGAGCTGGCCACCGCCATGGGCATCACCGGCTGGCCGGACGGGACCGCCACTACCGCCGCCCGTGTGTGTTTGAACGCGTGGTTAAACGAACGCGGCGGCGCCGGGAACTTCGAGGGCGATGCGATCTTGGCGCGACTGCGCCAGGTCATTGAGCGCTTCGGCGAAAGCCGTTTCACCCGCTGGGAGTCGGCAGCGGCAAAGATCGATGAGCACGGCCCGCGCACCATCGACCGTCTCGGCTTTCGCAAGACGCTGGAGCACGGCATGGGCGACACCATGCACACCACCAACACCTACTACGTGTTGCCCGAGGCATGGCGCTCCGAGATCTTCCGGGGCATGAACATCAACGCCGTGAACAAGGAACTGCTGCAGCGTGGCGTGCTGGAGCCGGCCGGCGACGGTAAGGCATCGAGTCTGGTGCGTTTGCCAGGCCTCGGCCCTCAACGCTGCTACATCGTGAAGACGATTCCGGGAACGGATGACAGCGAGGCTCGGGCTGCCTGAGGGCATCTCCGCTGATCGAGGTAGCGCCGGCTTATTCCGGCCTCGCCAGCCGAATCAACCCAATCGAACTCATCAAGGACACTGAACATGACAATGAATGAATTGAAACAGCAACTCGCCGCTTTGATTGCCGAGCAAGAAGCCATTGAAAAAAGCCTTCCCATTCTGGACGCCGAGTGGCGCAATGCGCCAAGTAACTACAGTCCAATCGGCAACATGATCGGAAGCCCCGAAAGGAGCGCCGCCATGGATCGGTACTCCAGTGCCGAATGCCGCCTCAGAGCCATTCCATCCTCGATCAGTCGTATCGAAGAAAAGATGGCTTACCTGGAGCGCATTGAACAAGTCGACGACATCAAAGCAAAGTCGATCCAGACCATGTCCGAAGCGGCCGCTGAAGTCGAAGCGCTGAAGCAAACACAATCACATCTGAACCAACGCCTTCAGACCATTCAGTCGGATGCGCAGCAGTCGCTGGAGAAAGCACAGCAGGCAGAACGAGACGCTGCAAGCCTGTATGCACGCAGCCTCGCGAGTGGTGATAGCGACGGAGAGAAATCCGCCAATAGTGAAATGCAGAAGGCAGCCAAACAACTCGCAACCACTGATGAGCACGTCAGAAGACAGGAACTCATCATGGAAGCCTTACAGGTTGAACTCGACTCCCTTGAAACACAAATCGCCAATGCTAAGCAGCGCGAGGACGAAGCCAGACGTTCGGCCCTGAACGCTGTAGAGCTGACGCTGGAAGAGAAGTGGAATGCCGCTGCGGAACACTTAGTAGCTCTGGGCGCCCGAATACTTGCGGTTGACTACGCAAGGGGGAACTCGGGATACGGTTTCTCCGACCTTGATGTACCTCGATTCGGTCCATTTCATTCGAATCTACGTCGTTCAGACCTAGCTACCGCAGCCGGCGCTATCAGCGCAGAGGATCTGCTGGCAGCTTGAAACCGAAGCAGCCCGCCAGCGCGGGCTGTTTAGAATCCCATCAGGATAAAAATCATGATCCCTCAAATGCAGAGCAGCGCGAGCTGGACTGATACATTGAAGGCTCGCAAGAACCACTTGATCGGGCTGATGAAAATCTTAGACATCCAAACCGGCAAAGCCTCAAAGGTTCAGACATTAACGGTCAACTTGATCAAGAACGAAATTAATTTCATAGATGAAAAGTTAAAGGGTCGAAAGTAAGTATGAACTCCATGCTGTAATACAATTCAGATAGATATCGCCAAAACACCAAACAGGGAATGCAAATGTCAAAACTTGCCGAATACCGCCAGCTGGAAAAACACTTGGCCGAACAGCTCCAGGCACTGGAAGCGCTGAAGGGCGATTCCGGTCTGAAGAAAGAAATTGAGTTCGAGACAAAGCTCCGTGGATTGCTGGACCAATACGGTTTTAGCCTCAAGCACATCATCAACCTGCTAGATCCGCAGAGCACCAAGCGTGGTGCAGCTTCGATCGCTACGCTAGGCACTCGTAAACCGCGAGCGCTGAAGACATACAAGAACCCGCACACTGGCGAAGTGGTTGAAACAAAAGGCGGCAATCACAAGACGTTGAAAGAATGGAAAACCAAACACGGCGCCGACGAGGTTGAAGGCTGGCTGAATAAATAATGCTATTCCGAGAGAAGGCCTCATAGAGGCCTTTTCCCACACATATTCTACCACTTTCCAAAAACGCTTTCCTAAGCCTGCTTTGGCGAGAAAAAAACTTTTATGGCCTTCAAAACAAATTTCGCAGAGACAAAGGAACCATAACTGTGAATTGAATCGTTCTTTTCATCATCGCACAAATCCACGACTGTTTTAGCACATACACACACCGGTTTACTCACGGAGAGTTCTGCAGCTCGCTGCACCGCAAATACCTCCATATCTAGCCCGTTGACTTTTCTATGAAATCGCTCAATCTGCATCAGATAATCTTTATCAGCGATCACAGCTGATCCACTGGTGAATACAGCAAGAGCCGGATCCGACGCTTCGGTAGGCCGCGTACCTCGATGCCCATGCTCCAACTCTACAATCAAATTTTCATCGTCAAGAATTTCTTGTAACTGAGTAATAAAATTGGCTTCAGTTGACACCTGATATGGCTCATTCTGAAAACCATCCGTGGACCATTTACCGCTTTGATACTCATAAACCATCCTTGAGATCAATAGCTGCCCTAGTTCCGCCCTCTTACTAAAACCGCCACATATACCGCTCATACCGATGATTTTTGGCCTATACCGGTCAATGCAAGTAGCGGCGACTATCGCAGCGTTAACCAAGCCCATCTGTGGCAAAAGAACAACAGATCCTTTTCTGCCTTCCAACTCGAAGTCCCAGCAATTTATACCACCTCTATTGACCTGCTTTCCATCAGCCAACACCACATATGGTTTCCTCTCCTCATGCAGTGCGCAGAAAATTAGGAAATCCATCCGCACATTCTTTTTCAACTGAGTTAGCAAGTGATTCAGAGTTGACTTCCAGCCTGGAACATTTCTATAGTCAGCCAAAATGCAACCTTGGGCTTCAAAATCAGCGCGCACCTCTGGAAAGTCGTCCGGGTATGAGCTGATAGCCAGTAATAGCGCATCATTTTTACCGGCTTTGATTATAGCTTCAAGGATTGCCTTACCATTCGGCACCGCACTTCCATTGTCAAAACTTGGAAGTTTAAAGTCTATGATAAACAACCCAAACTCCTGAGAATTCAAGTGCGCAGCAAAATCCGTCATATTTTTTGCGCGCACTACATCACTTACAGAAACGCCCCTTTCTAATAAATGATCATTAATCGCCCGCGACTTAGCGTCATCATCTTCAATAAGCAATATTTTCATGCGCACAACCTCAAAAGCGATGTAATTTTTTGTAATGTCGGTTTCGACTTGTAGGTATAAAGCACCGCACCTATTACATTCTGACTATACTTCACTCTAATAACATCTATTGAGTTTTTCAGTTTAACTTTAACACCACCGATAAAAAAATCTGGATACTGCGTAACAATCAAAATATTAGCTTTTTTTCGATACGCCTTTAATGCTCTCAGCACTTCTACGCCACCTTGCGCTTGGTCGTGGCCCTTTTTCTTATCGTCAGAATTCTCCCCAAATGTAGAAAGCGCAATATCCAATATAATGAGATCATAATTTACAGCTTTAACTTTCAACACAGCACTGCTTACGCTATCAACTATATCAGGTAAAAATCCAAAAACCTCATTGACGCAACCGTTGATCTCGTCACGCTTATGAACCTCATCCTCAACCAATAAGATATTCATTAAACACTCCCAACGACCGCATCATCACTCACAGTTTCAGAATGCAATGTAAAGCCTAATTTTAACTCTCTACGCTCATCATTCTCTACACACCTTACAGTATGTTTTGTTTCACTTTTCTGAGTAATGAATTTTACTTTCTTTATTCCTGTATACCCTTCTGTCACCATATCGATTCCATTCTCGACCGAGCGTATTGCTTTTTTAATCCGCTCCTTGGAATTCTGATATTCGCCGGGAGACACCGTTGAAGCAATATCGACTGAAACGATATCTAGAATATCGTTGCTATCGGCCTTAATTGCGGAAACATTTACAACCACGGGAGCACCGTCTTCACCGTGTATAACCGCATTTTGCAAAAGCACTGCGATACAGTCATATAGCCTATGGACGCTGATGCCTGTGTACTTATTCCCTAAACCATCACCTGTGTACTCCACCGACTTCGGCCGATTAAGGTCAAAGAGAATAATTTCACAAAGCTCACGTACCGAGGCAGAAATAAACCCCGTCTGAGGAACCCGAAACCAATCAGCCACCTTTTTGAAAACACCACTAACCGCTTCATGAAGTTCGATTTTTATTTGTTCTTCTATACTGCCAAAAGCACCAGAAAAATGCTTGCCAATACTACTAGTAGCCTCCTGCAGGAGCTCTGTTTTAATAAATCTGGCCGCATTTTCGAGCTGAGGAGATATTTGCTTCCAGCAAAAAGAAATTACAAGATCGTTTAAAAGCTGGCTACCCGCAATGCGCAAACTACTAGACAGTATTCTAATATTTTCCCGCGTTGCAGAATCCTCTACGTTCATGTTTGAGTTAAACAACGACGTAGGTGATTTAAATTGAAGATGTTCCCGCCTTAATTTTTCTACGATCGCTTTATATTGCCCCATCCAAGCACCGACTGTTCGTTTCATTCCTGGGCTAGTCATTAACATCCGGTATTCAGGCTTGTTGAAAACAGCATCTACCGTCTCAGTAGTGACGCCATCTAAGGTATTATGCCTAATGCGCCTACCAAGATAAGATTCAATTCCAAATTCTGTATTTAGACAAAACTGCTCAAACGCATCTTTAGCAATTTGGGAAATCAGATGTTCGCTTTGATCACTCAGCGTTATAAAATATACGTCTTTACTTTCACCTTTTTCGTATTCAACGGTACGCACCGTAGCTTGAATACTTGGATACAGCGTCCGAAACTGCTCAGTAGACACCGACGGATTACCATCGAGCCATTTACTCATAGCCAAACTATCAACGTACATTCGGCTGTTATCAAAATATTTTTGCAAGGTTGCTAACTTAGACCGCGTTTCAATAGCATTGGCTTCGATGAGATATTCGATGCGATTGAGTTTTTTGCCAATAAGTGAAAGGATGTCACGTCTAATCTCTGCTGCCTGTGACGCATTCTTTACAATCTCATACATTTTCTCAAGCGTAACTTCATCTAATGACTCAACAATATAGCAGGCTATTTGTGGAGAATCGCTAAGAAGCTCATCGATAAAGCTTACTATCGACCCATCATACAGCGACTGGACATAAGCAATGAAATCTGTACGAAATTCAAAATCCACATCCGGGTCAATTGATTTTTTCCGGAATAGTGCCAGAGACAGAACAGCAATTATATTTTGACTTCCCTCAGGAACGATCCCATAGACCGACCTCATTTCTGGCTCGGTTAGAAGGATTTCCAAGCCCGAAGTATTTTCAAAAATAAATTTTATATCACCTTCTTCCAGCGCCAATAAATTAATTCTCTGAGTTATAAACCTCATGAACAAGAAAGTCCGATAAAAGGCATCTAGTTTTATATTCGGCGTAGTCGATAGCTTTGTACCGTCCACCTTAAGCAAAAGATCTTTATCTATAAAAGAGTCATCACCAATAACGAAGGTTTGGTCAAGAATTTCATTTAAAAGCCTAGCTCCAATCACCCGATCTAGTTCATTTCTAAATTTCGTTAAATGGGTTCGTTCTAGAAAAGCAGCTGAAATCCGATATAAATCTAACGTACTTCCCGTCCCATCCTCATCATCACGCATATAATGTTGAGTCACTAGCAGGTCATCACTGCCTTCACATGCGTGTCTTATTACAACTCTGATCCCTTCTAGCACTTCTGGCTGTAACCGACTCTTGAGCTCAGATACCTGGGCTAGGAAAACCTCTTCAAGATTTAAAAGAATCATTATTGAGTGAAGCGTATCAATCAGGGACGATTCTGTAGCTCGCAAAAGAAAACCGGATAAATCTTTGCCGTCTAGCGGGGTTGGTATGAAATTGCTTAACGAATACGACTTCCTAATATCTCCATCCACTTTCCCGACAAGACCGCTCACACGTCTCTGAGCAATCAAAAACAAAGAAATTCTAGGACTTAAGTTTTCAAGCGCGCTAAAGTGAAAACCCGGCTTGTCACGATGTGCAAACTCTACCTCTATATCATTTATTCTCGCTAATTGAGGGGGCGAAAACTTTCTAGTACTTCTCAGATAAGCAAGCTTGTAAGACAAAAAATTTGACGCACCATAGATCTTGCTTATTTCATATATAACTTCCAAAGCAGCATCAGTTTCAAGAACTTCCACTTGAGCCAACGGGAGCATCAACTTTAACGCTTGTAGCGCATCCAACCCTACGGAATTAACGTAGCCACACGTATATCTGATTTCGTCTCGCCAGTGCAGCGCTGTAAACCTCGTAAACATGAAAAGATTCGAGCTAGTCTTTTTCTTATCATCTTCTAGGAGCCCACCTGTGCCTTTAAGAAGAGCACCAATGACCATCATATCGCTAACGTTATTTTCTTTTCGAACGGAATCAATTTCAGCTCGATTTCTCAACTCCTGAGAAATATAACCGCGCACTAAATTTCTTTTTTGCAACGACTTAACGCTGGAAATTAAGCGATGAACCTGAGCCGAGCGCCCCATATTCGAAGAGACAAGCTTACGAGACATATATTACGCTCCTGCGTTTATATTTATAAATCCTCAACGGCCTGTTACAACTCAGGCTCTCCCCATCAAAACGGTTTGATGCATGCCTTACACGATCGACTGTTCCTTTAACCCATGCAGTCTGCAACTCATCATGACTTTATGCCATCACCATTCTCGTGACAATAACCTGACCCGAGCTCTTTCCACAACCCTACTCAGGATAAGTTTAGAAGTAGCGATACCCGCCGCTCATAGAGCTGCGGGATAGATCAGTTTTGTTTCAGTGGGATTGGTTTGCATCCATCAGTCTTATTCGATCGTCGCCTTATGACTAAGGTCGAGTATTCGCAAGGCGAAACATATGATTGATATCCAAAGTTCTCTCGTGTAATTGACAAATCCGTTTCGGATGAAAACTCCTCTGATCACATCGTTCCGTTACACCTAATCGGCTCAGTAACACCGACATAACTGAAGCGCTAGACCCGGTGTAACTGTCGATTTATCATTTAAATTCAAACAGTTACGACGAACAGTAACACGCGTAACACACGTAACATCAATTTTTAGCCGGTGCGGATCCCCTCCCCCCCTTGAAGTGCAATACCTCCAGCGTAGGGACCCAGAACGTGCGGGGGCCCCTGAAACAACCTCGGATACACGGGGTCGGAAACCCGCCGGACCTTGTTAGCGGGAGAACTCCCAGCTTAGTGAACAGGTGAACCCGGTGAACTGCCTGTTCACCTGTGCATCTGCACTACAAAACAATCGATCCAAGGTCATCATTACCGGTACGGTAACGATGTCCTTTTTTCTTCAAGATCCTTTCAATTTCAACGTTGAAATTTCAGTAAGCTCCAGCATCTCCCGCTACCACAGTCCCGCGGGTTTCCGACCCCGTGTGGCGATGAAATCCTCAGGGGCCCCCGGCTGATTCCACCCCTAGTCAAATTCCTGTCAGCGGAATGCAGATTCCCGAAGGGTGACCTACATTAAACGGTGGGCGATCAGCGCTCGGTCAGCCACTGCCGACCATAAACGACTCATCGGGAGGTAGCTGTGTCGCTAAAGATATTTCTGAGTTATGCGAAAGAGGATAAAGCTCACGCTTTTAAGTATTACGACCTCCTCGCACACGAAGGAATGCGGCCTTGGGTCGATGAGAAACACATTCTTCCAGGTCAAAATTGGGAAGCAGAGATCGACAAAGCTTTCCAGGATGCTCATGTGATCATTCTGTTACTCAGTAAAAAAAGCGTCGACAAGAGGGGGTTTGTTCAAAGGGAGGCCAATGATGCCATCGAGCGTCTTAGGTATAAAAAGCCTACCGATATATACGTAATACCCTTGCTTCTTGAACCATGTGAGGTTCCAAGCAACATCTCCGGGCGTCTGCAGTATGTTGACATCGGCACCGCAGGCGCTTGGGAACAGTTAAGAGCCTCTCTGCTGCTCGCTGCCGAGCAACAGTCGATTGAACTCACTAATGGCTTGAGTGCAGGTCCGTTCAGTATTTTCTCTGAGGTACTTGAGGACTACTGGGAAGGCTTTCCAGGACACGACATCAAAATCGGATATCCACGCTTCGAGTCTGCGACTCGTCCCGATGCGGCTAAGGAGCTATCGCTTTTCTTCGGTGGTCGAGCGACTCGCGCACTCATCGTGTCAAGGCAAAAGCCTTGGGACCAGCATCCGGATCTTTTTACAGAACCGGGAGGTTTTCAGACGCTTAACGGTCGTTGGGACGACTATGGAATTGTTCATGCTAATGACCAGTTCCTGAGCCTTACGTACGAGGTGAGCTGGTATGGCGCTGGCGCAGCGCATCCGAATTCGCACTTTGAAACTTACAATTTCTCCATGCCTGAACGACTTCAACTGCTCACCCTCGACGATTACTTCACAGATCATAATGCTGCTGTTCAGCGCATAAGCGAGCTTTGCATCGCCGAGTTGTGCCGAGAGCACTGGAGAAGGTTCAGCGAAAAACCGGATGAAAATCAGCTTGAATGGTTCAAGGGAGGTGCGGGGCCAAAAGCTGACAATTTCAGCAGCTTTACGGTTGAAGCGGATCACTTCACCTTTCTCTTCGCTCCCTATGAAGTGGCGGCCTATGCGTGCGGGAGATGGAGCGTCGATATCTCTTTTTATGATGTCCTTGATTATTTGAAAGAAGACGGGCCTCATCTGCTGGCGGTACGGCAGACCGTGTAGCTGATGATGCAAGCAGCGGCGATAACCTCGCCAGCAGTTGCGAGGCTGTATCCCTGCTTGTATCCCTAACTATATAATCTTGCTGCAAGCCACAGAATTAGTGGGCCCCGACAGTCTCCCTCGGGGCACCAAAATCAAGAAAGGTCTTGCTTAGCAAGGCCTTTTTTTTCGTCTGCCGGAAAGTGCTGCTGGCCGCCGGCGAGTTCCTACAAAGGTTCACCCATGGAAACGTCACTGGAAACAGTCGCCCTTTTCTCTCTCAAACTCGCTTACGAGGAAGAAGGCCTGAGCCCGATTTTGCGGGATGACATGGTCATGGGTGACTATCAGAAAGACGTGTTCGAATTGCTGGTGCGGCGCGGGGATGTCGAGAGCATCCAGTTCAAGATGAACGAGTGTCTGGGGTTGGCGATGGACGCCTTGGGCGGTGTCGAGAAACCGTTGGGGCGGGAACTGCACAAGTTGTCAGCCGACTTCAGGCAGGCGCAGTCGCTGGAGCAGCTCGATCAGCCGCTCCTCGCGCTCAAGGGTTATTTGAAAGACATTCTGTAATCAGACGCGCAATCTGTAGAAACAGCCCTTCGGATTACTGCCGCACTTTTACCACTCGAATGTCGATGGGAAACCCACCCGGCCCTTCCAGCTTCTTCCATCCCACGTATTGAAAAATCGCCTCCCGATCGATGGTTTCGCCCCTCTCCACCATTTCTCCGCCCAGCACCGCAACTTCCTTATAGACGGCGCAACTGCCCTCATCGGGATGGGCGGTGTAGACCACATAGGGTTTGACGTATCGCACGGCGCGGAAATGTCGGCCGCAGCCCCAATCGACCGTGATCATCAAGGTCTTCAGATACGCTTCGCCATCCGTTTCCGATTCCTCGGCGAGTTCATTGAGCTTGCCAATTCCGCCGACGTCGCTGAAGCCTAGATCGAGGGCGCGCTTGTATTCCGGTGACTTCTCGTGCTCGGCCTGAGCCTTGAAGTATTGCTGTTGAAGCTCCGCGACCAGGACCTCCTCTTCCTTGTTACGGATCACGAACGCTTGAGCAATGACGTTTTCGCAACGGGCATATTCGGGAGAGGTAAGGCTTTCCTGGGCGAGGTGATCGCGATGAACGTAAACAGTGCGATTCAAGCTGTCGACGCGGTCCATCGCTTGCCTGGTTGTCATGACCCCGTTTTGAACGTTGTTCACCACTTGCTGAAAACTCTGACAATCGGAGAGGTATTCTTTCCAGGCGACCTCCGGGGTTTCATCCCAGCCGGCAAGTGCCGGGGTCATTACGGTAGAGAGGAGGAAAGCGCTGAGCAGGCGCGGGACAGAAGAAACGGTAGGCATGTGTAGTCCGTTACGCAGTTGAAGAAAGTGGCGCGAAGCTACTATTTTGATATCTTGCCGTCCACTCTCGCTGGAGGCCTGTCAACCGCCTCTGTTATCGCGCACTCGGGAATAAACCAATGGATGCTTTGTTGTGCTTGCTAGTGATGGCCGGAACCTGGTTGTGGGTGGTGAAGCAACGGGGTGAGTGGAACTTGCTGCTTGGCAACCTTGCTGGCGCCGGAAGTAGCGTGGTAACCGGCATTGTGTTCACGCTGATTTACGGCGCAGTCATTGGTACGTCGATGGCGACACCCAACCTGGATCGCAGTCTGGTGGTGTTCACCACAAGCGCGGGCGTTCTGGCGGGGGTATGGTTGTGGATTGCCAATCGCCGTCAACCCGAACATCCGATTGCACGCCAGTTGCTGGGCGCGGTGTGTGGCTTTGCCGCCGGCATGGCGACCCTGCTAGTGCTGGCTGTGAATTATTTCCCCAACATGTGAACGGAGGGTGTGATTGTTTTGCTATCTTGCCGCCCCCAACGGCGGATCTACTCAGTAGAGCTGACACGAATTAAAGAAAGGAAGTGGATGGGATGGAAACATCGTTGATCGTGATGTTTTTGCTGGTCTGGGCAGGGATGTGGGTCTGGGTCGTCAAGAATCGTGGAACCTGGCCGGTATTCTTTGGCCACTTCGCCGGCCTGATTGCCGGGTTTATCGTGGCAGCCGTGGTGTACGTTATCGTCAACGGACTACTGCCCGAAAAATCCACCCCAGCGACATCCAGCGGCACTCAGCCGCAAATCGCCAACGAAAGCCAGCTCAGATCCTTTGTCCCACGCACGCCGGTCAGTCGCGCATCCGCTCCGACGTCGCCGTTGCTGCCAACCGACAGCCCGCGCTATCCACGGCTCTCTAAACCGCTGCTTGCCGCCAGTCTCGATCCACAGTGGAGAAGCCAATACGCGCAATGGCGAGCCAGCGCAGATATGGTCAACGGGGTCAACGGAAGTCTGGCGGGGCTGATCTGTCGGTCAGCGGCAAAATCCACGCTACGCACTCCGGACTCCGCCTCCTTCGACGAGGCTGAAGACTTTCGATTCGACGGCTACAAATCCCAAACCTACCTCGTCACGAGCAGGATTAGTGGCGAAAACATGGAAGGCACGATGGTCAGTCTCGGCTATGACTGCGCCGTGCAGTTCGTCTCCGGCAACGGGATCAAGGATGACCAATGGCGCCTGCTGGAGTTGACCATGCAAGGAAAATCAGGCCCTGCGGGTTCTGCCAACACGTCGTCCGGGGAAGCATTGCCCGAGTATGTCGCCGATGCGCCTGCTGCTACGCCAGAACCGCTCAAGTCCGGCCTGGTGGAAAACTATCTCAATGAAATACCGAAAACCCGTTCTGAACTGGCGACGGTTCAAGGGATGACTGCGCAACAGACTCTGGCTCATGCGCAGTTGCGAAAAGGGCTCATTGGGGGGCCGGACGCCAACAAAAGGCTGATCGCGTTCCAGATGTGCGAGCCGTTTTTACGCAGCGTTCTGCGTCAGCCGGAACTGGCCTTGTTTGCCGACGACAAGGCTCTCTCGACTCAGCGTTACAAAGATCAGATCTATACCAGCACAAATATGATGAAGATCCAGGACGCTGCGAAAAACTATCTGACCTATCGTTTCGAATGCACCCTGCAGGCTTTGCCAACCATGAACGAAGGTTTTGACGACTGGAAGTTGCTGGATCTGCGCTTCGAACTGACCGGTAGCTGATCGGCTCGATGAACAAGAAGCGCGACGCTTCTATTTTTTTATCTTGCTGCCCATTATTGCAGCGGGCTCGAAGCGTGCTGCCTTGAGCGTTTTTGCAGATTTAAGGACAGGATCGAATGGAGTTTCTGCGTTTTCTGGCGTTTGTCGCAGCCTGGGGTTTCATGTGGCGCTGGGTGGTGAAGAACCGCGGTAGCTGGAATATTTTCTACGGCAACATCGTTGGCGCGGCGGGTGGTTTTATTGTGGCGATGGTGGTGCTGTCGATCACGCTGTCGTTGTTTCCATCGGCGCCGGCGCAAACACAAAGCAGCGAGACACAGAGCGCTGCGGCGGCACTCATGCCTGAGCTGGAACCGGCAATGGAGCCTACACCTGTGATCGCATCCACCCCTGCCGAGTCCGACAACCTTGCGACCTATGTCGCCAGCGAACCACAGAACGAGCCTTCTCCGCCCGAGTCCGCACTTCTGCCGAACTACAGCAAGCGCCTGCCCGCCTCACTGCTGGAGAAGAACTTCAAGGACAACGCGCATAACGACTTTACCGTTTCGCGCCGATTGGCCGGCACTCATCCGAACGCGGACAAATCCATGATGGCGTTCATGATGTGCGAACCCTTCATCAAGAGTGCCATGCGCTTTTCAGCGTCGACAGCGATTGCCAATGCCAAGAGCGCGAGCAGCCAACGCTTCAAGGATCAGACCTATACCATCAGCAGCACCGTCAGCGCTCGCAACATGTTGGGCGACGATGTCAGCTACGGTTTCGACTGCTCAGTTCAACAAGTGGACGGTAACGATACTGACAAGGCCGCATGGCGACTGCTCGATCTGAAAATGAAGAAGATCGAGTCTTAAGCCTCGTTTAAGGGTTCAAGGCGCCGGCTGCGCTATCATCGCCGGCTTGTGCGCCTTGAGCTTCGCCCCCGAATGTCCCCGATACCTGCTGACCTTAACCCGCTGCCTCCCGTTTTGGCCGGCCCGCTATTGCGACGACTGGAACCGACGCGGCTGGTGCTGTGGCTGGTCGGTACCCGCGAACTGGCGCTGACCCTGCGCCTGCAAGGTGTAGGAGACATTCCTCTCGATGCCGGGAAATGCACAGTCATCCCTGTAGGCAGCCAAGCATTTATCCATCTGATCGACGCTGCCCTCGACAGCGCCCTCCCCTTCGACACGCGCATCGACTACGACCTGCTGATCGATGGCCAGACGCCCATCGCCAACTGGGCGCCGCATTTGCTGTATGGAAACGCCCACTGTCCGAATCTTGTCGTGCGCTCGCGCATCAATCAGTTGCTGCACGGCTCCTGCCGCAAACCTCATCACCCGGCGGCAGACGGTCTGCTCTGTGTCGATCAGTTGCTGGCGGCAGAGACCGATCCGCAACAACGCGCCGCCCTGCTGATGATGAGCGGCGATCAGATCTACACCGATGACGTCGCCGGGCCGATGCTGCGAGCCATTCATAGTTTGATCGAACGCCTCGGCCTGTTCGACGAACACCTCGACGGTGCCGTGGTCAGCGACAGCGCCAAGCTCTATGAACACCCGGCCAGTTACTACCACCGTGCAGATTTGTTACCGGCGCTTGAGAGCAACGAGACATTGCGCGAGCGATTTTTCGGCGGCGCGCGCAAGCCGATTTTCACCAGCAGCAGCGCCGACAATCACCTGGTAACCTTCGCCGAAGTCCTGGCGATGTACTTGTTGGTGTGGTCGCCGGTTGCGTGGACGCTAATCGATCCGCAAGCCCCGGTCCTGACACCGGAGCGACTCAAGCGCTACACCCTCGAACAAACCCGCATCGATGGCTTCAAGGCCGGGTTGGGCAAGGTCGCCCGGGCGCTGGCGCACCTGCCGAGCCTGATGATTTTCGACGACCACGACATCACTGATGACTGGAATCTGTCCGCGCAATGGGAGGAAACCGCCTACGGCCATCCGTTCTCCAAACGCATCATCGGCAATGCCTTGATCGCCTACATGCTGTGCCAGGGCTGGGGCAACAATCCGGATGCGTTCAAGGATCTGCTGGAGGACACCCGACGCCTGAGCGCCAGCGGTGATGATCGCTATCTCGACAGCCCGGTGCAGGACGCGCTGATCGATGACTTGCTGCGCTTTCAAAACTGGCATTTCGTGTTGCCAAGCAGCCCCGCGCTGGTGGTGCTCGACACCCGCACTCGGCGCTGGCGCAGCGAGATGGTGCTCAAGCAACCGTCAGGGCTTCTGGATTGGGAGGCGTTGAGCGAACTGCAGCAGGAACTGCTCGATCACCCATCGGCGATCATCGTTTCACCGGCGCCGATCTTCGGCGTGAAGCTGATCGAAACCGTGCAGAAAGTTTTCAGCTGGTGCGGTTATCCGCTGCTGGTCGACGCCGAAAACTGGATGGCCCACCGTGGCGCAGCGCAGGTGATCCTGAACATCTTCCGACACACCCGCACACCCGGAAACTACGTGGTGCTGTCCGGCGATGTGCATTATTCCTTCGTCTACGAAGTGCTGATCCGACACCGCAAGGCCGGGCCACGGATTTGGCAGATCACCAGCAGCGGGATCAAGAACGAGTTTCCGAAAACCCTGCTGGAATGGTTCGACCGCCTCAACCGCTGGCTCTACTCGCCGCGCTCGCCGTTGAACTGGTTTACCAAACGCCGGCGCATGCGCATCGTGCCGTACACCCCGGAGCATGCCGAAGCCGGTGAGCGGTTGTGGAATTCAGCGGGGATCGGGCAGGTGTTTTTCAATACGCAGGGACAGCCGAGCGAGATCATTCAGCACAATTCGAACGGGGCGGTGAAGACGCGGATGCTGGCGCCGCAGTTGGCGGATTATCCGGACTGACACGACGCCTTTTTGAGTGTGTGAGCGGGCTTGCTCGCGAAAGCGTCTGGTCAGTCGACATGGTTGTTGAATGATCAATTGCATTCGCGAGCAAGCCCGCTCACACAAGGGCATATCGGTTGCTTGTCAGTGCGCGGCCAAGGCGCGAGCCACACCTCTGACAATCATCTCCACCTCCCGCTCATCAATCGTCAGCGGCGGCAGCAGCCGTATCGTCTTGCCGCGCGTCACATTGATCAGCAACCCATGATCTCGCGCTGCAATCAACGTCAGATCGCGGATCGGTTGCTTCAACTCGATGCCGATCATCAAGCCCTGCCCACGAATTGCCAACACGTCAGGATTGTCCGCCAGCTCGGCGCGCAGGCGGGTCAGTAGGCGTTCGCCCTGCACCCGGACGTTCTCCAGCAACCCCTGTTCCTCGATGATTTCCAGCACCGTGCAGCCGACTCGGCAGGCCAGCGGATTGCCGCCGAACGTACTGCCATGACTGCCGGGGGTAAACAGATTCGCCGCCCTGCCCCGCGCCAGGCAAGCGCCAATCGGCACGCCGTTGCCGAGGCCTTTGGCCAGGGTCATGACGTCCGGAACGATGCCTTCATGCTGGAACGCGAACCACTGGCCGGTGCGGCCGATGCCGGTCTGGATTTCGTCGAGCATCAGCAACCAGGCGTGCCGATTACACCGTTCGCGCAGGGCTTTCAGGTAGCCGGGCGGTGCCAGTTGCACGCCGCTTTCGCCCTGAATCGGCTCGACCAGAATCGCCACGATCCGCTCGCCATGCTGTTGCTGCACCTGATCCAGCGCCGCCAGATCACCGAAGGGCACTTTGACGAAATCCCCCGGAAGGTCGTTGAAACCCAGGCGCACCGCCGGGCCATCACTGGCCGACAACGTCCCCAGCGTGCGGCCATGAAACGCGTTGGCCATGACCACCACCAGCGGCTGTTCGATGCCTTTGCTCCAGCCGTACAAACGCGCCAGCTTCAGTGCGGTTTCATTGGCTTCGGCACCGGAGTTGTTGAAAAAAGCACGATCCATTCCCGACAGCTGCGTGAGTTTCTGCGCCAGCTGTTGCTGCCAGTCGATGCTGTACAGGTTGGAGGTGTGCAGCAGCATTCCGGCCTGCTCGCTGATGGCCGCGACAATGCGCGGATGCGAATGGCCGACATTGGTCACCGCCACTCCAGCGACGGCATCCAGGTACTCGCGACCGGCCTGATCCCACAGGCGCGTACCCAGGCCTCTGGTGAAGCTCAGGGCCAACGGTTGGTAGGTGTTCATCAGGGCGGCGGTCATGACTTCAAACTCCAGTGAAGGTCGGTGTGTTTGCAGTATGGTTAGCCACCAGAACTGGATAAACTCGGCAGAACTTCAATCATTTAAAAGCAGAGCTTGATAATGGATCTGTTGCAGGCGATGAGCGTGTACGTGAAGGTGGTGGAAACGGGAAGCATGACGGCGGCCGCGCTGCAGTGCGAAATGTCCACGACCATGGTCGGCAATCACCTGCGCGCATTGGAGCAACGGCTCGGCGTACAACTGCTGCAGCGCACCACCCGCCGGCAGCGGTTGACCGAATTCGGTAGCGTTTACTACCAGCGCTGCCTGGACGTTTTGGGTTTGGTGGCCGACTCCGAGCGTTTGGCCGAACAAGCCCTCGACGAGCCGCGCGGCCTGCTGCGTATTACCGCGCCGCTGACCTTTGGTGTCGAACGCCTGGCACCGGCACTCAGCGAGTTTTCCCTGCAATACCCGCTGGTGAAAATGGACGTGGTGCTGACCAACCGCCGCCCGGATCTGCTGGAAAGTGGCCTCGACGTGGCGTTTCGGCTGGGGCATTTCGAGCAGTCGAACCTGATCGCCCGGCCGTTGATCGACTACACCCTGACCGTATGCGCCTCGCCGGCCTACGTCGCCCGACGCGGCATGCCGATGACCCCGCAAGACCTGCAACAACACGATTGCCTGTCGTTCGCCTACCCCGCTGGCGACGACTGGCAATCGGTGGAAAAACGCTGGCGCCTCAGCGGCCCGGACGGTGAGATTCTGGTCGATGTCAGCGGGCCGATGCTGATGAATACCTCCGCCGGACTGCATCAGGCGGCACGCACCGGCATGGGCATCGTGATGTTGCCGGATGCGCTGGTGGAACAGGATCTGCGCGACGGCAAATTGGTGACGGTAATCCCCGATTACCAGCCCCCGAGCCGCCCGTTGCATCTGCTGTACGCGCCGGATCGTTATCGCTTGCCAAAGCTGCGGCGCTTCGTGGAGTTTGCAATGCAGACGTGGGGCCGGTCCTGATCCGGATGCTTTCGACTACGCTCCCATGATCGCCGACAAGGACGCCGCCATCTGATGAAAAACAACCTCACCGTACGCGAACTGTTGCCCACTGAAGTAGAGTCCGTGCGGCTGTTTCTTGGGCAGCACGGCTGGGGTCACCGAACAGGCTCCAGCGACCACTTCGCCCAACTCATCGAAAACTCGCAACGCACTGCCGTCGCGCTGAGCGACGAGAAGATCATCGGTTTCGCCCGAGGCATCACCGATGGCTTGTCCAACGGCTATCTGTCGATGGTTGTGGTCGACGACCAGCATCGGCGCGCAGGCGTCGGCCGCGCGCTGGTCGAGCAGGTCATGGGCGACAACCCCGACATCACCTGGGCACTGCGTGCCGGACGCGAAGGCGCGCAGGCGTTCTTTGCCAGTCTGGGGTTTGAAACATCGGTGATTGCCATGGAACGACCAAGGCTCAAGTAACGCGCCTGGATCACCCCCCGCTTTTCACCAACACCGGCTTCTCCTGATAACGCTGCGCAAACAACTGCTTCAACTGCGCGACCTTCGGCATATCGTTGATCACGATATACGGATAGGTTGGATGCTCGGTCAGGAAGTCCTGGTGGTAGTCCTCGGCCGGGTAGAAGCCGTTGTAGCTTTCCAGTTTCGTGACGATCGGTTGGCTGTAGGCATGTGCCGCATCGAGCTGGGTGATGTAGGCCTGCGCCACGCGTTGCTGGTCGGCGTTGACCGGGAACAGTGCCGAGCGGTATTGCGTGCCGCTGTCGGGGCCTTGGCGGTTGAGTTCGGTCGGGTTGTGGGCCACCGAGAAGTAGATCTGCAGCAGGCTGCCGTAGCTGACTTGCGTCGGGTCGAAGGTCACCTGCACCGACTCGGCATGCCCGGTGTCGCCCTCGCTGACCCGCTCGTATTGCGCCGTGTTCGCTGCCCCGCCGGCGTAACCGGAGACGGCTTTCTGCACGCCTTTGACGTGTTGGAAAACCCCTTGCACGCCCCAGAAGCAACCACCGGCGAACACCGCGGTTTCACTGTGCGCCTGAGAGGTTTCGTCGAGGGTCGGCGGCGGAATGACTACCGCGTCCTCAGCCCCGAAGGAAAACGCCGAACACTGACCGATCACCCCGGCCAGCGCGACACCCAGCAACCCACGCCGCCATTTGTTTTGAGTTTTCATGTTGCGCACTCCCGATCAGCCGAAGGTGAAGGCGTAGGCCGATACGCCCGGGTCAAGAAATTCGATGGTGAAGGTACGATCCTTCACCGCATCGGTTTGCCGCACCAGTTGGTACAGGCGCTGTTCAGTCACGCGGCCGCTGCCATCCGCAGCGACATCGACACCGTGGGCATCACCCGGCGCCTGTCCGTCAATCGACACTTTGAAACGCACCGGTTTGCCATCCGCGCCCGGCCCCAGCACCAGGTGCAGATCGCGGGCGTGGAAGCGGTAGACGATGCGACTGGCCGGCGCGCTGGCGGTGGCGCGCTCGGCACCGACGGCCCATTGGCCGCCGAGGCTCCAGTCATTCAGGGTCAGGTTGGCCGGTGGGTTATAGGTGGCGACCTTGTCAGGCACCAGGCTGGTTTGCGGTACGAAATGCTCCGCACGCTGGTAGCCGACATAGGTTTCCGGCGACAGCACCTGATGCATGTCCGGCGCCAGTTGCACCCCTTGAGCGTCGGCGTTGATCAAGCCGTCAGCGACGCTTTTCGCCCCGGCCTCACGCAACAACTGCTGGATGACCCGTTCCGATTCGGCGTAGTCGCCTTCGCCAAAATGATGGTAACGAATGCGCCCCTGGGCGTCGGCAAAGTAGTGCGCCGGCCAGTACTCGTTGTTGAAGGCGCGCCAGATCTTGTAGTCGTTATCGATCGCCACCGGGTAGTTGATACCCAACTCTTTCATGGCTTTGGTGACGTTGCCCACGTCACGCTCGAAAGCGAATTCCGGGGCGTGCACGCCAATCACCACCAGGCCCTGATCGCGGTACTTTTCGGCCCAGGCTTTGACATACGGCAGCGTGCGCAGGCAGTTGATGCAGGAGTAGGTCCAGAAATCCACCAGCACCACTTTGCCCTTGAGTGCCTGGGCGTCCAGCGGTGGCGAGTTGAGCCATTGCACGGCGCCATTGAGCGGCGGCAACTGGCCTTCGACCGGCAGCGTTCCCGGCGCCTTGTCGGCGATTTTCATCAGCGCGCCCGTGGCCTTCATGCTGTCGTTAGCCGCGTCATCCGTTGCAGGAATTTGCGCCATCATTGTCCCGTTGCCCGCGGCAGATTTGCCAGAGAGCTTACCGACCAGCGCTTGTTCAATCCCGCCAGTGGAAGCCGTCGACAGCCGTGCCAGCAGACCGGTATCCAGGCCCAGCGCAATCGCCGCGACACCCGCGAGCATTGCCGCGCCCAACCCACGCCGGATCCACTCCCCGGTGCCGATCGAGCGCTTCATCAGCGCAAACACCTTACCGCCCAGTAAAAGCGCCGCGGCCAGTGAAGTCGCGGCGCCCGCCGCGTAGGCGAGCAACAACAGCGTGGTGGCGATGCTTGCCCCTTGCAACGCGGCGCCGGTCAGAATCAAGCCGAGAATAGGCCCGGCGCACGGTGCCCAGAGCAGCCCCGTGGCGACGCCGATCAGAAACGACGCGCCGGGACGCGGACGGTTGTCCTGGCCGGCGGCCTCGGACAAGCGGCTGCCGGCCGACACCAGCGGCCGGGTCAGGCGTTCGGCGAGGCGCGGCAGCAGCAGCGTCAGCCCGAACAGTGCAACGAACAGCAACGCGAGCCAGCGACCGTACTGATTGACTTGCACCACCCAACCGCCGCCCACCGCCGCCAACGTGGCGACGAGGGCGAAGGTCAGCGCCATCCCGGCCAATAGCGGCAAGCCACTCTTGATAAACGGCTGCCCGGTGCGAGCGAAGACAAAAGGCAGAACAGGCAGGATGCACGGACTGACGATCGTCAGCACACCGCCCAGATAAGCGAGAATCAAGAGCCACATGGTGTCGTCCTGTAGAAAGTGAAAATCGAATAAGTGCCATGGCTCATGCCGCCACGGGCTTGAACGTCATCGCCAGGCCATTCATGCAATAGCGCAGGCCGGTGGGCTTCGGACCGTCGTCGAAGACATGCCCCAGATGCCCACCGCAGCGCCGGCAGTGGACTTCATTGCGCGACATGCCGAAGGAACGGTCCTGTCGCGTGGCCACCGCGTGTTCCAGCGGCGCCCAGAAACTCGGCCAGCCGGTGTGGCTGTCGAACTTGGTCGCCGATGAAAACAGCGCCAGCTCACAGCCCGCGCAGGCGAATGTGCCACCGCGATGCTCATCGTTGAGCGCGCTGGTGTAGGCCCGCTCAGTGCCTTCTTCACGCAGGATTGCGTATTGCTCGTCAGAGAGCAGTGCATGCCATTCGTTGTCGCTGTGGGTGACCTCAAACACCTCATCGGCATGGGCCTGATCAATCAGCGCGGTGCCAGAGGAAAATTTTGGCAATACACCCGCCACCAGGGCTGCAACCCCCAGCCCGCCGCTCGCTACGAGAATCTGTCGCCGTGAAAACATGGCCGTCTCCTAAAATTCCAGGTGCCTGTCATGGAACACAGCCTAGGCTTGGGTTGATCGCCAAATCCTCACGGGAAGTTAACGAATTCGTGATAACTCACCCCGAGGAAAAGCCGCACAATGCGCTCACTGCGCCGAAGGATTGAGCTTGATGGAACCGACCAGACGCATCCTCGTGGTCGAGGATGACCAACACATCGCCGACCTGATTTGCCTGCACCTGCGCGATGAGCATTACGACGTCGTGCACTGCGCCGACGGCGACGAAGGCATGCGCCTGTTGCAACAGGGACAATGGGATGCGCTGATCCTCGACCTCATGCTGCCGGGGGTCGACGGCCTGGAAATCTGTCGCCGCGCCCGGGCGATGGCGCGCTACACGCCGATCATCATCACCAGCGCGCGCTCCAGCGAACTGCACCGCATCCTGGGGCTGGAGCTGGGTGCCGACGACTACCTGGCCAAACCGTTTTCGATGCTCGAACTGGTAGCCCGGGTCAAAGCCCTGTTGCGCCGCGTCGACGCCATGGCGCGCAACCTGAAAATGGACGCCGGCAGCCTGAGCCTCGAGGGTCTGACCATCGACCCGATCACCCGCGACGTCACCCTCAATGGCACCCGTCTGGACCTCACGCCGAGGGAGTTCGACCTGCTGTATTTCTTCGCCCGGCAACCGGGCAAGGTGTTCTCGCGCATGGACCTGCTCAATGCGGTGTGGGGTTACAGCCATGAAGGTTACGAGCACACGGTGAACACCCACATCAATCGCCTGCGGGCGAAAATCGAAAGCGATCCGGCTCAACCGACCCGCATCCTCACCGTGTGGGGTCGTGGCTACAAATTCGGCACGGAACAACCATGAAACTGACCCTGTCGCAGCGCCTGTCGCTGGTGTTCGCCGTGTTGCTGCTGGTGTGCTGCGGCACCTCGGCATGGCTGCAGGTGCGCTCCAGCCAGATGCATGAACTGGAAGTCGTGCAAGGCCTGTCGCGGGATCTGGCACAGCACATCGCCCATGACACGGTGCTGATGGACAGCAACGGCCTGATGCCCGGTGCCGTGCGTGAGTTGTTCGGCAAGTTGATGCTGGTCAACCCCAGCGTCGAGGTGTATCTGCTCGACACCGAAGGGCGGATTGTCGGCAATGCCGCCCCCGAAGGCCGGTTGCGGCGCGAGAAGGTAGACCTCGCTCCGGTTCAGCGCCTGCTCGCCGATCAGCCGTTGCCGATCCTCGGTGATGACCCACGCAGCATCGACGGCCGCAAGGTGTTCAGCGCCGCGCCATTGAAGGTCAATGGCAAACCGGCCGGCTATCTGTACGTGGTGCTGCTCAGTGAAGAACACGATCGTTTCGCCGAACGCGGTGCGACCAGTGCCGCGCTCAACACGGCATTGTTGTCGATCGGTCTGGTCGCGCTGCTGTGCCTGATCGCCGGCCTCACGGCATTCAACCTGATCACCCGGCCATTACGCCGACTGACCGACACCGTCAGCCGTTTCGACATCGACGGCGCGCCGCAATCTGCGCCTGTTGCACCAACGGCTCTGGATAAAAGCGCTGACCCGGATGAAATTGCCGTGCTCGACGCCGCCTTCCGGCAGATGCAAAACCGCCTCGGTGAACAGTGGCGCTCGCTGACCCGCCAGGATCAGGAACGCCGCGAACTGGTGGCGAACATCTCCCATGACCTGCGCACGCCACTGGCCTCGCTGCACGGATACCTGGAAACCCTGTCGCTCAAGGACGCCACGCTCACACCCGAAGAACGCCGCCGCTATCTGGGCATCGCGCTGGACCAAAGCCGCAAGGTCGGCGGGTTGGCGCAATCGCTGCTGGAGCTGGTACGCCTTGAACACGGCTTTGTGCAGCCGGTGCTGGAGCGTTTCTCCCTGATTGATCTGCTACAGGACATCTTCCAGAAATTCGAACTGGCCGCCGAAGCCCGCCACGTTGAACTCAAGGCTGGCTTCGTGCCGAATCTGCCGACGGTCTGCGCCGACCTCGGCCTGATCGAACGGGTGCTGACCAATCTGGTGGACAACGCCCTGCGCCATACGCCCCCGGGGGGCGAAATCGAACTTGATTTGAAACCCCATGGCGCATTGGTTGAGGTCACGGTCAGTGACACCGGCCCCGGCATCGCACCCGAATTACGCGAAGGTCTGTTCCTGCGTCCGTTCAATATCGGCGGAGCGCGGCGCGATGGTGGCCTGGGGCTGCGCATCGTGCACCGCATCCTGCAACTGCACGGACGCGAGATTCAGTTGCTGGATGTTCCGGGGCGCGGCGCGACTTTTCGCTTCTCGTTGCCGACCGATCCGCAAACCGCCGAACAGTGGATGATGCGCTCGATGAATTCCGACACGCCGGGCAAATAATCCGCACCGCCGGCCTGTTGCTCCGTGACAACACCGCCGCGCTCCCCTAAATTAACCGGCCTGAAAAAGACCTCGCGCTTTCTCATCTCCACTCAAGTTAAAAAAGTAGTGAAATTTCAATGTCCGATTTCAACACCGCTGAATCCGTAGTCACCGAATCGTCCAAAGCGGAATACGAAAACTCCATCAATCTTTCACAACACCTTCCACAAGCCAAAATCATCAGCGAGATGGTGCTGGACGCCTTCCAGTCGACCCGCGAAAGCGACCAGATCCGTGAGCTGCGCGCCGCGATCCGTCAAGCGCACGACCGCTTCGATGACGACAAGGCCTACGAGCTGATGGGCCAACTCAAGGCTCTGAAAGACGCCGAAGCTGCCGACATCGCCGCGCTGGAAGACCTGAGCAGCAAGTTCTCGATCGGCCGCATCCTGTCCAGCTTCAAGGACGATCCGGCGTTCCAGGAAATCGTCTACGGCCTGGCCCTCAAAGTGCTGAACCAGACCCACCAGGCGATCAGCAACCCGAGCGGCGGCAAGAGCAAAACGGCCCGCGCCAAGAAAGAAGTCGAAATCTTCACCATCAGCAAGGACGGCAGCAGCGTGACCCTGCCCCTGCGCACTCCTCGTTCGCGCTTGAGCGTTGACCGTGAAGCGCTGGAGTTCCTCGGTTTCACCTTCGTCGGTGAGGGCGAAGAAGCCGAGCTGGAAAGCGATACCTTCGTCGACAACGCCGGCACCGAGCAGGCTGTAAATCGCAAGAACATCATCACCGCCCTGCAACAGCAGACCGCGTTCGATGGCTACAGCATCGCCGCGCAGTAAGCCCCGCACAGACGAAAAAGCCCCGCTCTGAGATTCAGGCGGGGCTTTTTGTCGGGCAACGCGGGGAGTCAGGCCTCCGCGTGTACTGCGGCGATCATGTCGACCTCAATTGCCGCGTTCTTCGGCAGCTGATACACGCCAACCGTGGTGCGAGTATGCCGGCCGGCATCGCCAAGCACATGACTGAAGACGTCCGATGCGCCGTTGGCCACTTCACTCAGGTCGACAAAGTCCGGGGTGGACTTCACATACACCGTGACCCGCAATAACGCCCGGATCTTGTCCAGCGAACCCACCGCATCGACGATCAGCGCCAGGCAGCGCATGGCGCTGATGCTCGCAGCGGCCTGGGCATCCTTGAGCGTCAGTTCCAGCCCTACACGACCCGGATACACAATCCTGCCATTGACCCTCGGCACCATGCCGCTGACGTACAACTCATCGCGATGGCGGATCAGCGGCGCGTAATTGCCGCCGGCGGTGTTCTCGCCATAGATGTCGTAGTTCAGCTCTTGTGCCAGGGCAATGAAGCGTTCATCACAGGTCATCCTCTCAGTCATTTCGCCCAGCCTTTTGATCGATGCATGAAGTATCGCGGAGTAGAACAGTTGAGCGCCGGGGGAATGGCATGACGCTATCACTGAAGGTTGGATCCAAATTTAGGAGGTTTGCGGCAATATCGCAACCTGTCGCCCTGAACGACAAGCCCCGCGACTCTTTAGAATCGCGGGGCTTAAGGATGTATATCAACGAACAATCTAAACAGCCCCTAACCGCTCAACCATATCAGGGAATTTCTCCACCAAGCGGATCAACAATGCCGCCTGAGCATTGGGCTTTGACTTTTCCTGTTCCCAATTTCTCAATGTGCTTGGGCTGGTCCTGATTCGCTTTGCAAATACCGCTTGTGACATGTGCAATTTTTCACGCAGAGCAACGATCTCTTTAGCACCAACCTCGGGAACCGGCTTGTCCTCGACGACTGTATTGCGCAACGTAATTTTACCTTCGCGATGGGCGGCCATCTCTTCAACGCCCTGCATCAATTCCGCAAACAGGTCGCGCTTTTTCATGGGGTACCTCGTTTTTTCAACTCTATTTCAATGGCTTTTTTGAGCGCCTTCTCTTGCTCGGCGGACAGATTCTCAAGCTCATCTTTGTCATAAATCGCAAACATCCAAAACTGACGATCATTCATAAGCCAATAGTAGATAACCCGCAAGCCGCCTCGTCGGCCTTTGCCACGTCGGGCATCAGACCAGCGTAATTTTCGGAAGCCACCCGTTCGCGGCATTACGTCGCCCGCCACTGAATTGCACTGCAGATAGCACTGCAACTCCCGATACTCATCGTCCGTCAGATAACGACCAACGCTCGCGGCAAATACTGTGGTTTCAAAAAATACGGTTCGCATTGGCGAAATATAGGCAACTTACCTATAGCCAGACTATCAACAAATTCGAATTTTGATAAACATTCGATCAACAAAAAACCCCGCACATCTCTCAATGTGCGGGGTTTTTCTTGAGGCCATCAAGCCTTACGGCGCGTACGTCAGCAGCAGCTCGGCCGGCACCTTGAAGTCCAGGGACATCATGACGCTCAGTGCGGTGATGGTGAAGATCGAGAACACGAACAGCTTGCGTGCCCAGACCGTGTCATCCACCGCCTTGTAGCCGGTCCAGGCCATGTACAACCAGTACATGCCCATGGCCGCTGCAACGGCGAGGTAGCTCATGCCGGCGTAACCGCTGAAAGTCAGCATCAAGGTCGCCACGAGGAACGCCAGGATGTAGAGCAGGATGTGCTTCTTGGCCACTTTGATTCCGCGCTTGACTGGCAGCACCGGAATCGATGCGGCCAGGTAGTCGTTGAAGCGGAAGATCGCGATGGCATAGGAATGCGGCATCTGCCACAGGCTGAACATCACCAGCAGGGTCAGTGCGGCCATGTCGAAGCTGTTGGTTACGGCAACGTAACCGATCACTGGCGGCATGGCGCCCGACAGACTGCCCACCAGCGTGCCGTGAACCGACTTGCGCTTGAGGTACAGGCTGTAGAAGCCGACGTAGATGATGAAGCCGATTACCGCGAACAGGGCGGCCAACGGGTTGGCCACTTTGTACAACAGTGCAACGCCGAGAACACCAAGGATGGTCGCGTAGACAAGGGCCAGTTTCAGGGAGATCAAGCCCTGCACCAGCACCCGGTTCTTGGTGCGTTCCATCTTCAGGTCGATGTCGCGGTCGATGCAGTTGTTGAACACGCAACCGGAGGCCACGACCAGGGAAGTGCCGATCATGGCGGCCAGGAACACCGCCAGATCCACATGCCCTTTCGAGGCCAGGAAGAACCCGCCTGCCACAGAAAGCACGTTACCGAAAATGATCCCCGGTTTGGTGATTTGGATAAAGTGCTTGAGCGACATCGGGTCTACCTCACTTCGCCATCATGTACGTGTGGATGCTGAACATGATCCACAGCGACAGGCCAACCAGCAGCAGGATCACGATGGCCGTAAAGACAAACGCGATCACGTTGTTACGCTGCGCCACGGAGCGGTCCAGGTGCAGGAAGTAGTACAGGTGAACGATCACCTGGATTACCGCGAACAGCAGGACGATTGCCAGCGTGGTCGACTTCGGCAAGGTCGGGAACATCACCAGGCCGAACGGGATGACGGTCAGGATCACCGACAGGATGAAGCCAATGGCGTACGACTTTACGCTGCCGTGGCCAGCATCATGGCTGTCATGGGAGTGTGCATTAGCCATTACAGAGTCCCCATCAGGTAAACAACGGTGAATACGCAGATCCACACCACGTCCAGGAAGTGCCAGAACAGGCTCAGGCAGCTCAGACGGGTCTTGTTGGTCGCCGTCAGGCCGTGCTTGTTGACCTGGTACATCATGATGCCCATCCAGATCAGACCTGCGGACACGTGCAGACCGTGGGTACCGACCAGGGTGAAGAACGCCGACAGGAAGCCCGAACGGCTAGGACCGAAGCCCTCGGAGATCAGCAGGTGGAACTCGTTGATCTCCATGGCGATGAAGCCTGCGCCGAGCAGGAAGGTCATGAACAACCAGCCCAGGACCTGCTGCTTTTTACCTTTGTACAACGCCAGCATGGCGAAGCCGTAGGTGATCGAGCTGAACAACAGCAGAGCGGTTTCGCCCAGCACGTATGGCAGTTCGAAGATGTCGTGGCCCGACGGGCCACCGGCAACGTTGTTTACCAGTACTGCGTACACCGCGAAGATCGACGCAAACAGAATGCAGTCGGTCATCAGGTAGAGCCAGAAACCGTATACGGTCATCTCGCCCGAGTCGTGGTGATGGTCATCGTGCCCATGGTCACCATGGGCGTGTCCAACATTGGTCACTAAGTTCGACATGGTTTAAGCCTGTTCCAACGAGGTTACACGGGTGGCATCAGCCGGGATTTTCCCTGCCGCGACCAGACGCTTGTGCTGCTCGGCTTCGATGCGCTCGATCGTTTCAACCGGAACCATATAGCCCTGGTCGTCACGTGCGGCGTGGATCACGAAGTAGATGACAGTGCCGGCCAGGCTGGCGATCGCCAACCACCAGATGTGCCAGATCATCGCGAAACCGAAGACGGTCAGCAGTGCGCCCATGACCACACCGGTAGCGGTGTTGTTCGGCATGTGGATCGGCTCGTACTTGGCCGGAGTCTGGTACGCAGTACCGTTTTCCTTGGCTTCGGTGAACGGGTCGATGCAGTCAGCCTTAGGCAGCACAGCGAAGTTGTAGAATGGAGGTGGCGACGAGGTCGACCATTCCAGAGTGTGCGCATTCCACGGGTCACCGTGATCGCAAACGTTTTCTGGCTTCTTGCGGTCGCGCACACTGACGTACAGCTGGATCAGTTGGCAGGCGATACCGGCAGCGATCATCACCGCACCGAACATGGCAACGTACAGGTACGGTACCCACTCAGGGTTGGTGGTGGCGTTCAGACGACGGGTCATGCCCATGAAGCCCAGTGCATAGAGCGGCATGAACGCAACGAAGAAGCCCGAGATCCAGAACCAGAACGCTGCTTTACCCCAGCCTTCGTGCAGCTTGAAGCCGAACGCTTTCGGGAAGTAGAAGCCGAAACCTGCGATGTAGCCGAATACTGCGCCGCCGATGATCACGTTGTGGAAGTGCGCGATCACGAACAGGCTGTTGTGCAGAACGAAGTCAGCACCCGGGATGGCCAGCAGTACGCCGGTCATGCCGCCGATGGCGAAGGTCACCATGAAGCCCAGGGTCCACAGAACCTGGCTGGTGAAGCGCAGACGGCCCTGGTAGATGGTGAACAGCCAGTTGAATAGCTTCACACCCGTCGGGATGGAAATCAGCATCGTCGCCAGACCGAAGAAGGCGTTGACGCTGGCACCCGAACCCATGGTGAAGAAGTGGTGCAGCCAAACCATGAAGCCCAGTACCGAGATCGCGCCCGAGGCGTAGATCATCGAGTGATGGCCGAACAGTTTCTTGCCGGTGAACGCCGAGATCACTTCCGAGAAGATGCCGAATGCCGGCAGGATCAGGATGTAAACCTCAGGGTGGCCCCACGCCCAGAACAGGTTGACGTACATCATTGGATTGCCACCAAGTTCATTGGTGAAAATGTGGAAATCCATGTAACGGTCAAGGGTCAGCAGTGCCAGGGTAGCGGTCAGGATCGGGAACGAAGCCACGATCAGAACGTTTGCCCAGGTGCAGGTCCAGGTGAAGATCGGCATGTCCATCAGTTTCATGCCAGGGGTACGCATTTTCAGCACGGTCGCGAGGAAGTTAACCCCCGTCAGCGTCGTACCTAACCCGGATAGCTGTAGCGCCCAGATGTAGTAGTCCATACCCACGCCAGGACTGTATTGCAGACCCGACAGCGGCGGATAGGCAACCCAACCGGTCTTGGCGAATTCGCCGACGCCCAGGGACAGGTTGATCAGCACAACGCCGGATACCAGCAGCCAGAAGCTCAGGGAGTTCAGGAACGGGAACGCAACGTCACGCGCGCCGATCTGCAGCGGCACTGCAAGGTTCATCAGGCCGGTGAAGAATGGCATCGCCATGAAGATGATCATGATCACACCGTGAGCGGTGAAGATCTGGTCATAGTGTTCAGGTGGCAGGTAGCCAGGCGAACCTTCGGTGGCCATGGCCAACTGGGTACGCATCATGATGGCGTCGGCAAAACCGCGCAGCAGCATGACCATGGCGACGATGATGTACATCACGCCGATTTTCTTGTGGTCGACCGACGTCAGCCACTCGGTCCACAAATAGGTCCACTTCTTGAAGTAGGTGATTGCAGCGAACAACGCCAGACCACCGAGCGCGATCATGGAGATGGTAATCATCACAATCGGTTCGTGGAACGGGATCGCTTCCCAACTTAATTTACCAAACATCGTTTACTCCTCTGCACCGGCAGCTGAATGCGAACTCGAGTCCACTTCCGTGGCCGCCACTTCTTTCTCTTTCTTCTCGTGCTTCAGCGGCTTGCCCGGCTTCATACCTTCGTACTTGTCGACGATGATCTGGAACTGGTTCGGCGTGACCGAGGAGTAGAGCTCGACTGGGTTGTTCTGGCTCGGCTTGGCAAGGGCTGCGTATTCAGCTTGATCAAGCTGTTTAGGTGACTTCTTGACTTCACTTACCCAGGCGTCGAAATCTTCCTGGGAAGTTGCGATCGCTTTGAATTTCATACCGGTGAAACCGGCACCGCTGTAGTTGGCGGAGATACCGTCCATTTCAGCGTTGCGGTCAGCGATCAGGTGCAGTTTGGTCTGCATGCCCGCCATCGCGTAGATCTGGCCGCCCAGGCCCGGGATGAAGAACGAGTTCATCACGGCGTCGGAGGTGATCTTGAAGTTGATTGGCGTGTGCGCCGGGAACACGATCTTGTTGACCGTGGCAATGCCTTGTTCCGGGTAGATGAACAGCCACTTCCAGTCCAGCGCGACCACTTCGATGGTCACCGGCTTGACGTCAGACTCGATCGGACGATACGGGTCCAGCTTGTGGGTCGAAATGTAGGTGATGTAACCCAGGGCAATGATGATCAGAACCGGGATGGTCCAGACTGCCACTTCGATTTTGGTCGAATGCGACCATTTCGGGGTGTAGACGGCATCCTTGTTGGACGCGCGGTACTTCCAGGCGAACAGGAAGGTCATGACGATAACCGGCACAACGACCAACAGCATCAGCAGCGTGGCGGTGATGATCAGGTTGCGCTGTTCCAGGCCGACCTGGCCCGTTGGATTGAGCAGGGTCATGTTGCAGCCTCCCAGCAACAACGTGCCGAGCAGCGGCACTAGGCCTAGTAATCTGGGGTACCTGTTTTTACTCATCTCACGACCTCTAAAGCAGCTTGCGCAATGCAGTTGGGTTTTGATCGCCAACACTTCACCCTGCCAAGGGTTGGCATTTTCTTTGGATTGAATAAGGGCCGCCCGTCGCGCGTCAGACGCTCGACAAAACCTGGGACAGCGGTCAGTTCTTATTCGAATTCGTGGTCAAAGGCCTTGTTACAGACCAATTCCATTTGGTGCGGAAAGTTGGAAGGCACCGACACCTGGGTGTCTTGAGAGCCTTTCGACTCACTCGACACCCGACTTCCTGCTCGCCTCCTTAATAAAGGCTGAACAGTGCCGGGAATTCAGTGCGGGCGATTGTAGATAGGTAGCGCCCTATACACCATGTCTTATCCCGAAATAATTTTTATCGCCCAGAGCAACAATCCATCACCGTTTTTGCAAAAGTTCCGCATGTTATCGAAATCAATTCTCAACAAAAACACCAAAAAATGTAGGTCTATCCACCTCAGTTCAGACAGCTCTGAGCGATTTTTCCCAGCGCCGAATCGGCGCAAACCCCGATATTCCAAGGCCTCTGGCCATCTGCCAGAGCTTGTTAAAACTGCCTGATCTGGCACACGCGTGCAAAACCAGAAAAATGCCGAAACAGACCAATCCTTTTTTGTAACAACGCAGCGATCCGTGTCGGCGAAATGCCCTGCGACAGGGCGCGTGTGACAACATGTCGCACACCTGTCGCACTCTCCGTTGCCGTTCGTCACGGTGATTTCACACACACTCTGAAATGCAAAACGCCCCGATCGGCTGATCCGCAAATCGGGGCGTTTTCTGTATCGGCCAATCAGCCGAAGAGTTGATTCAGCGCAGTGCTTTTCGGTTACGCGAGGTCAATAGCGGCACCAGGATCACCACCAGCACGAAGGCCACCAGTGCCCACTGCGCCAGCGACAGACCGAGAATCGGCGGGTACGGCGTCGAGCAGAAACCGTCGACCTGGAAGCCCAGCGGGAAAATCTTCGCCAGCGGCAGGTCGTCGACAATTGGCTGCAACACATCGATGCCGCAGCTCACCGCCGGATAGAACTGGGTGTACACATGATGCCCGGCGACACCGGCGCCGGCGATCGCACAGATCACCACCAGCACTTCGAACACCGTGATGCTGCGTCGAGTGCGCATGGCCGCGCCAATAAAGGCGAACAGCGCGATCAGCAGCAATGCATAACGCTGCAGGATGCACAGCGGGCATGGCGCCTCGCCCAGCACGATCTGCATGTACAGCGCGCCACCAATCAACGCCAGGCAGATGATGCCCAGCAGCACCAGAAAGCGCCGCTCACGTCCCAGTCGAATCGTTTCCTCGCTCATCGCGTTTCCCTTGTATGTCCATGGTTCAGCTGGCCGGCGGCTGCGCTTGCAGTTGCGCCATCAGGCTGATGTTGTCTTCGATATGCCAATTGGCCGCGATGCGACCGTTGTCGATCTGATAAATATCGGTTGCCCGGAAGTCTACACGCTGGCCCTGCCCTTTGAGAGCCTTGAACGTACCGCTGAAGTGCCCGCGAAAGTGCAGATGCACCACCACGCGATCACCGGCGACGATCATTTGCTCGATCTCGCAACTCAGGTCCGGCACCGCCGTGCGAAAGAACTTCGACGCCAGCAACGGCCCGGTCGGCCCCTGCACCCGACCTTCGGGCGGTGTCTTGTCGACAAACTGCGGCGACAAGGCTGCCGTGGCCAAGGCCTCTTCTCCACTGTTCCAGAAACTGCCATAACGCCGCGCCGCCAGTTCCATGGCTTCACGTTGTACCTTGGGCAGGCTTTGATCGACGATCAGGCTCTGCGGTGTGATCAAGGCTGATTCGGCGAAGGCAACAGGACTGGCCAGCAACGCAGCCGACAGACCCAGCGTTACCAGGCTCAAACGAGAAGAGAAGATGATGTGCGACATGGGGCGATCCTGATCAGTTGAACAAACGAGCGCCTATCATCAGCATCGGGGAATAAACGATAAACCGGTTAAGAAACGATTAACCTTTAAACAGAATTTAAGAATCAGCACCGTATAACGGCCTTCGCGAGCAGGCTCGCTCCCACAGGATCTGCGTTCGACGCCAATCCAATGTGGGAGCGAGCCTGCTCGCGAATGAAGGCAACTCGGTGCTGGATTATTCCAGGGCAGAAGCCGGCCCAAAGAACTCATAACGACTCTGTTTCTCCGGCACGCCCAGTGCTTTCAAATGGCGCTTGATCGCGCCCATGAAGCCCTTCGGCCCTAAGAAGTAAGCGTCGACATCACGCTGCGCCGGCAACCACTCGCCGAGCAACTCCTGACTCAACATCCCGACCTTGTCCGCCGCCGGGCTTACGCCGTCGTCTTCGGCGTAGCAATAGAAGCGCTTGAGTTGCGGATGACGCTCGGCCAAGCCATCGATCCAGTCGCGGAACGCATGCACGCTGCCGTTACGCGCGCAGTGGATAAAGTGCACCGGGCGCTCGGTTTCCAGTGCCGCTTCGAGCATCGCCAGGGTCGGGGTGATGCCAACACCACCGCTGATCAGCACCAGCGGTTTGTCGCTGGCGGTCAGGGTGAACTCGCCCGATGGCGGGAACAGCAGAATGCTCGCCCCGACATGCAGTTGATCATGCAAGTGGTTGGACGCACGACCACCCGGTTCGCGTTTAACGCTGATGCGGTACTGACCGTTATTGGCCAACGCCGACAGCGAGTAGTTGCGACGGACTTCTTCGCCGTCGAGGACCAGTTTCATGCCGATGTACTGACCCGGCTCTGCGGCCAGGATCGGACCTTTATCCGCCGGCTCGAAGTAGAACGAGATGATCTCGGCGCTCTCTTCGACCTTGGCCGCAACGATGAACTCCCGCGCCCCGCGCCAGCCGCCGACCGCCTGCTCTTTCTGGTCATAGATCGCAGTTTCAGCGCCGATCAGGATATCGGCCAGTTGCCCGTAAGCGGCGCCCCACGCGCTCATCACTTGCGGTGTGGCGATCTCGTCGCCGAGCACTTCGGAGATGGCACGCAGCAGGCACGAACCGACAATCGGGTAATGCTCCGGCAGGATCTGCAGGGCCACGTGCTTGTTGATGATCTTCGCCACCAGATCGCCCAACTGGTCGAGCTGATCAATGTGCCGGGCGTACATCAACACGCCATTGGCCAGGGCGCGCGGCTGGTCGCCACTGGCCTGGTGCGCCTGATTGAACAGCGGGCGAACTTCAGGGTATTCAGAGAGCATCATGCGGTAGAAGTGAGTGATCAGCGCTTCACCGCCGCTTTCCAGCAGGGGAACGGTGGATTTGACGATGGCACGATCCTGGACGCTAAGCATAAGGTTGACTCCTGAGCTTCTTTGAAAAGTTGCCTTAGACTTATCAGTTTTCGTGCCAAGTAATTTATCCTTATAAATCAATGATATGAAATTAATGTAGTCATAATGACGCAAGCAGCCTTATAGTCATCTCGACTACATCTTGTCTCTTTGACTACAAAACCATGACCGCCAAATCCCTGCTGACCGCTCTACTGCCGCTGGTCGCCGACCTGTCCCGCGAACTGCCCGAAGGCGAACGCTACCGCCGCCTGCTCGACGCCATGCGCGCCCTGCTGCCGTGCGACGCCGCCGCGTTGCTGCGTCTGGACGGTGAATGGCTGGTGCCGCTGGCGGTGGACGGCTTGAGCACCGACACCCTCGGCCGGCGCTTCAAGGTCAGCGAACACCCAAGATTCGAGATCCTGCTGGAGGGCGCCGGGCCGACCCGGTTCGCTGCCGACAGTGACTTGCCTGACCCTTACGATGGATTGGTTGACGGCCAGGGCGATCATCTTGAAGTGCACGACTGCCTCGGTTGCCCGCTGTTCGTCGATGAAAAACTCTGGGGCCTGATCACCCTTGACGCCCTCGACCCGGAGCGTTTCGAGCCGATCGAGCTTGATGCCCTGCAAGCATTCGCCAGCCTCGCCTCGGCCACGGTCAACGCTGCCGAGCGCATCGAACGCCTGGCATTGCGCGCCGAGGACGAGCATCAGCGCGCCGAGGTCTACCGTCAGGCCAGCGGCCAGCAGCAACGCGAAATGATCGGCCAGAGCAAGGCGCACAAACGGCTGGTCGAAGAAATCAATCTGGTCGGCGGCAGCGACCTGACCGTGCTGATCACCGGCGAAACCGGAGTCGGCAAGGAGCTGGTGGCGCAGGCGATCCACGCGGCCTCCCCGCGCGCCGACAAACCGATCATCAGCCTCAACTGCGCCGCGCTGCCCGACACCTTGGTCGAGAGCGAACTGTTCGGCCATGTGCGCGGCGCCTTTACCGGCGCCACCAGCGACCGGCGCGGCAAGTTCGAACTGGCCAATGGCGGCACGCTGTTTCTCGATGAAGTCGGCGAACTGTCGCTGACTGTGCAAGCCAAGTTGCTGCGGGTGCTGCAAAGTGGCCAGTTGCAACGGCTCGGTTCGGACAAGGAGCATCAGGTCGACGTTCGTCTGATCGCCGCGACCAACCGCGATCTGGCCGAAGAAGTGCGCAGCGGCCGCTACCGCGCCGACTTCTATCACCGTTTGAGCGTGTACCCGCTGCGAGTACCGGCGCTGCGCGATCGCGGGCGCGACGTGTTGCTGCTCAGCGGCTTCTTTCTGGAACAGAACCGCTCACGCATGGGCCTCAACAGCCTGCGCCTGAGCAGCGACGCCCAGGAGGCGCTGCTCGCCTACACTTGGCCGGGCAACGTGCGTGAATTGGAGCACCTGATTGGCCGCAGCGCACTGAAGGCGCTGGGCAACTGCAAGGTGCGGCCGAAGATTCTCAGCCTGAATGCGGCAGATCTGGATTTACCGCGCGAGGTTGTGGATAACTCGCCCGCAACTTTCACTGACTTGAATACCGCGCCGTTGCCGATCGGCGACCTGCGCAGTGCGACCGAGCAATATCAGCGGCAGTTGATCAGTGCAGCCCTGGCGCGTCATCAGGATAACTGGGCAAGTGCGGCGCGGGAGTTGGGGCTGGATCGGGCGAATCTTGGGCGGATGGCGAAACGGCTGGGCATAAAAAGCTAAAAGCACCCTCTCCCGGAAGGAGAGGGCTGGGCGGGCGGCGCTCCGATGAGGGGCTTTGGATCTGACGCCACCCGACAACGGACCTAAAGCCCAACCTTTTGACGCCGATAACCCGGCATCAATAGTTTCTGGCGATTTGCATCCTCGCCCATCACCTTTTTCCACAGAAGGTTTATATGTCTTCCACCAAAGCCCGCGCAGATTCACTTTCGCTTCTGCTGTTTACCTTGCGCAGCGGCAAGCTGATGGCGATCAACCTGCTGAAAGTCAGTGAAATCATCCCCTGCCCGCCGCTGACCAAGCTGCCGGAGTCGCACCCGCACGTCAAAGGCATCGCCACCCTGCGCGGCGCGTCGCTGTCGGTGATCGACCTCAGTCGCGCCATCGGCGAACGGCCGCTGGAAGACCCGAACGGCGGCTGCCTGATCGTCACCGACGTCAGCCGTTCGAAGCAGGGTCTGCACGTGCAGGCCGTGAGCAAAATCGTCCATTGCCTGACCACCGACATCAAACCACCGCCGTTCGGCTCCGGCGGTTCACGCGCCTACATCACCGGCGTGACCTCGGTTGACGGCACGCTGGTGCAAGTGCTCGACATCGAGAAAGTCATCCACAGCATCGCCCCGGCGCAGATCGAAATGGCTCCGACCGATCTGAGCATGGAAGACGCCGAAGTACTGGGCAATGCGCGGATTCTGGTGGTCGACGACAGCCAGGTGGCGTTGCAGCAATCGGTGCACACCCTGCGCAATCTCGGCTTGCAGTGCCACACCGCGCGCAGTGCCAAGGAAGCCATCGATTGCCTGCTCGATCTGCAAGGCACCGCGCAGCAGATCAACCTGATCGTCTCCGACATCGAAATGTCCGAGATGGACGGCTACGCCTTCACCCGCACCCTGCGCGAGACCCCGGACTTCGCTCACCTCTACGTGTTGCTGCACACCTCGCTCGACAGTGCGATGAACAGCGAAAAAGCCCGCCTGGCTGGCGCCAATGCGGTGCTGACCAAGTTCTCTTCGCCAGAGCTGACCCAGCGCCTGATCGAAGCGGCCAAACACGTCGCGGCCAACGGTCACTGAGTCTTGACCAACAAGTACTGTTTCCTGATGCGGCGCGACCTGCGCCAAGACGTGCCGCCGACTCATTGGCCGGATGGTGTTGAACTGAGCACCTACCGCCCGCAACTGGCGTCGGCCGTGCATCTACTGATGCAACTCGGCTACCGCGAAGGCGGCGGTCGCGTGCCCGCACTGGACGAGTGGCAACAACGGTTTGAAAGCGACCCCGAATACGATCCCGAACTGTGCTTTATCGCCCGCGATGCCGAAGGCGTGGTCGGCGTGGCGCAGTGCTGGACCAGTTCGTACATCAAGAATCTGGTCGTGCATCCGCGCATGCAGGGTCGCGGCCTGGGGCGGGCGTTGCTGCTCAATGCGTTCAAGGTGTTTCAGCAACGCCGTGAAGGCTTTGTCGATCTGAAGGTGCTGGAGGACAACCTGCGGGCGCAGCGTTTGTATGAAAGTGCCGGGATGTATGTGGTTCGCCGGGAAATGGTGCCCATCTGATCTACCGCCTTCGCGAGCAAGCCCGCTCCCACAGAGGAAACGCATTCCAAATTGTGGGAGCGGGCTTGCTCGCGAAGAGGCCGGCTCAGGCAACTTCCAACCATCAGGCATACTCCAACCTTGGCCAAACCCCAAGGATGCCCCGCCATGAAAGCCCTCACCCTAAGCCTGCTCTGCCTCACCGCCCTCGCCTGCCAGGCTCACGCCTCCAGCCCCGACGCCTGGGCCGCCTACGACAAAACCGTGCTCGCCAGTTGCACCAAGGCCAGCGGCCTCAAAGACGCCAAACCCGTCGGCACACCCGCGCAATTCGATGACCGCGTTGGCTACACCGCCGTATTGCTGCAAGGCCAATACCCGCAAAAACACATGAAAGGCCAGCAAGGCACCGAGCTGTGCCTGTACAACAAAAAGTCGAAAACCGCGTTCGTCACCGAATGGGACTCGATCCGCCCAAGCGCCAAGGCGCAGTGAATGGCGCATAACTTGCTTCGATCCGGTCCTGCATGGCGGCTTTACGTCGCCGTTTCACACCTTGATTGAAGATTGATCGTTCGATGAATACGACGTTTTCCTGCGTCGGTTGCGGCAAATGCTGCACCGACCACCATGTGCCTCTGACCCTCGCCGAAGCCCGCATGTGGGCAGCGGATGGCGGGCAGGTGATCGTGCTGGTGGAGGCTTTTCTCGGCAACGGCCTGGGTTTGCCGGCGCAGCAGCGTGAACACGCCGAACGACGTTCGGTGGTGGTGCGCAGCGGCTCGACAGATGTTCACGTGGCCATTACTTTCGCTGCCTACAACGTCGGTCGCTGCCGGAATCTTGACGAAGACAACCGGTGCCGCATCTACGAACGCCGGCCGCTGGTGTGCAGGATTTACCCGGCAGAGATCAACCCGCACATCCCGCTCAACCCGGCCGCCAAGGATTGCCCACCGGAGTCGTGGCAACAGGGGTCATTGCTGATTGTCGGTGGCGAGTTGGTCGATCAGGAACTGCTGGAACTGATCCAGCGTTCACGCCAGGCCGATCGGGATGACATCCGCACCAAGGATGCGATCTGCGCCGCGCTGGGTATTCGCACCACGGCGCTCAAGGGCGATGGGTTTACCGCGTACTTGCCGAACATGAGCGCGTTTGCGGCGGTGATCGATCAGGTTTCTGCGCAACCGCTGAGTGAAGCGTGCAGCGAATGGCTGTTTCATTTGTCCGGTGATGATGTCGCCGGGCAGTTGGTGGCGGCCGGGGCGCAGGTGGTGACGGAGCCGGCGCAGACGTATGCGTTTATTTCTCTGCGCGCGGCTTGATCCGGAATTTGGAGTGGCCGCAATGGCCCCTTCGGGAGCAAGCCCCCTCCCACAAGGATCTGAGTTGTACACAGAATAAGTGAGCAACCGACAGACCTGTGGGAGCGAGCCTGCTCGCGAACAGGCCGGCCCAGGCAACCTCAATCCCGAACCTGCCGCTGCCCCCAGAATTCCCGCGCCAGCAACCTCAAATCCCCCGCCAGCCCCGCCACATCCTCAGAATTGCGCTGGCTCTGCCGTCCCTCATCCACCGTCAATTCGGACGCCGTGCGGATGCTGACGATATTACGGTTGATGTCTTCGCTCACCGCGCTCTGCTGCTCCACGGCGGCGGCAATCTGCAGGCTCATCTCGGTGATCTGCTCGACCCGCTCGCTGATCCCGTCCAGCGCCCGCGCCGCGCGTTGCGCCTGTTCGACACTGTTATCCACATGCTCGCTGCTCTGTTGCATCACCAGCACCGCGTCCCGCGCGCCGTTCTGCAAGGTGCTGATCATCCGTTGAATCTCGTTGGTCGACTGTTGCGTGCGTTGCGCCAACCCACGCACCTCATCGGCCACCACCGCAAACCCGCGCCCGGCATCTCCGGCCCGCGCCGCTTCGATCGCGGCATTGAGCGCCAGTAGATTGGTCTGTTCGGCGATGCTGCGGATCACCTCCAGCACCCCGGAAATCTCAGTGCTGTGGCCTTCGAGCTGATGGATCACTTCGGTCGCTCGCGCCAATTCTTCGGCCAGGCGCAGTACCGCGCTGCGGCTTTCACCGACCAGCAAATGTCCCTCACGGGTTTCCGTCCCGGCCATGTCAGCCGCCACCGAGGCCTGCTGCGCATGGCTGGCGACCTGCGCCACACTGGCGGCCATCTGATGAATCGCCGCCGCCACCTGATCGGTTTCGGCCTGCTGGGCCAAGGAGCTGCTGTGGCTGCTTTGCAGGTGATCAACCAATTGCGCCGCGTGCCCGGCCAACTGTTGCGACGCATCACCAATACGTCCGACCACCGCGCCGACCTGAGCTTCGAGCATCTGCAGGGCGAACTCGATCTGGCCAATTTCATCGCCACGCCCGGTGTAGATGTTCTGGCTCAACGGATTGTCCGCGATCTGGCGCGCCCGCTCGGTCAGACGCTCCAGTGGCCGCAGGATCCAGCGCACGCCCAACGCGCAGAGACTGCTACCGGCGACAAACGCCAGCGCATCGATCCACACAGACTCCGGACGCAACCAGGCCTCGATCCCCAACACCAGCCCCAGCAACGCACTGGCCAACGCCGTGATCCTGCCGCGCAAACCGAGACGCGGCAGTGGCCGCCGCCCCTTCAATTCACCGCGCAACTGCGCATACGCCCGCTCCGCCGCCGCCACTTGCCGCGTGTCAGGCCGGGTACGCACCGACTGATACTCCACCGCCACGCCATTTTGCGTGACCGGCGTGACATAAGCGCTGACCCAGTAGTGATCGCCGTTCTTGCAGCGATTCTTCACCAGCCCCATCCACGAGCGCCCGCGCTTGAGCGTCTGCCACATGTGCGCAAACGCCTGCGCCGGCATGTCCGGGTGACGCAACAGGTTGTGTGGCGTGCCGAGCAATTCCTCACGGCTGTAACCGCTGATCCTGATGAAATCGTCGTTGGCGTAGGTGATCGCGCTGGTCAGATCGGTGGTCGAAAGAATGTTCGCGTCCAGCGCCACATCGACGTTACGGCCGGTTACCGGGAGATTGATCTTCATGGAAAGCGCGCTCGTTTTATTGGAAGAGTCGGCAGGGCTGCTGACTCTAAGCGCACCAATTGGTTAACTATTGATCTGGCTCAGGATCTGAGCACTTAGCCATCACTGCGACCGAAAATCGCAGTCGATGGCCAAAGGCGGGATTTGACTCAGCGCTTGCCCATCGAACGACGGGTCCCCGGTGGCGCCATGCCCGGGGTTTTGGTGTGGCCGTTCTTGGCGCCGTTCTTGTACCACGGCTGGTTGGAACCCTTGGCAGCCGCCAGCTCACCCGGTTTGAACGGGAACTTGAAAGCCGGGATCTCGGGTTTGGTTTCGCTGGCGTCGGCAAGCTCGGCCGGGACATCGCTCACGGCGTCGTCAACCGGCGGTTGGATCGGGGAAGTCATAGAAGCTCCGCAAAGCAAAAAGTCGGGCCCGAACAGTGAGCCGCGAAGGCGCGCAGTATACCTGCGCGCCCGGCCTCGGCACCTGAAGATTTGCAGCGCACGCCGAACGGTTTACAGGTAGGTGATGGTGACGATGCCTTTGTCGGTTGAGGTCTTCAACGGTTCATACGACATGGAAACCGGCAGCGCCTGATGGCTGCAAGCATTGTGATACGTGTCTACATCGACGTTCACACCGGGCTTGATTTCAACCCGACGCGATTCAGTGGAAGACAATGCCCCGGCTCGCTCAACTGCACAGCCGGAATCGACGATTTGCCCGGTGAAACGGATCTCGCCGGATTGACTGCCAGGCGCGGCGAACGCAGTGAGTGGAAGCAGGAGAAGCACACACGGCATTGCGATTTTCAGCTTCATGACCAGACACTCCCGATGTGAGGCCCAGCGAAACCCGGGCTACACACTGTTTATCCGCGCACGGGGCTGGATCTTGAGAAGCGTAGTCGGCAAATGAGTCCCTAACTAAGAATGATCGGTCCTTTTTTTGGGGACGGTTACGCCGCCATCCCGAGCCAGCTCCCTCCCACAGGTGGAATCCGTTTCTCTGTAGGAGTGAGCCTGCTCGCGATGAACGATGACGCGGTGTTCGGACGGATTACGTGTGCGAGCCAGCCCGATCCAGCGCCCGGTTCACCGCCAGCTCGGCGCGCATGACGATCTGCTGGATCGCCAAGGCAGTGCTGGCCGGGGTTTGGATTGGGTGCACTCAGTTGGAGATGGGTCGTCTGGCAGGCCGCCTTCGCGAGCAGGCTCGCTCCCACAGTTGGATTTGGCGTATTCAGTTGGAGAGGGTCGGCTCACAGGCTGCCATCGCGAGCAGGCGAAGGCTATACCCACGCAGCAACGGATATCGACACCCGACGAAACTGACAGCGCTGACAGCTAGCCGTCACCCTCCTGACCCCCAAACAAGTTTATAAAGACCCAACCTGCCCAAACTCCAGCCCCTGGCGCCCCATCGCATGCGAATCCAGAAAAACAAAACCCTGCTAGCCCTAGTGATCGCCCTGGCCGCCGCAGGCATATGGTGGGCAAGCAAACCCGCCCCGAGCAAACTGGCAACCCCGACCGCCATCCCGGTCCGCGTCGTCGCCGTCAGCGTAAAAGACGTCCCCCGCTACACCAGCGGCATCGGCTCCGTACTCTCACTGCACAGCGTCGTCGTACGCCCACAGATAGACGGCATCCTCACCAGAATCCTCGTCAAAGAAGGCCAACTCGTCAAAGCAGGCGACCTGCTCGCCACCATCGACGACCGCTCAATCCGCGCCAGCCTCGACCAGGCCCGCGCGCAACTGGGCGAAAGCCAGGCACAACTGCAAGTCGCCCTGGTCAACCTCAAACGCTACAAACTGCTCAGCGTCGACGACGGCGTCTCCAAGCAGACCTACGATCAGCAACAAGCCTTGGTCAATCAATTGAAAGCCACCGCCCAAGGCAACCAGGCCTCCATCGACGCCGCACAAGTTCAGCTGTCCTACACGCAGATTCGCTCTCCGGTCACCGGCCGTGTCGGTATTCGTACCGTCGACGAAGGCAACTTCCTGCGCATGACCGACGCCGCAGGCTTGTTCACCGTGACCCAGATCGACCCGATCGCCGTCGAGTTCTCCTTGCCCCAGCAAATGCTGCCGACCCTGCAAGGCCTGATCAACGATCCGCAGCGGGCACAGGTCAAGGCCTACATCGGCGCCGACACCGACGGCGAAACCGGCAACCTGCTCGGCGAAGGCCACCTGACCCTCATCGACAACCAGATCAACGCCAACACCGGCACCATCCGCGCCAAGGCCGAGTTCGACAACGCCAGCCAGAAGCTCTGGCCGGGCTTGCTGGTGACGGTAAAAATTCAGACGGCGCTGGACAAGGATGCGTTGGTGGTACCACCCACTGTCGTACAACGCGGCCTCGACCAACACTTCGTTTACCGGGTGAATGGTGACAAGGTCGAAGCCGTACAAGTGCAGATGGTTTATCAGGGCAGCGGCCAGGACATCATCAAAGGTGTGAAGGCCGGTGACGTGCTGGTCACCGACGGCCAGTCGCGGCTCAAACCCGGCTCCACGGTGCAAGTCATGACCGAGCCGGCGCAGGTGGTGCAAGCGGAGCCGAAACCATGAAGGAACACAAAGGCGTCTCCACCTGGTGCATCGATCACCCGGTCGCGACGATTCTGCTGACGATCGCGCTGGTGCTGGTCGGTGCGATTGCCTTCCCGCGCTTGCCGATTGCGCCGCTGCCGGAAGCGGAATTTCCGACGATTCAGGTTTCGGCACAGCTGCCCGGCGCCAGCCCCGACACCATGGCCTCATCCGTGGCCACGCCGCTGGAGGTGCAATTCAGCGCCATCCCCGGCATGACCCAGATGACCTCCAGCAGTGCGCTCGGCTCAAGCCTGCTGACCCTGCAATTCACCCTCGATAAAAGCATCGACACCGCCGCCCAGGAAGTACAAGCGGCGATCAATACCGCCGCCGGCAAACTGCCCAAAGACATGCCGACGCTGCCGACCTGGAAGAAGGTCAACCCGGCCGACAGCCCGGTGCTGATTCTCAGCGTCAGCTCGACACAAATGCCCGGCACCGAACTCAGCGATCTGGTGGAAACCCTGCTCTCACGTCAGATCAGTCAGATCGACGGTGTAGGCCAGATCAACATCACCGGTCAGCAACGTCCGGCGATCCGCGTGCAAGCCTCGGCCGACAAACTGGCAGCAATCGGCCTGACCCTGGCCGACATCCGTCTGGCGATCCAGCAGACCAGCCTCAACCTGGCCAAAGGTGCGCTGTACGGCGAATCGAGCATCTCCACGCTGTCGACCAATGACCAGTTATTCCACCCCGAGGACTACAGCCAACTCATCGTTTCCTACAAGGATGGCGCACCGGTTCACCTGCGCGATGTCGCCAAAGTGGTCAACGGTTCGGAAGATGCCTACGTGCAGGCCTGGGCCGGCGATCAACCGGGGGTGAACCTGGTCATCTCGCGCCAGCCGGGGGCGAACATCGTCGAAACCGTGGACCGTATTCAAGCCGCCCTGCCCGGCCTCGAAGCCATGCTGCCGGCCTCGGTGCAGGTAAAAACCCTGATCGACCGCACCCAGACCATCCGCGCCTCGCTGCACGAGGTCGAGATCACCCTGTTGATCGCGATCCTGCTGGTGGTGGCGGTGATGGCGCTGTTCCTGCGCCAGTTGTCGGCGACGATGATCGTGTCGGCCGTACTCGGCGTGTCGCTGACCGCCAGTTTCGCCCTGATGTACCTGCTCGGTTTCAGCCTGAACAACCTGACGCTGGTGGCGATTGTCGTTGCAGTCGGGTTTGTCGTGGACGATGCGATTGTGGTGGTGGAGAACATTCATCGGCATCTGGAAGCCGGCGACGGCATGCGCGAGGCCGCCATCAAGGGCGCCGGCGAGATCGGCTTCACCGTGGTCTCGATCAGCTTCTCGCTGGTGGCGGCGTTCATTCCGCTGCTGTTCATGGGCGGCGTGGTCGGGCGGCTGTTCAAGGAATTCGCCCTGACCGCGACGTCGACCATCATGATTTCCGTGGTGGTGTCGCTGACCCTGGCGCCGACACTGGCGGCGCTGTTCATGCGCAAACCGGTGCATCACGCTCACGACAAATCGGGTTTCAGCGAACGCCTGCTCGGCTGGTACGAAAAAGGCCTGCGCCGCGCCCTTGCCCATCAAAAATTGATGATCGGCGTGTTCGGCCTGTCGCTGGCGATGGCGATTGCCGGTTACATCTTTATTCCCAAGGGCTTCTTCCCGGTACAGGACACCGGCTTCGTCCTCGGCACCACCGAAGCCGCTGCGGATATCTCCTACGGCGACATGGTAAAAAAACACCTGGCGATGGCCGAAATCGTCGCCGCCGATCCCGCCGTGCAGGCGTTTTCCCACTCGGTGGGTGTGTCCGGCAGTAACCAGACCATCGCCAACGGCCGCTTCTGGATCGCCCTGAAAAAACGCGGCGACCGCGATGTCTCGGCCAGTCAGTTCATCGACCGGATTCGTCCGCAGCTGATGAAAGTCCCGGGGATCGTGCTGTACCTGCGCGCAGGGCAAGACATCAACTTAAGCTCCGGCCCGAGCCGTGCGCAGTACCAATATGTGCTCAAGAGCAATGACGGCGCGACCCTCGCCACCTGGACCCAGCGCCTGACGGAAAAGCTGCGCAGCAACCCGGCGTTCCGCGATATTTCCAACGACCTGCAACTGGGCGGCAGCATCACCCACATCAGCATTGATCGAAGTGCAGCGGCGCGTTTCGGCCTGACCGCGAGCGATGTCGACGAGGCGCTCTACGACGCCTTTGGTCAGCGGCAGATCAATGAATTCCAGACCCAGGTCAACCAGTACAACGTGATCCTGGAACTGGACACCCAGCAACGCGGCAAGGCCGAAAGCCTCAACTATTTCTACCTGCGTTCACCGCTGAGCGGGGAAATGGTGCCGCTGTCGGCACTGGCAAAATTCGATGCACCCACCATCGGCCCGCTGTCGATTGCCCATGACGGCATGTTCCCGGCCGCCAACCTGTCGTTCAACCTCGCGCCCGGCGTGGCGTTGGGTGACGCGGTGATTCTGCTCAATCAGGCCAAGGCCGAAATCGGCATGCCGACCGCAATCAGCGGCAACTTCCAGGGCGCGGCCCAGGCGTTCCAGAGTTCGCTGGCCAGTCAGCCGTGGCTGATTCTCGCGGCGCTGGTGGCGGTGTACATCATTCTCGGCGTGCTTTATGAGAGCTTCGTGCATCCGCTGACGATCATTTCGACGCTGCCGGCGGCCGGGCTCGGGGCGGTGATCATGCTGTGGATCTGCGGCCAGGACTTTTCGATCATGGCGCTGATCGGGCTGGTGCTGCTGATCGGTATCGTCAAGAAAAACGGTATCCTGATGATCGACTTTGCCCTCGAAGCGCAGCGCAATCGTGGGTTGCCACCGCAGGACGCGATTTACGAGGCGTGCATTACGCGGTTCCGGCCGATCATCATGACCACCCTCGCCGCCCTGCTCGGCGCCCTGCCGCTGATGCTCGGCTATGGCACCGGCGCCGAACTGCGCCAGCCGCTGGGGATCGCGGTGGTGGGCGGTTTGCTGGTCAGCCAGATGCTGACGCTGTTTACCACGCCAGTCATATACTTGTGGCTTGAGCGGCTGTTTCACCGACGCTCACACCCAGAAGCATCATCGCCCCCACCGGCACTGGCGACCACAGACTGAGGCAGGGTCATGCGCGTTCTGATTATCGAAGACGAGGAAAAAACCGCGGACTATCTGCACCGCGGTCTGACGGAACAGGGTTACACCGTGGACCTGGCCCGCGACGGCGTCGAGGGCCTGCACCTGGCGCTGGAAGGCGACTATGCGGTGATTGTCCTCGACGTGATGTTGCCGGGCCTGGACGGCTTCGGCGTGCTGCGTGCGCTACGTGCACGCAAGCAGACTCCCGTGATCATGCTCACCGCCCGCGAACGGGTCGAAGACCGGATCAAGGGCCTGCGTGACGGCGCGGACGATTACCTCGGCAAACCGTTTTCCTTCCTCGAACTGGTGGCCCGCCTGCAGGCGCTGACACGGCGCAGCGGCGGCCATGAACCGGTGCAGGTGAGCATCGCCGACCTGTGGATAGATTTGATCAGCCGCAAGGCCACTCGCGCCGGCACGCGGCTGGACCTGACAGCGAAAGAGTTCTCGCTGCTCAGCGTATTGGCACGGCGTCAGGGGGAAATCCTCTCGAAAACCGCGATTGCCGAGATGGTCTGGGACATCAATTTCGACAGCGATGCCAACGTTGTCGAAGTCGCGATAAAACGCCTGCGCGCCAAGCTCGACGGGCCGTTCGACGAAAAACTGCTGCACACCATTCGCGGCATGGGTTACGTGCTGGAGAGCCGCGGTGTCCAGTAATTCGATCGCCCTGCGCCTCAGCGGCATGTTCACGCTGGTGGCGCTGCTGGTGTTTCTGTTGATCGGCGGCGCGCTGTATCAGCAGGTCGACAAGGGCCTGGGCCTGCTGCCGGAGGCCGAGCTGGATGCGCGTTATAGCGTGCTTGAATCGGCCCTCAACCGTTACGGCACACCCGAGCATTGGATGAAGATCAACGCCAAACTCAAGCTGCTCGGTGAGGAAGACAAGCGCATCCATTTTTGGGTGGTCAGCGGTGATCCCGGTTACGAGTATGGCGAGCCGGACGCCCCGATCCGCGCCTTCGCCAAAGGCCCGACGGGCATGCATGACCTGCAGTTGCCCGACCACCCCTATCCGTTGAAAGTGCTGCTGACCGAACTGCCGGCCAAGGATCAGCGCCCGCCGCTGCGGTTCATGATCGGCATCGACACCGAGACCTTCCACGAGACTCAGCACAACTTGCTGATCGCCTTGGTCAGCCTGGCGATTATCGGTGTGCTGATGGCGTCGGCATTGGGTTACTGGGTCGCGCGGATCGGCCTCAAACCGCTGATCAAACTGTCCCACGAAGCCCAGCGCCTGGCGCCGCCACTGCGCGCCGGACGCTTGCGGATGTCACCGTTGCCGCCGGAGCTCGAGCAGTTTGTCGAATCGTTCAACTCAACCTTGGAACGAGTCGAACAGGCCTATTCGCGACTGGAATCGTTCAATGCCGACGTGGCCCATGAACTGCGCTCGCCACTGACCAACCTGATCGGCCAGACCCAGGTCGCACTGACGCGCGGGCGCTCCGCCGAACACTACTTCGAAGTGCTGCAATCCAACCTCGAAGAGCTGGAACGCCTGCGTTCGATCATCAACGACATGCTGTTCCTCGCCAGCGCCGATCAGGGCAGCAAGGCGACCAAACTCACCGAAACTTCATTGGCCGATGAAGTCGCGACCACGCTGGAGTACCTCGACTTCATCCTCGAAGACGCGCAAGTGCAGGTGCACGTGAGTGGTGATGCCCAAGTGCGCATCGAGATCGCGCATTTGCGTCGGGCGTTGATCAATCTGCTGAGTAACGCCGTGCAGCACACCGAGCCTGGCAAGGTGATCGAAGTGCGCATCGAGGTTGCAGAACATCAGGTCAGCATCGGCGTGGCCAACCCGGGATCGCCGATTGCCAGCGAGCATTTGCCGCGGTTGTTCGAGCGCTTCTATCGGGTCGATGCGTCACGCAGCAACAGCGGCAATAACCATGGGCTGGGGCTGGCGATCGTCAAGGCGATTGCGCTGATGCATGGTGGCGATGTGTTTGTGCACAGTGATCGGGGGATGAATACCTTCGGGATTCATTTGCCGGTTTGATAGCCCTCCCCCTGCCCCTCTCCCGTTGGGAGAGGGGGCGATCGTTGCTGTTGCTGTAACAGTCATTTATGAAAATCATGCTGTTTCCCAACGCCCGGCAACTTTATCTTTGCCCGCACCAAACAGCACTTGCCAAGCAAGAAGGTTTTCAAGATGTCCAACAGTATGGGTATTGCCAGCGCGTTCGTTTTGTCCTCATTGATCCTGTCGCCCATGGCGATGGCTGAAGAATCGCAGTCGTTCGTAGCGCAGAATGCCGCTCGCGCTCACGCATTCGAACAGTCTCAGGCAGACGTGATGGCCAAGTCGCAAGACGCATCGCAAGCCCCTCAGGCCGCCACCTCCCAAGCTCAAGCGTCCGAGAAAGACAGCTGAGTCGCGCACCGCGAAAAATTTTCCCTCGACGCGGTTGTTTGGCTCTTCCCGTTCAACCGTCGTCATTCCAGGCCGCTGCCTTTCAGCGGCCTTTTTTCGTTGTGGTCTGAAAGCTGTTTGGTTCGTCTGTAACAACAAGAAACATCCCGCACCTCAAGACATTGAAGTGTCAGTTGACCCAAGGAGCTCCATCGCAAGTGCGTTACCCAGTCAGCTTCACCCCGCTGTTCATTGCAATTGCCGCAACGATTGCACCCGCCGCCCATGCCGACGAAGCCGCCAAGGAAGGCTTCGACGAAGGTTCGAGCCTCAACCTCAATGCTCGCAACTACTACATGAATCGCAACCGTCTGCAGCAGACGGACGACAACATCGAATGGGGCCAGGGTTTTCTCGGGATCTTCCAGTCGGGTTACACCGAAGGCACGGTCGGCTTCGGCATCGATGCCCATGCCATGCTCGGGCTGAAGCTCGACGGCGGTGGCGGTACCGATGGCTCGAGCATCCTGCCGGTCAGCGACGGTAACGGCAAAGCGCCGGGCTCGTTCTCGACTGCAGGCGGTACCCTGAAAATGCGCGCGTTCGACACCGAACTGAAGGCCGGCGACCTGTTCCTCACCAACCCGGTGATTGCCGGCGGTGAAAGCCGCATGCTGCCGCAGACCTTCCGTGGCGTCAGCCTGACCAACCACAGCTTCGACGGCTGGATGTTCGAAGGCGGCCAGGCGAGTTTCACCAAGCCTTACAACCAGAGCGGGCGCCAGCGCATCGGCACGTCCTACGGCAAACTGGCCGATGGCGACGAAAGCCGTCACCTGAACTGGGCCGGGGTGTCCTGGAGCGGCGTCGAAGGGCTGACCAGCAACCTGTATGCCGCCGAGCTCAAGGACATCTGGAACCAGTACTACTACGACCTCGACTACACCTGGGCGCTGAACGATCTGGTCAGCCTCAACCCGGGCCTGCACTTCTATCACACGCAAGACACCGGCGACGCCCTGCTGGGCAACATCGACAACAACACCTACAGCCTGCATTTCACCGTCGGCATCGGCAGCCACAGCGTCACTGCCGCGTACCAGCGCGTGAACGGCAACACGCCGTTCGACTACATCAGCCAGGGCGACAGCGTTTACCTCGACAACTCGCAGCAGTACTCGGACTTCAACGGCCCGAACGAGCGCTCGTGGAAGCTCAAATATGCCTATGACTTCGCCGGTGTGGGCGTTCCGGGGCTGACCTCCGCAGTGTCGTACTCGCGCGGCACCGTAGACCTGACCAAGGTCGATCCGGACAGCAAGGGCTACGCTTCGTGGTACAGCGCCGACGGCCGCAACGCCAAGCACTGGGAGCGCGACATCGACTTGAAATACGTGGTCCAGAGCGGCCAGGCGAAAGATCTCGCGGTACGCCTGCAGTGGGCGACCAACCGTGGCGGCAACGGTTACGGCGCGATTGATACGGACACGGATGAATACCGTGTAATTGTCGACTACCCGATCAACGTCTTCTAAGATCGGTGCTACAGCACCCGTCTTGAATTTTTTGATTTACCTGTGAGAGCGGGCTTGCTTGCGAAAGCGGTGTATCAGTCAACATTCCTGTTGAATGGCACACCGCTTTCGCAAGCAAGCCCGCTCCCACATTGGAATACCGTCACTGACTTCATGCAACTACGCTTATAAGACTCCCCAACCGACAGCCCCATCATGATCGCGAGCCGTACCCCACCTGTGGCGGGCAAGACCGGACGTCCCGAATTGCTGCTGATCTGCGGCAGTTCGCTGACCGTGATCGCGATTCTGTGCATCGTCACGTTTCTGCTGATCCGCGAGCACGCCAACGCTCAGGAATCAGCCACCCGCAGTGCCACCACCATCGCACAACTGATCGACGCTGACGTCCTGCGCACCGTCGAGTTGTATGACCTGACCCTGCAAGGCCTGATCGCCGCCGCGCAGCGCGATGACTTGCGCGACGTCACTCCGCAGATCCGCCACCTGGCGCTGTTCGACCGCTCGACCACCGCGCGCTTCAAAGGCGACATCCTGCTGCTCGACAAACATGGCGATGTGGTCGCCGACTCATCGCGGGTCGAGCCCAAGCCGGGCAACTTCGCCGACCGCGATTACTTTCTCGCCCACGCTTTCAACCGCGACACCGGCATGTTCATCAGCCGCCCGTTCAAGACCCGTTGCGACTGCGACGAAGCCAACCAGTGGCGCATCAGCTTCAGCCGGCGAATCTCCTCGGACACCGGTGAGTTCGCCGGCGTGGCCGTGGCCTCGATGAAGCTCGACTACTTCGATCAGTTGTTCAACAGCCTCGACATCGGCAAAGACAGCACGCTGAACATCATCGACAGCGACGGCATCCTGCTGGCGCAGAAGCCGTATCTGCAAAGCGACTCCATCGGCAAGAGCTTCGGCAACCGGCCCAACGTGGTACGGATCCTGGCCGACAAGGATGGCAATGGCAGTTTCACCAGCACCTCAAGCATGGATCACCAGCAGCGCCTCTACACCTATTCGCGGGTCGGCAACTTGCCGCTGACGGTAATGGTCGCGCTGTCCAGCGATGAAGTGTTCGGCACCTGGCGCCGCACCGCGATGTTGATCAGCGGTGCCACCGGCGTGCTCTGTGCCGGTCTGCTGTGGCTGACCTGGCTGCTCGCCCGTGAGTTGCGTTTGCGCCAACGCGCCGAGCGCGAACTGGCGCAACTGGCTGCCACCGATGCGTTGACCGGTGTAGCCAACCGACGAATGCTCGATCTGTCGCTGCGCCACGAATGGTTCCGCGCCCAGCGCTCGGGCCAGCCGCTGTCGGTGATGATGATCGACGCTGACCACTTCAAGGCCTTCAACGATCGCCATGGGCATCAGGCCGGCGATCAGGCACTGCGCGAGCTGGCCAAGGTGATCAGCGCGAACGTGCGACGTCCGGCGGATCTGGTCGCCCGCTATGGTGGCGAAGAGTTTTCGGTGATCCTCGCCGAAACCGACAGCACCGGCGCACGGCAGATTGCCGAACATATCCGCCAGGCAGTCGAGCAGATGCCGAGAGTCGAGGGAGCGGATGTGGCGATGACCGTCAGTATCGGCATCAGCACCTGGACGGCGGCGGTCGAGATGTCGCTGGAGCAGCTGTTGTTTGCGGCGGACAAGGCTCTGTATCAGGCCAAGGAAGGTGGGCGCAATCGGGTGGTGGTGGCTGGCTGAAATATTGCGGTGGTTGCAATGGCCTCTTCGCGAGCAAGCCCGCTCCCACATTTTGGAATGCGTTCCCCCTGTGGGAGCGGGCTTGCTCGCGAAGACACCAGAACAGACAACATCAAATTCAGGGCATAAAAAAAGGCCATCCGAGGATGGCCTTCAAAAAACTAGAGAGGTTTTTTACTTACACCGCCGCAACCGGGCGCATGTAAGAGATCGGTGCAGTGCTGGCGTCTTCGAACGTCACGACTTCCCACGCATCTGTCTGCTCAATCAACTTGCGCAGCAGCTGGTTGTTCAGTGCATGACCGGACTTGAAGCCTTTGAACTCACCAATCAGGCTGTTGCCCAGCAGGTACAGGTCGCCAATCGCATCAAGGATCTTGTGCTTCACGAATTCGTCTTCATAGCGAAGGCCGTCTTCGTTCAGTACACCATCGGAATCCACCACGATCGCGTTTTCAACGCTGCCGCCGAGCGCGAGGTTGTGCTTGCGCAGGTACTCGATGTCACTCATGAAACCAAAGGTACGGGCGCGGCTGACTTCTTTTACGAACGAAGTGCTGGAAAAATCCACGCTTGCACTTTGGGTGCGGTCCCGGAAAACCGGGTGATCGAAGTCGATCTCGAAGCTCACCTTGAACCCTTCGAAAGGGACGAAAGTGGCGCGCTTGTCGCCGTCTTCCACTGTCACTTCACGCAGGATGCGGATGAATTTCTTGGCGGCGTCCTGCTCTTCCAGGCCTGCCGATTGAATCAGGAATACGAACGGTCCAGCGCTGCCATCCATGATCGGGACTTCGGACGCGGAGAGCTCGACGTAGGCGTTATCGATGCCCAGGCCAGCCATGGCCGAGAGCAAGTGCTCTACCGTGTCCACTTTGACGTCGCCGTTGATCAGCGTCGTCGACATAGTGGTTTCACCGACGTTTTCCGCGCGGGCAGGGATCTGCACCACAGGGTCGAGGTCAGCGCGACAAAACACAATGCCAGTGTCGACAGGCGCAGGCTTGAGGGTCAGGTAGACCTTCTCCCCAGAATGCAGGCCTACACCTGTGGCACGGATAATATTTTTCAGTGTGCGTTGTTTAATCATGGCTTGGGCCGCTTCAGCGCAAATTGCGAACTGGTATCAACAAAGGCTGGCGATAATAGCAGACCGAGCCTTTGCTGAACACCAATCACCGTCATAGCCCTGATACATTCCATCAATCGGCCTGACGACGCAGGAATGCCGGGATGTCCAGGTAGTCCAGATCGTCTTGCGGATTCATCTTCGCGGCAGTCGCAGCACCGGCCTGAGCCTGGTTGCGCATGACGGTCGGACGGTCCAGATCGCGATAGTTCACCGCCGGTGCTTCCTGACGCGCAGGAGCCGGTTGTTGAACCTGAGCAGCGGCCATGGAGGTGTGAACGGTGTTGTCGATGACCTTCACAGGCTTCTCGATTTTCGCGCCCAGACCGGTGGCAACCACAGTCACGTGCAACTCATCGCGCATGTCCGGATCGATAACGGTACCGACCTTGACCATCGCGTGCTCGGAAGCGAAGGCTTCGATGATCGAACCCACGTCGGAGTACTCACCCAGAGACAGGTCAGGACCGGCAGTGATGTTCACAAGGATGCCGCGTGCACCTTGCAGGTTCACGTCTTCCAGCAGCGGGTTGCGGATCGCCGCTTCAGTGGCTTCACGTGCACGGTTCGGACCGCTGGCGCAGCCAGTGCCCATCATCGCCATGCCCATTTCGCTCATCACGGTACGCACGTCGGCGAAGTCGACGTTGATCATGCCCGGACGCTTGATGATGTCGGAGATACCGCGCACGGCACCGGCCAGTACATCGTCCGCCTTGGCGAAAGCCGACAGCAGGCTTGCGTCTTTACCGAGGATGGTCAGCAGCTTCTCGTTAGGAATGGTGATCAACGAGTCGACGCTTTCGGAGAGCATGCGGATGCCTTCGTCGGCAATCTGCATACGCTTGCGGCCTTCGAACGGGAACGGACGGGTCACGACCGCAACGGTCAGGATGCCCATTTCCTTGGCCACTTCGGCAATGATCGGCGCAGCACCGGTACCGGTACCACCGCCCATGCCAGTGGTGATGAACACCATGTTGGTGCCGGCCAGCACTTCAGCGATGCGCTCGCGATCTTCCAGCGCAGCCTGACGGCCGACTTCCGGGTTGGCGCCAGCGCCCAGACCCTTGGTCACACCGGTGCCCAGTTGCAGGATGGTGCGCGCGCCGATGTTTTTCAGCGCTTGAGCATCAGTGTTGGCGCAGATGAACTCAACGCCTTCGATGTTGCTCTTGACCATGTGGTTGACAGCGTTGCCGCCGCCACCGCCAACACCGATAACTTTGATTACCGGGCTTGCGGGGATGTTGTCTACGAGTTCGAACATTTTCCCTCTCCTTACATTCTCTAGTTTTTTCGCCTACTGCATTTTTGTCGCGGTGCATCTACTGCTACTGCTTGCCGCTTGAAGCTTGACGCTTCCAGCTGCTGTTAAAAGTTGCCTTGAACCCACTTCTTCAGTCGGTCCAGCAACGGCGCCTGCGGCTCATCGTTGCTGTAGCTGTCGCGGCTGCCGATGCCCGAGAACGAAATCCCGTCGGACTGCTTCTGCAGGCCGTACATCAACAAGCCAACGCCAGTGGAGTAAATCGGGTTGCGCACCACGTCATCCAGGCCCTTCACGCCATGCGGCACGCCCAGACGGACCGGCATGTGGAAGATTTCCTCGGCAAGCTCAGTGGCGCCTTCCATCTTCGACGTACCGCCGGTCAGGACAATGCCCGCCGGGATCAGGTCTTCGTAGCCGCTGCGACGCAGTTCGGCCTGGATCAGGGTGAACAGTTCGTCGTAGCGCGGCTCGACCACTTCGGCCAGGGCCTGACGCGACAGCTCGCGCGGTGGACGGTCGCCGACGCTTGGCACCTTGATGGTTTCACCGGCACCGGCCAGTTTGGCCAGGGCGCAGGCGTAGCGAATCTTGATCTCTTCGGCGTACTGGGTCGGGGTGCGCAACGCCATGGCGATGTCGTTGGTGACCTGGTCGCCGGCAATCGGGATCACCGCGGTGTGACGGATCGCGCCTTCGGTGAAAATCGCGATGTCGGTGGTACCGCCGCCGATGTCGACCAGGCACACGCCCAGCTCTTTTTCGTCGTCGGTCAGCACCGAGTAGGCCGACGCCAGTTGCTCGAGGATGATGTCGTCGATTTCCAGACCGCAGCGGCGCACGCATTTTTCAATGTTCTGCGCGGCGTTGACAGCGCAGGTGACCACGTGAACCTTGGCTTCCAGACGTACGCCGGACATGCCCAGAGGCTCGCGCACGCCTTCCTGGTTATCGATCACGTAATCCTGCGGCAGGGTGTGCAGCACGCGCTGGTCAGCCGGAATCGCCACGGCCTGGGCGGCGTCGAGTACACGCTCAAGGTCAGCCGAGCTGACTTCACGATCACGAATCGCCACGATGCCGTGGGAGTTCAGGCTGCGAATGTGATTGCCCGCCACGCCGACGAACGCCGAGTGAATGCGGCAGCCCGCCATCAGCTGGGCTTCTTCGATCGCGCGCTGGATCGATTGCACCGTGGACTCGATGTTCACCACCACGCCCTTCTTCAGGCCGCGGGAGGGGTGAGTACCGATACCGACGATTTCCAGCGTGCCGTCGTCCGCGACCTCGCCTACCAGCGCCACCACCTTGGAGGTGCCGATATCCAGACCGACGATCATTTTGCCGCTTTGCACGTTTGCCATGGGTCCTGCCTCTTCTTAATTCTTTGCGACAGCGGGTTTGTCTGTCGTCGGCGCTACAGGTTCCCGCCAGCCAACAGCGAGGCCGTTGGCGTAGCGCAGATCGATGCGCGCAATGTTCGTAATCTGGTCTTTAAGCGTCTTGTCATAGATGGCAATGAAGCGGCGCATCTTTTCCACCAGGTTGCCGCGTCCCAGCAGCAACTCGATGCCGGGGCCGGAACTGCCGGCACCGGTGGTCAGGAACCAGCTACCGCGCTCACGCAATTCCAGGCGTGCAATCGAGAAGCCCAGCGGCCTGAGCATCTGGCTCAGCACCTGGTATTGCTGCATCACTTGCTGCTGGGCCCGTTGTGGGCCGAACAGCTGAGGCAGGTGTTCGTAGTTCGCCAGTTCCTTTGGCGTAAACGCCTGGCCCTGGTTGTTCAGCAGCGACTCGTCACCCCAGCGGGCCACGGGCAGTTGCTCTTCGAGGCGGATCACCACCTGGTCCGGCCACACCCGACGTACTTCGGCGTGGGCGATCCATGGCATCTGCTCAAGCTCGGTGCGCATACCGGCCAGGTCGATGGTGAAGAAGCTCGACGCCACGTACGGGGCGATCCGCTGCTGCACCGCTTGCTGGCTGATGTAGCTCAGGTCGCCCTGCACCGCGATCTTGGTGATCGGGCGGTCGGCGTAAGGCAACAAACGCTGCGCGCCTTCGTACGTACCAAAACCCAGCACCACCAGCAGCACCGGCCAGAACAGACTTTTCAGAAAGCCGAAATTGGCTTTCGGCAGGCGCACGGACATCGGCTCTTTGGCCACCATTCGGCTGGCACCCCGCGGCACCGGCTTGCGGCCGGGTGCGGGTGGCTGATGTCTGAGCTGAGCGCCTTGCATGGTCTTAACCTCGCGCCTCTTTTTTGCCGTCGGCATCGACACTGGCGGCCAGAATGGCCAGGACCAGTTGCTGGAAATCCAGACCGGCCGCTTTCGCCGCCATCGGTACCAGGCTGTGATCGGTCATGCCGGGAGCTGTGTTGACTTCCAGGAACCAGAATTTGCCATCGGCGTCCTGCATCACGTCCGCCCGGCCCCACCCACCAATACCCAGTGCCTCGCAGGCTTGCGCCGTGAGGTCCATGAGCTCTTTTTCCTTGGCGGCATCCAGCCCGCACGGAATCCGATACTGGGTATCGTTGGCGATGTACTTGGCGTCGTAGTCGTAGAACGTGTGCGGCGTGCCCAGGGCGATAGGAGGCAACACCTGGTCACGCAGGGTGGCGATGGTGAACTCCGGACCGTGGATCCATTGCTCGACCAAGACTTGCGAATCGTAGGTACTGGCCGCTTTCCATGCGTCGATCAACTCGGACGCAGAACTCACTTTGGCCATCCCGATACTTGAACCTTCATGCGCCGGTTTGACGATCAAAGGGAAGCCCAGTTCCGTCGCTGCCGAAATACAATCGGCCTCGCTGCACAGTACGGCGTGACGCGGCGTCGGAATCCCGAGGCTGTGCCAGACCTGCTTGGTGCGCAGTTTGTCCATCGCCAGTGCCGAGGCGAGAATGCCGCTGCCGGTGTACGGAATACCGGCACATTCGAGCAGGCCCTGCATGGAGCCGTCTTCACCGCCACGACCGTGGAGAATGATGAACGCGCGGTCGATCTTTTCATTCAGCAGACGCTGCAGAAAATCCTCGCCGACGTCGATCCCGAACGCGTCCACGCCGGCGCTTTGCAGCGCGTCGAGCACCGCGTTACCGGATTTCAGCGAAACCTCACGTTCGGCACTCATGCCACCGAACAGCACGGCGACACGGCCGAAATCTTTCGGCGCGATGGTGGAGAACAGGTTGGCGTAGGCAGCAGTCATTTCAACTTCCCCTCGACCGACGCCGCAACGGCGCCAGCGAACAATTCACTTTTCAACAGCTTCGGCGCGAGACCGCCGATATCACCGGCGCCCTGGCACAGCAGGATGTCGCCCGCACGCAGCAATGGCTTGACCAGCGGCGCGAGGTCGACACCACGCTCGATGTAGATCGGGTCGAGCTGACCGCGCTGACGGATGCTGTTGCACAGCTTGCGGCTGTCCGCGCCCGGGATCGGCTCTTCGCCGGCCGGATAGACTTCCATCAGCAGCAGCACGTTGGCGTCGGCCAGTACATTGACGAAATCGTCGTACAGGTCACGGGTGCGGCTGTAACGGTGCGGCTGGTAGACCATCACCAGACGGCGCTCCGGCCAGCCACCGCGTACGGCTTTGATCACCGCGGCGACTTCGGTCGGGTGGTGACCGTAGTCATCGACCAGCATCACGTTGCCGCCGTCCACCGGCAGTTCCCCGTAGACCTGGAAGCGTCGGCCAACACCCTGGAACCCGGACAGGCCCTGGACAATGGCTTCATCGCTGACGCCTTCATCGCTGGCGATGCAGATGGTCGCCAGCGAGTTGAGCACGTTGTGATTGCCCGGCATGTTTACCGAAACATCCAGCGGCTCGCGATCCGGGCGCAGCACGGTGAAGAAGGTCTGCATGCCTTGCTGGCGTACATTGATTGCACGCACGTCAGCGTCTTCGCTGAAGCCGTAGGTCACGGTCGGACGCTTGACCAGCGGCAGGATTTCACGCACCACCGGGTCGTCCAGGCACATCACCGCCAAACCGTAGAACGGCAGGTTATGCAGAAACTCGACGAAGGTTTTCTTCAGTTTGTTGAAGTCACCGTCGTAGGTCGCCATGTGGTCGGCGTCGATGTTGGTCACCACCGCCACCAGCGGTTGCAGGTGCAGGAAGCTGGCATCGCTTTCGTCGGCTTCGGCAATCAGGTAGCGGCTGGTGCCGAGCTGGGCATTGGTGCCCGCAGCGTTCAGACGGCCACCGATGACGAAGGTCGGATCCAGGCCACCGGCAGCGAACACCGAAGCGATCAGGCTGGTGGTGGTGGTTTTGCCGTGGGTACCGGCAACGGCGATGCCGTGGCGATAGCGCATCAGCTCAGCGAGCATTTCGGCACGCGGCACCACCGGAATGCGGCGCTCCAGTGCGGTCGCCACTTCCGGGTTGGAGGTGTTGACGGCGCTCGAAACCACCAGCACATCGGCGGTCGCGGCGTTCTCGGCACGGTGGCCGATATAGATGTGCGCACCGAACGACTCCAGACGCTCGGTCACCGGCGACGCTTTCAGGTCGGAACCGGACACTTCATAGCCCAGGTTCAACAACACTTCAGCGATGCCGCACATGCCCACGCCGCCGATGCCGACGAAGTGGATGCGACGGATGCGGCGCATTTCCGGCTGTGGCATGGCTTTCTGATTCTCAACCATGGGCCACCTCCAGGCAGGTATCGACCACGCTACGGGTGGCATCGGGTTTGGCCAGACGGCGGGCCGCTTGGGCCATTTCTTCGAGTCGTTGCGGTTGCATCAAGACCTCTGTCAGGCGCGCGGCAAGGTCCGCGGCACCGGTCGTTCTTTGCGGCATCACGAAGGCAGCGCCTTCACGGGCCAAATAATCGGCGTTGCGGGTCTGGTGATCGTCGATCGCGTGGGGCAAAGGCACCAGCATCGAGGGCAGACCGACGGCAGCCAGCTCACTGATGGTCAGCGCGCCAGCGCGGCACACCACCAGGTCAGCCCAGCCATAGGCATGGGCCATGTCTTTGATGAACGGCTGCACCTGCGCATCCACGCCGGCGGCGCGATAGCGCTCTGCAGTCACTTCATCGTGGTTTTTGCCGGCCTGATGAAACACTTCCGGGCGCAAATCGGCAGCGACTTGCGCCAGGGCCTCAGGCAGCAACTTGTTCAACGGTTCTGCGCCCAGGCTTCCGCCAAGGATCAGCAAACGCGCTTTGCGACCGGCCAGGGCTGGTCGCGATGTTTCGAGGAACAGCTCGCTGCGCACCGGGTTTCCGGTGGTACGGCGGGTGTCCGACAGAGTAAAGGTGTCGGGGAACGCTTCACACACCCGGGCGGCGAACGGCACCAGCAACCGATTGGCGGTGCCGGCCACAGCGTTCTGCTCGTGAACGATCACCGGCACACCGGCCAGTTTGGCGGCGATCCCGCCAGGGCCGGTCACATAACCACCGAAGCCGACCACGCAGACTGGACGCAGCTTGCGAATCACCGCCCGCGCCTGCCACACCGACTTGAGCAACATGAACGGTGCCTTGAGCAGCGACAGCTTGCCCTTGCCACGTAACCCCGTGGCATTGATGCGGTGCAGTTCAAGGCCTGCGGCCGGTACCAGATCGTTTTCAATCCCGCGTGGCGTGCCGAGCCAGTGCACGGTGTAGCCGCGCGCCTGAAATTCGCGGGCACAGGACAGCGCCGGGAACACGTGGCCGCCGGTGCCGCCGGCCATGATCAATACGTTAGCGCCCATGGTTCGGCTCCTCGGCGAAGTCGCTCTCATGGAACTCCATCTCTTCACTGCCCAGATGGGTTCGACTCTCCCACTCGATCCTCAGCAACAAGCCGAGGCAGGCGCAGCAGATCACCAGGGAACTGCCGCCATAACTGAGGAACGGCAGGGTCAGGCCCTTGGTCGGCAGCAGGCCGACGTTCACCCCGATGTTGATCAGGAACTGACCGATCCACAGGAACGACAGACCGTACGCTACATAAGCGGCGAAGAACTGCTTGGCCTTCTCGGCCCACAGCCCGATGTACATGCCACGGATACACACGAAGACGAACAGCGCGACGGTGCACAGCGAACCGACAGCGCCCAGCTCTTCGGCCAGCACCGAGAACACGAAGTCCGTGTGCGCTTCAGGCAGGTAGAACTGTTTCTGCACGCTGTTGCCCAGGCCAACGCCCAGCCACTCACCGCGACCGAAGGCGATCAACGCCTGCGACAACTGATAGCCGGCGCCGAACTGGTCGGCCCACGGGTCGGCGAAGTTGGTCAGACGCGCCATCCGGTATGGCTGCATTTGAATCAGCAAGACCACGGCCCCGACCGCCAACACTACCATCAGCGAGAAGCGGAACAACCCGACCCCGCCAAGGAACAGCATCGCCGCTGCGGCCCCCATCATCACGACGGTGGCACCGAAGTCCGGTTCCATCAGCAACAGGCCCGCCATTGGCAGCAGCACGATGAACGGCTTGAAGAAGCCCATCCAGCTCTCGCGCACTTCCTTCTGGCGACGCACCAGGTAACCGGCGAGGTAGATCACCACGAACACCTTGGCGATTTCCGACGGCTGCACGTTGAAGAAGCTGAAACCGATCCAGCGCATCGAACCGTTCACTTCACGACCGATCCCGGGGACGATCACCATGACCAGCAGACCGAATGCGCCGATCAGCATCATCCAGCCCAGACGCTGCCAGGTGGCGATCGGAATCATCATGGTGATGATGCAGGCACCCAGGCCCAGCCCCACGTAGATCAGGTGGCGAATCATGTAGTACAGCGCGCTGCCCGATTGCGCCGCCGCCACTTCGGTGGACGCCGAGGCAATCATGATCAGACCCAGGCCCAGCAGCGCCAGGCAGCCGGCGAGCATCGGGAAGTCGAGGTCGATGCCACGGCCGGTGATGATCGGCGACGGGTACGGCTTGATGATATTGCGCAGGCTCATGCCAGATCCTCCACGGCGCGGACGAACTGGTGACCACGGTCTTCGTAATTCTTGAACATGTCGAAACTGGCGCAGGCCGGCGACAGCAGTACCACGTCACCCGGCTGGGCGACCGCGCGGCATTGCTCGACGGCGTCGACCAGCGATGTGGCGCGAATCAGCGGCACGGCGTCGCCGATGGCTTCGCCGATCTTGTCGGAGTCGCGGCCCATCAGGACCACGGCGCGGCAGTTGGCCGCCACCGGAGCACGCAAATCGTTGAACTCGGCGCCCTTGCCGTCGCCACCGGCGATCAGCACGACCTTGCCGTCGATGTCCGCCCCCAGGCCTTCGATAGCCGCGAGCGCTGCACCGACGTTGGTGGCCTTGGAATCGTTGTAGTAGCCGACGCCGTCCAGATCACGCAGCCACTGGCAACGATGTTCGAGACCGGTGAAGTTGCGCAGTGCCTCAAGCATGGCGTCGAACGGCAGGCCGACCGCATGACCGAGCGCCAGTGCCGCCAGGGCATTGGACTGGTTATGCGCGCCGCGAACTTTCAGTTCGCGCACCGGCATCAGGTTCTGGAATTCGAAGGCCAGGTATTTCTCGCCATTCTCTTCACGCAGACCGAACGCCTTGAAATCGGGTTTGTTCAGGCCGAAGGTCCAGCATGGCTGACCTTCGCCGATCAACGGACGGCTGAGCGCGTCCTGACGATTGACCACGAACTGCTTCGCCCCACGGAAGATCCGGTGCTTGGCCAGGTGGTAGGCCGGCAGGCCGCTGTAGCGGTCCATGTGGTCTTCGCTGATGTTCAGCACGGTGGCCACTTCGGCGTTGAGCTGGTCGGTGGTTTCCAGCTGGAAGCTCGACAGCTCCATCACGTACAGCTCGATATCGTCGCTCAGCAAGTCCAGCGCCGGTGTGCCGAGGTTACCGCCCACCGCAACGCGTTTGCCGGCCGCGGCCGCCATCTCGCCGACCAGGGTGGTGACGGTGCTTTTCGCGTTGGAGCCGGTGATGGCCACGATCGGCGCCTGCGCGTTACGCGCGAACAGCTCGATGTCGCCGGACATTTTCACGCCACGGGCGGCAGCGGCTTGCAGGGCCGGGGTCGCCAGCGCCAGGCCGGGGCTCACGTAGAGCTCGTCGGCACGGCACAGGAATTCGACGTCCAGCTCGCCACAACGCACTTCCACGTGCGGATAGTCACGCGTGAGCGTGGCCAGTTCCGGTGGATTGTCCCGCGTATCGGCGACGGCAAACGACACGCCCCGGTTCGCCAGGAAGCGAACCAGGGACATGCCGCTCTTGCCGAGGCCGACAACGATGCGGAAGTGGTCAGAAGCGATCAGAGACACTCGTTCTACCTCAGCTTCAGGGTGGCAAGGCCGATCAGCACGAGAATCACGGTGATGATCCAGAAACGGACGATCACGCGTGGCTCGGGCCAGCCCTTGAGTTCAAAGTGGTGGTGAATCGGTGCCATGCGGAACACACGGCGCCCGGTCAACTTGAAGGAAGCAACCTGGATAACCACGGACAGGGTTTCCATCACGAACACGCCGCCCATGATGAACAGGACGATTTCCTGACGGACGATCACCGCGATGGTGCCCAGTGCCGCGCCCAGCGCCAGTGCGCCGACGTCGCCCATGAACACTTGCGCCGGGTAAGTGTTGAACCACAGGAAGCCCAGGCCGGCGCCGATCAGCGCGCCGCAAAACACGATCAGTTCGCCTGCGCCCGGCACGTAAGGGATCAGCAGGTATTCAGCGAATTTCACGTTACCCGACAGATAGCAGAAGATGCCCAGACCGCCGCCGACCATGACCGTCGGCATGATCGCCAGACCGTCGAGGCCGTCGGTCAGGTTGACCGCGTTGCTCGAACCGACGATGACAAAGTAGGTCAGCACGATGAAGCCGGCGCCCAGCGGAATGCTGTAGTCCTTGAGCATTGGCAGGATCAGCGTGGTTTCGACCGGCGTGGTCGCGGTCATATAAAGGAAGATCGCTGCGCCCAGGCCGAACACCGACTGCCAGAAATACTTCCAGCGGCTTGGCAAGCCACGGGAGTTCTTCTCGATGACCTTGCGGTAATCGTCGACCCAGCCGATGGCACCGAACAGCAGGGTCACCAGCAGCACGACCCACACGTAGCGGTTGCTCAGGTCAGCCCACAGCAGGGTGCTGACACCGATGGAGGACAGAATCAGTGCGCCGCCCATGGTCGGTGTACCCGACTTGGACAGGTGCGATTGCGGGCCGTCATTACGAACGGACTGGCCGATCTGACGGTTCTGCAGAGTGCGGATCATCCACGGGCCATAGCACAGCGACAAAACCAGCGCGGTCAGCACACCGAGGATCCCGCGCAGGGTCAGGTACTGGAAGACCGCGAAGCCTTTGTAGAACTGTTGCAGATACTCCGCTAGCAGCAGCAGCATTAATGTTTCTCCAGACTGGACCCGCACAGAGCCGCAACGATGTTTTCCATCGCTGCACTGCGCGAACCCTTGATCAAAATGGTGGTGTTTGTGTCCTGCTCGGCGTCGAGGGCCTGGATCAGCTCGGCTTGCGTGCCGAAGTGATGCGCCTCTTTACCGAATGCGTTTACGGCGTGAACCATGTTTGGCCCAACCGCGTAAAGCGCGGAAACCTTGCCCCGGGCATACTCGCCCACGTCGCGGTGCCCCTGCTCCGCCCAGTCGCCCAACTCGCCGATATCTCCGAGCACCAGGACGGTGCGGCCGGAAAAGCCGGCGAGTATATCAACGGCCGCGCACATGGAGGTGGGGTTTGCGTTGTAAGTGTCATCGATCACGCGCATGCCGTTCTTCGCCAGTTGCGCGACAGTGCGCCCCTTGACCGGTTGCACGGCGCCCAGCCCGGTGGCAATGCCGAACAACGACACGCCCAAGGCGTGAGCGGCAGCGGCGGCAGCCGTGGCGTTGGCGACGTTGTGAGTGCCAAGCAGGTTCAATTGAACATGCTCGATACCCTCAGGTGAATGCAGGTTGAAGCCCGGGCAACCACGGGCGTCGGTGCTCAGCTCGCTGGCGTGGAAGTCTGCCTGAGGGTTGCTCAGAGAGAAGGTCAGTACCTTGCGAGCGCCGGCGCGGGTTTTCCAGATACCGAAGGCCTTGTCGTCGAGGTTGAGCACGGCCACGCCATCCGCCGCCAGACCGTCGATGATCTCGCCTTTGGCTTCGACGATTTTCTCCGGGCCGCCGAACTCACCAACGTGTGCGGTGCCGGCATTGTTCAGAATCGCCACGTGCGGCTTGGTCAGCCCGACGGTGTAGGCGATTTCACCCAGGCGCGAGGCGCCCAGTTCGATCACGGCCGCCGTATGCTCCGGGGCCAGTTCGAGCAGGGTCAGCGGCGCGCCCAGATCGTTGTTCAGGTTGCCGCGAGTGGCGAGCACGGCACCGCGAGTGCGCAGGATGCTGGCGAGCATCTCCTTGACCGTGGTCTTGCCGCTGGAGCCGGTGATGGCGGCGACCGGCTGAGTGAACGCAGCACGGTTCAGCGCACCCAACTGGCCGAGGGCCTGACGGGTGTCCTTGACCAGCAGTTGCGGCAAGGTGCTGTCGGGCACTTCGCGCTCGACCAGTGCAGCAACGGCGCCTTTGGCGGCAACGTCGTTGAGGTAGTCATGACCGTCGAAACGCGGACCGGTCAGAGCAATAAACAGTTGACCTGGCTTGATCGCACGGCTGTCGATGCTGACACCGTCGAAACTGGCATCGCTGCTGATCAGGCGTGCGTCGAGCACGTTGGTCAGCTCGCTCAATTTCAGGGCCTTAAGCATGGGCCACCTCCCATGCAGTAAGGGCATGATCGGCTTCGACCAGATCGGAGAAAGCGTGGCGCTCGCCGTTGATTTCCTGATAGTCCTCGTGACCTTTGCCGGCCAGGACAATCACGTCATCCGCCGAAGCAGCGGCGATCAGTTGGGCAATCGCCTGACCACGGCCGGCAACAAAAGTGACTTTATCCACTGCGGTGAAGCCTGCGCGGATGTCATCAAAAATCACCGCAGGGTCTTCGGTGCGCGGATTGTCGTCGGTGACCAGCACGCGGTCAGCCAGACGCTCGACCACTTCGGCCATCAGCGGACGCTTGCCGCGATCGCGATCACCGCCGCAACCGAACAGGCACAGCAACTGGCCTTTGACGTGTGGGCGCAGCGCGGTCAAAACCTTTTCCAAGGCATCCGGAGTGTGAGCGTAATCGACCACCACCAGCGGCTGAGTACCGCCACCCAGACGCTGCATGCGTCCGGCCGGGCCTTCGAGTTTCGGCAGCACCTTGAGAATTTCATCGAGGGCATAGTCCAAGCCGAGCAAGGCGCCAACGGCTGCCAGCACGTTGCTCAAATTGAAACGCCCCAGCAGCGTGCTGCGCAGATGGTGCTCGCCCTGCGGCGTCACCAGCGTGGCGCGCACGCCGTGGTCATCGAACTGCGCTTCACGGCAATACAGATAGGCGCTGCTGTCGAGCAGGCTATAGCTGATCAAACGCGACTCACGTTTTTCAGCGGCCAGTTGCCGGCCGAAATCGTCGTCGAGGTTGACCACACGGCACTTCAAATCATTCCAGGCGAACAGCTTGGCCTTGGCCTCGGCGTACGCCTCCATGGTGCCGTGATAATCCAGGTGATCGCGGGACAGGTTGGTCATCACCGCCACGTCGAACGCCAACGCGGTGACCCGGCCCTGATCCAGACCGTGGGACGAGACTTCCATGGCCACGGCTTTGGCCCCGGCCTTTTTCAGGTCGGCCAGTGTCGCTTGCATGGCAATCGGGTTCGGCGTGGTGTGCAGGCCGCTTTCCAGCGCGCCATAGAAGCCGGAGCCCAGAGTACCGACGATGCCGCAATGTTGCCCAAGCAGATCAAGTGCCTGCGCGACCAGTTGGGTCACGCTGGTTTTGCCGTTGGTGCCCGTGACGCCAACCAGATTCACGTGACGACTCGGCTCGCCATAAAAACGCCCGGCGATATCGGACAGCTGTGCAGCCAGGCCTTTGACCGGAATCAACGGCACTTCGGTGATTGGCAGCACGGTGGCGCCTTCCACTTCATAAGCAACCGCCGCCGCGCCGCGCTGCAAGGCATCGGCGATGTGCGCACGGCCATCGAACTTGCCGCCCGGCACGGCGAGGAACAAATCACCCGCACGTACGTTGCGACTGTCCAGCGCCAACTCGCGGATCAACAGATCGTGGCCGGCATGAGGGAATATCTTGTTCAGACTCAGAGACATCAGCCGCGCCCTCCATTGGCTTTCAGCGGAACGGCCGGGGTAGCGTTGGCCTGTTGGGTGGTCGGCAGGTTGTCCGGCGTCACGTTCATCAGACGCAGGGTGCCGGACATCACACGGCTGAATACCGGCGCCGATACCAGACCACCGAAGTAACCGGCCTTGGACGGTTCATCGATCACTACAACGATGGCGTAACGCGGATCGCTCATCGGGCCGAAACCGGCGAACAGCGAGCGGTAGGAGTTTTCGGCGTAGCCCTTGGTACCCACCGAGGTCTTACGTGCAGTACCGGACTTGCCGGCCACGTGATACGCCGGCACCTGCGCACGGAACACACCGCGCGGCGCTTCGATCACTTGGGTGAGCATGCCCTGCATGGTTTTTGCGACGGCTTCCGGCAACACCTGAGTGGTCTGCGGCGGCTTGTCGGTTTTGATCAGGGTCAGCGGCGCGAGACGACCGTTGTTGGCCAGCGCCGAGAACGCGTGCACCAGTTGAATCGCGGTCACGGAAATACCGTAGCCGTACGACAGCGTCGCGGTTTCTGCCTTGCGCCAGTCGCGATAGTTCGGCAGGTTGCCGACGCGCTCGCCCGGGAAGCCGAGGCCGGTATCCTGACCAAGGCCGACTTTCTGCGCGAGACGGTAAATGGTTTCACCGCCGATATCGAACGCGACCTTACTCATGCCGACGTTACTGGAATTGATCAGAATGCCGGTCATGTCCAGCACCGGACCTTCGGTCTTCGAAACGTCCTTGATCGTGTATTTACCGATCTGCAGGGAGCCCGGGTACACCTCGACGGTGTCGGTCGGTTTCCAGCGGCCGGACTCGATGGCCGCGCTCATCGAGATCGCTTTCATGGTCGAACCCGGTTCGAACACGTCGATCATCGCGCGGTTACGCATCATCGCCGGTTGCAGGTTGCGACGGTTGTTCGGGTTGTAAGTCGGCTGGTTGACCATGGCGAGAATCTCGCCGGTCTTCACGTCCATGATCACCAGGCTGCCGGCCTTGGCGCCGTTCTCGATGATCGCGTTGCGCAGTTCGCGGTTGGCCAGGTATTGCAGGCGCAAGTCAATCGACAACGCCAAGGGCTTGCCGGCCTTGGCGTTCTTGGTGACCTGGACATCCTTGATCAGCCGACCGCGCCGATCCTTGATGACCTGCCGTTTGCCCGGCACCCCGGCCAGCCACTCGTCGTAGGCCAGTTCGACGCCTTCGCGCCCGTGATCGTCGATGTCGGTAAAGCCAACCATGTGCGCGGTGACTTCACCGGCCGGATAGAAGCGGCGGAATTCTTCGATGCCGTAGACACCCGGCACTTTCAGGTCGAGCACGGCCTGACCCTGCTCGGGAGTCAGCCCGCGCACCAGATAAATGAATTCTTTGTTGGCCTGGGCTTCGAGGCGTTCGGCCAGGGCTTTCGGGTCCTGCCCCAAGGCAGCGGCAAGCGCCGGCCACTTTTCCTTGGCCAGTTGCATTTCCTTGGCGTTGGCCCACAGCGTGGTCACCGGCGTACTCACGGCCAAGGGTTCGCCGTTACGGTCGGTGATCAGGCCACGGTGTGCCGGAATCGGAATATGACGAACACTGCGCGCGTCACCCTGCCCCTTGAGGAAGTCACGATCGATCACTTGCAGGTCGATGATGCGCCAGCAGATCGCGGCCACCATGACGCCGAGCAAACCGACGACCAGACGGAAGCGCCACGGGAAGAGTGCCCCTTCGAGTTTCATCATGGCGCCACCATCTTCACGTCAGCCGCGCCGGGGATGTGCATTTTCAGTTGTTCGGTGGCCAGCACTTCGATACGGCTGTGCGCGGTCCAGGTACTTTGTTCGAGAATCAGGCGCCCCCACTCGGCCTGCGCCTTGTCGCGCACACTGAGTTCGTTGTAAAGGGTGTTGAGCAGCTGCCGGTTCCAGTGCGCGCTGTAAGACACGCCGATGGCCGACACGAGCACGCCGATAAACAGCAGCAGCATGAAAAAGCTGCCGCCCGGCAGGGGCTTGGCGAAAAGCTTGCTCACCGCAACTTCTCCGCAACACGCATGACAGCGCTACGGGAACGTGGGTTGGCTTTGAGTTCGGCGTCGGAGGCCGTCTGCGCTTTGCCATGGATTTTGATTTTCGGTTCGAACGCGACATGGCGAACCGGCAGGTTGCGCGGCAGGTTGTCGGCTTCGCCTTTCACCAGCTTGCGCATGAACAGTTTGACGATGCGATCTTCCAGCGAGTGGAAGCTGATGACGACCAGGCGGCCGCCCACTTCCAGCGCATCCAGCGCGGCTTCGAGGCCGGTTTCCAGATCGCCCAGTTCGTTGTTGACGTGAATGCGCAACCCCTGGAACGCACGGGTAGCCGGGTTCTTGCCCTTCTCCCACGCCGGGTTGGCGACTTTCAACACTTCGGCCAGATCGGCGGTACGCTCGAACGGCTTGATGTCGCGGCGCTCGGCCACGGCACGGGCCATGCGACCGGAGAAACGTTCTTCGCCGTATTCCTTGAACACCCGGGTGATTTCTTCCACCGGCGCGGTGTTGACGAATTCGGCGGCGCTGATGCCACGGGACGGGTCCATGCGCATGTCCAGCGGGCCGTCGTTAAGGAAGCTGAAGCCACGTTCGGCGTCGTCAAGCTGCGGCGAAGACACGCCGAGGTCGAGCAGGATACCGCTGACCTTGCCGGCCAGACCGCGCTCGGCGACTTCCGACCCCAGCTCGGCAAAGCTGCGCTGCACAACGACAAAGCGGCCGTCTTCGGCCGCTAGCGTTTGCCCGGTGGCAATCGCTTGTGGATCTTTGTCGAACCCGATGAGTCGACCGTCCGTCCCCAGTTGACTGAGGATCAACCGGCTGTGTCCGCCGCGACCGAACGTACCGTCCAGATAGCAGCCATCAGGACGTACGGCGAGAGCCTCGACGGCTTCGTCAAGCAGTACGGTGATGTGGTTAAAGCCGCTATCAATAGTCACAGGATCAAATCACGCAGTTCGTCAGGCATGGCGCCCGGTTGTTGAATAGCAGCAAGGTCAGCGGCAGATACCGCGTTCCATGCATCCTCGTCCCACAGTTGGAACTTGTTCAGTTGGCCTACCAGCATCGCGCGCTTATCAAGCTTGGCGTATTCGCGCAGACGCGGTGGAACCAGAAAACGACCACTGCCATCGAGTTCGAGGTCGACGGCATTACCAATCAATAAACGTTGCAGGCGACGGTTCTCTTCGCGAAGCGAAGGGAGTGCGCGCAACTTGGTTTCAATAATTTCCCACTCGTCGAGCGGGTAGACACACAGGCACGGATCAACGGCATCAATGGTCACGATCAACTGGCCGGAACTACGCGAAACGAGCTCGTCACGGTACCGGCTCGGCATGGCGAGACGGCCCTTTGCATCGAGACTGATAGCGTTAGCTCCGCGAAACACGTCAGCGTTTCTCCAATTTTTATCGTTTTGAGCTCAAAAAACCCACTTCATGCCACTTTCCGCCACTTGCGCACACTATAGGAATGCGCCCACCACACCGTCAAGGCGCGGATTAAAGGAAAACCCTTACAGAACGGAGATTTAGGAGCTTAAAAGGAGGGGTAACGAGAATCTGACGGATACTTCCGACCAATAACCTGATGCAGCACGGATAGCTGCGCTCGAAAGTTAAAGTAATTTGTTAAGAGTAAGATTTTTTCGGTATTACAAAAGCGCTTCTGCTGTTGATTGAAGCAAGGTGGGAAATGGCTATTACTGCATTTGCCGCTGCCGAACTTTAGCGCAGGCCTGCCGATAATACACAGCCCTGATGCCTTTGATTCAAGCAGGGAAAGAAAAAGGTGGAGAGTCGATCTGTAAGCCGGGTTCTGTCTTGAACAGTCATTCGTCTACGATGGCCATCACTGGACATCTTTAGCAACCTACCCGGTCCCAGCGCGGGCCACGCCTTGGGACCCTATTTGGTCTTGCTCCAAGTGGGGTTTACCTAGCCACGAACTGTTGCCAGACGTGCGGTGCGCTCTTACCGCACCTTTTCACCCTTACCGGCGCCGAAGCGCTTAGGCGGTTATTTTCTGTGGCACTTTCCGTAGGCTCACGCCTCCCAGGCATTACCTGGCACTTCGCCCTATGGAGCCCGGACTTTCCTCCCCCCCCTAATTTTCATAGAGGGCAGCGACTGTCCGATCGACTCTCCGCCGCGCAGGTTAACGGCAGAGCGCCCGAAGAACAAGCGCTAATAGCCGCGAAACCTGTCTGCGCGACGGGTTACTCGCCCTTCTGCTGGTCCAGCGCAACCTGATACAGCACGTTTTTGCGCTCACCGGTGATTTGCGCGGCGAGCGCCGCTGCACGCTTGAGCGGCATCTCTTCCAGCAACAGATTGAGGATGCGCATCGCCTCGCTGCTGACGGCGTCTTCGGACTCCGGCGCCGACCATCCCGCCACCAGCACCACACACTCGCCACGCTGCTGATTACTGTCGGACTCCACAAATGCCCGCAGCTCGGCCAACGGCAACCCCTTAAGCGTTTCGAAGGTCTTGGTGATTTCCCGGGCCAGCAAGGCCTGACGCTCGCCACCGAACACCGCTTCCATATCCTGCAGGCATTCGAGAATGCGATGCGGAGCCTCGTAGAAAATCAGCGTGCGCGGCTCTTCTTTAACCGCCTCCAGGCGCGCCTTGCGCCCCACCGACTTGGCCGGCAGAAACCCTTCAAAAATGAAGCGATCCGATGGCAGCCCCGCCGCCGACAGCGCCGCGATCAACGCGCAGGCACCTGGCACCGGCACCACATTGATCCCCGCCGCCCGCGCCTGACGCACCAGGTGATACCCCGGATCGGAAATCAGCGGCGTACCGGCATCGGAAATCAGCGCGACGTTATCACCCGCCAGCAAACGGATAATAAAGCGGCTACCTTCATCTCGTTCGTTGTGTTCATGGCACGCTGCCAATGGCGTGGCAATGCCGAAGTGCTGCATCAACCGCGCCGAGTGGCGCGTGTCCTCAGCGGCGATCAATGCCACTTCACGCAGGATTTTCAGGGCCCGGGCGCTGATGTCGTCCAGGTTGCCGATGGGCGTCGCCACCACATAAAGCGAGCCAGCAGCGGAATTCAAAGGACCTGGAGCAGTCAAAGCGCACACCTCATGATCGGTAAAAGTCGGCATTGTAACGCGTCACGAGGCTTGCGATGCTTTCCGGACAACGCCGGTTTTGCGCGTCTTTGTGCAACGCCGCAACATTTGCTTCAGCTAAATTGACGGTTTCACGCCAGTAACATCGCGCCCCGGCCAGCGCTTGGGTACAATTCCACGCTAATTTGATCGAGTATCAGGAACACTTACATGATCGCTTGCCTGCGGCTGTTCACTGCCCTCTGCCTCGCTGCCTTGCTGGCGGCCTGCGCCAGCTCTCCCTCTTCCAGCCTTGGCGAACTTCCACGGACCCCGGATGCCAGCATCGAGCAACTGCTCGAACAGGCTACCCAGGCCAAGACCCCGGAAAAAGCGGCCCTGCTACGCCTGAGCGCGGCAGACCTGGCTTATCGCCAGGGCAACGCCGGCCAGTCCGCGCAGATCCTGCAACAAGTGCCAATGGAGCAACTGAAGCCGGGCCAGCAGATCTTTGCCAGCACCCTGTCCGCCGAACTGGCCATGACCCGCAACCAGCCGAAAGCTGCGCTGACCGCTCTGAGCCATCCTAGCCTGCAACATCTGAGCGAGATGCCAGAAGACCAGCAGGTGCGTACCGGCACCGTGCACGCCCGCGCCCTGGAAGCCGACGGTCAGACCCTGGCTGCCGCTCGCGAACGCATCTTCATTGCACCGATGCTCAAAGGTGAAGCTGCCAGCAAGAACCACGAAGCGATCTGGACCCTGATCGCCTCGCTGCCGACTGATCAACTGCAACCCAACACCTCCGACGATCTCGGGGGCTGGATGGGCCTGGCTCTGGCAGTCAAAACCGCCGGCACCCTGGAGCAGCAGCAAGCCGCGATCGATGCCTGGCGCGCGCAGAATCCAAAGCACCCGGCCGCGATCAACCTGCCGTTGCCGCTGACCAAACTCAAGGAGCTGGCCAGCCAGCCCCTGAGCAAGATCGCGCTGCTGCTGCCGCAGGACGGCCCTCTGGCTGCCGTCGGCAAGGCACTGCGTGAAGGTTTCATGGCGGCGCACTACCAGGCCCAGCAAGCCGGACAGAAGCCACCAGCCATCGAGTTCTATGACAGCTCGAAACTGACTTCGATGGACGAGTTCTACCGCAAGGCCCAGGCCGACGGCGTGCAACTGGTGGTCGGACCGCTGGAGAAGCCACTGGTCAAACAACTGAGCACTCGCCCGCAACTGCCGATCACCACCCTCGCGCTGAACTACAGCGAAGGCGATCAAGGCCCGGCGCAACTGTTCCAGTTCGGTCTGGCCGCTGAAGACGAAGCCCGCGAAGTCTCGCGCCGTGCCCGTGCCGACGGCCTGCATCGCGCCGCAATCATGGTGCCGAAAGGCGAATGGGGCGAGCGCGTACTGCGAGCGTTCAGCCAGGACTGGCAGGCCAACGGCGGCAGCATCGTCGCCACCGAACGCGTTGATCAGCCAGTGCAACTGGCTCAGCAGATCGCCGACATGTTCCAGCTGCGTCAAAGCGAAGCCCGCGCCAAGAGCCTGCAGAACGCTGCCGGCACCAACGTCGCTGCACAGCCTTCGCGTCGTCAGGACATCGAATTCATCTTCCTCGCCGCCACCCCGCAACAGGCGCAGCAGATCAAGCCGACCCTGAACTTCCAGTACGCCGGTGACGTTCCGGTCTACGCCACCTCTCACGTCTACAGCGCCAGCGGCGACGTGAATCAGTACAACGACATGAACGGCATTCGCTTCTGCGAAACTCCGTGGCTGCTGGAGACCAGCGATCCGCTGCGTCAGCAAGTGGTCGCACAGTGGCCGCAAGCTGCCGGCAGCCTCGGCCGCCTGTACGCGATGGGCGTGGATGCCTATCGCCTGGCGCCGCGCCTGGGTCAACTCAAAGCCCTGCCGGACAGCCGTATCGAAGGCGAATCGGGCAGCCTCGGCATGACCCAGACTCAGCGCGTTGTGCGCCAGCTGCCTTGGGCGCAGTTCGTCAGCGGTCAGGTTCAGCGCCTGCCGGACACCCCGCGCTGATGCCCGACAGCTCGCACCTGCAAAGCGGTAAAGATGCCGAGCGCCAGGCGCTCGAGCATCTGCAACACCAGGGTCTGCGCCTGCTGGCGCAGAACTGGTCATGCAAACGCGGCGAGCTTGATCTGGTCATGCTTGATGGCGATACAGTAGTATTCGTTGAAGTCCGCTACAGAAAAAATACTCAATGGGGTGGCGCGCTCGCTAGTATCGATGAGCGCAAACGGCAGAAACTGATTTTTGCCGCGCAGTATTTTCTTCAGCGCGAGTCACGCTGGGCCGATTCCCCTTGCCGCTTCGACGTGGTGGCCATCGACAGGCACCCGGATCAGTTGAACTGGTTGCAGAATGCGTTCGATGGTTGATTCTCTGCACACCACCCCGGACACTTTCACCGACAATTTTTGCTCTTTGCTTTGCGGGCTGCACATTCACGTGCCGAACAGCCGCGCCACTTAAGGTCACACAGATGGACATGCAATCCCGAATTCGCCAGCTTTTCCAGGCCAGTATCGACACCAAGCAACAGGCGATGGACGTACTTGCACCGCACATCGAGCAAGCCAGCCAGATCATGGTCAACGCCCTGCTCAACGAAGGCAAAATGCTTTCGTGCGGCAACGGCGGCTCGGCCGGCGACGCCCAGCATTTCTCCTCCGAACTGCTCAACCGCTTCGAGCGTGAACGCCCGAGCCTGCCGGCGATCGCCCTGACCACCGACAGCTCGACGATCACCTCGATCGCCAACGACTACAGCTACAACGAAGTGTTCTCCAAGCAGATCCGCGCACTCGGTCAGCCTGGCGATGTATTGCTGGCTATTTCGACCAGCGGTAACTCGGCAAACATTATTCAAGCGATCCAGGCCGCACATGATCGCGAAATGGTTGTCGTAGCATTGACTGGCCGCGACGGCGGCGGCATGGCATCACTGCTGCTGCCTGAAGACGTCGAAATCCGTGTACCGGCTCATGTCACCGCACGAATTCAAGAAGTCCATCTGCTGGCGATCCATTGCCTCTGCGATCTGATCGACAGCCAATTGTTCGGGAGTGAAGAATGACCCCTAATCGCCTTGGCCTGCTGGCCGTGACCCTGTGCCTGGCCATCAGCGGCTGCACCTCGGTGGTGAGCGCCAGCCGTGAAGCGCCGATTGACGATGATCGCGGCACCCGCACCTTCGGCAGCAAGATCGATGACTCGCTGATCGAGACCAAGGTCGGCGTCAACGTGAACAAAGCCGACCCCGCACTGGACAAGGACTCGCACATCGTCGTCACCAGCTTCAACGGTGTCGTATTGCTGGCCGGACAAACACCCAGCGCAGACTTGAAGGCCAAGGCTGAACAAGCCGCTGCCGCCGTCCAGCGTGTGAAAACCGTTCACAACGAGTTGCAGGTCATACCACCGTCCGGCTTTCTGGCTCGCCAGAACGACACTTGGCTGACCTCCAAGATCAAGACCCAGATGCTCACCGATCCAAACATCCCTGGCTCGCGCATCAAAGTCGTGACCGAGAACGGCATCGTCTATCTGCTGGGCCTGCTGACCAAACAGGAAGCCACGCAAGCAACCAACCTGGTGCAAGGCGTTTCCGGCGTGCAAAAGATCGTCAAGCTGTTCGAATACATCGACTGACGCCCAACACGCAGACACAAAAAAGGCGACCCATCCGGATCGCCTTTTTTATTACTTCACCACTTTCAGGCTTGGCCGGCCACTCGGGCGCGGCGGCTCGCTGTCCGGCGGCGGCAAATCGTCATCCGGCTCGATATCGTCTTCGTCATCCATCGGCGACTCGAGATCGAACACCATGCCCTGACCGTTCTCCCGGGCGTAGATACCCAAGATCGCACTGATCGGCACGTACAGGCTGTGCGGGACACCACCGAAGCGACCTTCAAAGGTCACCACGTCGTTGTCCATGTGCAGATGCCGCACGGCGCTGGGCGAGATATTCAGGACAATCTGCCCGTCACTGGCGAAACCCTGCGGCACTTGCACCGCCGGGTATTCAGAATTGACCAGCATGTGCGGGGTGCAATCGTTATCCACAATCCACTCGTAGAGCGCGCGGACCAGATAAGGTCGACTGGAGTTCATAGCGGCTCCTTAAGCCTTAGCGCATATCGCGTTCGACACCAGACAGACTCGCCTGGAAAGCCTCACGCGCAAACGAGCGCTCCATATAATCAAGCAGCGGCTTGGCCGGCCGCGGCAGTTCAATACCCAGAATCGGCAAACGCCAGAGTATTGGCAATAGGCAGCAATCCACCAGACTTTGTTCCTCACTGAGGAAAAACGGCTTGTCGGCAAACAGCGGCGACACGCCCGTCAGGCTTTCACGCAATTCCTTGCGCGCCACGACACGCGCGGCCTCCTTGCTTTTCGGATCCAGAATCAGATCCACAAGACCACACCAGTCGCGCTGAATACGGTGAATCAGCAGACGGCTGTTGGCACGCGCCACCGGGTAAACCGGCATCAGTGGCGGATGCGGGTAACGCTCATCCAGATATTCCATCACCACGGTCGACTCCCACAACGCCAGGTCGCGATCGACCAGCGTCGGGAGACTGCCGTAAGGGTTCACCTCAATCAGTTTAGGCGGCTGGCGACCAGCTTCCACGTAAATGATTTCGGCGCTGACACCCTTCTCTGCAAGCACGATGCGCACTCGGTGGGAATAGTGGTCGGCGGGGTCGGAGTAACAGGCCAACCGATTGGTCACGCCCATGGCGATCCTCCTCGCTTGTTGAAATTATCGGAACCGGAAAAACGCGCGCGCCCAGAGGGCGCCTCCCGCAACACCTGGCTGACCAGACGTTGCGTTATCGGAGGCGCCCTTGGGCGCGCGCGATTAACAGCAATGCTTGAAGCGTATCAGTGCACGTCTTTCCAGTATTCACGCTTGAGCAGGTAGGCGAACACAAAGAAGAACGCCAGGTACAGCAAGACGTAAGTACCGATGCGCTGATGTTGCAGCTTAACCGGGTTAGCCGAGTAAGCCAGGAAGGTTACCAGATTCTTGACCTTCTCATCGAACTGCTCTTCGTTCAGAGCACCGGTTTTCGGCACGATGGTCAACTGATCGCACGCTTCATGGGTCAGCGGCGTACCGGTCAGCGGATCATATTGCTTCTTGCCGTCTTCGACGATCTGTACCTGTTTGCAGCCAACCACCTGGCGACCTTGCAGGCCGACCAGCACGTTAGGCATGCCGACGTTCGGGAAGACCTTGTTGTTCACGCCCCATGGGCGTGCAGGATCTTCGTAGAACGAGCGCAGGTAACCGTAGAGCCAGTCAGTGCCGCGCACACGCGCCACCAGGGTCAGGTCCGGCGGCGCAGCACCGAACCAGGTCTTGGCGTCCGCCGGCTGCATGCCGATGTTCATGTGGTCGCCAATCTTGGCACCGGTGAACACCAGTTTATCGAGCATCATTTCGTGGGGGACGCCGAGGTCATCGGCAACCCGCTCGTAACGCTGGAACTTGGCACTGTGGCAACCCATGCAATAGTTGGCAAAGGTACGCGCACCATCTTGCAGGGCAGCCTTGTCGGACACGTCGATATCGACTTTTTCCAGCTCCGGACCACCGTGTTCGGCGGCGAAAGACAGCACAGGCAAAGCAGCAAAAATCAGAGCAAAAAATAACTTTTTCATCAGCCAGTCACCCTTTCCGGAACCGGTTTGGTCTTCTCGAGCCTGGTGTAGAACGGCATCAGAATGAAGTAGGCGAAGTACAGGAAGGTGCAGATCTGCGACACCAACGTACGCTCCGGAGTCGGGGCCAGTACGCCCAGAATGCCGAGGATCACGAACGCGATGCAGAACACCACCAGCCAGATTTTGCTCATCCAGCCCTTGTAGCGCATCGATTTGACCGGACTGCGATCAAGCCATGGCAGCACGAACAGCAGAGCAATCGAGGCTCCCATGGCGATAACGCCCATGAGTTTGTCCGGGATCGCACGCAAGATCGCGTAGAACGGCGTGAAGTACCAGACCGGCGCAATGTGCTCAGGCGTCTTGAACGGGTTGGCTTGCTCGAAGTTCGGTTTTTCGAGGAAGTAGCCGCCCATTTCAGGGAAGAAGAACACGATGAAGCAGAAGATGAACAGGAAGACCACCACGCCGACGATGTCTTTCACGGTGTAGTACGGGTGGAAGGCAATGCCGTCCAGCGGAATACCGTTTTCGTCTTTATGCTTCTTGATGTCGACGCCGTCAGGGTTGTTCGAACCGACTTCGTGCAGCGCCAGAATGTGCAGCACCACCAGACCGAGAATCACGATCGGCAGGGCTACCACGTGCAGGGCGAAGAAGCGGTTGAGGGTGATCCCGGAGATCAGGTAGTCACCACGAATCCACTGGGTCAGGTCGTTACCGATGACCGGAATCGCACCGAACAGCGAGATGATCACCTGGGCACCCCAGTAGGACATCTGGCCCCACGGCAGCAGGTAACCCATGAATGCTTCAGCCATCAGCGCGAGGTAGATCAGCATGCCGAAGACCCACACCAGCTCACGAGGCTTCTGGTACGAACCGTAGAGCAGACCACGGAACATGTGCAGATAAACCACGATGAAGAACGCCGAAGCGCCGGTGGAGTGCAACAGACGCAGGATCGAGCCGTACTCGACATCGCGCATGATGTATTCAACGGAAGCAAATGCCTCTTCTGCCGACGGGGTGTAGCTCATCGTCAGCCAGACACCGGTGACGATCTGGTTGACCAGCACCAGCAGCGCCAACGAACCGAAGAAATAGAAGAAGTTGAAGTTTTTTGGAGCGTAATACTTGCTGAGATGGTCTTCCCACATTTTGGTGGCGGGGAAGCGTGCATCAACCCAATCCATGAACTTGCTCATCACGCTTTCTCCGTATCGACGCCAATGACAATCAGGTCATCGGTCTCATAGGAATGCGGGGGAACTGGCAGGTTCAAAGGCGCAGGTTGCGACTTGTAGACGCGGCCAGCCAGATCGTAGTGGGAACCGTGGCAAGGGCAGAAATAGCCACCGACCCAGTCTTTACCCAGATCCGCAGGCGCCACTTCGGGACGGAAGGTTGGTGAGCAACCCAGGTGAGTGCAGATCCCGATCAGCAGCAGAATTTCCGGCTTGATCGAACGCACTTCAGGGTCGACATAGGTAGGTTGCGTGGAGTTTTTGGAAGTCGGATCGGAGAGCTGGCCCTCGATCTTCTTGAGATTCCCCAGGATTTCCGCAGTACGGCGGACAATGAACACCGGCTGGCCGCGCCACTCGGCAATCATCTGCTGTCCTGGCTCGATCTTGCTGACATTCACTTTCACCGGTGCACCGGCGGCTTTCGCCTTGGCACTGGGAAACCATGACCCCACGAACGGGACCGCAGCCCCCACCGCTCCTGCAGCACCCACCACGGATGTGGCTGCTACCAAGAAGCGACGCCGGCCTGCATTCACGCCGTCATTGCTCATTCAGTCCTCTCCCATCAGCTTTGTGGCCTGTTAAATCAGGCATCTACTAAATAAATCAATGTTACTTATAAAAATTTTGCCGAGATGGTAATGAAAAGCCCCAATTCTGACAAGGGAATTACCCGGGGCTCCCACCCTCAAGCCTTGTAGTATAGGGGGTCTACGAATGTGGCAAGTTGTCACAGCGCAATTCTTTAATAAATCGCAGGCATAAAAAAACGCCCGGTTCCGTGAGGAATCGGGCGTTCTTTTTTGAACGTGGAAACGAATTAACGCTTCGAGTACTGCGGACGCTTACGCGCTTTACGCAGACCAACTTTCTTACGTTCAACTTCACGGGCGTCGCGGGTAACGAAGCCAGCTTTGCGCAGAGCGCTACGCAGGGTTTCGTCGTAGTCCATCAGAGCGCGAGTGATGCCGTGGCGGATTGCGCCAGCTTGACCACTTACACCACCGCCGATCACGGTGACGTAGATGTCGAATTTCTCGACAGTCTCGGTCAGCTCCAGCGGCTGACGAACTACCATGCGGGCAGTTTCGCGGCCGAAGAAGTTATCCAGCGAACGGTTGTTGATGGAGATGTTACCAGTACCCGGACGCAGGAAAACGCGTGCGGTTGCGGTCTTGCGACGGCCAGTGCCGTAATTTTGAGTCGCCGACATAATGAACTATTCCGTTAAATCTTCAGTTCTTGGGGCTGCTGAGCAGTATGAGGGTGTGCAGCGCCCGCATAGACTTTCAGCTTACGGTACATGTCACGACCCAGCGGGTTTTTAGGCAGCATGCCTTTAACCGCGGTCTCGATCACGCGCTCAGGGGCTTTAGCGATCAGCTTTTCAAAGTTGATCGACTTGATGCCGCCCGGGAAACCGGAGTGGGAGTAGTACATTTTGTCAGTGGTTTTAGCACCGGTTACACGGATCTGCTCGGCGTTGATTACGACGATGTAGTCGCCGGTGTCAACGTGAGGAGTGTACTCAGGCTTGTGCTTGCCACGCAGACGGCTCGCGATTTCGGTGGCCAGACGACCCAGGGTCTGACCAGCAGCGTCGACGACAAACCAGTCGCGCTTTACTGTTTCTGGTTTAGCAGTAAAAGTTTTCATTCTTTATAGCCTCAGGGGCCGCCCTGTAAATTAGACGGCGGATCTTACTGAATAGTGCGTACTTTGACAAGTCAAAGGCAGCCGGATACAGACGCTTTCGGGGGCTCGGGTCGGCGCGTCCGTTCAACGGCAAGATTCTTCGGCGGCGGCGCATCACTTCCACTGCAGAAAGAGGTCGGCAATTATGCAGATTGCGAAAAAATTTTCAACCTGCTTTTATGATTGTTTTGCCCAAGGAGCACCCGATGGACTATCGCCAGCTAGGCCGTACCGACCTGAACGTGAGTGCAATCTGCCTCGGCACCATGACCTGGGGCGAGCAAAACACTGAAGCTGAAGCCTTCGCGCAGATCGAGCGGGCCAAAGAGGCCGGGATCAATTTCATCGACACCGCCGAGATGTACCCGGTGCCGCCGAAAGCCGAAACCTACGCCACCACCGAGCGCTACATCGGCAATTACTTCAAGAGCCGTGGCGACCGCGCCGACTGGATCCTCGCCAGCAAGATCGCCGGCCCCGGCAACACCATCGACTACATCCGTGACAAAAACCTGCGCCACAATCGCCAGCACATCACCGCAGCGGTGGACGCCAGCCTCAAGCGCCTGCAGACCGATTACATCGACCTCTATCAATTGCACTGGCCGGAGCGCAGCACCAACTTCTTCGGCCAACTGGGTTACAAACACAAGATCGAAGCCAACCTGACGCCGCTCGAAGACACCCTTGAAGCTCTCGACGAGCAGGTCAAGGCCGGCAAGATCCGCCACATCGGCCTGTCCAACGAGACGCCGTGGGGCACCATGCGCTTCCTCGCCCTGGCCGAAGCCCGGGGCTGGCCGCGTGCGGTGTCGATCCAGAACCCGTACAACCTGCTCAATCGCAGCTTCGAGATCGGCCTGGCGGAAATCGCCATCCGCGAACAGTGCGGCCTGCTTGCCTATTCGCCGCTGGCGTTCGGTTTCCTGTCAGGCAAGTACGAAGGTGGCGCCCGCCCACCGAAAGGCCGCCTGAGCCTCTACAGCCGCTTCAGCCGCTATTTCAACGCACAATCGGAAGCCGCTTGCAGCCGTTACGTGGCCCTGGCCCGCGAGCATGGGCTGGACCCGGCGCAAATGGCCCTGGCGTTCGTCACTCAGCAACCGTTCGTCACCAGCAACATTATTGGCGCGACGACGCTTGAGCAGCTGGATAGCAACATTGCCAGTTTCGATCTGAAGCTTTCCGACGAAGTGCTGGCCGGGATTGAGGCGATTCACCAGGATCATCCGAATCCGGCGCCTTGATCGACCGCTAAAAGCTTCGCGAGCAGGCTCGCTCCCACAGGTACAGTGATCCATTGTGGGAGCGAGCCTGCTCGCGAAGAGGCCCGCCAAGACAACGAAGATCAGAGCGACCGCGCAATGATCTCCTTCATGATTTCATTGGTGCCGGCGTAAATCCGCTGCACCCGCGCATCCGCCCACGCCCGGGCGACCGGGTATTCCCACATGAAGCCGTAGCCGCCATGCAACTGCACGCACTCGTCGAGCACCTTGCATTGCAGGTCGGTGCCCCAGTATTTGGCCATCGCCGCCGTCGGCACATCGAGCTTGCCTTGCAGGTGCAGCTCCAGGCATTTATCGACGAAGACCCGGCCGATCTGAATTTCGGTAGCCATCTCCGCCAACTTGAAGCGCGTGTTCTGGAAGTCGGCGATCGCCTTGCCGAATGCCTTGCGATCACGGGTGTAATCGAGCGTCCACTTCAGCGCAGCCTCGGCTGAAGCCAGACCACCGATCGCCACGGTCAGGCGCTCCTGCGGCAGTTCCTGCATCAGGTAGGCAAACCCTGCCCCGGCCTGCCCCAAGAGGTTTTCCTTCGGCACGCGTACGTCCTGGAAGAACAATTCCGACGTGTCCTGGGCCTTCATTCCGACCTTTTCCAGGCGCTTGCCCTTCTCGAAGCCCGGCGTATTTGCCTCTACCACAAACAAGCTGGTGCCCTTGGCGCCGGCCTTCGGATCGGTCTTGGCGACGACGATGACCAGGTCAGCCAGGAAACCGTTGGTGATGAAGGTCTTGGAACCGTTGATCACGTACTCGTCGCCGTCCAGCACTGCGGTGGTCTTGACCCCTTGCAGATCGGAGCCGGCGCCCGGCTCGGTCATGGCGATGGCACTGACCATCTCGCCCGAGACCAGTTTCGGCAGGTACTTGTGCTTCAGTGCCTCGCTTCCGTAATGCAGGATGTAGGGCGCCACAATGTCCGAGTGCAGCGAAAAACCGATGCCGGTCAGACCAAGACGACCGACTTCTTCGATCACCACTGCGCTGTACAGAAAGTCCGCACCCAGGCCGCCGTACTCTTCCGGCAGATGCGAGCAGAGCATCCCTGCCTCCCCTGCCTTGTTCCACAGCTTGCGGTCGATATGGCCTTGTTTCTCCCATTGCGCATGGAACGGCACGGCCTCTTTTTCGAGGAAGGTTCGTACGCTGTCACGGAACAATTCGTGCTCGGAGCTGAACAAGGTTCTGGGGATCATGCGGCACCTTTCTTTCTTGTTGGAGGGATGTGTTCCTCAGAGACTAAGCCCCACTTCCGATACAGGACACTGGACACATCCGACAAAAAATAAGACGATCCAGCCGTCTGGTGACCACTTTCCCTTATAAAAACAAAACAAAAGTTGAATTATGTCCAAGCAAGTCTCCACGCCCTTGCGGCGCGTCAGCATCCTGGCAATCGACCGGGTTTTCGCATCCACTCTCATGCAAGCCAAGGATTTCTTCCATCTGGCCAGCCTGCGTTATGGCAAACAGCTGGGCCACGGCCTGACACCGGCGTTCGAAACCCGCCTGGTCAGCCCCGACGGCAAACCGGTGAACAGCTTCAGTGACGTGGTGATGCCGGTGGACGGCGGCCTGGAAAGCGCCGATGTCATCATCCTCCCGGCCTTTTGGGACGATTTCGAAACGCTGTGCGGGCGTTATCCACAGATCCTGCCATGGCTGCGCGAACAGCATGCCCGCGGCGCCGTCCTGTGCGGTGAAGCCACCGGCGTCTTCTGGCTGGCCGAGGCCGGGCTGCTCAATGGCAAGGAAGCGACCACCTACTGGCGCTTCTTCAATGCCTTCGCCGAGCGTTTCCCCAAGGTGTACCTGAATCAGGACAAGCACCTGACCGACGCCGACAATCTGTATTGCGCCGGCGGCACAACGTCAGCGTGCGACCTCTATATCTACCTGATCGAACGCTTCTGCGGCGCCAACGTGGCGCAGGCCGTGGCTCGCGACATCCTTTATGAAGTGCAACGCAGCTACTCGCCGGGGCGCATCGGTTTCGGCGGCCAGAAGCTGCATCAGGACGTGATCATCCTGCAGATCCAGCACTGGCTCGAAGAGCACTTCGCCGACAAGTTCCGCTTCGAAGACGTGGCGCGCGAGCATGGCATGAGCATCCGCAACTTCATGCGTCGCTTCCAGACCGCCACCGGAGACAAGCCGCTGCACTATCTGCAGCGCCTGCGCATCGAGACCGCCAAGGGCCTGTTGTCCGGCAGCCGCAAGAGCATCAAGACCATCAGTTATGAGGTCGGCTACGACGATGCGAGTTTCTTTGCGCGGCTGTTCCGTCAGCACACCGAGCTGTCGCCGAACCAGTATCGGCAGCAGTTCCAGCAGGCAGCTTAACCTTCGGCTATACGAAGATCTCCTGTGGGAGCAGGTTTGCTCGCGAAGACGGCGCATCAGTCGACATTCATGTTGAATGACACACCGTTTTCGCTAGCAAGCCCGCTCCCACAGAGGGGTTTGTGGTGAATCCGAACGGTCTTCAGCGCATAAAAAAAGGCCTGCATCAGCAGGCCTTTTTCATATTCGAAATCTGTTTAAGGCTTGTGTGCCCGCGACAGGAATTCGTGCGATTGCATCTCCAGCAGACGGCTGAGCGTGCGCTGGAACTCGAACGTCAGGCGTCCGCCGGTGTACAGGTCTTTCAACTCGACTTCGGCAGAAATGATCAGCTTGACGTTACGGTCGTAGAACTCGTCCACCATGTTGATGAAGCGCCGGGCGATGTCGTCGGTGGTGACGCTCATCTGCTCGACACCGCTGAGCAGCACGGCGTGGAAGATCTTGCCCAGTTCGATGTAGTCGTTCTGGCTGCGAGGGCCGTCGCACAGTTCGCGGAAGTCGAACCAGGCCACGTCATCGCAGGTGCGCAGGGCACGGATTTCGCGATTCTCGATGATCAGCACATCGTTTTCGACCGCTGCGGTGCACTCTGGCGTCAGCGCGCGGAAGCTCTTGCGCAGGCTTTCATGAGCGGCTTCGTCCAGCGGATAGTGGAACAGCTCCGCTTGTTCGAGGTGACGCAGTCGGTAGTCGACACCGCTGTCGACGTTGACGATTTCGGTGTTCTGCTTGATCAGCGCGATCGCCGGCAGGAAGCGCGCACGTTGCAGACCGTCCTTGTACAGGCCGTCCGGAACGATGTTCGAGGTCGCGACCAGAGTCACGCCGTTCTTGAACAGCTCTTCCATCAGCGTACCGAGGATCATCGCGTCGGTGATGTCGGAGACGAAGAATTCATCGAAGCAGATCACTCGCGACTCGGTCGCAAAGCGCTTGGCGATGATGGTCAGCGGGTTTTTCTCGCCACCGAGGGTTTTCATCTCTTCGTGCACACGCTTCATGAAGCGGTGGAAGTGGGTGCGGGTCTTTTCCTTGAACGGCAGCGCTTCGAAGAAGGTGTCGACCAGGTAAGTCTTGCCGCGGCCCACGCCGCCCCAGAAATACAGACCCTTGACCGGCGTCTGATCCTTCTTGCCGAACAGCTTGCTCAGCAGGCCCGGCTTGTTCTGGTCAGCGGCGATCAGATCTTCGTACAGGCGCTGCAAATGACGAACAGCAGTTTCCTGCGCGGCGTCATGGAAGAAGTCCGGGCGTTTCAGATCAGCTTGGTATCGTTCTAGGGGCGTCATAATTCGTTAGCAAGGCAACAAAAACGGGCCGTCACTGTAGCGACGGCCCGTAGGAATGGCAATCAGCCCTTGGTCGGGCCGCGCCGCGGATTAGTCCTGAACCGGGGTCAGCGCAACGCGCAGGGCCTCGATGGCCGCGTCCCGCGCAGCCGCATCAGCGAAGGCCGGGCTGTCGCCGACGCACTCGCCTTCCAGCCATACGCTGAAGCTCAGGTCTTCATTGCGCACATCCAGAGGCTGGCCGGATTGCAGTTGCTTGGTCACCTGACCTGCAGTTTTGCCGTCGGCGAAGTTGCGCGACAGCAGCAGTTGCTCGCCATCGGCCGCCAGCAGACGGAAACGGAAGCTGCCATCATCTTCACGGAAGCTGACGAAGCGTGCAGCTTTCGCGGCTTTCTTCTTGGTGGTCGCCGCCACTTGCACCTGATTGACGAACGAACGCAGACCGACCGCTTCACGCAGTTCGTTGAGGAACGGCGTCGCCACGGCACGGGCCTTTTTCGCGCCGTGTTGCAGGATGTCTTCCAGATCGGCCGGGCGCTCGATCAGTTGGTGATAACGCTCACGGGACTCGCCCAGTTCGTTATCCAGCAACTGGAACAGACGATTCTTCGCCTCGCCCCAACCCAGGCCGCCGAGCAGTTCGCTGCGGAACTCGTCAGCCTGTGCCGGCGTGGCGAACGCCTGGAACAGAGTGAACAGGTGCGAGTTGTCCGGATCTTTCGCTTCGCCTGGCGCGCGGGAGTCGGTAACGATACGGGAGATCGCGTCCTTCATCTCTTTGGCGCTGGAGAACAGCGGGATGGTGTTGTCGTAGCTCTTCGACATCTTGCGCCCGTCGAGGCCTGGCAATGTCGCCACGCTTTCCTCGATCAGCGCTTCGGGCATGGTGAAGAACTCTTTGCCCTGGCCGAACAGATGGTTGAAGCGCTGGCCGATGTCACGGGCCATTTCCACGTGCTGGATCTGGTCACGACCGACCGGCACCTTATGCGCGTTGAACATGAGGATGTCCGCCGCCATCAACACCGGGTAGCTGTAGAGACCCATGGTGATGCCGGCATCCGGGTCTTCACCGGTCTCGACGTTCTTGTCCACCGAAGCCTTGTAGGCATGCGCGCGGTTGAGCAGGCCCTTGGCCGCGACGCAGGTCAGCAGCCAGGTCAGCTCGGGGATTTCCGGGATGTCGGACTGACGATAGAACGTCACGCGGTCGACATCCAGGCCACCGGCCAGCCAGGTCGCGGCGATTTCCAGACGCGAGCGCTGGATGCGCAGCGGGTCATCGCATTTGATCAGGGCGTGGTAGTCGGCCAGGAAGTAGAACGAATCGGCATTGCTGTCGCGGCTGGCGAGAATCGCCGGGCGAATGGCCCCGGCGTAGTTGCCCAGGTGCGGCGTGCCGGTGGTGGTGATGCCGGTAAGGATTCGGGTACGGTTCGTCATGGGTAATCGCTTGTCAGACTGCAATCAATTCGAGAGACGCGGCAGGATCAGATCCTTGAGATCGGTCAGCTTGCCATGAAAAAAGTGTCCGCATTCTGCCACTTTCAGCAGCTCATGGGGGCGCTGGAGTTGTTCCGACCAGTCGTAGACCAACTGCGGATCGATCACTTCGTCGGTTTCCGGCTGGATCACGGTCAGCTCGCCGTGCTGCGGCAGCTGATCCTGATCGCCCAGGCGCATCACCGCCGGCGCCACCATGAACAGGTGCTTGAGCTGCACGCCCTGCGCCTCGAGACGACCGCCGAGACTTGCCGCAACAAATCCACCGAAAGAGAAACCGAACAGGGTCAGCGGCAGATCAGGGTGTTTCTCGCGCAGCCACGCGGCGGCGGCCTGAGCATCGTCGACTTCACCGCTGCCCATGTCGTGTGCGCCTTCGCTGGCACCCACACCACGGTAATTGAAACGCAGGGTGATCAGCCCTGCGTCACGCGCGGTGCGCTGCAGGGTCGAGACGACCTTGTTGAGCATGGTGCCGCCCTGCACCGGGTTCGGGTGGCAGATCAACGCGATGCCGTGTGGCTGCTCATTATCCAGGTACAGTGCTTCAATCTGGCCGACTGGGCCGGCAATCACTACAGGGGTTTCACGCATCAGCAAGGAAGGAACTCCGTGACCTCGAATCGGGTCGACTCGTCTAGCAAATTGTCTGTGCCAATCTATTGCGAGTGAATCGCGGTATACAGCGCAGGTTCGAGCCGTTAACGTAAAGCAAAGCCGTTTATAGAGGAAGGACTCGTGGAACACTCGCTCTTAGTTTGGTTGTTACCGACTCTTGCCCTGGTTGTGGGTGTCGCCATTGGATTCCTGATCGCTCGCGTCGCACCGAATGCCGCGCCGAGCCGTACGCAGCGTCAACTGGATGATATCCAGGAGCGTTTCGACAGCTATCAAAACGAGGTGGTCACCCACTTCAACAGCACCGCGATGCTGGTCAAGAAGCTGACCCAGAGCTATCAGGAGGTGCAGGATCATCTCGCCGAGGGTGCCAACCGCCTGGCCCTGGACGAGCAGACCCGTCAACGCCTGATCGCCGCTTTGCACGCCGATGCCGCGCAGGCACCGCGCGAACGCCTGACGCCGCCGCGCGATCAGGAGCCGCCACGCGACTACGCACCGAAGGCCCCGAACTCGCCAGGCATGCTTGATGAGCACTATGGCTTGAAGAAGTAATTCAGTCTTCGCTGCAAACAAAAAGCCCCCGGACAACTCGCTTGTCCGGGGGCTTTTTTGTATCTGATGATTTTAGGGTGGGGTCGGGCGCCTTCGCGAGCAGGCTCGCTCCCACATTTTGAAATGCGTTCCCCCGAGGAAGCGGGCTTGCTCGCGAAGGTGCCGGCACAGGCCACACAAAAAAATGCCCGATCACAGGACCGGGCATTTTTTCACTCAAGCATTGAGTTACGGATACTGCTGAACCGTACCCGGCTGTTGCTGCTGACCACCATACTGCTGACCCGGAATCGCCTTCAGGTTGACCTCAACGCGGCGGTTCTGCGCACGACCATTGACGTCACCGTTGCTAGCAATCGGGTTATCCGGACCAGCGCCACGGGCCGACAGGTTGGCACCGCTGACACCTTGCGACGTCAGGTAGGTGGCCACGCTCTGCGCACGACGCTGGGACAGATCCATGTTGTGCTGGCGGCTGCCGGTGCTGTCGGTGTAGCCGACGATTTCGATCTGGTTCTGGCTGAACTCCTTCAACGAGCCCGCCAGGTTGTTCAGCGGCTGATAGAAGCTTGGTGCGATGTTCGCCGAATCGGTGGCGAAGGTGATGTTGCCCGGCATGATCAGCTTGATCTGATCGCCCTGACGCTGCACTTCAACCCCGGTGTTGGCCATGCTGGCGCGCAGTTTTTTCTCTTGCTGGTCGGCGTAGTAACCGTAACCGGCCGCCGAAGCACCGACCACCGCCGCGCCGATCAAGGCACCCTTGCCGCGGTTGTTGTGGTCGATGGCAGCACCCGCCAGGGCACCGGCCAGAGCGCCGAGACCACCGTATTTGGCGGTTTTGCTCATGCCTTGCGAGCCCCCATCGGCCTGCCCCTGATTGTCATACGGGTTGGGCGAGGCGCAGCCGGCCAACATGGCCACAGCGGTAGCAACAATAATCAAACGAGGCGTGGTGAACATGAAGAGCTCCTGGTTTCGCATTCTGTGTGGCAGCGGCCCTAGGCAATAGACCTTTGCGGGCGTTGGATCATGACAATGCCGAAAAATTCCGCCGCACACTCGTGACAAAATGTTTAGGCGCGCACGAACGGGTTTTCCCGCATTTCATCCCCAAGACGCGTGTCCGGGCCATGTCCGGTAATCACTGTTGCGTCTTCGTCCAGGGTGTACAGCCGCTGCTTGATCGATCGCACGATGGTCGCCTGATCGCCGCCCCACAAATCCGTGCGTCCTACGCCGCGACGAAACAACGTGTCGCCGGCAATCAACAGCTTAGCCTCGGAAAACCAAAAGCTCATGGAACCGGGTGTATGACCCGGTGTATGCAGCGCCACGCCGCAGCCGCAGGCCAGCTCTTCATCGTCACTGAGCCAGCGATCCGGCGGCGGCACCGGGGTGTAGGGCACACCGAACATTTGGCATTGCATCTCGAGGTTGTCCCACAGGAACTGATCTTCTTTATGCAGATGCAGGGTCGCGCCGGTTTTTTCTTTCATCTGCCCGGAGGCGAGAAAGTGGTCGAGATGCGCGTGGGTGTGGATGATGCTGACCACTTTCAGGCCCAGGGCATCGAGGCGCGCCATGATCAGGTCGGGGTTGCCGCCCGGGTCGACGACGATGGCTTTTTTGCTGATCGGGTCGCCGATGATCGTGCAGTTGCACTGGAGCGGGCCGACGGGGAAAGTCTCGCGAATCAGCGTTGGGCTGGATGCAGTCATGGAGAGTCCTGGACGAACGGTAGTAGGGCTTGTTTCAGAATTCTACTTCACAAGCCGATACAGATCGCCCGGTCAGTAATTTGACGCCACTAATCAGAAAAATAGTGGCCCAATGATGTCAAAGCATCTGCTTCTGGTGCAAAATCGCATTTTTTTGTAGCGGTCGCATTCAGGAAGGGCCGCAGCGCACTCAGGAAATCCCCGCATGCCTACGCCCACGACTTATACCCTCGCGTTACCTGCCAAGCTGACTGGCGTCGCTATCGTCGACAGCCTTATCGCCGGCAAATACTGGACAGGACCGAACTGGCCTTTCGGCGGGGAAACAACGCTCAGCTACAGTTTCATGGCACCGGGGACTTCGTATTTCCCCACAAGCTACAGTCCGAAAAACGAATACAACGCGCTGTATGAGCTGACGGCTGCACAGAAGACTGCAATCACCAATGCCCTGGGTGCATGGAGTGCCGTTGCCAACATCACGTTCACGCTGACCAGCGACGACATCAATAACGTTGGCGATCTGCGCTTTGGCGGCTATCGGTTGATGGACAATAAAACCGCAGCCTGGGCCTACTTTCCTGACAACCTTCCTGCTGCCGGTGATGTCTGGGTCGGCACTGAAACCAACGACCCGAACCCGGTCAACGGCACTTACGACTACCTGACGTTCGTTCATGAAATCGGTCATGCGCTGGGTCTCAAGCACCCGTTCGATACCAGTGCAGCCAACAAGACGCTGTTGACGCCTGCTCTGGATGACGTTCACTTCACGGTGATGAGTTACAACAGCAACTATTCCTATCAGCCGACGACGCCGATGGTGCTGGACATCCTCGCGATCCAGAGCCTTTATGGCGCCAATACTGCCTGGCAGACTGGGGACAACGTCTACAAGTGGGCGCCGGATCAGTCAATTTTCGAAACGATCTGGGATGCCGGCGGAAACGACACGATCGATGCCAGCAACCAGCTCGCCTCCGTCAGCATCAATCTCAACGAAGGCGCTTACAGCAACATTGGCAAAGCCTTCGTCGATCTCACATCCCAAACCGCGATCAACGATGGGCTGGCCATCGCTTATGGCGCCAAGATAGAAAATGCCATCGGTTCGAACTTCAATGATGTGCTGATCGGCAATGCCCTGAATAACGTACTCAACGGCGCCGGCGGCATTGACACCATGGCCGGTGGTGCAGGCAACGACACTTACATCCTCGACAATGCCGCGGAGCTGGCGTTGATTTACGAGGATACCGATCCGGGTCGCGACCTGCTGACAATTACCTACGCTGCCGGCCCCCTTACCAACGTCGTCGATCTGAACCAGGCAAACCTTGTCAACGTAGAAAGCGTTCGGATCACTGGCGCCGGCGCCTTCGCCCTGCAGGGCAACGCACTGGACAACAAGCTGTTCGGCAATACCGGCAATGACTGGCTTGACGGTGGCGCGGGTGCCGACACCCTCACCGGCGGTGCCGGTGACGACACATACGTGGTCGATAACTATGGCGATGTCGTCGTCGAACTCGCCGGCGAAGGCCGCGACAAGGTCATGACCACGCTCACCTATGGTCTGGGCGCCAATATCGAAGACGGCCAATTGATGGGCAACGCCGCCCTCAACCTGAGCGGCAACGAACTCGACAACGTGCTGATCGGCAACGCCGGCAATAACATCCTCAATGGTGGCGCCGGTGTCGACACCATGATCGGCGGCGCCGGCAATGACACTTACAACCTGGATCAGGCGGCTGAACTCGCTCTCGTGCAAGAAGGTAATGATCCGGGCCGCGATCTGCTGCTGATCAACTACGCCGCTGGCCCTTCGACCAACGTCGTCGATCTGAATCAGGCAAACCTGATCAACGTGGAAAGCGTGAGGATCAACGGTGAGGGTGCGTTCTCCATGCTGGGCAACGCTCTCGACAACAAACTGTTCGGCAATGCCGGCAATGACTGGATCGACGGAGGTGGCGGCGTCGACACCCTCACTGGCGGTGCCGGCGATGACACCTATGTGGTGGACAACTACGGCGACATCGTTGTCGAGCTTGCTGGTGAAGGTCGCGACAAAGTCATGGCCTCGATCAACTACACCCTGGGCGCCAACATTGAAGACGGCCAACTGCTGGGTGATTCCGCCCTCAACCTGACCGGTAATGATCTCAATAACGTGCTGATCGGCAACGCCGGCAATAACATTCTCAATGGCGGTGCCGGCGTCGACACCATGATCGGCGGGGCCGGCAACGACACCTACAACCTGGATCAGGCTGCCGAGCTGGCGCTCGTGCAAGAAGATGCCGATTCGGGCCGCGACCTGCTGAACATCTACTACGATGCAACACAAAACAGCGTCATTGACCTGAACCAGAGCAACCTGCAGAACTTCGAAAGCGTTCGCATCAATAGCTCGGGCGCCTTTACCCTGTTGGGCAACGCACTGGACAACAAATTGTTCGGCAATGCCCAGGCCAACTATCTGGATGGCGGTGCCGGGAGCGACACCCTCACTGGTGGCGCAGGCGATGACACTTACGTGGTCGACAACATCGCAGATGTCGTTGTCGAGCTGGCGGGCGAAGGCTATGACAAGGTCAAATCCTCAATCAGCTACACGCTGGGTGCCAACCTCGAGGAAGGTCAACTGCTGGGCAGCGCCGCAATCAACTTGACCGGCAACGAGCTGAACAACGTGCTGACCGGTAACGATGGCAACAACACCCTCATCGGTGGTGCAGGCAATGACACGCTCAATGGCGGAGCCGGCATCGACACCATGATCGGTGGCAGCGGCAATGACACCTATATCCTCGATCAAGCGGAAGAACTGGCACTGATCCAGGAAGCGGACGAGATCGGTCGGGACCTGCTGGACATCCAGTACAACGCGGCCCAGAACGCCGTGGTCAATCTGTCCCAGAGCAACCTGCAATACGTCGAGAGCGTGCGCCTTACCGGTGCGGGCGCGTTTACCGTGACCGGCAATGCCCTGGACAACAAACTGTTCGGCAACGCCGATGCCAACGTTCTGGACGGCGGCACAGGCGTCGACACCCTGACGGGGGGCGCCGGTGATGACATCTACGTGATCGACAACATCGGTGACACCATCGTCGAGCTGGCGGACGAAGGTCGAGACCAGGTCAAATCGTGGATCAGCTACACCTTGGGGGCCAACCTCGAAGACGCGCAACTGCTCGGCAGTGCAGCGCTCAACCTGACGGGCAACGCACTGGATAACGTGCTGATCGGCAACGACGGCGACAACATCCTCAATGGTGGGGCCGGCATCGACACCATGATCGGTGGTGCGGGCAATGACTCCTACTTCCTTGATGACTCCTCGGAGCTGTCGCGAATCCAGGAGAATGCCGATGGCGGGCGAGACCTGCTGACAATCGAATATTCGACTGACAGAAACAGCAGCGTGATCAACCTCAACGCGTCCAATCTGCAAAATGTGGAAAGTGTGCGGGTCCTGGGTGCCGGGGCATTCTGGGTGATGGGTAACGCCCTGGACAACAAACTGTTCGGCAATGCCTACGACAACACCCTGGACGGCGGAGCCGGCAACGATGTACTGGACGGCGGTGCCGGTGCCGACAGAATGAACGGTGGCGCTGGCGATGACATTTACATTGTCGACAACGTCAACGACACCATTCAGGAAACCCCGTGGGATGGTCACGATCTGATCAAGACCTCCGTGAGTTACACACTGTCCTACAGTGTCGAAGACGGCCTGTTGCTGGGAAGTGACGCGCTCAATCTGACCGGCAACGATCTGGACAACGTGTTGACCGGCAACAGCGGCAACAACGTGCTGGACGGTGGCACCGGCATCGACACCATGATCGGCGGTGCGGGTAATGACACCTACATTCTGGATCAGGCTGCCGAGCTCGCCTTGATCCAGGAGGGTAATGATCCTGGCCGCGACTTGTTGAGCATTCAGTACAACGCGAAACAGAACAGTGTGGTCGATCTGAACCTGAGCAATCTGCTGAACGTGGAAAGCGTACGGATCAACGGCACTGGCGGTTTCAGTGTGCTCGGCAACGGCCAGGACAACAAATTGTTCGGCAACGCCGATGCCAACTACCTGAGTGGCGGTGCAGGCAATGACCAGCTCGATGGCGGGGCCGGCAATGATATTCTGCTCGGCGGCGGCGGCAAGGACACCCTGATCGGTGGTGCCGGCAGCGATCAGTTTGTCTTCAGCAACTTGAACGAAGTGGGAACCGGAAGCCTGAGTGACGTCATCAATGACTTCAACAGTCTGGAGGGCGACAAGATCGATCTGAGAATGTTTGACGCCAACCTGTTGCAAGACGGCCTCAATGCGTTCTCCTTCATCGGCTCTGCCGACTTCACCGGCGCCGGCCAACTGCGTTTCGTCGATCATGTGCTGTCGGGCAACGTCACCGGGCACGCCGGTGCGGACTTCGAGATCCAGTTGGTGGGTGTGAACAGCTTCAGCGCCAATGACCTGATGGCCTGATTCCTCCCCGCCGCACCGGCTTGCAGGTCAGGTAACAAACAAAAACGCCCCGATTTGATCGGGGCGTTTTGTTTGCGTCGGTGTAGCGCTCCAAGGCTCAGGTCAACATCCCCATTTCCTTGGCGCGCGCCACCGCCTGTGTGCGTCGCTCAACCCCCAGTTTGCTGTTGATATGGCTGGCATGGGTTTTCACCGTGTGCAGCGAGATAAACAACTGCTCGCTGATTTCCTGATTCGAACAGCCCTGGGCAATCAAACGCAGCACTGCCAGTTCGCGACTGCTGAGTTGTTCGGCAGCCGCGGACTCAATGACCGGCCGTGCTGGCACCTGCGGAAAATGCGCCAGCAACTGCTGTCCCGCAAGCGCCGGTGAGTTGTGCAATTGGCTGCGCAACCAGTCCGAATGCTCTCTGAGCAGGGCGTCAAACGGCTGCATCACGCCGCCAGCCGCCGCTTCCAGCGCCTGGCCCAACGCCCTGCGCGCCTCGGGTTCGCGGCCATTGCCCAGCAGCAACATCACTTTCTGCGCCAGCGCCATCACACACAGCAACTGCCGACCGGTTTGCTGACCGTTTTCCAGCAACACGTTCAACCGCCCTTCCGCGAGCATCGGCTGTCCCTGAATCACATCGAGCAACGCCTGTTGCAACTCGACGTGCAATGGCAGTTGTGGATGAAACTCGGGGGGTGCCGCTGCGCGTTCGCCGGTGTAGGTCTGGCCCAGTCGCGCCAGCCAGGCTTCAGCCAGATCGGTGCGCCCTTGCGCCAGCCACAGTTCGCATTTGACCAGGGTGATCATCGCCAGATAGTAGATCGGCGGCACGTCCCAGATGTGCATCAGGCGTTCGGCTTCGGCGAGTTCGGCGAAGGCCTTGGCAAACTCACCGGCGCTACCGTCCAGACGGGCGATCACGCAGTGGCCGATCAATACGCTGATATCGCGGCAAGCCCGCGCTTCTGCCAGGCCAGTCAGCAATCGAGCCCGCGCCTGCTGGGGTTGCAAGCGCATGGACAACAGAAAACCTTCATACAGCGTCAGTCGCGCACGTACCGCGTACAAACGTTGCGGGGACAGACCACGCAACCGTTCCAGGCCCTGATGCACTTCATCCAGCGCACGCAGAATTTCCCCGCGCGCCTGCAACACCCGCGCCCGGTCGTAATGCGCCAGCGCCTCGAACAACGGGTTGCCGACGCGTTGCGCCAGCTCGAGGGATTCTCGATTCAAGCCCCGGGCCCGCCACAGGTCGCCGTCGGCAATCGCCAGATTGGATAACGTGGACAGGCACATCAGCCGTTGCCCATAACGCTTGACCGGCAGGCTTTCCAGCGCCTCGCTGCAATAGCGCTGGGTCAGCTCACGATGCCCGCGCCCACGGGCAATGATTCCGCTGAGCGCCAGCCACTGCGCGAGCATCGACTTCTGCGCGGAGGCCGAGGGTGCCGGCAGGAAGCGGCTCAGATGACTCGACAACTCTTCGGCAGCATCGAGCTGACAGGCCAGCCCCAGCGCCCAGCTGTACAGCACGATCAACCGAGGCGTGCTGATCAGCAGGCTGTCGGGCAAGTCCATTTTCCAGCGCAACAACATGCCGACGTTCTGCTCGGCGAGCAGTTGTTCCTCGGACAGGTTCTGCACCAGATTCGCTGCCACATCCAGATGCCCCGCGCGCAAGGCCTGCTCCACCGCTTCATCCAGCAAGCCTTGGGCGTTGAACCAGCGACAGGCACGCAGATGTAATGTCGCGGCGGGCACCAGAGTCTGGGCCACGGGTCGGCTGCGTAGCAGATCGGAAAACAGATGGTGGTAGCGATACCAGTGACCGTGTTCGTCCAGTGGCACCAGAAACACCTGATGCGCCAACAGAAACCGCAGGATCTCGGCGCTGTCATGGGCTTCGCGCACTGCATCGCACAGTTCGCTGCAGAAACGCTCTTGAGGCGCGGTGTCATACAGAAATGACTGTACCTCGGCCGGCAGGCAATCGATGACTTCTTCCAGCAGGTAATCGCGGATCAGCCCTTCCCCGCCGTTCAGTGCCGGTGGCAACGCCGCCTCGCTGCCGGCCTCGGAGACCGCGAGCAACCAGAAGCGCAACCCGGCCACCCAGCCCTCACTGCGCTGGATCAGGTTCTCCAACGCCTCGCCGCGCAATGAACTGCTGTGCCGATCGAGCAGCGTCAGGGCTTCATCATGGGTCAGGCGCAGATCCTGCTCATGCAGTTCGAGCAACTGGCGTGACAGGCGCAGGCGCGCCAGATGCCAGTCCGGGCGCTGGCGACTGGTGACCATGACCAGCAAGCCGTCGGGCAAATGATTGAGGAAAAACTGCAGGCAACGGTCGAGTACCGGCCCTTGGGCGAGATGGTAATCGTCGAGCACCAGCAACAGCGGCGCGGTCGGTTGCAACTGCAGCGCCAGCTCATCGAGCAAACCGTCGAGCCATTCTTCGAAGGCAAACGGCTGATGGCGCTGGCGCATTTTCAACAGCCCGAGCGCGCGACTGCCCAGGTCTGGAAAGTAATCCTGCAGCCCTTCCAGCAACCGCTCGAGAAACCGTCCCGGGTCGTTATCCCGCGGGCTGAGACCTAACCACAGACTCTGCCAGTGCGCTGGCAGGCTCTGACAAAACTCCACCGCCAGCGAACTCTTGCCGAAACCTGCAGGTGCGCAGACCAGCAACAGACGTCCACCGAGTCCGGCGCTCAGGCGTTCACACAGACGCGGTCGCAATACGTAGCCGTCAGGCAACGGCGGGCGAAAGAAACGCCCGTCCAGTGTCGCGACGGCAACGCTTGCAGGACCCGGTAGCGGGGACAGATCAGTCATGGCCGGCTCTTGTTTGAATGGCTGTTGGCGGCGTAGCAGATGTCCGCAGACTAGCCTTAAACGGCGTGCATATGAAGTTGTTGCTACAAATGGCTACAAAATCGCAACGCAAAAAAAACGCCCCGAACCAGTCGGGGCGTTTTTTCGAGGATGCGGCCTCTGGTGACAGCTTAGCGGATACCGTCCTGGCCCAGGTTGCCCGGCTGGAATTCGCTCTTGGTGGCAGAGAAGCCGAAGTCATACGCCGATTTCTCTTCGTTCTTCATGCCCAGTGCCAGGTAGCGGCCCGATTGCAGGTCGTACAAGGCTTCCAGCGCGTACCACGGCACTTGCTTGTCGTAGTAATCCTCGGCATGCGCCTCGGCCACACGCCACAGCTGACCGCGACCGTCGTAGTGGTCGATGACGGCTGCCTGCCAGGTGTCTTCGTCGATGTAGAAGTCACGTTTGGCATAGATGTGACGCTGACCCGGTTTCAGGGTTGCCACCACGTGCCAGACACGACGCAGCTCGTAGCGAGTCAGGTCCTGGTTGATATGACCAGCCTTGATGATGTCGGTGTACTTGAGGGTCGGCGAGTCGATCTTGTAGCTGTTGGAGGCAATGTAGATTTCTTTCTTGCCTTCAAGCTTCCAGTCGTAGCGATCCGGTGCACCGTTGTACATGTCCAGGTTGTCGGAGGTACGCAGACCGTCCGCGGCAGTACCCGGGCCGTCATAGGACACTTGCGGTGCCTGACGCACGCGGCGCTGACCGGTGGCGTAGACCCACGCCTTGCGCGGCTCCTTCACCTGGTCGAGGGTTTCATGCACCAGCAGCACGGTACCGGCCAGACGCGCCGGTGCGGTCACTTTCTGCTTGAAGTAGAACAGGATGTTGCCCGGGTTGGCCGGATCGTAGTCCTTCATCTTGTCGCGGAACACGAACTGGTCCTGGAAATACACCAGGCTGAACGAGCCGTTGGTTTGCGGCGTCGCCTGGGTCACCAGACGGGTCACGCTGCCACCGCGATAACGGGTGATGTGGTTCCAGATCACTTCCAGGCCACTTTTCGGAATCGGGAACGGCACGGCGGTATCGAAGTTTTCCAGACCGTTGCCGCCAGCGACCAGATTGGTGGTGGTGGCGTTTTTCTTGATGGCGGCGAACACGTCATCCGGCACGGTCGAGCCGCGATGGGACGGGTAGACCGGCATTTTGAAGGTGTCCGGGTAGCGCTTGAACATCGCGTACTGGCCCGGGGCGAGCTTGTCCTTGTACTGGTCGACGTTCTGCGCAGTGATGGTGAACAGCGGTTTTTCACTGCCGAACGGATCGGACAGGAAGCCCTTGCTGTCGACCGTGCCGGCATTTTTCGGCAGCGGTTTCCAGGCCGGGATCGAACCGTCGGCGTTACCGGCCATTTCGGCGCCCATCGGGGTCAGGCTCTTGCCCAGCTTGTCGGCTTCGGCGGCGGGAACGGCCGCCATGACGCTGGTCGCCAGCAACGACAATCCCAGAACACCGGCGTGGAACAGACTCTTTGTTATTTTCATATGTATGTTCGTCCTGAAAAAACTCTGCTTAGAAGTTCACGCCAACGCTGAGGGCAACGAAGTCACGATCATCCACTGTGCTGTAGTCGCCACCAAAGAAGTTGGTGTAGGCCAGACTCGCGGTGTAGGTGTTCTGGTATTCGGCATCCAGACCGAGGCTGATGGCCTTGCGACCTTCCTCGAAGTTGCCGCCAGGGCCTGGCGAGTAACCTTTCACGTCATGGGACCAGGCCACGTTCGGCTTGAGGTTCACACCGGCGAACACGTCGCTGTAATCCCAGATTGCACGAGCGCGGTAGCCCCAAGAAGTGGCCGTGGTGAAACCGTCGTTGTTGCAGTTGCTGGAAACGTTGTCGCGCGAAGCCCCTGGGCCGGCACCGTTGATGGTGGAGGTGTTAAGGATCTGCGAGCAGGTGTTGAGGCCACCGGTCGATGGCAGCTCACCCGGGCCGAACACTGGGTCGCGGCCGTAACGGGCTTCGGATTTGCTTTCCAGCCCACCGACGTGGGTCACGCCGACTTCACCCACCAGGGTCAACCGGTTGGCGCCCATCACCTGATCGAAGAAGTGCGTCAGGGTGGTTTGCAGCTGGGTGATTTCCTTGCGGTTGTAACCGTGCAGGTCCTGCCCCGGCACACCGTTGAGAATCGACGCGTTGGTCAACGCCCCGCCCAATGGACGTACGCCGGCAAACAGAATGTCGGTGGAGTTCAACTGCACCGGGGCATTCGGCCGGTAGCTGACCTCGCCGCTCCACGCCGTACCGGTAGGCAGGGTGGTGGAGAAGCTCAGGCCGTAGAGGCGAATGTCCTCAGGGTATTCGATGAAGTATTCCGAGTTGCCCGCGACCACCAGCGGCCCCAGTGCCTGGAACGGACCTGGCAACGCCTTGACGCCGTTATAGATCGACTGAGGCGCACCGGTGGCGCTGAAGATCGGCGCACGGCTGTGATAGTTCATGAAGTAGGCGCCGAACTCGGTGGCCAGCGGATCGAACATGTACTTGGCGGAAACGCCCCACTGCCCGCTGTCACGCGCGTTGCGGTTTGGCGAACGGCGCACCAGCACACCTTCTTCGTTGACATCGACACCAGCGTTCGCCAACGGGCCGAGCGCAATGCCCGGAATCGTCGAGCGTTTGTTCAGCACCCGCAGGTTGTCATCGCAACCGGTGGTCACGATGTCCGGCTGCGAGAAGAATGTGCCGCAGTTGTCGGTCACGGTCTTCTGCCAGTCGATCTGATAGAAGCCTTCGGCCGAGAGGTTTTCAGTGATGCTCTGGGACACGTAGAACATGTTGACCGGGATCAGGCCTTCCTTGATCTCGGCACCTGGACGACGGAACGCGGAAACGTCGATCGGGTTGATCGAGTTGATACCGCCACCAATGAAGGTACTTTCACCCCAGTTCACCACCTGCTTGCCCAGACGCACCGAACCCGGCTCATCGGCAATCGAGTAGTTGTGGTAAACGAAGGCGTCGAGGATCTGCCCGCCGGAAGAGCGCGCCGCGACATCGCGGTTGTGGTTGCTGACGTCCTTGTATTCCAGGTCCTGATTCTGCAGCGCGAAGTCGTACCAGTATTTGCCCCGGACGAAGACCCCGGTGTCGCCGTATTTCAATTCGAGATCATGGATGCCCTTGAAGATCTTCGAGAAGGCCTGGCCGCTCTTGAAGTTCAGGTGGCCGTCGTCGGAGGTCTGGGACAAGCCCTTGCCGCCGTTGTTGACACCAATAAGATCCTTGTTCGGCTGCTGAGTCGAGATACTCATGCCCAGGGAGAGCGAGGAGTCGAACTGACCTTCGATTTCACCGACGTTGAAACTGACGCCGAATGCGGGCCCGGCGAGCGTAGAGGCAAGACTGACGGCCAGAGGCAGTTTAGCCCGGCGCCAGAACTGGTTTACTGATGTCATCGACGCTACTCCATGTGCATTATTGTTATGGCAGTGAGTACTTTTAAAAACGCCTGGAAGACCGGGAGCCAGTAGCCGCCCGACGTCACTCCAAAGTTGCATCGCCCCGTGTTGTGCGTGTGCCCCGTTCTTAAAAATCCTTGAGCGGACTATAGCCAGCAGGTGGTACTGCTTGATCCCTCTAAAGTGTGATTTGCAGCTGCCGGCCACTCTGGAACAGTCCTTTCGCCAGTCCGACACATGTCGGCCCCGCAAGGATGGCTGAAAATTCGGATTTAACAAGCCAAGCGCTTGCTTGGTGGGGCTGGCGCGCCGTTTTCGGCGCGCCAGCAGACGCTCAGAGCGTCGAGAGGAAGGTGCTGTTGTTGGCCTGCCATTCGGTGATGTCGAGGCGGATGCGCTTCTTGTCGAGTTTGCCGACACTGGTCTTGGGAATTTCAGTAACAAGGGCGATCTGGCTCGGAATCGCCCACTTGCTCAGGTGCCCCAATTCCACGAACGGCTTGAGGTGTTCCTTGAGCTCGCGTGCGCCGATCTCGTGCCCTTCACGGATCACCAGCAGCGCAAACGGGCGCTCGCCCCACTGCGGATCGGCAATCCCCACCACTGCTACTTCACGTACCGCCGCGTGACGGCTGATCAGGTCTTCGAGGTCCAGCGAGGAGATCCATTCGCCGCCGGTCTTGATCACGTCCTTGATCCGGTCGCGAATGTCGATCACGCCCATGCTGTCGAGCGTCGCCACATCACCGGTGTGCAACCAGCCGCCGGCCCACAGCTCGGCGCCCTTCTGCGGCTCGTTGAAATAGCCTTCGGTGAGCCACGGCGCACGCAGCACCAGTTCGCCCTGGGTTTCGCCATCGGCGGGCAGGAAGTTGCCTTCGCTGTCGACGATCGCCGCTTCCACCAGCGGCCCCGGCACACCGGCCTTGATCCGGTAAGTGGTGCGCTCGTCTTCGGTGCCGGCCATCAGTTCGTCGTTCAGGTGCGCACACGACACCAGCGGCCCGGTCTCCGACATGCCGTACGCCGCCGTCAGCTGAATGCCCCGGGACTTGGCGGTTTCATACAGCGTACGGTTGAGCGCACTGCCGCCGATGACGATTTTCCAGCCAGCGAAATCGGTGCCTTGCGCGCCTTTGGCATTGAGCAGCATCTGCAGGATGGTCGGCACGCAGTGGGAGAACGTGACCTTCTCCTTGCGCCACAGTTCGACTAGGAATTCGGGGTCGTAACGCCCCGGATAAACCTGCTTGAGCCCGAGCATGGTCGCCACGTAGGGCAGGCCCCAGGCATGCACGTGGAACATCGGGGTGATCGGCATGTACACGTCGTTGGTGCCGAGCAAGCGTACGCTGTCGATCGCCCCCATGATGGTCGACACGCCCATGGTGTGCAGTACCAGTTGCCGATGGGTGAAATACACGCCCTTCGGGTTGCCGGTGGTGCCCGTGGTGTAAAACGTGGTGGCGACCGAGTTCTCGTCGAAGTCCTGGAAGTCGTACTGCGGACTCGCGGCGGCCAGCAGTTGCTCGTACTCGCCGACCAGGTTCGGCAGCTCGGCAGTCTTTTCCGGCAGATCGGTCAGCAGCAGGGTGTTCTCCACCGTGGTCAGGTGCGGTGCGATGGCCTGGTACAGCCCGACGAACTCGCTGTTGACCAGCACAAAGCGGTCCTCGGCGTGGTTCATGGTGTAGAGGATCTGCTCCGGCGACAGGCGCACGTTGATGGTATGAATCACGGCGCCGATCATTGGAATGGCGAACATGCATTCCAGGTAGCGATGGCTGTCCCAGTCCATCACCGCCACGGTGTCACCCGCCTTCACACCGGCCGCCGTCAACACGTTGGCCAGTCGCGCCACACGTTCGATCAGGGTCGGATAGCTGTAACGCAACTGGTCTCGGTAGATGATCTCGCGGGTTTTCTCGTAACGGGCGCCGGACATCAGCAGCCGTTTGATCAGCAATGGATACTGGTAGGCCCCATCGGCCGGGGGAATGACGCGAGTCTGCAACATATGAATCCCTTTTCTGGCTGCACGGTGTTGGCGTAGAGAGCATTACTCTAGAGCCGTTATACCCCAGCCAAATCAGCCAAAGGAATGATTTGCAGAGCCGTACAAATGCTAGCTTTGCGCCAGCATTTGCCGGTATTCAGCGTCGATCAGGCCGTTTGCCCTACAGCCGCTTCGGAGGGTGTGCGTGGGAAAACCACGGCCGCGAGGAAGGTCAATACGCCAAAGCCCGCCAGAATCAAGTAAAGCCCGACAAAACCATGGCGCGGTTCGACATAGGCAATCAGCGGAATCGCCGTCGCACTGGCACCGAACGACAGGCAGTAACGCAGGGCGAATACCCGTGACTGCCACTGCGGCGCAACGAAATTGGCGACCATCGAGTCGTTCACCGTCACCTGGCCGAACACCACGAACATGAACGCCGCACCGAGCACGATCACCGCCCAGCCATCGACATACGCCATGGCGTACAACAGCGGCGCCTGACACAGCGTCAAGACAAGAAACGGCCATTTCAAACTGACCCGGTGCAGCACCTGGCCGATGCTCAATTGCGCCACTGCCCCGAAGGCATACGCCAGGCTGACCACCACGCCAAGGGTTTGCGGCGAGGCGAACAGATCATGCAGACGCTCCTGAAACAGCTTCGGGTAAGTCATGGTCGTGGCATTGAACACCACGCCACCGGTGGCAGTGGCCAGCGCCAACACGGTGAACACCGTGACCATCGAAATCCGTTGCCCCGCAGCGCCTTTCAGGGCGGTGTGCGCACGGTGCGGGATCAGCTCCTCACGCACCTGCCAGGCAAAGCCGACTCCCAGCGCAATCGCCACCACACCCGGCAACACGAAGGCCGAACGCCAGCCGAACTGCGCCACCAGCAACCCGGTGATCAGCGCCGAAAACGCCACGCCGAGGTTGCCCCACATGCCGTTGATGCCAATTTCCCGCCCGCGGTTCTGCGCGTAGGCCACCAGCATCGCGGTGCCCACCGGGTGGTAGATCGCGGCAAAAATGCCAATCAGGGTCAGCCCCGCCACCAGCATCGTCGAGCCGTTGCTCAGCCCGGTGAAGATCGCCGAGGCGCCGATGCCGAAGAAAAATACCAGCATCATCTGCCGTCGGCTCCAGCGATCCCCCAGCCAGCCGGCCGGAAGCGAACACGCCCCAAAGGCGATGAAGCCGCCCAGCGACAGCCCGATCAGCGCGGCGTAGTCGAGGCCGAAGGCCTGGGTCATGCCGAGCACGGCAGCGGGAAAAATCAGCATGAACATGTGGTCGATCACATGGGCGGCGTTGACGTAGCGTATGACGTTTCGAGATTGATTCATGGCGGCACGCTTGTGTTTGTAATGGGCGGATTGTTGTCAGCGGCCCTATGCTAAGTTGGCGAAAAAGCGCATACCTGCCAACCAGATCATTGAATCAGACATGTTAATCACCCATTTCGAACACGGCCCGGTGAGCGCCTATCCCCGGGATTATCTGGACGGCGCACACCAGCCGCTGCACCTGCACCGCGAGGCGCAGTTGTTGTATGCCGTGCGAGGGATCATGCGGGTGGTCACCGACCTCGGTGCCTGGGTGATTCCGCCGAGCCGCGCGGTGTGGATTGCACCGCATGTCGCGCACGAGATATTCATGTCCGGCGATGTGCAGATGCGCTCGCTGTTCATCTCCCCCGAATTGTCACCACCCAGCCTGCAACAGTGCTGCGTGCTGGCGGTGACGCCGCTGCTGCGCGAGCTGATCCTGCGCGCCGTGCAGGGCCCGCCGCATGCGGACAATCCGCTGATCCAGCAATTGATGCTGGAAGAACTCGCCAGCCTGGAATACCTGCCGCTGCACATTCCGATGCCCACTGACCGGCGCCTGCAAAACATCTGCATGGCGTTGCTGCACACACCGGATCACCCCAACACCCTGGAAGACTGGGCGCAGCAGGTCGGCGCCAGCTCACGCACCCTGGCGCGGCTGTTCCAGCGACAACTGAAGATGAGTTTCAACGCCTGGCGCCAGCAACTGCGCCTGATGGAAGCCCTGCCGCGCCTGCTCGCCGGGGACAGCGTGCAAAGCGTGGCGCGAGACCTGGGTTACGGCAGCGCGCGGGCGTTCAGCGCGATGTTTCGCCGTTTGCTCGGGGAGAATCCGCGCGAATACCTCAACACCCTGAGCAAACTCAGCAAACTTGTGTAGGAATCGCCTCGCTCCCCTCTGGGAGCGGGCTCGCGAAAGTGGTCTTCCAGTCACCTATGAAGTCGACTGATCCGACGCATTCGCGAGCAAGCCCGCTCCCACATTTTGATCGCAGCCAGTCCTTAATGCATCTCGGTGAACGCGAGTTTCACGCCGATGGCGATCAGCACCGCGCCCATGGTGCGGTCGAACCAGTGACCCATGCGGGCGAAACCGGCGCGTACACGTTGCTGGCTGAACAGCATGGCCACCAGGCAGAACCAGACAGCCGTCGCGACCGCGAGGTAAACCCCGTAACCGGCCTGCACCGCCAGTGGGGTGTGCGGGTTGATCACCACGGTGAACAGCGAGAGGAAGAACAGCGTGGCTTTCGGGTTCAGGCCGTTGGTGACGAAGCCCGACGTGAAAGCGCCGCGCGCGGTACGCACACCGGCTTCCTTGTGCAGATCGTCGGTAACGGTTTTCGCCGGTTGCGCACGCAAGGCCTTGAAGCCGATGTACAGCAGGTAAGCGGCGGCGGCCCATTTCAAGGCGTTGAACAGCACAATCGATTGCGACACGATCAGGCCGATGCCCAGCAGCGAATAACCGACATGCAGGAAAATCGCCGTGCCGACACCCAGTGCCGTCCAGGTACCGGCACGTCGGCCATGGGTCACGCTCTCACGCACCACCACGGCGAAGTCCGGGCCGGGACTGGCCACGGCCAGCAGATGGATCAGTGCAACGGTCAAGAATTCGGTCCAGTACATGGGGGCTCCTCTGGGGTCGATCATCAGTTTGGACACATCACCCGACTGCGTTTCCCTGTGGGAGCGGGCTTGCTCGCGAACGGCGCTGTGTCAGACAACCTTTATTGACCTGACACGCCCTCTTCGCGAGCAAGCCCGCCCCCACAGGACTTGTGAGCGCCTCGGGCACTGAGTAACCAATTGTTTCATCTGGTAGGCTCGGCAGATTACGCCTTCCGTTCACCGCACAAAAGGTACAGTTGATGACGAACCCGCGCCGCGCCGTATTCCTTGATCACCCGTCTCTGGATCTCGGCGATCTCGACCTCAGCCCGTTGCGCGCCTGCTTCAGCGACCTGCAACTGTTCGCCCAGACCTTGCCCGAACAGGTCAGTGAGCGCCTGCAGGGTGCCACTGTGGCGATCACCAACAAGATCCGCATTGACGCCGCCGCGATGGTCGCCAACCCCGAGCTGAAGCTGATCCTGATCACCGCGACCGGCACCAACAACGTCGATCTGGACGCGGCCCGCACCCACGGCATCAGCGTGTGCAACTGTCAGGGTTACGGCACGCCATCGGTGGCGCAGCACACGATCATGTTGCTGCTCAACCTCGCCACGCGCCTGGCTGATTACCAGAACGCGGTGGGCGAAGGTCGCTGGCAGCAGGCGAAACAGTTCTGCCTGCTCGACTACCCGATCGTCGAACTGGAAGGCAAAACCCTCGGCCTGCTCGGTCATGGCGAACTCGGCGGCGCCGTCGCACGACTGGCCGAAGCGTTTGGCATGCGGGTCCTGCTCGGGCAGATTCCGGGCCGACCTGCCCGACCGGATCGCCTGCCGCTGAACGAATTGCTGCCGCAGATCGACGCCCTGACCCTGCATTGCCCGCTCAACGAACACACCCGCCACTTCATCGGCGCCCGCGAACTGGCGGCGATGAAGCCCGGCGCATTTGTGGTCAACACCGCCCGTGGCGGTTTGATCGACGAGCAAGCCCTGGCGGACGCCTTGCGCAACGGTCACCTCGGCGGTGCGGCCACCGATGTGTTGAGCGTCGAACCACCGGTCAATGGCAATCCATTGCTGGCCGCCGATATCCCGCGGCTGATCGTCACCCCGCACAACGCCTGGGGCAGTCGCGAGGCGCGGCAGCGCATCGTCGGCCAATTGACCGAAAACGCGCAGGCGTTCTTCAGCGGTAAAGCGCTGCGGGTCGTCAGTTGATAAACTGCGGCACTTTTTTTCCAAGGAGCAGTTATGGATCCGCGCAGTGAAGTACTGCTTCGTCAGGCCGAGTTATTCCAGGGTTCGCTGTTGTTGGCCGGTCTGCCCGCCGACGATTTGCTCGGGCGTCTGCCCAATGCGTTCGGCTGGTGCTGGCATGCCGGCGATCAGGCCGCACTCGATGCGCGCTTCGAAGGCCGCAGCCATTTCGGCGTGAGCGTGCCGGAGCGCGAGTTCGACAACGCGGTGGTGTTTTTGCCCAAGTCCAAGGATTTGACCGATTACATTCTCAACGCCGTGGCCGCGCGTCTGGCCGGGCGCGAGGTGTTTCTGGTGGGGGAAAAGCGCAGCGGTATCGAAGGCGCATCGAAACAGCTCAACCCGTTCGGCAAGCCACGCAAACTCGACAGCGCCCGTCACTGCCAACTATGGCAAGTCACCGTGGCCAATGCGCCTGAAGCCAAATCGCTGGAAAGCCTGGCGCAGACTTATGAGCTGCCCTTGGCCGAAGGCCCGTTGAAAGTCATCAGCCTGCCGGGCGTGTTCAGCCATGGTCGACTGGATCGCGGCAGCGCCCTGCTGCTGGAGCATCTGGACAAACTGCCGAGCGGACACTTGCTCGATTTCGGCTGCGGTGCCGGTGTGCTGGGCGCGGCGGTCAAGCGTCGCTACCCGCACAATCAGGTGACCTTGCTCGACGTCGATGCCTTCGCTGCCGCCAGCAGCCGCCTCACCTTGGCCGCCAACGGTCTGGAAGCCGAGGTGCTGACCGGTGACGGCATCGATGCCGCGCCGATGGGTTTGAACGCGATTCTGAGCAATCCGCCGTTCCACGTCGGGGTGCACACCGATTATTTCGCCACCGAGAACTTGCTGCGAAAAGCAGCTAAACATCTGAAAAACGGCGGCGAACTGCGGCTGGTCGCGAACAGCTTCCTGAAATATCAGCCACTGATCGAAGAGCATCTGGGCGTGTGCGCGATCAAGGCCGAGGGCAATGGTTTCCGCATCTACCGCGCCAAGCGTGGCTGAAAATTAGCACTTGCCGAATGGATTCTGCCTAGGCAGAATCCGCTCCGTCCTAGGGGAGTAGTCTCCCACGAGCGCCAAGCTCGTCCGGCATACGTCAACATACTTGATCCTCAGATCATGGCGTATGCGACCCAAGCGTCCGCACCAGACGGATCGCAGGGTTTGACAAGACCTATGACACGCACACCTTACCCGGGGCGGGAAGGCTGTACGTGTCATAGCCGTGTCGACCCGCCCCTTAGGAAAATCCTGATGCTGGACTCGTTACTCGTTCCCACCGCAATCGTTGCCTTGGCCGAAATCGGCGACAAGACGCAACTGCTCGCGCTGATTCTCGCCGCTCGCTTTCGCAAACCCTGGCCGATCATTGCCGGTATCGTCGCCGCGACCCTGGCCAACCACGCGGCAGCCGGTGCGGTAGGCGCCTGGTTCGGCAGTTTCTTCTCAGACGCGGTGCTGCACTGGATTCTCGCTGCAAGCTTCACCGCCACTGCCCTGTGGACTTTGGTCCCGGACAAGATGGACGACGATGAAGCCAGCACCGCGCGCAAGTTCGGCCCCTTCCTGACCACGCTGATCGCGTTCTTCCTGGCCGAAATCGGTGACAAGACGCAGATCGCCACGGTGATGCTGGCGGCGCAATATCCGGAGCTGTGGCTGGTGATTATCGGTACGACGGCGGGCATGTTGATTGCCAACGTGCCGGTGGTATTGGCGGGTAATTTTGCCGCTGACAAATTGCCGCTGACCTTGATCCGTCGCCTGGCGGCTTCGGCGTTCTTCATTCTGGCGATCGTTGCGGTGTACAAGGCGATGCAGAGCAGTGGCTGGGTTTAACGGCGTCAGTCGATAGACCGCGTTATCGCTCTTCGGCGGAACGCCGCCCGGAGACAAGCCCGTTCCCACAGTGGAATGCATTCCAAAGGTGGGAGCGGGCTTGCTCGCGAAGGGGCCATCAGCCTCGCTGCAAAACCGTCAGGATTTCGGAGCTTTTTCGTACAGCGGCATCACCTTCGGAATCGCCGCCTGCAACGAAGCGATCCGGCTGGACGAGGCCGGGTGTGTGCTCATGAATTCCGGCGGTGCGCCTTCCGAGGCCTTGCTCATCTTGTTCCACAAGGTGATCGCCGCATTCGGGTTGTACCCGGCGCGTGCTGCCAGCTCGAGGCCGATCAGGTCGGCTTCGTTTTCGTTGGCGCGACTGTTGGGCAAGGTCATGCCGTAGTTGGCAACGGTGTCAGCCAGCGCCAGGCTGTCCTGACCCAGACCGAACAACGCCCCCGCACCCTGCTTGGCCATCTCGATCCCGTAAGCCTTGGACATCGCTTCACGACCGTGCTCGCGCAGGGCGTGGGCGATTTCATGGCCCATCACCGCGGCGATTTCATCGTCAGTGAGTTTCAGGCTATCGATCAGCCCGGTGTAGAAAATGATCTTGCCGCCAGGGCCGCAGTTGGCGTTGAGTTCATCACTCTTGATCAGGTTGACTTCCCACTGCCATTGCGCGGCATCGGGGCGGAAGTTCGGCGCCTGGGCAATCAGCCGGTTGGCAATCGCCTGAACCCGCTTGGCCTCGGGGCTGGTTTTGTCCAGCACGCCTTTGCTCGACGCCTCGCCAACGGTCTTCTGATAGGACTGGGCATACATCTGGTCGACCTCTTGCGAGGACAGCATGCTGAACATGTACTGCTTGCGCTCCACGCCCACGGCTCCGCCGCTGGTGGTGTTGACCGACTGACAACCGGCCAGCAGCAGCGCTGCGCTCAGTGCACTTACAACCAATGTCTTGTTCATTCAAAAGCTCCCTGAAAACATGCCGCGTATCCTAGGCGGGTAATTGTATCGACGCCAGATACAACAGACGTGTTGCATGCACTTTCAGAAGTCGCCGGCTGCCCCTGTAGGAAAAAATTCACAGGGCCGCGCAGAGCCCTCTGCAACTGCGTCGCGCACTGATCCATTTGCGACATCCTCTATCCATAGTTCCGCTCAGCACTCATGGCGCAATGCCTGCTGCCGATACAACAGCGCAGACGTCCTCTCGCGTGCGGAGCTCCCATGAAGTTCAAGTCGATCCAGTTTTCCGTCGCCGCCCTGGCCGGCGCCATCGTCCTCAGCGTGGTTGCCGCGCTGGTGCTGTACGCGCTGTTTTCCGGCGCCCGCACCCAAGACATGGTGCAACAGCGCACTCAGGCACAATTCGAACAAGTCATCGAACAACGCCTGACCTCGCTGGCCCAGACCCAGGTCAGCCAGATCCAGCGCGAACTCGAGGCGCCGCTGCTGATTGCTGGCGGACTGGTGCGCGTCAACGCGCTGCTCGGCACACCGGGCGCCGATGGTCAGCCGCGCCTGACCGTCAGCCGCGAGCAGTTGATCAGTCTGATCAAGGAGAACGTCGAGAAGAACCCGAAGATTCTCGGCACCTACATCGGCTGGGAAAAGAACGCACTGGACCACAATGATGCGGCCTACGTCGGCACCAGCGTGGTCGGCATCGATGCGGCGAACGGGCGCTTCCTGCCATGGTGGTTCCGCAATGACGACGGCACCCTCGGCCTGGACAAACTGGTGGACGTCGACGACCAGAAAGTCCTCTCCACCGGCGTGCGCGCCAGCGAGTATTACCTGTGCTCGAAAGAGAGCAAGAAAGCCTGCGTGATCGATCCGGCGCCCTATAAGGTCGGCGACAAGATCGTCATGCTCGCCTCGTTTATTGAACCGATCATGCTCAACGGTGCGTTCCAGGGCATTGTCGGCGCCGACCTGTCGGTGAACTTCATCCAGGAAATGCTCCTCGCTGCCAACCAGAAACTGTACAGCGGCGCCGGGCAGATGGCCCTGATCGGCGGCAACGGCCGGATCGTCGCCTACACCAAGGACCCGAGCAAATTCGGCGAGAAGGTCAGCGACATTCTCGACGCCGAGCAGATCGCCAACATGGCCAATCTCAAGCGCGGCGAAGTCACCTACTCAGTCAACAAGGACAAGGGCCGCATCGAGTTGTACCTGCCGTTCGGCATCGGCCAGACCGACGCCCGCTGGACCTTGATGCTGCAATTGCCGCTGAACGCAGTGATGGCCGATCTGCAGAAACTCCAGGCCGACCTTGATGCCCAGCGCAAATCCGATACGTTCGGCATGGCCATGGTCGGTCTGATCATCGCAGGCGTCGGCCTATTGGTGATCTGGCTGGTGGGCCACGGTATCGCCCGACCGCTCAAGCAAATGGTCGCCATGCTGGATGACATTGCCAAGGGTGAAGGCGATCTGACCCGTCGCTTGAGCAGTGATCGCAGCGACGAACTGGGTTCGATTGCCAAGGGTTTCAACACCTTCCTCGCCAAGCTGCAGGCGATGATCACGCAGGTGGTGACGTCGGTGCAGAGCGTCAGCGATTCCTCCGAACACACCGCCGACATCGCCATTCGCACTAACATCGGCATTCAGAAACAAATGGCCGAGATCGATCAGGTCGCCACTGCCGTGCAGGAAATGACCGCGACTGCGCAAGACGTCGCGCGCAACGCCACCCAGGCCGCGCAAGCCGCCAGCCACGCTGATCAGGCGGCCGGACAAGGCATGCAGATTGTCCGTGACACCTCGAATTCGATTGGCGTGCTGGCGGTGGAAATCGGCAAGGCCGTGGACGTGGTGCAGACCCTGGCCAAGGACAGTGAGAACATCAACGCGATCCTCACTGCCATTCGCGGGATCGCCGAACAGACCAACCTGTTGGCGCTGAACGCAGCGATTGAAGCGGCGCGTGCCGGCGAACAGGGGCGCGGCTTTGCGGTGGTGGCGGACGAGGTGCGCAATCTGGCGCAGAAGACGCAGAAGGCCACCGAAGAAATCCAGACCATGATCCAGCAACTGCAACAGGGTACCCGCGACGTGGTGCGGGTCATGGAAGACAGTCAGAGCCGCACCGACGAAAGCGTGCAGCACGCGGCGAAAGCCGCGCAAGCGCTGGAGACGATTACCCAGGCGGTGTCGGTGATCAACGACATGAACACGCAGATCGCCAGCGCGGCAGAAGAGCAGAGCGCGGTGGCGGATGACATCAACCGCAATGTGATCAATATCGGCCAGGTGGCGAATGAAGTGGCGGGGGGTGCGGATGAGTCGAGTTCGGCGAGTGCCGATCTGACCAAGTTGGCGGAACAGCAGCGGCGGTTGATCAACCAGTTCAAGGTCTGATCCGAAATCGCCTTCGCGAGCAGGCTCGCTCCCACAGTTGAAATGCATTCCAATGTGGGAGCGAGCCTGCTCGCGAAGGGGCCCGCACGGACAATGCATCAACCCGGGGTCAGACACTCCGGCCCGTTGAGTTTCGGATCATTCACCAGGTTCGCCAACACCCGCTCGCGCAATGCGGCAGGTTCACTGGCCAGCAAGCCCTGCAACACATGCAGCGGCGTCTCGGGATCGAGCCAGGCTGCTTGCCCCGCCTCATCGAGAATCAGCGGTCGACGCTGACTGGCCGCCGGCTGAGTGATCACTGCCGCGCTCAGCCACACCTGCTCCTGCACCGGATACGCTTCCCAGATCGCCGCGAAAAACAGCGAAGAGCCCTCCCCCGGCGTCAACCAGTACGGGCGCTTGCGCACGGTGCCGCGCCATTCGTAGAAACCATTGGCCGGCAGCAGGCAGCGACGCAGGCGCAGCGCTTCGCGAAACATCGGTTGTTCGGCCACCGTCTCGGCCCGGGCATGTGCGGGGGTTTTCGACAGATCGGTCAGCCACGGCGGCGTCAGGCCCCAACGGGCGCGGGCCAGCGTGCGCTGGCCGCCGACCTCGGCACGCAGCATCAACACCGAATCATTGGGGGAAATGTTCCACTGCGCCTGCTGATCGGCGGGAAAACCAGGCAGGGCCGCGAAGTCACGGTTCCAGCGAAACAGGGCATAACGTCCACACATGGGGCAACACGACTCAGAAGTAAAACGAACGCCAGCCTAACAGACCAACGTGCCGGGGAAGCTCTCCGGTTCATCGCCGGGCAGCGGCAGCGCAGCATTGTACGCGGTGATCAGCTCGCGGGCGTACTCGGCCTGATCGTTATCGACAGACAATCCCAGCAATCCGAAAATCGGCAACTCGCCCGTACCACCGAGCAGATCGCGGCCGACCAGATGCGCCTCGATGCCTTCGCTGGCAAGCATGCCCTTGAGCATTTCGCCTTCCATCAGGTTTTCCGGCTCGTAGATTCGCTGCATGGGCGCCCCTCACTCGTTTTCGCTGAAGACTTCCAGAAACCAGTCCTCGCCGTGAACCTGCAACACAAACGTGATCGGTCGACAACACACCTGACAGTCCTCGATGTAGGTCTGATCGCCGCCGGACAGATCGACAGTCGTTTCGACTTCCTCACCACAATACGGACATTCGTACAGTGCGCTCTCCAGCATCGCGGTCTCCCAAGTGACTTGTGCGTATAATCGCCGGTCTATTTGCAGGGCTATTTTTGTCTGGCTACTTTTTCAGACCGTGCCCCGCGGCTTTTCGATCAAAACCTTTACTTACCCTAGCCGTTTCCAACAAGAGAGCATGATGGGCGAATTCGATGCCATCCGACCTTACGACGACAGCGAAGTACCTGTGGTACTGGCAAGACTGCTCGGCGACAAGGCGTTTCTAGATATCCTCACCCACTTCCGCTTCCCGCGTTTTGCCGGTGCCTTCGGCTGGATGCTCAAACCACTTATAGCCCATCGGCTGCGTCGTGAGTTCGCCGGCGTGACTTCGGTGGCGACTTTGCAGGACAAGGTCGAGTCCTACGTCGACCACACCATCGAGCGCGCCACCGATGGCGTGACCTACACCGGGGTCGAGCAATTCAAGTCCGGCAGCGCTTATCTGTTCATCGCCAACCACCGCGATATCGTGATGGACCCGGCCTTCGTCAACTACGCCGTGTACCACGCCGGCCTGCCGACGCCACGCATCGCGATTGGCGACAACCTGCTGCAGAAGCCGTTTGTCAGCGACCTGATGCGCCTGAACAAGAGCTTCATCGTGCATCGTTCGATCACCGGCCGTCGCGAGAAAATGGCCGCGTACCAGCTGCTGTCGGCGTACATCAACCACTCGATCCGCAACGATTGCGCCTCGATCTGGATCGCTCAGGCCGAAGGCCGGGCCAAGGACGGCGATGACCGTACCGAGTCGGCGATCCTCAAGATGTTCCACATGAGCCGCAAGGACGAGCCGTTCGGCGAAGTCATCCAGTCGCTGAACCTGACCCCGGTGTCGATCAGCTACGAATACGACCCGTGCGATCAGGCCAAGGCCCGCGAGCTGTACATCCGCGCCACCACCGGCACCTACGCCAAGGCGCCGGGCGAGGATGACGTGAGCATTGCCAAGGGCATCACCGGCTACAAGGGCCGGGTGCACGTGAACTTCGCCGCGCCGATCAGCGAGCTGTTCGAAGACACCAAGCAATTGGCGGTCGAGATGGACAAGCAGATTCTCGGCGGTTACCGCCTGTTCCCGGTGCATTACCTGGCGTACGCGCAGTGGGCCGATGCCGATCCGCAACTGAACGTGCCGAAAGCGGCCGAGGTATTCCCGGCCGATGAACTGGCCAAGGCACAGGAAGAATGGCAGAGCCGACTGGACGCCTGCCCTGAAGAGCACCGTCCGTATCTGGTGCTGCAATATGCGACGCCGGTGCGCAATCAGTACCGGGTCAAGGCTGGGTTGCCGCTGTAAGCACGCATAGCGGAGCCTTTGTGGCGAGGCGATTTATCCCCTCGCCACAGGGTTTTGCATTCGCTTCAGAAGCGCGTGCTGATCCAGGAGACGATCAGGGCCAGGCCGAGGCAGGCAAAACCAAAACGGTAGAAGAACCGGTTCATGCGCAACGTCGCCCAATCCAGAATCGGCTCGGCGTTCGGTTGGGCCTGACGTTGAGCGGCGATGCTGGCCATGGCGCGTTGTTCCCGGCGGCGGGTCGCGTGCAGCAGCCAACTGCCCGGGAAGGCCAGTGCCAGCGCCAGCAGGTTGATCAATTTGGCGGGATGGGCGGTAAACAGCGTCATCAAGTGCAGCGACATCACAGACCTCGGAACTGAATCGGTGTGGCAGACGCCCGTTCGACGACTGCGGCGCGGATTCTACCGAAACCCTCCTGCACTACCCTAGCCTTTGCGACAAATAACCTGACAATCGACCGATGGCTGTCCTGTGTCACTGCTTCGTCATTTGGATCGGCCACCATGCGCGCCTCGAAACACACATGGAACGCGACATGCTTCACGCAGAAAACCAGGATCGCCTGTACCTCATCACCCCGACCGACGAACAACAGAGCCTCGTCGGCAGCCTCGCCTTCAATGTTCAGGATCGTCATTGGCTGGTGTATTGCGCCCTCGGTGGGCATCAGCATGCGGATTTGCCGGAGGCTGATCTGCTGACGGGTGTGAGTGTTCTCGACTTCTATTCACAAGCCGCCTGAACAACCCAAATCCCCTTGTGGGAGCGGGTTTGCTCGCGAAGGCGTCGTGTTATTCAACACTGATTTCGACTGGCCCACCGCCTTCGCGAGCAAGCCCACTCCCACAGAGGAATTGTGCAGATTCGAACTCTGTGTCCGCAAAAAAGCCCGGGGCCATTGCTGGCACCGGGCTTTTTTACAGCTGCCGAAAAGCTTATTCGGCGAGGATCTGACCCACGGTCGGGTCCTTGAACAGACGGGTCAAGGCGTCGCTCAACACGTCGCTGACCAGCTTGGTGTTGGTTTCCTGGTTAGGCGCCATGCCGAAACGCTGGTCCAGCGAAGCACCGTAACGGCCGCTGTAACGACGGTTGCCGCTCTGCACGTCGGAACGGAAGGTCGCGCCGATGGTAGCTTCGGTCACGTACATGCCTTCTTTGGGCGACTGGTACTTCAGCTCGGTCAGGGTCACGGTCAGCTGCGGCGCGTTCATCGCGTTGCTGGTCGGGGTGAAGCCGAGCAGACGCACGGCGGCTTCAGCCTGAGCCTGCAACTTGGGCAGGATCTGCTCGCGCTGCACGGTGATGGCGCTGGTTTCCGGGTACAGGCCGCCACGGGTGCCGAGGGTTGGCGACGGACGACCGTCAACCACGCGCACCACCACTTGCTGGCCATGACCGACCGGCGCCAGCTGCGTGGTCAGCTTCGGTTCCGGGCTCAGTTGTTGCGGGCTGTGGGCGCAGCCAACCAGAGTCAAACTGGTCACAGTGATCAAACCGAACAACAGGCGTTGCAACATGCTCTTTTCTCCAGAATCAGGCACAAACAGGCCGGCAGTATAGCGGTGGGCCACTGTGGGTCACCAGCACTCGACAGTGAATACTCAAATGTCTGACACAGCCTTGGGAAAGCGGTTCCTGTCACAGATTATTCACCGCCCATACACCTTGACGTCACGGCCCTTTGACAACCTTCAAAGCAGCCCTCCAACAAGGTACTCGACCATGCGTTATCTGATCTCGTTGTTCGCCCCGCGTCCGTTGCACCGCAGCTTCGCCCTGCTCGACCGTAACGGCCACTGCCAGGCATTCAAGCAGTGCAGCCTGCAGCCAATGGGCGACGGCTGGGTGGAAATCGAAGAAATCCGCCTCAACTGGTTGCATCAGCCATTGCCCGCCAGCGCCCGCGTCATGGCGTCGCAGCCCCGCGCACGGGTGCAGGCGATGTTGAGCATCTGACCGGATGCCTAATAAAAGTCATTAAACACGAGCAACTGCCCGCATTTCTTCGATACAATCTCCCCCCGATTATAAGGACGTCTCCTGATCGGGCCCCGCAACAGCGTCAATGCGCTTGCATCGACATCAAAATCGCCCACAGAGAGCCGCCCACACAGATCGAGTGAAGTTGGCGCGCTTGCCTGTTCTTCCGGCAAAAACCCCCGCTTTTCGCGAATCTGCAGAGCTGTCATGACGCTCGGCCACCGCGTTGTTTTGCCCTTGCGGGCAGGGTGCCAGGCCTGGACAGCCCTTTTTTGAGGTTCACGTCTTCAAAAGAGCGTGAAAAAAACGGGTTTTCACAACTTCACAAGAGTGTGGCGAGCAAATGAAAAGTTTTGCGTCTGAACATGCACCATTAGCGTCTGAAACAGCCCAACGACACGGGACCGGGTATACCTCGAATATCGGAGCCTGAAGCCTGTCCGCTACGGATTTGGTTGCACAAAAACGGATGTCTCGACCATAAGTCGAATTGCCAGCCGCGTGCTGAAATGAGTTCATGGAGCTCTTGAAGCCAGGCCGCACGCATCCGTCGAAGTTGCGAAAAATTGCGAAGATTCGGACATGGCGAACCTGGCCATGGGTATCTGGGGCGCAACTGACCTGCCCCGTCACTCCCTGGCAGCCATGCCGACAATTTGGTGCTGCAGATTTTGGAGACGCGTTAAATGGCGCATAACGAAGCAGTCGATGTAGTTCTGGTTGGGGCCGGCATCATGAGTGCCACCCTGGCAGTACTGCTCAAAGAGCTCGACCCGGCGATCAAGCTGGAAGTCGTCGAGTTGATGGATTCCGGTGCGGCGGAGAGTTCCAACCCGTGGAACAACGCCGGTACCGGCCACGCCGGCCTGTGCGAGCTGAACTACACGCCGCAAGCGGCCGACGGCAGCGTCGACATAAAGAAAGCCGTGCACATCAACACCCAGTTCGAAGTGTCCAAGCAGTTCTGGTCATACCTGACGAAGAAAGGCACCTTTGGCTCGTGCAAATCCTTCATCAGCCCGGTGCCGCACCTGAGCTTCGTACAGGGTGACAAAGGCGTTTCCTTCCTCAAGGAACGCTTTGACGTGCTGCACAAGCATCACGCGTTCTCCGATATGGAGTACACCGAAGACAAGGCCAAAATGGCCGAGTGGATGCCGCTGATGATGCCGGGCCGCTCGCCGGATGAAGTGCTGGCCGCCACCCGCGTGATGAACGGCACCGACGTCAACTTCGGCGCCCTGACCAATCAGTTGCTCAAGCACCTGACCAGCGCTCCCGACACCCAGGTCAAATACTGCAAGCGCGTGACCGGCCTCAAGCGTAACGGCGCCGGCTGGACCGTCAGCATCAAGGACGTCAACAGCGGCAGCAGCCGTGAAGTCGATGCCAAGTTTGTTTTCCTCGGCGCTGGCGGTGCGGCGCTGCCGTTGCTGCAGGCTTCGGGCATCGAAGAAAGCAAAGGCTTCGGCGGCTTCCCGATCAGCGGCCAGTGGCTGCGTTGCGACAACCCGGAAGTGGTCAAACAGCACCAGGCCAAGGTTTACAGCCAGGCCGCAGTGGGTTCGCCACCGATGTCGGTGCCACACCTGGACACCCGCGTGGTCGACGGCAAGAAATCCCTGCTGTTCGGACCATACGCCGGTTTCACCACCAAGTTCCTCAAGCACGGCTCCTTCATGGACCTGCCGATGTCGGTGCGCGCCGGCAACATCGGGCCGATGCTGGCCGTGGCGAAAAACAACATGGACCTGACCAAGTACCTGGTCAGCGAAGTGATGCAATCGATGGAGCAGCGCCTGGATTCCCTGCGCCGCTTTTACCCGCAGGCGAAAGCCGAAGACTGGCGTCTGGAAGTGGCCGGTCAACGGGTTCAGATCATCAAGAAAGATCCGAAAAAGGGTGGCATCCTGCAATTCGGCACCGAACTGGTGTCGGCCAAGGACGGTTCCCTCGCCGCCCTGCTCGGCGCTTCGCCAGGTGCTTCGGTGACGGTTTCGATCATGCTGGAACTGATCGAGAAATGCTTCCCGGCCAAGGCCAAGGGTGAATGGGCTGCCAAACTGGCCGAGATCTTCCCGGCCCGCGAGAAAGTCCTGGAGACCGATGCTGCGCTGTATCGCAAGATCAACACGCAGAACAACATCGCGCTGGAACTGGTTGAAGAAAGCAGTGAGACCCCAAGCTTCGCTTGATCACGCCGCATGAAAAACGCCCCGTACTCAGTGAGTGCGGGGCGTTTTTTTTAGTCAGCCACAACATCCATGGTGTGAGTTACATCGCTTTCGCGAGCAAGCCCGCTCCCACATTTTGATCTCTGTTGCCACACATCTTGTGTACACAGGAGATCCACCGTGGGAGCGGGCTTGCTCGCGAAGGGCTCAGAACCAATACCAGCCTATCCGGCAAAAATCTGTTGAGCCAACGGTCAGGTGCGGGACTTTTCGATCAGCTCGATGTAGTCCGGCGCATTGCGCTGATCCGCGATCAGGTCAACGAAGGTCTTGCCCTGCTCGTCTTTGCCATCAACGTCATAACCGGCCTCGACGAAGAAGCCCAGAAAGCGCTCGAAGTCGTCGATGCGCAGGCCACGGTAAGCCTTGATCAGTTTGTGCAGCGACGGCGAAGTGGCGTCGACCGGCTCAAAATCGAGGAACAGCTTGATCTGCTCATCGCCGATCTCGTCACCAATCACCTGTTTCTTATCTTTACGCATTGCCGACTCCAGCTCGCAGACATTACACGGGGCGGGCAGTTTACCCCTGCCCGGGCGCCCGGCTCAACGCGATCGAACGGCCCCGGTGTGCAAATCGGCCCAGATATGGCCGTTGGCGTAACCGAGGAACTGCACATACACCGTGTCGTTGCGCAGCAGATCGATCACCACCCGATACTGGGCCAGCGGGTAATACAGCGTCAGGGTTTTGCGCTTGTCGTCGTACACCGGTTTTTTCAGGCTTTTGCTTTCGCCATCGAAGTTGAGCAGGACCTGCGTAATAGTCGCGCCCTTGTTCAGGGACTTGCCCTTGAGGCGGATCATCAGCGGCGAAGTGACCGGGATCGGTTGCTGATTGGACTGGCGCTGTGCGCCGACCACCACGGAATAATCGGTGACTTGCAGCAATTGTTGCTGTTCCGGTTCAGCATCGCGCAGGGTCAGGTCGTCCGGCGGCAGGAATTGGCTATGCATCGGCGCGGCGGCCAGCGGCAGGCTGAGGGTCAGCAAGAGGGCGGCAAAGCTGCGGGTCAGAAGGCGCATGACTGGCTCCGGAGGGCGGGGCCGAGCACTCTAGCATGGGTATCGCGGATGGATCAGTACACACAAAACAACTGTGGGAGCGAGCCTGCTCGCGAAAGCGGTGTGTCAGCTTTCAATGATGCTGACTGACACGACGTCTTCGCGAGCAGGCTCGCTCCCACAGGGGATACTGCGGGCTCTTACATGCCTTTAACGGCAAAGATCCCGTTGGCGTTGCGCCAGTAGCCTTTGTAGTCCATGCCGTAACCGAAGATGTAACGGTCAATGCACGGCAGGCCGACGAAGTCTGCTTTCAGATCAGGACGCGCCTTGCGGTCGTGATCCTTGTCGATCAGCACAGCGGTGTGCACCTTGCGCGCGCCAGCGTGTTTGCAGAAGTCGATGATTGCGCCCAGGGTGTGACCTTCGTCGAGGATGTCGTCGATGATCAGCACGTCACGGTCGATGAACGAAACTTCCGGTTTGGCCTTCCAGAACAGGTCGCCGCCGCTGGTTTCATTGCGATAACGCGTGGCGTGCAGGTAGGAAGCTTCCAGCGGGAACTGCAGGTGAGTCAGCAGCTTGCCGGAGAAGATCAGGCCGCCGTTCATCACGCAGAACACCACCGGGTTGCTGTCAGCCAGTTGTTCGTTGATTTGTGCACCGACACGGGCGATGGCCGCCTCGACTTCAGATTCGGTGTACAGGCAGTCAGCCTCTCGCATGATTTGACGGATATGCTCGAGATCAGCGGACATGGCGCTCTCCAGGGGGTGGCGGAATTGGAAAAGCGGGCAAAGGTACGCATCCATCGAGGCCGAATCAAGCCTTTATGGACTAACGTACTGTATGTCCTATAGGACATCACCCTCGGATAGATTAATCTAGGCCGGTTTTTTTGCCTGCCGCCGGAGTTTTTCCATGCCCATCCTCGAGATCCGCCATCCGCTGATCCGCCATAAACTCGGCCTGATGCGCCGCGCTGACATCAGCACCAAGAATTTCCGTGAGCTTGCTCAGGAAGTCGGCGCCCTGTTGACCTATGAAGCTACAAAAGATTTGCCGCTGGAGTCCTACGATATTGCAGGCTGGTGCGGCACCGTGTCGGTCGAGAAAATCGCCGGCAAGAAGATCACCGTCGTGCCGATCCTGCGCGCCGGTATCGGCATGCTCGAAGGCGTGCTGAGCCTGATCCCGGGTGCCAAGGTTTCCGCTGTGGGCGTTGCCCGCAACGAAGAGACCCTGCAAGCGCACACCTATCTGGAGAAACTGGTTCCAGAAATCGACGAACGGCTGGCGATGATCATCGACCCGATGCTCGCCACCGGCAGCTCGATGGTTGCGACCATCGACCTGCTGAAAAAGGCTGGCTGCAAGGATATCCGCGCGATGGTGCTGGTTGCCGCGCCGGAAGGTATTGCTGCAGTAGAAAAAGCTCACCCGGACGTGACCATCTATACCGCGTCCATCGATGAGCGCTTGAACGAGCACGGCTACATCATTCCTGGGCTTGGCGACGCGGGTGACAAGATCTTCGGCACCAAGCAGAAGGACGCGTAACCATGCAGCAAGAGTTCAACGATCCGCTCTGGCGTACGGTGTTGTCCGGCGCCCAGATGCTGTTCGTGGCTTTCGGCGCTCTGGTGCTGATGCCGCTGATCACGGGCCTGGACCCGAACGTGGCACTGTTCACCGCAGGTCTGGGAACGATCCTGTTCCAGATCGTCACCGGGCGTCAGGTGCCGGTGTTCCTCGCGTCGAGCTTCGCTTTCATCACCCCGATCATTCTCGCCAAGGGCCAGTTCGGCCTCGCCGCGACCATGGGCGGCGTGATGGCAGCCGGTTTCGTCTACACCTTCCTGGGCCTGGCTGTGAAGATCAAGGGCACAGGCTTCATTGACCGTCTGTTGCCGCCCGTGGTGATTGGCCCGGTGATCATTTCCATCGGCCTGGCCATGGCGCCGATTGCCGCGAACATGGCGATGGGCAAAGCTGGCGACGGTTCCGAACTGATCCACTACCAGACCGCGATGATGATCTCGATGCCGGCGCTGCTGACCACGTTGATCGTGGCAGTGTTCGGCAAAGGCATCTTCCGTCTGGTGCCGATCATTTCCGGCGTGCTGGTCGGTTTCGCCATGTCGTTCTATTTCGGCGTGGTCGATACCGCGAAGATTGCCGCTGCGCCATGGTTTGCGATTCCGCACTTCACCGCGCCGGAGTTCAACTGGCAGGCGATTCTGTTCATTGTTCCGGTGGCGTTGGCTCCGGCCATCGAGCACATCGGCGGCGTGATCGCCGTGGGCAGCGTGACCGGTCGCGATTACCTGAAGAAGCCAGGCCTGCACCGCACCCTGCTCGGTGACGGTATCGCCACCACCGCAGCCGGCCTGTTCGGCGGACCGCCAAACACCACCTACGCCGAAGTGACTGGCGCGGTGATGCTGACCAAGAACTACAACCCGAAAATCATGACCTGGGCGGCGATCTTCGCCATCACCCTGGCGTTCATCGGCAAGTTCGGCGCGCTGCTGCAAAGCATTCCAGTGCCGGTGATGGGCGGGATTCTGTGCCTGTTGTTCGGCTCGATCGCGGCGGTGGGGATGAACACCCTGATCCGTCACAAGATCGACCTGGGCGAGGCGCGCAATCTGGTGATCGTTTCGGTGACGCTGGTATTCGGTATCGGCGGTGTACTGGTCGGCACCGGCACTGGCCCGGACGACTTCGGCCTCAAAGGCATCGCGCTGTGCGCGGTGGTGGCGATTGCGCTGAACCTGATTCTGCCGGGTAACGATGGCTGGAAGAACAAGAAGGCGGATGAACCGCTGATCTAAGGTTTTAGATCCTTGTTGTCTGACAGATAGCATTCGCGAGCAAGCCCGCTCCCACCCGGATCACGTTGTACCGGTGGGAGCGGGCTTGCTCGCGAAGCTTTTGACTTTTAAAGGGCCAACGGCGCTCGTTCACACAAGGTGGCCAATGCCTTCGCCCATTGCGGGTCGTCATTCAGGCACGGCACCAGCACCAACTCCTCGCCCCCTGCTTCGCGAAACTGTTCCTTGCCGCGATCACCGATCTCTTCCAGTGTCTCGATGCAATCGGCGACAAACGCCGGGCACATCACCAGAATCTTCTTCACCCCGTTTTTTGCCAGCTCATCGAGCCGCGCTTCGGTGTAGGGTTCGATCCACTTGGCTCGCCCCAGCCGCGACTGAAACGACACCGACCATTTGCCATCGGCAACGCCCGCGCGCTTGGCGAACTCGGCTGCCGTGCGCAAACACTGGGCGCGATAACAGGTGGCGAGGACTGCCGGCGAAGCATTCTTGCAGCAGTCCGCGTTTTTGAGGCAGTGCTTGCCGGTCGGATCGAGCTTGGTCAGGTGCCGCTCGGGCAAACCGTGGAAGCTCAGCAGCAAATGATCGTAGTCCTGCTGCAAATGCGGTTTCGCACTCGCAACCAAGGCATCGAGGTATTCCGGCTGATCGTAAAACGGTTGCAGGATCGAGAGTTTCACATCGAGTTTATGCTCGCGGATCACCCGCTTGGCCTCTTCGATCACCGTGGTGGTGGTGCTGTCGGCGAACTGTGGATAAAGCGGCGCCAGGGTAATGCGCTTGTGCCCCGCAGCCACCAACTGCAGCAACTTCGTTGCAATCGACGGTTCGCCATAACGCATCGCCAGTTCCACCGGACCATGGGACCACTGCGAGGTCATCTGTTGTTGCAGGCGACGGCTGAGCACCACCAGTGGCGAGCCCTCCTCCCACCAGATCGAGGCGTAGGCATGAGCAGATTGCTCGGGACGCTTGATCAGGATCAGCGACACCAACAGACGCCGCACCGGCCACGGCAGGTCGATCACATACGGGTCCATCAGAAATTGATTGAGGTAGCTGCGTACATCGGCCACCGAGGTGGAGGCCGGGGAACCCAGGTTGACCAGAAGCAAGGCGTGATCGGTCATGCATCGTCCTATTTCAAAGGCGGCCGGAGAGCTCATCCAGGGCCGCGCGCAAATCCGTGAACTGGAAAGTGAAACCCGCTTCCAGCAAGCGTGCCGGCATGGCCCGTTGGCCACCCAGCAACAACAATGACATTTCGCCAAGCCCGACTTTCAGCGCCAGGGCCGGCATCGGCATGAATGCCGGGCGGTGCAACACACTGCCCAATGTCTTGGCAAACTCGCGATTGCGCACCGGTTTCGGTGCGCAGGCATTATAAGGACCGCTCGCCTGATTGCGGTGCAGAAGAAAATCAATCAGGCCGATTTGGTCTTCAATGTGTATCCACGGCATCCACTGCCGGCCATTGCCCAACGGCCCGCCCAGCCCGAGTTTGTACGGCAGCAACAGCCGCGACAAAAAGCCGCCCTCGGCCGACAGCACCAGCCCGGTTCGCACCAGCACCACACGAATGCCCTGTGCTTCGGCACGTTGCGCGGTCTCCTCCCAGGCGATGCACAACTGGCTGGCGAAATCGTCGATCACCGGCGGCGAATCTTCTGTCAGCTCACGTTCACCGCCGTCGCCGTACCAGCCGACTGCCGAGCCAGAGATCAGCAGCTGCGGTTTCTGCTCGCGTGTTTCCAGCCAGGCCAGCAGCGTTTCGGTCAGGGTGATGCGGCTGCTCCACAACAACGCCTTGCGCCGGTGGGTCCATGGCCGATCAGCAATCGGCGCACCAGCCAGGTTGATGATCGCGTCCAGCGGCTCGTTACCGAGATCTTCCAGACGCGCAATCCCACGCACCTGCGCACCACAGATTTTCGCGACTGTTTCCGGGCGCCGACTCCACACCGTCAACTGGTGCCCCTGCCCTGACCAATAGCGACAGAGCTGACGACCTATCAAACCAGTACCGCCGGTCAGCAATATGCGCATGACATCTTCCTCGCGTGGCGTTTTACCCGGATCACTAGTCTATTTTTATAAGCAGGGATCTTTTCTATCGGGCAGGCTCTATTGTTTAACAATAGGCCAAGCTGTCAGAACGAGAACGCTAGAAGTTATACCAAAAAACAAAATTGTACAGGTTTCAATCACGGCGTAGTCTGTACAGAAAGGTAAACGAGGCCCCTATGACTGTACCTATCGCAATCATCGGCACCGGCATCGCCGGACTCTCCGCCGCGCAGGCGCTGACAGAGACCGGACATACCGTCCAGCTCTTCGACAAAAGCCGCGGCAGCGGCGGACGCATGTCGAGCAAACGCAGCGACGCCGGTTCTCTGGACATGGGCGCGCAATATTTCACGGCCCGCGACCGACGCTTCGTCACCGAGGTGCAACGCTGGCAAAGCCTGGGTTGGGTCGCCGAATGGCAACCGCAGCTCTACACCTATCAGGGCGGGCAACTGAACCTGTCGCCGGACGAGCAGACCCGCTGGGTCGGCACGCCGCGCATGAGCGCCATTACCCGTGGTTTGCTCAACGGCCTGGAAGTGCATTTCGCCTGCCGCATCACTGAAGTCTTTCGCGGTGAAGAACATTGGCATCTGCAGGACGCGGAAGGTTTCACTCACGGCCCCTTCAGCCATGTCGTGATCGCCACCCCGGCACCGCAAGCCACCGCCTTGCTGGCCGCCGCACCGAAACTCGCCGGCGCCGCAGCCGGGGTGAAGATGGACCCGACCTGGGCCGTCGCCCTCGCCTTCGATACGCCGCTGGATACCCCGATCGAAGGTTGCTTTGTGCAGGACAGCCCCCTCGACTGGCTGGCACGCAACCGCAGCAAACCGGGACGCGATACCACCTGCGACACTTGGGTGCTGCACGCCAGCAGTGCCTGGAGCCGGCAGCATATCGACCTGCCCAAGGAAGCGGTGATCGAGCAACTGCACGGTGCTTTTGCCGAACTGCTGCACAGCGCCATGCCCGCCCCGACCTTCAGCCTCGCCCACCGCTGGCTCTATGCACGGCCTGCCACCGGCCACGAATGGGGCACATTGGCCGATGCCGATCTGGGCCTGTATGCCTGCGGCGACTGGTGCCTGTCAGGGCGCGTCGAAGGGGCCTGGCTCAGCGGTCAGGAAGCCGCGCGCCGCTTGCACGAGAACCTGCAGTGAACCGCATCAATCCGCAAAAACTGCTGCTGTCTAAGTGGACAGCAGCCCACCCGCAAAATCGTGAGAAGCACTTTCTGGTGACCGAACTGATCCGCGACGAGGACGGCACGGTGCTGGAGATCGAATTGCAGGCGGTGCTCACGCAGCGCGCCGAGCGCCTCGATTGGCAGACGCTGAAGAACAACGATCACTGGCTACTGGGCTGGAAATAGACCCCCCATTCCCTCATGGGAGCGGGCTTGTGGCGAAAGCGGTGAGTCAGTCACATCAATCCAGCCGACCTGACGCCTTCGCGAGCAAGCCCGCTCCCACGGCCAATAATGTAAACCCGGAAAAACTTATACAAATGAGTTGACTTGTACACGTACGAATCTATGCTGATTGAAAGTTGTACAGAAATAACAACCTGTACAGGAATAGATTCGAGGTGTGCATGTCCGACCTTACTGTCTCCCGGCCAAAAATCGCCATCAGCGCCTGCCTGATGGGCGCCGAAGTGCGCTACAACGGTGGGCACAAGGAATCGCGGCTGTGCAGCCGCACCCTTGTCGAGTATTTCGAGTTCGTCCCGGTGTGCCCCGAAGTCGCCATTGGCCTGGGCATTCCTCGCGAGCCGATCAGGCTGGTGGGGAATCCGGACACCCCCGAAGCCATCGGCACCGTCAACCCGCACATCAATGTCACCGAACCGCTGGCCGCCTACGGCAAGCGAATGGCTGGCGAACTTGATGGCATCTGCGGCTACATTTTCATGCAGCAATCGCCCTCGTGCGGTCTGGAACGGGTCAAGGTCTATCACGCCAACGGCGCACCGGTGAACGGCGGCGGCCGTGGTATTTATGCCCAGGCGTTCTGCGCGCAGCATCCGGACCTGCCGGTGGAAGAAGCCGGGCGCCTCAACGATCCGGTGCTGCGGGAAAACTTCATCACCCGCGTACTCGCCTACAGCGAATGGCAGCAAGTGCTGAAACAGGGTTTGAGCCGCCGCGCACTGACCGAATTCCACTCGCGCTACAAATACCTGCTGATGGCCCACAACCCGGAGCAGTACAAGGCCCTGGGCAAACTGTTGGGCAACATGGGCCAGACCGATCCGGTCGAACTCGGCCCGCGCTACTTCAGCGAATTGATGAGTGCGCTGAAGAAATGCGCCACCCGCCGCACCCACAGCAATGTCCTGCAGCACATCAGCGGTTATCTGAAACGGGCGATCAGCGCCGCCGACAAACAGGAAATGCAGCATGTCATCGGCCAGTACCGTCACGGCATCGTGCCGCTGGTGGTGCCGCTGACGTTGCTCAAACACCACTTTCGCCAACACCCGGATCCGTACATTGCGCAACAGGTCTACCTGCAGCCGCATCCGGAAAACCTCAGCCTGCGAAACGCCATCTGATGAACGACACACTCGACACCAGCGCCCAGGAAGACCTCGGCGCCGACTTCAAGAAAGCCCTCGACGAGGGTTGGCTGCCGATCCGCGAGGTCGCGCGGCAGACCGGCGTCAACGCAATCACCCTGCGCGCCTGGGAGCGCCGTTATGGGCTGATCGTGCCGCAACGCACGCCCAAGGGCCATCGCCTGTACTCCAGCGAGCATGTGCAACGGATCCTGACCATTCTCACCTGGCTCAACCGGGGCGTGGCGGTCAGTCAGGTCAAACCGCTGCTCGACACGCCGCAAGCCTTCACCGAAACGGTGGAGAACGACTGGCAACGCCTGCGTCACGCCCTGCTCAACGCCGTCACCCAGCTCAACGAACGTAACCTCGACGACAGCATCAACCAGGCCATGGCCCTGTATCCACCGCGCACCCTGTGCGAGCAATTGCTGCTGCCGCTGCTGGCCGAACTTGAACAGCGCTGGCAAGGCCAGTTCGGGGCGCAAATGGAGCGGGTGTTCTTTTATTCGTGGTTACGCAGCAAATTCGGCGCACGCATCTACCATAACAATCGGCAACTACACGCTGCGCCGCTGCTGTTGATCAATCACTCCGACCTGCCACTGGAACCGCACCTGTGGCTATGCGCGTGGCTGATCAGCAGTGCCGATTGCCCGGTGCAAGTGTTCGACTGGCCGCTACCGGCCGGAGAACTGGCGCTGGCGGTCGAGCATCTGCAAGCGCGTGGCGTACTGCTGTATTCGAGCAAGGCGATGAACCTGGCGCAGTTGCCAAAACTGCTGAATGGCGTCAGTGCTCCGAAAATGCTGGCCGGACCAACGGTATGCATCCACCAGACCGAGTTGTCCGTAATAACCCGTGAGATCGCTGATTTGTCCCTGGCCGAAGATCCGCTCTCGGCACATCAGGCACTCGTTCAGCGTGGGCTGATTTAATGGAAACCGCGATGCAATTGATCTGGCTGCGCAGCGACTTGCGCCAACATGACAACACCGCCCTCGCCGCCGCCGCAGCGCGCGGCCCGACGGTTGCCGTGTACCTGTTGAGCCCGCAGCAGTGGCGCGAGCATGACGACGCCGCGTGCAAGGTCGACTTCTGGCTGCGTAATCTGCGTGAACTGAGCGCACGCCTCGGTGAACTGAACATTGCGTTGCTGCTGCGCACGGCTGCTCATTGGGATCAGGCCCCGGCCGTGCTGCTCGAACTTTGCCGGCAACTGAACATCGAGGCCGTGCACGCCAACGAAGAATACGGCGTCCACGAAAGCCGTCGTGATGCGGCGGTGGCCCAGGCTCTGAACACCAAAGGCATCGCTTTTCACAGTTATCTTGACCAACTGTTGTTCAAACCCGGCACGGTACTGACCAAGACCGAGACTTACTTTCAGGTGTTCAGCCAGTTCCGCAAGGTGTGCTACGAGCGCCTGCATCGCTCGATGCCTGCGCTGGTAAAAGCACCCGGCAAACAGGCGCAGCTCAACATCGCCAGCGATCCGGTGCCTGATTCGATCGAAGGTTTTGCAACACCAAGTGGGTCATTGCGCGCCCTGTGGCCGGCCGGCGAACAGGAAGCCCGGCGCCGTCTCGATACCTTCGCCGACGCGCAAATCGACTACTACCAGAGCGAGCGCGACTTCCCGGCCAAGCCCGGCACCAGTCAACTTTCGGCTTATCTGGCCGCCGGGGTGATCTCGCCGCGCCAATGCCTGCACGCCGCCCTGCAAAGCAATCAAGGCGAGTTCGACAGCGGCAAGGTCGGCGCGGTGACCTGGATCAACGAGCTGCTGTGGCGCGAGTTCTATAAACACATTCTGGTCGGCTATCCCCGCGTCTCGCGCAACCGTGCGTTTCGCCCGGAAACCGAGGCCCTGGCCTGGCGCGATGCACCGGACGAACTCGCTGCCTGGCAAGAAGCACGCACCGGGTTGCCGATCATCGATGCGGCCATGCGCCAACTGCTGGAAACCGGCTGGATGCACAACCGCCTGCGGATGGTAGTGGCGATGTTCCTGACCAAAAACCTGCTGATCGACTGGCGCGAAGGCGAACGGTTTTTCATGCAGCACCTGATCGACGGCGACCTGGCGGCGAACAACGGCGGATGGCAGTGGAGCGCATCGACCGGCACCGATTCGGCGCCGTACTTCCGCATTTTCAACCCGCTGAGCCAATCGGAAAAATTCGACAGCGAAGGCCTGTTCATCAAGCACTGGCTGCCTGAGCTGGCCGATTTGAACAAAAAGCAAGTGCACAACCCGGCCAGTGCTGGCGGGCTGTTCGGCGTCGCGGATTATCCGTTGCCGATCGTCAATCTCGGGGCGTCGCGCGAACGGGCGCTGGCAGCCTTCAAGAACCTGCCGTCGCGCTCGTCCATGGGAGAGGGCCATGAGTGAATTTCTGCGCCGCTTCGCTCGCCAGTTTGCCGAATTGAACAAAGGCAACCTGCAACGTCTGGGCGAGCTGTACAGCGATGACATTCACTTCACCGACCCGTTGCACGAAGTCCAGGGGCTGGCGCAACTGCAGCATTACTTCAGCGAGCTGTACGCCAACGTCAACGAGCTGCGCTTTGACTTCCACGGCTTCGACCAGATCGGTGACTGTGAAGGCTACCTGCGCTGGGTCATGAGTTACCGCCACCCGCGCCTGGCGGGTGGCCGATTGATTCGCGTCGCCGGGTGTTCGCACCTGCTGTGGCGCGACAAGGTCTATCGCCACCGGGATTATTTCGATGCCGGGGCGATGCTGTATGAACATTTACCCGTATTGGGCCGGGTGATCGCCTGGCTGAAAAGGAGAATGGGATGAGTCGTACACCTCCACGGCGGTATTGGCTGACCGGTGCCAGCAGTGGCATCGGCGCAGCGCTGGCCGAAGAGATTCTGAAAAGCGGCGCGCATCTGGCCGTCAGCTCGCGCCAGTTGGCACCACTCAAGGTGTTGGCGCAACGCTATCCGGGGCAAGTGCTGATTGTGGCAGGCGACTTGACCAACAGTCAGGTCGTACGCGAGATCGGCCAGCAGATCGAACACGCCTGGGGCTCGCTCGATAGCGTGATCCTCAATGCCGGCACCTGTGAGTATGTTGATGCGCGGCAGTTCGACGCCTCGATCATCGAACATGTGGTGCGCACCAACCTGCTCGCCAGCAGCTATTGCATTGAAGCCGCCCTGCCATTGCTGCGCAAAGGCACCGCGCCCTATCTGATCGGCATGGCCAGCTCCGTCACCTATCTGCCGCTGCCTCGGGCCGAAGCCTACGGCGCGTCGAAAGCCGGGCTGCGCTACCTGTTTGAATCGCTGCGTATCGATCTGGCGGACGAAGGCATAGAAGTCACCATCATCAGCCCAGGCTTTGTCGAAACACCGCTGACGGCAAAGAACGATTTTCCGATGCCCCTCAGTTGGCCTGTGGATAAAGCAGCACGACACATCTTCGCCAAGCTCAAGGATCGTCCTCTGGAAATCGCCTTTCCGGCACTGTTCATGGCAGCACTGTGGCCACTGTCGAAGCTGCCGGCGCGCCTGCAACTGGCAATCGGCAAGCGCATGGTGCGCAGCAGCCCACCGTTGCGGGACCCAACATGAGAATCGCCATCGTCGGCAGCGGGATCGCGGGCCTGACCTGCGCCTACCTGCTCAATCGCCGACATGACGTCACGGTGTTCGAGGCCAGCGACTGGGTCGGCGGCCACACGCACACCGTGCAGGTGACCGTCGATGGACGCGAATACAACGTGGACACCGGTTTCATCGTGTTCAACGACTGGACTTACCCGAACTTCATTCGTTTGCTCAGCCAGCTCGGGGTGTCGTTCAAACCGACCGAAATGAGCTTCTCGGTGACCGACCCGGACACGGGGCTGGAATACAACGGCAACAACCTCAACAGCCTGTTTGCCCAGCGCCGCAACCTGCTCTCGCCGGGATTCTGGGGCATGTTGCGCGACATCCTGCGTTTCAATAAGGAAGCCCAGCGCGATCTTGCTGAACAACGGATCGCCGCCGACACCACGCTCGACGATTACCTCAAGGCCGGCGGTTACGGCGAACGCTTCATCCTGCATTACATCGTGCCGATGGGGTCGGCGATCTGGTCGATGCCGATGGCCGAGATGCTCAATTTTCCACTGCAGTTCTTCGTGCGTTTTTTCAAGAATCATGGGTTGTTGTCGGTCAGTGATCGCCCGCAATGGCAGGTGATCGAGGGCGGTTCAAGTGCCTATGTCGCGCCACTGACTGCAGCATTCAACGACAGGATCCGCCTCAGTTGCCCAGTGACCCGTATCGATCGCGACGAACACGGCGTGGTGATCCACAGCCCGGCCGGCATCGAACGCTTCGACAAAGTCGTGCTCGCCTGCCACAGCGACCAGGCCCTGCAACTGCTGGCCACTCCCAGCCACGAAGAACGGACGATCCTCGGCGCCCTGCCCTACGCCGATAACGAAGTGGTATTGCATACCGATACCCGCCTGTTGCCCTCACGCAAACTGGCCTGGGCCAGTTGGAACTACCGCTTGAGCGGTGCAGGCCATACGCATGCTGCTGTCACCTACGACATGAACATCCTGCAGGGAATGGCGAGCGACACCACGTTCTGCGTCAGTCTCAATCAGAGCGCCGGCATCAGTCCGTTCAAGGTGCTCGCCAAATACACTTACGCCCATCCACAATTCAGCCTCGCGGCGGTGGCGGCGCAAAACCGTTGGGCCGAACTGGACGGCCAGCAACACACCCATTACTGCGGCGCCTACTGGGCCAACGGCTTTCATGAAGACGGCGTGGTCAGCGCCTTGCGTGTGGCCGAGGCGTTCGGGGAAAGCTTATGAACAGCGCCCTGTACAGCGGCTGGATCGGCCACCGACGCTTTGCGCCCAGACGCCATGAGTTCCGTTACCGGATCGGTCTGCTGTACCTCGATCTGGCCGAACAGGACGCGGTGTTCGAGCTCTCGGCACTTGCCAATCGCAGCCGTTTTGCAGCGTTTTCGTTCCGGGAAACCGACTACCTGAAAACCTTCACCGGCAGCGGCATGCGCCTGATCGATGCGGTACGCCAGCAGGTCGGCGCCGCCCTCGGCCATGAACCACAAGGATCGGTCTGCCTGCTGACCCAACCACGCAGTTGGGGCCTGGCGTTCAACCCGGTGAGTTTCTTTTATTGCCACGAGGCCGATGGCCAACTGGCAGCGATTCTCTGTGAAGTGACCAACACGCCGTGGCGCGAGCGTTATCACTACGTGCTGCCGGCCCGTACTCCGGTCGATCTGCAGGACTTTCACCAGCACTTCGCCGTGGCCAAGGCCTTTCATGTCTCGCCGTTCCTGCCGCGTGATCTTGAGTACCGCATGAGTTTCAGCCCGGCAGCGCAAACCTTGGGTGTGCACATGGCCGACTGGCAGGGCGAACAGAAACTGTTCGACGCCACGCTGAACTTGCAGCGCGAGCCCCTCGACCGCCGCAGCCTGCACCGCTACTTGTGGCGCTTTCCGTGGATGACCGCGAAAACCTGCCTGGCGATTTATTGGCAAGCCCTGCGCCTGCTGCTCAAGCGTGCCCCGATTTTTGCTCATCAGGCTGCCGACGGCAGCTTTCAGATCGCCACTGCGCCTCCCAAGGAGCAACGCCATGAAATCCTCTAGCCTGTCAGTCAGTCGCCTCAATACCAACGGTTTGACCGGCTCGCTGCTGCGTCGCGGTGTGTTGCGCCAGTTGGGCCAGCTCAAACACGGCCAATTGCTGCTGATCGAGGACGGTGAGCAAACACTGTTCGGCACCCCGGGCAGTGCGTTGCTGGGCGAAATCCACATACAGGACCCGGCCGCCTGGGGCATGGTCGCCAGCAACGGTTCGATCGGTGCAGGCGAGGCGTTTATTCATGGCTATTGGAGTTCGCCTGACCTGACCGCCGTGGTGCGAGTGTTCGTCAGCAATCTTGACGTGCTGGACGCGATGGAGGGTGGACTGGCCCGCCTCGGTCGCCCCTTCGTGCAAGGCCTGCACTGGCTCAACCGCAACACGCGCAAGGGTTCGCAGAAAAACATCGCCGCGCACTACGATCTGGGCAACGATCTGTTCGAGCAGTTTCTCGACCCGACCATGATGTATTCGGCAGCGCAGTTCCTCACCCCCGAGGACAGTCTGGAACAGGCCCAACTGAACAAGCTGGAACGGATCTGCCAGAAACTCGCGCTCAAGCCCACCGACCACTTGCTGGAGATCGGCACAGGTTGGGGCAGCATGGCGCTCTACGCCGCGCAGCATTACGGTTGCCATGTCACCACCACGACACTGTCGAAAGAGCAGTACGCGTTTACCGCCCAGCGTATCGAGGCACTGGGATTACAGGATCGGGTAACGCTGCTGCTCAAGGACTACCGCGACCTCACCGGCGAATACGACAAACTGGTGTCGATCGAAATGATCGAAGCGGTCGGCCACCGCTTCCTGCCGACCTACTTCAAGCAATGCGCGCACCTGCTCAAGAGCAACGGCCTGATGCTGTTGCAGGCGATCACCATCCGCGAGCAGCGCTATGAACAGGCCCGGCGCGGTGTCGACTTCATCCAGCGCTACATCTTCCCCGGCGGCGCCCTGCCCTGTGTGCAGAAGATGCTCGAGATCGTCAGCCGCGACACCGACATGAACCTGCTGCACATGGAAGACTTCGGCCTGCATTACGCCCGCACCCTGCGCCTGTGGCACGAGAACTTTCGCCGCGCCCATGGGCGGTTGAGCGAGCTGGGCTACGACGATTACTTCCTCAGGCTCTGGGAGTTTTATCTGTGTTACTGCGAGGGCGGATTCCTGGAACGCACCATCGGCACGGCGCAACTGCTTCTGGCTAAACCTGCGGCGATGCCGGCGCCACTGCTCGGGCGCTTCGATGCTTGAGCGGCTATGCAACGCAGCGCTGTTCCAGATCGGTTGGCTGGCCTGCGTGCTCGGCGGCAATAGCCTGTGGTTGCTGCTGGCCCTGGCGGTGTTGGTGATCCATCTGGGCTGGATCAGCAGTTGGGCGGCGGAAGGTCGCCTGATCCTCAGCGTGGTGATTGTCGGCACCGCGGTGGACAGCGTATTGCGCGCAGCGGGGGTGTTCGATTTTCAGGATCCGGCACCGCTGATTCCGCTGTGGCTGATGCTGCTCTGGGCCTTGCTCGCCACCACGTTGCGCCACTGCCTGCAATGGAGCGCCCGGCCATGGTGGCTGGCCAGCGTACTCGGCGCAGTGGGTGGCGCCGTGTCCTATTACGGCGGCGGACATTTGGCCGGGGTGCAATTTCCCTATGGTGAACTGCCGACCCTGATCGGCATCGCTCTGCTGTGGTCACTGCTGTTTCCGTTGCTGCATGCCATGGCGCGACGTCTGAGCCATTGAGCCCGATCCATTGAGCGTCTGTCAGGCCTTTCACACAGTCACCGGCCACTGCCTTACACTGCCGACCATGAAAACCATTCCCCATCGGCAAATTGCCGAACCAGCGGTCACGTGTTCGACCTGCGCAGCCTGTTGCTGTCAGCTCGAAGTGATGTTGATTACCGACACCGGCGTGCCTGAGCGCTTTATCGATACCGATGAGTGGGGCGGTGAGGTGATGTTGCGTCTGGACGACGGCTGGTGCGCCGCGCTGGATCGCGACAGCATGATGTGCACGATCTACGAGAAACGCCCGCTGATCTGCCGCGAGTTCGAGATGGGTGCGCCGGAATGCATTGAGGAACGCAAAGGCATTGCCACGGCCTACCGCTGATCCCGAAGACACCCCAAAACCAAATGTGGGAGCGGGCTTGCTCGCGAAAGCCGTGGGTCAATCAACTCACCTGTCGACTGATACACCGCATTCGCGAGCAAGCCCGCTCCCACAGGGTTATCTGCAAGCCGTTACAGCGGCATCGAATAATGCAGCGAGTAACTTTCCACACCGTCGTTGTTGCTGTTCAGACCGGCGTTGGAATAGTGAGTCGCGCGAATCCCCACTTCATGCCCGCCGTTGAAACGCAAACCGAAACCGAGGCGGTCTTCGAACTGGAAGGCCTGGCCGATATTGTTGTCTTCGTAGCGCGTATCGGAGAACAGTGCCACACCAATCCCCGCTTCCACATACGGTTTGACCGACTGACCGGCAAACTCGTAAACGAACACCGGCGAGAACGACAGGCTGTTGTTGCTGGAGGTCTTGTCACCTTCCCAGTAAGTGTAAGCGCCGCTCCAGTAGCCGGTCAGACGCCCGACGTCGCTTTGCAGCCAGCTCTTGTCCCAATCGAAATTCATCCCCAGGCGATAAGTCATCGTCGAATCGCTGGTCGCCCCCACTGCAAACTCAACGTTTGCCGCTTGTGCAGTAAAACTTTGCCCCATCAGTGCAGCCGCAATCGCGGCCAAGCAGAATAGTCGCTTCACGTTGAAACTTCCTTTTCCGGAACGATCGTTTGGTTTTCTAGGTAACTCAGCCGTATAGAAATCGGCGCTTGATCAGAAGTTCAGCTGACTTTTTAGATATTTCACACTTTTTTTACAAGGTGAATTTTTCAACGACGCCGGCGACTTGGCCCAGCAGGGGCAGGGTCTTGCGAAAGGACTCGGGATCGGCACTGGTCCAGAATCTGACCGGGCGGTTCGGCCCCTCGGCGAGCAACTCGCGCTCGGCCAGCAACCGTTGCAGCTGCCGTGCTACGGCCGCGCCAGTGTCGATCAGGCTGATGCTCTCGGGGATCATCGTCTTGAGCATCGGCTTGAGAAAGGGATAGTGGGTGCAGCCCAGAATGATAGTGTCGCAACCATTGGCCAGCAGCGGATCGACATAGTGCTTGAGCAATGCGCGCAACTCGCTGCTGTGCAGATCGCCGCTTTCAATCAGCTCGACCAGCCCTGGGCACGGCTGGGTGACGACCCGAACATCCGTGGCAAAACGGTCGAGCAACGCGGCGAACTTGGCGCTCTGCAACGTGCCGGTGGTGGCGAGTACGCCGACCACACCGCTACGGGTCGCGGCGGCGGCAGGTTTGACCGCCGGCTCCATGCCGACGATCGGCCATTGGGGAAAGTCCCGGCGCAAATCGGCAACCGCGGCCACCGTGGCAGTATTGCAGGCGATCACCAGGGCCTTGGCGCCCTGCTCGCGGAAAAATCCGGCCATCACGTTGCAGCGCTGGCGAATGAATTCCGGGGTCTTCTCGCCGTAGGGAATGTGTCCGCAATCGGCGAAATACAGCAGTGACTCCTGAGGCAGCAAGCGCTGGATCTCGGCCAATACCGACAAGCCGCCGACACCGGAGTCGAACACCGCGATCGGTGCTTCACGCATGCTGCGAACCACAGACGCTGCAACCCGGGTCGCGCTTGACGCGCAGCTCTCGGAAGCGTGAACCCAGTGCGTCAATCAGCAGCAAACGGCCCACCAGTGGCTCGCCAAAACCGACCAGCACCTTCAACGCTTCGAGCGCTTGCAGACTGCCGACCAGCCCCACCAGCGGCCCGACCACACCGGCCTCGCTGCAAGTCAGCTCGGCCTCGCTGCCGTGCCCGTACAGGCAGTGGTAGCACGGACTTTCCGGGCGGCGCGGGTCGAACACCGACAACTGCCCTTCAAGACGAATCGCCGCGCCGCTGACCAGCGGTTTGCGCGCCGCTACGCAGGCGGCATTGACCGCTTCGCGCGTGGAAAAGTTATCGGAGCAATCGAGCACCAGGTCCACCGCAGCCACGGCAGCGGCAAGCGAGTCTTCGTCCAGCGCCTGACGATGGGCAACCAGTTGAATCTCGGGATTGATCGCGCCCAGGCGCTTGAGCGCCGAGTCGACCTTGCTCATGCCGACGCTGTCGGTGTCATGGATGATCTGGCGTTGCAGGTTGGTCAGGTCGACCGTGTCAAAATCCGCCAGATGCAGCTCACCGATACCGGCCGCCGCCAGATACAGCGCGACTGGCGCGCCGAGACCGCCGAGACCGACGATCAGCACACGGCTGTCCTTGAGCTTCAGTTGCCCATCGATATCGATGTGTTGCAGCAGAATCTGCCGGCTGTAGCGCAGCAACTCCTGATCATTCAGCACGGCAGGCGCCCCAAGCTGATCCGTTGATGGCCGCCCAGATCGGTGCGGCTGTGGACTTCTTCGAAACCGCTGGTCAGCAACAGATCACGCACGGCCTCGGCTTGATCATAGCCGTGTTCGAGCATCAGCCAGCCACCAGCCTCCAGATGGCCCGGGGCCTGGGCGACGATCAGGCGCAGATCGTCGAGCCCGTCAATACCGGCCACCAGCGCACTGGCTGGCTCGAAACGCACGTCGCCCTCGACCAGATGCGGGTCGGCGGCGGCGATGTACGGCGGATTGCTGATGATCAGGTTGAATCGCTGGCTTTCGAGGGCGCTGAACCAGTGGCTGCTCAGCACCGTGGCGTTGTTCAGGTTCAGGCGCTGACGATTGCGTTCGGCCAGGGCCACGGCTTCCAGCACGCGATCCACCGCCGTGACCTTCCACGCCGGACGTTCGCTGGCCAGGGCCAGGGCAATCGCGCCGCTACCGGTGCCCAGATCGAGAACTTTCGCCGGCGTTGCCGGCAGCAATTCCAGCGCGGCCTCTACCAGCAATTCGGTGTCCGGACGCGGGATCAGCGTGTGCGGCGCCACTTCCAGATCCAGCTTCCAGAAACCCTGCTGACCAAGAATGTAGGCCACCGGCTCACCGCCACGGCGTCGTTGCAGGTACTCGGCAAAAAGCAGCGCCGCTTCGCTCGGCACGATGCGCTCGGGCCAGGTGTGCAGAAAGCTGCGCGGTTTGCCCAGTGCCGCCGCGAGGAGCAATTCGGCATCCAGACGCGCCGTGGGCGAGTCCGGCAGTTCGGCGGCGCGCAACAGACTGGCAATGATGGTCATTTATTCACCTATCGCTGCGAGTTGGTCAGCCTGGTATTCGGCCAGCAAAGGCTCGATCACCGCTTCAACGCCACCGGCGAGAATTTCATCGAGGGAGTACAGGGTCAGGTTGACACGATGGTCAGTGACCCGGCCCTGGGCAAAGTTGTACGTGCGGATACGCTCGGAACGGTCGCCCGAACCCACCAGCAATTTACGCTCGCTGGCGATGGCATTGGCCGCCGCTGCGGTTTGCTGATCGTTGAGTTTGGCCGACAACCAAGCCATCGCCCGCGCACGGTTCTTGTGCTGGGAACGCTCTTCCTGACACTCGACGACGGTACCGGTCGGTATGTGCGTGATACGGATCGCCGAGTCGGTGGTGTTGACGTGCTGACCACCGGCCCCGGAGGAGCGGAACGTGTCGACGCGCAGATCCGCCGGGTTGATCTCGATGGCTTCGCGCTCGTCCGGCTCGGGCAACACGGCGACGGTGCAGGCCGAGGTGTGGATGCGGCCCTGAGATTCGGTGGCGGGTACACGCTGTACGCGGTGCGCGCCGGATTCGAATTTCAGCTTGCCGTAAACGTTGTCGCCTTCAATGCGGGCGATGACTTCTTTATAGCCACCGTGTTCACCTTCGTTTTCCGAAAGGATCTCCACACGCCAGCCACGTCGTTCGGCGTAACGCGAGTACATGCGGAACAGGTCGCCGGAGAAGATCGCCGCCTCGTCGCCACCGGTGCCGGCGCGAATTTCGAGAAAGACGTTACGACCGTCATTGGGATCCTTGGGCAGTAACATGCGCTGCAGATCGGCTTCCAGCGTCACCAGCAATTCTTTGGCTTCGCGGACTTCTTCCACGGCCATTTCACGCATGTCCGGGTCGCTGTCCTTGAGCAGCGCCTGCGCGCCTTCAAGATCGCCTTGTACGCCGAGCAGCTTTTTATAGCCTTGCACGACCGGCTCGAGTTCGGCGTATTCCTTGGAATAGGCGCGGAATTTGGCTTGATCGGAAATGACTTCGGCGTCGCCAAGCAGCGCGGTCAGTTCCTCGAAACGGTCCTGGAGGATGTCCAGCTTATTGAGCAGTGACGCTTTCATTGCGGTTTTTTATCCGAAAAACTATCCGGTGAGCCCTCGAGGGCAAAGAGTTCCTGGGCCATGGCCAGCGCATCAAGGCGGCCTTCGGCAGAAAGCTTTTTCAGTTGCACGCTAGGCGCATGCAGCAGTTTATTGGTCAGGCCACGGGCCAGTTGCCCGAGCACCTCTTCGGCGTTGCCGCCGTTGGCCAGCAGACGCAGGGCTTTTTGCAGCTCTTCGTCGCGCAGGCGTTCGCTCTGTTGGCGATAGGCCTTGAGCACATCGACCGCCGCCAGCTCGCGCAGGCGCACCATGAAGTCGTCGGCACCCACCGAAACCATCTCTTCCGCCGCCTGGGCTGCGCCCTGCCGGCTCTTGAGGTTTTCGGCGACCACTTCGTGCAGATCGTCGACGCTATAAAGGTAAACGTCGTCCAGTTCGCCGACTTCCGGCTCGATGTCCCGGGGCACGGCGATGTCGACCATGAAGATCGGCTTGTGCTTGCGCTGCTTCAGCGCGCTTTCGACCGCGCCCTTGCCGAGGATCGGTAATTGGCTGGCGGTCGAGCTGATCACGATATCGCTGCGCACCAGTTCCGCCGGGATGTCCGAGAGCAGCACCGCATGCGCGCCGAACTGCTCGGCCAGCAGGCTGGCGCGCTCCAGCGTACGGTTGGCAACCACGATGCGCTTGACCCCAAGCTCATGCAAATGGCGGGCGACCAGGGTGATGGTCTCGCCGGCGCCGATCAACAGGGCCTGACTGCGTTGCAGGTCGCTGAAAATCTGTTTGGCCAGGCTGACGGCGGCAAACGCCACGGACACCGGGTTTTCGCCGATGGCGGTGTCGGTGCGCACCTGCTTGGCGGCATTGAACGTCGCTTGAAACAGGCGCCCCAACAGCGGGCCGATGGTGCCGGCCTCGCGGGCCACAGCGTAGGCCGATTTCATCTGGCCGAGAATCTGCGGTTCGCCCAATACCAGCGAATCGAGCCCGGAGGCGACACGCATCATGTGACGAACTGCCGCATCATCTTCATGCACATAAGCACTCGCACGCAGCTCATCGAGGCTTAAATGGTGATAATCGGCCAGCCAGCGCAGCACGGTATCCGCCGACAGCTGATCCTGTTCTATATAAAGCTCACTGCGATTGCAGGTGGAAAGGATCGCAGCTTCGCGGCTGTCGGTCAGTCGGCAGAGCTGCTGCAAGGCTTCCACCAGCTGCTCAGGGGTAAAGGCCACGCGCTCGCGGACGTCTACTGAAGCAGTCTTGTGGTTAATACCGAGTGCAAGGAAGGCCATTCAAGGTCGCTGATGGTGACGTGAAGCCGGCAATTGTCCTACTTCGTCAGATCCAGAACAACTACCGCTGACTATTGTCCCAATCGTTGGTGCCTATAATGGCCACAACTGAGACTCGGTTATGTTTGACCGAAGGCTTGTGTCATGATGATCCGACCGCAGGTTAGTCGTCCTCTTCCTATATGAATAGATCTTCCGCGTTGCTCCTTGCTTTTGTCTTCCTCAGCGGCTGCCAGGCCTTGGCCCCCGTTTCGCCGGACGGCACGCCGCCGGTCGAAGACACCACGCCCACGCCTGAAAAGCCCAAGGTTTACAGCTCGTTCAGCGAGGAAACCGTTTTCAGCCTGCTGAGCGCCGAACTCGCCGGCCAGCGCAATCGTTTCGACATTGCCCTGGACAACTACGTGACCCAGGCCATCAACACCCAGGATCCGGGGGTTTCCGAGCGGGCGTTTCGCATCGCCGAATACCTGGGCGCCGACCAGCCTGCGCTGGATACTGCGCTGATCTGGGCGAAAAACGCCCCGGACGACCTCGAAGCGCAGCGCGCCGCCGCCGTGCAACTGGCCCGCGCCGGGCGTTATGACGACTCCATGGTCTATATGGAGAAAGTCCTGCAGGGCAAAGGCGATACCCATTTTGACTTCCTCGCGCTGTCGGCAGCCGACACCGACCAGGAAACCCGCAACGGTCTGATGAAAAGTTTTGACCGCCTGCTGCAGCGTCACCCGAAGAACAGCCAGCTGATTTTCGGCAAGGCCCTGCTGCTGCAACAGGACGGCGACAACAAAGCCGCACTGACCCTGCTGGAAGACAACCCGCCGGAGGAAGGCGAAATCGCGCCGATCCTGCTGCGCGCGCGCCTGCTGCAAAGCATGAATCGTGGCGACGAAGCCGTGCCGCTGCTCCAGAAAAGCATCAAGAAATACCCGGACGACAAGCGCCTGCGCCTGACCTATGCCCGCACGCTGGTCGAACAGGACCGGATGGACGACGCCAAAGTCGAGTTCTCGACCCTCGTTCAGCAATACCCGGAAGACGATGAGCTGCGGTACTCGCTGGCGCTGGTGTGCCTGGAAGCCAAGGCCTGGGACGAGGCCAAGGGTTACCTGGAAGACCTGATCGCGCGGGAAAGCCACGTCGACTCGGCGCACCTGAACCTCGGCCGTATCGCGGAAGAGCGCAACGATCCGCAGGGCGCACTGATCGAATACGCCCAGGTCGGCCCGGGCAATGACTATCTGCCAGCACAGCTGCGCCAGTCCGATATCCTGATGAACAACGGCAAGACCGCCGAAGCACAAAGCAAACTGGCAGCCGAGCGCGACGCGCAACCGGATTATGCGATCCAGCTGTACCTGATCGAATCCGAAACCCTGTCGGCCAACAAACACGACGACAAGGCCTGGAAAGTATTGCAGCAAGCCCTGCTGCAATACCCGGATGATCTGAACCTGCTCTACACCCGGGCCATGCTCGCGGAAAAGCGCAATGACCTGGCCCAGATGGAAAAAGACCTGCGCCTGATCATCAAGCGCGATCCGGACAACGCCATGGCACTCAACGCCTTGGGCTACACCTTGTCTGATCGCACCACTCGCTACGCTGAAGCCAAGGATCTGATCGAACAGGCGCACCGGATCAACCCGGAAGACCCTGCCGTGCTCGACAGCCTCGGCTGGGTGAATTTCCGCATGGGCAATCTGGATGACGCCGAGAAATACCTGCGCCAGGCGCTGGAGCGTTTCCCGGATCACGAAGTCGCCGCGCACCTGGGCGAAGTCCTGTGGACCAAGGGCAATCAACGCGAAGCCAAACAAATCTGGGGCAAGTTCCTCAAGGATCAGCCCGACAGCACCATTCTGCGCAGCACCATCAAGCGCCTGACCGGATCCGAGACTCTCTAACTCATGTTTTTGCGCCACGTTATTGTTTTCAGCTTCATTGCCCTGCTCGCCGGTTGCGCGGGCTTCGGCGCTCGCGAATCGGTCGAGGGCCACGGCAGCCCGGCTCAATGGGCCGCGAACAAACAGCAACTGACCGCCCTCGATGGTTGGCAGATCGACGGCAAGATCGGTATCCGTGCACCGAAAGACTCCGGTAGCGGCACACTGTTTTGGCTGCAACGTCAGGACTATTACGACATTCGCCTGTCCGGCCCGCTGGGTCGTGGCGCAGCGCGACTGACCGGGCGCCCGGGCAAGGTCTCGCTGGAAGTTGCCAATCAGGGCCGCTACGACGCGCAGTCGCCAGAAGCGTTGCTTGAAGAACAGCTCGGGTGGAAGTTGCCGGTATCGAATCTGGCCTGGTGGGTCCGTGGCCTGCCGGCACCGGAAAGCAAAAGCCGCCTGACCCTCGATAACGACAGTCGCCTGGCCAATCTCGAACAGGATGGCTGGAAGGTCGAGTACTTAAGCTACGCCGAGCAAAACGGTTACTGGCTGCCCGAGCGGATCAAACTGCACGGCACCGACCTGGACGTGACGCTGGTGATCAAGACCTGGCAACCGCGCAAGCTGGGACAATAAGCATGAGCGCTCCACGCCTGACGCTGCCGTCTCCGGCCAAGCTCAATCTGATGCTGCACATTCTCGGTCGCCGTGAAGACGGCTATCACGAGTTGCAGACGCTGTTCCAGTTCGTTGATTACGGCGATGAAATCACTTTCGCCGTACGCGATGACGGCGTGATTCAGCTGCACACCGAGTTCGCCGGTGTGCAGCATGACAGCAACCTGATCGTGCGCGCAGCGAAAATGCTGCAGCAACAATCCGGTTGCTCGCTCGGTATCGATATCTGGATTGATAAAGTTCTGCCTATGGGCGGCGGCATCGGTGGCGGCAGCTCCAACGCGGCCACCACCCTGCTCGGCCTCAATCACTTGTGGCAACTGGGCTGGGATGAAGATCGCCTCGCTGCACTGGGCCTGGCGCTGGGTGCCGACGTCCCGGTTTTCGTCCGTGGTCACGCGGCATTTGCCGAAGGCGTGGGTGAAAAACTGACCCCGGTCGACCCCGAAGAACCGTGGTATCTGGTGCTCGTGCCGCAAGTCTCTGTAAGTACGGCAGAAATTTTTTCCGATCCTTTGTTGACACGTAACACGCCGCCCATTAAAGTGCGCCCCGTTCCCGAGGGAAACAGTCGAAATGACTGCTTGCCGGTGGTAGCAAGGCGTTATCCAGAGGTACGTAACGCATTGGATTTGTTAGGTAAATTTACCGAAGCAAAACTCACCGGAACTGGAAGTTGTGTGTTTGGGGGCTTCCCAAGCAAAGCTGAAGCTGATAAAGTCTCGGCCCTTCTGACAGAGACCCTTACAGGGTTTGTAGCAAAAGGAAGCAACGTTTCGATGTTGCATCGCAAGCTGCAAAGTCTGCTCTAAAGGAACCAGGTGCCAGGCACTTGAAGCAACAGATACAGGGGCGTCGCCAAGCGGTAAGGCAGCAGGTTTTGATCCTGCCATGCGTTGGTTCGAATCCAGCCGCCCCTGCCATTTTCTATACTCATCCAGGTTACCCTCAGCCTCTAGGTACTGCGCGTGTCCAAGATGATGGTCTTTACGGGGAACGCTAACCCCGATCTGGCTCGGCGTGTTGTACGTCAGCTGCATATCCCTCTCGGTGACATCTCTGTCGGTAAGTTCTCCGACGGCGAAATTACTGCCGAGATCAATGAAAACGTTCGCGGTAAAGACGTTTTCATTATTCAGCCGACTTGCGCTCCGACCAACGATAACCTGATGGAACTGGTAGTGATGGCTGATGCCTTCCGCCGCTCCTCAGCTACTCGTATCACTGCTGTTATTCCTTATTTTGGTTATGCCCGTCAGGATCGCCGTCCGCGTTCCGCACGTGTGGCTATCAGCGCGAAAGTCGTCGCTGACATGCTTACCGTAGTCGGCATCGACCGTGTTCTCACGGTTGATCTGCATGCTGACCAGATTCAGGGTTTCTTCGATATTCCGGTAGATAACATCTACGGCTCCCCGGTTCTGGTGGATGACATTGAAGATCAGCGCTTCGAAAACCTGATGATCGTGTCCCCGGACATTGGTGGCGTCGTGCGTGCACGGGCTGTTGCCAAATCCCTGGGCGTGGATCTCGGGATCATCGACAAACGCCGTGAGAAAGCCAATCACTCTGAAGTGATGCATATCATCGGTGATGTCGAAGGGCGTACCTGCATTCTGGTCGATGACATGGTCGATACCGCCGGCACTCTGTGCCACGCGGCCAAGGCCCTGAAAGAGCATGGCGCAGCCAAGGTCTTTGCCTACTGCACACACCCTGTGCTGTCGGGTCGGGCCATCGAGAATATCGAAAATTCCGTGCTGGACGAGCTGGTGGTGACCAACACCATCCCGCTGTCCGCTGCAGCACAAGCCTGTGCACGTATCCGTCAACTGGATATCGCACCGGTTGTTGCCGAAGCGGTTCGCCGCATCAGCAATGAAGAATCGATCAGCGCGATGTTCCGTTAAGGGCCCTGCCCTTCTCGAAATGTCTCGTTGACGAAAAGCGCCCCGCCCCGGCATTCCTGCCGGGGCGGGGCTTTTTTGCCCATACCGTGTTTGGCGCTGGTCGCAAACGTCACTCCGGTCATGGCTATTTTGGAGATACAAAATGAACGATTTTACTCTGAATGCTGAAGTGCGTTCCGACCTGGGGAAAGGTGCGAGCCGCCGCCTGCGTCGTCTCGCCGCCCTGGTTCCAGCTGTTGTTTACGGTGGCGAAAAAGCCCCTGAATCCATCAGCATGCTGGCCAAGGAAGTTGCCAAACTGCTCGAAAACGAAGCGGCTTACAGCCACATCATCGAGCTGAACGTTGGTGGCACCAAGCAAAACGTAATCATCAAAGCTCTGCAGCGTCACCCGGCCAAAGGCCACGTGATGCACGCTGACTTCGTACGCGTTGTAGCTGGCCAGAAACTGACCGCTATCGTTCCTGTGCACTTCATCAACGAAGCTGCTCCAGTGAAGAAAGGCGGCGAGATTTCGCACGTTGTTGCTGAAATCGAAGTGACCTGCCTGCCGAAAGATCTGCCTGAGTTCATCGAAGTCGACCTGGCTAACGCTGAAATCGGTTCGATCATTCACCTGTCGGACCTCAAAGCTCCTAAAGGCGTTGAGTTCGTTGCTCTGGCACACGGCGATGACAAGGCTGTTGCCAACGTCCACGCTCCACGTGTTGCTCCAGAAGCTACCGAAGAAGGCGCAGCAGAGTAATTCACTCTGTAACGCCTGAGTGATCAGTAACATCGCGGACTGGAACGTAGCGAGAAAGCGGGCGAGAACGCGGAGTTTACATTCATGGTAAATGAGCAATTTTCGTCCACTTTCGCCGCCTTCCCTGATCGCGGCGATGTTACTCACCACTCAAAGGAAGGGCCCCTATCGTGACTGCCATCAAACTGATCGTTGGCCTGGGAAATCCAGGCCCCGAATACGACCAGACCCGGCATAACGCAGGGGCCCTTTTTGTTGAGCGCATCGCAGCCGCGCAAGGTGCGAACCTTGTGGCCGATCGCAAGTATTTCGGCCTGACCGGGCGCTATTCGCATCAGGGTCAGGATGTTCGCCTGCTGATTCCCACCACCTACATGAACCGCAGCGGCCAGGCCGTGGCGGCACTCGCCGGTTTCTTCCGCATCAAGCCTGAAGAAATCCTGGTGGCGCACGACGAACTCGACTTGCCTCCGGGCGTCGCTAAGCTCAAGCAGGGCGGCGGCCATGGCGGTCACAACGGGTTGCGCGACATCATCGCGCAACTGGGTAATCAGAATACGTTCTACCGTCTGCGGCTTGGCATCGGCCACCCGGGCGTCGCCAGTATGGTTTCAAATTTCGTCCTGGGTCGTGCGCCACGCGCCGAACAGGAAAAACTCGATGCCAGCATCGACTTTGCCCTCGGCGTGCTGCCGGATATCCTCGCCGGTGAATGGAACCGCGCGATGAAAAACCTGCACAGCCAGAAGGCCTGACTCTTATCCGAGGGGAAACACCATGGGATTCAATTGCGGCATCGTCGGCCTGCCTAACGTCGGCAAGTCCACCCTGTTCAACGCCCTGACCAAATCCGGTATTGCGGCCGAGAACTTCCCCTTCTGCACCATCGAGCCGAACAGCGGCATCGTGCCGATGCCGGATCCGCGTCTGGAAGCACTGGCGGCCATCGTCAATCCGAAGCGCATCCTGCCGACCACCATGGAATTCGTCGACATCGCAGGCCTGGTGGCCGGTGCCTCGAAAGGTGAAGGCCTGGGCAACAAATTCCTCGCCAACATCCGTGAGACCGACGCCATCGCTCACGTGGTTCGCTGCTTCGAAGACGACAACGTGATCCACGTTTCCAACAGCGTCGATCCAAAGCGCGACATCGAAATCATCGACCTTGAACTGATCTTCGCCGACCTCGACAGCTGCGAGAAGCAACTGCAGAAAGTCGCGCGCAACGCCAAGGGCGGTGACAAGGACGCCGTGGTTCAGAAAGGCCTGCTGGAGCAGTTGATCGCCCACTTCACCGAAGCCAAGCCTGCGCGCAGCCTGATGAAGAACATGAGCGCTGACGAAAAAGCAGTGATCAAGGGCTTCCACCTGCTGACCACCAAGCCGGTCATGTACATCGCCAACGTCGCTGAAGACGGTTTCGAGAACAACCCGCACCTGGACGTGGTCAAGGCCATCGCCGAAGAAGAAGGCGCGATGGTGGTTCCGGTCTGCAACAAGATCGAAGCGGAAATCGCCGAGCTGGATGACGGCGAAGAGAAGGACATGTTCCTTGAGGCCCTGGGCCTGGAAGAGCCTGGCCTGAACCGCGTGATCCGCGCCGGTTACGAAATGCTGCACCTGCAGACCTACTTCACCGCAGGTGTCGAAGAAGTCCGCGCCTGGACCGTCAAGGTCGGTGCCACCGCACCTCAGGCCGCTGGCGTGATCCACACCGACTTCGAGAAAGGCTTCATCCGCGCCGAAGTGATCGCCTACAACGACTTCATCCAGTACAAGGGCGAAGCCGGCACCAAGGAAGCCGGTAAATGGCGTCTGGAAGGCAAGGATTACATCGTCAAAGACGGCGACGTGATGCACTTCCGCTTCAACGTCTAAGCAACACGCCCAAGAAAAAGCCGCGTTTGATACGCGGCTTTTTTGTGCCTGAGAGTTTAATTTGCAACACCACAATCCCCTGTGGGAGCGGGCTTGCTCGCGAAGACGGTGCGTCAGCCACATTACTATCGACTGATACACCGCATTCGCGAGCAAGCCCGCTCCCACAGTTGGAAGGGCGTGGGGTCAGGCCTTTTTGGTGCGCGGCAAGAAGATCGCCAACACGCCAAACAACGGCAGGAACGAGCACAGGAAATACACGTACTCAATCCCGTGAATATCAGCCAGATGCCCCAGCAACGCAGCGCCAATCCCGCCAAACCCAAACATCAAACCGAAGAACACCCCGGCAATCATCCCGACATTGCCCGGCACCAGTTCCTGTGCGTACACCACAATCGCCGAAAACGCCGAGGCGAGGATGAAGCCAATTACCACGCTGAGGAGGGTGGTCCAGAACAGATCGACATGCGGCATCAGCAGCGTGAACGGCGCCACGCCGAGGATCGAGAACCAGATCACCGCCTTACGCCCGATCTTGTCGCCAATCGGCCCACCAAAGAACGTCCCCGCTGCCACCGCGCCGAGAAACAGGAACAGGTGCAGCTGCGAACTGGCCACCGACAGGTCGAACTTCTCGATCAGGTAAAACGTGAAGTAACTGGTGAGGCTGGCCATGTAGAAATACTTGGAGAACACCAGCAACCCCAGCACCACCAGCGCACTGGTCACCCTGCCCTTCGACAACCCGTGAGTCGCCGCCTGGCCGGCCTTGAGCTTGAACAGGTTCAAGTGATGGGCGTACCAGCGGCTGATGCGGTACAGCACAAACAACGCAAACACCGCGAACAGACCGAACCACGCCACGTTGCCCTGACCAAACGGAATGATGATCGCCGCCGCCAGCAACGGGCCGAACGCGGAACCGGCGTTACCGCCGACCTGGAAGGTCGATTGCGCCAGACCAAAGCGTCCGCCCGAGGCCAGCCGCGCAATCCGTGATGCCTCGGGGTGAAAGGTCGAAGAACCGATACCGATCAGCGCCGCCGCCAGCAGAATCAACGGAAAACTACCGACCACCGACATCATCACGATGCCAATCAGCGTGCAAATCGAACCGGCCGGCAACAGCCACGGTTTCGGATGCCGGTCAGTGTGATAACCGACCCACGGCTGCAACAGCGAAGCGGTCAACTGGAAAGTCAGGGTGATCAGGCCGACCTGGGTGAAGCTCAGGCCGTAGTTGGCCTTGAGCATCGGGTAGATCGACGGCAGCACCGACTGGATCAGGTCGTTGATCAAATGCGCCAGCGCCACGGCGCCGATGATACGCATCACCAGTGGGCTGCTTTGCGGAGCAGCGGGCGCCGAGGTAGCGGCGGTCTGAGCGTTGCTGATAGCCATGGAAGTTTCCGGACAGCAGATGGGTGCACGCAGGCAGGTGCGCCAATGTGCCATTTTTCGGTGCGCCAGCGCCATCCCCTTAGCCAGCTAACTAACTGCCTGGTCGTCGAGCGTTACGTGATAGCGCAACGCCATGGTCTGAATCTTGCCTTGCTTCTCTCCTCGAACGCGGTGGCCTTACAAAGGCGGCCGAGAATGGGAAGTTTCGCTACAGAGCCGGCCTACAGAGCGGGCGAGAGTGAACTTTCGAGGCCTTTTAGCAGGGCACAACATCAAGGTCGCACGACCGCGATGCACGCCGATGGTGCGTGGTGTCCAGAGGAGTCATAGGGCATGCAGGCTTTCCTTTCACCGGGGATCAAATTGCTGGGGCGGTTTGGCTTCGCACGTAAATTTCAGCTGTTGTTTCTGTTGTTCATTCTGCCGTTGGCCGGCAGCCTGCTGATGATCGGCCAGGACTATCGCGACAAGCTCAACCTGATTTCCGGCGAACGTGCCGGCGTGCGGCAGTTGCTCAGCCTCGATGCGCTGGACAATCTGCTCGCCGCCCAGCGCGATCGCGCGGCCCGCTGGCGCGCCACTGAAACCAATCGCCAGCCGACCCCGGCCACCCTCGCCGCCATGGCGGCGTTCGACGCCGTGCAACCGGCCCTCGTGCAGGCCACCAGCGATCTGGGCAATGCGTTGAGCCAGGAAGGCGCCGAAGGCGAAACTCTCGCCCGTTATCAGGCGCTGCAAACCGCACTCGGTGGCCTGGATTCGAAAAGCCTCAGCAGCGTCGGCTGGTGGCCGGACGGCTATGACCGCTTCACCAACGCCCTCAGCGCCCTGCAAGCCTTGCGCGAACAGATCGTCATGGACAACCGCCTGACCCTCGCGCCATGGCTGGAAACCTATCTGCTGACACAGATCTCCACGCAGCACGCACCGGACCTGATCGAGCGCGTTGGCCGCCTCGCCGCCGTCGGTCAGGCTTCAGTGGTCTCGGGCCAGTTCACCCTGCAAAGCCGTCTGCAACTGCGCGACCTGCGCAGCCGCATCGGTGATGCCCGCGAGCAACTGGTGAAAACCGCTGGCCTGCTCGAAGCGCGTTTGCCGAGCGATCTGCAGACCTGGGCCGGCCAATACCACGACAGCCTCAAGCGCCTCGATGCCGGTCTCAAGGTGCTGGATGACGGCGTGTTCGGTGGCAGCATCACGCTCAAGCCCGAAGACTTCGAGCGCAGCCTCGATGCACTGCTGGGCGATCTCGCCTCGTTGCGCCAGCAATCGCTGCTGTCGCTGGATCAGCGCCTGGATGCGTACCATGCTTCGGCGATTCGCCAGTTCATCGTGGTCGCTGCCGTGTTCGGTTGCCTGTTGCTGGCGGCGCTGTATCTGTTCGTGTGCCTGCAAGCCTCGATCCGGCGCAGCGCCAGCGGCATCACTCTGCTCGCCGAGGCCTTGCGTGACGGCAACCTGAGCTTGCAAGTGCCGGTGGTGGGCCGCGATGAGCTGGCGGCGATCAGCACTGCGCTCAACGTTGCCGTGGTGCAACTGCGCAGCAGTATGCTCGGGGTCGATCACGAGACCTCGCAACTGAGCAACGCGGTGCGCAGCCTCAACGAGCATTCCAGCGGCGCACTGAGCGAAGTCGAGGCGCAGCAGTTGCAGATCAGCCAGATCGCCGCCGCCGCCACGCAACTGGCCGCGACCTCGCAAGGCGTGGCACAGAGTTGCGAACAAGCCTCCGGTAGCGCCCAGCACACCCGGCGCATCGCGGCCGACAGCAGCCGTGACAGCCAGCGCACCACGGCAAGTATCCAGCAGCTAAATCAGCGCTTGAACGACACCGCAGCGGCACTCGGCCGAGTCAGCGAGCAAGGGCAGCAAATTCAACTGGTGGTCGACACCATTCGCGGCGTGGCCGAACAGACCAATCTGCTGGCACTCAACGCCGCGATCGAAGCGGCACGCGCCGGCGAACAGGGGCGCGGGTTTGCCGTGGTCGCCGATGAAGTGCGCAGCCTGTCGCAGCGCACGCAGTCGTCCACTGCGCAGATTGCCGGCACAGTCGACAGCCTGCGCGCTACGGTCAACGAAGCCGTAAGCTTGATGGAAGCCGCCTGCGGCCAGGCGCAAACCGATGCCGAGTCGGTCACCGGCCTCGGTGAACGTTTGGGAGAAATCGCCAGCGCCGTGCAAAGCGTCACTGACACGTTGGCGCAGATCGCCACGGCGGTTGAGGAACAGGCCAGTACCGCCGATGAAGTCAGCGGCAATATCCAGCAGGTCGATCAGGCAGCCGTACGCTTGCTCGAAGGCGCCAGGGCGGTAAACCTGGCGGCGGACACCCTGAGCAAGGGCAGCAAGGCGCTGAGCGACAACACCGCGCGCTTCCGTCTCAGTTGATCACTGCTTCGGGGAAGTCCGCTTCCAGCTCAGTCTTGAGCCATTGAATAAACCACGCGACATCCGCCGAGAGTTCGGCGGACGGCGTCAGCACCCGGTAGCTTTCCAGCTTCACTTGGGCATCGACCGCGCGCACCAGTTTGCCGCTGGCGAGCTCATGGCGCACCAGCACCTCGTTGGCCAGTGCGATACCCTGCCCGCTCTCGGCGACAGACAGCGCGTGGTCATTGTTGACGTAGAGCATGTCCGAGTTCAGGTGGATATCGAGGTCGTGAGCAGCAAACCACAGATTCCACCATTCGCCGTCATCGACGTGGATCAACTCGTGACGGACCAGATCGGCCGGGCCGTCGATCGGTGCGATGCTGGCCAGATACGCCGGCGTACAGATCGGAAACACCCGCGGGCAAATCAGCGCTTGCCGTGAGTCGGCATATTGCCCGTCGAGGCCGTAGACGATCCCCAGATCGGCACTCTTGCCGTCCACTTCGGTGAAGGTGGAATTCGGCTCGATCGCCAGTTTCAATCCCGGCCGCAGATGCCGCAATGCTTCGATCCTTGGCATCAGCCAGCGCTTGGCAAATCCCGGCACCACCATGATTCGCAGCCAACGCTCGGCATCTTTCGGCCGAGCTTCCTTGCCCGCCTCGATGATCAGTTGCAACGCGGCGCTGATCTTGCGGTGGTACTTCTCCCCCGCCGGCGTCAAGTTGACCCCGCGCGAGGTGCGTTCGAACAGTTGAATGCCCAGCCAGTCCTCGAGCAACTTCACGTGCCGGCCAATCGCCGGCTGGGTCACGTGCAGGGCTTTCGAGGCCTCGACATAGCTGCCCAGCCGGGCGGCGGCATCAAAGGCACGCACCGCGTTGAGCGGCGGCAAACGGTGGTCGGGCATGATTGCTGGCCCCTTTGGCTATTAAATTAACTAACATCTGCCATGTTTAAATTGAAGTGTCGTCCCGTGCAACCCCTGGCTGATAATCGAGCCACAGCAGAACAAAAAAACAGCTGGTTTCACCCCGTACGCAATCTCGATCCTGCCCAGAAAAATAATATCCATGGCCCGACGACACGCTGATGTGCAGCGCAATCGCAGGCGATGGGGGAATCGGAGGTAACGCATGAATGCCCTGCATTCGCTGCAAACACTGGCGGTGTCCATCCGCTCGGTGCGCAAGGTTTACGGTGATCCAAATACCGGTCCGGTGGCGTTGAAAAACATCGACCTGGACATTCGCGACAACGAATTCTTCACCCTTCTCGGCCCGTCCGGCTGTGGCAAGACCACGCTGCTGCGGATGATTGCCGGGTTCGAATTTCCCACTCAGGGTGAAATCCTGCTCTACGGCGAAAACATCGCCGAACGCCCGCCCTTCCAGCGCCCGGTCAACACGGTGTTCCAGCATTACGCGCTGTTCCCGCACATGACCATCGCCGAAAACCTGGCCTTCGGCCTTGAATCGCACCCGATGGGCAAAGTCCTGAACAAAGCGCAAATAGCCGAGCGGGTTCGCGAAATGCTCGCGCTGGTGCAGATGGAACGCTTCGCCACTCGCAAGCCGGCGCAGCTGTCCGGCGGCCAGCAACAACGTGTGGCGCTAGCCCGTGCGTTGGCACCGCATCCGAAAGTCCTGCTGCTGGATGAGCCGCTGTCGGCGCTCGATCTCAAGCTGCGCCAGGCCATGCGCGAAGAGCTGAAAAGCATTCAGGCCAAGACCGGCATCACCTTCATCTTTGTCACCCACGACCAGGAAGAAGCGCTGACCATGTCCGACCGTATCGCCGTGTTGTCCGAAGGCGAAGTGCAGCAGGTCGGCCGCCCGGAAGACATCTACGAACGCCCGCGCAATCGCTTCGTTGCCGACTTCATCGGCGAAACCAACTTCATTCAGGGCACCGTCACGAAGATCGAGGATGGCATGGCCTGGTTCGCCGGACCGGCCGGCCATCCGCTGCCGGCGCAACCGTGCAGCGACGTGGCCGTCGGCGCCAACGTGACCTTGTCGGTGCGCCCCGAGCGCCTGCACCTGGTGCCTGCCACAACCGAAGCCGCGCTGCCGTGCCGGATCGACGCGCAGATTTATCTGGGCACCGACCTGCAATATCAGGTCAGCCTCGGCGACGGTTCGCGTCTCACCGTGCGCACACCCAACTGCGTCGATCAGAGCCTGCGCTTCGCCTTCGGCAGCCAGGCCGGTCTGTTGTTCGACCGTGGAAGCGCCAGCGTCCTGCACGATTGAGCCCGAGGAGTTGCCATGCACGCCTTACCGATTACCAACACACTGGAGCGCCGCAAGGCCTTCCAGAGTTTCCTCGGGGTCAGCCCGGCGCTGGTCGCCATCGGCCTGTTTCTGGTAGTGCCGATCCTGATCGTCATCGGCTATTCACTGATGGAAGCCAACCCCTACGGCGGGGTCAACAAAGTCTTCAGCAGCGACGCCTACACCTCGCTGCTGTTCGAACGGCAAATGGACGACAGCCTGGCCTTCGCCGACTCGTACCTGATCATCGCCTTGCGCTCGGTCGGTATCGCCGGCCTGACCACCATCATCACGCTGCTGATCGGTTTTCCGGTGGCGGTGTGGCTGGCCATGCAGCCGGCGCATCGCCGTGGCCTGCTGATCTTTCTGATCACTGTGCCGTTCTGGGCCAACCTGCTGATTCGCACTTACGCCTGGATTCTGCTGCTGCGCAACACCGGAGTGATCAACAACAGCCTGATGGGCCTGGGCGTCATCCATGAGCCGCTGCAACTGTTGTACACCGACGGCGCGGTGTTGCTGGGGCTGGTTTATACCTACGCACCGTTTGTGGTGCTGCCGATCTACGCGACGTTGGAAAAGATGGATATTCGTCTGCTCGAAGCGGCTCAGGATCTGTATGCCGGGCGAGTGCGCACCTTGCGCAAAGTAGTGCTGCCGATCGCCAAACCGGGGATTCTCGCCGGCGCCATCCTCACTTTCGTGCCGTGCCTGGGCGCGATGATCGCCCCGGAACTGCTCGGTGGCGGCACGCGGATGATGCTCGGCAACCTGATCTTCCGGCAGTTCAGCGATGCGCGTAACTGGCCATTCGGTGCGGCGTTGTCGCTGGTGCTGATGGCCGCGGTGATGTTGGTGCTGACGATCTATGCCCTGCGCGCCGAACGTCAGCGCATCGCCAAGGGAGGTGCGTAATGCTCGCTCTATTCAAACGCAAAGGGTTGGGCGTGCAGGACTTCCCCGGCTTCGGCGGCTTCAGTTTCCTGTTCTATCTGTACCTGTATGCGCCGATCGTGGTGCTGGTGGTGTTCTCGTTCAATGCCAATCAATCGGCGACGGTGTGGACCGGGTTCAGCCTCGACTGGTATCGCGCCGCGTTCGCCAATCAGGCCTTGCGTCAGGCCGCCGGCAACAGCCTGTTGATCGCGGTCTGCGCGAGCATGATCGCCACGGCGATTGCCACCCTCGCCGCCCTCGGCACTTCGCGAGGCGCCAAGTTCAAGGGCCTGCAATTGTCGATGGGCGCGATCATGTTGCCGCTGGTGTTGCCGGAAATCGTCGTCGGCGTGGCGACGCTGGCGCTGTTCTCGACCATTGGCCTATCGCTGGGTTACGGCAACCTGATCATCGCCCATACGGTGTTCTGCATTCCGTTCGCCTACCTGCCGATCCGCGCTCGCCTGAACGACATGGACCTGTCGCTGGAGCAAGCCTCGGCCGACCTCTATGCCGGCCCGTGGCGAACCTTTCGCAAGGTCACTCTGCCGCTGCTGATGCCGGGGATTTTCTCCGGGCTGATGCTGGCCTTCATCGTCTCGCTGGATAACTTCGTGATCTCGATGATGGTCTCGCAGGCCGGCACCACGACCCTGCCGATCTTCATCTTCGGCCTGTTGCGCATGGGCGTCACACCCGATGTCAACGCCGTGTCGACGCTGATCCTCGGCGTCTCGGTGCTGTTCGTCAGCCTCTCTTACCTGCTGGGCAAAAAGAACGCCTGAACCTTCCAAGAACTGTGGGGAAATAGCATGAGCAAGTGGATAAAAAGCGTCGGCACTTCATTGTTCCTGACTGTGCCGCTGGCCATGGCCGGCAGTCTTCAGGCCGCCGAAAAACTCAACGTGGTGAGCTGGAGCGGTTACTTCTCGCCGCAGATTCTCGCCAAGTTCCAGAAGCAGACCGGCATTGAAGTCACGGTCGACTCGTACGACTCCAATGAAACCCTGCTGGCCAAACTGAAACAGGGCGGCGCGGGGTATGACGTGGCGATTCCATCGCACCAGTTCATCCCGATCCTGATCAAGGAAAACCTGTTGGAGCGCTTTGATCCGGTCAAAGAGCCCTACTACGCCAGCGTTGTGGATAACCTGAAAAAGCCGAGCTGGGACCCCGAAGGCGCGTACTCGGTACCCTTCATCTGGGGCACCACCAGCGTGGTTCTCGACAGCGCTCGCTACCAAGGCCCGGCTGACAGCTACAAAGTCCTGTACGAACCACCGGCCGAGCTGCAAGGGCGGATCAACATGTTCGACTCGGTCAGCGACATGGTCGACATGGCCAGCCTGTACCTGAACATTCCGCTGTGCAGCGAAGACCCCAAGCAGATGCAGCAGATCCTCACACTGCTCAAGACCCAGAAGCCGTTCGTCAAGACGTACAGCTCCAAGGCCGGCTCGATCCGCGAGAACCTCGCCTCGGGTGAAATCGACATGTCGATGTTCTGGGGTGGTTCGTCGATGCGTGCCCGCGAGATGAAGCCGACGCTGAAATACCTGTACCCGAAAGAAGGCGTGCTGGCCTGGGTCGACAACATGGTCATCCCCACCGGCAGCAAGAATCCGGCGAACGCCAAGGCGTTCATCGCCTTCCTCAGCCAGCCGGAAAACTCGGCGATGACGCAGAACTTCCTCAAGCACCAGAGCCCGATCAAAGGCGTCGAACCGTTCCTCGATGCGAGCCTCAAGGACGCGCCTGAGTTGCACATTCCCGAAGGCACGAATGTGGTGTTCAGCAAGACCTGCGGTGAAGGCGCGATCCGCCTGGCCGATCGTCTCTGGACCAATCTGATGCGTTGACCCCTGCCGCCCCGGCGTTGGGCCGGGGCGTTTTTCCAGCCGTCTGAAAGGCGCCGTTGTCATGAATTCCAATAACATCAGCGAACTGGTCCTGCTGCAGGCCAATGAACTCGCCGAACGCATCCGCCTGCGCCAGGTGTCCTGCCGGGAAGTGATGCAGACTTACCTTGCCCACATCGACCGTTTCAACCCGTTGGTGAATGCGCTGATCAGCCTGCAATCACATGAAAAACTGCTGGCTCAGGCCGATGAACGCGATGCCGAACTGGCCCATGGCGAGTACCGCGGCTGGATGCACGGCCTGCCCCACGCGATCAAGGATCTGTCGCTGACCCGTGGCATCCGCACCACGCTCGGCTCACCGTTGTTCAAGGACTTCATTCCCGAACGCGACGGCATCATGGTCGAGCGGATCAAAGCCGCCGGCGCGATCATCATCGGCAAGACCAACACCCCGGAATTCGGCCTCGGCTCACAGAGTTACAACCCGCTGTTCGGCGCGACAGGTTGCGCCTACGACCCGAGTAAAACGGCGGGTGGCAGCAGCGGTGGCGCGGCGGCGGCACTGGCCATGCATCTGGTGCCGGTGGCCGATGGCAGCGACATGATGGGCTCACTGCGTAATCCGGCGGCGTTCAACAACATCTTCGGTTTCCGCCCGTCTCAGGGACGCGTACCGTTTGATGACAGTGCCGATCTTTTTTTCGATCAGTTGGGCTACGAAGGGCCGATGGCGCGCAGTGTGAGGGATGCGGCGTTGCTACTGTCGGTGCAGGCTGGCGGTGATGCGCGGGCGCCGTTGTCCATCGCTGAATCCGGAGCGGCCTTTGCGGCGCCGCTGGGGCGTGATTTCAAAGGTACGCGGTTGGGTTGGCTCGGCGACTTCAACGGTTATCTGCCGATGGAGCAAGGCGTTCTGTCGTTGTGTGAGAAGGCCTTTGCTGATTTTGAGAGCCTTGGTTGCCATGTTGAATCGGTTGAGCCTGGTTTCGCGCCTGAGCGACTTTGGAGCAGTTGGCGGACGTTGCGGCATTGGATGGTCGCGGGGTCTTTGGGCGCGACGTATGCCGATCCGCAGAAGCGTGCGCTGTTGAAACCGGAAGCGATCTGGGAGGTGGAAAACGGTCTGAAGCTTTCGGCCAGCGAAGTGTTCGCCGCCTCGGTGGTGCGCAGCGACTGGTATCGGGCGATCTCTCGCTTGTTCGAACAATACGACTACCTGTTGTTGCCCAGCGCGCAGGTGTTCCCGTTCGACAAGACACAGCCATGGCCGACCGCTATCGAGGGCGTGAGCATGGACACTTATCATCGCTGGATGGAGGTGGTGATTCCCGGCACGTTGTCCGGTTGCCCGGTGGCGAGCGTCCAGGCCGGGTTCAATGCACAGGGGTTGCCGATGGGGCTGCAGATCATCGGCCGGCATCAGGCAGATTTCGCGGTTCTGCAACTGGCGCACGCGTATGAACAGGCCAGCCGCTGGTTCCAACGCTGTCCTTCGCCCCTGCTCGGCCCATGATTTTGATAAACGGTTGAAAGCGTAGAAAAAATTTTTAAATTTACGCTTGACGCTTTTCCATTTCAGGGGAATAATGCGCGCCACTTGGCTACATAGCTCAGTTGGTTAGAGCATAGCATTCATAATGCTGGGGTCCGGGGTTCAAGTCCCTGTGTAGCCACCAAGTACTAAAAACGGCTTACCGAAAGGTAGGCCGTTTTTTTATGCCCGTAGAAAAGTGCTGGCACCCTTCCCTAGTCAATGACCCGAGAAAGCACGGCAGGAAAAAGGTGCTAACGGTGTACGAAAGAGATTTTTCGTAAAACCATACGCCTGTAACTCACCCCATCGGTTTGCCCGAATTCCCCATTGACCGACAAGCTCCCCTGGCTCGATTCAAAAGCCATACAGGGAGTTGTCATGGCTCGATTCAAATCCCTTTTCGACGATGACTGGCTTTGGAAACGCTACAACGGTGGCGCTTCATGGGGTTCGTGGTATGTGCCTAAAGCGCCGGAGCCGGTGTACATCGAAAAGGATGAATGGCCAACGCCCAGGCCCCGCGAGGATCAGGTGTTCGCCAAGTCCTGCACTGTGGAGAACTGGTGCCGAACGGACGCCGGCACGGCACCCGAACCCGCCGCCAATTTCGGCAAGATCATGGTCGCCGGCGCCATGCTCTTGCCCTCTGCCAGCACCGCTGTCGCGACGGCAATAGGTGCCGATCTGGCCTTGGGGCGTTTGGCGGGCGGCGGCATTTTGCAACAACGCCTCAACTGGGCAATTCGCGGCGCTGCTGGGCCGGCCAGCGTGTTCGTCCTCGGGATGCTGCCGACCCGCATGGGCGACGGCACGCTGCATACCGATGAACAACTGCGCCGCATGAGCCGCGCCGCCACTCGTGTGCGCTTCCAGTTTCGGCGTGATGCTGAAGGAGTCATGCAGGTTTACGGCATCCACTCCGGCGCTTCGGGCGATGACTCGGTGCGTACAGTCAACGTCGAGTGGAACAGCGACAAGACTGCGATGGAGGCCAAGCTCAACGGCATCACGATTTTGTGGACGCCACAACGCGGCCCCCTAGGATCAATGCCGCCGCTGGTGTATCCAGAACACGGCGAGCAACTGAACACGATCCTTGTTCATCCGATTCCCGAGAACACGGATACCCAGATAGAAGGCCTGCCCGGCGAGGACATTACTGCCGAGGATTGTATTCTGGTGTTCCCGGCAGAGACTGGGTTGAAGTCGCTGTATGTAGTGTTTTCGAAACCGGCTGGGGGCGGTGATATCAAGTACCACACGCCACCACTCACACTACCGGCTTTCCCCGATGCTATCCGGGTTCGTCGAAAAGGAAATCGAGCTCGTTGGGAAAGTAAAAAACGAATCTATGAATGGGACTACCAACATGGAGCGGTAGAAGTGTACGACTGGCAAAACAACCACTTGGGTGAGTTTGATGCAAATACCGGCCAACAAACCGGGAAAGTCAGGCCCAAAAGAAAGACCACAACGAATTGAGCTGGAGTAACACCAATGAGTTTTTTGGTAATCAGCGGATTTTTTCCCGAACCGAATCCGGACAATGCTCTGCAGTACGAAAGAACCGTACCTTCTTTTCTAGAATCCGCGGTACTCATCACCATGGGATGGACATCAACAACCGAAGTACCAATGGGTGAAATCGACTTGACCCAGGATCAAGCTCTGGCTGTCTTGGCGATACTTAACGACCCTATCAATGATGACCTGGATTACTCCATAGGACTTTTCAGCTAACTAATCAGCGACATTGAATCAATGACATCGCTACGACGGTCATACGCGCCCCGGAAAGGTTCTGCATGTAAGTCTTAGGTAAGTTTCATTGCGCAAAAGCAAGGTAAAAATATGAGCCCCCTGTTTTGGCGGCACTTCAACCGGGTTGCTGGGCATCCAAAAGGGATGGAGACCTCATTTATTACCCTGAACCTGGAGCTGACACATCGCCCGCTGGTATCGATCGCACAGTTGCAGCATTGCGTGTAGCCAGCGGTCTACCAGGGTTTAAGAAATAAGACTTTTAATATGAACTTGTGGCGAGGGGATAAACCTCCTCACCACAAGGCTATGCCTGACCTACTCTGGCTTCTCTGCCGATAGGGCTTCCAACCCCTTCACCCAAATCTGCCGAGTGCGCTGCCCCACCATCGCCCGCCAATCCGGATCAGCCGGATAAAACTGCTCTAGCAGATTCAACTTGATCCCCCGCCCCGTCGCGTCCAGCGGATCGCCATGCAAATGCAACCAGTGGTCATCGCGCAAATGCCGATGCACGTCCGGCCCCGGATAGGTGCCGCATTCGATCACGAACGGCATCAGTTGCACGCCCGGCAATGCATTGAGCAGCGCCTGCGAGGTGTAGCCGGTGGCGGTCGCCGCGACACCGGTATCGCTCAAGGTGTCGGCGCCGGTGTGCAGCGTGTAAAGCCATGGGCCGTAGATCGACTGGGCGTGCGCGAGTGCGGGATAAGGCGCCTGGGTGATGGTCAGCAACATCGGATGGCCGTATTCGCCAGCGCCGGTGTGCAGGTCGAAACACATCACGGTTTCAGCGCCAGCCAGAAGCGTTTCGATGATTTGATGCAGCGTGCGGTTCGACCAACTCGGCGCGCGGCCGCCGTAAAACAGTCCATCGGGATGACTGTGCTGACCGCCCTCGATAATCGACATCACCGCCGGCCAGCCGTGTTCGGCAATCTGCGTATCGAGCAGGGCATCGGCCCGCGCGCGCTCGGGGCCGTTCAGATCGGTGCAGGCGTAGATCTCGTGCAATGCCGCGTAAGCGCGGTTGTCCGGCAACGGCCCGGCGAAATCCAGGTGATTGCGGTTGAGGTCGATGTTGTCCTCGTTGACCCGCCGCAACCACGCGGTACCCCAAGGGTTGATCAGGTGCACCATCACCACCGCGACATCCTTGGGCAGCGAGCCGGGCACAAAAGTCTTCAGCCAATCGATCTGACACTCCGACCCGTAATACCCCTCGACCCCGTGGGTGCCGCTGATTGCTACCAGCCGACGCTTGGCCTGCGGATCACCGAGCACGGCGACGTCGGTGCTCAAGGGTTCACCGAAGGGCCCGCAACGTGGATGTGCGTAGGAGGTGAGCCTGGCTCCGACAGCATTGGCCGCGGCAAGAAACTGTTCGCGTTGATCGCGGTAACTGGATTCGGTGGGAAACTCGCTGTGCATGTCGGCCTCTTGTTGATCTTGTATTGGTGGGAGCGAGCCTGCTCGCGAAGCGGTTTCGCATTCAATAGTCAGGTTGGCTGACACACCGTTTTCGCGAGCAAGCCCGCTCCCACAGGGGCGTATTTCAACTCTGTGGATTTGACGCTGACCCTAGCGAACATCCGCCCTGAAAAGAAAGACAAAAATGCCCACCGGTTTGCGTCGCGACCAACCGGTCGATAAAGTCCGTCAGACCTTTCACCCCACGGACGGAGAGCACCACGTGTTTCCAGCCCTGCCCCTGAGCCGCTTTCGCCTGCCTGCACTGACCCTGCTTGTCAGCGCCCTGACCCTCACCGCGTGCAACGCACCGCCCTCCTCGACGTTGCCGCTGGCCCCGGAAGCCGCCTCGGGCTACCGCACCGATCTGCAGACCCGCCACGCCAGCCAACACATGGCCGCTGCCGCCAACCCGCTGGCCGCCGAGGCCGGTCGGGAGATGCTGCGCAAGGGTGGCTCGGCCATCGACGCGGCAATTGCCATGCAAGCGGTGCTGACGCTGGTCGAACCGCAATCCTCCGGGATCGGTGGCGGCGCGATGATCGTGCTGTGGGACGGCAAACAGGTGCGCACTTATGACGGTCGCGAAACCGCACCGGCCGGCGCCACCGAGCAGTTGTTCCTGCAAGCCGACGGCAAACCGATGCCGTTCCCGCAGGCGCAGATTGGCGGGCGCTCGGTTGGCACACCGGGCGTGCTGCGTGCACTGGAAATGGCGCACCAACAACACGGTCGCCTGCCATGGGCCACGTTGTTCGAGCCTGCGATCAAACTTGCCGAGCAGGGCTTTGCGATTTCTGCGCGACTGCATTCGCTGCTGGAATCCGACCCGGTGATTCGCCAATCGCCGGACATGGCCGCGTACTTCCTCAACAGCGACGGAAGCGTCAAAGCCGTGGGCACGCGCCTGCAGAACCCGGCGCTCGCCGCTGTGCTCAAGCGCATCGCCCACGAAGGCCCGGATGCGCTGTACAAAGGCCCGATCGCCGAAGAAATCGTCGCCAAGGTGCAAGGCCACGCCAACCCCGGCAGCCTGTCGCTGAAGGATCTGCAAGGCTACAAGGCCAAAGAGCGCGCACCGCTGTGCACTGACTACAAACGCTGGCAGGTCTGCGGCATGCCGCCACCGTCGTCGGGCGGGATCGCTGTGGCGCAGATCCTCGGTACCCTGCAAGCATTGGAAACCCGCGACCCGCACCTATCGCTGACGCCGCTCAAACCGGTGAAAACCGACAAACCCGCCGGCATCGAGCCGGCACCACAAGCCGTGCACCTGATCGCCGAAGCCGAACGCCTGGCCTACGCCGACCGTGCGCAATACGTCGCCGACACCGATTTTGTCCCGGTGCCGGTCAAAGGTCTGGTCGACCCGGGTTACCTCGCCAGTCGCGCCAGCCTGATCGGCGAACGCAGCATGGGCAGCGCCAAGCCGGGCACACCGCCGGGCGTGCAGGTGGCCTACGCGCCGGATCGCTCGCCACTGCGCATCTCCACCTCGCAGGTCGTCGCCGTGGATGACCTCGGCGGCGCCGTATCGATGACCACTACCATCGAAGCAGCGTTCGGCTCACACCTGATGGTTCAGGGCTTTCTGCTGAACAACCAGATGACCGACTTCTCGTTCATCCCCGAAGAGAACGGGCAGAAAGTCGCCAACCGCGTCGAACCCGGTAAACGCCCACGCTCATCGATGGCGCCGACGCTGATCTTCGATCGCAACAGCGGCGAATTCCTCGCCAGCGTCGGCTCGCCGGGCGGCTCGCAGATCATCGAGTACGTGGCCAAGACCACCGTCGGCCTGCTCGACTGGAACCTCGACCCGCAAAGCGCCATCAGCCTGCCCAACTTCGGCAGCCGCAACGGCCCGACCGAACTGGAGCAAGGCCAGTTCAGCCCGGCGCTGATTCAGGCGTTGAAGGACAAAGGGCATGCCGTGAGTGAAATCGACATGACCAGCGGCACCCAGGCCATCGTGCGGGTCAAGGATGCGCAGGGCAAAGCGACGCTGGAGGGTGGCGCGGACCCACGGCGTGAAGGGGAAGCGTTGGGGGATTGAGGTTACGACGTAAAGAGAAAAGGCTTACCGCAGGGTAAGCCTTTTTAGTGCAAGGGGTTTGACTCGCAAGATCACCCGGCTCAGCGATTAGCCACCAGATGCGCCCCAAACAACAGATAGCAACCACCGGCCAAGCGATCCAGCCATTGCCGCGACCGCTCGTAAACGCTCGCAATTCGCCGGCTGGCAAAGAACAGCGCCACGCTGCAATACCAGCTGAACGACAACGTCGCCATGGTCAGCACCGCCAGCGCCAGCAACAACGGCGGCACATGGGCCGGCATCGCGGTGGCGAAGATGGTGGCGACGAACAGTGCCGACTTGGGGTTGGTCATGTTGCCCAGAAAGCCCCGTCCGTAGGCGCCGAGCAAGGTCTGCTGCGAGGTGTCCAGCGTCCCGTGCATGATCGGCGCCTTGCGCTTGAACTGCTTGAGCCCGAGATAGATCAGGTAGCAGCCGCCGGCGATCTTGAAGCTCAGGTACAGCGTCGGCGCTGCACTGAACAGCGACTGGATGCCCAAGCCACCAGCCAGGCCCCACAACACCGTCCCGCTGGCGACACCGAGTGCCGCGACCACTCCTTGGCGGCGCGAGCGGCTGACCGCCAGTTGGGCGATGTTGAAGAAGTTCGGACCGGGTGTGACCACCGCGACTGTCCACAACAATGCCAGTGACAGCAGCGGGGCGAGATAACTCGAAAGGGAAAGGTCCATGGGGCACGCGCCTGATCGGTTCGACAATGCCCCACACCTTGCTCCATTCGGCGCAGGTTTTCCATCAGGCGAATGTCACTGCGGCAAGGTTTTGCCGTCCACCGCATCGCCAATCGTCAGGAAGTGCCCGCCAGCCACGTGGTGCAGCGTGCGTAAACCATCATGCCCGTCGAAATGCCAACGCCCGTCGCTGAACACGCGCTCATCAGCCTGGGCGGCGATGACCTCGGCGAGGAACAGGTCGTACTGCTCGTGATTGCGCGGTTCGGGCAGCAAGCGGCACTCGAGCCAGGCGACGCAGCCTTCGAGCAGCGGGGCTTCGACGGTTTCGCCAGCGAAGGTCTGCAGGCCGTAAGCCTGAAACTTGTCCTGCCCCTGATCCTGCTTGATCTGCAGACCCGAGGTATTGCCGACGGTTTGCACGATGTCGGCCTGATTGACGCACGGCACGTTGAGCACAAACGTGCCGCAGGCTTCGAGCAACTGGCGGGTCCAGGTGGATTTATCAAGGACGACCGCGACTTTCGGCGGTTCGAAATCCAGCGGCATCGCCCAGGCGGCGGCCATGATGTTGCGTTGGCCGTCATGGGCAGCGCTGACCAGCACGGTCGGCCCGTGATTGAGCAGACGGTAGGCTTTGTTCAAGGGCACCGGGCGGCGGTGGGAAGCGCTCATGGGGATCTGCTCCGGAGAAAAAGGAGCCGATTGTAGCGCCACCGCTGAGGAAACACTGAATCTGTGGGAGCGAGCCTGCTCGCGAAGGCGTAAGGTCAATCACCTCAATGTTGAATGACACGCCGCTTTCGCGAGCTGGCTCGCTCCCACAGGAGAGAGGCGTGCAGGTCAGTGGGAAAGTTGATTGGCAAACTGCCCGACCGCATCCACCACTTTCTGCGCGCCGTCCTGAATCTCGACGATCACCGTGCCCGCCTCTGCTGCCAGCGCCAGGCCTTGTTCGGCCTGAAGCTTGCCGTCGGTCATCAGGGCTACGGCGTTGCGCGCCATCTCCTGGTTCTGCCGCACCACGGTGACGATCTCTTCGGTCGCCTGACTGGTGCGCGAAGCCAATTGCCGCACTTCGTCGGCCACCACCGCAAAGCCCCGGCCCTGTTCGCCGGCACGGGCCGCTTCGATGGCAGCGTTGAGCGCCAGCAGGTTGGTTTGCTCGGCAATGCCGCTGATGGTTTTGACGATGGTACCGATCACCTGCGACTGCTCGTTCAGCGCCTCGATGCCCTCGCCGGCAGACTGCATGTGTCGCGACAGATCACGCATCACATTCACCGCCTCGGTGACCACCGTGGTGCCACGTTGCGCGGTGCTGTCGGTTTGCTGCGAAGTGCTGTAGGCAATGCTGGCCGCGTCGGCTACCGCTTGTTCGCGATTGACCTGATCGGTGATCACCGTGGCGAACTTCACCACTTTGTAGAGTTTGTTGTTGGCATCAACCACCGGGTTGTAGGACGCCTCCAGCCACACGGTACGACCATGGCTGTCGACACGCTTGAAGCGCTCGGCCACAAACTCGCCATTGTTCAGACGACGCCAGAAGTTCTGGTACTCGGTGCTGTTGTACTCCTCCGGCGTGCAGAACATCCGGTGATGCTTGCCCTTGATCTGCGCCAGGCTGTAACCCATGCCGCTGAGGAAGCGCTCGTTGGCATTCAACACGTTGCCGTTGAGATCGAACTCGATCACCGCAGTGGAACGCACCAGCGCGCCAATCAGGTTTTCGTGCTCGCGGGAGGCTTCGATGGTACGGGTCAGGTCGCTGGAAAAAATCGAGAAATGCTTGATCCGGCCATCCGACGAGCGCACCGGCTGCACGATGGAGCGCAGCCACGCCTCTTCGCCATTACCGCGCAGCAGGCGCACGGCCCCGGCGAAATGCTCGCCACGGGTCAGCGCGGCCTTGAAGCGATGGTGAAACTCATCGGCCTTCACATGCGCCGGAACGATGTCTTCAATGGCGCGCCCCACCAGGTCCTGGCTCTTGTAGAGCATCTCGGCGAGGAAGTTCTGATTGACCGACTGGATCCGCCCATCGGCCTCCAGGGTCAGCACCAGCATCTCGCTTTCCAGGCTTTCCTTCACTTGCAGCAGGCTGGAGAGTTCTTCACGAAGAGCCGCCAGCTCTTGCTTGAGGCGTTTGTTGAACATGGGAAAGTACCGATGGCTGGGTAGAAAGCGGGATGCAGCCTAACCATCGGCCTTGGAAAACTTTTCTGAAGAGCAATTGAGACCGGTCAGTCAAAAATAATCTCAATAGGCCATTGGTCTTATCCGCCCCCGCAGAACGGATACAAAACCCGGCGCTCTGGCCCGGCCATATCAGGTATTCTCAGGGCAAATTGCAACAATATGTTGCCGGTATCCGCCCGATAAGGAGTTCCGTTTTGGATTTATCGACCGCTGCCTGGATGGTTCACGACACCCGCCTGATTCTCTGCTGCCTGCTGGCGATCGCGACGATTATCGTGTTGATCAGCGTCACCAGGCTTCCGCCCTTTCTATCGATCCTGATCGGCACGTTCATTGCCGGCGTCGGCGCGGGTTTACCGCCTGAGGACGTGGCCAAGGCGTTCAGTAAAGGCGCCGGGGCGATTCTCGGTGAGGCGGGGATCATCATCGCGCTGGGCTCGATGCTCGGCGCGCTGATGGCCGAATCCGGCGCCGCCGACCGCATTGCGTCGACCTTGCTCGGGCTGGGCAAAGGCAAGTCCCTGCCGTGGGTCATGGCGCTGGTGGCGATGGTGATCGGCCTGCCGCTGTTCTTCGAAGTGGGGCTGGTGATGATGGTGCCGATCATCTTCGTCATGGCCCGCCGCTCCGGTCAGCCGCTGTTGAAAATCGCCATTCCGGCGCTGGCCGGGATGACCACGCTGCATGCCCTGATGCCGCCGCATCCCGGGCCGTTGATCGCGGTCAGCGCGTTGCATGCCGACCTTGGGCTGACCATGTTGCTGGGCTTCAGCATCGCTATCCCGGCGGTGATCCTGGCCGGACCGATCTACGGCAACTGGCTGTCGAAACGCATGCACGTCGATGAGCCGGCAGAACTCGGCGCGCTGTTCAGCGCCCCGCCAAAAGCGCCGCGCCAACCGAGTTTCGGCATGTCGCTGCTGATCATTCTGTTGCCGGTGCTGCTGATGCTCGGCAGCACCCTGGCGAAAGTCGCGATGAGCCCGCAAAGCAGCGTCGCCCTGACCCTGAAGTTTCTCGGCGAACCGTTGGTGGCGCTGGGCATTGCCGTCATGGCGGCAGTGATCTGCCTCGGCTGGGCCAACGGCATGCCGCGTGAACACGTCGGCGGCACCCTGCGCAAAAGCCTCGCGCCGATTGCTGTGCTGTTGCTGACCATTGGTGCCGGTGGCGGCTTGAAGCAGACCTTACTGGATGCCGGCGTCAGCCAGACCATCAGCAAGGTCGCCGAAGGCGCGCACATGCCGTATCTGCTGCTGGCCTGGCTGATTGCCGTGGCACTGCGTCAGGCCACAGGCTCGGCGACGGTGGCCACCACAACGACGGCGGGGATTCTGGCGCCGATGATGGCGGGCCTCGCCGCGACGCAAAGCTCGTTAGTGGCGCTGGCGATTGGTGCCGGCTCAGTGTTCTTCTGCCACGTCAACGACGCCGGCTTCTGGATGGTTCGCGAGTACTTCGGCCTGCAACTGAAACAGACGATCTGGGTCTGGTCGATCCTGCAAACCATCGTCTCGGTGGTAGGCCTGGTGGGGACCTTGCTGTGGTGGCACTGGTTGACGTAACGGCCTTCAGGAACAACGCGCCACCGAACGGCGCCCGACCCCGGGCATGCGCACACCGAAGTACGCCGCGCTGACGATGCCGACCGCGCCCATCACCGCGCAGAACATCACACAGATCCATGGGCTCCATGGCATCAGACCGATCAGCAGCAGCGGTGTGATGCTTGCCCACGCGGCGTAGGCAATGTTGTAGGTGAAGGAAATGCCGGACACCCGGATACGCGCCGGGAACAGCCCGACCATTACCGACGGCACCGCGCCGACCACACCGCAGGCCAGGCCGGCGATGGCGTACGCCAGCCCCACCCAGCTACCGCCCATGATCAGGCAGCTGTAAAGCACGCCGATGCCCAATGGCAGCAGCAGGCTATAAAGCATGACCGTGCGCCAGGCACCAAGGCGATCGACCAGCAGTCCGGCAATCACGCAGCCAATGTTGAGAAAGACGATGCCCAATGCACTCAGGGCAAAGGTGTGGCTGGCGGTCATGCCGAAGGTTTTCTGCATCATGGTCGGGGTGATCACCACGAACACCACCACCGCCGAGGTCAGCACACACGTCAGCAGCATCGCCGGCAGCATCGCCAGCCGATGCTCACGCAGCACCGTGCGCAACGGCAGTTCGACCCGCGCCTCGCGTTGCGCTTCCATGGCCATGAACACCGGCGTTTCGCTCAGCCAGCGGCGCAGGTACACGCCAATCACGCCGAACACTCCGCCGAGCAGGAACGGATAACGCCAGGCGTAATCGAGGATTTCCGCCGAGGTAAACGCCTGCGCGAGAAACGTTGCAGTCAACGCGCCGATCAGATAACCGAAGGTCAGCCCGGCCTGCAAAAAGCCCAGGGCATAACCGCGATGCCCGGTGGGCGCATGCTCGGCGACAAACACCCAGGCGCTCGGCACCTCACCACCCACCGCCGCGCCCTGCAGGATGCGCAGCGCCAGCAACAGCAGCGGCGCGAAGTAACCGATCTGCGCATACGTCGGCATGATCCCGATCAGCAGGCACGGCAGCGCCATCATCAGGATGCTCAGGCTGAAGACCTTCTTGCGCCCCAGCCGATCGGCGAAATGCGCCATCAGGATCCCGCCCAGCGGCCTCGCCAGATAACCGGTGACGAAGATCCCGAAGCTTTGCAGCAGACGCAGCCACTCAGGCATTTCCGGCGGGAAGAACAACTGGCTGAGGGTCAGGGCGAAGAACACGAAAATGATGAAATCGTAGATTTCCAGCGCCCCGCCAAGGGCTGCAAGGCCGAGGGTCTTGTAGTCGGAACGGCTGAACGGCGCCGGTCGGGCTGTGGATTGGGCAGTCATGGCAAAGAACTCTGGCAGGCAAAAAACCAAGGCGCTCATGGTCTACGCAAATCCGCCTGGGGACAACCCGTTAGACCATAGTCATGGTTTTGCAAAACCTGCTCACAAAAGCGCTTGGCTTGATTTACTGTTGAGGCCTGTCTGCAGCCACGGTCCAGTGAAAACCTGTGGGAGCGGGCTTGCTCGCGAATGCGGTGTGTCAGTCGACACTGATTGGTCTGAAACACCGCATTCGCGAGCAAGCCCGCTCCCACCCAAAGCACTCAGTGATCTGCAGACCCAAAATAACCATAAAAATCCGAGGTACTTCCTGTGGCCGTTGAGATCGAAGATAGCCGCTCCGCGCGCTTTGCCCTGCGCTGCTCCAGCTTTGCCGAACGCTGGTTCCCCGACTCTTGGGTATTCGCTGCATTGGCGGTAATCATTGTTGCGTTGGCCACTATGGCCATGGGCGCCAAACCCACCGATGCGGCGATGGCATTCGGCGACGGGTTCTGGAGCCTGATCCCGTTTACCATGCAAATGGCCTTCGTGGTGATTGGCGGTTACGTGGTCGCCAGCTCGCCGCCGGCGGTCAAACTGATCGACAGACTGGCACGCATCCCGAAGAACGGCCGCTCCGCCGTGGCCTGGGTCGCGCTGATCTCGATGGTCGCTTCGCTGCTGAACTGGGGCCTGTCGCTGGTGTTCGGCGGTTTGCTGGTGCGCGCCCTCGCCCGCCGCACCGATCTGAAAATGGATTACCGCGCGGCCGGTGCTGCGGCGTATCTGGGCCTGGGCGCGGTCTGGGCGCTGGGGCTGTCATCATCGGCCGCGCAATTGCAGGCCAATCCGGCCAGCCTGCCGCCGTCGATTCTGTCGATCACCGGGGTGATTCCGTTCACCCAGACCATCTTCCTCTGGCAGTCCGGCGCCATGCTGCTGGCACTGATCGTGATTTCGATCATCGTCGCCTACGCCACCGCCCCCGGCCCGAACTCCGCGCGCGATGCCAAGGAGTGCGGCATCGACCCGGCGTTCAATCTGCCGCCACTGCAACCGCGTACCCGGCCCGGCGAATGGCTGGAACACAGCCCAGTGCTGATCATTTTGCTGGTGCTGCTGGCGGCCGGCTGGCTGTTCCACGAGTTCTCGACCAAACCGGCGATCACCGCGATTTCCGGGCTCAACACTTATAACTTCCTGTTCATCATGCTCGGCGCCCTGCTGCACTGGCGCCCGCGCAGCTTCCTCGATGCGGTGGCCCGTGCGGTGCCGACCACCACCGGCGTGCTGATCCAGTTCCCGCTGTACGGCTCGATCGCCGCGCTGCTGACTACGGTCAAAGGCGCCGATGCGCAAACCCTGGCGCATCACATCTCGACCTTCTTCGTCAGCATCGCGTCCCACGACACCTATGCGCTGTTGATGGGCGTGTACTCGGCGATTCTCGGCTTCTTCATTCCGTCCGGGGGCGGCAAGTGGATCATTGAGGCGCCGTACGTGATGCAGGTCGCCAACGATCTGCAATACCACCTCGGCTGGGCGGTGCAGATCTACAACGCCGCCGAGGCGCTGCCAAACCTGATCAACCCGTTCTACATGCTGCCGTTGCTGGGTGTGCTCGGCCTGAAGGCGCGGGACCTGATCGGCTTCTCGTTTGTGCAACTGCTGGTGCACACGCCGCTGGTGCTGTTCTTGCTGTGGGTGCTGGGGACGACATTGGCGTATACGCCGCCGGTGATGCCGTAAACCAGTTTAAAAACTAACACCATAAAACCTGTGGGAGCGGGCTTGCTCGCGAATACGCGGTGTCATTCACCAGTGATATGACTGATACAGCGCATTCGCGAGCAAGCTCGTTCGCACACTGGTGCACCGCCCGCTTCAAATTGTCACCTAAACGTCACATTCGCTTGCTAGCGTCCGCCCGAAACAAACTGAAACAATTAAGCAAAACGGGCTGACAGATGAAAGACGAAACAGACGGCACTGACGCACCTGAATCCGACAACCCCACCGACACCAGTCGCCGCCGCTTCCTCGGCGGAGTCGCTGTTCTGGGTGTGGGCGCCACGCTGGCTGGCTGCGGTAACGCCAGCGATCAGCCGGGCAAACCGGCCGAACGCCCGCTGACGCCGAGCGAGCTGGACAAGGCCCTGCGCGACCAGGTGAAAACCGTGGTGGTGATCTACGCCGAGAACCGCAGCTTCAACAACCTGTTCGGTGATTTTCCCGGTGTCGAAAAGCCGCTGTCTGCCCTCAAGCCTGCCGATTATCAACAACGTGACCGCGACGGCAGCCTGCTGCAGGCTTTGCCGCCTGTCTGGGGCGGGGTGTTGCAGATCGGTCCGCAAACCCTCGATGGCGTGACCTACCCCAGCGCCACCCAGTTTCAGGAGAATCTGCCCAACGCGCCGTTCGCCCTCAAAGGCCCGAATGCCGAAGACTTGCCGTTCGGTCTGGTCACCCGCGATTTGTGGCACGTGTTCTATCAGAACCAGATGCAGATCAACGGCGGCAAGAACGACGGCTTCGTCGCGTGGGCCGACTCCGGCGGCCTGACCATGGGCCACTACGCCCAGAGCCGTTATTCCCTGCGTCTGTGGGATGTGGCCCGGGAGTTCGTGCTGTGCGACAACTTCTTCCAGGGTGCATTCGGTGGCTCGTTCCTCAACCACCAATACCTGATCAGCGCCACCGCACCGTTCTATCCCGACGCGGCCAATTCGGTGGCCAAGAGTCAGATCGCCACCCTGCAAAGTGCTGACCCGGCCGATCCGCGCCTGAAACCGCTGGAGCAATCGCCGGCCAGCGCCATGACCGGTCCGCCGCAGTTCGGCCCGAGCGCGCTGACCCCGGACGGTTTTGGTGTGAACACCCTCGCCCCACCGTACTGGCCGACGTGGATTCGTGATCCGGAGCGTCCGGAATACTCAAAAGGCGATCTGCCCAATGTGATGGTGCCGCAAACCCACGAGCACATCGGCGACAAGCTGTCGAAGAAGAGCATCGACTGGGCGTGGTACGCCGGTGCGTGGCAAGCGACGCTGGAGCAATACAAGGACTCGGGCGGCATTCCGAAGATTCCCAACTTTCAATATCACCACCAGCCTTTCAACTACTTCAAGCAGCAAGGCCCGGAGAACCCGCAGGAGCGCAGTAAACGCTTGCGCGATGCCGGCTTGGGGGACGAGTCGAGCACCAACAAATTCTTCGCCGATGCCGAGGCCGGCAAGCTGCCGGCGGTGAGTTTCTACAAACCCCAAGGCAACCTGAACATGCACGCCGGTTATGCCGATGTGGCTTCCGGCGACCGGCACATCGTCCGTGCCCTTAAGGTGCTGCGCGAAAGCCCGCAATGGAAAAACATGGTGGTGGTCGTCACCGTCGATGAAAACGGCGGCTGGTGGGATCACGTTGCACCGCCCAAAGGCGATCGCTGGGGGCCAGGGTCGCGGGTGCCGGCGCTGGTGGTGTCGCCGTTTGCCCGCAAAGGCACGGTGGATCACACGGTCTACGACACGGCGTCGATCCTGCGCCTGATCACCCGGGTGTTCCAGCTCGAAACCCTGGATGGTCTCAAGCAGCGTGACGAGGCGATGATCGCCCGCGGCCAGAAACCCATGGGCGACTTGACCAACGCTCTGCATTTTCAGGCCTGAAACCAAGCCCTGCGGGCTGACGCAAAAATCCGTGAATGACGGCTTCTCTGTGCAACACGGCTGATCCAATATGAAGCGCCCCGACATCCCGGGGAACCCACGCTGAAAAGGATCTGAGCATGTTCAAACTCGCAGGACTTACCCCCGCTGCACTGGCGCTCGCCGCGTTCACGCTGAGCGCGGCGGCCCACGCCGATGTCGACCTGAAACTGGGCAGCACCGAGCGCGTCACCCGCCTCTTCGCCTACCCCAACAATTGCAGCGTGATCTGCTATCGCAACTGGTCGCTGGAGCAGACCGTCGCCCACTACCTGAGCCAGAGCGTGCAACGCGACGGTTACGCCAATGCCAAGGTGCTGGTGAAGAACGATAACGGGCAGATCCATGTCGAAATCAGCGGCGTACCGAAAGGCTACGACAAGCCGCTGTCGGCACTGCTCGACGCCGGCGATCTGGCCTACAACGGCGCCAGCAAGCTCAACGCCGATGGCAAATGGGCTTACAGCTGGTACTTGTTCCTGCCGCTGGGCATGGCCCTGGAAAACCGCAAGAGCGTCGAGTTGCTGCACTTCCCGCCGGACTATTCGTTGACCCAGGCACAGGATTACCTGCGCTCGAACACCACCGACCGCTGGGCCACGCTGCTGACCGACAACGGCATCCCGGCTGATCAGACCCCGGCCTATCAAACCATCATCGACATCGCGCCGATCGCGGCGCCGTCCAATGCCGGCAGTGATCTGGAGGGGGTCTACGACTACTTCAAGGATTACCAGACCACATTGGTCAAGCAGTTCAGCCAGACCAGCGCCGGCACCACCCTGCCGATGGTCGCATTCGGCGCACCGGTGCGTAACTGGATCAAGCAGCAATACGGGCCGACTGTCGGCGTTTTGGGGCTGGCAACCATCAGCCCGAGCACCGGGGTGAATGTGCCGGTGCTGGGCTCGAACCATCCGAGCTACATCTGGTACGCCGCTGACCCGGCCAGCTACAACGGCGATGAAGCCAAGGCTGACGCCGCCGGGCTGAAGGTCATGGGCCAGGACTTGAGCGCGGCCTGCTGGCAGGCCGGGATGGGCAGCCAGCCGGGCACCGACCCGAAAACCCTGCTCAACAGCTGCACGCAGACCTGGCAAGTGACGCAGAAGGTCAAGACCTGCGAGCTGTTCTACACCTCGATCCGCAACCTGACCCCGGAACAGGCGGCCGCCAAATGCTCGACCACGCCGATCAAGGCGCAGCTGCAACAGCTCAAGGGCGAGTTGCCGGCCACTGCGGTGCCTGCCCCCCACCTCTGATCTGCTGAAAAGGCTTCTCGTGTCAGTCAATGCTGACGCGGGAAGCAGCTCTTTTCGCCTGTCAGATCTGACAGTAGACGCTATGCCGCATTCGAGAAATGATTGGATCCAAACAACCGGGTTGCGGCACTGACAGGACGTCAGGCCACGCAAGTCACAACACTTGATGACAGGGAACGTTATGGGCAATCACGCACATCGGCACCACCTACCTCCCGATACGCCAGGCATCTACCCGTTCGCCAGGTTGCCCGTGCGCCTCGGCTTCCCTTCTACGCTCGATTTCGAAATCGTTCAGGATCAACAGGGGCACGCCGCAGTGGTGGCACGCCGGGAGTTCTTGCGCATCACCCGAATGTGCCGTATTTCCGGGCAACTGTTGCCCTATCGCTGTCGCCAGACCCGTCAGCTACTGACCGGGATCCATATCTATGACCCGCGCTTTTGCGGGCTGCTCGAACACGCCTGCGACCCGAATGTGTTCCTCGACATGAGCGAACTGTGGCTCTGGGCACTGCGCGATATTCACCCGGGAGAGCACCTGACCATCGACTTCGCCGCCACCGAAGATCGCCTGCTGCAGCAGTTTGCCTGTACCTGCGGCGGGCCACGCTGTCGAGGGTGGGTCACCGGTTACGATGACCCACCCAGTATCGAGGGCCAGCACTTCCTGCAGCGCTGGCGGCGTGCGCACTGATCGGGTTTACAACGCCCCGACCGGGCGTAGACGGTATTGCGGCGGCAGTTGCTCGAAACCGCTGATCGTGGTGTTCAGGCTTTTCCAGCGACCGTCCTTGATGCCATAGATGCAGCCGTGAATCGACAGACTCTGCCCACGATGCCAGGCGTTCTGGATGATGCTGGTGTGGGCAACGTTGGCCACTTGCTGGACGACGTTGAGTTCGCACAACCGGTCGACCTGTTCTTCTTCGGTCGGCAGCTTCGCCAGCTCTTCACGTTTTTCGTAGTACAGATCGCGGATCGAGCGCAGCCAGCCGTCGATCAGGCCGAACTGGCGATCCTGCATCGACGCGCGCACACCGCCGCAACCGTAGTGGCCGGTGACGAGGATGTGTTTCACCTTGAGTACGTCGACCGCGTACTGGATCACCGACAGGCAGTTGAGGTCGGTGTGCAGCACCACGTTGGCGACGTTGCGGTGTACGAACAGATCGCCCGGCAGCATGCCGACAATTTCGTTGGCCGGCACCCGCGCGTCGGAGCAGCCGATCCACAGGTACTCAGGGGTTTGCTGGCGCGCCAGCTTGGCGAAGAAATCCGGGTCTTCCTTGGTGATCGCGTCAGCCCAACGCTCGTTGTTATCAATCAGGTCTTGTAAGTCGTGCATGGTGTAAGGCCTCAAGAAAGATGCGCTGGTATGACAGACGACCGCACGTCGGGGTCACGCAAGAACCGCAGGTGTTTTTCTTTGGAATTCTCGTGTGCCCGGTGAGTCCACTCAGTAAGGCCCACAGTATGAGGAATTGCCATGACTGATTCACGACGTCCGTACGATGCGGTGCAACCGGAACCCATCGATGATAACGAAGACCGCATGGGCTCGGTGCATGAGCTGGATTTCGATGAAGACGAACCCAGCGCGAAAATCGGCGACGAGATTCCGGAGCGCGAACGCGAGCAACTGATGCCCGACGAGCGAGTGCGCGAGGCCGGGTTTACCGGCGCATCGACCGCTGACCATGAACCCACCGACGATGATATGAGCCCGGAAACGCTGATTCATGAAGACGGCGCCCGCGATGCCGAAGAGGCCGGCGCAGGCAATCAGGCGGATTGGGATTTGAGCATTGTCGACGAGGATGACATCGGCGGCGGCAATGGTCTGGATGAAGCGGAGCTGGCGCGGCGTGATCCGCTGGATGGCAACCGCTGATCTGTATTGCCTGTCAGGACGCCTTCGCGAGCAAGCCCGCTCCCACAGGGATTTGAGGCACAACTCAAATCCCTGTGGGAGCGGGCTTGCTCGCGAAGCTTTTAACGCTTAATCAACCAAGGTGCAGGCCATGACCACGGCATCTTCACGCCCGCCCACTGCCGGATAATAATCCCGACGCCGGCCAATCTCGTTGAAGCCATAGCGCTCATACAACTTGAACGCCGCCGTATTGCTGTCACGCACTTCCAGAAAGCACTCTCGCGCCTGCGCCGCATAGGCCCGCGACATCAAGTGTTCGAGCAATGTCAGGCCCAGCCCGCGTCCTTGATTCTCCGGTTTGACCGTAATGTTCAGCAGGTGCGCCTCATCCAGAATGATCTGCACCACCCCGTGGCCGACCTGCTGCTGGCCTTCGAACATCAGCCAGATCTGGTACTTGCCCAGCCCGTCGAGAAAAATTCCGCGGGTCCATGGATGGCTGTACGCCGCGTATTCAATCTTCAATACCGCGTCCAGGTCCGCCTCGGTCATCGGGCGGAACGATACAGCTTCACTCATTCGATGGTTTCCAGCGCGCCATCAGCCGACGCATGGCTTGCCACACAGCGGCCTTGCGCTGTGGCTCTTCCATTAACAATTCCAGACCCGGAATGGCCCAGGCCAGGCCCAGGCCTTCAATCTGCAATTCACTGTTGAACGCTTCGGCGTCCGCTTCACCGGCAAAGCGCACTGCCGGCAGGCCGATCAGCCACAGGCAGGCGCAAGGCGCCGCTTCCATTTGTACCGAGAGGAAACCCTGCACGAAGTCGCGCGCGGCTTCCGGGCCTTGATCCATGGTGCCGCGGTTCAGCCACGGCCAGCGCACCGGCTCGCCGACGATTTGTGGCGCGTCCGGCAGACCGGCGGCACGCAGCATGTCTTTAAGCAGCAGATAGGCCGGATCGCGGCTCTGGAACGCTTCGCCTGTGGGTAACTCCACCAGCAGCAGGCAAGCCCCGGCCCGCAGCAATTGCAGGGCGAAACGCGGTGGTGGCACCGGCGCGGGCTTGACGACGACCGGCGCTTCTTCGACCTCCTCCACTGGCTTGGCGCCATTGCGGGTACTGGCGAGCGAGGGGCGCGGCACTTCGATTTTCGGCCGTTCTACCGGACGGGCGGCAGGTTGTACCGCCGCTTCGGCCTGCACAACCGGCATCACCGCGACCTCTGGCTCAGGCTCGGGCATGTCCAGCAGCTCGGGCCGCGACGGTGCGGCGAAAGGCAATTCGGTGCGCGGCAGCCAGTTGACCACCTGCATGGCGTTCAAATAGGCGCGGCGGCGGGACTCGATTAGCAAAGGTCGGCCACTTGTGGATAACTGAAAGTGCGCTGATTCTACCGCCCTTCGCTCAAGATCGCCCGTTGTTGATCGATAGACTTGACCTAAAGAAAGCGACAGCCCGTCCCCGAGAGTGAATCGCATCCTTCGTGATGCAGTACAATCGCGGCTTTTAATCGCCAACCAGCCGGCCATTCCGATGATCGAACCCAAGCGCGTCTTGCGCGCCCTCGCTGAACACTGGGCACTTCTGGAGCCACTGTGCGAGCACTTCGACCAAGGCACCCTGAGCCTCAACGAACTGCGCACGCAACTGGCCGCCCAACAACTGGACAGCACGCCGCAGGACATCACCAGCCTGCTCGACGTGTGGATTCGCCTCGATATTCTGATTCCTGTCGCGAAAAGCCCGAACCGTTTCGAGCTCAACGCACAGATTCACGACTTCCTCGCCTACCTGCGCCGTGAGCACCGCCTGGGGCTGTGCCTGGAGATTGAAGCCTACCTGCGCCACCTCGAACGTCTGGCCGGTTACATTCAGGACGCGTTCGACATTCGCGACGGCCATGACCTTGCCCGCCAGCTGCGCTTGCTCGACATGCGCGTGCGTGACGTGCTGAAAAAGCTCGATAACGACGAGCAGGCACTGGTGGCCGTGGCCGAACGCGCGAAGACCAGCGATCGACAGATTCCGCTGCGTCAGCGTTACGCCGAAGTGTTGGCGACGTGGGACGAATACGTTGAGCCGATGATCGATCTGGTGAACGCCGACGGCGCCTTCGAACAAGGCGTGCGCAAGGTTGAAACCGTGCTGCTGAAGATGCTCAGCGAACAGCAGCGTCTCGGCCATCTGGTCGATGACGACATGCTGCTGCGCACCCACGCGCGCATCCTCGAAATGCAGACCAGCGCCCAGTTGACCCTGCGTCATGCCCGCGAACTGCTGCTGCCGCTGCGTGAAGAAGCGCGCCGACACAACGCCGTGACCCGTGGTGCCGCGCTGGCGCTGGCGGCGATTCGCCGTAAAGGCATCGATGCCGTGCCGCAAGCGGCGATGCCACTGTTCACCCGGCCGCAAAGCACCTTCCTCGGCAGCGCCAGTCAGGTCGAAGCCTACGTCTACGCTTTGGCGCGCTTCGAGCCGAAACCGGCACGCTTCCCCAAGGCGCACAAGACGCAAAAAACCGGTGATGCCCCACGTGCGCCACGCACCGTGCGCGAGATGGTCGAGCGTTGCGAAGAGTCCTTGCCAATGCCGGATCTGATGACCTGGCTGCTGAAGCAGGAACCGGACGGCGCCACTGACGAATTGCTCTACTGGTTCTCGCGCCTGTCGCGGGAAAAACGCTTCAAGCGCGAGCGTCTGGAACGCCGCGAATACCACACTCACGAGCACCAGGTCAGCCTGCGCTCCTTCGCCCTGCTCTCGGCCAGCGACTCTGCCGCCGAGGATTCTGCGAGCATCCCCAATGCATCTTGATCTTTCCGAACTGTCGCAACTCGCACCGATCTTTCGCGAGTTGTTCAAGGGCTACCACGTCAGCCGCCGCGACCCGGAGCTGTACGCACAACTGTCGAACTTCCAGGATCAGTACCGCACGCTGTTCAAGGCGTTGGGGTTTGAACTGGTCTGCGACACCCGTGGTTTCTACTACTTCGTACCGGACATGGCCGCTGCGGCGGTGAACAAGACTGCCCAGCGTCTGGCGCTGTTCACGTTCATTCTCGTCGAGCATCTGGCCGACCAGGGCCGCGACCCGATCGCCGTGCTCGACGGCGGCAGCCTCGGTCGCGAAGAATTGCCATCGTTGCTGGAGAAATACCGCGACCTGTTCATCCAGGCCGAAGTGCAGACCGTTGAAGAACTCGAAGAAAAGATCATGCGCCGCATGACTCAGCTCGGTTTTGCCAGCGAAGAAAACGGCGTGTACCGCTTCCTGCCGCCGATGCACCGTTTCCTCGACGTCTGCCTGTCGGTGCAGCAAGACCGCGACCTGGCGGCCAGCGTGCACAGCGTTCTGCCGCTGCCGGCGCCGGTGCTGATCGACGAAGAAGCCGAAGCCAAACTCCTCGAAACCGACGATCCACTTGATTTGTCCGAATTTGCAGAAGAAAGCGAAGAAGACGCACTGGCCCGCGCCATTGCCGAAGAACAGGAGTCCGACGCATGAGCCAGGAACGCTACGGCATCCGCCGCTTTGCCCTTTTGAACACCGCCGGTTACAGCCTCGGCCTGTTCCCGCTGGAAGAACCGCTGTCGGTCTATGGCGCGAACAACCTCGGTAAATCGGCGTCGATCAACGCCTTGCAGTTTCCGATTCTGGCGCGCATGTCGGACATGAGTTTCGGCAAGTACAGCCTGGAACAATCCCGGCGTTTCTACTTTGCGTCCGACACCAGTTACATCCTCGTCGAAGTGAACCTGCCGCACGGCCCGCACGTGATCGGCGTGGTCGGCCGCGGCCCGGGCGGTGGTTTCGGTCACCAGTTCTTCGCCTACGCCGGCAAGCTCGACTTGGCGCACTACCAGAAGAACGACACCTGCCTGCGTCAGAAAGAACTGTTCAGCAACCTTGAGAAAGAAGGCCTGAAAGCCTACGAACTCAAGCCGGATGAACTGCGTCGTTTGCTGGTTGGCGGTCACACGTCGATCCCGCTCGACCTGACCCTGATCCCGCTGCGCTCCACCAGCGAGCAGAGCCTGAAGACCTTCCGCGCGCTGTTCATCAACCTGCTGCACATGCGCGAAATCACCGCGGCCAAACTGAAACAGTTGTTCCTCGATGCCTTCGAACACAGCCTGCGTTCCGGCAGCGTCGATTACATTGCGGCATGCGAAGAAGCCTTCCGCGACGTGCGCCGGATGGAGCAGGACTACAACTCGCTGGTCGCGGCCGGCCCCTTGGTTGAAGCCTTGGCCAACGGCGTGAAACAGCGCGACGTGCTGCGTGGCAAACTGCATCGCCTGTCGCCGCTGCTCGATTCGCTGCTTGGCACTTGGTCGGACTACGCCAGTGCGCGCAAGGAAGAGCTGACGATTCAGGCTGACCATTACCGTGGCGAGCAAGACAGCCTGCAAAACGATCAGCGCGGCGGCACCCAGGAATTGATGCGCCTGGAGCGGGAAATTTCCGGTATCCAGCGCTGGCTCGGTGAGTTGTCGGTACTGAAGAACCGCTTCGCGCTGGTCGATGACGTCAAAGTGCTGGAGCAACAATTGCTCGCGGCCAAGGACGCCCACGACGAACTGGCGGGTGCCCTGGCGCAATCGCGTCAGTTCAGCGCCGAGGATCTGGAAGAGCGCGTGCGCGATCTGGAAAAACGCCTGAAGTCGGTGAAGCAGCAACTCGATCACGCCGACAACAACAGCTACGCTCGTCTGCGCGAAGAGTTCTCGCAGCAAGACGTCGAGCGTCTGATGCGTCTGTTCAACAGCGCGCTGTTCAGCCTGCCGCTGGGCGAACACGGCATCACCCTCGACGATGATGGCGAGTGGGTGAAATCGGTCGAGCTGATCCTTGATGGCTTCAAGGGTGAACGTTTCGAAGTACCGGGCCTGTCGATCGACATCTCGCACATCGAGCCGCCGGCTCTGCAGGCGTTGGCCGACCGCGCGGCATTGCGCGATCAGAAAGAGCGTCTGGAAAAAGAACTCAAGCAGCTGAAAACCCAACAGGCTGTAGCCGCCGACCGCGCCGCGAGCAAGACCCAGACCGAAGCGCTGTACCAGCAAGTGCTGGACGCGCAGAAAGCGCTGGAAGACTTCCGTCGCACTCAGACCCTGAGCGCCGAGGAAGGCGACAAGCTCGAACAACTGGCGCAGATGGAAGGCGCGCAGGATGAACTCAAGCGCTCCAGCGATGCGTTCACTGAGCGCGTCCAGCAACTGTCGGCCAAGCTGCAACTGGTCGGCCGGCAGATCGCCGACATGGAAGCCAAGCAACGCACCCTCGACGACGCTCTGCGCCGCCGTCAGTTGCTGCCGGCGGATCTGCCGTTCGGCACGCCGTTCATGGATCCGGTCGACGACTCGATGGACAACCTGCTGCCGCTGCTCAACGACTATCAGGACAGCTGGCAGGGCCTGTTGCGCGCCGATGGCCAGATCGAAGCGTTGTACGCGCAAGTGCGCCTCAAAGGTGTGGCCAAGTTTGACAGCGAAGACGATATGGAGCGCCGTCTGTCACTGCTGATCAACGCGTACGCGCACCGTACTGATGAAGCGCTGACCCTGGGCAAGGCCCGTCGTGCAGCCGTGACCGATATCGCGCGGACCCTGCGTAACATCCGCAGCGACTACGACAGCCTTGAGCACCAATTGGCGTTGTTCAACCGCGAGATCAACAAGCGTCAGGTGTCCAACCTGCAGAGTTTCCGCATCGTGCTCGCGCCGAACAAGGAAGCGCTCAAGCACATCGACCAGATCATCCACAGCGCCGGTCAGTACGAAGAAGGCGAAACCCTGTCGGTGTTCGACCTGAGCCAGAGCGCCGAGCAGGACAACAAGAACGAAGAGGCCAAGGAATACCTGGCGCGGCTGGTGGCGGCGAACCACAACCAGCTCGGCCTCAAGGACTTGTTCGAACTGGCGTTCGAGATCACCAAGGTCAACGGCCAGCCGGTGATCCACACCGACATCGATGGCGCAGCGTCCAACGGCACCACGATGACCATCAAGGCGCTGACCAACATGTACTTGTTGCTGCACTTGATGGACCGCGATCTGGCCGGTCGTGTGCGCCTGCCGTACTACCTCGACGAGGCGGCGGACATCGACGAGAAGAACCAGGCGGCACTGCTGGAAACCAGCCTGCAACTGGGCTTCGTGCCGATTCTGGCGAGTGTGAAGCCGCAGGTCTGCGCCAGTGTCGCCATCGACCTGGAGGGCGGCAGCGGCCCGGCCGGCATCTACATCGACGAGGCGGACTGGAAATACATTCGTCGCCATGACGTGGTGAAGGCGACCGTCAATGTGGAAGCGGATGAACCGGAGCTGGATGCGGTTTGATCGGCGTTAGCTGAAGGCAAAAAAAGGGCCGCGATCCAATTGGATCGCGGCCCTTTTTCATGGCTGGGATTTGTGTTGATGCCCTTCGCGAGCAGGCTCGCCCCCACAGGGTTTCGGGCCGAACACAAACGTTGTGTGCACCACTCATCCACTGTGGGAGCGAGCCTGCTCGCGAAGGCGCCCTCAACGACGCCTCATATTTGCCGGATTATTTACCGAGTGGAATCTTCGGCGCCCAGCTCAGCCACTCATCCTCGAACTTGTCGAACAACGGGAACGTCTGCTCAGGCCGCGCCGGGTTGCCCATGCGCTCGCCATCCGGCGTGGCGAAGGCGATCCCCCCCTGAATCGCCGTCTCCAGTGACTCCGTGCGTACCGTCACACCTTTGAACAGACCGATGTCAAAACCGACACCGCTGGTGTTCCAGAACCGCGTACCGCTGCGCACCAGCGGCGCGTATTTCGGCTCGATCAAAATGTGCACCAATACCCGGTCGGCAGTCTGCCCCAGTTCATAACCAGTGACCTTGCCTACGGTGATTTCACGGTAGGTCACCGGCACGCCAGGCTTGAGCGAACCACGACGGGCCGCACTCAACACCAGACTCAAACCGGCCTCCTGCCTGGATACCTCCGGTGGATTGGCCAGCGCGATGAAGTTCTTCTGCGGGCCGAGGTTCTTCGCCGCGGGTTGCACTTCCAGGTATTGCCCGGTGACCAGGGTTTCCAGATTCTGGGTTTTGATCAGACCCAACTCAGGCTTGACCACCCAGAACTGACTGCCAACCCGCGCAATGCGCTCCGGCACTTCAGTGATTCGCGCGGTGATCATGACCGATTGCAGGTCATCGGTCAGATCGACGTCTTCAATCTTGCCGACATCCAGCCCTTTGAAACGAATCGGCGTGCCCGGACGCAACCCATCGGCGCGGTCGACCTTGATCGTCACCACGGTGCCTTTCTGATTGGCCTCGTCATGGTTAGCGAACAGACGGAAACGCGGAATACGCTTTTGCAACGGCGCCTTGGCTTGCGGTGTTTCGAACGCGATACCGCCGGCCATCAGCGTCTGCAGTGACTCGCTCTTCACTTGAATCCCACCGGTCAGGCCACCGGTGAGGGTGATGCCGCTGACATTCCAGAAACGGGTCGACGCGTTGACCAGATTTTCGTACTCCTTCTCGATGTGGACGCCAATCACCAGTTGTTTTTTGGTTTTGGAGAACTGATAGCTTTGTACCGAGCCGACCTTGACCTGCTTGTACAGAATCGGGCTGCCGACTTCGATCGAACCCAGAACGTCGGTGAACAACACCAGATGCAGGCCCGGCGCACGCAGATCCAGTGGCGGCGCCTTTGGCCGGGCCTCGAATTCGCGTTTCGGCGCGCCACCCTTGTCGCCGGGGCGTACGGCAATGTAGTTGCCTTTCACCAGTGCTTCGAGACCGGTGATCCCGGCCAGAGAAATCGACGGTTTGACCACCCAGAATTGCGTGCCATCGACCAGATAGTCTTCAGCCAGAGGGTCAAGGGTAAGCTCAGCCGTGGCGCTGTTCAGATCCGGATCGATTTTCAACGCTTTCAGGTTACCGACCTGAATGCCTTTGTACATGACCGGCGTACGGCCAGCCTGCAGGCCCTCGAAGTCGCTGAGTTTGACCTTCACCCGAATGCCGGCAGCGGCGGCGTCGAAGTCTTCATAGAGACGGAACGGCAGGCTTGGATCGGTAGGCGGACTGTCCTTGCGGTTCTCCGGCGTAGCGAAAGCGATACCGCCGGCGACGATGCTCGCCAGGGACTCGCTGCGTACCTTTACCCCAGACAGATTGGCGTCGATGCTGATGCCGCTGGCATTCCAGAAACGCGTGTGTTTGCGCACCAGTTTGGCGTAGGTCGGCTCGATGAACACTTTGAGCTCAACGGTACTCTGGTCTTCGGAGAGCACGTAGCTTTTGATCTGCCCGACTTTGATCTGCTTGTAGAACACTGGACTGCCACGGTTCAGCGAGCCGAGGCGATCTGCCTTGATGGTCAGGTGCAGACCAGGCTTGGAATCCGACAGCGGCGGCTCTTCGGCCAGTGCCTTGAACTTGCGGGTCGGTTCGCCTTCACCCGGACTGATGGCGACATAGTTGCCTGAGACCAAGGTTTCCAGGCCAGTGATACCGGCCAGTGTCACGCTCGGTTTCACCAGCCAGAAACGGGTGCTGGTCTTGAGGTATTGCTCGACGTCCTTATTCATCTCCACCGTAGCGATCACGCCTTTGGAGTTGCCTTCGTCATCGAGCTTCAGCGTCTTCACCTTACCGACCGACATGCCTTTGTACATGACCTCGGTTTTGTTGGCCTGGATGCCTTCACCACTTTCGAAACGCACCTGAATCTCGATGCCGGTTTCGTTATAGGCACGCCAGCCCAGCCAGCCACCGATGATCAGGGCAATCAAGGGCAGTACCCAAATCGCAGACCAGTTGGAGGCCGGTCGGGTTTTCGCTACAGGCAAATCAGTCATGGTCGTCGTCCGACTCCGTGTTATCCCAAATCAGTCGGGGATCGAAAGTTACTGCGGCAAGCATCGTCAGAATCACCACACTGGCGAAGGCGATGGCGCCAAGGTTGGCTTCGACACTGGCAAGCCGGCCGAAGTTGACGACCGCCACCAGAATGGCGATCACAAAGATATCGAGCATCGACCAGCGACCGATGAACTCGATGAAGCGGTACATCCAGATCCGCTGTCGTGCAGACAATGGCTGGCGTCGCTGCACCGAAAACAACAGCAGCGCGATACCTACCAGTTTGAAGGTCGGCACCAGGATGCTCGCGATAAACACCACGGCGGCGATTGGAATCATGCCGTGCTGCACCAACTGGATGACACCGGACATGATCGTGCTCGGATCACCCTGCCCCAGAGAACTGACGGTCATGATCGGCAGCACATTGGCCGGAATATAGATAATCGCCGCGGTGATCAGCAATGCCCAGGTTCGAGCCAGGCTATTCGGACGCCGGGCATGAACCATCGCCCCGCAGCGGGTGCAGGTTTGCTCTTCTAAGCCTTTTTCCTGCCTGTTCAACTCGTGACATTCAGCACAAATCAGAATGCCCGCATCAATCGCCCGCATGTGGGTCTTCTCCTGAGAGCGCCTGCCAGATCTGATGCGGTGACATCACCACTTCCAGCCAGACCTGAACCAACAACAAACCGACGAAACACGCAAGGCCAAGACCAACAGTGATGGCCGCCATGTCTGCCAGTTTTACGATCGCCACCAATACGCCCATGAGGTAAACCTCAAGCATTCCCCAGTCTTTGAGGTGGTGATAAATGCGATACAGGAGCAAACCATAGCTACGCCCGACGTTGAAACGGATCGTCAGCAATACGAATAACTGGCAGAGCAACTTGAGTAACGGAATCGCCATGCTGCAGAGAAACACAACGACGGAAACGCCGCGCATATCGGTATTGAACAGCCCGACCACACCGCTCCAGACGGTGTCTTGCGACGACTGTCCGAGTACATTGAGCTGCATGATGGGTAAAAAGTTCGCTGGCACGAACAACAGCAATGCCGCGATGACCAGTGCCAAGCTGCGCTGCACCACGTTATGGCGGTGGGCATACAACTCGTAACCGCAGCGTGGACACAGGGCTTTCTCGCCGTGGGCAAGCTTGGGCTTGCGCATCAGCAGGTCGCACTCGTGACAGGCCACCAGGTCTTCCAGCGGTAAATCTGACAGCCCGGGGGCGTCAACCGACTCTGACATAAAGGCTCTGGCTCCGAAAAAGAAGGGGCTATTCTAGTGTTCTGATTCGAAAATAACTGTGCAAATTTGTTCGCAGGCTAAGTAAAAACTTTCCTGCGGGCAAAACAAAACCCCAACTGCT
>NZ_AYMJ01000006.1 GCF_000633255.1 Pseudomonas sp. H1h
CGCCTTCGCTGGCAGGCCAGCTCCCACAATTGGATTTGGGTGTGTTCAGTTGGGGGGGGTGGTCGGCTCGTAGGCCGCCATCGCGAGCAGGCTCACTCCTACAATTGGACTGGGTGTGTTCAGGTGGGGATTGGTCGGCTGTCAGGCCGCCTCCATGCGGCAAAGCCGCCCCACTCAACAGGATGAGCGCAAGCTCGGCTGCAGCTTTTGATCTGCAGGCCCCTTCGGCAGGCTGAGTGGAGGGGTTTATCCGGGGGTGGGAGCGCAGCGACCGTTTGGCGCAGCCAAACACATCGAGAGGAGGTGCAGCGAAGCAAACCGTAGACGATGCCCCCGGATGAACCCCGCAACGAAGGAACCCGAGCCTAAGCGAGGGCCGAACGCCGGGGCCCAGCCTTTTGGTTACTTTTTGGCGTCTGAAAAAGTGACCCTCTGTAAGAGCGGAACCGCCAGCAGCAACCCCCAAAACAACGGATATACACCCAAAACCCCAAGAACATGGTCGGCCCAGAGGCCGCCAAGACAAGCCAACCCCCCCAAAGAAATGTTAGCTTGCTTGGCAATAAAGCCCAGAAGCCCGAGCCCCAGCCCAATGAAAAAAACAGTCCTGGCCTTCAGCCGCATCACCCCCCCCATGATCGAACGCCTCCAGCAAGAATTCGACGTCATCGTCCCCAACCCAAAAAACGGCGACATCAACGCCCAATTCAACGAAGCCCTCCCCCACGCCCATGGCCTCATCGGCGTCGGCCGCAAACTCGGCAAACCCCAACTCGAAACCGCTACCCGACTCGAAGTGGTCTCCAGCGTCTCCGTCGGCTACGACAACTACGACCTCGACTACTTCAATCAACGCGGGATCATGCTCACCAACACCCCCGACGTCCTCACCGAAAGCACCGCCGACCTCGCCTTCGCTTTGATCATGAGCAGCGCCCGCCGCGTCGCCGAACTCGACGCCTGGACCAAGGCTGGCCAGTGGCAAGCCAGCGTCGGCGCACCGCTGTTCGGCTGTGACGTCCACGGCAAAACCCTCGGCATCGTCGGCATGGGCAACATCGGCGCCGCCGTCGCCCGCCGCGGCCACTTCGGCTTCAACATGCCGATCCTCTACAGCGGCAACAGCCGCAAGACCGAACTGGAACAACAACTCGGCGCGCAATTTCGCAGCCTCGACCAACTGCTCGCCGAAGCCGACTTCGTCTGCCTGGTGGTGCCGCTCAGCGACAAGACCCGCCACCTGATCAGCCACCGAGAACTGGCCCTGATGAAGCCCGGCGCAATTCTGGTCAACATCTCCCGTGGTCCGGTGGTCGATGAACCCGCGCTGATCGAAGCCCTGCAAAACAACCGTATCCGCGGCGCAGGCCTGGATGTCTACGAAAAAGAACCGCTGGCCGAATCGCCGCTGTTCCAGCTGAAAAACGCCGTGACATTGCCGCACATCGGCTCGGCCACAAACGAAACTCGCGAAGCCATGGCCAACCGTGCCCTCGCCAACCTGCGCAGCGCGCTGCTCGGCGAACGCCCGCAAGACCTGGTCAATCCGCAAGTCTGGCGCGGCTGACAAAACGGGCAAGTGCTGCATCGGCACCTGCCCGTTCAACCCGATTGCGGGCCAGGCGTTACATAACTTGCAACTCAAGCATCAACTAAAAGCCCAGCGTCAAACATTAAACTCTCCGGACTTATCGAACGCACGACAAACTCCCCGGAGAAAACCTTGAACAACCTGAACACGCAAAAAATCATTCGCTACAGCAAAGTAATTCTAATGGCTTACATAAGTTTTTTCGGCCTGCTGGTGATGTACAGCAACTTCACCGATTACACGTCGAACTACGAATATGTCGGTCACATTCTCAGCATGGACACCACCCAGACCCACCCCGGCATCCGTTACCGAGCAATCGAATCACCGATACTGCACCACCGCATCTATTGGTTCATCATCACCCTGGAAGTGACCTGGACTGCATGTTGCCTGATCGGCACCTACCACCTTCTACGCAAGATAAACGCGTCAGAACAAGACTTTCATGAAGCCAAGCGGTTTTCGATTGTCGGGTTATTAATGGCAATGTTTGTTTATTACATCTGCCTGCAAGTCATCGGCGTGGAATGGTTCGACATGGACACTTCGCAAACCTGGAATGCCAAGGACTGGGCGCGACATATTGTTGATTTTTTATTCCCGCTTTTAATTTATATCGTAATCAAAGTGGAGCGCTGAGGCACTAACGCTCCAACTGAATATTCACGCTAATTTGGTTTTTGTCAGTACCGCCGCGCGCGGCTTACGAAACACCAACACATTGCCGAGCATCACCAATACCAACCCAAGCAACGCCGGCGCCGTCCACTGATAACCTTCGGCAAACGCTGACACGTTCAGCGCCACCACCGGAAACAACACCGTGCAATACGCTGCCCGCTCCGGCCCCATGCGCCCAACCAGCGTCAGGTACGCGGTGAAGCCGATCACAGAACCCGGAATCACCAGGTACAGCAGCGCGCCGACGTAACGCGGCGACCAGTCCATGTCGAACGGAATGCCTTTGACCAGACACCACACCGACAACATTGCCGCGCCATAGGCCATGCCCCAGGCGTTGGTGGTCAGGGGTTTCAGACCGGCTTTCTGCTGCAGGCTCGACAGCATGTTGCCCGCCGAGAAACACAGCGTGCCGCACAGCGCCAGACCAAGACCGAGCAAGGTCTGCGGGCTGGCGTGATGGCCGGCCAGTTCCGGCCAGAACAACATGCCCAGACCGAACAAACCGAGCGCGCCGCCCATCAGCACGTTGCGCGCAATGCGCTGGCCGAAGAACACCCGTGCATTGAGCGCGTTCCACAACGTGGCCGTGGAAAACACCACCGCCACCAGACCGCTGGGAATCCACTGGCTGGCCGTGAGGAAACACATGAAGTTGACGCAGAACAGGCACAAGCCCTGTGCCACGCAAATCAGATGGCCACGGCGGTTCATCGGTTGCAGCCGGCGGCTGAGCAGCAACACCACGAACAACACCAGCGCGGCGAGGCCGAAGCGATAGACGATCGACACAGGAATCGCCACCACCCCCAATTGCCATTTCAGGGCAATCCAGGTGGTACCCCAGATCAGCACGGTCAGCAGATACAGCGAAAGGTTCATGGCGCACACTCCTCAATTGGCTTTCAGTGTCCGCCACCCCCTCTAGGCCTCGCTTGCAAAATCTTGCGCTTTTGTTGCCCGACAGGTCGGCAGCGCGAAGGCTACGGAGTAGGATGCAAGGCGTTGGAGAGAACCGAACATGGCCGCTATCGATACCCTGCAAGTCTTTCAAGCCCTCAACCGCTCGCAGAACGCACGCCTTGTGCACAGCGCCGAGCTCGGTGACGGCTTGTCTGCGGCCGTGTGGACCAACCACCACGACGCCCAGGAATACCAGGCGCCGAGCCATCACACCCTGTCCTGTTACATCGCGGGTGGCACCGGCACCTTTCGCCGTGACCAACCCGGGCAAAAGGGTGGGCCGGACAAGCTGTGCATCCTGCCTGTCGATCACCAGTCCGGCTGGGTGATCAATGGCGACATTCGCCTCGCTCATCTGTATTTCAGCGCCGAGCAATTTGCCCTGGGTTGCGTCACCTTGCTGGATCGCGAGCCGCGAGAAATGCAGTTGCGCGAGCAGACTTTTCTCGAAGACCCGCAACAGGCGCGGCGCTTTCGGCAGTTACTGACGCTCAATTGGGATGAGCCGGCCGAGCGCCTGCTGACCAGCAGCCTCGCGCATGAATTGATCAGCCATACCTTGCTCAGCCAGGTCGGGGCCCGTCAGGGCTTGCGCCTCAAGGGCGGACTGGCGCCCCATCAGCGTCGACAACTGGTGGAGTTCATCGACAGTCAGCTGGCCGAACCGATCAGCCTCGGGCAACTCGCCGGGCTGTGCGCGCTGTCGGAATACCACTTTGCGCGGATGTTCCGCACCAGTTTCGGTTTGCCGCCGCATCAGTATGTGCTGGCGCGACGCTTGAGCCGGGCGCGGGAGTTGTTGCGCAGCACGGCGTTGCCGCTGGGGGAGATTGCGCTGGCGTGCGGATTTGCCAGCGCCAGTCATTTCACCAACCGGTTTCGGCAGGTGCTGGGCGGGACACCGGGGGAATATCGGCAGGCGTTTTTGCGTTAACGCCGAGACTTTTATCGCCTGTTATGACCTCTTCGCGAGCAGGCTCGCTCCCACGGGTGAACACATGTCCAATGTGGGAGCGACTTACTCCCACGGGTGAACACATGTCCAATGTGGGAGCGGGCTTGCTCGCGAAGAACGATGACGCGGTCAGGGATCAGAACTCCAGCGTGCTCGACAACGAAATCTGCCGCGAATCACCCATCGACACAAAGAACCGGCTCGCCGCCGAGGTGTAGTAAGTGCGATCGAACAGGTTCTTCACATTGAGCTGGAACTTGACCTTCTGCCCTTCGAGCCTGGTGTCGTAAGTGGCAAACGCGTCGGCCACGGTGTAGCTCGGCAGGTCGAAATCATTCACCGCGTTGCCCGCTCGCTCGCCGACGTACCGCGCCCCGGCGCCGACCCGCAGTTGATCGCCACCGATCACGCTGCCGAAGTCATACACCGCTGACAAGGAGCCGCTGTTCTTCGCCACGTTTTGCAGGCGATTGCCTTTGTAGTCCGGGTCTTCGGTGACTTCGGCGTCAGTGTAGGCATAGGCGCCGATCATGCTCCACCGGTCGCTCAGTTGGCCGGTCAGGTCCAGTTCCAGCCCCCGGGAACGCACTTCGCCGGCGGCGCTGTAGATCGTGGTCGGACCTTCTGAGTTGGCCACCAGCACGTTGCGTTTCTTGATGTCGAACAGCGCGATATTGCCGGTGATGCGCCCCGGCATGTCCAGCCGCGCGCCCAGCTCCCACGACTTGGCTTCTTCTGGCGCAATGCTGCCGTCGAGCACGGTGCTGCTGCCGCTGAGCGGTGCGATGGTCGAGTTGGGTTTGAACGACTCGGTGTAGCTGCCGTAGAACGAAAGCTCGTCGGTGTAGCGATACACCAGACCGGCGCGCGGCACGAATTTCTGCCCGTTACTGTCGGTGTTGGCCTTGAACGGCACGCCTTTGCCGGCGTACTGGTCGTACTCCTGGAAGCGTCCGCCGGCGACCAGGATCCACTGGTCGTTGAGGTGGATCGAGTCCTGCAGGAACACCGAATCGCTGCGCAGCAGATCGGTCTGTGCGCTGTCGGCCGGGCTGACCGTGGTGCCCTCAACTTCACGGCCATACACCGGATTGACGTAACTGAAGGTGCTCAGGCTTTTTTGGCGGATCAGGTCGGCGCGGTAGATCTTGCGGTACTCGTCGTCGACGCCGAACACCAGGTCATGCTGCATGCCCAGCAGATTGACCTTGCCTTCGAGGCTGGCGGTGGTGAAGCGGTCGGTGCTGATCGCGCCTTGCGTGCCGTCCATGCTGCGGGTCAGCGTGCCTTTTTTGGTGTCGATGGCGGTCACGCGCACTTGGCTGGCGTCGTAGGTTTCGCGGTTCCAGCTGTAGCCGAAGTGGGCTTTCCAGTCATCGTTGAGTTCGTGGTCGGCCTCGAAGTGGTACAGGTCGGAACGGCCTTCCATGTCGTTGAACGGCTCGTCCAGACGCTCGTTGCGCGAGATGTCCAGCGGATGGTTGGTGCGTGGATCGATCACCGTGCCACGGTCGAACGGCGTGAGGAACTCGCGATGTTCGTAGCCGAACGACAGCTTGGTGCGCTCGCCGAACCAGGCCAGCGACGGCGCGATCAGCGTCTCGCGGTGGGTGCCGTAATTGCGCCAGTAATCTTCGTCTTCGTGATCGAGCACCAGCCGATAGGCCAGCCCGGACTCACCGAGTGCACCGGTGCTGTCGAAAGTGCCGCCGCTGCCATTCTTGCCGTCGCCGTAGCTCGAGCCGCGCAGGGTCAGGGCGTTGTATTGGGTCAATTCCGGCTTCTTGCTGACCAGGTTGACCACGCCACCCGGGTCCTGGATTCCGTAGAGCAAAGACGCCGGGCCCTTGAGCACTTCGACACGATCGACCGTGGCGTTCATGCCGCGGCCCTGCACGATCGGCATGCCGTCACGCATGATCGAGCCGTTGCGGTTGTCGCCGAAACCGCGGGTCATCACCGAATCCTGAGTGCTGCCCAACGTGTTGCCCTGGGTGATGCCGCTGACGTTGGCCAGCGCATCGTCGAGATTGCGCGGAGCCTGATCGCGGATGACCTGAGCCGGGATCACGTTGACGGTCTGCGGGATCTCCTGCAGCGAGGCCGAGGAGCGCATCACCGAACTGGTTTCCGGCGGCTGGTAGCTCATCGACTCGTCGCGCATCGAGCTGATGGTGGTGGCGCCGAGATTGAGCGTACCCTCGGTGGGTTGCGGCTCCAGCGCCAGGGTGTGGCTGTCGGTGCGGCGGAAGGTCATGCCGGAGCCGCTGAGCAAGCGTTGCAACGCTTGTTCCGCGCTCATCTGGCCGCTGACGGCCGGGGCGTTAATGCCGTAAGGCGCTTCGTCGGTGTAGACCACGCTTTGCCCGGTAACGCGGCTGAAGTCGCTCAGGGCTTGCGGCAACGGTTTGGCACTCAGGGAGAAATTGAACTGCTTTTGCGCAGGGCTGCTGACCGTTTCAGCGGCGAGCGCCACGCTCATCGGCAACAGAGCCAACGCGGAAAAACTCAATGCCGAAACGCCCAACCACTGTTTGACCGAACCCGATTTTGCCCTGGACTTCATTGCTCAATGACCTGTGTAGAACCGCAACGGATGCGAATGACTCGCAGTTTCAGTCACTACACGGATGGGCCTGTGGTTTACCTCACCACAATTTTGAAAATATTTTCAGAACGTTGTGTTGTCGGGTCTGGCGCCATCGCGAACAGGCTCACGCCTACAGGGGAATGCACTTCAAATGCAGGAGTGAGCCTGCTCGCGATGGCACCAGTAGCGTCAACGCAAAATGATCAGATGCCCCAGAACCTGATGCTGCTCAAACCCCAAAACACCCTGCAAAGAACTCAACACAACCTGCGGATCCTTGCTCGGAAAACTCCCGCTGACCTTGCGCGCGCCCAATTCATCGTTGAGCAGCACTATCCGCCCCGGGTAGTGGCGCCGCAAATCCTGCACCACCTCGGCCAGCGACGACTTGTAGTAATTCAGCCAACCCTGACGCCAGGCCAGTTGCGCATCGCTGTCCACGGCCTGCAGTGTTCCTGCGCGGCCCTGCCCGTAAACCACTTGCTGGCCGGCGGTGAGAATCTGCTGTTCAACGTTGCGATCCGCCGTCACGCCAACGCGTCCGGACAACACTGTGACCCGCGCGCCATGCGGTTGCAGACGCACTTCAAACTGCGTGCCGAGGACCTGCGCCTGACCTTTTTCAGCCGCGACCACAAACGGCTCGCCGGTGTGCGTCACACTGAAAAACCCGGCGCCACGACGCAACTGCACCCGCCGCTCGCCATGGCTGAAATCCACGGCAATGGCGCTGTCGGCGTCCAGCGTGACTTGCGATTGATCGGCCAGGATCACTGTGCGGATTTCCCCCGGTGCCGAGACGTAATCGGCACCCAGATCATCAATCCAGCGCTGCGGCTGCCATCCCGTGCCGAGGCTGATCATCAGCAACAGACACGCGGCCATTGCCAGCGCACCCGACCAGCGCACCAGCGGTGAGCGACGCGGACGATCCATCGCATTGAGGTAGCCCTGCAACGCAAACGCTTCTTCATCGGCCAGGGTGCGCGCCGGGCTTTCACTCAATTCCCAGAGCACCTGCGCCTGGGCATAGGCTTCGGCGTGGGCCGGATCGGCGCGCAGCCATTGGCTGAACGTCAGTTGATCGCCGGTGCTTGGGCGGTCGTGCAACAGGCTCAGCCAGGCGAGCGCGGCGTGTTCCTGAGCGGGCGTCGGGGTGACGCGGTCGGTGTGCTTCACGGTGCTTTCCCTGGCAGGCGTGGCGCGGGTTCGCGCAGGCTGGCCTTGCAGGCCTCGAGGGCGCGCATCATATGTTTTTCCACGGCGCTTTGGGACAGGCCCATGGCCTTGGCGATGTCCGCGTACTTGCGGCCGTGGATGCGATTGAGCAAAAAGATCTGCCGGGTACGCTCGGGCAAGGCGCGCAACGCCGCTTCGACATGGCGCAAGTCATTGCCCGCTTCAAGTGCGGCTTGCGGCTCGCTGCCGTGGCTGTCCGGCTCGTCCGGTTGCCAGCCCTCGTTGACCCGCACCCGCGTGCCTTCGCTGCGCAAATGATCGATGGCAATGTTGCCGGCGCAACGCAAAAGGTAGGTGCTGAGCTCCTCGACCTGCACCAGCGGCCGACGCCAGAAGCGCAGGAACAGATCCTGCACCAGATCCGCCGCCGTGGCCCGGCAGCCGACGCGCCGGTTCACCAGCGCTTCCATCTGCGAGCGCTGCGACAGGAACACCTGAAGGAAATGCGCACGCGCGCCGTGTGGCTCGTCGTCGCGCGATTCCGGGGGATGACCGATCAGCATGTTCAGCACTGCGCCCAGGTGACGATCGGAGTGGCCAGCAGACAGAGTGCCGCCAGCATCAAGGCCAGTTTCGGTCGGTATGGCATCAGCAGCACCAGCGCCAAGGCGCTGCACATCAACACCGCGAACCAATCCACCAGGCCGAAGCCCCAGCCATTGGCAGCCACCGCAGCCCACAGTGAACAACCGAGCATCAGCCATCCGACAAGTTTCAGATGTCGTGCGCGTCGGGTCGAAGGTTTGTGGCCCAGCAATTGATCGTGGTGGCGCGGCATCGACAGACACAACGCGGTGAACCCGGCATAGCACAGCAGAAGCGCCAGCAGCATCAGTGGCTCCCCTGCTCAAGCGTGTTGGACCGGGCCGCTGCGCGAGGGGATTTTTTCACCCGCACGCTGTGGCTCGCGCGCTGCATTTTCCAGGCGGCCCACGCCAGGAACAGACCCGCGCCGAAGCAGGTCAGGTCGAACCCGGCCAGTGCCCAGTCACCCTGCGCCAGCGTGACGCCAAGGTGATGCGCGGTGGTCAACGCATTGAGCAGTGGCACGCTGATGAACAACACCGCTGCCAGCGTCAGTTGCTCGACCCAGGCCTTGCGCCCCGGGCGCAGTAGCGCGTGGAGCACGCTCAACCCCCAGGCGATGAAGAATCCGTTCACTTCCCAATCCGCGCGCCCGCTCAAGCTCAGCGGCAACAGACGGTTGCCCCAGAAGAACACCGCCACCGCCACAACCAGTCCGGCCATGCTGGCGATGTTCAGCACTTCCACCAGCCGCAACTCGAACGGCATCACGCCGCTCTTGGCATGCTTGAGCTGTCGCTTGCCGAGCCAGATCACCAGCCCGGTGCCAATCATCGCCGTGCCGGCCAGGCCACAGATGAAGTACAGCCAACGCAGGGTCGGCCCGGCGAAGTGGCCGATGTGCAACCCGTAGAAACCTCCGGCAATGGTCATCGGCAACGGCTTGTCAGGCGTGGCACCGAGCATTTGCCCGGTGACGCCGTTGAAGGTCACATCGCTACCGTATTCATAGGCGATCTTGTCGGAACTGGCGCGCGACACCTGCACCGAGGCATTGGCGTCCCCCGGATTGATCACCGACACGCGTGTGGCGTGGCCACCGGCCCAGTGCTCATTGGCGCGAGCCAGAAGCGGCGCGATCGGCGGCAAGCTCACGGGTTGAGCCGCACGCTCGGGAATCGGCGTCTCTGGAAACACCTCCTCGTAAAACGCCCCGAGGTTGTTGCCGTAGGACGCCAGAATGCTCGCCGGCATGACCATCGACATGAAAATCACCAGGCTGCTGTAGGTGATCATCAGGTGAAACGGCAGCACCAGCACACCGACCGCGTTATGCCCGTCGAGCCATGAACGCTGGCCCTTGCGCGGGCGGAAGGTGAAGAAGTCCTTGAAGATTTTCTTGTGGGTGATGATTCCGCTGATCAGCGCGACGAACATCACCATCGCGGCAATCGTCGCCAGCCAGCGGCCCCACGGATAGGGCATTTGCAGCTGAAAGTGGAAGCGGTAGAAAAACTCGCCGCCCATGCTTTCCCTCGGTTGTATTTCAGCACCGGTCTGCGCATCGAGGGTCTTTTGCGTGAAGCGTCCACGTTTACCGGGCTCGGCGGGAGCGTCCTGCCAACGCACGGATAGCGCGGGATCACGGGCGTTCGGCAGATCGATCAGCCAACGCGAGGCATCAGGGGCGTGCTGCTGCAGATAACCTTGCGCCAGGCTCAGGCTGGCCACTGAGTCGATCGCATGCGCGGGGATCTCCGGCTGCATCCAGTGGCTGATCTCATCCTTGAAATAGGCCAGCGTCCCGGTCAGGAAAATCGCGAACAGCAGCCAGCCGAACACCAGGCCGGTCCAGGTGTGCAGCCAGGCCATGGCCTGGCGGAAACCTTCTTTCATGCGTAGCCCAAGCCCCGCGCAGCACCGGAAACTGTCGCCAGAATCACGCTCGGCACCAGCAAACCGACCCACGCCGACCACGCCGTGCGACAGGCGAAACACCAGAGCACTGCGACCAGATAGACCAAAAAGGAAATGGTCATGCCGGTCACCACCGCTTCGGCGCGGCTCAACGGCAGCCACAGCGTCAGGGTGACACTGGCCAGCGCCGCGACCAGATAGCCGCCAAACACCGCTGCCAGCACCCGTGAGGTGACGGCCAGACGATAGGACATGGGAAGTGAGGCGAGTTTGCCTTTCATGTTTCGACCCTGAAACGAAAAAACGTCCGGCCGACAAGCCGAACCAACAGGCGAGCAATATTAATGATAAATATTCTCATACGCAAAAGCATCTGATTGCCGGGCGACCACGCACCCCCATACAATGCGAACAGTTCTTGTTCTCTAACGCGTGTCGCATGCGCCCGGAGTAGTACCGTTGCCGTCCGTCCATCCCGTCGAATCGCTCTACCACGACCACCACAGCTGGCTCACCGGCTGGTTGCGGCGCAGACTCGGCTGCCCGGACAGCGCGGCGGATCTGGCCCAGGACACTTTCATTCGTGTGCTCAGCGCCCGCGAGCCAGCGCTGATCATCGAGCCGCGCGCCTTCCTCACCACCCTCGCCAAACGCGTACTGTTCAATCATTACCGCCGCCAGGACCTGGAACGCGCCTACCTCGAAACCCTGGCGCAGATGCCGGAAGTAGTCGCGCCTTCGGAAGAAGACAAAGCGATCATTCTGCAAACACTGATCGAGCTGGATCAGTTGCTCGACGGCCTGCCGCGCCTGGTCAAGCGCGCCTTCCTGCTGGCGCAGGTCGATGGCCTGACCTACCCGCAGATCGCCGCTGAACTGGACATCTCGGTGGCCACGGTCAAACGTCATCTGAACAAGGCAGCGATGCGCTGCTACTTCGCCCTATGAGCCGCGTCCCGGATTTCTCTGCACAAGTGGCCGAGCAGGCCGTGCACTGGCTGATGGAAATGCAGCAAGGCACGCTGACCCCGCGCCAGCAACAGGCCTGGCAACAATGGCTGGACGCGCACAGCGAGCATCGCCGGGCGTGGGAACACATTCAGCGGGTCAATCAGCGCTTGCGCGGTGTGTCCTCGCCGCTGGCACATGCGGCGTTGAACGGGCCGAAATCCAGCAGCCGCCGTCAGACGCTGAAACTGCTGCTGATTCTCGGCGCGGGCTCGGCCGTCACCTGGAGCGTGCGCGAGCACAATCCGCTGCCGGCGCTGCTCGCCGATTACCGCAGCCCGGTGGGTGAGCGACGTACGGTGGCGCTGGGCGCAGGTAATCAGTTGCAGCTCAACACCGCGAGTGCGGCGGACGTGGACGGCGTACAACGGCTGATCCGTTTGCGGGAAGGCGAGATTCTGCTGACGGCTGCACAAGCGTTCGAAGTACACACAGCACAAGGTGTGTTGAAAACCCAGGCAGCCCGACTCAACGTGCGGCAATTTGCCGATCGCACGCAGGTGGCGCTGTTCGAGGGTCAGGTCGAACTGATCAGCCACGAGCGCGCGCCGATGCGGTTGCCCGTCGCCCGTCAGTTGAGTTTCAGCGCGACGTCGATCAGCGAAACCCAACCGCTGGACGCCAACAGCGGCGCCTGGGCCGATGGCATGCTGGTCGCCGCGCACATGCGCCTGGGCGACTTCCTCGAAGAGCTCGGCCGTTACCGTCGCGGCCAGCTACATTGCGATGCAAACGTGGCCGACCTGCTGATCTCCGGCACGTATCCACTGGACGACAGCGAACGCATTCTGGACCTGCTGCAAATCAGTTTGCCGGTGAAGGTGCGGCGCTTTACCCGCTATTGGGTGAGCGTCGAAGCGCGGGTTTGAAACAAGATCAAAAATAAATGAGCCGTTTTTCAGATCTGGCGTGACAGAGAAGGAAAGCCCCCTTGATACAACCTTCTCAGGATCATCGTTCATGCACCCCACCCGCCTCACGCCACTGGCCCGCAGCCTGCGCAATCTCGTCCTGGGCGCCAGCCTGAGCTTCAGCGCCCTGCCCGTTTTGGCCACCGAAACCAAGGCTTACCACATCGCCCCGGCGTCGCTGGAAACTGCCCTCAACCAGTTTGGTCGTGAGGCGGGCGTGCTGATTTCTTTCGGTTCACAGATCACCAGCGGCGTGCAAAGCCGTGGCCTGGAAGGCAGCTACACCGCCGCACAAGGTCTCGACGCACTGCTCGAAGGCACCGGTCTGCAAGCCCGCGCCGAAGGCAACAATGCATTCAGCCTGCAACCTGTGGCCGACACCGCACTTGAGCTGGACACCTCGAAAGTCGTTGGCGACTGGCTCGGCGATGCGGCGCAGGTCAACGTCTTCGAACATCCGGGCGCCCGCGACGTGATCCGTCGCGAAGACTTCGAACGCCAGGGCGCGACTCAGGCGCGGGACGTGCTCAACCGCATCCCCGGCGTCAATGCCCCGGAAAACAACGGCACCGGCAGCCACGACATGGCGCTGAACTTCGGTATTCGCGGCCTCAACCCACGGCTGGCCGCGCGCTCCACAGTGCTGATGGACGGCATTCCCGTGCCGTTCGCCCCTTACGGTCAGCCGCAGCTGTCGTTTGCGCCGATCAGCATGGGCAACATGGATGCGGTGGACGTGGTACGTGGCGGCGGCGCGGTGCGTTACGGCCCGCAAAACGTCGGCGGCGTGGTCAACTTCGTGACCCGCGCCATTCCCGACGAACAGACGGTCAAGGGCGGTTTCCAGACCGAAACCAGTCCGTCGTCGAGCCATGACGGCTTCAAGACCAGCGCCAACCTGCTGGCCGGCGGCACCAACGAAAATGGCCTGGGCGGCGCGCTGCTGTACTCCGGCACCCGTGGCGGCGACTGGCGCGAGCACAGCGACACGGAAATCGACGACCTGATCCTCAAGGGCAAATACCAGCTCGACGAGGCCAACAGCTTCAATGCCATGGCCCAGTATTACGAAGGCAAGGCCGACATGCCTGGCGGTCTCAATGTTGCCGATTACGACGCCGACCCGTACCAGTCGACCCGTCTGAAAGACCAGTTCTGGGGCCGCCGGACGATGTTCAACTTCGGCTACCGCTATCAGGAAGATCGCCGCGAATTCACCGCCAACACCTTCTTCACCAAGACCCTGCGCAGCGGCTATCTGGATCAGGGCAGCTTCCTCTCGCTGTCGCCGCGCGAGTATTGGGTGCGCGGTTTCGAAACCCGTTTTGCCCAGGGCTTCGATCTCGGCCCGACCAGCCATGAAGTCGGCGTCGGTTATCGCTACATCAACGAGGCCGGCCACGAGTTGCGCTATCGCACGCCAATCAGCAGCAACGAATACCCGACCACCAACAGCCGCAACGACCGCGATACCCGCGGTGGCACCGAGGCCAATGCGTTCTTCGTCGACGACCGCATCGACATCGGCAAATGGACCATCACCCCGGGCGTGCGTTACGAAATGATCGAGTCGCAGCAAACCAACAATCTGACCAACGTCAAATACAAGGGTGACTACAACACCGCGTTGCCAGCGCTGAACGTGCTGTATCACCTGACCGACAGCTGGAATCTGTACGCCAACACCGAAGGCTCGTTCGGCAGCGTGCAGTACAGCCAGATGCCCAATCGCGTCAGCAGCGGCGAAGTGAAACCGGAAAAGGCCCGCACCTGGGAACTTGGCACCCGCTACGACAACGGCGCATTGCGGGCCGAGATCGGTGCGTTCCTGATCAACTTCGACAACCAGTACGAAAGCAACCAGACCAACGATTCGGTGATTGCCCGCGGCGAAACCCGCCATCAGGGCATCGAGACCAGCGTCAACTACGCGCTGGATGACTTGAACCCGGCGCTGGCCGGTTTCGATGTGTACGCCACTTACGCCTATGTTGACGCGACCATCCGCGAAGACGGGCCGAACAAAGGCAATCGCGTGCCGTTCTCGTCGAAACACAAAGGCACGATTGGCGTCGGCTACACCGAAGGGCCGTGGAAGCTCAACTTCGACAGCAGCTTCCAGAGCGACCAGTTCGCCGACAACGCCAACACGTCCAGAGAAAGCGCCGACGGCAGCACCGGCAAGATTCCGGGTTACATGCTCTTCAGCAGCCGCGCCGGTTACGACTTCGGCCCGCAATTGTCGGATCTGAATGTGGCGGTAGGCGTGAAGAACATCTTCAACACGCAATACTTCACGCGCTCGTTCGATGACAACAATAAGGGCAAGTATGTGGGTGAGCCGCGCACGGTGTATGTGCAAACGTCTGTAGCGTTTTGAGGATTGAAAAGCCCCTCACCCTGACCCTCTCCCATAGGGAGAGGGAACTGATTGCGGGATGCTTCAGAAATTCATCGACCTGAAGGAAATGTGCCGAATCTGTAATCGACTGGGTCGTTCAGGTCGACGAGCCTCTTCACACACCTTGGTCGGCCCCCTCTCCCGGAGGGAGAGGGCTGGGGTGAGGGAGTGCCTTTCAAGCCCGACCTGAAACCACCTCATCACCAACAAAAAACGGGCCTGCATTCGCAGGCCCGTTCTTTTTGGGTGGCTTATGAAATCAGCGCATCAACTGTTGATCGCTGCCTGTTCATTCTCGTCAAACTCTTCCGCCAACAGCTTGTCGTTGGCCTTGCCGGTGAATGGCACCACAGCGGCACGGGGTTTACCTCGCAGTTTGCCGAAAAGGTGCTCCAGTGCGTGCTCGAGTTTTTCGGCTGCACCATCGATTGCCTGTTCCAGCGAATCGGCTTTATGGGTGACGGAAATCGGTTGATGGCCTTTTGGCCGCGCTTCCAGTTGGCAGCGCAAGTCATGGGGACCTGGTTTATCGCCGTTCTCGTCGCTCAGGTGGACTTCGACACGGGTCAGGTCTTCTTCATAACGGTCGAGCGTGCTCTCAATGGTTGTACGTACCCACTCCTCCAGTCGTTTACTGCTTTGAATATGGTTATCGCTGTTGACTTGGATTTGCATAGTTCATCCCTTATTTCAGCTAGCTCGCGAGAGGCCTGAATTGAATTTCCTGACCTCTTGGTTACAACAATCGGCCCGACTGACGAACATTTCAACCCCTGAAAAAAGATAAATATTCATACGCAAAAAAGCCGGACAACCGAGCAAGTCGCTGGTAAGGTCGGGAGTTGGGTCGCCTCGCAACCCTGAAAAATTTGCTCACAATTGCCCGTCATTCAACGGGTGCAGGCTGCGGAAAATCCCCGCCTCCTCCACCAGCCAGTCATGCACGGCACGCACGCCCGGATGGCTCAACGCCCCCGGCGCATACAGCAGCACGTAACGCTTGTGGTTGGGCACCGACAGCCCGAACGGCACAATCAAAGTCCCCCGCTCCAGCTCATCGTTGAGCAGCGTGCGCCGGGCAATCGCCACGCCCATGCCGGCGATTGCCGCTTCGATGGTCAGGTGATTGCGATTGAAGGTGTGGCCGCGCCGAACATCGGCGCCTTCGAAGCCGATCGCGTTCAGATAAAACTCCCATTCCGCATATTCGTAACTGCCGCGCCAGGCGGTGATGTCGTGCAACAACGGGAAATGCACCAGATCCGCCGGCCCGTGCAGCGGCGGGCGGCCACGCAGCAGGCTCGGTGCGCACACCGGAAAAATCTGCTCATCAAGCAAGGCTGTGGATAACAGCCCCGGGTAACTGCCGTCGTTCAGGTCGATTGCCAGGTCAAAATCGCCCTCGTGCAACGGCACACTGCTGTCCTCGGCGACCAGCCGCAGCTGGATGTCCGGAAAACGCTGTTGCAGGCGCGGCAGACGCGGGGTCAGCCATTTGCTGAGGAACGACGGAATCGAACGCACGCGCAGAATCCCGCTGATCATCCCGGCATCCAGTCGACGCAATTCGGCATCGATGCTGCCGTAGGCCTCATTGACCGTAATCGCCAGCCGCTGCCCTTCTGCGCTCAACTCCACGCCCCGTGCACGACGGTGAAACAGGCGAAAACCGAGGCGCTCTTCCAGTTGACGGATCTGCTGGCTGACCGCCCCCGGGGTGATGTGCAATTCCTCTGCACAGCGGGTGAACGACAGGTGCCGCGCGGCACAGGAAAACACCTGCAGCCAGACGTAGGTCTGGGCATGCAATTGACGACTCATCGTTTAGTCCTGCTAAAGGCTTTCTTAGGAAGTTTCGTTGGTCACGTACGACCGAGGTAGGCAGTATCGCCGACATTGCGCTTGTCCTACAAAAAATGGCGGCGATTCCTACTCCATTGCTTGTAAGGCTTTAGCATGGCTATCAGTGTTTTCGATTTATTCAAGGTCGGCATCGGCCCGTCCAGTTCCCACACCGTCGGCCCGATGCGTGCCGCCGCGACCTTCGCTCAAGCGCTGATCGACCAACGGTTGTTGAACGATGTGCGTCGGGTGGAAATCCGCTTGTACGGTTCGTTGTCGGCCACCGGTGTCGGCCACGCCACCGACCGAGCCACGGTCATGGGCCTGATGGGCGAATGGCCGGACAGCATCGATCCGTCGACCATCGACCCGCGCATCCAGCAATTGCGCGAAAGCGGCCGGCTAGCTCTGGCCGGTCAGCGAGAAATTGCCTTCAACTGGCAACACGATCTCCTGCTGCTGGACGAGAGCCTGCCCTACCACCCTAACGCCATGTCGCTGACAGCCTTTGGCGAAAGCGCCGAGCTGTTCACACAAACGTACTACTCGATCGGCGGCGGTTTCATCATCGAATCGGCGGAAGCCGAGTCCGGTGTGGCGCCGGCCGGCGATGTGCTGCTGCCGTACGATTTTTCCAGCGCCGCCGAACTGCTGAGCCTGTGCAAGCAGCACAACTTGCGGGTCTCGGAACTGATGATGGCCAACGAACGCGCCTGGCGCAGCGACGATGAAATCCGCAAAGGCCTGCTGCACATCTGGTCGGTGATGCGCGAATGCGTCGAACAGGGCCTGCGTCACGAAGGCATCCTGCCCGGCGGTCTGAACGTGCCGCGCCGCGCGGCGAAACTGCACCGCAGCCTGTTGGAAATCGGCAAGCCGAATGTCATCAGTTCGACGCTGTCAGCGATGGAGTGGGTCAACCTGTTCGCCCTTGCCGTCAACGAAGAAAACGCTGCTGGCGGGCGCATGGTGACCGCGCCGACCAACGGTGCGGCCGGGATCATTCCGGCGGTTCTGCACTACTACATGAAATTCAATCCGGACGCGTCCGACGATGACGTGGTCGCGTTCTTCATGGGCGCCGCCGCCGTCGGCATTCTGTGTAAGAAAAATGCCTCGATCTCTGGCGCCGAAGTCGGCTGCCAGGGCGAAGTCGGTTCGGCCTGCGCCATGGCCGCTGCAGGCCTGGCCGAAGTGCTCGGTGCGACCCCGGAGCAACTGGAAAACGCCGCTGAAATCGGCCTTGAACACAACCTCGGGCTGACTTGCGATCCGGTCGGCGGACTGGTGCAAGTGCCGTGCATCGAGCGCAACGCCATCGCCGCGGTGAAGGCGATCAACGCCACGCAAATGGCTCTGCGCGGCGACGGCAAACACTTCATTTCCCTCGACCGGGTGATCCGCACCATGCGCGATACCGGCGCCGACATGCACGACAAATACAAAGAGACTTCACGGGGCGGCCTGGCCGTGAGCTGGGTGGAGTGCTGACGCGCATTCCCTGACCGCCCCGGCAGGCCGCGAACAGCGGCCTGCCAACCGTGAGCCCGAGCAAAAATAATAACGAGGCAAAAACGATGACCGATGTACGTACACCTGCTGCCGAAAATCCCGCTGTAGATCTCACCCGCAACACCGAAACGGCCCACAAGGGCTGGAGCAAATCCGACACCACCTGGATGCTTGGCCTGTACGGCACCGCGATTGGCGCCGGCACCTTGTTCCTGCCGATCAACGCTGGCATCGGCGGTTTCTGGCCGTTGCTGATTCTGGCGCTGCTGGCGTTCCCGATGACCTTCTTCGCCCACCGGGGCCTGACCCGTTTCGTGCTGTCCGGACGTTCGGGCGACATCACCGAAGTCGTCGAAGAACACTTCGGCATCGGTGCCGGCAAGCTGATCACCCTCCTGTATTTCTTCGCGATATTCCCGATCCTGCTGGTGTACAGCGTCGCGCTGACCAATACCCTGAGCAGTTTTCTCGAGCACCAATTGCACATCGCCCCGCCGCCCCGGGCGATTCTGTCGCTGGCGCTGATCCTCGGCCTGATGGCAATCGTGCGTTGCGGGCAGAACGTGATCGTCAAGGCCATGAGTGTGCTGGTCTACCCGTTCGTCGCCGCCCTGTTGCTGCTCGGTCTGAGCCTGATCCCCAACTGGAACGGTGCGTTCTTCGCCAGCGCCCAGGAGGCGATGCCGCTGTCGACGTTCCTCAAGACGATGTGGCTGGCGATCCCGGTGATGGTGTTCTCGTTCAACCATTCGCCGATCATCTCCGCATTCGCGGTTGACCAGAAGCAGCGCTATGGCGCCCAAGCCGAACGCAAGAGCAGCGGCATCCTTGCCATCGCGCACGGCATGATGGTGGTGACCGTGATGTTCTTCTGCTTCAGTTGCGTGCTGGCGCTGTCGCCGGCCGATCTGGCCGCCGCGAAGGCGCAGAACATTTCGATCCTGTCGTACCTGGCGAACCATTTCCAGACGCCGGTCATCGCCTACGCCGCGCCGCTGATTGCGCTGGTGGCGATCACCAAATCCTTCCTCGGCCACTACATCGGCGCCAGCGAAGGCTTTCAGGGCATGATCGTCAAAAGCCTGCGCAGCCGTGGCAAGGTGATGTCGGCGAGCTGGCTGAACCGTGCGACCGCACTGTTCATGATCCTCAGTTGCTGGGCCGTGGCGACCTTCAACCCGAGCATCCTGGGCATGATCGAAAATCTCGGCGGGCCGGTGATTGCCTGCCTGTTGTTTCTGATGCCGATGTACGCCATCCGCCGCGTGCCGGCCTTGCGCCAGTACTCGGGTCAGGTGTCCAACGTGTTCGTGGTGCTGATCGGCTTGATTGCACTGTCGGCGATCATCTACTCGGTTCTGCCCTGAAACGGGCCACAAATGAACAAGGCGAGCCCTGTGCTCGCCTTTTTTCTGCCGTATCCATTGTGTGAAAAATTTCCCGGCATAGCCCTTGCTACACACCTGCAAGCGCTGCCGCAGGCCCGCGATCCCTGGCTCTTGATGACCTGCGTCAACGCACGGCAGAGCAAAAGACCGCAGCCTTCCACAGCACTTACAGAGGCAAATGGCGAAATGGCCACGGAATGGCCGATGGTCCGGTATGGCGAACCAACCCGATCACGGCCGGTCAACAACTGCACGTTCAATCAGGCGGTGACGCATCATGGACAACCCTTTTCAGATCATTACCGATGCCTTCGCGCCGGACTATCAGATCAACCTGAGCATTCAGGGGCTGGACGGCTGCATCATGCTGACCCTGTCGAACAGCGGCCGCATCGTGGCCAAACGCATGATCAGCAGCGAACAACGTAACGATCCAGAGCGCCTGAAGCGCTTGGTGCAAAGCATTCAATTCGGCATCGCCATCGAACAGGGCCACAGCGCCATGGCGATCCTCGAAGCGATGACCAACGGCGCCGGGCTGCCGCCGCCACCGCAGCAAATCGACGGCCGGTCACGACCGTCGGCAGGTCTTTAAAGCTCGCCCTTCTCGATTTCGGGGTGCTCACCGGAACCGGCACCGAGCTTGCGCTGCGGCTTCTCGATCTTCACCGAGGGAAATTGCGACGAGGCGTAACGCACCACCAGGATCGAAAATGCCAGCAGCAGAATCCCGCCGCACAGGTAGATGATGCCCATGTCCGGCGGGTTGTGGTGCGAGACGTTGGAGATCAGCAGGCGGGTCAGCGCCGTGATCGCCACGTAGATCAGGAAGCGCACTGGCATGTGGTTGGTCTTGAAATAAATCCCGACCATCGCCCCCAGTTCGAGATAGATGAACAGCAGCAGAATGTCATCGATCTTGATGTGGCCTTCTTCGAGCATGCCGAGAAATTCCATCACCGCCGCCCACGCGGTCACCGCACCAATGGCGAACAGCGCCAGGTAGTGGAAGGTCTCGACGAACAGGTTGCCCAGGGACTCGGCCAGTTGATGCACGTTTTGCCGCAGTTTCTCGGCCCAGTTGATTTTCACGATGATGTTCCTTAGCCCGATGCGAGCGGATGATGCCGGTTGGACGTGACGGTTTTCTGTATGCGCTTTGTGCCATGCAGAAACAAGGCCACGCATCATGGCGAGCGGGCATAAATCCTGCGCCGTGGCGTTTGGTCGCACCGTAGAACAAGTACCGTCAGCCGGAATGATTGTGACGGTATAACTTAAATTTATTGATGAATTAATGACGATCGAAAAGGCATTAGCTTATAAGCGAAATATTATTAACCGGCTCAACATGTGAACTTGCTCACATTCACCCCGATTATTGACCAGGCAGTCATTAATAAATGGCTGTTGTAATTATTTCCAGAGCAGCCCCATCAAAGAAGCTTTAACCGCCGCGGCAATCTTGTTTTGGCAACCGAGTTTCTTCAGGCAATGATTTATATGGAAGTTAACCGTCCTTTTGCTGATGCCGAGGATCACCGAAACATCGTCCGATGACTTTCCGTCAGCCGTCCATTGGAGGATTTCCTTTTCGCGCAGAGACAACTCGATCGGCACCGGCAGAACAGCATCCGCCCCGCGCATCTGTAATCGGGTGAGGCCCAAATGGGTAATCTGCGCCAGCCACGACAGCTCAGCCTGTTTGGTCTCGAGTTCCAGCGCGGTGATCGTCTCGCCGCCCCGCGCAAACGTCACCAGCCCTTGAGTTTCGCTGTTGAGCAGCGTTTGCCCCCAGCCCTCCGAGAGTCCGTGAGACTGCGCTTCCTGCCAGAATTCGGGTGCCTGAGCCTTGAGTTCGGCATCCCACAGCACCGGTTTCACACTGCGCATTGCGCGTATGACGTAAGGGTCGATTTCCAGGTAACGATTGGCGGAATAGGCAGCTTGCCAGGCGGGGGAATAGTTATTGGCGAGAAACAGGCAAGGTTTGGTGATAGGAAAAAGCCTGCGTGAACCATAGGCCACATAATCAAACTCCAATTGCCTGGCAACGGCCTTGATATTGTCGAACAATAATTCGACATCCGTTGCAGACATGGCGTTTTCCAACAGTTCGGCCTGCCAGTACGACATAGAGATTCCTTTCTCACCGTTATTGCTGTCGGCCTCTTGCCAACATGCCTAGCATATTTCCAAATGTTTCCGCTAGCTGTCAAGGGTGACAGGTAGTCTGCGATCGCAGTGTGCACTTTAATCGCCACCTAACCAATCACTAAACGGAATCTGTGATGGATTACTTGTCAGGACGTTATGACCAGTTGACGACAGTAAAGCGTCAACGCTTGGCTCAATATCGCTATCAGGTCTTTGTCGAACGCCTCGGCTGGCAATTATCAACACCGGACGATTTCGAGTTCGACCAGTTTGACCACAGTGGCACCCATTACATCGTCGCTGAAGAAGACGACGGCAACATCAAAGGTTGCGCGCGCCTGCTGCCGACCACCCAACCATACCTGCTGAGTGAGGTATTCACCTCGCTGCTCGGCGACACGCCTGCCCCGTGCGGCGACGACATCTGGGAGCTGTCGCGGTTTACCTCCCTGGACCTTGATGCCGAGGGCGGAAAAAATGAACAGGTGATGTCCGACGAAAACACCGTCGGCCTGTTCATGGCCACTCTGGAATACGCCAGGACTTGCGGCGTCTCGCACCTGGTGTCGGTTTCACCGGTGGCGATCGGACGTCTGTTGAAGCGTGGCGGCATTGAGTACAAGTGGCTGGCACCGCCGCAGGTTCTCGACAACCGTACCCTGGGCGCCTGCTACATCACGGTGCAGTAACCCTTCCCGGCCTACCACATGCGCACATCCAGTGAAGCTGCTGACAGCCGTCGAGCAGCTCACATCGGTGTGGGTCGATTTCACGACATGGATAGCAACCGCAGCACAACCAACGTTCAACGCAGAGGGATGATCATGATCGACATGCAAAGGAAAGTTGCCAAAGACATCGTCCACAAGGGCCATGATGACGATGTATTGATTTACGACGCCCACCACTTGTTGCCAGCCTGGCTGCCTGCCGCCATCGTGCAGCAGGCCAACCTTGATCCGGCGGATCTGGAAATCGTCAATCAGGCCTATCGTCTGGACAGCAATCGTCTGGTACTGCGCTCGCTGCCAACGATCATCGACCTCGAAGAACTCGAACAGGCGGGCCTGTCGGACTGTCTGCCGGAGCTGCTGACGAACTACGAAAAAGCCACTGACCACCTGATTCTCAGTGGCGCCTGGGTACTGGAAAGCACCGAGGCCAAACTGGCCCAACTGCCTGGCCAGCAATCCTTGCTCGACCTCGCTCAGCGTCGACGCGTACACCAGGTCCTGAAGCAGATCGACGGTTGCCCGCAGCAGGGCCTGCTTTACTTCACGCTGTTCAACGATACCGCCAACTACTTCTTCTACCGCAAACACCACGAGCACGTTCCCGGCCTGATGCTGATCGAAGCCGCGCGCCAGGCAATGTACGCGCAGTTCTATGAGCACAGCGGCTACGCCCGGGGTGAAGTGTCGATTTCCATCGTTGACCTGTTATCCAGCTTCCCCCGTTACACCGAGTCGTCGTTTCAGGTCGACGTACTCGTCGGTGATTACGAAGGCATGGCGCCACCTCGGGGGCGCAAGGTCGACAAGCGTGCGCGCTTCTTCCAGCGCGGCGAGTTGGTGGCCGACATCCGTCTGCACGGCGAAGTGATCAAGATGCCGGTGTTCAAGCGCATGCGTAACATCAGCATCGACCCGGCATGCTGGTTCCGTCCGCTCAAGGGCATCCGCCATGAAGTGCTGGTGCGCCTGGATTCCGGTCGCCATCTGTCTGCGCGCCTGGAGTTGCTGTCGATGGCCGGCTTGCAAGTGCAATGCGACAGCCCGCTCGACGCATCCGAGCGCGGCCACGTCTATCTGTATCTGGAAAGCGAAGGCATGATCAGCCTGCCGCTGCAGTCGCTGTACGTCAGCGATGCGGCCAATGCCGGCACACTCAGACTGCAACTGGCAGAACTGGATTCACCCCTGCGCTTCAAATGGCGCGAAGTGCTCAAGCAGTTCGCCTACTTCTCCCACGAAGAAACGGCGCCAGCGTCCGTGGCGGCCCTCGGGCAGCCGCTGTGGATGACGTTCGACCAGGCCTGCGCCATGCCCGAGCAAAGGAAGGAAGCATGATGTCGCGCTATCCCCATGTGCTTGAGCCTCTGCACCTTGCCGGCGGGCTGGAGTTGCGCAATCGGTTGTTCTTCGCCTCGATGGGCGTTGACCTGGCCGATCAGAGCGGGTGTGTGACGCCCGCCATGATCGAGTTCTATCAGGGCATCATGGAGGGCGGATGCTCCATGGCGTTTCTGTGCAACGCCACCGTCTCGCCGCAATCACGCTTGCAAAGCACCGGCCTGGGTCTGTTCGAGGCGCATCAGGGCGAATCGCTCAAGGCCATGTTCGCCATGGCCAGGCGCGTCAATACGCCGATAGGTGTGCAGTTGCAGCATTACGGCGGTCAGGGCACCACCACGCACACCGGCGTTGCGGTGCTGACACCCAGTGGCGTGCCCTGCCCGCGCGTGTCGAAGCTCGATCCGGACTATCGGGTGCGGATCATGGACGAAACCGACATCGCCCTGGTGATCGAACAGTTCGCCCATTCCGCCTGGCTGGCCTGGACCAACGGCGCGCAACTGGTGCAATTGCAAGCGTCCAATGGCTACTTGCTGAGCAGTTTTCTCTCGCCGCACACCAACCATCGCACGGATCGCTACGGTGGCAGCGAAGAGAATCGCGCGCGCCTGCTGCTTGAGGTGGTCAAGGCCATTCGCGAGCGCACCGAGGGCCAGTTGATCGTCACCATCAGGCTCGGCATCGATGATCGCCTGGGTGATGCAGGGCTGCAGTTTCCCGACATCAAGGAAACCGTTCAGGCCCTCTGCCAGGCAGGTGTCGCTGCGCTGGAATGTTCGATGTGCATGGGTGCGACATTCGGTCAGTTGATCATGCATTCCGAGACCATGGATGAGTACCTGCAAGCCGGCGTCCGGGCGATCAAGGCCGTGTCGACGGTGCCGGTGGGCTATGCCGGCTTCATCGATGGCCTGGACAAGGCTGAACAATTGCTGGCCGATGGCGTATGCGACTGGGTGGGAATGTCACGGGCGCTGTTTGCCGACAACGATCTGATCAACAAAACCCTGCAGGGCCGCTCCGCCGACATCCATAAATGCCGATGGGACAGCCAGTGCTTCAGCGATAAAAGCAACCCACGTCTGGACCGCGTGTATTGCTGCGTGAACCCCAAATATTTACGCCCCGCGTTGGCATAAGGAGATGCGACACATGTACGATTTTCTGGGAAAAGTATGCCTGGTCACCGGCGGCACCAGCGGCATTGGCGAGACTGTCAGCGAGCGCCTGATCAGGGCGGGAGCCGAGGTGATCGTATTCGGCAGAGACGAGGAAAAAGGCGCGGCCCTGGCCGATCGGTTGGGTGAACACTGCCGGTTCATCGCCTGCGATGTCGGTGATCCGGCGCAGGTCGAGCAGGCCTTCGCGACCATTCGTTCGGTCTACGGCAAACTCGATTGCGCGTTCAACAATGCCGGCGTCACCGCACGTTACGGCGCACTGGCGGACTCGTGCCCGGAAGACTGGATGAAGGTGATGAACATCAACGTCAATGGCACCTACCATTGCATGCGTCATGAATTGCAACTCATGCTCACTCGCGGTACGGGCGCCATCGTTAACACCTCGTCCTGCGCCGGCGTCGTGCCGATTGGCGGCCAAGTGGCGTACGTTGCCAGCAAACAGGCAATCAACGGCATGACCCAGGTCGCGTCGATTGAAAACGCCCGGCTCGAAGAGGGTGGCTGCATTCGCGTCAATGCGGTCGCGCCGGGGCCGATTCTCGGCGGGATGAACAGCGAGGCGCGCCTCAGGGCCGCGCCGGAAAACACCCAGCGCAAAATCAACGTGACTTCGATGAAACGCTTCGGTACGGCGGATGAAGTGGCCAACGCTGTACTCTGGCTGCTCAGCGAGCAGGCGGCTTACGTCACCGGGGTGATCATGCCCATCGATGGAGGCTACGCCAGCGGCAAGTTCTGACCACAAGAAAACCGAACGACCCGCCATGCGCGGGTCGTTTTGTTCAGCGCCGGAATCAGAAAAAACGCCAAATCCGGTCTACATTGAAAAGCCACTACCCAAAGCGCAGGGATTCGCTTATCCTTTCGCTGTATATAAATACAGTAGTCGCCAAGACAACTAAATGTAAAGGCATGTGAGGTGGTGAATGGCCGTCGAAGTGGTATACCGCAGCAGCCGAGATCTGGAGCGCTTGTTCATGGATAAAGCCGAAGCTGACCGTCATGACAAAATGCTCGAACTGGCCGAAATGCTGTCCGAAGTGTTGCAAAAAGCCGTTCCGTCGCTGAACGAGCAGCAGGTTGAAGAAGTCGGGATCTACATGGCGAAGAATCGCGATGTGTTCGCCAAGGCCTTCAAGAGTCAGCCTGACGCCCTGTCGGAGCTGATCAACGCACCGGCCGAGCCGGTGGCAGAAGTGGCTGAACCGGCAGAGTCTGCCGAAGCACCGGTCAAACCGGCAAAAACTGCGAAAGCGGCCAAGTAAGCGTTACCTGAATTGAACAGGCCCCGAGTCAAATGGCTCGGGGCCTTTTTCATGCTCGCTGAACAGCTCAGCGGTACAACACTTTCTCCGCCAACTCATCCGCCACCCGTGCCGGCGAGCGCTTCTCGGCCTGTGCATGGGCGAACACTTCGGTCAGGCGCGAGCAGATTTTCGACAGGTGTGCGGTAATCGTCCCCAGCTCTTCACCGCGATGCTTGAGCGAGACATAGATCAAGCCACCGGCATTGATCACGTAGTCCGGCGCATAGAGGATGCCGCGTCGCTCCAGTTGATCGGCAACGTCCAGATGCGTCAGCTGATTGTTGGCCGAGCCTGCCACCGCCGAGCAACGCAATTGCGTCACCGTGTGGCTGTTGAGCACGCCACCGAGACCGCACGGCGCAAGGATGTCGCAAGGCGTGCTGAGCAACGCATCGTTGGCGATCGGATGCGCGTTGAGCTGCTCCATCGCCAGTTGCACCTTGCCGTGATCGATGTCGCTGACCAGCAATTCGGCGCCCGCCGCGTGCAGTTGCTCGGCGAGTGCGTAACCGACGTTGCCCAGGCCCTGAATCGCCACGCGCAGGCCCTCGAGATTGTCACTGCCCAGCCGCGCCATCGCCGTAGCGCGAATCCCGGTGAACACGCCCATCGCCGCATGCGGTGCCGGGTCGCCGGCCGAGGTGGTGCTGGTGACATGTTGGGTCTGCTGGGCGATGCAATCCATGTCCGCCACCGAGGTGCCGCTGTCGATTGCGGTGATGTAGCGACCGTCGAGCTGATTGATGCAGCGACCAAACGCTTCGAACAGTGCCGCGCGGTTTTCCACATGCGCCGGGCGCACGATCACCGCGACGCCACCGCCCTGGGCAAGACCGGCCAGCGCAGCCTTGTAGCTCATGCCTTGTGCGAGGCGAATGGCATCCTCGACCGCGGACTCGTCGTTGGGATAGGCAAGATAACGGCAACCGCCCAGGGCTGGCCCGAGACGACTGTTATGAATGGCAATGACCGCCTTCAACCCGGTGACCGGGTCAACGCTGAGGTGCAGCGATTCCAGGCGAGTGCTTTGCATGAGAGCGAACATCGGCAGGCTCCCGAATCACTTCTGGTAGACGCCAGTATAGGCTTGCGCCCAAAAATTGCTGAAGCGCACCGGAATAAGCGCCCGCCTCGACGGTGACTTTGCGGCATAACCTGGTCGGTACTGGACGAATGCCACGGACGGGGCTAAAACGAGGCATTCCCCGGAGATTCAGATGAGCCCGCGCCAACGTTTTTTCGAGTGTCTGCACCGTTCACCGCCCGCGCTGTTCGAAGCCGCGCTGTGGATGGCCGCCGAGCACGAAAAAGGCCTCGATGTCGAAGCGTTGCAGCAAGACTTCAAGGAGCTGCAGCAGCGCGTCAGCTACGGTTTGCCGATGTTGCCGGTCAGCGAACTGGCGCAGCCGTTGTTGCGGCGGATGAATGATCTGGGGTTTGCCCAGGACGATTTTCTGCCGCTGCGCCCGCAGGCGGCCTTGCTGCACAAGGTGTTGCAGACACGGCGCGGGCAGCCGTTGGCCCTGGCGCTGATTGCACTGGAGCTGGCGCGCGGTCTGGAGATTCCTTTAGTCGGGGTGAACTTCCCCGGGCATTTCCTGCTGCGAGTGCCCGGCGCCGACCATTTGCTCGACCCCTGTGGCGGGCGTCGTCTGTACCCTAACGATTGCCGTGATTTGTTGCAGCGCCAGTATGGCGCGCACCTCAAACTCAACGCCGATCACTTGGCCACCGCCACGCCGCTGCAGATGCTCCAGCGCCTGTCGCGCAACCTGCGGCAGTTGCATCTGGCCCATGAGGATTACATCGCCGCGCTGATCGATGCCGAACGCGTGCTGCAACTGGGCACTGCCAGCGCGGCCGATTACCTGGCCCGCGCCAGCCTGTACCAACGCCTCGACTGCCCGAACGCCGAGCGCTTCGATCTGGAACATGCGCTGATGCTCAGTGACGATCCGATCCAGCGCCTGCGCCTGACCGAACGCCTCGGCCACCTGCCCCCGAACTCCGTGGTCCACTAAACGCTTTTTTGTAGGAGCGAGCCTGCTCGCGAAGCAGACGCCGCCGTTTTTCCAGTCAGACCGCGTTATCGTTCTTCGCCAGCAGGCTGGCGCCCACAGGGCTTGGCGTAAACCTATCCATCTGCATCACACAGATCCCGCGTGGGAGCGAGCCTGCTCGCGAAGCAGACGCCGCCGTTTTTCCAGTCAGACCGCATTATCGTTCTTCGCCAGCAGGCTGGCTCCCACAGGGTTAGGCGTAAACCTATCCATCTGCATCACACAAATCCCGTGTGGGAGCGAGCCTGCTCGCGAAGCAGACGCCGCCGACGGCTCTGTCAGACCGCATTATCGTTCTTCGCCAGCAGGCTGGCTCCCACAAGGTTTGGCGTAAACCTATCCATCTGCATCACACAGATCCCGCGTGGGAGCGAGCCTGCTCGCGAATCAGACGCCGCCGTTTTTCCAGTCAGACCGCATTATCGTTCTTCGCCAGCAGGCTGGCTCCCACAGGGTTAGGCGTAAACCTATCCATCTGCATCACACAGATCCCGCGTGGGAGCGAGCCTGCTCGCGAAGCAGACGCCGCCGTTTTTCCAGTCAGACCGCGTTATCGTTCTTCGCCAGCAGGCTGGCTCCCACAGGAGGGTGCGTGGTGTCCGAGGGGGCGCGCACCTGAATGATCAACAGCGCCGCGATGACCGCTGGAATCGCGCAGAAGAAGAAAATCTGCGCCACCGGAATGTGCATCGCCAGCAGCATGCTGCCGAACAGCGGCCCGAGTATCGAACCGAATCGCCCAACGCCCAACGCCCAACCTGTGCCCGTGGCGCGAACGTGGGCCGGGTAGAAGTTACTGGCGAAGGCGTTCAGGGTCAGTTGTCCACCGATGATGCAGAAGCCGGCCGCAAACACGCAGGCCACCAGATAACGCGGGTTGTCGTGGTTCAAACCCAGCAGAATCGTGCACACAGCCGCGCCGGCCAACACCGCACAGAGCAGCCGTACCTTGCGCTTCAGACGGTCGGCGAACCAAGCCATGCAGACGGCGCCCACGGTGCCGGCGAACAGGAACATCGAGGTCACCAGGTTCGCTTCATTGAGTTTCAGGCCGCTTTCCAGCAGCAACGTCGGCAGCCAGCTGATCATGAAATACAACAGAATCAGGCTGACAAAAAATGTCGCCCAGATCAGCAGGGTCGGCCGTGCGTAGCCGTTGCGGAACAATTCGACCACCGTCAGTTTGCTGCCTTGCTCGCGTTCGTTCTGCTCAACCGAAGCGGCCGGCGGTTGCCAGTCCGGCAGCATCCGCGCAGTGACCTTGCGCAAGCGCGTATAGGGCGGTGAGTCGCGCAGCAGGCGCGGTAGCGATTCGGGCAGCATCCACCACAGGAACGGAAACAGCAGCAGCGGCGTCACGCCACCGGCGAGAAATACCGCTTGCCAGCCGAAGCGGTCGATGAATCCCGCCGCGACAAACCCACCTGCCGCCCCCCCGAAGGAAAAACCACAGGCCGCCAGCGTCACCATCAACGTGCGCAGACGCGGCGGCGAGTATTCAGACATCAGGGCCATGGCACTGGGCATTGCCCCACCCATGCCGATGCCGCAGATAAAACGCGCGATCATCAGGGTGTTCAGGGAATTGGCGAACACCATCAGCACCGTCAGGCTGGCGTAGATCAGCACGCACGCGAGCAAAATCCGCCGCACGCCAAAGCGGTCGGCCAACGGTGTCACTGCGAGCGAACCGAGGGTCAAGCCCAACAGGTTGGCGCTGAAAACAGGCCCGAACGCGGCTTTTTCCAGCCCCCAGTCCTGCGCCAGGGCAGGTACCACATAACCCAGCACCTGGGCGTCATACCCGTCAGTGACCAGCAGCAAGGCGAGGAGGATCAAGAGCAACCACTGATAGCGGGACACAGGACGGGCGTCGAGTGCCGCCCGGAAGCTGGCAATCTGGTTGTGCATCGCAAGGTACCTGTTTTGTTTTTATGATTTTTTAGGTGCAACACGGACAATGTGTGGGAGCGGGCTTGCTCGCGAATGCGGTTTGTCAGTCAACATCCCCGTATCTGACACTCCGCATTCGCGAGCAAGCCCGCTCCCACATTGGAGTAGCGTGAAGCTCTAAGGGGTATCCGGCTGGTTGGCCGGATGCGCCTTGATGAATGCCGGATGCTCAGCCGCCAGCGCCGCCACCCGCCGAATCCGTGGGTAAGCTTCCAGCGAAACATTGAAGCGCTCGGCCGCATACAACTGCGCAATCAGATAGACGTCCGCCACACACGGCCACTCGCCGAAACAGAAACCGCTGTCACCGATCAACTGCTCCACTGTCGCCAGCCCTTGACCGATCCAGTGCGCAATCCACTCCACCACCTGCGGCTCTTCGTGCCCCGACTGACGCAGGCGATTGAGCACGCTGACGTTGTGCAGCGGATGCACGTCGCAACCGATCACCGCCGCCACACCGCGCACATGGGCGCGGGCGGCGAGGTCTTCGGGCAACAACGGCCGTTGTGGATAACGCTCTTCCAGGTACTCGATGATCGCCGGCGACTGAATCAGCAACTCGCCTTCATCGGTGCGCAAGGCCGGCACCCGGCCTTGCGGGTTGATCGCCAGATAGGCTGCCTGCCGATGCTCGCCACCGGGCGGCGCGATCAGGTTGACCGGCAGCGCAGTGTAGTCGAGCCCCTTCAGCGCCAGGGCAATGCGCACCCGATATGACGAAGTGGAGCGGTAGTAAGTGTAGAGTTCCATAAGCCGCTCCTGTCAGCGCGCCGCCAGCACTTTGCCACGGCATTCGCCGAAGCCGATCGAGGCAAAACCGTCACGGGCGCAACGCGCGCGCAGGATGATTTCATCACCGTCTTCGAGGAATTTGCGCACTTCGCCGGAAGCCAGTTCGACCGGCTTTTTGCCGCCCTCGGTGATTTCCAGCAGGCTGCCGAACTGACCGCTTTGCGGACCGGACAAGGTGCCCGAACCAAACAGGTCACCGGCCTGCAACTGGCATCCGTTGACGCTGTGGTGCGCGACCATTTGCGCGACAGTCCAGTACATGTAGCGGGTGTTGCTCAGGGTCAGGCGATGGGCCGGCAGGTTCTGCTCGCGCATGGCTTCGGTGAGCAGCAGTACTTCCAGCTCGATATCGAAGGCGCCACCCGCCTGGTCGCGCTTGTCGAACAGATACGGCAACGGCTGCGGATCACCTTCAGGACGCGCCGGTTGCGCAGTACGGAATGGCTCCAGCGCTTCAGCTGTCACCACCCAGGGAGAAACACTGGTGATGAAACTCTTGGACAGGAACGGCCCAAGCGGCTGGTATTCCCAGGCCTGGATATCGCGGGCCGACCAGTCGTTGAGCAGGCAGAAACCGGCGATGTGCTCAGCAGCGTCACCAATGGCAATTGAATCGCCCATTTCGTTGCCCTGACCGATCCAGATGCCCAGCTCCAGTTCGTAGTCCAGACGTGCGCAAGGGCCGAACGTCGGCTCGCTCGCACCAGCCGGCAACGTCTGGCCTTTCGGGCGGCGTACGTCGGTGCCGGAGGCACGTACCGTGGAGGCGCGACCGTGATAACCGATCGGTACGTGCTTGTAGTTCGGCAGCAATGGATTGTCGGGACGGAACAGTTTGCCGACATTTTGGGCGTGCTCGATGCCCACATAGAAGTCGGTGTAATCGCTGATGCGCGCCGGCAGGTGCATCTGGCAATCGGTAGCCAGTGGCAGCAGTTTTGCGCCCTGGGCTTCGATAGCGCCGCGGTGGCTGCTGCCCTCGCTGAACAATTCCAGCAAGCGCGAACGCAAAGATACACGGGCTTGGCGACCGAGGTCGAAGAAGGCGTTCAACAGACCGCCGTGCATGGCTTCGACCGCACTGCGAGCGGCGCCGTCGAACAGGCCGGCTTCGAGCGCCACCTGCAGATCGAAAATGTGATCACCGATCGCTACACCGGCGCGCGGCGCCGAGCCTTTGAGGCTGAAAACGCCCAGCGGCAGGTTCTGCAACGGGAAATCTGTATGGCCGTTGGCCGAAGCAACCCAGCTGCGGGTGATGGAATTCTGAGTCATGGGTTATCTCCGGGTCGGGTCGAACGTGGCGGGCAGCGTGGCCCAGCAAGCGTCGTAATTGGATTGCAGTTGCGGGCAGTCGAGGGCGAAACGGCTTGGGCGCAGCACCTGACTGGTTTCGAACATGAAGGCCATGGTGTTGTCGATTTTCGCCGGCTTGAGCTCGGCGTTGATCGCTTTGGTGCAGGTTTCGCCGTCCGGGCCATGGGCGCTCATGCAGCTGTGCAGGGACGCACCGCCGGGCACGAAGCCTTCAGCCTTGGCGTCGTATTCGCCCTGGATCAGGCCCATGAATTCGTTCATCAGGTTGCGGTGGAACCACGGCGGACGGAAGGTGTTCTCCGCCACCATCCAGCGCGGCGGGAAGATCACGAAGTCGAGATTGGCAAGGCCATGCACGCTGGTCGGCGAGGTCAGCACGGTGAAGATCGAAGGATCCGGGTGATCGAAACTCACGGTGCCGATGGTGTTGAAACGACGCAGATCGTATTTGTACGGCACGTTATTGCCGTGCCAGGCGACCACGTTCAGCGGCGAATGATCGAGCTCGGTCCCCCACAACTGGCCGAGGAATTTCTGCACCAGCGTCGTCGGCTGCTGCAGGTTTTCGTAAGCGGCAACCGGGGCCAGGAAGTCTCGCGGATTGGCCAGACCGTTGCTGCCGATCGGCCCCAGGTCCGGCAGGCGCAGCGGTGCGCCATGGTTCTCGGCCATGTAGCCACGGGCCTGCGCATCGAGCAGCTCGACGCGGAACTTTAAACCGCGCGGCAGCACGGCGATCTCCAGCGGCGCCACGTCCAGCACACCGAGTTCGGTGGCAATGCGCAGCCGTCCCAGTTGAGGCACCAGCAGCAGTTCGCCGTCGGCGTTGTAGAACACCCGCTCCATCGAGCGGTTGGCGGCGTAGTTATAGATACTGATGCCGGCAGGCTTTTCCGCCGCCGAGTTGGCGACCATGCCAACCAGGCCGTCGATGAAATCGGTCGGCTCGTCGGGCATCTTCAGCGGATTCCAGCGCAGGCGATTGGGGGTCACTTCACCCAACGGGCCGCCGGCCAGTTGCCGCTCCAGTTTGACGAACGCCGGATGATTGGCCGACGGCTGAATCCGGTACATCCAGGTGCGCCGCGCTTCGCTGCGGGTCATGGTGAACGCGGTGCCGGAGAGCAATTCGGTGTACAGACCGTACGGGGCTTTTTGTGGCGAGTTCTGGCCGATGGGCAAGGCGCCGGGCAACGCTTCACTGCTGAACTCGTTGCCGAAACCGGACTGGTACGCCAGCTCCGACGCGTTTGAATCGAGGTTCATGGAGCCTCCTGAACAGGGAGTCGGCAGTGGCCCATCGCTCTGGTTCAGAGGTTTCGGCACGCCGGGGTTGTTATTATCGTAATTCGATTACGCATAACGTAATTTGCTCGCTATCCAGCGTCAAGCTATAAAGACGCCCATTCGTTTTCGGATCCCGGCCGCACCATGGAAAAAACCAGCGACAGCAACGGCAAACAGAAAGTCCGCTCCGCCGAGGTTGGCACCGACATCCTAAAGGCTCTGGCCGAGTTGTCGCCCTCCACCTCGCTGTCGCGTCTGGCCGAACATGTGCAGATGCCGGCAAGCAAGGTGCACCGCTATCTTCAGGCACTGATCGCCAGCGGCTTTGCCGAACAGAACGCCGCCACCAACCATTACGGCCTCGGCCGTGAAGCGCTGCGCGTGGGCCTGGCCGCGCTTAACAGTATGGACGTGCTCAAAGTCGCCGCCCTGCCCTTATCCGAGTTGCGCGACGAGTTGAATGAAACCTGCTTTTTGGCGGTATGGGGCAATCAGGGCGCGACCGTGGTGCACATCGAACCCGCAGTGCGCGCGGTGACAGTGGTTACGCAACTGGGTTCGGTGCTGCCATTGCTCAGCTCGTCCACCGGGCTGGTGTTCAGCGCCTACCTGCCGCACCGGGAAACCGATGAATTGCGCGAGCAGGAAATCGCCGTCGCCGGCCATCCGCTGGCCAACGAAAAAATCTATGCGGATCTGTGTGAACAGATCCGCACCCGCAGCCTGCATCATGTGCACGGTTTGCTGATGCCGGGCGTGGATGCATTGTCGGCCCCAGTGTTCAACGCGGTCGGACAGATCGCCGCCGTGCTGACCATCGTCGGCCCGACCTCGCTGTTCCACGCCGACGAAAACGGCCCTGCTGCCCAGCGCTTGCTGGCAGCGGCGCGCGCGGTCAGTTGGCGAATGGGCTACCAGGCCGACGACCTGCGACCTTGACGCAAAGGCCGCCATCCATTCAGTGATGCACCGCCGCAGCCGGACACGACTGTTGCATGCCCCGTAACAGTGCATGTCCGGAATCGCTATTTTTCCTTCGGGCTCAAGTCCTTATTCTGAGCGGGCTTTCACGGCACATGCCGCAAAGCACGAAGCCCCTGGCCGCTGAGCAATTCGCGCCATGCGCCGACCGATTTCAGATGAGTCGAATCGTCGATTTATCGCCCCGGTGTTCACTGACGTTGATTTGTAGCTCCTTGATCCAACGTCTTACCTTGGCCGCTGCGTTTGCAGCGGCCTTTTTTATGCCTGCTGAAAAGCAGGCATCCCGTCCTACAAGAAATCTCCGAAGATTCCATCAGAAACTTCTTATTGCAAAGAAGTACAGCACCCCGCCCTTTTCCAAAGCCTCGAAAGTTCATTCAAGACAACAAGCATTAACTCACGAACTTATCAGACTTCTTAACTCAGGCTTTGTTGTAACTTAAAACGATTCAAACATCCTCTGACAACAAGGGTCGCTTGTCAGCGGCATGGCTATGCCACAGCACCACAACTTCATCACGCACATTCAAAAGGATATGAATATGCAAAACCCACCGAAGCCGCCCAATACTTCCAGGCCAGGTTTTCTTGAAATCGATACCGCACTCGAAATAAAAGGTGTGGCGCCTGACCATATGCGGCCTGGCCCACGCACTTCGAATGACAATCGCGCTGGCCCCATCGGTCACGGCGTTAGTGCCTACAATCAGAACCTGCAAAAAATACGTACAACTAATCAGGTACTCGAGCAGGACTATCAAAACAGACTTGGCCAACTACCTAATGCCATTGAAAGCGAACTTGCAACCGTCCGATCCGAAGGCGCCACTCATCCACTGGCACCCGTGCAGTCCATCATCAGGGAGCTTGGCGTACTGCACACACTGGCCCAACGCAAGGCAAACGAGTTTCACCGCAAGACGGTGACAGCCCATGAGTTTTATGGCGGCGATCCATTCAATCGGCATGTCAACGAATTCATGGTCAAGGCCACGACGATGGAGAAATGGCCGGGGCCCAATGGCATCGCCATGCAAGCGCTGCAAAGGTCGCTGCAGGCAGCCAATGATGCCCGCGTGGCGGCCCACGTTCTGCAGTCACTCAACCAGCGCACGACCGACCTGCAAAATACCCTGGCGATGTTGCAAGCGGCGGAACAGTCGCGACTGGCGGCAGAACGTATTGCCGCCGAACAGGCCCGAATCCAGGCCCAAGCCAAAGCGCAGGCCGAGGCGCTGGCTCAGTTGCAGGCTCGCGAAAACGCGCGCCCTGCAGCCTTGGCGCAAACGCAGGAACGGGCTGCCGAACAGGCCCGGATCGCTGCTCAAGCAGCAGCCCGGCAAGCGGCGCAAGAACAAGCGCGGCTTGCAGCTTTGGCCGAAGCAGAACGGCAGGCGGAATTGCTCAGGACCGAAGCTGAGCGACTGAAACTCGATCGGCAACTGGCAACACTTGAAATCCGCAGCGTCTTTCCTGCTTCAGCCATTGCTACTTCGGTCCCGAGCTTTGCTATCGCCGCGACGGCCATAACACTCTCACCCGAAAAAGGCCTCGCGATACAAACGGCATTGCGCTCTGCCGTGCAAATCGTCACTGCAGCCAGTACTGCAGCGTTGGGCTCAGCGCTCCTCGGTTTCGCGGCACTGCTGATGCCATCTCGATTGGGTAACGGCGAACGCTTCGTGATGAGCGTGCCGCTCGCAGAACTGACAATGGAAAACACCGAGACCCTGCGAGAGATCGCCGATCGTCAGGGCTCCGTGGATCTTCCAGTAGGACTGGGCTTCAGATCCATCGGCAGCGGCACAGAAATGTTCGCTGTTACCACCGACGGATTCGACCTTCATACAGATGTTCCCGTGCTGAGCGCCGACTACAACGGGCAGAGCGATCTTTACCAGATTGCCATACCGGGTTCGCCTGACGATTTCCTGACCTGGACGCCAGCAGTCACACCGGACAACAGTTCCACTCTCCTGCCGTCCGCTGAAACGCCGATCACGCCATACAGCGGCGCCTCGATCATTCCCATTGAAGGACGCCTGGATCTGCATCCCATCGTAGTGGAGGGCTGGGAGCGTTTCATCATCGTCTTTCCGGACGACTCGGGGATTGCACCGCTGTATGTGGTGTTCAGCAGTCCATATGAGGGTGCCACCGTCAAAGGTAAATTCAGTGGCCGAGCATTCAATCCGGAGCAAGCGGGTGGATCGATACTTGATCTGGATTGGCGTGCGACTGCCATCACTCGCAAAGGGATCGATGCGGTAAAACTGCACACCGCCCGCTTAAGCCAATCGGATGCCAACGACATCATGATTGAACGTCTGGAAAAAATACTGGGTGGGTACTGGGAGATTACTGATACAGACTTGCGCTACTACACTCATGAAATAAGAGAACTTGAGCGTTACAGGGTATTCGGTTACAGCGACGAAACATCACCTTCCGACCAGTCCCCAATATGGAACAACGCGCACACGGCGACCTTGGAAGACTACAAGCTCGGCAGCGAACTGACACTTCTCTATACCGAGGGCGCCATGAATGCGATGAATATGCAAGATCAAAGAGAATACGAAAAAGACATCAGGAGTTTTGGCCAATGAACACTGTCGAAAAAATAATCAGAAATGAGCCCGTGTCCGAGGTAATTTCACTCTTTGCCCTGATGTGGCCGGCGATGCGCATTGACAATATGTATGGACGATATCGCACCGAGGTAATTTCAGAAGGCATATTGATGGACACTTACAACTCGTTATTCAAAAACGGAGTACTTTCTATTGATGCGAATGGGAAAACCGTTAAAGGTCCGAACTGGATAGCACCGACGTTCGTGACGGAAAAGCGCTACGAGTAATCAACAAGAAACCACCCGGCAATTATCTGGAAGCCGGGTGGCCCTGCATGCCTAAAGCGAATACTTCTGCAAATTCGCCATCATTTCCTTCAACGCCTCGATATTGTCCTTCGGGTGCGCCGCGCCTTCGAAGTCGCAGATCTGCCGCCAGTGCGCCGCCACATCTTCCGGCGAGAAACCCACCCGAGGATCGAACCCGGCGCCGAGGCTGCGCTCCCAGCGCACCTTGCCCATCCAGCCACCCCCTACTTCGAACAAGCCGGACGTTTCCTGGCACTGCTCGCTGGCCAGGTACACCACCAGCGGGCTGACCAGTTCTGGCTTGAGCTGTTCGAACACTTGCGGCGGGATCAGGCCTTCGGTCATGCGCGTGCCGCCAGTGGGTGCAATGGCGTTGACCAGGATGTTGTTCTTGCGACCTTCGATGGCCAGGGTTCGGGTCAGCCCGTAAAGGCCGAGTTTGGCCATGCCGTAGTTGGACTGGCCGAAGTTACCGTAGATGCCCGAGGTCGAAGCGGTGAAGATCACCCGGCCATAGTTTTGCTCGCGCAGGTGCGGCCATGCGGCACGAGTCACTTTGTAGGCGCCTTCAACGTGAACGCGATAGACCAGATCCCAGTCGGCGTCATCCATCTTGTGGAAGGTCTTGTCGCGCAGAATTCCGGCGTTGTTCACCACCACGTCGACCCGGCCATAGACATCGAGGGCGTTCTGCACCAGTTTGTCGCCGTCGGTGACCGAGTCGTGGTTGGCCTCGGCGATACCGCCGGCCTGACGAATTTCCGCCACTACGCGATCAGCGGCAGAGGCGTTGGCACCTTCACCCTGGGTCGAGCCGCCAAGGTCGTTGACCAGCACTTTGGCGCCGTGCCGGGCGAACAGCAAAGCGTGCTCCCGACCCAGGCCACCACCGGCTCCGGTGACGATCACGACTTTATCTTCGAAGCGTACGGACTCATTCATCGGGGGCAACTCCAGCAGGCCGAGGGACAATGACCCCGAGTGTCAGGCACGGGGCTTTGGGTCACAACGAACACGGCTGGGGCTGAATGGTGGGCGATAAGGCAGGGGGATGATGAGCAGCGTGGCGGGAGGAGCAAACTCCTCCCGGTGTCATCACGAGCACGCGACCTTGCGCGGCGGCAACTCCAGGCGCTCGCGAAACGCCAGATAATGCTTGAGCACCTGAACCGGCGCTTCGATCTGCGGGTAGTGGCCGATGCCCGGTAACAACACCGTGTCGGCGTCAGCAATCAACTCGCGGTAACGCTTGACCATGTGCGCACCGGAGATCGGATCGACTTCGCCATCGATCACCCGCAGCGGCACTTCATCGCGCTGCATGGCCGTCACCCAGCGGTCGCGCTGCACCCGGCGCTCGGGAATGTAGCTGATCAGTTTGTGCATGATGCGCGGACCGCGATGGGTCTCGATCAGGCTCCAGAAATCATCCAGCTCGCTTTCCGTGGGGCTGGTCTGCGGACCGAAGATCTGGCGAAAACTTTTTACCAGGCCATCACGGGTGAAGGCACGGCCGATCATCCAGCCCAAAGGGCTGAGCAACAGCTTTTGCATCAGCACCGGGCGATGGGTTTCCGGGAACAGCCCGCCGTTGAGGAACACGCAACTGGCGACTTCGATCTGGTTTTCGTAATGCCGGGCAAGCAACTCCTGGGCAACGCTGTCGCCGTAATCGTGCGCCAGCACATGGATCGGTTGTTCGACCTGCAGATACGCCAACAACGCTTGCTGCAGGTCGGCCTGTTCCAACAGGCTGTAGCTGTGATTCAACGGTTTGGCCGAATCACCGAAACCGAGCATGTCGCAGGCAATCACCCGATAACGCTGGGCCAGTGGCTGCCACAGGTAATGCCAGTCCCAACTGGCCGTCGGGAAACCGTGGATCAGCAGCAGCGGCTCACCCTGCCCCGCCGTCCAGTAACGGATCGACTGGCCACGAAAGACAAACGTCCGGCTGCGTTTGCGCCAGACACACAGAGGAATCTCGGCAAGAGGCATCAGAGTTTATATCCGGGGTCTTGTTTATCGAGTTTGCGCAGCAGCGCCGGCCAGGCCAGCGCGCCACCCATGCCTTGAGCACTTTTGGTGACGCCGGCAATCATCGCTTTGGCGCCCGCGAGAATCTGCGGTTCGATGGCGATCAGTTCAGCGCCACCGGTCTGCGCCATGACCTGAATGTCACAGGCGCGCTGGAAGGTGAACATCATCAGAAACGTGTCGGCGATGGTGCCGCCACAGGTCAGCAACCCGTGGTTGTGCAGCATCAGGAAATTGTTCTCGCCCAGATCGGCCTGCAAGCGGGCCTTTTCTTCGTGATTCAGCGCCACGCCTTCATAGGCGTGACAGGCCAGGCTCGACAGCACGAACAGCGACTGCTGACTGATCGGCAGCACGCCCTGCTTTTGCGCCGACACTGCGACACCCGAGGCGGTGTGGGTATGCAGCACACACACCACATCGTGCCGCACTTCGTGCACGGCGCTGTGAATGGTGTAACCGGCGGGATTGATTTCGTAAGGGCTGTCCATGAGCTTGTTGCCGGCCTGATCGACTTTGACCAGGCTCGACGCGGTGATCTCATGGAACATCAAGCCGAACGGATTGATCAGGAAATCTTCGGTGCCCGGGACCTTGGCGGAAATGTGGGTGAAGATCAGATCGTCCCAGCCATGCAGCGCGACCAGACGATAACAGGCGGCGAGATCGACCCGGGTCTGCCATTCCGCGGCACTGACCTGATCTTTGACATTAAGGGACGATTGGACGGGGGCTACGCTCACTGTATGCACCTCTGCGTTCTTGTTGTCTGGCACGTGTCAGCAGTCTAGTCAGCTCCCGGGACTCACGTAGTTGCATTGCCAGCCAGCTTGATGACTGAACGAGTCAGCAATGCAGACAGCTTGGATCCATGTCAAAGCAGCGACGCCAATAAAGGTGCGGCGAACAGATTGAGCAACCCGGTCAGGACCATCACCAGCCCCGCCACCGAACCTTCTTCACCGCCCACTTCATGGGCCCGGCTGACGCCAGCACCGTGCGCGCCGACACCGAACAATGCACCACGCGCCAAGGCACTGCGCAATGGCAACCACTTGAGCAACACCCCGCCGAGCATCGCGCCGAAGACCCCGGTGAACATCACGAACACGGCGGTCAGTTCCGGCACGCCACCCAGATCCTGCGCCAGCGGCATGGCGAACGGTGTGGTGATCGAGCGCGGCACCAGCGACATCGTTACCGAACTGTCCAGCGCCAGCGCCCTGGCCAGGCCAAACGAGGTGGCGATCGACGCGGCACTGCCAGCGAGCATGCCGAGCAGCAGCGCTGACCAATGCTGCATCAGCAACCGTCGTTGCTGCCAGATCGGTACGGCGAAGGCGACCGTGACCGGGCCGAGCACCAGCATCAACCAGTGGGTGTTGCTGGCGTATTCGGCATACGCGGTGTGCAGCGGCACGGCGAGGGCCAGCAACAGCGCCGGCACCAGAATCAGCGGCGACAGCAAATAACGTCCAGTGCGCCGATAAATCCAGCGACTGAACAGGTACGCCAGCAAGGTGAAGGCGAGCCAGAACATCGGCATCAATTCAAGCTTCATGGGAACGCCTCATTCGCACGGCCAGTTCCACCGTGAACGCGGTCACCAGCATCACCATCAGGGTACTGGCAGCGATCACCAGCACGATCCGCCAGCCGTCATTGCGCAGCAGCGCGCCGTAGTCGAGCAGGCTCATCAACGCCGGAATAAAGAACAGCAGCATCTCGGCCATCAGCAGCCCCGCGCCCAGTTGCAGCGCCGCCGGTTTGACCCAGCCGAAGGCGAACGCCAGCAGCAACAGGGCCATACCAATCACCCCACCGGGAATCGGCCAGGCCAGCCATGCGGCGAGTTGGCAGCCGAGCAGGTAGAGGCCGAGCAACACAGCCAGTTCGACCAACAGACGGGAAAGATGCTTTAGGGGGGCGGGTTTCATGGTTTTGGCTCCTGACAGGGGCTTATTTTACGAAGCCGACTGCCATCCCTGAAGCGAATTGTTAGACTCAACACCATTCCAAAATGGAATCAGGCAATGGAATTCAAACAGCTACGCAGTTTTGTCGAAGTCATGCATCAGGGCGGCTTTACCCAGGCGGCGAAAACCCTGCACATCAGTCAGTCGGCGGTGAGTAAACAAGTCGCGCAGCTCGAACAGAGTTTGGGCACGCCGCTACTCGAGCGGCTGGGTTCGCAACTGCGCCTGACCGCTGCTGGCAGTGTGGTGCTGCAACGCGCCGAAGGCATGTTGCGCCTGCGCAATGAACTGCTCAGGGAGCTGGATGATCTGAGTCACCTGGCGCGCGGCGAGTTGCGGCTCGGCTTGCCGTTACTGGGCAGCGACGCGCTGTTCGCCGGGCTGTTTGCCGAATACCGGCGGCGCTATCCGAACATCAGCATTCAACTGCTTGAAGGAGGCAGTCGCAACGTTGAGCAGGCGGTGCTGAGTGGCGAACTGGAATTGGGCGGCAGCCTGTTGCCGAAAGACCCGCAATTCGACTTCCAGCCGTTCTGTGACGAGAAACTCGATGCGCTGCTACCGGTGGATCATCCGCTGGCGGCACGTGGCGAGATCGGACTGGAAGAATTGGCCGAGACGCCGTTCCTGCTGTATCAGCGCAGCTTCGTGCTCAACGATCGGCTGCTGCAGGCCTGCCAGCAAATGGGTTTTACACCAAAAGAAGGCGGGCGCAGCGGACAGGCGGATTTTCTCGTGGCACTGGTGGCCGCCGGGCAAGGCGTGGTGCTGCTGCCCAGCGTGGTCGCCCGCGCACTGGAGCGCCCGGGCGTGGTGCGCCTGACCTTGCGCGCGCCGGATTACCTGCGCTGGGACATCGCCTTCATCTGGCGTCAGGGCGCCTATCTGTCGAAAGCCGCCCAGGCCTGGCTGGCATTGTTGCGCGAGCGCGCGATCAGCCCTTGAGGGCGCTGATCAATTGCGCCAGCCATGGCTCGGCGTCGGTTTCCGGCGTCACGCTTTCGCTGGCGTCCAGACGCAGCATCTCCTGCACTTCGCGCACGCCCAGTTCAGCGAACAACTCGCGCAGCATCTCACCGCCGCCACAGAAGGTATCGCCGTAACTGGCATCGCCCAGACCGATCACCGCACCCGGCAGACCGCGCCAGGCCATTGGCAACTGATCGCGAATGCTGAAATACAATGGCTGCAGGTTGTCCGGCAGTTCGCCCATGCCGGTGGTCGAAGTCACCGCAAGAAACGCTTCCGGGCCAAATGTCTGGATATCGGCCAGGCTGGCGCGTGGGTTGTAGAAGGTTTCAAAACCGGCGTCTTTCAGCAGGTTCTGCGCGTGACGGGCGACTTCTTCGGCCGTGCCGTAAACCGAGCCGGAGAGGATGGCGACTTTCATCAATCTGATCCTGAAGCTGAAAAAAATGAGCCGGGATAGTAGCAGCCCGATACAAAAGCCGCGATCCGCACTCAATTAGCGGTGATGGCCAGTAGACAGCGGCGTTGGAACTTCTAGAATGCCAGCCACCATCAACACTGAATGGATTCATTGATGATCAACGCCAGTCTGCTGCAAATGGTGATCAACGCGTCGAACGACGGGATCGTGGTCGCAGAGAAGGAAGGGGAACAGGACAACATCCTGATCTATGTGAACCCTGCCTTCGAGCGCCTGACCGGTTATACCAGCGAAGAGATTCTCTACCAGGACTGCCGTTTTCTGCAGGCCGGAGACCGCGATCAGGCCAGCTTGACGCGGATTCGCGAAGTGTTGCGCAACGGCGGCTCATGCCGGGAAACACTGCGCAACTATCGCAAGGACGGCGCGCCGTTCTGGAATGAACTGTCGCTTTCGACGGTGAAAAATGCCGATGACGGAATGACTTACTTTGTCGGCGTACAAAAGGATGTGACCGTTCAGGTGAAGGCGCAGCAACGCGTCGCACAACTGGAAGCGCAGGTTGTCGCCTTGCAAGCCGAACTCGCCGCGCTGAAAACGACGAACGGCGCAAACAAATCTGCGAACTAAGTGTCAGTAACTACAATCACCAATGACTTTGTAACTATTTCTTTCGAGCCAGGCCATGCAACGCGACGCACTCCTGACCCAGGATGAGCTGGATTTCATCCAGACCATGCAGCACAACCCGCAGCTCAATGTGCGGGATGCAACGTCGAGCCTGCTGGTCAATGGTGGTTCGCAGATTCGTGACCTGCTCACGCGCCTGGCCGCTCACGAACAAGTGACGATCCAGGCCAACTTCGAAAACCAGCAAATGACTTTTCCGCTGCATTTGGTGGAAGACGAATTCCACGCGTTGCACTTGCGCCTGGGCGTGCCAAGCATTTACGAGGACGGGCCGATGGTTCGCCCGTGGCGGCTGACCCTGGAAGAGCCGGTGGCGCTGGAAAACGCCAAGGGCCAACCGGGCATGATGTGGGTGCACGAGGTGTCGCACAAAGGCGTGCTGCTGGAAATGCGCAACAAGACCAAACCGCCGAAGCATTTCGCCTTGTGGTTCAGTCCCTCAGGTTATGAGCGGATTTCCCTGCGCGGCAATTTCGAGCGGGAAACCGAGCACGGCTTCTACGCCTATGAGCTGAGCCAGACTGATGCCGATGAAACCGAACGTCTGCGCCAGTTCATTCTGCAACAACACCGTCTGACCCATCCCGCCCTGCACACCTGAGTTTCAGGTATCGAGTTTGCCCGCAAGGAATTGCGCCATGCGCTGCTGCATTGTCGCCCCTTCGTTACCCAGGCAGCCGATTGAAGAACCGGCCAATGCGTCTTGCGCCAGGTCTGCCGCATCCCCGGCCAGCAACAACTGACAATCGAGACTCAGCGCCAGCCGATTCAGACGTCGCGGCAGTTCCGTCGTCGGTGCATGGTTGGAAAACAGCACCAGCGCCTGGGGTTTGATCTTCTCGCAGACCAGCGTCAATTCGTCGAACGGCTGCCCCGTCGTCAGCACGCGCACACCGGTTTCTCCACCGCTGAGAAACAGCGCAGCCACCAACAACTCGAGTTCACGGCACTCCCCGGCCAGGTCACTGACGATGATCCTGCGCGGCTGCGACTTGCGTAACACCATGATCCGCCCCAGCACCCGGGTACGCAGGAAGCCATCGAGAAACAGCCATTCACTGGTTTGCCCGAAGGCTTCACGATGCTGGAGCAGGCGTCGCCAGAGCGGCAACACAATGTCCTGAAACACCACCGGCAACGGGTAGGAAGCAAAGATCTGCGAGTAGACCCGATCCAGTTCCAGATCGTCGAAAGCGCTGACCGCGCACTGCATCTGGTCTTGCCACTGTTGATAGTCCGCCGTCACCTGGTCATCGGAAATGATGTGCGCCAGTGCCTTCAGCGGCTCGGTCTTGGCCAGAATCTTGCCGACCTTGCTGACCGCCACTCCACGGTCGATCCACTCGACAATGCTGCGCACACGCTCAATATCGGTCATCGAATACAGCCGATGCCCACTATCGGTGCGTACCGGCTCAATCAAACCGTAGCGACGCTCCCATGCCCGCAGCGTGACCGGATTCACCCCGGTCAGCCGAGACACTTCACGAATGGGGAACAGCTCTTCACGCTCGAGCGCGACAGATGCCTGCGAGGCAGGGTTAACGTCCGTGATAACAGCCATTTGCAGGTGAGTCCGCTCGATTGATTTGGATCCCATTCTACATCCGATGCACGTCATCGGTTCAACCCATGAACAGAGACGAAAGTCTCTGAAACTGTCATCAAAATCAGGAATAATCCTTGCTTGTTGAAAAGCGCAGGCACCTACCCCCAGCCTGCGTATTGCGAAACTCCTACCCGGAGCGACGCACTCGGAAATACGGAGATACACAATGTCTACTTCCCCTGTCACGCTGATGGTTGCGCGTCGCGTCGCCGACGGCCGCTATCAGGACCTGATTGCCTGGCTGCGCGAAGGCGAACAACTGGCCACTGACTTTCCCGGTTACCTGGGTTCCGGCGTGCTCGCTCCGCCGCCCGGTGACAACGAATTCCAGATCATTTTCCGCTTCGTCGACGAGCAGACGCTGCACGCCTGGGAGCACTCGGCCTCGCGCACCGCCTGGCTGGCGCGGGGCAGCGATCTGTTTGCGCATCCCAAAGAGCATCGGGTCAGCGGCATCGAAGGCTGGTTCGGCGCAGTGGACCAGCGACCACCGCGCTGGAAACAGGCCGTGGCGATCTGGCTGGCGTTCTTCCCGGTGTCGCTGCTGTTCAACTTTGTCCTCGGGCCCTTGCTCGGCGAGTTGAGCCTGTTGCCTCGCGTATTGATCAGCACGGCGTGCCTGACACCGCTGATGGTTTATTTCTTTATTCCGCTGTCGACACGATTGCTGGCAGGTTGGCTGAACAGCGTTCCGGCACGTCGACTGCCTGTTGAACCGGTCTCTCAAAACCGTTGAGATTCCATGTGGGAGCGGGCTTGCTCGCGAAAGCGGTGTGGCATTCAACAATGCCGATGACTGATACACCGCTTTCGCGAGCAAGCCCGGCTCCCACAAAAGCACAACACCCGTCTTGCGATAGGTCGGCAACCCACGTCGCTGTTATAGTTTTTACTCTCACCGCGACGCGAGCCGTTCATGACCACTTCTTCCGCCCCGATCCTCATTACCGGTGCCGGCCAGCGTGTCGGTCTGCACTGCGCGCGGCGCCTGCTCGAAGACGGCCATCGCGTCATCTTCACTTACCGCAGCGAACGTCCGGGCGTGCAAGCCCTGCGTGATCTTGGCGCTGTCGGGGTGTTCGCGGACTTTTCCAGCGAAGCCTCCATTCTTGCCTTCATCGAAGAATTGAAAACCCGTACCGACAGCCTGCGCGCCATCATCCACAACGCTTCCGAGTGGCTGGCGGAAACTGCGGACAACGAAGCCGACGCCTTTGTGCGCATGGTCAACGTGCACATGCTCGCGCCGTACCTGATCAATCTGCACTGCGCCGACCTGCTCAAGCGCTCGACGCCTGCGGACATCATCCACATCAGCGACGACGTCACCCGCAAGGGCAGCAGCAAGCACATCGGTTATTGCGCCAGCAAGGCCGGGCTCGACAGCCTGACCCTGTCCTTCGCCGCGCGTTATGCGCCAGTGATCAAGGTCAACGGCATTGCGCCGGCCCTGCTATTGTTCAATCCCGACGACGATGCGGCGTACCGTGCCAAGGCCCTGGCCAAATCCGCGCTGGGCATCGAGCCCGGCAGCGAAGTGATCTACCAGAGCCTGCGCTATCTGCTCGACAACCCCTATGTCACCGGCACGACCCTGACCGTCAACGGCGGACGGCACGTCAAATAAGCTGCTGCGCGAGGACCTCCCATGACCCGTTCCCTGCCCGAGAATTACCGCGAGATCCTGATCGGCCTCGGTGAAGACCCCGACCGCGAAGGCCTGCTCGATACGCCCGTGCGCGCGGCCAAAGCCATGCAATACCTGTGTCATGGCTACGAACAGAGTGTGGATGAGATCGTTAACGGTGCGCTGTTCGCCTCCGACAGCGACGAGATGATCATCGTCGCCGACATCGAGTTGTACTCGTTGTGCGAACATCACCTGCTGCCCTTCATCGGCAAGGCGCATGTGGCTTATATTCCAACGGGCAAGGTGCTGGGGCTGTCGAAGATCGCGCGACTGGTGGACATGTTCGCCAGGCGCCTGCAGATTCAGGAAAACCTCACCCGGCAAATCGCCGATGCAGTACAGCAAGTCACCGATGCCGCCGGCGTCGCGGTGGTCATCGAGGCCCGGCACATGTGCATGATGATGCGCGGTGTCGAGAAACAGAATTCGACCATGAACACCTCGGTCATGCTCGGCGCGTTCCGCGACTCGAGCAACACCCGCCAGGAGTTCCTGCAATTGATTGGACGGAGCAAGTAAATGTCACAACTTCAACCGGGAATGGCGCGCATCCGGGTCAAGGATCTGCGCTTGCGCACCTTTATCGGGATCAACGAGGACGAGATCCTCAACAAACAGGACGTGCTGATCAACCTGACCATCCTGTACGCCGCGCAGGAAGCGGTGCGTGACAACGACATCGACCACGCGCTGAACTACCGCACCATCACCAAGGCGATTATCGCCCACGTGGAGGGCAATCGCTTTGCGTTGCTCGAACGTCTGACCCAGGAATTGCTGGATCTGGTGATGACCAACACCGCCGTGCTGTACGCCGAAGTCGAAGTCGACAAGCCGCATGCACTGCGGTTTGCCGAGTCGGTGTCGATTACCCTCGCCGCCAGCCGCTGAGTGCGTCTGGCGCTTCAAGCGTCAGACTTTTATCATCCGCGCCACGATTTGACTGCACAGAGCCCATCATGACCGAGCAACAACGCCTCGAACTCGAAGCCGCCGCCTTCCGCCGGCTGGTCGCCCACCTGGACAGCCGCAAGGATGTGCAGAACATCGACCTGATGAACCTTGCCGGTTTCTGCCGCAATTGCCTGTCCAAGTGGTACAAGGCCGCCGCCGACGAGCGCCAGATCGAGGTCAGCCTCGACGACGCCCGTGTAGTGGTATACGGCATGCCCTACGCCGAGTGGAAAGCCCAATACCAGCAAGAAGCCAACGCCGAACAACAGGCGGCGTTCGCCAAAGGAAAACCCAATGAGTGATTTGAACACCCTGCGCGCCAGCCTCAAGAGCGGCGAACACGTTTTCGCCGACACCCTGGCCTTCATCGCCGACGGTTACGACTACCAGCCGCAAGCATTCAACAACGGCGGCGTGGAAAACGCCGCCGGGCAGAACGAAGGTTCGTGCAAGACGTTGGGTCTGGCGCTGCTGGAAGGCCTGAGCGATGAAGAAGCGCTGCTGGCATTCGGCGAGCATTACCGCTCGGTACTGGCGACGCCTGAAGGCAGCGACCACGGCAACATTCGGGCGCTGATCCAGCACGGTCTGGCTGGCGTCAAATTCACCGCCCAACCCCTGACCCGCCGCTGATTTCAGTCGCAGCCCCAATCGCCCAGTGGGAGCGGGCTTGCTCGCGAAAGCGCTGTGTCAGACACCCAAAATATTGCCTGACACGACGCCTTCGCGAGTAAGCCCGCTCCCACACTGGTCAGGCGGTGTAGCTGAAAATGAGGACATAAAAAAACCGGCCGAAGCCGGTTTTTTTGTATCTGCGATTTAGAACGAAGCGTTCTGCAGACCGTCCAGGTAACGCTCGGTGTCCAGTGCCGCCATGCAGCCGGCGCCGGCCGAGGTGATGGCCTGACGGTAAACGTGGTCAGCCACGTCACCGGCGGCGAAGATGCCTTCGACGCTGGTTGCAGTGGCGTTGCCGTCACGGCCGCCCTGCACCACCAGATAACCGTCTTTCAACGTCAACTGACCTTCGAACAGCGAAGTGTTCGGGGTGTGGCCGATGGCGATGAACACACCGTCGACCTTGATTTCGTCGAAGCTGCCATCGTTGTTCTTCAGGCGCGCACCGGTTACGCCCATGTTGTCGCCCAGCACTTCGTCGAGGTTGGCGTTCAACTTGAGGATGATCTTGCCTTCGGCCACACGGGCGTTGAGCTTGTCGATCAGGATCTTCTCGGCGCGGAAGGTTTCGCGACGGTGGATCAGGGTCACGGTGCTGGCGATGTTGGCCAGGTACAGCGCTTCTTCAACAGCGGTGTTGCCGCCGCCCACCACAGCCACTGGCTTGTTGCGGTAAAAGAAACCGTCGCAGGTTGCGCAGGCCGAAACGCCTTTGCCCATGAACGCTTCTTCCGACGGCAGGCCCAGGTAGCGAGCGCTGGCGCCGGTGGCGATGATCAGCGCATCGCAGGTGTAGGTCGCGCTGTCGCCGGTCAGGGTGTATGGCTTGGCGGCGAAGTCCACGGCGTTGATGTGATCGAAAACGATCTCGGTTTCAAAACGCTCGGCGTGCTCGCGCATCCGCTCCATCAGTGCCGGGCCGGTCAGACCGTGCACGTCGCCCGGCCAGTTGTCGACTTCGGTGGTGGTGGTCAGTTGACCGCCAGCCTGCATGCCGGTGATCAGCAACGGCTTGAGGTTGGCACGGGCGGCGTAGACCGCAGCGCTGTAACCGGCAGGGCCGGAACCGAGAATAATCACTCGCGAATGACGGACTTCAGACATGACCTGCTCCTGTTGACCGGGCCGAAAGACTGGCGCGGAACGCCGGACTGCCGGCGGGAATAAAAAAGGACTGTGGATAACCTTGGGGAAGGCATGAGCTCGACAGTCCTGTAAAAAGTTGGGTGCAGCGTATCGAGGGGGGCAAGATTAAGGAAATACGGTTTAACAATCCAGCTCATAGGTGGTCTCTATGCGCAGACACTGACGAGATGGACGTCTTTGTTACAGTCAATGTCGATCGCTTTGCCGCGCTTTCGCACGTGTTGCAAAGCCGGTAAGGTCGGCGCGTTTTCCCTTGCTCGGAGCACCCTATGCCCGCCCCTGTCCTGTCCGGCCCGCAATACCTGCGCGAAGGCCTCAAACTGGTCCTCAGCCCCGGCCTGCGCCTGTTCGTGTTGCTGCCGCTGGCGATCAACCTGGTGCTGTTCGTCGGATTGATCTATCTGGCCGGCCATCAGTTCAGCCTGTGGGTCGACAGCCTGATGCCGTCGCTGCCCGACTGGCTGAGCTTCCTCAGCTACATCCTCTGGCCGCTGTTTGTGGTGCTGGTGGCACTGATGGTGTTTTTCACCTTCACCATGCTGGCCAACGTCATCGCCGCGCCGTTCAACGGCTTTCTCGCGGAAAAGGTCGAAGTGGTGGTGCGCGGCACCGACGACTTCCCGGCGTTCAGCTGGGGCGAACTGATCGCGATGATCCCACGCACCCTCGCCCGGGAAATGCGCAAACTCGGCTACTTCCTGCCGCGCGCGATCGGCCTGTTCATCCTCTCGTTCATCCCGGTGGTGAACATCGTCGCCGCGCCGCTGTGGCTGCTGTTCGGCGTGTGGATGATGGCGATCCAGTACATCGACTACCCGGCAGACAACCACAAACTGGGCTGGAACGAGATGCTCGCCTGGCTGCGCCAGAAACGCTGGCAGAGCATGAGCTTCGGCGGGATCGTCTATCTGGTGCTACTGATCCCGGTGGTCAACATCCTGATGATGCCAGCCGCTGTAGCGGGTGCGACGTTGTTCTGGGTACGTGAACGCGGTGCGGAGAACCTCGTCACCCAGCGCTGAACCGGTCACGGACAGCCCGGTCACAAATCCATCATCCGAACGTCACAGGCACGACATGGCCTCAGCCGACACTGAGGTCATGACGACAGCTCTACATATCACCCTGATCAGCGAAACCTTCCCACCGGAAATCAACGGGGTGGCCAATACCCTTGGCCGCTTGTGCGATGGATTGCGCGCGCGTGGGCATCAGGTGGAACTGGTGCGGCCGCGTCAGGCGGGCGATCCGCAGCGCACCGAGGATGACGCGCTGTTGCTGTGTCGGGGTTGGCCGCTGCCCGGGTATCCGGGGCTGCAATGGGGCCAGTCGTCGATGCACAAGCTGTTGCGACGCTGGAAACGCCATCGCCCGGACGTGCTGTACATTGCCACGGAAGGCCCGCTCGGCTTGTCGGCATTGCGTGCAGCGCGGCGCCTGGGGATCTCGGTGGTCAGTGGCTTTCACACCAATTTCCAGCAGTACACCAACCAGTACGGGCTGGGTTTGCTGACGCGCTTGCTGACCCATTATCTGCGCTGGTTCCACAACCGTTCGGCGATGACTCTGGTGCCGAGTGTCAGCCAGCGCCTGGAGCTGGAGCGCCGGCATTTCGACCGCCTCGCCTTGCTCTCCCGAGGCGTGGACAGCCAGTTATTTCACCCGGCCAAGCGGCTGAACGGATTGCGTGAGCAATGGGGCCTGAGCGAGCAGGACATTGCGGTGATTCACGTAGGACGTCTGGCCCCAGAGAAGAATCTGGGCCTGCTCAAGCGCTGCTTCGACAAACTCCGCAGCACTTATCCACAGCGCAACCTGAAGCTGATTGTAGTCGGCGACGGACCGCAACGGCTTGCGCTGGAAAAGGACCTGCCGGAGGCGATTTTCTGTGGTTCGCAACGCGGCGAAGCGCTGGCGGCGCACTACGCCTCGGGCGATTTGTTTCTGTTTCCGAGCATGACCGAAACCTTCGGCAACGTGGTGCTCGAAGCACTGGCTTCAGGTCTGGGCGTGGTGGCTTACGATCAGGCGGCAGCGGCGCAGCACATCCGCCATGGCTACAACGGCGTGTTGGCGATGCCCGGTGATGAAGAGGCGTTCTGCGATGCGGCGGCGTGGTTGCTGGAAGAGGATGAAACGTTGCGTTGCGTGCGCCTGAATGCGCGCCAGCATGCCAGTCGCCAGGGCTGGGCGGCGATCATCGAGCAGTTTGAAAAGCATTTGCGCGGGGCGTGTGTCGGGGAGCAAGTGGTGCCGCATGCGCAGACATTGCCCTGAATCCTTGCAGACTTTAGAACCGCCTTCGCGAGCAGGCTCGCTCCCACATGTGATCTTCGGTGAACACCAGAGAAACCTGTGGGAGCGAGCCTGCTCGCGAAGGGGCCAGTGAAACCGCCGCTTAAACCAGCGTCATCAACGCCTCACGGCTGAACGGCAAGATGTCCTGCTCACGCCCTTCGCGGACTTTCAGCGCCCAGTCCGGATCCACCAGCAGCGCGCGGCCTACCGCCACCAGGTCGAACTCGTCGTTGTTCAGACGCTCCAGCAGTTTCTCCAGACTGGCCGGCTGCGCGACCTTGTCGGTGTTGACCATGAACTGCAGGAACTCGCCATCCAGGCCGACGCTGCCGACGGTAATGGTCGGCTTGCCGGTCAGCTTGCGCGTCCAGCCGGCCAGGTTCAGCTCGGAACCGTCGAACTCCGGCTCCCAGAAGCGCCGCGTCGAGCAGTGAAAAATATCCACACCGGCCTCGGCCAGCGGTTTGAGGAACTCACCCAACGCCTCCGGGGTTTGCACCAGCCGCGCGGTGTAATCCTGCTGTTTCCACTGCGAGAAGCGGAAGATGATCGGGAAGCCTTCACCGACTGCCGCGCGCACCGCTTGAATCAATTCGATGGCGAAACGCGAACGGTTGGCCAGGCTGCCGCCATACTCGTCGGTGCGCTGGTTGCTGCCTTCCCAGAAGAACTGGTCGATCAGGTAACCGTGGGCGCCGTGGATTTCCACGCCGTCCATGCCGATGCTTTGCGCATCCCTGGCGGCTTGTGCGAACGCTGCAATCACATCCCGAATGTCTTGTTTGGTCATGCCGTGCACCACGACCTGACCTTCCTTGAGTTTTTCCGACGGACCATAACCCGGCACGCTGGCGTCCGGCTCGGTGCCGATGCGGCGAACGCTGCCCACGTGCCACAGTTGCGGAACGATCTTGCCGCCCTCGGCATGCACCGCGTCGACGACTTTTTTCCAGCCGGCCAACGGTGCTTCACCAAAGAACTGCGGCACGTTCGGATAGCCGTTGGAAGCGATGTGGCCAACGGTGGTGCCTTCGGTAATGATCAGGCCGACGCCGGCAGCAGCCCGACGACGGTAGTATTCGATGACTTTTGAGTTCGGTACGCCGCCCGGGGAAAACGAGCGGGTCATTGGCGCCATGACCACACGGGTCGGCAGTTCGAGGGCACCGAGATGGAATGGTTTGAACAGGGCTTGAACAGGCATCGGGAAGCTCCACGAAAACGTTATCGACAGGCATGAACCTATATGACGGCGATAATATGCAGGACTGCACCCGGGCGATAGCACTATTGATCAGAATGATTAAGGCTCAAAAGGCAGGCGAAAAAAAATCGCAGCCCAAGGGCTGCGATCCGCTTGTTTCAGCTCAGCGCTTTTTCAATCGCATGAACAATGCTCGGATCATCCGGCGCCGTGCGCGGTGAGAACCGCGCCAATACACGGCCGTCCTTGCCGAGCAGGAACTTCTCGAAATTCCAGGTGATGTCACCGGGGAACTCCGCGCCCTCGCCCGCCAGCAGGCGGTAGAGCTGATGGCGCTCGTGGCCGTTGACTTCGAGCTTGCTCGACAACGGAAATGTCACACCGTAGTTGAGGCTGCAGAACTCTTGAATTTCCTGTTCTGTACCGGGTTCCTGACCGGCAAACTGGTTGCACGGCAGGCCCAGCACACTGAAACCTTTGCCTTTGAACTGCTGATAGAGGTTTTCCAGCGCCGCGTACTGTGGGGTCAAGCCGCATTTGGAGGCGACGTTGACCACCAGCACGACTTGGCCCTTGAAAGGCGCCAGCGGTAGCTCCTGACCATCCAGGGCTGTCAACTTAAGGTCGTGAAAAGCACTCATGACGTACTCCAGGATTCCCGTGTTCTACTCGAAACAGCCACTTGGCGAGACCACCAAGGACAGCCGCGGACTAAAAAGGCGCCCGCAGGCGCCTCTCCAGTACTCGAAGCTTAGCGCAGAAAATCAGTGGTGATGGCCACCTTCGCCATGGACGTGACCATGAGCGATTTCTTCCTGGCTGGCGTCACGGATATCAACGACCTTCACTTTGAAGTTCAGGCGCTGACCGGCCAGTGGGTGGTTGCCGTCGACGGTAACGTCGTCGCCGTCCAGGTCACGGATGGTCACGATCTGCATCTGGCCGTCCGGCGCCGAAGCGTGGAACTGCATGCCGACTTCCAGCTCGTCAACGCCTTCGAACATGCTGCGGCTCAGGGTGCTGACCAGTTCGGCAGCGTATTCGCCGTAAGCGTCTTCCGGTTCAACGGAGACTTCCAGTTCGTCACCAACAGCTTTACCTTCCAGGGCTTTTTCCAGGCCCGGGATGATGTTGCCTGCGCCTTGCAGGTAGACCAGCGGAGCGCCGCCGGCGGAGCTGTCGATGACCTCACCAGCGTCGTTGGTCAGGGTATAGTCGATGGAGACAGCCTTATTGGCGGCGATCAGCATGGGGCGAGACCTTTTGCATAAGAATATAGAAAGGCCAAGTTTAGCGAAGCAATCGCGCGAAAGCGAACACAACCCTGACAAACGGGGTTCGACGATCGAAGGCTTCCATCAGGACGAAGACGGACACTGGGTGGCCGAGCTTTCCTGTGGCCACACTCAGCACCTTCGTCATCAGCCGCCATGGCAATCGCGCACCTGGGTTCTGGACCCGGCGCAACGTATTGAAAAAATAGGCCAACCCTTTGCCTGCGGTTGGTGCGCACAAGGCTCGGTTAGCGATAACCTTGGCGACTGAATTTCGGTAGATGGCCAGCCATAGGGCCTTCACCATTGCCATGCACCCTTAGAGAATCCGCATGCAAACTTTTTTTATCGCGCCCACCGATTTTGGCGTGGGTCTGACCTCCATCAGCCTCGGGCTGGTGCGTACCCTGGAGCGGGCCGGACTGAAAGTCGGCTTCTTCAAACCGATTGCCCAGCCACATCCGGGCGACACTGGCCCTGAACGCTCCACCGAACTGGTAGCGCGTACCCACGGCCTGAAACCGCCGCAGCCACTGGGCCTGGCGCATGTCGAGCGGATGCTTGGCGACGGCCAGCTCGATGAACTGCTCGAAGAAATCATTGCCCTGTATCAGCAGGCCGCCATCGGCAAAGACGTGCTGGTGGTCGAAGGCATGGTGCCGACCCGCACCGCCAGTTATGCCGCGCGGGTCAATCTGCACCTGGCGAAAAGCCTGGATGCCGAGGTGATTCTGGTCTCGGCGCCAGAAAACGAAGTGCTCGCCGAACTCTCCGGTCGCGTCGAATTGCAGGCGCAATTGTTCGGTGGCCCGAAAGACCCGAAAGTCCTCGGCGTGATCCTCAACAAGGTCAAGACCGACGAGAGCATGGACGCCTTCGCCACGCGTCTGAAAGAACATTCGCCATTGCTGCGCAGCGGTGATTTCCGCCTGCTCGGCTGCATCCCGTTTCAGCCGGAACTCAATGCGCCGCGCACCCGTGACGTCGCCGACCTGATGGGCGCGCAAGTGCTCAACGCCGGTGACTACGAAACCCGGCGCATGACCAAAATCATTATTTGCGCGCGGACCATGCGCAACACCGTGGAGCTGCTCAAGCCCGGCGTGCTGGTGGTGACCCCGGGCGATCGCGACGACATCATCCTCGCGGTCAGCCTCGCGGCACTCAACGGCGTACCGCTGGCCGGCCTGTTGCTGACCAGCGACACCCTGCCCGACCCGCGCATCATGGACCTGTGTCGTGGCGCGCTACAGGCCGGTTTGCCGGTGCTTTCGGTGAGCACCGGTTCCTACGACACTGCCAACCTGCTCAATGGCCTGAACAAGGAAATCCCCATCGATGACCGCGAGCGCGCGGAGATCATCACCGATTTCGTCGCCAGTCATCTCGATGCCAAGTGGCTGCACCAGCGCTGTGGCACGCCACGAGAAATGCGCCTGTCGCCAGCGGTATTCCGCTATCAACTGATTCAACGGGCGCAGTCAGCGAACAAACGCATCGTCCTGCCCGAAGGCAGCGAGCCACTCACCGTGCAAGCGGCGGCGATCTGCCAGGAGCGCGGAATCGCCCGTTGCGTGTTGCTGGCCAAACCCGAGGACGTCGAAGCCGTGGCCCGCGCCCAGGGCATCGAGCTGCCGCCAGGCCTGGAGATTCTCGATCCGGACCTGATCCGCGAGCGCTATATCGAGCCGATGGTCGCCCTGCGCAAAAGCAAAAGCCTCAATGCGCCAATGGCCGAACAACAGCTGGAAGACACCGTGGTGATCGGCACCATGATGCTCGCGCTGGATGAAGTCGACGGGCTGGTTTCGGGCGTGATCAACACCACCGCCAACACCATCCGCCCGGCCCTGCAACTGATCAAGACCGCGCCGGGCTGCACCCTGGTGTCGTCGGTGTTCTTCATGTTGTTCCCGGAAGAAGTGCTGGTCTACGGCGACTGCGTGATGAACCCGCACCCAAGTGCCACGGAGCTGGCCGAGATTGCCCTGCAAAGCGCCGACTCCGCTGCGGCATTCGGCATTACCCCGCGGGTGGCGATGATCAGTTACTCCAGCGGCGAATCCGCCAGTGGTGAAGAAGTCGAGAAGGTGCGCGAGGCCACCCTGCTCGCCCACGAGCAACAGCACTCGCTGCTGATCGACGGCCCACTGCAATACGACGCCGCCGCCAACGCAGAAGTCGCCCGGCAACTGGCGCCGAACAGCCAGGTGGCCGGTCGCGCCACGGTGTTTGTGTTCCCTGACCTGAACACCGGCAACACCACCCACAAAGCCGTGCAGCGCAGCGCCGATTGCGTCAGCCTCGGGCCGATGCTGCAAGGCCTGCGCAAACCGGTGAACGATCTGCCGCGCGGCGCGCAGGTCGACGACATCGTCTACACCATCGCCCTCACCGCGATTCAAGCTGCCAACCGACCTATGGATGTGTAAATGCTGGATTTTCTCCCCGCACCGCTGCGCGGCGTGATCGCCTCACTGCTGTTGGCGCTCAATACGATTCTGCTGTGCTCGTTTCTGTTCTGTGTGGCGCTGATCAAAGTGCTGCCCTTCGACCTCGCCCGACGCGCCTCGCTGTGGCTGATGAGCCACACCCACGAGGCATGGATCAGCAACAACAAAGCCTGGATGAACCTGGTGCGGCGCACGCGCTGGCACATCAGCGGCCTGCAAGGGCTCGACTATCAGCACTCGTATCTGATCACCAGCAACCATCAGAGCTGGGTCGACATTCTGGTGTTGCAGTACGTGCTCAACCGGCGTATTCAACCGCTGAAATTCTTCCTCAAGCAGGAACTGATCTGGGTCCCGGTGATCGGTCTGGCGTGGTGGGCGCTGGGCTTTCCGTTCATGAAGCGTTACTCCAAGGCGTATCTGGAAAAGCATCCGGAGAAGAAAGGCAAAGACCTGGAAACCACCCGCAAGACCTGCGCAAAATTTCGCGATAACCCGGTAGGAATTTTCAACTTCGTCGAAGGCACGCGCTTCACCGAAGGCAAGCATGCGCAGCAGCAGTCGCCGTTCAAATACCTGCTCAAGCCCAAGGCTGGCGGCATTGCTTTTGTGCTGGATGCGATGGGTGAACAGCTGGAATCGATCGTCAACGTGACCATTCACTATCCAGGCGGCCGCCCGGGGTTCTGGGACCTGCTGTGCGGCAATGTGCGCGACGTGGTAGTGCACTTTGAAGAACTGAAAATCCCGCAGCAATTCATCGGCAAGAACTACGATCAGGACGGCGAATACCGCCTGCAGTTTCAGGGCTGGATCAATCAGCTGTGGCAGGACAAGGATGCGCTGCTGGAACAGATGCACCGCGAATACCCGGAGCGCCGCTGACTCGGGATGATCTGTGCTGAACACCCTTGTGTATTCAATAGAGACCCCATGTCTTGCTCGCGAAAACGGTGAATCAGCCGGCAACGATGCCGAACGACACACCGCCTTCGCGAGCAAGCCCGCTCCCACAGTTTTGACCAGGTTGGCCCGAAACAAAAAGCCCGCGGATGATTGCTCATCGGCGGGCTTTTGTTTTCAGCTAACGCTTAGATCGCGCCACGCTTGCGCAGTAGATCGAGCACTTGCTTGACGCTTTCTTCCAGCGACAGCGACTGGGTGTCGATCACCAGATCAGCATTCAGCGGCACGTCATACGGGAAGGATTCGCCCGGAATGTTATCGCCACCGGCAGCATACAGCCCTTGCGGATCACGCTCGGCACATACCGCAGGCGAAGCCTGCACGTAGACGGTCAGCAGACGATCCTTGCCGATCAGGTCCTTGGCCTGTTCACGACCTTCAGCACTCGGCGCGACGAACGCGGCCAGGGTCAGCAGACCGGCTTCGTTGAACTGACGCGCCACGTGCGCGGCACGACGCCAGTTCTCGGTACGGCCGGCACGATCCTGTGGCAGACCTTTGTTCAGGTCGTGACGCAGGTTCTGCCCGTCGAGCACAAACACCGCACGGCCCATGTCGAACAACTTGCGCTCGACGGCGTAGGCCAGCGTGCTCTTGCCCGCGCCTGACAGGCCGCTGAACAGCACGGTCGCCGGTTGCTGACCGAAACGCTGTGCACGTTCTTCGGTAGCCACATGGGCCAGCTTGCCGTGGTGCGTGGCAGTACCGTGGCTCACAGGCTGAGCGACGATCATGCCGGCGCCGACGGTGCCGTTGGTCAAGCGGTCGATGATGATGAACGCGCCGGTGGTGCGGTTGCTGTCGTAACCGTCGAGGGCGATCGGTGCGTCGAGCGCGATCTTCACCTTGCCGATTTCGTTGAGCTGCAACGCGCTCGCAGGACCTTCTTCCAACGTATTCACGTCGACCTTGTTGACGATGCTGGCGATGGAGCCCGGCACGTAACTGGTGGCGCGCTTGATGTCGTATTTCTTGCCCGGCAGCATCGGCTCTTCAGCCATCCACACCAGCATCGCTTCGAAGCTGTCGGTGACCGGCGGCACGTTGTCGGCGTGCACCAGCAGGTCGCCCCGGGAGATGTCGATTTCGTCTTCCATGGTCAGCGTCACCGCTTGACCAGGACCGGCGTGCTCCAGCTCGCCTTCGAAGGTGACGATGGATTTCACGCGGCTGCTCTTGCCCGACGGCAGAACAACCACTTCGTCGCCCTTCTTGACGATGCCGCTGGCGAGGGTGCCGGCGAAACCGCGGAAATTCAGGTTAGGACGGTTGACGTACTGCACCGGGAAACGCAGATCGGTGAAGTTGCGGTCGCCCGCCACTTCCACGGTCTCGAGAATTTCCATCAGCGACTGACCTTTGTACCAAGGCGAGCGCTCGGATTTGTTCACCACGTTGTCGCCCTTCAGCGCCGACATCGGCACGAAGTGCATGCTGGTCGGCTTCATCTTCAAGCCTTCGGCGAACTTCAGGTAGTCGGCCTTGATCGACTCGAACACGCCTTCGTCGAAGTCCTTGAGGTCCATCTTGTTGATGGCAACAACGATGTGCTTGATGCCGAGCAACGAGGCGATGAAGCTGTGGCGACGGGTCTGGGTCTGCACGCCGTAGCGGGCGTCGACCAGGATGATCGCCAGGTCACAGGTGGATGCACCGGTGGCCATGTTGCGGGTGTACTGCTCATGGCCGGGGGTGTCGGCGATGATGAATTTGCGCTTGGCGGTGGAGAAGTAGCGGTAGGCGACATCGATGGTGATGCCCTGCTCACGCTCGGCCTGCAGACCGTCGACCAGCAACGCCAGGTCGATGTCGTCACCGGTGGTGCCGACTTTCTTCGAATCGCGGGTGATGGCTTCCAGGTGATCTTCGTAGATCATCTTGGAGTCGTGCAGCAGGCGCCCGATCAGGGTGCTCTTGCCGTCATCGACGTTACCGCAGGTCAAAAAGCGCAGCAGCTCTTTACGTTCGTGCTGGCCCAGGTAGGCGAGGATGTCCTCGCTGATCAAATCAGATACGTGCGACATGACAACCCCTTAGAAATAGCCTTGACGTTTTTTGTCTTCCATGGAGCCAGCGCCATCGTGGTCGATGACCCGGCCCTGGCGCTCGGAAGTTCGCGTCAGGAGCATTTCCTGAATGATGTCCGTCAGCGTCTCGGCTTCGGACTCCACCGCGCCCGTCAACGGGTAGCAGCCAAGGGTACGGAAACGCACTTTCTTTTTGACGATGCGCGCCTTGTCTTCATCAGACAGGTGCTCGAGGATGCGCTCGTCGTCAATCATGATCAGCGTGCCGTTCTTCTCGATCACTTCACGCTCGGCGGCGAAGTACAGCGGCACAATCGGGATGCCTTCGAGGTAGATGTACTGCCAGATGTCCAGCTCGGTCCAGTTCGACAACGGGAACACACGAATGGATTCGCCCTTGTTGACCTTGCCGTTGTAGACGTTCCACAGCTCAGGGCGCTGGTTTTTCGGGTCCCAGCGGTGCTTGCTGTCGCGGAACGAATACACGCGCTCTTTCGCGCGGGATTTCTCTTCATCGCGACGGGCGCCGCCAAAGGCTGCGTCGAAACCATACTTGTCGAGTGCCTGCTTCAGGCCTTCGGTCTTCATGATGTCGGTGTGCTTGGCGCTGCCGTGGGTGAACGGGTTGATGTTCTGCGCCACGCCGTCCGGGTTGATGTGAGTGATCAGGTCCAGGCCCAGTTCTTCGACCATCTTGTCGCGGAACTTGTACATCTCCTGGAATTTCCAGCGGGTGTCGACGTGCATCACCGGAAACGGCAGTTTGCCCGGGAAGAACGCCTTGCGTGCCAGGTGCAGCATCACGGCGGAGTCTTTACCGATGGAGTACAGCATCACCGGGTTGTCGAACTCGGCGGCCACCTCGCGGATGATGTGGATGCTTTCCGCCTCCAGCTGTTTCAGATGCGTCAGTTTGTCGACCATGGCTACTCACGAAAGCTTTCTTATGAACGGCCAGCGGGCCGTGTTCGAGCGGGGAATCCTAGCACAGCGTCCTTCTTCTAATCAGGGCGCAAGCTAGAACGAAAGGGCATATGAATATGCCCGCTGGTTCGGCCGTGAAACGCTGTCCCTGTGGGAGCGGGCTTGCTCGCGAAGGCGGAGGATCAGTCGAAATCATTGTTGAATGACACACCGCTTTCGGGAGCAAGCCCCCTCCCACATTGGAGAGATGTTTAACTTCAGATCGGGTTCGGGATGTCGATGAACATGTGTTCGAGTGCAAAGCGCTTCGCCAGATAGTCACCCAACGCCTGCACGCCGTAGCGTTCGGTGGCGTGGTGGCCGGCAGCGATGAAGCTGATGTCGTTTTCTCGGGCGCTGTGGAAGGTCTGTTCGGAAGCTTCTCCGCTGAGGAACAGATCGACACCCGCCGCCACGCCCTGATCGATGTAGCCCTGGCCGCCTCCAGTGCACCAGCCGACCCGACGAATCATCGCGCTGCCTTCGACCAGCAGTGGCTCACGGCCCATGGCGTCTTTCACCTTGCGGGCGAAGTCACGCGGGGTCATGGGCTCGCTCAACGAACCGACCAGTCCGACAATCTTGAGGTTGTCCGGGTCCAGCGGCCCTTCGACGGTAATGTCCAGCTGACGCGCCAGCTGCACGTTGTTGCCGACCTCCGGGTGCAGGTCCAGCGGCAGGTGATAGGCGAGCAGACTGATGTCGTGCTTGAGAAGCGTTTTCAAGCGACGCTGCTTCATGCCGGTGATGCAGGGGCTCTCGCCTTTCCAGAAATAGCCGTGATGCACCAGGATCAGATCGGCCTCGGCCTCCACCGCGGCGTCGAGCAAGGCCTGACTGGCGGTGACGCCACTGACGATACGCATCACTTGTGGACGGCCCTCGACCTGCAGACCGTTGGGGCAATAATCGGCAATTTTTGCACTGCCAAGGTAACGGTCGGCTTCTTCGACCAGGGTGCTGAGGGCGACGGCCATGAAAGACTCCTGAAAATCCCGTTCAGAGGCGCGCGCGGCCTCGTATAATGCGCGACATTATGGGCGGTCTGACCCCGCCTGCAACTTTTCCAGGACGTGCTTAATGCTCAAGGCGCTGCGTTTTTTCGGCTGGCCGCTGTTGGCCGGCGTGCTTATCGCTCTGTTGATTATTCAGCGTTACCCGCAGTGGGTCGGGCTCCCGAGCCTCGACGTCAACCTGCAACAGGCCCCACAAACCACCAGCGTGCAACAGGGGCCCGTGTCCTATGCGGACGCCGTGGTCATCGCCGCACCGTCGGTGGTCAACCTCTACACCACGAAGGTGATTGCCAAACCGGCGCACCCGTTGTTTGAAGATCCGCAGTTCCGGCGCTTCTTCGGTGACAACTCGCCGAAGCAGAAGCGCATGGAATCAAGCCTCGGATCCGGTGTGATCATGAGCCCGGAAGGCTACATCCTGACCAACAACCACGTGACCACTGGCGCCGATCAGATCGTTGTCGCGCTCAAGGATGGTCGCGAAACCCTCGCACGAGTGATCGGCAGCGATCCGGAAACCGACCTCGCGGTCCTGAAGATCGACCTGAAAAACCTCCCGGCCATCACCGTCGGCCGCTCCGACAACATTCGCATCGGCGACGTCGCACTGGCCATCGGTAACCCGTTCGGCGTCGGCCAGACCGTGACCATGGGCATCATCAGCGCCACCGGGCGTAACCAGTTGGGCCTGAACAACTACGAAGACTTCATCCAGACCGACGCGGCAATCAACCCGGGCAACTCCGGCGGCGCGCTGGTCGATGCCAACGGCAACCTCACCGGCATCAACACAGCAATCTTCTCCAAGTCCGGCGGCTCGCAGGGCATCGGTTTTGCGATCCCGGTGAAACTGGCGATGGAAGTGATGAAGTCGATCATCGAGCACGGCCAGGTGATTCGTGGCTGGCTCGGCATTGAAGTACAACCGCTGACCCAGGAACTGGCCGAATCGTTTGGCTTGTCCGGGCGTCCGGGGATTGTCGTGGCGGGGATCTTCCGCGATGGCCCGGCGCAGAAGGCCGGCCTGCAGTTGGGTGACGTGATTCTGAGCATCGACGGCGAGCCGGCGGGCGATGGTCGTCGGTCGATGAACCAGGTGGCGCGGATCAAACCGACCGACAAGGTGACCATTCAGGTGATGCGCAACGGCAAAGAGCTGAAGCTGACCGCTGAAATCGGTCTGCGCCCGCCTCCGGCGCCAGTGAAAGAAGAAGAGTAAGCACAAAGCAGTGTGGGAGCGAGCCTGCTCGCGAAGAGGCCTCGACGTTCAACATGGATGTTGAATGAGAAAGCGCTTTCGCGAGCAGGCTCGCTCCCACAGGTTCAGCCGTGCTTCAGAGGTCGCCGAGGCCGTAGATCAATGCCTGATTCTGCTCCGGCGTACCGATCGAAATCCGCAGGAACTGCGCAATCCGCGCCTGCTTGAAGTGGCGCACGATCACGCCCTGCTCACGCAGCTTGGCCGCCAGCCCCGCCGCATCATGCTGCGGATGCCGGGCAAAGATGAAGTTCGCCGCCGAAGGCAGCACTTCAAAACCTTTGGCCTGCAACTGCGCAATCACCCAGTCGCGACTCTCGATGACCAGACGGCAGGTCTTGTCGAAGTACTCGCGATCTTCGAATGCAGCGGCAGCGCCGACGATCGCCAGACGATCCAGCGGGTACGAGTTGAAGCTGTTCTTGATCCGCTCCAGCGCTTCGATCAAATCCGGATGCCCTACCGCCAGACCAACGCGCAGGCCGGCCAGCGAGCGCGACTTGGACAGGGTCTGGGTCACCAGCAAGTTCGGGTAGCGGTCCACCAGGCTGATCGCCGTTTCGCCGCCAAAGTCGATGTACGCCTCATCCACCACCACTACCGAATCCGGGCTGGCCTTGAGGATCTGCTCGACTGCCTCCAGCGCCAACAGACAACCGGTCGGTGCATTCGGATTCGGGAAAATGATCCCGCCGTTGGGTTTGGCGTAGTCGTCCGGGTCGATCTGGAACTGCGAGTTCAGCGGCACCGCGTCGAATTTTATGCCGTACAGACCGCAGTAAACCGGGTAGAAGCTGTAGCTGATGTCCGGGAACAGCAGCGGCTGATCGTGCTGTAGCAGACCGTGGAAAATGTGCGCCAGCACTTCATCCGAACCGTTGCCGAGGAACACTTGATTGTTTTGCACGCCGTAGTATTTCGCGACGGCCGTTTTCAGCAGATCACTGTTCGGGTCCGGGTACAAACGCAGGTTGTCGTTGAGTTCGACCTGCATCGCGGCCAAGGCCTTTGGTGAAGGGCCATACGGATTTTCGTTGGTGTTGAGCTTGACCAGTTTGGTCAGCTTCGGTTGTTCGCCCGGCACGTAAGGCACCAGATCCTTGACGAACGGGCTCCAGAATTTACTCATGTTCAGTTCCCCTTCTGTTCGTCTTTGATGCGGTATTCGGCGCTGCGTGCGTGCGCGCTCAGCGATTCGCCACGGGCCAGCACCGACGCAGTCTTGCCCAGCTCGGAAGCACCGGCTTCGGAGCAGAAGATGATCGACGAACGCTTCTGGAAGTCATACACGCCCAGCGGTGAGGAGAAACGCGCGGTGCCGGACGTCGGCAACACGTGGTTCGGGCCGGCGCAGTAATCGCCCAGCGCCTCAGAGGTATGACGTCCCATGAAGATCGCGCCGGCGTGGCGGATCTGTGGCAGCCAGGCTTGTGGGTCAGCGACCGACAACTCCAGGTGTTCCGGGGCGATGCGGTTGGCAACTTCGATGGCTTGCGCCATGTCTTTCACGTGAATCAGTGCACCACGGCCATTGATCGAGGTTTCGATGATGGTCGCGCGATCCATGGTCGGCAGCAGTTTGTCGATGCTCGCCGCAACCTTGTCGAGGAACTCGGCGTCCGGGCTGACCAGAATCGCCTGCGCGTCTTCGTCGTGCTCGGCCTGGGAGAACAGGTCCATGGCGATCCAGTCCGGATCGGTCTGGCCGTCGCACACCACGAGGATTTCCGAGGGGCCTGCAATCATGTCGATGCCGACCTGACCGAACACGTGGCGCTTGGCGGTGGCGACATAGATGTTGCCCGGGCCAACCACTTTATCGACTTGCGGCACGCTTTCGGTGCCGTAAGCCAGAGCGGCAACCGCTTGTGCGCCACCGATGGTGAACACCCGGTCAACGCCGGCGATGCACGCGGCCGCCAGCACCAGTTCGTTGATCTCACTGCGTGGAGTCGGCACAACCATGACCACTTCGGTCACACCCGCCACCTTGGCCGGAATCGCATTCATCAACACCGACGACGGATACGACGCCTTACCGCCGGGTACGTACAGGCCTGCGCGATCCAGTGGCGTGACCTTCTGGCCGAGGACAGTGCCGTCAGCCTCGGTGTAGCTCCAGGAATCCTGCTTCTGTTTTTCGTGGTAGCTGCGCACGCGGGCGGCGGCTGTCTCCAGCGCTTCGCGTTGCGCCACGGTGATGCGGGTCAGGGCCAGTTCCAGACGCTCGCGCGGCAGGATCAGGTCAGCCATCGAAGCGACTTCGAGGCCGTCGAACTTCTGGGTGAACTCGACCAGCGCCGCGTCACCGCGCTCGCGCACAGCCTTGATGATGTCCAGCACCCGCTGATTGACCGAGTCGTCAGACACACTTTCCCAGCTCAGCAGATGATCCAGATGATGCGCGAAATCCGGGTCAGCAGCGTTGAGTCGGCGAATTGCAGTCGGTGCGGTCATAGCGAGAGCCTCATAGGAATGGCAAAAACTCAGGCGCCCTAACTTAGCAGTCGTTTCCGCTTGGGCACCTGAGATTCTGGCTATGAGGCGGATAGACGGGCGCGACTCAAGGTCGCGCAGGTACATCAGCCGCGGTGTCGAGACTCCACTGCCTTGCGCAGGGTGTCGATCAACGCCTGGATTCGGGCGTGTTGCATTTTCATCGAAGCTTTATTGACCACCAGACGCGAGCTGATCGTGGCGATCAGTTCCTGAGGTTCCAGGCCGTTGGCGCGCAGGGTGTTGCCGGTGTCGACCACGTCGATGATCTTGTCAGCCAGACCAATCAGCGGCGCCAGCTCCATCGAGCCGTAGAGCTTGATGATGTCGACCTGACGGCCCTGTTCGGCGTAGTAACGCTTGGCCACGTTGACGAACTTGGTCGCCACACGCAGACGGCCCTTGGGCTCGGCAGCGCCGATCTTGCCGGCGGTCATCAGCTTGCACTGGGCAATCTGCAAATCCAGTGGCTCGTACAGGCCCTGACCGGTGTATTCCATCAGCACGTCTTTACCGGCGACGCCGAGGTCGGCCGCGCCATGCTCGACATAAGTCGGCACGTCGGTGGCACGCACGATCAACAGACGTACGTCATCCTGAGTGGTAGGGATGATCAGCTTGCGGCTCTTGTCCGGATTCTCGGTCGGCACGATGCCTGCTTCAGCGAGAAGCGGCAGGGTGTCGTCAAGGATGCGGCCCTTGGACAGTGCGATGGTCAACATGGGAAACGTCAGTCCTTATCAAGGTACTCATGTCCGGTCGCAATCGGCGCCAGACACACATCGAGCCGGAAACCGGCTCGACTCATAATCTCAGTGGACACGTCCCTGTGTCCCAATGCAGTGATTAGCCCGGAACGCGACGGATCTTGGCGCCCAGCATCTGCAGTTTTTCTTCGATGCACTCGTAACCACGGTCGATGTGGTAGATGCGGTCGATCAGCGTGTCGCCTTCGGCAACCAGTGCCGAGATCACCAGGCTGGCCGAAGCTCGCAGGTCGGTGGCCATTACTGGCGCGCCCTTGAGGACTTCAGTACCGGTAACGATGGCGGTGTTGCCTTCGACCTGGATCTTCGCGCCCATGCGGTGCAGCTCGTACACGTGCATGAAACGGTTTTCGAAGATCGTCTCGATCACTGCACCGGTGCCTTCGGCAATGGCGTTGAGCGAGATGAACTGGGCCTGCATGTCAGTCGGGAATGCCGGGTACGGCGCAGTGCGCACGTTCACTGCTTTCGGGCGCTTGCCGTGCATGTTCAGCTCGATCCAGTCTTCACCGGTGGTGATTTCTGCGCCGGACTCACGGAGCTTTTCCAGAACTGCTTCGAGAATGGTCGGATCAGTGTCCTTGACCTTCACTCGACCACCCGTGACCGCAGCGGCCACCAGGTAAGTACCGGTTTCGATACGGTCAGGCATGACCTTGTAGAAACACGAGCCCAGGCGCTCGACGCCATCAATGGTGATGGTGTCGGTACCAGCGCCGGACACCTTGGCGCCCATGGCGTTGAGGAAGTTCGCCAGGTCGACCACTTCGGGCTCACGCGCAGCGTTCTGCAGCACGCTGCGGCCTTTGGCCAGGGCCGCCGCCATCATGATGTTCTCGGTACCGGTCACGCTGACGGTATCGAAGAAGAAGTGTGCACCGCGCAGGCCGCCTTCTGGCGCCTTGGCCTTGATGTAGCCGCCTTCGACGTCAATGACCGCACCCATGGCTTCGAGGCCACGGATGTGCAGGTCGACCGGACGCGAACCGATGGCGCAACCGCCAGGCAGTGCGACTTCGGCTTCACCGAAACGGGCAACCATCGGGCCCAGTACCAGGATCGACGCACGCATGGTTTTCACCAGCTCGTACGGGGCGATCAGGGTCTTGATGGTGCGCGGGTCGATTTCGACGCTGAGCTTCTCGTCGATCACAGGCTCGATGCCCATGCGACCGAACAGCTCGATCATGGTGGTGATGTCGTGCAGGTGCGGCAGGTTGCCAACGGTCACCGGGCCATCGCACAGCAGAGTGGCAGCCAGAATCGGCAGGGCGGAGTTCTTCGCCCCGGAGATACGGATTTCGCCATCAAGACGAACGCCACCGGTAATAATCAATTTATCCATAAGAATCTCGACGCCCTAGGGCTCAGGTGCGCTCGGCCCAGGCCGCGCTGCTGAAAAATTTCATAGTGACCGCGTGGATGCTGCCATCAGCAATCCAAGGGTTCAAATGGGCATAGATGCTCTGCTGACGCTTGACCGGGCTTAACGCCGCCAGTTCATCGCTAATCACGTTCAGTTGGAAATTGCAGCCTTCGCCTTCAACTTCTACCTGAATTCCTGGCAGCTTCCCTTCAAGGAAGCTCTTCACTTCTACGGCCTGCATGCTCAACCTCAATCGGCGCCCTGTGCGCACGGGTCGGACATCATACAAAAAAGCCCCGCGCCTGCGAACCCCGCATTGGCAGGACTCTGACGGGGGGCTTCTTTATCGATGCGGGTTCAGGGGTGCGCCAGCAACTCGGTCAGCTCACTGACCTGAGCGATTTCGCGCATGTCTTCCGGCATCGCGCGGATGCTCACGGCCTTGCCGGCCGCCTGGGCATCGCGCATGAAGCACAGCAGCAACGACAAACCGACGCTGCTGGACTTCTTGACTGCCGAGCAATCGATCACCAGCGCTGCAGCCTTGCTGGACTTGATCAGCGCCTGGCCTTCCTTGCGCAGGTCGGGACCTGTGCGGTAGTCCAGCACTCCGCTGAGCAATAGCTCGTCGACATCACTCATACGAACTGCCGCCTCATTCATTGCGCTGGCTTCGCGGCAGCTTTGTCGGTTTCTTCCTTGGCCTTGGCGACTTCACCGGCCCAACCGTTGATGGTCTTGTCCAGATCGTTGCCATTGCGCTGCATCGCATCGGCGAACTGATCACGGAACAGCTTGCCGATGTTGATGCCGTTGATGATCACATTGCGCAGCTTCCACTCGCCATTGATCTTCTCCAGCGTGTACTGCACAGGGTAGATCGCGCCGTTGCTGCCTTTGACGGTCATGCCGACGCTGGTGCGATCGCCCGATTCGTCCTTGGCAGGATCAACCGTGATGCCTTGGTTGTTGTACTCGAGCAAGGCGTTGCCGTAGAACTGGAACAGGCCTTTCTTGAAGTTTTCCTGGAAGGTCTGCATCTGCGCAGGCGTCGCCTTGCGCGAATACTTGACCGTCATGATGCTCTTGGAAATGCCTTCGGCATCGACCACCGGACCGACAATCGTGTTCAGCGCGGCATAGAAGTCAGCCGGATCCTGCTTGTACTTCGCTTTGTTGGCCGACAGATCGGCCAGCATACGGTTCGTGGTGTCCTGAACCAGATCGTGCGCCGACTGTCCGGGCGCAGCGTTGGCCAGCAACGGCACTGCCGCGAGCAACACCAACAGGCCACGTCGCAAGGTAGAGATCATTCAAAAGCTCCTCATTTGGCGTCTTTGCTAACGGTATTGAGCAGGAATTTACCGATCAGGTCTTCCAGTACCAGAGACGACTGCGTGTCGTGGATGGTTCCACCATCCTTCAGGCGGGTGTCTTCCCCGCCTACGCTGATACCGATGTACTTCTCGCCCAACAGGCCAGCGGTCAGGATAGACGCTGTGGAGTCAGTCGGCAGGTTGTCGACCTTTTTATCCACTTGCAGGGTCACCCGACCGGTGAAGCTGTCGCGATCCAGATCGATTGCCGTGACCTTGCCGATGGTCACACCGGCCATGGTCACTTTGGCTCTGACCGTCAAACCGGCGATATTGTCGAAGTAGGCATACAGTTTATACGTGTCGGTGGTCGAAGTCGGAGACAGGCCACTGACCCGCAGAGCAAGCAGCAACAAGGCCAGGATCCCTGCCAGCAGGAACAGGCCGACACCGATTTCCAGGGTGCGGTTTTGCATCAGAAATCTCCAAACATCAAAGCGGTCAGAATAAAGTCCAGGCCCAGTACTGCCAGCGAGGCGAATACCACGGTCTTGGTGGTGGCACGACTGATACCCTCGGAAGTGGGCTCACAGTCATAGCCTTGGAATACGGCGATCCAGGTCACGACGAAGGCGAAAACGATACTTTTGATGACGCCGTTGAGCACATCGCTGGTGAAGTTCACGCTGTTTTGCATGTTCGCCCAGTAGGAGCCTTCATACACTCCAAGCCAGTCGACAGCCACCCACGAACCGCCCCAGATACCCACCACGCTGAAAATCATCGCCAGCACCGGCAGGGAAATGAAACCGGCCCACAGACGCGGGGCAATAATGTATTTGAGCGGATCGACACCGATCATTTCCAGGCTGGAAAGCTGTTCGGTGGACTTCATGTTGCCGATTTCGGCCGTCAGCGCCGAACCTGCACGCCCGGCAAACAGCAACGCCGTCACCACCGGCCCCAGCTCGCGCAGTAACGTCAGGGCCACCATCTGCCCCACCGCCTGCTCCGAACCGTAGCTCGACAGAATACTGAAGCCCTGCAGCGCCAGCACCATGCCGATGAAAATCCCGGACACGACAATGATCACCAGCGACATCACGCCGACCGAGTGCAGTTGCTTGACCAGCAGGCCGAAACCGCCGCTGATGCCACCGCGACCGAGCAGTGCGTGAAACAGGAACAGGGTCGCGCGGCCAAACACCGCAACGGCGTCGATCGCCGTCTCGCCGAATCGGCGTACGCGTTCTATTAATGAAATTCTGCGCATCAGCGCTTCCCCAGAAGATCTGCGCGGTAATCCGTCGCTGGAAAATGGTACGGCACCGGGCCATCGGGGTTGCCGGTCATGAACTGGCGGATACGCGGCTCATCCGAATTCATCAACTCGTCCGGCGTGCCCTGCCCCAGCACCTGACCATCACCCACTACATAGATGTAGTCAGCGATGCTCGCGGTTTCGGCCAGGTCGTGGGAAACCACGATACTGGTGATGCCCAGCGCATCGTTGAGCAGACGGATCAGGCGGACCAGTACGCCCATGGCGATCGGATCCTGACCGACGAACGGTTCGTCATACATGAGGATCTGCGGGTCGAGTGCAATCGCACGGGCCAGGGCGACACGACGCTTCATGCCTCCCGAAAGCTCGTCGGGCATCAGCTCGATCGCGCCGCGCAGACCGACCGCCTGCAATTTGAGCAGGACGATGTCGCGGATCATCTCATCCGGCAATTGGGTATGAACACGCAGGGGGAAAGCGACGTTCTCGAAAACATCGAGATCGGTGAACAGCGCGCCACTCTGAAACAGCACGCCCATGTGCTTTCGCGCATCGAACAGATCACTGCGCGACAGCGTCGGCAGGTTCTGACCGTTGACCCAGACTTCCCCGCTGGAGGGACGCAATTGCGCACCCATCAAACGCAGCAAGGTAGTCTTGCCACACCCGGAAGGCCCCATGATGCCGGTGACCTTGCCACGCGGGATGCGAATATCGACGTTATTGAAAATGCTGCGCGCACCGCGCTTGAAGGAGACTCCCTTCAGCTCGACCGCGTAGGCGTTATCGGCACTCATCTAAACTCCTTGCGATGCAGCCTCTCACTCGGACGCCTGGCTTTCCTTGGAAAGCACATACCTCGCGGGCGGGCCGAACTGGCGGCGAACTATATCACTGCAAACGCCAAGCGCCCAAGGCCCATGCCCGTCCGCGTTCAGCGATATGACAGGCCTGACGGCACTTTTTAAGTGTTTTGGTTACGAGGAATGACAAAGCACGACGAACTTACGTGAGGCTTTTCAACATAACCGCTATAATCGCCGCCTTTTCATCGGGCTATACGATTTCTGACATGAGCCAATCCAGCGACCTGATTCAATCGGCACAACGCACCATCCGCCTCGAAGTGGAAGCCGTACAAGGCTTGTTGCCCCATATCGACGCCGATTTCGTACGCGCTTGCGAGATGATTCTGGCCAGCAAAGGCCGTGTGGTCGTGGTCGGCATGGGCAAGTCCGGGCATGTCGGCAACAAGATTGCCGCGACCCTGGCCAGCACCGGCACCCCGGCGTTTTTCGTCCACCCGGCCGAAGCCAGCCACGGTGACATGGGCATGATCACCCGCGACGACGTGATCCTGGCCTTGTCCAACTCCGGTTCGACCAACGAAATCGTCACTCTGCTGCCACTGATCAAACGCCTGGGTATCCAACTGATCAGCGTGACCGGCAATCCCCTGTCGCCGCTGGCCAAGGCCGCCGAAGTCAACCTCAACGTGCATGTCGAGCACGAAGCCTGCCCGCTGAACCTGGCGCCGACTTCCTCGACGACCGCCGCGCTGGTCATGGGCGACGCACTGGCCGTGGCACTGTTGGAAGCCCGTGGCTTTACCGCTGAAGATTTCGCGTTTTCCCACCCGGGTGGTGCGCTGGGCCGACGTCTGTTGCTGAAAGTGGAAAACGTCATGCACGCAGGCCAGGAGCTGCCGCAGGTGCAACGCGGCACCCTGCTCAAGGACGCACTCATGGAAATGACCCGCAAGGGTCTGGGCATGACCGTGATCCTTGAGGCCGACGGCAAACTGGCCGGGATCTTCACCGACGGCGACTTGCGTCGCACGCTGGATCGCAGCATCGACATCCGCAGTGCCACCATCGACCAGGTCATGACCGCACACGGCAAGACTGCACGGCCCGAGATGCTCGCTGCCGAAGCCCTGAAAATCATGGAAGACCACCGAATCAACGCCCTGGTGGTCGTGGACGAAGAAGATCGCCCGATCGGCGCCTTCAACCTCTCCGATCTGCTGCGTGCAGGAGTGATGTAATGACAACCGACCTGCTGCAGCGCGGCAAAGCGATCAAACTGGCGGTGTTCGACGTCGACGGTGTGCTCACTGACGGGCGCCTGTATTTCCTTGAAGACGGCAGCGAATTCAAGACCTTCAACACCCTCGACGGCCAGGGCATCAAAATGCTGATGAACGCCGGTGTCGAAACCGCGATCATCAGTGGCCGCAAGACCCCGGTGGTTGAGCGCCGGGCGAAAAACCTCGGCATCCCGCACCTGTTTCAGGGGCGCGAAGACAAATTGGTGGTTCTGGACGGTCTTCTGCAGCAACTGGGCCTAAGCTATGAACAGGTTGCCTATCTCGGTGACGACCTGCCAGACCTGCCGGTCATCCGCCGCGTAGGCCTGGGCATGGCCGTCGCCAATGCCGCCGATTTCGTACGCGAGCACGCCCATGGCGTCACGCGGGCCCGTGGTGGCGAAGGTGCCGCCCGCGAATTCTGCGAATTGATCCTGCGCGCCCAGGGCCGCCTCGATGCGGCCAATGCCGCGTACCTGTGAGCCAAAACATGTTTAGCAAAAAATTTCGCAACTTCCTGCTGTTCGGCTGCATCGCTGCAATGTTTGCAGCGGTCGGCTACTGGAACATCAGCCCTGAACGCTTCCTCGACAAACTCCCGGTCAAGGTCGAAGACACGGCCATCGACTGGTACGCGACCAACACGCATACCCTGCAATACCTTCCGGACGGCAAGCTGCAGTACGAAATGACGTCCGACAAGGCCGAGCACCTGAAAGCGACGGACGTGACCCTGGTCACCAAACCCGACCTGAACATGTTCCGTGGCACCGAGTTCCCGTGGCACGTGACCAGCGAGCGCGGCGAAGTCAATCCTGACGGCACCCAGGTAGAACTGATCGACTCGGTACGCATCAAGCGCACCGATGAAAAGAACCGCGACACCCTGATCACCAGCACACGCATGACGGTGTTCCCTCAGCAGCAATATGCGCAGACCGAGCAACCCGTTAGAATCGACGGTGCTGGCGGTGTATCGACTGGCGTGGGAATGAAGGCGTATTTGAAGGAAAGCAGGATACACCTGCAATCGAACGTAAGAGGACAGTATGAGGCTCGTTAAAACCCTCCCTATTTTGCTCAGTCTGGGCGCAGCACTGGGAAGCGTGAGCGCCTGGGCTCTGCCGAACGATCAGCAGCAACCTATCCGCATTCAGGCCGACGACGCCCAACTGGACGACAAGAATGGCATCGCCACCTATAAAGGTGACGTGATCATCACCCAGGGTTCGATGATCGTTAAAGGCAACACGGTGACCATCACCCGCACCCCGACCGGTGACATCGACGTCGTGACGTCGGTGGGCAACCTTGCCTACTTCGAGCAACTGCAGACCCAGGGCGATACCAAGCCTGTACAGGGCTGGGGCGTGACGATCCAGTACCACGCTGCGCAAAACCGCGTCGTGCTGATCGACAAGGCCAAGGTTGTCGACAAGGACAACAACACCACCCAAGGCGAGAAAATCGTTTACGACACGGTGAGAAAACTGGCCAGCGCCGGTCGCGCTACCGGCAATAAAGTCACCGAAACGCGTCCGCGCATCGACATGGTGATCCAGCCGAAGAAGAAAACCGACGAGAAGACCCAGTAATGGCAACTCTGAAAGCTCAGCACCTGGCCAAGGCCTATAAAAGCCGCCAGGTCGTGCGTGACGTCAGCCTGTCGATCGACAGCGGCCAGATCGTCGGCCTGCTCGGCCCGAACGGCGCCGGCAAGACCACCTGCTTCTACATGATCGTCGGCCTGGTGCAGGCCGATCAGGGCCGCGTGCTGATCGATGATCTGGACGTCAGCCACCAGCCAATGCACGGCCGCGCCAAGGCCGGTATCGGCTATCTGCCGCAAGAAGCGTCGATCTTCCGCAAACTGTCGGTGGCCGACAACATCATGGCCATCCTCGAGACCCGCACGGAACTCGACAAGGCCGGTCGTCGCAAGGAGCTGGAAAGCCTGCTGCAGGAATTCCACATCAGCCACATTCGCGACAACCTGGGCATGAGCCTGTCCGGTGGTGAGCGCCGCCGGGTGGAAATCGCCCGCGCCTTGGCCACCGCACCGAAATTCATCCTGCTCGACGAACCGTTCGCCGGTGTCGACCCGATCTCGGTCGGCGACATCAAGCAGATCATCCACCACCTCAAGGCCAAGGGCATCGGTGTACTGATCACCGACCACAACGTGCGTGAGACCCTGGATATCTGCGAAACCGCCTACATCGTCAACGACGGTCAACTGATCGCCGAAGGCGACGCCGCGACCATCCTGGCCAACGATCTGGTCAAGGAAGTGTACCTGGGCCACGAGTTCCGCCTCTAAAGCGCAATCGCATTCGGCCAGCCGTCCGAGTGCTGTAACGTTGAAGCGAAGTTTTATACGCTTTTATTGTTACAGCGCTCTAGGCAAACACGACAGTTTCAGGCATATAATTTGCTTAAGTTTGGCGCTCCGGCGCCCTGTAGTGGATGGCGCATGCGCGCCGGCGAATAAGGTGTTAAGCCCCTGCCATGAAACCATCGCTAGTCTTGAGAATGGGCCAGCAGCTGACGATGACACCGCAGCTGCAACAGGCCATCCGCCTGCTCCAATTGTCGACCCTGGACCTGCAACAGGAAATCCAGGAGGCCCTGGAATCCAATCCGATGCTCGAACGCCAGGAAGAAGGCGACGACTTCGACAACTCCGATCCTTTGGCCGACAACGCCGAACAAAAGCCCAACACCGAGATTCAGGAACCCTCCTATCAGGAAACCGCACCGACGGTGGACAATCTGGAAGATGGCGAATGGAACGAGCGCATCCCTAACGAACTGCCCGTCGACACCGCCTGGGAAGACGTCTACCAGACCAGCGCCAGCAGCCTGCCCAGCAGCGATGATGACGAGTGGGACTTCACCACCCGCACTTCCGCCGGGGAAAGCCTGCAAAGCCATCTGCTGTGGCAATTGAACCTGGCGCCGATGTCCGACACCGACCGCCTGATCGCCGTGACCCTGATCGACTGCATCAATAATCAGGGCTACCTCGACGAAACCCTTGAAGAAATTCTCGACGCCTTTGATCCGGAGCTCGACATCGAGCTGGACGAGATCGAGGCCGTGCTGCACCGCATCCAGCAGTTCGAACCGGCCGGCATCGGCGCCCGCAACCTCGGCGAATGCCTGCTGCTGCAACTGCGCCAGCTACCAGCCAAGACCCCGTGGCTGAACGAAGCCAAGCGTCTGGTCAGCGATTACATCGATCTGCTCGGCAGTCGCGACTACAGCCAGTTGATGCGGCGCATGAAGCTCAAGGAAGATGAACTGCGCCAGGTCATCGAACTGGTACAGAGCCTCAACCCACGCCCGGGTTCACAAATCGAATCGACCGAAGCCGAGTACGTGGTGCCCGATGTCATCGTGCGCAAGGACAACGAACGCTGGCTGGTCGAGCTGAACCAGGAATCGGTGCCGCGCCTGCGGGTCAACGCCCAGTACGCCGGCTTCGTGCGCCGTGCCGACACCAGCGCCGACAACACCTTCATGCGCAATCAGTTGCAGGAAGCGCGCTGGTTCATCAAGAGCCTGCAAAGCCGCAACGAAACCCTGATGAAGGTCGCCACCCAGATCGTCGAGCATCAGCGCGGCTTCCTGGAATACGGCGACGAAGCCATGAAGCCGTTGGTCCTGCACGACATCGCCGAGGCGGTGGGCATGCACGAATCGACGATTTCCCGGGTCACCACCCAGAAATTCATGCATACCCCGCGCGGTATTTATGAACTGAAATACTTTTTCTCCAGCCACGTCAGCACCTCCGAAGGCGGCGAATGCTCGTCTACAGCGATCCGCGCGATCATCAAAAAACTGGTTGCAGCGGAAAATCAGAAAAAGCCGTTGAGTGACAGCAAGATCGCTGGTTTACTGGAGGCACAAGGCATTCAGGTGGCTCGCCGCACCGTCGCCAAGTACCGCGAATCCCTCGGGATCGCGCCTTCGAGCGAACGCAAGCGGTTGATGTAAGCCACGTTACAGCGTTCCAGTGGCAGGCTATTCAGCCTGCCGCTTTATGCACTGGCAACGAAGGAGAAGCTGTATGCAAGTCAACATCAGTGGACACCAACTGGAAGTGACCGAACCGCTGCGCACCTACATCAACGAGAAACTCGAACGATTGGAGCGCCATTTCGACAAGATCACCAACGTGCAAGTCACGATGTGCGTCGAAAAGCTGAAGCAGAAAATCGAAGCCACCTTGCATATTCCCGGCAGCGAAGTGGTCGCCAACGCAGAAGATACCGACATGTACGCTGCGATCGACTCACTGACCGACAAGCTGGATCGCCAACTCAAAAAGCATAAGGAAAAGACCCAGAGCCTCCTTCAGGGCGCAACAGGTCGTTAACACCCCCAACCCATGATCCGACTTGAAAGTATCCTGACCCCCGGCCGTTCCCTGGTGAACGTGCCGGGCGGCAGTAAAAAGAAAGCCCTCGAACAGATTGCCAACCTGATCGCCCGCGAAGTGCCGGATCTGGAGATGCAGGATGTCTTCGAAGCGCTGATCGCCCGTGAGAAACTCGGCTCCACCGGTTTCGGCAACGGCATCGCCATTCCCCACTGTCGCCTCAAAGGCTGCGAAGCGCCTATCAGCGCATTGATGCACCTTGATGCACCCATCGATTTCGATGCAATCGACGGCGCACCGGTTGACCTGCTGTTTGTTCTGCTGGTCCCGGAAGCGGCCACCGATGCTCACCTGGAATTACTGCGCCAGATCGCCAGCATGCTCGATCGCAAGGAAGTGCGCGAAAAACTGCGTAGCGCACCGAGTAACGAAGCCTTGTATCAGGTCGTCCTGAGCGAGCAGAACGGTCACTAATCATGCGTTTGATCATCGTCAGCGGCCGCTCCGGCTCGGGTAAAAGTACCGCCTTGGATGTCCTTGAGGACAACGGCTACTACTGCATCGACAACCTGCCGGCCGGCCTGTTGCCTGAATTGGCCGAGCGCGCCCTGATTCACACCGAACTGGCCCAGCCGCTGGTGGCCGTCTCGATCGATGCCCGCAACCTGCCGAGCCATCTGTCGCGCTTCCCGGAGCTGTTGGAAGAAGTCCGCAGCCGCCACATCCAGTGCGATGTGCTCTATCTGGATGCCGATGAGGAAACCCTGCTCAAGCGTTTCTCGGAAACCCGTCGGCGCCACCCACTGAGCACTGCCAATCGCTCGCTGGCCGAAGCCATCAATGACGAAACCGCCCTGCTCGGTCCGATTGCCGACCTGGCCGACCTCAAGGTCAACACCACCAACCTGAATCTGTACCAGCTGCGCGACACCATCAAGCTGCGCCTGCTGAACCAACCGGAGCCGGGCACAGCCTTTCTGGTCGAGTCGTTCGGCTTCAAGCGCGGCATGCCGGTGGATGCCGATCTGGTGTTCGACGTACGCTGCCTGCCCAACCCGTACTGGAAGCCGGAACTTCGCGCGCAATCGGGTCTCGATGCACCGGTCGCCGATTACCTGGCGGCGCAGCCCGAAGTCGAGGAGATGTTTCAGGACATCTACGGCTATCTGAATAAATGGCTACCGCGCTTCGCCGCGAGTAACCGCGCCTACGTCACCATTGCCATTGGCTGCACCGGCGGGCATCACCGCTCCGTTTACCTGACTGAACGCCTGGGTCAGGCCCTGCAGAAAACCCTGAAGAACGTCCAGGTTCGCCACCGCGACCTCACTTAAAGGATTCACACCGCGATGCCTGCTCTGGAAATCGAAATCATCAACAAACTGGGCTTGCATGCCCGCGCGTCGGCCAAGTTCGTTGGCGTGGCGGGCAAGTACCCGGATTGCACAATCAAAGTGGGTCGCACCCCTGAAACCACGGTGGACGGCAAAAGCATCATGGCGATGATGATGCTCGCCGCCGGCAAGGGCACGAAAATCTATCTGAGTACTGAAGGCCATCAGGAGCAGGAAGCGCTGGATGCACTGGTGGCGTTGATCAACAACTACTTCGACGAAGGTGGTTGATTCAGTGTGTCGAGGGAGCTTGCTCCCTCTCTTATCCTTCAGCCCAACGCCGTATCCATCACCATCATCAGACAGAAACCGATCAGCAAGCCAAGACTGGCGAGCTTGTCGTGACCATTGCGTCGCGACTCGGGGATCACCTCATGAGTCACCACCAGCAACATCGCCCCCGCCGCCAGCGCCAGTCCCAACGGCAGTAGCAGCTCTGCCAGGCCGACCAGCCACGCACACAGCAGTGCAAACACCGGTTCGACCAGACCCGATGCCGCGCCGATCAAAAACGCCCTGACCCGTGACATCCCCGCCCCGGCCAGCACCAGCGCAATCACCAGACCTTCCGGCACATCCTGCAAGGCAATGCCCATGGCCAGACTGTCGGCATCCGGCATGCCACCACCAGCGGAGACACCGACTGCCATGCCCTCCGGAATGTTGTGAGCAATGATTGCGAAGACGAACAACCAGATTCGCGGTGGAATTACCGGGTGCTCAAGGGTGCCAACAAGCGTTTCCGGTGAAGCGCCGGACAACCGCAAATCCACCAGGTAAAGGCCGAACGCACCGAGCATGATGCCCAGGCAGATAAGACCACTGGCGCCCCACGGGGACATGCCCAGGCTTTGCGCGGCGGCAATGCCCGGCACGATCAGCGAAAACGCCGTCGCGGCCAGCATCACCCCGGCGCCAAACCCCAGCAGGGTATCGCTGAGCATCTGCGGCATCCGCCGGATCACCAGTACCGGCACCGCACCGAGCGCCGTGCCGAGTGCGCAGATCGCCCCGCCTTGCAACGCCCGGGAAAGCCTCGGTTCCAGATCCAGCCATTGCAGTCCGTGAGCGACCAGCAAGGTCATGCCCGCCAACAGCAAGAGCGACCCCACCGCGTAACGAAACATACGCCCACTTCCGATCGCCAGTGTTTCAGTGCCCATAGCCAGCCTTGGATTGTTTTTATAGAAGACTTAAACCAGTGCGGCTTTGTAGCGCGCAGCGACTTCAGGCCAATTGATCACGTTGTAGAACGCATTGATGTATTCCGGACGACGGTTCTGGTAACGCAGGTAGTAGGCGTGTTCCCAGACATCGAGACCGAGAATCGGCGTATTGCCGTTCATCAACGGGCTGTCCTGGTTGCCGCTGCTTTCCACGATCAGTTTTTTCTCCGGGGTCACGCTGAGCCAGGCCCAGCCACTGCCGAAACGGGTCAGCGCGGCTTTGGTGAACGCCTCTTTGAAACTGTCCAGACCACCCAGTTGTTCATCGATGGCCTTGGCCAGTGCGCCATCGGGCTTACCGCCGCCGCTTGGCACCATGACTTCCCAGAACAACGAGTGATTGGCGTGACCGCCGCCCTGATTGATCACCGCTGCACGGAGTTTTTCCGGCAATTGCTGAACGCTGGCGACCAGTTTTTCCACCGGCCACTCGGCGTATTCAGTGCCTTCTACTGCGACGTTAAGGTTATTGATGTAAGTCTGGTGATGCTTGGTGTAGTGGATCTCCATGGTCTGCGCATCGATATGCGGTTCCAGGGCGTCATAGGCGTACGGCAAGGCGGGCAAGGTAAAAGCCATTTCAGTGGACTCCATGATGATGTGCGGCTGGCGCGCGGCGTGCGTTGCCGGTATCCGGATGCAGCAGGCGCTGGGTGCGCGGGTATTCGCCGTGTTCGCTGATGAAATTCAGCAGTTCGACATAGGTCTTGCTGCTCTGGCGCAACGCCGCTTCACGCAAGGCCGGGCGCAAGCGCTCGTCCTGCATGGTCTGCAACAGCCGTTGGTGGATCGCGCAGAGATACTCGGCGCTCTCCTCCGGCTGATTCAGGCGCAGGTGCAGGTCCGCCAGGTTGTGATGAGAGATGACACAGGCCGCCACCGCTTCGTCGGCATCGGCCCAGCGCTCGAACAACACTTGCGCCAGGGCCAGGGCTTGCAGGTAAGCCTCGCGGGCATCGATCAGCTCGCCCAGCATGAAGCAGCGATTGGCCCGTTCGATCGTGCGTTTCCAGTGCTCCATGGTGAGCCTCCAAAGCGGTTGCGGTGATTACACGCCGCCGGCGGTGAGTTTCTCGGGATTGAGCAACTCTTCCAGCTGATTGCGTGACAGGTCGGTGTGCTCCAGCGCGACGTCGATCACCGGGCGCCCCTGTTTGTAGGCCTGCTTGGCGATTTCCGCGGCTTTCTGGTAGCCGATGATCGGGTTGAGCGCGGTCACCAGAATCGGGTTGCGCGACAACGCTTCCTTGAGCCGCGACTCGTTGACCTTGAAGCTGGCGATGGCTTTATCACCGAGCAAACGACTGGAGTTGGCCAGCAATTCGATGCTGCTCAGCAGGTTCTGGGCGATGATTGGCAGCATCACGTTCAGCTCGAAGTTGCCCGACTGCCCGGCGATGGTGATCACCGAGTCATTGCCGATGACTTGTGCGGCGACCATCGCGGTGGCTTCCGGGATCACCGGATTGACCTTGCCCGGCATGATCGACGACCCCGGTTGCAGACCCTCAAGCTCGATTTCACCGAGGCCGGCGAGTGGGCCAGAGTTCATCCAGCGCAGGTCATTGGCGATTTTCATCAGCGACACGGCGGTGGCCTTGAGCTGACCGGAGACTGCGACAGCGGTGTCCTGCGAACCGATCAGCGCGAACAAGTCCTTGCCCGGGGTGAATTGCACATTGGTCAGTTGGCTCAACTGGCGGCTGAAACGTGCGGCAAATTCAGGATGCGCGTTGATTCCGGTACCGACCGCTGTGCCGCCCTGAGCCAGCGATTGCAGGCTTGGCAGCAAATCCTGCAAGTGACCGATGTTGGCCTTGAGTTGCTGCGCCCAGCCATTGAGCACCTGGCTCATGCGCACCGGCATCGCATCCATCAGGTGCGTACGGCCGGTTTTGACGTGGTGATGCACTTGCGCGGATTTCTTTTCGATCACCTGCACCAGGTGCAGCAGCGCTGGCAGCAATTGCTCGTGCAAAGCCAGGGCAGCGCTGACGTGGATGGTGGTCGGGATGATGTCGTTGCTGCTTTGGCCACAGTTGACGTGATCGTTGGCATTCACCGGCTCGTCGAGCAGACGGCTGGCGAGGGTGGCGATCACTTCGTTGGCGTTCATGTTGGAGCTGGTGCCGGAGCCGGTCTGGAAGATGTCCACCGGGAAGTGCTGCATGAAATCGCCTTCGAGCAGGCCCTGGGCCGCGTCGCTGATGGCTTTGCCTTGAGCGGCGCTGAGCTGATTGAGTTCGACGTTGGCCCGGGCAGCGGCGGCTTTGGCAAGAATCAACGCGCGAATGAATTGGGTTGGCATCGGCTTGCCGCTGATCGGGAAATTATCCACTGCGCGCTGGGTTTGCGCGCCGTAGAGAGCGTCCACCGGCACCTGCAGTTCGCCCATGCTGTCGCGCTCAATACGTGTCTTGGTCATCTGAAAATCCTTGCACCAGTTCAATAAGAGGAATCGAGGGAAGCAGTTCGCAGGTGGCGAGCTGCCAGGTGTAGCGCTGCCAACGCTGGAGCCGGCAGTTGCACAGCGACAGGCGCTCCATTTCACGTAACGGGCGCCAGGCTTGATCGAGACAGAGGCTGCGCCAGTGCCACGGCAACGCGATGTCGGTGGCCGTGTCGAGCAGCAAACGCAAGGAGGTTTCAGCGATGGTCCAGGGAGACGTTGCCGTACAGCAGGCCAGATAACGGCCTTCGGCCAGGTAGTGTTCGATCAGGCGCGGCTCGTCAGGATCCATCGCGCAACGGATCTGGCGACTCATCCAGCGCCAGCTTTCGAGGTACGGCTGCTCGTGCAAGGCAGAACTCATGATCCGGGACTCGTTCGGAGATGAGATTTATTATTAGATGATAATGAGAACCAAAACAAGCGTGACGAATTACGAAGAGTCCATTGTGGGAGCGAGCCGGCCCGCGAAGGCGTCGTGTCAGTACCCCTGCGGTCGGCAGTCAAATCGCTTTCGCGAGCAGGCTCGCTCCCACATGGTTTTGTGTGCGGCCAATAAAAAAGGCGCGCCATCCGAGGGGATGGTGCGCCTTTTTGCGTAACGGAATCGGGGCTTAGCTGCCCGCGACCGTCATCCGCTCGATCAACACCGAGCCCGTACGAATGTTGCTGCGCAGCTCCAGATCATTACCGACCGCAACAATCTGCTTGAACATGTCGCGCATGTTGCCGGCGATGGTCACTTCCTGCACCGCGAACTGGATTTCGCCGTTCTCGACCCAGAAACCCGCCGCTCCGCGCGAATAGTCGCCGGTGACCATGTTCAAGCCATGGCCCATCAATTCGGTGACCAGCAGCCCACGGCCCATACGGCGCAGCAGCGCCGCCTGATCCTCATCGCCGTGCGTCACGAACAGGTTGTGCACGCCGCCAGCGTTGGCGGTACTTGGCATGCCGAGTTTGCGTCCGGAGTAGGTGCCGAGAATGTACGACACCAATTCGCCCTTCTCGACGAACGGTTTGGCGTAGGTCGCCAGGCCATCACCGTCGTAAGACGCACTGCCCATGGCGCGCATCAGGTGTGGACGTTCGTCGATGGTCAGCCACTCCGGAAACAGCTTCTGCCCCAGCGTGCCTTCCAGGAACGACGATTTGCGGTACAGACTGCCGCCAGACACCGCCGACAGGAAGCTACCAAACAACCCGCCCGCCAGCTCTGCGGAAAACAGCACCGGCACTTCGCAGGTCGGCACAGGACGCGCGCCCAGACGGCTCGCCGCCCGTTGCGCGGCACGTTGGCCGATGCTCACCGGATCGGCCAGCAAATTGCCCTGACGGCTGACGTCGTACCAGTAATCGCGCTGCATCTGGCCGTCGGCCTCGGCGATCATTACGCAACTGAGGCTGTGCCGGGTCGACGCATAGCCACCGATGAAACCGTGACTGTTGCCATACACACGGCAGCCCTGATGGGTGCTGAGGGTAGTGCCGTCGGCGTTCTTGATCCGCGCATCGGCGTCAAACGCGGCGGCTTCACACAGCAACGCCTTCTCGATGGCCTGCTCCGGAGTGATGTCCCATTCGTGGAACAGGTCGAAATCCTGCTGATCCCTGGCCATCAGTGCCGCATCGGCCAGGCCCGAGGCTTCATCTTCAGAGGTATGCTTGGCGATGGCCAGCGCCGCCGCGACCGTTTCGCGAATCGCATCAGGCCCGGTGGCAGACGTGCTGGCCGAGCCTTTGCGCTGCCCCACGTACAGGGTGATGCCAAAGCCCTGGTCACGGTTGAACTCGACCGTCTCGACCTCACGCTGGCGTACTGACGTCGACAGCCCCTGCTCCAGCGACACCGCTACTTCGCAGGCACTGGCGCCCTGGCGCTTGGCTTCGGCGATGATCTGCTCGACCTGTTCCTGCAGTGCCGGCAATGCCTGCGGGCCGACGCTTTGAACTGCACTCATGCTCATCTCCACTCAAATTCTGCTTTCGGCTGGGGTCATCGAGCGACCGGGCCGGACAAGCGGCCCCCGACTGGTTATCATGGCGGCGTTTCTTTGCGGACTGCCACCATGGTTGATTCTTACGACGACTCCCTCGATACGGGAGAAAAAAGCAAATCTCAGGTCAAACGCGAGCTGCATGCTCTGGTTGACCTTGGCGAGCGCCTTACAACACTCAAGCCCGACTTGCAGGCAAAACTGCCATTGACCGACGCTTTGCGCCGAGCCTTGGCCGATGCGCCCAAGCACACCGCGAACATTGCGCGTAAACGGCACTTGCAGTTCATCGGCAAACTGATGCGCGATCAGGACACTGACGCGATTCTGACGTTGCTCGATCAACTCGATGCCTCCACCCGTCAGTACAACGAGCGTTTCCACAACCTCGAACGCTGGCGTGACCGCCTGATCGCCGGTGACGATGCCGTGCTGGAAAAATTCGTCGTCGAGTACCCGGACGCCGATCGCCAGCAATTGCGCTCCCTGATCCGTCAGGCTCAGCACGAGGTTGCGCAAAACAAACCTCCTGCTTCCAGCCGCAAGATCTTCAAGTACATCCGTGAGCTGGACGATACCCAACGCGGCCTGCGTTGATATTCGCCATCGGGTGGCCGCACTGTGCGCCACCCGCAGCTCCATCCCCTTTTATGCGCCCGTGCCGCCCACGGTGATCGCATCAATCTTCAGTGTTGGCTGACCTACACCCACCGGCACCGACTGTCCGTCCTTGCCGCACGTGCCCACACCGCTGTCCAGCGCCAGATCGTTACCGACCATCGACACCCGGCTCATCGCCTCGGGGCCATTGCCGATCAACGTCGCACCCTTCACCGGAGCGGTAATCTTGCCGTCCTCGATCAGGTACGCCTCGCTGGTGGAGAAGACGAACTTGCCGCTGGTGATGTCGACCTGACCACCGCCAAGGTTGGCGCAGTAGATGCCTTTCTTCACCGAAGCGATGATTTCCGCCGGATCGCTTTCGCCACCGAGCATGTAGGTGTTGGTCATGCGCGGCATCGGCAGATGCGCGTAAGACTCGCGGCGACCATTGCCGGTACGGGCCACGCCCATCAGACGCGCGTTGAGCTTGTCCTGCATGTAGCCCTTGAGCACGCCGTTTTCGATCAGCGTGGTGCACTCGGTCGGGGTGCCTTCGTCGTCGACGCTCAGCGAACCGCGACGACCACTCAGGGTGCCGTCATCGACGATGGTGCACAGCTTGGAGGCAACCATTTCGCCCATGCGGCCGCTGTAGGCGGAGCTGCCCTTGCGGTTGAAGTCGCCTTCCAGACCGTGGCCGACCGCTTCGTGCAGCAGCACGCCAGACCAGCCCGAACCCAACACCACCGGCAAGGTACCGGCCGGGGCGGGAATCGCTTCCAGGTTCACCAGCGCCTGACGCAGCGCTTCACGGGCATAGCCCATGGCGCGGTCTTCGGCGAGGAAATAACGGTAGTCGGTTCGCCCGCCGCCGCCATGCCCGCCGCGCTCGCGACGGCCATTCTGCTCGACGATCACGCTGACGTTGAAGCGCACCAGCGGGCGCACATCGGCGGCCAGGCCACCGTCGGTGGACGCAACCAGAATCCGCTCCCAGACCCCGGCCATGCTCACGCTGACCTGCTGAATACGTGGATCAAGGGCGCGGGTGGCAACATCGATGCGCTTGAGCAGCTCGACTTTTTCGGCGCGGCTCAGCACTTCCAACGGGTTGTCCGGCGCATATAACTGCGCGACATCCTGGGTGCTGAACGCCTGCACCGTGCCGTTCTGCCCGGCACGGGAGATCGAGCGCGCGGCACGGGCCGCAGCGCCGAGGGCTTCGAGGGTGATCGCGTTACTGTAGGCGAAACCGGTTTTTTCACCAGACTGCGCACGCACGCCGACGCCTTGGTCGAGGTTGAAACTGCCTTCCTTGACGATTCCGTCTTCCAGCGACCACGACTCGGAGATCTGGCCCTGGAAATACAGGTCGGCAGCATCAATGCCCGGGCCGGCCAGGTCGCCGAGCACGCCTTGCAGGCTCTCGATCGTCACGCCACCGGGCGCCAACAGGTGATCACTGACTGAGGACAACAACTCGCTCATAGGTTTACGCCTTAAATTCATGTTCTGAAGCAGGTCGCTGTGCGCCCTGCGAGAAAAACCGCCGATGATTCGTCACCGGCATTCGCGCCCTGATAGACGCTTGTTCATCACTGTCGCGTTCGGCCAACAACACCGCTTCGCCTTGATCCTGATGCGCCAGCACACGGCCCCACGGGTCGACGATCGCCGCATGACCGAAGGTTTCCCGTGGCCCCGGGTGGGTTCCGCCCTGTGCTGCCGCCAACACATAACATTGAGTCTCGATGGCCCGGGCGCGAATCAGCACGTCCCAGTGCGCCGCACCGGTCACCGCGGTGAAGGCCGACGGGGCGGTGATCAACTCGGCACCGGCAGCGCGCAACTCGCTGTACAGCTCCGGGAAACGCAAGTCGTAACACACCGTCAGACCGACTCGGCCGACCGGCGTGTCCGCCACCACGACGCCGCTGCCATAAGCATAGTCATCGGATTCACGATACCGCCCGCGATTGTCCGCCACATCGACGTCAAACAGGTGCAACTTGTCATACCGCGCAACGGTTTCACCCTGATCGTTGACGAGCAGCGAACAGGCGTGGGACTTGGCATCCGGCTGCCCGAGCGGCGGCAACGGCAACGTGCCGGCCACTATCCATAACTTGAGGTCGCGGGCGGCCTGTTTCAACCATGGCAGGATCGGCCCATCGCCGAGCGCTTCGGCGCGGCCGATGTCGGCGATATCGCGACGGCCCATGGCGGCGAAGTTTTCCGGCAGCACTGCCAGCTTCGCGCCGCCGGCCGCGGCCTGCTCGAGCAGGCGTCGGGCCTGGGCCAGATTGGCCAGCACATCGCTCTGGCTGACCATTTGAATCACCGCTAAAGACATGGCGCACTCCGCAACAGGTATGCGGCCATGCTACTCCATAGGCTTGGGATGTGGCTGTTCAAAAAGGCTTGTCGAAGGTGATTTTCGGCTCTTTCCACGGGCCTTTGACGGTGTATTTGACGCTGGCGAAGCGCGCCACGCGGTCACCGATCAGCTTGTCGATCAGGAACAACGCCCCGCCGACCGCCGGTGCGCCGACGATCAACGCGGCAATCGGCAGGTTGTTGGTCACCGGCAACGTCACCAGCAACTTGGCATCGACCTGTTCACGGACCAGATCCAGCGTGCCGTTGAGCTCAATGTTGCTCGACGGCCCGGTCAGGCGGATCGGCTCGCGGGTGTCATAGACACCGGCGTTGGCCACCAGCAGGCCCTTGACCCGGTCATAGCTCAGCCCCTTGCCAAACAGGTCGGAGAAGTCCAGACGCAGACGGCGGCCGATAGAGTTGAAGTTGAGCAGACCGAACACCCGCAGCGCCTGCGCGCCCCCCTCCACTTCAACGAACTGACCTTTATTGAGCGAGGCGTCCAGCGTGCCGGAGAAGCGTTTGGTCGCCAGCCATGCCGGCGAGCCTGGCCAGCGGCCATCGACGTCCATGTGGAACTCTTCGCTGGTCACGCTCGGTGCGAAACCCCAGCCCTTGAGCACATCGGCGAGGTTCTTGCCGCTGATCCGCCCCTTGAACCAGCTGTTTGTCGAGCCCGGGGCACCTTCCCAGCCGCCATTGCCCTGCAACAGGATGCCCTTGAGGCCCATGTCGAGGTTGTTCAAGGCGATGCCTTTGGCGGTCGGGCGGACCTTCAGCGACCAGCCACCGACCAGATCCTGGCCCTGGTACAACTGATTGATGGTGATATCCAGCGCGGGAATCTTCGTCGGGTCGACGGAAACCAGCGGGTCGGGCGAATTCTCGTCGGCCTGCACCGTCGGATCCGGCGCCGGTAGCCGCACGTATTGCAGATTGACCGCAATCGGTGCGCCTTTGGCATCGGGAAGGCTGGCCGAGCCCTTGGCCTGCTGACTGTCGAGCGACAGATTCCACGCCCATGGCTTGCGATTGACCTGCACTGCGGCCTGATCAAGCGTGGTGCCAAATGCGGTGAGCTTGCCCACTTTGAAGTCGGCGCTGTTAAGCAGTTGCTTGGCGCTGCCCCCCGGATCGTTACCGGCGTATTTATTGACCAGATCCTGCCACGGCGCGACGTCCAGCTCCGACAACACACCGCGTATGCGCAGGCCTTTGGCGTCCGGCAGGACCGCGTCGCCGGTGCCGAGGAACAGCTCGCCCCGACCATCGGCGATATTGCTCGGCGGCGCGGCGAAGGTGAAGCTGGCCAACTGATCGTAACTGACCCAGTAGCGCCGCTCCGGGCCTTGCAAGGTCATGCGGAACACCGTGTCACGCCCCTGCTGGGCCGACATGCCGAACGGTGCCGGCAGATCCACCGCAACACCTTTCATGCTGGAACTGACCGTCAGTTGACTGTCAGTGCCGTCCAGGTTGACCTGCAACTGATAGGGAATAGTCCCTGACACCGGCAACGGCTGGGTCACACCCAGCCAGTCAGTGAGCTTTTTGACCTCGACCTGCCCGGATGCCGCGACCCGAGTCTTGAGCCTGTTCGGGCTGCCATCAGCGAAAATCTGCGCCGTCACTGGCTTGTCGAAAGCCCTGGCGGCGATATTCTGCCCGCTCAAACCCTTGGCACTGTCGAAGCGGAAATCGCCCTTGAGCTGGCTCAGTTCAAGCTTCGGCTCGGCCAGTTTCAGGCGCGCATTGGCCGTTTTGAAGTCGACGAGAATCTTTGGCAGATCGCCCTTTTCCAGCGGAATGTCGAGTTTGACCTTGCCCTGCAGATCGCCCTCGCCTTCCCATCCGGCAAAGGTTTCGCCAGTACCGATCGGCGCGGTCTGCAAAATTTTCAAGCCATCGCCCAGCCCGCCGGCAAACCCGCCATCGAGGAACAGATGCGTATGTTGCCCGGCCGGCACATGGGGAATGTTGACGAAAACATCGCTGACCCGGGTGTCGAGCAACTGGCCCTTGTCGGCGACAATGCGAACACCGCTGTCCTCGATGAACACGTCGCCGCTGACCTTGCTCACGTGCGGCCAGCCCGGCTGGAATGCCAGCTCGGCGTCATGCACCTTGAAGAACAGACTGATGCTGCGATCGACGTCTTTGGCGTTCTTGTTCAGCGAGCCCTGGTACTGGAAGAAGCCCTGGTCCACCGCGCCCTTGAGGATTGCCGTGCGCAGCCACTCGTCGAGCGCCGGGCTGAGGACTTCTGGCAGATACTTGGCGGTGTAGCGTCCGTCGCCATCGACCAGGCCGACGCGCAGATCCATGTAGTCTTCCTGGGTATGATCAAAGTGCAGGCGGATCAGGAAGTCGCCGGCAATCTTGCCTTCTTCGCCCAGCACTTTCAGGTACGGCGCGATCAGGGTGAAACCGTCTTTGTCGAGTTTCCAGGTCAACCGGGCGTTGGCCTGAATGTATTGCCATGGCTTGGCGAAGATCGGGTCCAGGTGCAGGACGAAATCCTTGCTGTCCATGCGCAACTCGCCACCGTCGAGGTTGCCGCTGAGACTGCCACTGACGTTTCGCGCCGCCGGGGCACCGTGATAGGCATCGAACCCGACCTGATCCAGATTGGCAGCGAAGCTGAATTTCGAGCCGTCGGTGGCATTGGGACGAAAATCCAGCAGCACGTTGCGCAGCCCACCCGTCACCTTCAAGTGCTCGACGACAGCGGCGAAGCCTTCCGGCAGTGGCCCCAGCGCATTGAGCAGCGGGGTGATCGGCGTCAGATCGAGGCGGTCCGCCTGCAGATGCCAGAGTTCGTCGACTTTATCGGTGACCGCCGTCTGCTTGAGCTGCACATGGGATTCCCAACGGGTCTCTCCGAGGTTCATTGCCAGTGAGTCGAGGGTCACCGTCGCGCCGTCATCGTCGCGCTGGTAATAACCGTTGAGCGCCAGATTGTTGATCCGGATCGGCTTGCGTTCGGCGTAGGCGCCGGTCAGTTGTGGCGCGTTCAAACGAATGGCGGCGCTCTGCAGGGCGCCGTCGTTCCAGTTCACCCAGAGCTCGCCGCCGGCCTTGATCTCGGAAAAATTCCACTGCTGGGTCAAACGCTCGGGCAACCACTTCGACCAGTCGCTTTGCGGCAGGCTGACATAACCTTCCACCGAGCTGTCCGGCAACTGCTTGGGGCGAATCCGGGTGCGCAGGCTCATGGCCACTGGCTGCCCGTCGGGCAAGGTCAAACGCGCATCGAGACGCTGACGACTGGCACCGGTATTCAGATTGAGGCCGACGTAGGTGAAGGTCATCGGGGCCTGATCCAGCGGCTGCAAGGTCACCTGACTGTCGAGCACCGACAGCTGCTGAATCATCTGCGAGCGATTGAACAGTTGCTCGGGATCCAGCGGCTGATCGTTCTGCACCGGCAAGCCTTCCAGCGCCCAGCTGCCATCCTGCGCTTCCTTGAGGCTGATTTTCAGGCCGTTCAATTCCAGATGGGCGATACGCACTTCGCGCGCCAGCAGGCTGCCCCAGAGGTCCGGCACCGCGCGTACCCGGTCCAGACGCAAGGCATTCGCGCCATCGCCGACCATCACGTCATGGGCCAGCAGGATCGGCGCAAATCCGCTCCAGTTACCTTCCAGCTCGCCGATGCGCAGCGGCATGCCGAGGGCCGCACTGGCCTTGTCTTCGATGTCGGTGCGGTACTCCGCCACCAGCGGCGTCAGTTCCCGACCGAGGCTGACGTACAACGCCATCAACACCAGAACCAACGCGCACAGGCCCAGCCCCCAGCGGGTGAGTGCGGCCAAAATGCGTGTCAGACGCTCCATGTCAGTTGGCTCCCATGGCGAAAAAACTGCGAAAAGCTGAGGCCAGCCGTTGTGGATTAAATGTGCCGCAGGGGATCAGAGCAGCACCACATCATATTGTTCCTGGGAATACATGGTTTCGACCTGAAAGCGTATGGTGCGCCCGATGAATCCTTCAAGCTCGGCGACGTTACCGGATTCTTCATCGAGCAGTCGATCCACCACTTTCTGGTTCGCCAGGACGCGATAGCCCTCGGCCTGATAGGCGCGGGCTTCACGCAGAATCTCGCGGAAGATCTCGTAACAGATGGTTTCCGGGGTCTTCAGCTTGCCGCGCCCCTGGCAACTGCTGCATGGCTCGCACAACACTTGCTCCAGACTTTCGCGGGTGCGCTTGCGGGTCATCTGCACCAGGCCCAACTCGGTGATGCCGATGATGTTGGTCTTGGCGTGGTCGCGCTCCAGCTGTTTTTCCAGGGTACGCAGCACCTGGCGCTGGTGCTCTTCATCTTCCATGTCGATGAAGTCGATGATGATGATCCCGCCCAGATTGCGCAGCCGCATCTGCCGGGCAATCGCGGTGGCGGCTTCGAGGTTGGTCTTGAAAATGGTTTCTTCGAGGTTGCGATGACCGACGAACGCCCCGGTGTTTACGTCGATGGTGGTCATGGCTTCTGCCGGATCGACCACCAGATAACCGCCGGACTTGAGCGGTACTTTTCGCTCAAGGGCTTTCTGGATTTCATCTTCGACGCCGTACAGGTCGAAAATCGGCCGTTCGCCAGGATAATGTTCCAGACGGTCGGCGATCTCCGGCATCAGCTCTGCGACGAACTGCGTGGTTTTCTGGAAGGTTTCCCGGGAGTCGATGCGGATTTTCTCGATCTTCGGGCTGACCAGATCGCGCAGCGTGCGCAGGGCCAGGCCGAGGTCTTCATAAATCACGCTCGGCGCGCCGATGGTCTGGATCTGCGCGTTGATCTGATCCCACAGGCGCCGCAGGTAGCGGATGTCCATGAGGATTTCATCGGCCCCGGCGCCTTCGGCGGCAGTACGCAGGATGAAGCCACCGGCCTCTTTGATCCCTTCCTTGGCCACGCAATCGCTGACCACCTGCTTGAGGCGCTCGCGCTCGGCTTCGTCCTCGATCTTCAGGGAAATGCCGACGTGAGCGGTGCGCGGCATGTACACCAGATAGCGCGAAGGAATAGACAGCTGTGTAGTCAACCGCGCGCCTTTGGAACCGATCGGGTCCTTGGTGACTTGCACCACCAGGCTCTGACCTTCGTGCACCAGCGAGCTGATGCTCTCGACCGCCGGCCCTTCGCGCAGGGAAATTTCCGAAGCATGAATGAACGCCGCGCGATCCAGACCGATGTCGACGAAAGCCGCCTGCATGCCCGGCAGCACACGCACGATCTTGCCTTTATAGATGTTGCCGACGATCCCGCGTTTTTGCGTGCGCTCGACGTGGACTTCTTGCAGCACACCGTTTTCGACCACCGCCACACGCGATTCCATCGGCGTGATGTTGATCAGAATCTCTTCACTCATGGCAGGGTCTCGTTCAGGCATGTTCACGATAATGGCCGCATCTTGATTCGTACGACGCTCATTGCGCGTGCAGGTTTTGCCAACAGGGTATGCCGAAATGGCCCAACAGTTCTGCGGTTTCGCAAACCGGTAGCCCGACCACGGCCGAATAGCTGCCATTGAGGCCCGCGACAAACACCGCGCCCAGGCCCTGAATGCCATAACCGCCGGCCTTGTCCCGAGGCTCGCCGCTGGCCCAATAGGCGGCGGCTTCGTCGCGGCTGATCGGGCGAAAGCGCACCAGGCTGCGCACCACTCGCGACTCACAACGCTCGCCTTCGAGCACGGCAATGGCCGTCAGCACTTCATGCTCCTTGCCGGACAACATCATCAGCATGGCGCATGCCTCGGCTTCGTCCACCGGTTTGCCAAGAATTTTGCCGTCGAGCACCACGGCGGTGTCCGCCCCCAGCACGCAAAACGCCGCGGCAGATGCGAGCGTGCGCCGACCGGCCTCGGCCTTGCCGCGCGCCAGGCGCTCGACATAGGCCGAAGGCGATTCTTCGGCTAGCGGGGTTTCATCGATGTCCGCACTGATGGCGGAGAACGGCACGCCGATCTGCGTGAGCAATTCACGCCGGCGCGGCGATCCTGAGGCGAGGTACAGCGGCTTCATCAAAACATCTCCCTGTTCAGTGCCCAGCCTCACCGGATCAATTGATTTTGTAGCGCCGGCGCAATCCACGCAAAGCGAAGCTGACCCAAGGCCAGAGCAGCGCACTGGTCAATGCCGGCAACACCAGTGCCAGGGTTGGCTGGCGGTTGCCGGTCAGGGCACTGAGCCACAGCTGAACCAGTTGCGCGAGACCGAAGATGACCAGGATGACCAGGCATTGCTGCCATATCGGGAACATCCGCAGGCGTTGCTGCAATGACAGCACCAGGAACGTGATCAGGGTCAGGATCAAGGCGTTCTGACCGAGCAGATCGCCCTGCAGCACGTCTTCGGCCAGCCCCAGGCAAAACGCCGTGACCATGCCGACCGTATGCGGCATATACAAGGCCCAGAATGTCAGGAGCAAGGCCAGCCACAGCGGACGCAGGATTTCCATGAAAATCGGTAATGGCGACACGCTAAGCAGTATGCCAATCAGAAACGTCAGCCAGACAATCCAGCTGTTACGCGATGCGGTAGCCCCGACCATTATTCTTGTCTCCCGGTAGTTGCCGGCGCGGTGACAGGCGGTTTGGCCGCCGGTCGGGCAGCGGGCTGACTCGCTGGTGGCTTACTGGCTGCAGGTGGTTTTGCAGCAGTGGGCGGTTTGCTTGCAGCGGGCTTGGCCGGTGGAGTACTGGCAGCCGGGGCAGCCGCTGGCGTCGCCGTGGCAGGCGTGATTGCGGCGGCCGGCGGGGGCACGGTTTTAGGCACTGTTGCGGGAATCACCGGGCCACCACCCTGCGCATCGAGGCTTTCCTGGGCCTGCGCCGCATCGTTGGCACGCTCTTCGGCCGTGCGGTTGTCGCTGAACACCAGCAGCATGTAGCGGCTGCGGTTCAGCGCAGCCGTCGGTACGGCACGGACGATGGCAAACGGCTGGCCGGAATCGTGGATCACTTCCTTCACGGTCGCGACCGGGTAGCCTGCCGGGAAGCGTTGCCCGAGGCCGGAGCTGACCAGCAGATCGCCTTCCTTGATGTCAGCCGTGTCGGCGACATGGCGCAATTCCAGGCGTTCAGGGTTGCCAGTGCCGCTGGCAATCGCCCGCAAACCGTTGCGATTGACCTGCACGGGAATGCTGTGGGTGCTGTCAGTGAGCAGCAGCACGCGGGAGGTGTACGGCATCAACTCGACTACTTGCCCCATCAGACCACGCGCATCGAGCACCGGCTGACCGAGGACCACGCCATCACGCTCACCTTTATTGATGATGATGCGGTGGGTGAAGGGATTGGGGTCCATGCCGATCAACTCGGCCACTTCAACCTTTTCGTTGACCAGCGCGGAGGAGTTGAGCAACTCGCGCAGCCGAACGTTCTGCTCGGTGAGGGCGGCAAGCTTCTGCATGCGGCCCTGCAGGAGCAGGTTTTCGGTCTTGAGTTTTTCGTTTTCGGCGACAAGCTCGGTACGACTGCCGAACTGGCTGGCGACGCCTTCCCACAAACGTCCGGGCAGGTCGGTGATCCAGTAGGCGTCCATCAGCACCAGCGACATCTGGCTGCGTGCTGGCTTGAGCAGACTGAAACGGGCATCGACCACCATCAGTGCAACCGATAACACGGCCAGCACCAACAGGCGGACGCCCAACGAAGGGCCCTTGGCGAAAAGCGGTTTAATAAGCCGCTCCTCCCAGGCAAATGTTCTGTTTATTCATACGGCATCAAACCGGCCTGGATGAAGACTGACAGAAGATAAACGCCAACAGGCAGCACTGCAAAGTGCTGCCTGCGCGCTCACCCACGTATTGCAAACCGGCGAGTTATTCGCTGGAGAGCAGGTCCATGGTGTGTTTGTCCATCATTTCCAATGCACGGCCACCGCCGCGAGCGACGCAGGTCAGCGGGTCTTCGGCAACGATCACCGGCAGACCGGTTTCCTGGGCCAGCAACTTGTCGAGGTCACGCAGCAGCGCGCCACCACCGGTCAGCACCAGGCCACGCTCGGCGATGTCGGAAGCCAGTTCCGGCGGCGACTGCTCCAGCGCACTTTTCACGGCCTGAACGATGGTTGCCAGGGACTCTTGCAGAGCTTCCAGCACTTCGTTGGAGTTCAGGGTGAATGCGCGTGGAACGCCTTCGGCCAGGTTGCGGCCGCGAACGTCGACTTCGCGAACTTCGCCGCCCGGGTAGGCCGTGCCGATTTCCTGCTTGATGCGCTCGGCAGTCGATTCACCGATCAGGCTGCCGTAGTTGCGGCGCACGTAGGTGATGATCGCTTCGTCGAAGCGGTCGCCGCCAACGCGTACGGATTCGGCATACACCACGCCGTTCAGGGAGATCAGCGCGATTTCAGTGGTACCACCACCGATATCCACGACCATCGAGCCGCGAGCTTCTTCGACCGGCAGGCCGGCACCGATCGCAGCGGCCATTGGCTCTTCGATCAGGAACACTTCACGAGCACCGGCACCAAGGGCCGATTCACGGATGGCACGACGCTCAACCTGAGTGGATTTGCATGGAACGCAGATCAGCACACGAGGGCTAGGCTGCAGAAAACTGTTTTCGTGAACCTTGTTGATAAAGTATTGCAGCATCTTTTCGCAGACGCTGAAGTCGGCAATGACGCCGTCCTTCATCGGACGAATGGCAGCAATGTTGCCCGGCGTACGGCCGAGCATGCGCTTGGCTTCGGTGCCGACAGCAACGACACTTTTCTGGTTACCGTGTGTCCGAATGGCCACAACCGATGGCTCATTCAGGACGATACCGCGCTCGCGCACGTAAATAAGGGTGTTGGCAGTGCCCAGGTCAATGGAAAGATCGCTGGAAAACATGCCACGCAGTTTCTTGAACATGGGAAAGGGACCCTAGGCAACGCGTGGGTAAAAAAGTGCGGCAAACTCTAACAACGACAGGGATTTTGGGCAAGGCGCCAATATGTTAAATTGGCCGCTTTTCTGTGCACCAAGCCCCACAATCGCGGCCTTATGACCGTAGAAGTGCGGTAGTGTTCCGACAATCTAACACACGGACGCCGTCCGTTCTGTTTTCCACAGGAGAATCCCGATGGCGCTAGAACGCTCCGACGTGGAAAAAATCGCACATCTGGCCTGCCTTGGCCTCAATGATGCCGATCTTCCACACATTACTTCCGCCCTCAACAGCATTCTCGGGCTGGTCGACGAAATGCAGGCCGTCAATACCGACGGTATCGAGCCTTTGGCCCACCCGCTGGAAGCCAGTCAGCGCCTGCGCGCCGACGTCGTGACCGAGACCAATCACCGCGAGGCTTACCAGTCCATCGCACCAGCGGTCGAAAACGGCCTGTATCTGGTTCCGAAAGTCATCGACTAAAGGGAAAGAGCCTGCAATGCATCAAATGACTCTGGCCGAGATCGCCCGCGGTCTCGCCGATAAAAAGTTTTCCTCCGAAGAGCTGACCAAAGTCCTGCTGGCGCGTATTACCCAGCTCGATCCGCAGCTCAACAGTTTCATCAGCCTCACCGAAGAGCTGGCCCTCGAGCAGGCGAAAGCCGCCGACGCACGCCGGGCCAACGGTGAGAGCGGCGCCCTGCTCGGCGCGCCGATCGCCCACAAAGACCTGTTCTGCACCCAGGGCATTCGCACCAGCTGCGGCTCGAAGATGCTCGACAATTTCAAGGCGCCCTACGACGCCACCGTGGTTGCGAAACTGGCCGCTGCCGGCGCTGTGACCCTGGGCAAGACCAACATGGACGAGTTCGCCATGGGCTCGGCCAACGAGTCGAGCTGGTACGGCGCGGTAAAAAACCCGTGGAACCTGGAACACGTACCGGGCGGCTCGTCCGGCGGTTCGGCGGCGGCCGTTGCCGCTCGTCTGTTGCCGGCGGCGACGGCTACCGACACGGGTGGTTCGATCCGTCAGCCGGCGGCATTCACCAACCTCACCGGCCTGAAACCGACATACGGTCGCGTTTCGCGCTGGGGCATGATCGCTTACGCCTCCAGCCTCGATCAGGGCGGCCCGTTGGCGCGCACGGCCGAAGACTGCGCAATTTTGTTGCAAGGTATGGCCGGCTTCGATCAGAACGACTCCACCAGCATCGATGAGCCAGTGCCGGATTACTCCGCCAGCCTCGGCGATTCGCTGCAAGGCCTGCGCATCGGCGTGCCGAAGGAATACTTCAGCGCCGGTCTCGACCCTCGCATCGCCGAGCTGATCCAGAACAGCATCAAAGAGCTGCAGAAGCTCGGTGCCGTGATCAAGGAAATCAGCCTGCCGAACATGCAGCACGCAATTCCTGCGTACTACGTGATCGCGCCGGCAGAGGCCTCCTCGAACCTGTCACGTTTCGACGGCGTGCGTTTCGGCCATCGCTGCGAGCAGCCGAAAGACCTGATTGACCTGTACAAGCGTTCTCGTGGCGAAGGCTTCGGCCCGGAAGTCCAGCGCCGGATCATGGTCGGTGCCTACGCCCTGTCCGCCGGTTACTACGACGCCTACTACCTGAAAGCGCAGAAGATCCGTCGCCTGGTGAAGAACGACTTCATGGCTGCCTTTAATGAAGTCGACATCATCCTCGGCCCGACCACGCCAAACCCGGCCTGGAAGCTCGGCGCCAAGAACAGCGACCCGGTCGCTGCCTATCTGGAAGACGTCTACACCATCACCGCCAACCTCGCGGGCCTGCCGGGCCTGTCGATGCCGGCCGGTTTTGTCGACGGTCTGCCGGTTGGCGTGCAGTTGCTCGCTCCATATTTCCAGGAAGGCCGTTTGCTCAATGTTGCGCACCAGTATCAGTTGAACACTGACTGGCACACCCGCACCCCAACCGGCTTCTGAGGAGACACACATGCAATGGGAAGTCGTGATCGGGCTGGAGATTCACACTCAGCTCACTACCCGGTCGAAAATCTTTTCCGGTAGTTCCACCACGTTCGGTTCCGAGCCGAACACTCAGGCCAGCCTGATCGACCTGGGCATGCCTGGCGTGCTGCCGGTGCTGAACCAGGAAGCCGTGCGTATGGCGGTGATGTTCGGTCTGGCGATTGATGCCGAGATCGGTCAGCACAACGTGTTCGCCCGCAAGAACTACTTCTACCCGGACCTGCCGAAGGGCTATCAGATCAGCCAGATGGAATTGCCGATCGTCGGCAAGGGCCACCTGGACATCGCGCTGGAAGACGGCACCGTCAAACGTGTCGGCATCACCCGCGCGCACCTGGAAGAAGACGCCGGCAAGAGCCTGCACGAAGAATTCAACGGTGCCACCGGCATCGACCTGAACCGTGCCGGCACGCCGCTGCTGGAAATCGTTTCCGAGCCTGACATGCGCAGCGCCAAGGAAGCCGTGGCTTACGTCAAGGCGATCCACGCGCTGGTACGCTACCTGGGCATCTGCGACGGCAACATGGCCGAAGGCTCGCTGCGTTGCGACTGCAACGTGTCGATCCGTCCCAAGGGCCAGGTCGAGTTTGGCACGCGCTGCGAGATCAAGAACGTCAACTCGTTCCGTTTCATCGAGAAGGCGATCAACTCCGAGATCCAGCGTCAGATCGAGCTGATCGAAGACGGCGGCAAAGTGATCCAGCAAACCCGTCTGTACGATCCGAACAAGGACGAGACCCGTCCGATGCGTTCGAAAGAGGAAGCCAACGACTACCGTTACTTCCCCGATCCGGACCTGCTGCCAGTGGTCATCGAAGAGTCGTTCCTGGGCGAGGTGCGCGCCACCCTGCCGGAACTGCCACCGCAAAAACGCGAGCGCTTCCAGAGCCAGTTCGGTCTGTCGGCCTACGACGCCAACGTGCTGGCCACCAGCCGTGAGCAAGCGGACTACTTCGAGAAAGTCGCAGCCATCGGCGGCGACGCCAAACTGGCGGCGAACTGGGTGATGGTCGAGTTGGGCAGCCTGCTCAACAAGCAAGGCCTGGACATCGACGAGTCGCCGGTTTCGGCCGAACTGTTGGGCGGCATGCTGCAGCGCATCAAGGACAACACCATCTCCGGCAAGATCGCCAAGGTGGTGTTCGAGGCGATGGCCAACGGCGAAGGCAACGCAGACGAAATCATCGACAAGCGCGGCCTCAAGCAAGTGACCGACACCGGCGCGATCTCCGCGGTGCTGGACGAAATGCTCGCGGCCAACGCCGAGCAAGTTGAACAATATCGTGCGGCTGATGAAGCCAAGCGCGGCAAAATGTTCGGCTTCTTCGTCGGCCAGGCCATGAAAGCCTCCAAAGGCAAGGCCAACCCGCAGCAAGTGAACGAACTGCTGAAAAGCAAGCTCGAAGGCTGATGTAAATGGAGCCAGCCTTAAAGCCTGGCGCCATCCCTTGTAGGAGTGAGCCTGCTCGCGATAGCGATTTGACAGTCACTTTTCCGGTGTCTGACATTGCGCTATCGCGAGCAGGCTCACTCCTGCATTTGATTCGGAAATCCTTTGAATGAAGCGTCTGTTCAGCCTTTGCGCCCTGCTCTCTTTACTGGCGGGTTGCGCCAGCAACGACATCATCGACCCGCACGGTTACGACCAGACCGGCGTCGCCTCCTATTACGGCGCCAGACACCACGGTAAACGCACCGCCAGCGGCGAAGCGTTCAACCAGCATTCCCTGACCGCCGCCCATCGCCAACTGCCGTTCGGCACGCGGGTGAAGGTCACCAACCTGAAAAACGACAAATCCTGCATTGTGCGCATCAACGATCGCGGACCGCACACCCGCGGCCGCCTGATCGATGTCTCGCGTGAGGCGGCCGAGCGTCTCGGCATGCTCGGCAGCGGCACGGCGCGGGTTCGCATACAGGCTCTCGACGACTGATGGAGCGCTGACTATTTTTGCTCTGGCCGATTTACCGCTGATCAACGTGATCGAACTGCTCAGCGGCCTGTTTCTGCTGATCATCGGCGCCGAACTGATGGTACGCGCCGCCGTGCGTCTGGCTGCGCGCTTGCATGTGCGCCCGCTGATCATCGGCCTGACCATCGTCGCTCTCGGCAGCAGCGCCCCGCAAATGGCCGTCAGCCTGCAGGCGACACTGGCACACAACCCCGACATCGCCGTCGGCAGTGTGATCGGCAGCAGCATCTTCAACATCCTCGTGACCCTCGGTCTGTCGGCGCTGATCATTCCGCTGCGCGTCTCGCGGCAACTGGTGCGCCTGGACATCCCGCTGATGATCGGCGCCAGCCTGCTGGTGTTCGTCCTCGCGTGGAATGAACAGATCGGCCGCCTCGACGGCATTCTGCTGCTCGCGGCGCTGGCGCTGTATCTGGGCCTGCTGCTGCGCCAGTCGCGGCACTCGGCCCGGCCGCATTCCGAGTTACCGCACACGCCGCACGCATCGTGGTTCGGCAGCTTGCTGATGATCGCCGCCGGCCTGGCGCTGCTGGTGTTCGCCGGGCATTTGCTGCTGGGCGCAGCGGTGGTGGTGGCGACCGACCTGGGCTTCTCCGAGCGAGTGATCGGCCTGACCGTGGTCGCGGTCGGCACCTCACTGCCGGAACTCGCCACCTCGCTGATCGCCGCATTGCGCGGCCAGCGTGACATTGCGGTGGGCAACGTGATCGGTGCCAACCTGTTCAATCTGCTGGGGGTGCTCGGCATCACCGCGCTGATCGCGCCGACGCCATTATCGGTGTCGCCCAACGCGCTGGATTTCGACTTGCCGGTGATGCTCGGCGTCGCTGCGCTGTGCCTCCCCGTGTTCTATTCCGGCTACCGCGTGACCCGCGCCGAAGGTTTGCTGCTGCTGGGTTTGTACCTGGCGTACGGACTGCATGTGGTGTCGTTCACCACCGGTATGCCGCTGGCCGGCAAACTTGAAAAGCTGATGCTGTTTTACGTGCTGCCAACGCTGCTGGCGTTCCTGTTGTTCACGTCCGTACGCGCCTGGCGCCGCCAACACCACAAGAGGGATGTGCCATGACCGATTCGAAGAAATCCGGGGTTGAAATCCGCCGTCAGGTAATGGGCGATGCGTTCGTTGATCGCGCGCTGGACAATGCCACCGAGTTCACTCAGCCGCTGCAGGATTTCGTCAATGAACACGCCTGGGGCGGCGTGTGGAATCGCGAAGGCCTGCCGCTGAAAACCCGCAGCCTGATCACCCTGGCAGCACTGACGGCATTGAAGTGCCCGCAGGAATTGAAAGGCCACGTGCGCGGTGCGCTGAACAATGGCTGCACAGTGGAAGAGATCCGCGAGGCGCTGCTGCACTGCGCGGTGTATGCCGGGGTGCCGGCGGCGATTGATGCGTTTCGCGCGGCGCAGGAAGTGATCGACAGTTATCAGAAACCCGAGTGATCGAACTGACGCCTTCGCGAGCAGGCTCGCTCCCACATCAGGAATGCATTTCCCTGTGGGAGCGAGCCTGCTCGCGAAGAGGCCCTTTCAGCCACTGAAGATCCGTCTGTCAGATCCAGCCACCCCACTGCAACACAAAGATCCCGACATTGGTGGTCACCGCCGCCATCAGCGTGGTCAGCACAATGATCGCCGCCGCCAGTTCATGATTACCCTGCGCCGCCCGGGCCATGACAAAACTGGCCGCCGCCGTCGGGCTGCCGAAATACAGAAACAGAATCCCCAGCTCCGCCCCGCGAAAACCCCACAGCCACGCCCCCAGTGTTGCCAGCACCGGCAGGCCGATCATCTTCAGCAGGCTGGAGCTGAGCGCCATGCTGCCGCTCTGGCGCAGCGCCGCCAGCGACAACGTGCCGCCGATGCAGATCAGCGCCAGCGGCAAGGTGGTCTGCGCCAGATACTGGCCGGAGGTTTCCAGCCAGCCCGGCAGGCTGATCTTGAACCAGGCAAACGGCGCCGCGGCAATCACGCTGATGATCAGCGGGTTGCTGAACACGCTTTTGCAGATGCTCCACGGATCGGACTTGATCACCGGGCTGTACACCGCCAGCACGATAGTCGACAGGGTGTTGTAGAACAGGATCACCAGCGCCGCGAGAATCGCCCCGAGGGAAATCCCGTAGTCGCCGTACATGCTCGCCGCCAGCGCCAGGCCGATCACTCCGTTGTTGCCGCGAAACGCGCCCTGGGTGTAGATGCCGCGATCCTCGCGCGGGCAACGGAAAATCGCCCAGCCCCACGCCAGGGCGAAACTCGCCAGCGTGGCGAGCGCGAAGTAGATCAGCAGTGCTGGTTGCAAAGCAGCGTGCAGATCCGCATGCAGGATCCCGAGAAACAGCAGCGCCGGCATGCTGACGTTGAACACCAGCGACGAGGCGGTGTGAATGAAGTTGTCGTTGATCCAGTCGATGCGTTTGAGCAACACCCCGAGAAACAGCATGGCGAACACCGGCGCGGTGATGTTCAGGGTTTCGAGGAAGATTGCCAGCATGCCGTGGGAGCCTTTGGGTGAGCGTCGTCAGGGGGCTAATGATAAGCCAGCCGATCCTTCGGCGTCTGTGAGAACGCTTTCGCGAGCAAGCCCGCTCCCACAGGGATCTCATTTACACCGCAGATCCAATGTGGGAGGGGGCTTGCTCGCGAAGAACGATGACACGGTGTCAGGTAATCGGCGCCGGGTTGAACAGGGTGATGTCGTTATGCAGCTTGTGCTTCTCCGTCCAGGTCTGCTGCTTGCCGCTCGCCACATCCAGGTAGTAGTGAAACAACTCCCACCCCAACTCCTCGATGGACGCACGCCCGGTCGCAATCCGCCCGGCGTCGATGTCGATCAGATCCGGCCAGCGTTGCGCCAACTCGGTCCGGGTCGAAACCTTGACCACCGGCGCCATCGCCAAGCCATACGGGGTGCCGCGCCCGGTGGTGAACACATGCAGGTTCATCCCCGCCGCCAGTTGCAACGTGCCGCAGACAAAATCACTGGCCGGCGTCGCGCAGAAGATCAGGCCCTTGTGCTTGAAACGTTCGCCCGGGCCGAGCACGCCGTTGATCGCGCTGCTCCCGGATTTGACAATCGAGCCCAGCGACTTCTCGACGATGTTCGACAACCCGCCTTTCTTGTTGCCTGGCGTGGTGTTGGCGCTGCGGTCCGCTTCGCCCTTGGCCAGGTAACGGTCGTACCAGTCCATCTCGCGCACCAGTTCCTCGGCAACGGTCCTGGTTTCGGCGCGGGAGGTCAGCAGGTAGATCGCATCGCGCACTTCCGTGACTTCGGAAAACATCACCGTCGCCCCGGCGCGCAGCAGCAGGTCCGAGGCATAACCCAGAGCGGGGTTGGCGGTGATTCCGGAAAACGCGTCACTGCCACCGCACTGCATGCCGAGGATCAGCTCGGAAGCCGGCACGGTTTCGCGGCGGCGCTGGTCGAGCTTCTTCAAACGGACTTCGGCCAGCGCCATGATCTGCTCGATCATCTCGGTGAAACCGTGACTGGAATCCTGCAGGCGATACAGCCACGGCTCGCTCAGATCGACCGACGCATCGTCCTCGTGCATCACCTGCCCTGCCTGCAACTTCTCGCAGCCGAGGCTGATCACCAGTGCTTCGCCGCCCAGGTTCGGGTTGCGCGCCAGGTTGCGCACGGTGCGGATCGGGATGTACGCATCGGTAGCGGTGATCGCCACGCCGCAGCCATAACTGTGGGTCAGTGCCACCACGTCATCGACGTGCGGATATTTCGGCAGCAGCTCGTCCTTAATGCGTTTCACCGCGTGATCGAGCACGCCGGTGACGCACTGCACGGTGGTGGTAATCCCGAGAATGTTACGCGTGCCGACAGTGCCGTCGGCATTGCGATAACCCTCGAAGGTGAAGCCTTCCAGCGGCGCCTGTGCGGCCGGCACTTCGGTGGACAGCGGCAGGCTGTCCAGCGGTGGCGCGGTCGGCATGCGCAGTTGATCTTCCTTGACCCAACTGCCACGCGGGATCGGCTGCAACGCATAGCCGATGGTCTGGCCGTAGCGAATCACCTGGCCGCCCTCGGGAATGTCTTCGAGGGTGACCTTGTGGCTCTGCGGCACAAAGTCCACGGTCAGCAGACCGTCCGGGAATTCGGTGCCGGCCGGCACGCCCTGGTCGTTGACCACAATCACTACGTTGTCCCGCTCGTGCAGGCGGATGTAGCGCGGCGAGTCGGAATGTTCAATCAACTGCATGACGCCGCTCCTCAGGAATGCGCTTGAGACAATTTGCCGGTGATTGCAGAACCACCGTTGGTTGGCGGCTCTTTGAGCACCACCCGTTTGATCGGACCGACGATTACCAGATAGCTGAACACCGCGACCAGGGCGTTGGCGCCAACAAACACCAGCGCCCATTTGAACGAACCGGTGGAGCTGATGATGTAGCCGATCACGATCGGTGTGGTGATCGACGCGATGTTGCCGAACATGTTGAACAGACCGCCACTGAGGCCGGCGATCTGCTTCGGCGACGTGTCGGAAACCACCGCCCAGCCCAGCGCACCGACGCCTTTGCCGAAGAAGGCCAGGGCCATGAAGCCGACCACCATCCATTCGATATCAACATAGTTGCAAGCGACGATGCTGCTCGATACCAGCAAGCCGCCAATGATCGGCGCCTTGCGAGCGAAGGTCAGCGAATGGCCCTTGCGCAGCAGGTAATCGGAAATCACCCCGCCGAGCACGCCACCGATGAAACCGCAGATTGCCGGCAGCGAAGCAATGAAACCGGCCTTGAGAATGGTCATGCCGCGCTCCTGCACCAGGTACACCGGGAACCAGGTCAGGAAGAAATAGGTGATGCCGTTAATGCAGTACTGGCCCAGATACACGCCGAGCATCATGCGGTTGGTCAGCAACTGGCGGATGTAGTCCCACTTCGGTCCATCAGACTTTTTGCCTTGCTTCTGGTCCATGTCGACCATGCCGCCGTTGTCAGCGATGAACTGAACTTCGGCGTCGTTGGCCATAGGATGTTGACGCGGGCTGTGGATAACCTTCAGCCAGATCAGCGAGAAGACGATGCCGAACACCCCCATGACGATGAACACGTGTTCCCAGCCGAAGGTGTAGACGATCCAGCCCATCAGCGGAGCGAACAGCACGGTGGCGAAGTATTGCGCCGAATTGAAGATCGCCGAGGCGGTGCCACGTTCTGCGGTCGGGAACCAGGCGGCGACAATACGCGCGTTACCGGGGAACGATGGCGCTTCGGCCAGGCCCACCAGAAAGCGCAGCATGAACAGCGCGACAATCGCCGTGGACATGCCGAACTCACCGACAAAACCTTGCAGCACGGTGAACAGTGACCAGCAGAAGATGCTCAGGGCATAGACTTTTTTCGAGCCGAAGCGATCGAGCAGCCAGCCACCGGGAATCTGCCCGGCGACGTAGGCCCAGCCGAATGCCGAGAAGATATAACCGAGGGTGACCGCGTCGATACCGAGGTCTTTTTGCAGGCTGGAACCGGCGATGGCGATGGTCGCGCGGTCGGCGTAGTTGATCGTGGTCACCAGGAACAACATGAGCAGGATCAAATAGCGGACGTGAGTCGGCTTGGACGATTGCATGTAGATGTACTCCCACTGATTATTTTTATGCGCGGGTGAATCTTCTTTGGTCTGTCATCTGTGGGGGCTGCAAGCCAGCCCCCACAGCTATTGCAGGTATCAGGAGCCGATGTAGGCAGTTTTCACAACCGTGTAGAACTCTTGCGCATAGCGGCCTTGCTCACGTGAGCCATAGGATGAACCCTTACGGCCACCGAACGGAACGTGGTAATCGACACCGGCCGTCGGCAGGTTGACCATCACCATCCCGGCCTGGGAATGACGCTTGAAGTGGTTGGCGTATTTCAGCGAGGTGGTGGCGATACCGGCCGACAAGCCGAACTCGGTGTCGTTGGCCATCGCCAGCGCGGCGTCGTAATCGGCGACGCGAACAATGTTGGCCACCGGGCCGAAGATCTCTTCACGGCTGATGCGCATCGACGCCTCGCTGTCGGCAAACAGCGTTGGCGCGAGGAAGTAGCCTTCGGTGTCACAGGTCACCAGACCACCGCCGCTGACCACGCGCGCACCTTCGCTCTGGCCGATGTCGATGTACTTCAAGTCCTGTTCCAGCTGCGCTTGCGAGACCACCGGACCGATGTCGGTGCCGGACTTCAGCGCGTGGCCGACCTTGATCGACTGCATGCGCTCAGCCATCGCTGCGACGAACTTGTCGTGAATCCCGGCGGTGACGATCAAGCGGCTCGACGCCGTGCAACGCTGGCCGGTGGAGTAGAACGCGCTCTGCACCGACAGCTCGACCGCTTGTTTGAGGTCAGCGTCGTCGAGAATGATCTGCGGGTTCTTGCCGCCCATTTCCAGCTGCACCTTGGCTTGGCGCGAGACGCAGTTGACCGCGATCTGCCGGCCCACGCCCACCGAACCGGTGAAGCTGATGCCGTCGACTTTCGGGCTGTTGACCAGCGCTTCCCCCACCACCCGACCGCTGCCCATCACCAGGTTGAACACGCCGGCGGGGAAGCCTGCGCGAGAGATGATTTCGGCCAGCGCCCAAGCGCAACCCGGCACCAGATCCGCTGGTTTCAGTACCACGCAATTGCCGTAGGCCAGGGCCGGTGCGATTTTCCATGCCGGGATCGCCATCGGGAAATTCCACGGGGTGATCAGGCCGACCACGCCAAGGGCTTCGCGGGTCACTTCAACGTTAACGCCGGGGCGCACCGACGGCACGTAGTCGCCGGACAGACGCAGGCATTCACCGGCGAAAAATTTGAAGATGTTGCCGGCGCGGGTCACTTCGCCGATGGCTTCGGGCAGAGTCTTGCCCTCCTCCCGGGCCAGCAAAGTGCCAAGTTCTTCGCGACGGGCAAGGATTTCCGAGCCGACTTTATCCAGCGCATCGTGACGGGCCTGAATGCCCGAGACCGACCAGGCCGGGAACGCCGCACGCGCCGCTTCGATGGCCGCGTGCACCTGAGTCAGGTCAGCCTTGGCGTAGTCGCCAATGGTGTCGCTCAACTCGGACGGGTTGATGTTGGCCGAGTAATCGGCACCGGCGACCCATTCACCGTTGATGTAGTTGTCGTAACGCTTGGAATCAGCCACAGAACATTCTCCTCTCTACGCAAAAGCCGCTGATTGCTCAGCGGCCTTGTGGGTCGGTGTTATTGCGCGCCTTGTTTGTCGATCAGCGCGGCGAGCATTTCGTATTCTTCGCCGGTCAGGTCAGTCAGCGGCGCCCGCACCGGGCCTGCGTCATAGCCGGCAATTTTTGCCCCGGCCTTGACGATGCTCACGGCGTAGCCGGCCTTGCGATTGCGGATGTCGAGGTACGGCAGGAAGAAGTCGTCGATGATCTTGCCGACGGTGGCGTGATCTTCACGGGCAATCGCGTGGTAGAAGTCCATCGCGGTTTTCGGGATGAAGTTGAACACCGCCGACGAGTAAACCGGCACGCCGAGGGCCTTGTACGCGGCGGCATAGACTTCAGCGGTCGGCAGGCCGCCGAGGTAGCTGAAGCGATCGCCGAGGCGACGACGGATCGACACCATCAGCTCGATATCACCCAGGCCGTCCTTGTAACCGATCAGGTTCGGGCAGCGCTCGGCCAGACGTTCCAGCAGCGCCGCGTTCAGACGGCAGACGTTGCGGTTGTAGACCACCACGCCGATGTTCACCGATTTGCACACCGCTTCAACGTGGGCGGCAACGCCGTCCTGGCTGGCTTCGGTGAGGTAGTGCGGCAGCAGCAGCAAACCTTTGGCGCCCAGGCGCTCGGCTTCCTGTGCGTACTCGATGGCCTGACGGGTCGAACCGCCGACACCGGCGAGAATCGGCACGCTGCTGGCGCAGGTGTCGACCGCGGTCTTGATGATCTGCGAATACTCGCTGGCCGCCAGGGAGAAGAATTCGCCGGTACCACCCGCCGCGAACAAGGCCGAAGCACCGTACGGGGCCAGCCATTCCAGACGCTTGATGTAACCGGCGCGGTGGAAATCGCCCTGGGCGTTGAAATCGGTGACCGGGAACGACAGCAGACCGGCGGAGAGGATGGACTTCAGTTCTTGTGGATTCATTTTTCGAACACCCTGGGTAGCAACATTTCTTGTGAGTTTTATCGTTCAGCCAGCGCTGAAGTTGTAGGTCATCGTACAACCTAAAAAATAACCGTCAACTGCATTTCATCGTCGCCCGGCATTTTTTGTCAGACAAGATTCTTTCTTGACGTAGGAAAAATCTCGTCTAGGATCGATTTAGCTGTATGTATATACAGTTAAATTGAATCCACCGACGACATATCAAGGAGAAAGAAATGTCCGGACTGCACCCCAAACCACAGGAAAGACCCAAGCCGGTTATCGCCCGTTTCGATGATCTGTTCACCCCAACCGGCATCCACTTCAGCGCCGACAACCCGCATCTGGTGCTGCACATCGCCGACGCCCACAGCGATGTCGAACCGGCCACCGCCGTGCCGGGCAAAGCGCTCAAAGGCAAACCGCAATTACGCTTCGAAGGCGGCGAACACACGGCCATTGGCGACAACACACTGCTGCGCTTCGTCGAAAACGCCGAACCGATCCGCGCGCAAAATGTGCAATTGCACTTGCCTAACGGCCTCGCCCTGACTTACGGCCAAGTCGTGGCGCTGGCCGGAGATTTCTACGCCGTGGTCGACCGGCCGATCAACGAAGGTGCGACCCCGGCCGATCGCCTGAACCGCTTCAACGCTGCATTCGATTCCCTCGCGGTGCTGCCGGCCTCCCGCGCCGAGGCGCCGCAGATCCTCGCGGTCATGCAAAAAGAGATCGACGCGGTTAAACAGGCGATCAAGGATGGCAAACAACCGCACGAAGCCTACGACGCACTAGGAGATACGTTGTCCGAAGAGTGGAACAAACTCACCGGCGGCGGCAGTTTCGTCTCCGCGCTGTTCCCCCTTGGGCGTTACCTGAAACTGGCGGCGAACAACGCCGATCACTTCGGCGAATGGGCAAAACTGGCTTACATCGCCGGCCATACCGCTGCATTGCAGACCGCCGTCGCGGCCCGCGCCAATCACGATGAACAACAACTGGAACGGGCCTACGCAATGAACGCGTTCGCCGACCACTTCCTCACCGACCTGTTCTCCTCCGGCCACCTGCGCGTGCCACGCAAAGAGATGGCCGCGGTGGTGACCCCGAGCGATCTCGGCTCGCTGGTGACCCGTTTCATGCACGACGAAGACAGCAAATTCGGCCTCAAGGTGCGCAATGCTCATGGCGATCAATGGCGCGCCTATGGTGACAAACGCTACTTCGAGGCCAGTGATGCGGACAACCGCACCCAGGTCAATCTGGCGGTGCAGGCCTCGGCGGATGAGATCTTCGCCGCCTACCTCAGCGGCAACGTGCCCGCGCCTTCGGCGTTCGCCGCGCTGCAACGGCTGCCGGACCTGACGGCGGTACTGAATCTTTCCGGCAACTTCTCGCCGCTGTTCCGCGTCGAGGGCGGCAAGGTGCTGCGGCGCAAAGACGTGAACAACCTCAACGATACCGCCACCATCGACGACTGGTGGGGCTGGAGCACGTACCTGCTGCTCAAGGACTACCACCCGACCGGTAACGTCAATTAAGGAGAATCACCATGACGATCAAATTGAAACTGGAACTGGCGTCGGGCCAGTCGCTGCAAGGTGCACCGCTGGAGTTGCTGGCCGACGGCAAGCCGATTGCGCGAGGGGTTGTGGATAAATCGGGAGAAGTGGCGTTTGCTGCCAAGCCTGGTAACGCGAAACTGGCAGTGAGGGTGGATCGTTCGATATTGCCGCGCTGAACTCACCGGCCCCTTCGCGAGCAAGCCCGCTCCCACACTTGAAATGCATTCCAAAGTGGGAGCGGGCTTGCTCGCGAAGGCGGTATATCAATCAACACATGAATTAAATCTGCAAACTCAACCCCGCTGCGCCTGTGCCTCTTCATGCGCCTGACGTAACCGTTCACGGCTATTGGTCAGGTGCAGACGCATCGCCGCCCGCGCCGCATCGGAATCCTGGCGGGCAATTGCTTCGTAGATTTCCTCGTGCTCACGGCTCAGGCGGTTCATGTAGCGCTGCTGATCATCATGGGCCAGCCGCGCCGAATTCAGCCGCGTACGCGGAATGATGCTGGTGCCCAGGTGAGTCATGATGTCAGTGAAGTAACGGTTGCCGGTGGACAGGGCGATTTCCAGGTGAAAGGCGAAGTCCGACGCCACCGCATCACTGGCGTGGGCCACGCTGTCGTTCAGCGCATCGAGGGCCGCGCGCATGGTCGCCAGTTGCTCGGGGCTGCGACGTTGCGCGGCGAGGCCGGCGGACTCCACTTCCAGGCTGATGCGCAATTCCAGAATCGCCAGCACGTCGCGCAGGGTGACCACCGTGGCCGGGTCGATGCGAAAGCCGCTGGGGCTTGGCGTATCCAGCACAAACGTGCCGATACCATGACGGGTTTCCACCTGGCCTGCGGCCTGCAAACGGGAAATTGCCTCGCGCACCACGGTGCGGCTGACACCATGCTCCTGCATGATCGCCGACTCAGTGGGCAGCTTGTCGCCACGCTTGAGCAGACCGTCGCGGATCTGCTCGGTCAGCACCGTCACCAGCTCCTGAGCCAGGCTGCGGCGCTTGCGCGGGAGGCGCGGGGTGTCGATCGGGTTTTCCATGGTCAACGTCTGGTCTCGAAAATTCGGCTTGGTTCGCATCATAGCGCAGGCGGGTTGTACGATCACTGTCGAGTCACAACAGCGCTCCTTGCAGGAGTGAGCCTGCTCGCGATTGCGGTTTCACATTCAACAAAGATGTCGACTGTTGCGCCGTTATCGCGAGCAGGCTCACTCCTACAGAGGCATGGTGGTGATCAGGCGGTCACGGCCTGTTCGACCAGATGCCCGCTGTCGATCCGCACATGCCGCGGATGGAAACGTTTGAGGCTACTGCGATGGCCGACGCTGACGATGCTCAACCCTGGCAACTGATCGATCAGCGCCTGATACAACGTTGCCTCGTCTTCTTCATCCATCGCCGATGTCGCTTCGTCCATGTACAGCCATTGCGGTGCGTAGAGCAGCGCGCGGGCAAAGGCCAGGCGTTGCTGCTCACCCGGCGACAGCATGCGCTGCCAGTGATTGGCTTCATCCAGACGCGCGACCAGGTGCGGCAGACGGCAGGTTTCCAGAACCTCGACGTAACGCTGCGGCGCGTAAGTGTCGCCCGGTTGTGGATAACTCAACGCCTCGCGCAGGGTGCCGATCGGCAGGTACGGTTTCTGCGGCAGGAACAGATACCGCGCCGCCGGCAAGCGGATGTTGCCGTGGCCCGCGGGCCACAAATGCCCCATCGCCCGCAGCAGAGTGGACTTGCCGCTGCCGGATCGGCCGCTGAGCATCACCCGGTCGCCTGGCTCCACTGTCATGTCGGCATTGGTCAGCAGGTGACGACCGTCGGCCAGGTCCAGGCCAAGGTTGTGCACTTTCAGCGCGCTGCCCTGATTCTGCACATCGATGGCCGGGCTGCGGTCTTCGTTGTCGGTCATGGCCTGACGGAAACTCAGCAGACGATCACAGGTAGCGCGCCAGGAGGCGAGGTTCTGGTACGCACTGATGAACCAGCTGAAGCTCTCCTGGACATTGCCGAATGCCGAGCTGATTTGCATCAGCTCACCGAGTTCGATCTTGCCGGCGAGGTAACGCGGCGAGGCCACGATGAACGGGAAGATGATGGCTGCCTGGCTGTAACCGGCGGTGAAGAATGTCAAACGCTTGGACACTTTCATGATGTCCCAGAAGTTATGCCAGACATTGCCGAAACGACCGCTCAAACGACGATTTTCGTTCGGTTCGCCGTTATACAACGCGATGCTCTCGGCATTTTCGCGAATCCGCACCATGGAAAAACGCAGGTCGGCTTCAAAGCGTTGTTGTTGGTTGTTCAGGCCGATCAAGCGACGACCGATCAAGTGCGTCAGCCAGCTGCCCACCACCGCATAGACCAGCACGCACCAGAACATGTAGCCGGGAATGGTGATGCCATAGACTTCGATACTGCCCGACACACCCCACAGAATGATCGAGAACGACACCAGGCTGACGATATTGCGCAGCAGGCCGATCCCCAGCTCAAGGGTATTGGAGGTGAAATTGTTGAGGTCTTCGGAAATCCGCTGATCCGGGTTATCGGTATAACCGCCCTGCTCCAGCTGGTAGTAGTTCTTGTCCGCTAGCCAACGGGAGAAATGCTTTTCGGTCAGCCAGGCCCGCCAGCGAATCGTCAGCATCTGGGTCAGATAAAGCCGGTACACGGCACCGACAATCGCCACCGCTGCAATTGCGCAGAAATACAGAATCAGCTGCCAGAAAGCCGCTTCATCTTTCTTCTGCAGCGCGTTGTAGAAATCCTTGTACCAGGTGTTGAACCACACCGAGATCCCCACGCTGAGCAACGACAGCGCGATCACTGCAATCAGCAATGTCCAGGCCTTGCCCTTCTCTTCGCTGCGCCAGTAGGGCGTGATGATCCCCCACACCTTGCGAAAAAACTGCCCGCGCACAGCATCGTTGACCGCGGAATATTCAGCGTTCTGATTCATGGAAAAGGCTCGATAAAGAAAAGAACAGACACGCACCGATCATAGTTGATCGGTGCGTTTTATCGCGAGGGCTGGCGATGGCCGTTCAGCGCAGGTTCAGCGACGAACCGGGCGCTTCTGCAGTTTGCGCTGCAGGGTGCGGCGGTGCATGCCCAGGGCGCGGGCAGTGGCGGAGATGTTGCCTTCATGCTCCGTGAGCACGCGCTGGATGTGCTCCCATTGCAGGCGATCGACCGACATCGGGTTTTCCGGCACCAGACTGTCGAGGTCGGCGTGTTCGGAGAGCAGCGCAGCCAGTACGTCGTCGGCGTCAGCCGGTTTGCACAGGTAGTTGCAGGCGCCGCGCTTGATCGCTTCGACCGCCGTGGCAATGCTCGAATAGCCGGTGAGGATCACCACGCGCATTTCCGGGTCCAGCTCCAGCAGCTTGGGCAGCAGCACCAGGCCGGAGTCGCCGTCCATTTTCAGGTCCAGCGCGGCGTAATCAGGCAGATCGGCCTGGGCGATGGTCAGGCCTTCTTCGGCCGAACCTGCGGTGCTGACGCGAAAGCCACGGCGGGCCATGGCACGGGCCATCACTCGGGTGAAGGTCGCGTCGTCGTCGACCAGCAGCAAATGCGGCAGTTCTTCGCCTTCGACTTGGATTTCGTCACTCATGTTGGTCTCCTCGGGCGCCGTGAGGCAGGCGCAGCTCGGTGAGCGTGCCGCCTTCCTCATGACTATAGAGTTTCACTGAGCCGCCAGCACGTGTCACGCTGGCCTTGCTCAAAAACAGGCCCAGGCCGAAACCTTTGCCCTTGGTGGTAAAAAATGGTTTGCCGATCTGTTCGGCGATGGCCAGCGGCACACCGGCGCCGTGGTCACGAATACTGATGGTGAGGTTTTCCGCATCCCAGTCCAGCGTCACCTGGAGATTTTCCGGGCAGGCATCGGCAGCATTGTTCAATAGATTGAGCAACGCCTGGGTCAGATCCGGCGGCGGCGCCATGCGCGGCACGCTGCCCTGGCCGAGACGGTGGAAGCGGTAACTGGCTTCCGGACGCATCAGGTGCCAGCGGTTCAGCGCCTCGTCGAGCCATTGGGTGACATCCTGCATTTCTACTGCCAGACGTCGGTTGGCCTCGGCGGCGCGCACCAGTTGTTGCAGGGTTTCCTTGCACAGCTTGACCTGATCCTGCAGCACCTTCAGATCGTCCTGCAGCATCGGGTCGGGATGGTCCTGCTGCATCTCCTTGAGCAACACGCTCATGGTCGCCAGCGGTGTGCCCAGTTCGTGCGCGGCGCCGGCCGCCTGAGTGGCGACCGCGAGCAGCTGCTGATCGCGCAGGCCTTCTTCACGGCGAATGGCCCGCAACTCTTCCTGGCGGCGCAGCTCTTCGGCCATGCGTGCGGCGAAGAAGGTGATGACCGCTGCCGCGAGGGCGAAACTCAGCCACATGCCGTACACCTGCAGGTTCTCACGGGCGATCGGCAGGGTTTCCAGCGGATAGAAACGCGTCAGCATCACCGTGTACAGCGCCAGCGCGATGCCGGACAGAACCACCGAATAACGCCATGGCAGCGTCACCGCCGCAATGGTCAGGGGTACCAGATAATAGGAAACGAACGGATTGGTCGAGCCGCCGGAGAAATACAGCAGCGCACTGTGGATCACCAGATCGCAGGCCAGCTGCAGCGCATATTCAAGCTCGGTCACCGGCCACGAAGTACGCAGGCGCACGGCGGTGAATACGCACAGCAGCGTCGAGCAGCCGAGGGTCATTGCCAGTTGCACCCACGGCAACGGCAGCAGTTGCAGCCAGTAGGCCAGGCCCACGGAGCCCGCTTGCGCGGCCAGCACCAGAGTGCGGATAAAGGTCAGCCGCCAGAGGTTCTGGCGAGTGGCGGAAGTCAGTTGTACGGGGGCGAGCATGAGCTCTCCTGATGAGCGCTCCAGGCGGATCGCACGGAGTATAACCAAGCCACGGCCTTGAGAGGCGAAAGTGCGGCAAACGACCACATGGCGAAAAGAGTTCCGGCAGCTATAAGGGCGCCTTCGCGAGCAGGCTCGCTCCCACCTTTGAAATGCTTTCCCCTGTTGGAGTGAGCCTGCTCGCGAATGGCTGCGCAGCAGCTCCGGCGATCTGTATAGAAGTTGTAACTGGGCGAACCGGATCACAGAAGCTAGAGTCTGATGGTTTCACGCAGGGACGAATCAACACCTGCGCATTATTCAAGGAGCCTTCATGCACACCTTTCGCCGCAGCGCCGCCCTTCTCGCCCTGACCGTCGGCAGTGTCGCCAGCCTTCCGGCCCTGGCCGCCGATGAGCTGCACTACAACCAGATTTCCCTGCGTGCCGAAGTCAGCCAGGAAGTGGCCCGCGACCTGATGATCGTGACGCTCTACACCGAAGAGCAGAACACCGACCCGGCCAAACTCGCCGCCGACGTCAGCACCACCATGAACAAGGCACTGGCCCAGGCCAAGCAAGTCAAGGACATCACCCTGCGCCAGGGCAGCCGCAACAGCTACCCGATCTACGACACCAAGGGCCAGAAGATCACCGGCTGGCGTGAGCGCGCCGAACTGCGCCTGGAAAGCGCCGACTTCGCCGCCCTGTCCAAACTCACCGGCGAACTGCTGACCGACCTGAAAATGGGCGGCATGGACTTCGCCATCGCCGAGCCGACCCGCAAGGCCAGCGAAGACAAACTGCTCAAAGAAGCCGTCAGCGCCTTCAAGGCCCGCGCCCAACTGGCTACCGATGCACTGGGCGGCAAAGGCTACAAAATCGTCAACCTGAACCTCAACAGCAACGGTTATCCACAACCGTACATGCGCGCCCCGATGATGATGAAGGCTGCCGGCATGGCGGATTCGGCACCGGTCACGCCTGACGTTGAGGCGGGCACCAGCCAGGTCAGCCTGACCGCCGATGGCTCGATCGAAGTACTGATGCAGTGATTTGATGTGGACTGAATGAGAAACCGGCGATCAGTGAATGATCGCCGGTTTTTTTGTGCCCGGATTTTGTACTGAATGATCTGCCGCCTTCGCGAGCAGGCCAGCTCCGACAGTTTGAAATGCATTCCCCTGTGGGAGCGAGCCTGCTCGCGAAGAACGATGACGCGGTGCCCCCTGCGAAGCAGAGCATCAATGGTTGTATTGATCACTCGAAATCACATCGACGGCGTGCTGCCAGGCCTCGCCTTCCGTCCCGAACCGCTGACCGTCCAATTTCGTTCCATTACGGTAAACCTGCCACCAGGAGTCGCTGGTCGCAGAGACATGCAGAACTTCGTAGCCACGTCGCTGTGCATCGCTCTTTTGTTCAGGAGTCATGAGTATGTGTCCTTATAAGGATTGGCGTTCCGTTAAAGCCAGGCGCCTGGCGCACATCATGCTCAGCGACAAGCCAGAAACATGCTCAATCAATCGGCGCGGTATATCTACTGTCAGACCTGACAGGTATAGGCGACAGCAATTCTTGCAGGCCAGCCCCCCACTGGAGGCGATTTTTTGTGGGACGGTTCTGGTGATTTGAAACGACTTTAAACAGGCCAGTGTTATTGGGTGACTTGGCGGGCATCTTCGCGAGCAACCCGCGCCCACAGTGGGATTGGGTGTGGTCTGTTAGAGATTGGTCGGCAGGCAGGCAGCCATCGCGAGCAGGCTCACTCCTACAAATGGATCGCATGCAGCCTGCAAGAGAATAGTCGGCTGTCAGGCTAGCTGGCTGGCTCCCACAGTTTTGATTTGTCTAAACCCATGCGACGCAGCCGCCCCATTCAACAGGATGAGCGCAAGCTCGGCTGCAGCTCTTGATCTTGATCCACGGGCGACGTCGGCAGGCTGAGCGGATCGATCCCGGAGCGAAGGGACCCCGAGCCCCAGCGAGCGGGCCGCACGCAGGAGCAAGCCTTTTTGGTTACTTTTTCGGCGTCTGGAAAAAGTGACCCGCCGTAAGGGCGCAACCCCACGCCGCCGTTACCGCAGCAACGGATATGTACACACAGCCCAGATATACCGAGATAGACACCCAAACAAGAAAAACGATATTTCCGAAGCCCCCCAAATCCCCGCTACCCTGAAAACACAACTACCGCCAATCTACCCGGGGACTCCATGCCAAGATCCACCCTCAAACCGCTCCTGATCTCCCTGGCCCTGGCCGCAACCACTCCCATAGCCAACGCAGCCACCACCCTGGTCTACTGCTCCGAAGCCAGCCCGGCCGGCTTCGACCCCAGCCAATACACCAGCGGCACCGACTTCGACGCTTCCGCCGAAACCGTCTTCAACCGCCTCACCCAATTCCAGCGCGGCGGCACCGACATCGAGCCTGGCCTGGCGACCAAATGGGACGTCTCCCAGGATGGCCTGCAATACACCTTCCACCTGCGCCAAAACGTAAAATTCCACACCACGGACTACTTCACCCCAACCCGTGATTTCAACGCTGACGATGTTCTGTTCACCTTTCAGCGCCTGCTCGACCCGGATAACGCCTTCCGCAAGGCCTACCCCGCCGAGTCCCCCTACTTCACCGACATGGGCCTCAACACCACGATCAAATCGGTGGAAAAACTCGACGAAAACACCGTGCGCTTCAACCTCAATAACGTCGACGCCGCGTTCGTGCAAAACCTCGCCATGAGCTTCGCCTCGGTGCAGTCGGCCGAATACGCCGCCCAGCTACTAAAGGAAGGCAAAGCCGCCGACCTCAACCAGAAACCGGTGGGCACCGGCCCGTTCGTGTTCAAGCGTTACCAGAAGGACTCGCAGATCCGCTACGCCGCCAACAAGGCCTACTGGAAACCCGAGGACGTGAAGATCGACAGCCTGATCTTCTCGATCACCCCCGACGCCGCCGTGCGCCTGCAGAAACTCAAGACCGGCGAATGCCAGGTCAGCGGCTACCCGCGCCCGGCCGACATCGAAGTGATGGAAAAGGACCGGAACCTGCGCGTGCTCAAGCAGGCCGGTTTCAACCTCGGCTTCCTCGCCTACAACACCACCCACCCACCGCTCGATCAGCTCAAGGTCCGCCAGGCGCTGGACATGGCCATCGACAAACCGGCGATCATCAAAGCGGTCTACCAGAGTGCCGGCCAACTGGCGCAGAACGCCTTGCCACCGGCGCAATGGTCGTATGACCCGAGCATCAAGGACGCACCGTATGACCCGGTCAAAGCCAAGGCGCTACTCAAGGAAGCCGGGGTTGCACCGGGCACCACCATCAATCTCTGGGCGATGACCGTGCAGCGCGCCTCCAACCCGAATGCGCGGATGTCGGCACAGATGATCCAGCAGGATTGGGACAAGATCGGCATCAAGGCCAACATCGTCAGCTACGAATGGGGCGAGTACATCAAGCGCGCGAAGAATGGCGAACACGACGCGATGATCTATGGTTGGACAGGTGACAACGGCGACCCGGACAACTGGCTCGGCGTGCTCTACAGCTGCGCGGCGGTCAAGGGCAGCAACTACGCCAAGTGGTGCGACCCGGCCTACGACGAACTGGTGCAGCAGGCCAAGGTGACGAGCGACAAGGCGCAACGGGTAAAACTGTATCAACAGGCGCAATTGATCCTTAAACAGCAGGTGCCGATCACCCCGATCGCCAACTCCACGGTGTTCCAGCCGCTGCGCAAGGAAGTGACTGACTTCAAGATCAGCCCGTTTGGCCTGACGCCCTTCTACGGCGTGGGTATAAATAAGTAACACCGAGCCCCAAGGCGGCGCGCACAACGTGACCAATGCACCGTTTTGGGGCTCCATTTGCACCGTAAAAAACGGCCGCAAACGGTCAAATGCGTCAACTATTATACAAATGCGACATTAAGGTACGTTCGTGCCACGCTTTGAGGCCGGCAGTCGCTCTGGATCTTGCATTGGGTATGGCCCCTGCATAAGTATCCGCAGGCACGACTCACGAGGTCGTACCTCAATATTAAAAAATGACAACAAATCATGAGGCCAACATGCTTAAACACGCGGTCATTCCGTTTTTAGTCGGCGCAGGCTTGTTAGCCTCCGCACCTTTCGCATCCGCTGCGACTAACCTGGTGTTCTGCTCCGAAGGGAGCCCGGCCGGTTTTGATCCAGGCCAGTACACCACCGGAACCGACTTCGACGCCTCAGCCGAAACCATGTTCAACCGTCTGAGCCAGTTCGAGCGTGGCGGCACCGCCGTTATCCCGGGCCTGGCCACCAGTTGGGACATTTCCCCGGACGGCCTGACTTACACCTTCCACCTGCGTGAAGGCGTCAAGTTCCACACTACCCCGTATTTCAAGCCGACTCGTGAGTTCAACGCCGACGACGTGCTGTTCACCTTTAATCGCATGATTAACAAGGATGACCCGTTCCGTAAGGCATACCCGACCGAATTCCCGTACTTCACCGACATGGGGATGGACACCAACATCACCAAGATCGATAAAGTCGACGACCACACCGTCAAGTTCACCCTCGCCCAGGTTGACGCCGCGTTCATCCAGAACATGGCCATGAGCTTCGCCTCGATCCAGTCCGCCGAGTACGCTGCCCAGCTGCTCAAGGAAGACAAGGCTGCCGACATCAACCAGAAGCCGATCGGCACTGGCCCGTTCGTGTTCAAGAGCTACCAGAAAGACTCGAACATCCGTTACACCGGCAACAAGGACTACTGGAAACCTGAGGACGTGAAGATCGACAACCTGATCTTCGCCATCACCACCGACCCGTCGGTGCGTATCCAGAAACTGAAAAAGAACGAGTGCCAGGTCACTCTGTTCCCGCGTCCGGCGGATCTCGCGGCGCTCAAGGCCGACAAGACCCTGAAGATGCCTGACCAGGCCGGTTTCAACCTGGGCTATATCGCCTACAACGTGATGGACAAGGTCAAGGGCAGCAACGAGCCAAACCCGCTGGCTGACCTGCGCGTGCGTCAGGCGCTGGACATGGCAGTGAACAAGCCACAGATCATCGACTCGGTTTACCAGGGCGCTGGCCAGTTGGCCGTCAACGCCATGCCGCCGACCCAGTGGTCCTACGACACCACCATCAAGGACGCCAAGTACGATCCTGAAAAAGCCAAGCAACTGCTCAAGGAAGCTGGCGTCAAGGAAGGTACCGAGATCGTTCTGTGGGCGATGCCGGTTCAGCGTCCGTACAACCCGAACGCCAAGCTGATGGCTGAAATGCTCCAGTCCGACTGGAAGAAGATCGGCTTGAACGTGAAGATCACCAGCTACGAGTGGGGCGAGTACATCAAGCGCTCCAAAGGTGGCGAGAACCAGGCCATGATCATTGGCTGGAGCGGTGACAATGGTGATCCGGACAACTGGCTGAACGTGCTGTTCGGCTGCGACTCGCTCAGCGGCAACAACTTCTCCAAGTGGTGCGACAAGAAGTTCGACGGCCTCGTCAAAGAAGCCAAGCGCACGACCGACCAGGCCAAGCGCACCGAACTGTACAAACAGGCGCAACACGTCCTCAAAGATGCAGTCCCAATGACACCTATCGCTCACTCGACGGTGTACCAACCCATGCGCGCCAACGTGCAGGACTTCAAGATCAGCCCATTCGGCTTGAATTCCTTCTACGGCGTCAGCGTCAGCAATTAAGCCATTGCAACGGCGACGTTCATGACGTCGCCGTTGTTTTAGCTGCCGGGAAGTCAGGAATTTGCCTACAGCCAATTCCGCTGCAGATGACTGCAGCGGCAGAGGACGTGTCGCCTTTTCCTACGAGTTTTAAGGCAATTACGCATTTACTGCCAGACCCACGGCCCCTACCGTCGGGTTCTGACCAGTCTCTGTGTGGGCCACCGGCTTGCCGTACGTACTGGATTGAGCTCAATGCAACCTCAACTTCCCTGGACGGGATCGCGGTGCATTGGACAACACTACAAAAAGAGGGAGCGTCATGCGCCATACCTTGGTTTTTTCCGCATTGCTGGGTGCCGGTCTGTTGGCCGCCACCTCCGCCAGTTACGCCGCCAGCAAGAGCCTGGTGTTCTGCTCCGAAGGCAGCCCGGCGGGTTTTGATACCGCGCAATACACGACGGCGACCGACAACGACGCCGCCGAGCCGCTGTACAACCGCCTGGTCGAGTTCGAAAAAGGCGCGACCAACGTCGTACCGGGTCTGGCAACCAAGTGGGATATTTCCGAGGATGGTCTCAAGTACACCTTTCACCTGCGTGAAGGTGTGAAGTTTCATACGACGCCGTACTTCAAACCGACACGCGATTTCAACGCCGACGACGTGCTGTTCACGTTTAACCGCATGCTCGATCCGCAGCAGCCATTCCGTAAGGCTTATCCGACAGAATTCCCGTATTTCAACGGGATGAGCCTGAACAAGAACATCGCCAAGGTCGAAAAGACCGGGCCGCTGACCGTGGAGTTCACGCTCAACAGCGTCGACGCCGCGTTCATCCAGAACATCGCCATGAGCTTCGCCGCCATCCTGTCCGCCGAATACGCCGACAAGCTGCTGGCCGAAGGCAAGCCGAGCGACATCAACCAGAAGCCGGTCGGTACCGGGCCGTTCGTGTTCAAGAGCTATCAGAAAGACTCGAACATCCGTTACACCGGGAATAAACATTACTGGGACCCGAGCCGGGTCAAACTCGACAATCTGATCTTCGCGATCAACACCGATGCGTCGGTCCGCGTGCAGAAGCTCAAGGCCGGCGAATGCCAGATCACCCTGCATCCGCGCCCCGCCGATGTTGAAGCCCTGAAAGCCGACCCGAAACTGCAACTGATTTCCAAGCCGGGCTTCAACCTTGGTTACATCGCCTACAACGTACGCCACAAGCCCTTCGACCAGCTCGAAGTGCGCCAGGCGCTGGACATGGCGGTGAATAAACAAGGGATTCTCAACGCTGTTTATCAAGGCGCCGGGCAACTGGCCGTCAACGCCATGCCGCCGACCCAGTGGTCCTACGACGACAGTATCAAGGACGCCGCCTACAACCCGGAAAAAGCCCGCGAGCTGCTCAAGGCTGCCGGCGTCAAAGAAGGCACCGAGATCACCCTGTGGGCGATGCCGGTACAACGTCCCTACAACCCGAACGCCAAACTGATGGCCGAAATGCTCCAGGCTGACTGGGCGAAAATCGGTCTGAAAGTGAAGATCGTCAGCTACGAATGGGGCGAATACATCAAGCGCACCAAGAATGGCGAACACGACATCAGCCTTATCGGCTGGACCGGTGACAACGGGGACCCGGACAACTGGCTGGGCACCCTGTACAGCTGCGACGCCATTGGCGGCAACAACTACTCCATGTGGTGCGACCCGGCGTACGACAAGCTGATCAAAGAGGCCAAGGTCGTCACAGACCGCGACCAGCGCACCACGCTTTACAAACAGGCTCAGCAGTTGCTCAAGCAGCAAGTGCCGATCACGCCTGTCGCCCACTCGACGGTCAACCAGCCGTTAAGCGCCAGGGTTGAAGGGTTCAAAGTCAGCCCCTTCGGTCGCAACGTATTCTCGGGCGTCAGTATCGATTAACCCAACCGATTAGCCGCAACGCTGAGGGGGGCCGTCTATCCCCCTCACGCAAGCGCTTTGCCGAAATTCGCCGATCCGGCCTTTTGCAAACGTTTGCGATGTGTGAATGAGTTCTAAACCAATAACCGGCCAACCCAAAAAAGCCGGCATAAAAAGAAAGTAAAGGAGCTTCACCCATGAAACTGAGCAGCACCGCGATACTGGCCTTGGCCATCAGCAGCATCACCGCCTCGGCTTATGCCGAGGAACAGAGCCAGGCGTTCACCCCGGTGACCGTCAACGAGAAAAGCGCCCAGGCTGACGCCACCGGTTTCCTCGAAGGTTCGACAATCAGCGGCACCACCCGTAACTGGTACGCCAACGAGCAACTCAAGCGCGGTGGCAAGTTCACTTACCGCAAGGACGGCGTCGCCACCCCGACTGACCGTCGTATCAACTGGGTGCAGGGCACCATCGTCAACTTCAACTCTGGCTTCACTCAGGGCACCGTCGGTGTCAGCACTGAAATAGCCGCCTACAACGCCGTGGCGCTGGAGCGTGATCGCAAGGATCTGGCCGCCAACAACGGTGGTGCACCGGGTTCGCGTCCGGGCGCAGGCAACAACCGTACGCTGACCAAAGAAGGCGGCGACGCTGAAGGCCAGTGGAGCAAACTGGGCCTGGCCAACGTCAAGTTCCGTGTGTCGAACACCACTCTGACCGCCGGTCGCCAGAACTTCAGCACCCCGATCGTCGACACCATCGGCAACCGTGCGCTGCCTTCGAGCTTTGAAGGTGTGAGCCTGCACAGCGAAGAACTGAACAACCTGTCGTTCGACGCCGGCAGCTTCGACCGCGTATCGCCGCGTACCGAAGAGAGCCTGTCGAAGTTCCGCTCCGAGTACACCAACAACAAAGCCGAGACCGATCGCGTAAGCATCGTCGGCCTGAACTACCAGCCGCTGAAAAGCCTGAAGACCAGCCTGTACGCCTCCAAGGTTGAAGACTTCTGGAACCAGTACTACTTCGGCGCCACCCATGAACTGGGTGACAGCAACATCGTGAGCCTGACCACCGGCCTGAACTACTACAAGACGGTCGATACCGGCAAAAAAGAGATGGGCGAAATCGACAACGACACCTACTCGCTGTCGTTCGGCCTGACTCACCAGGCCCACAGCCTGACCTTCTCGTACCAGGCCATCAATGGCGACGAGTACTTCGACTACCTGCACGAAACCAACGGCATCTACCTGGCCAACTCCCTGCTGTCCGACTTCAACGGTCCGAACGAGAAATCCTTCCAGGTCGCCTACGGTCTGAACATGGCCGAATACGGCGTGCCAGGCCTGAAGTTCAACATCTACCAGGCGCGCGGCTGGGGCATCGACGGTACTCACTACACCGGCACCGCGTACGACGTACGCAACATGGACGGTGAGCACCACTATGAATACGGCATCGGTGCTACCTATGCGGTACAGAGCGGTCCACTCAAGGCGACCACCATTCGTGGCACCTACACCGCTCACCGCGCCAGCGAAAACCAGTCTGACGGCAGCATCAACGAGTTCCGTCTCGTGACCACTGTTCCATTCAACATCCTGTAAAAAACGCCAACCGACGGCTGACTCATGAAGAGTCGGCCGTTCGGTTTTTTGTCTTCAACCGATTGCAGAGGGTTATCGATGAAAATGCTTCCCCTACGTGCGGCCGTCGCGGCTGCGTTGTTGAGCGCCGCCATCGGCGTCTCGGCCAAACCCTTGGTGGTCTGCACCGAAGCCAGCCCGGAAGGCTTCGATATGGTCCAGTACACAACTGCAGTCACGGCGGACGCTGTGGCCGAAACCATCTTCAACCGTCTGGCGGACTTCAAGCCCGGCACTACCGAAGTGATTCCGGCACTGGCCGAATCCTGGGACATCAGCGAAGACGGCCTGACCTACACGTTCCACCTGCGCAAAGGCGTCAAGTTTCACACCACCGAATACTTCAAGCCGACCCGCGACATGAACGCCGACGACGTGGTCTGGAGCTTCCAGCGTCAACTGGACCCGAATCACCCGTGGCACAAACTGTCGAGTGTGGGCTTCCCGTACTTTGAGAGCATGGGCTTCAAGGAACTGCTGAAAAACGTCGAGAAAGTCGACGACAACACCGTCAAGTTCACCCTGACCCGCCGCGAAGCGCCATTCCTGGCCGACATCGCGATGGCGTTCTCCTCGATCTACCCGGCCGAATACGCCGACCAGTTGCTCAAGTCCGGCAAGACCGGCGACCTGAACAACAAGCCTGTCGGTACCGGCCCGTTCATCTTCCAGCGTTACGCCAAGGATGCGCAGGTGCGCTTCAAGGCCAACCCGGACTACTTCCGTGGCAAGCCGCCAGCCGACGCGCTGATTCTGGCGATCGCCACCGACAACAACGTACGTCTGCAGAAGCTCAAGGCCAACGAGTGCCAGGTTGCGCTGTATCCGAAACCGGATGACATCCCGAGCATCAAGAAAGACAGCAACTTGAAAGTCGATGAGCTGGACGCGATGACCGTCTCGTACATCGCGATGAACACCCAGCACAAATACATGAGCGACGTGCGCGTGCGTAAGGCCATCGACATCGCCTTCGACAAGGAAGCCTACGTCAACGCGCTGTTCGGCAAAGGCAACGCCTCGGTGGCGGTCAACCCGTACCCGCCGACGCTGCTGGGCTACAACCACGACCTGAAGAACCCGCCACGCGACCTCGACAAGGCCCGCGCCCTGCTCAAGGAAGCCGGCGTTCCGGAAGGCACCGTGTTTACCCTGTTTACCCGTAACGGCGGTGGCCCGACCAACCCGAACCCGATGCTCGGCGCACAGATGATGCAGGCTGACCTGGCGAAAGTGGGCATCAAGGTCGACATCCGCGTGATGGAATGGGGCGAGATGCTTAAACGCGCCAAGAACGGCGAGCACGACATGGTGTCGGCCGGATGGGCGGGCGACAACGGCGACCCGGATAACTTCCTGACGCCTATGCTCAGTTGCGAGGCAGCCAAGAACGGCGAAAACTACGCTCGCTGGTGCAACGAGAAATTCCAGGCGCTGCTGGACGAAGCACGGGCTAAAGTAGATCCGGCCGAACGCGCGAAGCTCTACGAACAGGCCCAGGTGTTGTTTAATCAGGACCAACCGTGGATCAGCATGGCCCACACCCGGATGTTTACCGCAATGCGCAACAACGTAGAGGGTTATCACATCAGCCCTCTGACAACCAATAACTTCGCCACCACCCAGGTGAAGTAGATAAGAAACTCCCGGCCTCCCTGATCCCAGGGTCGCCGGGCACGCCTAACCGGCTGATGAGGTACCACACAAGATGTTTAGTTTTATTGCCCGCCGACTGGGGTTGTTGATCCCCACGTTTTTCGGCATCACCCTGCTGACTTTCGCGTTGATTCGCATGATCCCTGGCGACCCCGTGGAAGTGATGATGGGCGAACGTCGGGTCGACCCCGAAATGCACGCTCAGGCAATGGAACGCCTTGGTCTGAACAAGCCGTTGTATGCCCAATACCTGGACTACATCGGCAAACTGGCCCACGGCGATCTCGGCGAGTCCCTGCGTACGCGTGAGAGCGTATGGACCGAGTTCACCTCCCTCTTCCCGGCGACCCTGGAACTGTCCATGGCCGCCCTGCTGTTCGCCGGTGTCCTGGGCCTTCTGGCCGGGGTGATTGCGGCACTCAAGCGAGGATCCCTGTTCGACCATGGGGTGATGGGCATCTCCCTGGCGGGGTATTCGATGCCGATCTTCTGGTGGGGCCTGATCCTGATCATGTTCTTCTCGGTGAGCCTGGGCTGGACCCCGGTTTCCGGGCGGATCGACCTGCTCTACGACATCGAGCCGCGCACCGGTTTCATGCTGATCGACACGCTGCTGGCCGATGACATGGGCGCGTTCCTCGACGCCCTGCATCACCTGATCCTGCCGGCCATCGTGCTCGGCACCATTCCGCTGGCAGTGATCGCGCGAATGACCCGTTCCTCGATGCTCGAAGTACTGCGCGAAGACTACATCCGCACCGCACGGGCCAAAGGCCTGTCGCCCTCGCGCGTGGTGTTCGTGCACGGCCTGCGCAACGCGCTGATCCCGGTACTGACCGTGGTCGGCCTGCAAGTCGGCACACTGCTGGCCGGCGCGGTCCTGACCGAAACCATCTTCTCCTGGCCCGGCATCGGTAAATGGCTGATCGAAGCCATTGGCGCCCGGGACTACCCGGTCGTACAAAACGGCATCCTGTTAATCGCCTGCCTGGTAATTCTGGTCAACTTCGTAGTGGACATCCTCTACGGCTTTGCCAACCCACGCATCCGTCATCAGCGCTGAGGTCCATACCATGAGCACTCCAACATCCTCAGTAGCCACTTCCGCCCCGAGCGCGGATCAAAGCCTGCTGTACCCGTCGCCGTACAAAGAATTCTGGCAAGCCTTCTCCAAGAACAAGGGCGCGGTTGCCGGCCTGTTGTTCATGCTGCTGGTGATTTTCTGCGCGATCTTCGCGCCGTGGGTCGCGCCGCATAACCCGAGCGAGCAATACCGTGACTTCCTGCTGACTCCACCGGCGTGGCTCGAAGGCGGGCAGATGCAGTTCCTGCTCGGCACCGATGAACTGGGTCGCGACCTGCTGTCGCGCCTGATCCAGGGTTCGCGCCTGTCGCTGCTGATCGGTCTGTCGTCGGTGGTGATGTCGCTGATCCCGGGGATCCTGCTGGGTCTGTTTGCCGGTTTCTTCCCGAAAATGATCGGCCCGACCATCATGCGTCTGATGGACATCATGCTGGCCCTGCCGTCGCTGCTGCTGGCCGTGGCGATCGTCGCCATCCTCGGCCCTGGCCTGATCAACACCGTGATCGCCATTGCCGTGGTATCGCTGCCGTCCTACGTGCGTCTGACCCGTGCCGCCGTGATGGGCGAACTGAACCGCGACTACGTGACCGCCGCGCGCCTGGCCGGTGCCGGTCTGCCACGCCTGATGTTCATCACCGTGCTGCCCAACTGCATGGCACCGCTGATCGTACAGGCCACCCTGAGTTTCTCTTCGGCGATTCTCGACGCTGCGGCGCTGGGCTTCCTTGGCCTTGGCGTACAACCGCCAACCCCTGAGTGGGGCACCATGCTGGCCTCGGCCCGCGACTACATCGAACGCGCCTGGTGGGTAGTGAGCCTGCCGGGTCTGACCATTTTGCTCAGCGTGCTGGCAATCAACTTGATGGGCGACGGTCTGCGCGATGCGCTGGACCCGAAACTCAAGAACGCCGCCTGAGGAGATTCCCATGTCACTGCTAGAAATCAAGAATCTCAACGTCCGCTTCGGCGACAAGAACGCGACCCCGGTGGTCGATGGCCTCGACCTGAAGGTCGACAAAGGCGAAGTACTCGCCATCGTTGGCGAGTCGGGTTCGGGTAAATCCGTGACCATGATGGCGCTGATGGGGCTGATCGAGCATCCCGGCATCGTCACCGCCGACTCGCTCAGCTTCGACGGCAAGGACATGCTCAAGCTGAGCAATCGCCAGCGTCGGCAGATCGTCGGCAAAGACCTGTCGATGGTCTTCCAGGACCCGATGACCGCGCTCAACCCAAGCTACACCGTCGGTTTCCAGATCGAGGAAGTGCTGCGCCTGCACCTGAAAATGTCCGGCAAGCAAGCGCGCAAACGTGCGATTGAACTGCTGGAAAAAGTTGAAATCCCGGGCGCTGCCAGCCGTATGGATGCTTACCCGCACCAACTGTCCGGCGGCATGAGCCAGCGTGTGGCAATTGCCATGGCGATTGCCGGCGAACCAAAACTGCTGATCGCCGACGAACCGACCACCGCACTCGACGTGACGATTCAGGCACAGATCATGGATCTGCTGCTGGCGTTGCAGAAAGAACAGAACATGGGCCTGGTGCTGATCACTCACGACCTCGCGGTCGTGGCTGAAACCGCCCAGCGCGTGTGCGTGATGTACGCCGGCCAAGCCGTAGAAGTCGGTCAGGTACCGCAACTGTTCGACATCCCGGCTCACCCATACAGCGAAGCGCTGCTCAAGGCGATTCCCGAGCACAGCCTGGGCGCCTCACGCCTGTCGACCTTGCCGGGCATCGTTCCGGGCCGTTACGACCGTCCGCAGGGTTGCCTGCTGTCGCCGCGCTGCCCATACGTGCAGGACAGCTGCCGCGCGCAGCGTCCAGGCCTGGATCCGAAAGCCAACAGCCTCGCCCGCTGCTTCTACCCGCTGAACCAGGAGGTGGCGTAATGGCCGTCGTACTTACCGCCCGCGACCTGACCCGTCACTACGAAGTCTCCCGTGGCCTGTTCAAGGGCCACGCGACCGTGCGCGCCCTCAACGGCGTGTCGTTCGAGCTGGAAGCCGGCAAGACCCTCGCGGTTGTAGGCGAATCGGGCTGCGGCAAATCCACCCTGGCCCGTGCCCTGACCCTGATCGAGGAGCCATCGTCCGGCTCGCTGAAAATCGCCGGCCAGGAAGTCGCCGGTGCCGACAAGGCCCAGCGCAAGCAACTGCGCAAAGACGTGCAGATGGTGTTCCAGAGCCCGTACGCGTCGTTGAACCCACGGCAGAAAATCGGTGATCAACTGGCCGAGCCGCTGCTGATCAACACCAACCTGTCGGCCACCGAACGTCGCGAGAAAGTTCAGGCGATGATGAAACAGGTCGGCCTGCGTCCCGAGCACTACCAGCGCTATCCGCACATGTTCTCCGGCGGTCAGCGCCAGCGTATCGCCCTGGCCCGGGCGATGATGCTGCAACCCAAAGTGCTGGTGGCGGATGAACCGACCTCGGCGCTGGACGTGTCGATTCAGGCGCAGGTGCTGAACCTGTTCATGGATCTGCAACAAGAGTTCAACACCGCTTACGTGTTCATTTCGCACAACCTCGCGGTGGTGCAACACGTGGCGGATGACGTGATGGTGATGTACCTCGGTCGCCCGGTGGAATTGGGTCCGAAAAACGACATCTACGAACGTCCGTTGCACCCTTACACCCAGGCGCTGCTGTCGGCGACCCCGACCATTCACCCGGACCCGAACAAACCGAAAATCAAGATCGTCGGCGAACTGCCTAACCCGCTCAATCCGCCAGCTGGCTGCGCGTTCCACAAGCGCTGCCCGTATGCCACCGAGCGTTGCAGCACTGAAGAGCCGGCATTGCGCCAGCTCGACAGCCGGCAGGTGGCTTGCCACTACGCCGAACAGTTCCTCGACGGCGCCGCCTGATAACGGCGGACGAAATTGTGGGAGCGGGCTTGCTCGCGAATGCGGTGTGACGGTCGAAGATGAACGTGACTGATTCACCGCTTCCGGGAGCAAGCCCCCTCCCACAAGAGACTTGAGTTGTAGCCAAAGCGTTAACCAAACCCCTTCGCCCTCGATTGCGCATCAGTCGGGGGAAGAAGGGGTTTTCTTTTGCCTGCGATTTACGACTGGCTGTCGCCATCATCATCGTCAGTGTCTGGCTCGTCAGTGGTCGAATCATCATCGTCCTTGCTGCCACCCTGATCCTGATCACCTGGTTCGGATTCGGACTTGGCCAGCACGATCACACCACCGTGCCCATGCGCTGCATTGAAACCCTGCTGAGGACTGGCGGTACTCGCCCAGGCTGCAGACGTACCCAGTGACAGCATCACCAAAACCTTAAGCAACAGCACAATGCGTTGAAAAATGCTCATAGCTGATTCCATCCTTTCGTGGTTGTAGCCTGGGGTGCCGATCCGGCGCTGAATGAAATCTAGTTCCGATCAGCCCGGTTCACCAGATAGGACGCTAACGAGTCCCCGGAAATGCCCCGGTTTGGCAGATCACTTGTGAATAATCGCTATAACCGAATCAGCTAAGCGAGGTCACGCCTTTGCGGACAGCAAGCACCTTGGCCCGGGTTGATGAGCGTGTCGCAAGGTAGACCAACGGCAAGGTCATCAGCGCCAGCGTCGCACTGGCAAACCACACGCTGTGGCCGCCGAAGTGCCCATACAGCTGACCACTCAACACCGGCGACAGCAATGCGCTCGCACTCCAGCTCATGAAAAACAGGCCAAAATACTGGCCGCTTTTACCGCCCTGCGCGTGTTGCATGACCAGTACATTCATCGGCGGCATGAAAAAAGCTTCACCCAATGTCCAGATCACCGTCGACAAACACACATAAAACAATCCAGAGCCAAACGGCAACATTCCCAACCCGACGGCCAGCAACACACAACCCGCCAGCAATTGCCGACGCGAGCCCCAACGCTCGCCCCAGTGCGCCAATGGAATTTGCAGCGCCACCACCAGCATCGCATTGAGCCCGAACTGCCAGCCGATGGCCTCGGTGCTCAGGTGGTAGTAGTCGCGTAGATAATTGCCTAGCGTGCTGTAGACGGTATCGAAGGCCATCCCGAGCAACACCGCCGCCGCCAGTAGCCAGAGAAACGCCGTGTCGCGCAACGGCACGCCAGTGCCAGCCTCGGGAACCTCATCGGGCTCGAGTACCGCGCGGCGCCAGGTAGTACGCACAAACCAGAGCAACGCCAACAGCGTCATCGCCGCACTGGCAAAAAACACCCAGCGGAAATCCGTCTGCGCCAACACCCCGCCGGCAATACCGGCGGCGGCCATGCCAAGGTTACGCGCCACCCGGCTCAAGGCTTGAGCGCGCGGGCGCTGCGCAGGCTCGCAGTACTCCATGATCAAGCGCTGGTGCAACGTCCGAATCGCGCCATCGATCGTGCCGCTGAGCAACAGCAACCCGGCCAACAGCGGCACCTGCGTCACCAGCCCGAGCAGAATCAGCACCCACACGGAAACGAAAAACAGCGCCGCCGTCAGCCGCGCCGTCCGCACATGGTCACTGAGCAGCCCGCCGAGCATCGAACCGACCAACAACCCCGCGCCGTAAGCCGACAACAGCCAGCCAACCGTCTCGATCGCCAGTCCCAGCTCCTGACGCAGATACAACGCCATGAACAGCTTGACCATGCTGCTCAGCCGATTGATGAACAGCAACGCCGCGAGCACCCAGGCCATCAGACTGAAATAGCCGTTGGGGCGAAGCAGATGGACGAGGTTGCGCGTCATTCCTTTGACCTCTCAAAGCGACTTGCGTGGACCTGGAACACTAACGGTCAACGACCCGGTTGTCGCGCTCAAGAACATCGTGAACACAAAAAACAGAGCCGCCCTACAAGCCCCTGTAGGAGCTGGCGCAGGCTGCGATCTTTTGAAGATCAAAACATCGTAGCCTTCAGTCGCTGAATTCGATTGAGAGTTCTCAGTTGGAAAATGGCTGGCTGTTGGGCCGCTTTCGCTGGCAGGCCAGCTCCCACAGTTGGATTGGGTGTGTTCAGTTTGGGGGTGGTCGGCTCGTAGG